>CAYLPY010000001.1:0-49322 GCA_964385795.1 uncultured Muribaculaceae bacterium
TTCTGAAACTTTTTTTAAATCTTTTCAGAACACAATGCGCCCCCCTAATACGCGGACCTGTACTTCTCCGACTGCTCCTTGGTGAGAGCAGTGAGCACGTCGGAATCGAAATAATCGATGCGCATCGCACGCTTCACCTCCGAGAGAGTCTGCGCGGCGGCCGCACGAGCCTCCTCCGAACCCTTGCGGAGGACCTCATATACATAGGGGATGTCGTTCTCAAGTTCAGCACGGCGAAGTCTGATAGGCTCAAGGGTGTCGTTGATGACGGCATTGAGGAAATTCTTCAGCATCATGTCGCCGAGACCTCCCGACTTATACTGCTCCTTCACCTCATCGAGAGACGCAAAGTCAAAACTCTGCTTCTTCCCGTGGAAACAGTCGCCGAATTTCGCAAAGTGCTCCGGACGGCAGAAAGCGTCAAGATAGGTGAACACCGTATTGCCCTCTACCTTGCCAGGATCGCTAACCTGAAGATGCCCGGGGTCAGTGTACATACCCTTCACTTTCGCCCAAACAGTCTCCGCAGAGTCCGAGAGGTAGATGCAGTTGCCGAGGGACTTGCTCATCTTCGCCTTTCCGTCAGTGCCGGGGAGTCGCCTGCAGGCACTGGCCTCCGGAAGCAGAATCTCAGGCTCGACAAGCACGGGCGCATATGTGGAATTGAATTTGCGCACTATCTCGCGCGTCTGCTCAACCATCGGCTCCTGATCATCGCCGGCCGGCACCGTGGTGGCCTTGAAAGCCGTAATGTCGGCAGCCTGACTAATAGGGTAGCAGAAGAAGCCGACCGGAGTGCCGGCCTTATTGTCGGAGCCGTCAGCGTGGTCAGAGAATCCTCTCAGCGCAATCTCCTGCTTGACCGTAGGGTTGCGCTGAAGCCGCTGCACGGTCACGAGATTCATATAGAAGAAAGTCAACTCAGTCAGTTCGCTCACCTGCGACTGGATGAAGAGCGTCGACTTCGCCGGATCGAGCCCGGCAGACATATAGTCAAGCGCCACCTCCAGAATGTTCTGACGCACCTTCTCGGGGTTGTCTGCATTGTCCGTGAGGGCCTGCGCATCGGCAATCATCACAAACACCTTGTCATAGAGCCCGCTATTCTGCAGTTCCACCCTACGGCGCAGGGAACCCACATAATGGCCGATATGCAGGCGTCCGGTAGGACGGTCACCTGTAAGAATCACCTTGCCCATATCGTCCTAGTCCTTCACGTTGTCAAGACACTCCCTCACCTTCGCCTCAATCTCCTCGCAGAGCTCTACATTATCCTTGAGGAGCTGCTTCACGGCCGCTACGCCCTGCGCAAGTTTGTCGTCTTTATAGCTGAACCAGCTGCCGCTCTTGTGGATGATGTCAAAGCTTACCGCGAGGTCCACCACCTCCGCAACGTGGGAAATGCCCTCGCCGTAGACGATGTCGAACTCTGCCTTTTTGAAAGGAGGCGCCATCTTGTTCTTGACCACCTTGACCTTCGTGCGGTTGCCGAGAGCCTCATCTCCGTCCTTGAGCTGGGTGGTGCGGCGCACGTCTATGCGTACTGATGCGTAGAACTTGAGCGCATTGCCGCCCGTGGTAGTCTCCGGATTGCCGAAAAGGACTCCAATCTTCTCGCGGAGCTGGTTGATGAAGATACAGCAGGTATTCGTCTTGCTGATGTTTGCAGTGAGCTTGCGGAGAGCCTGGCTCATGAGTCTCGCCTGAAGGCCGACCTTATTGTCACCCATCTCCCCTTCAATCTCCGCCTTAGGAGTAAGTGCCGCGACGGAGTCTATTACAATGATATCGATGGCTCCGCTGCGGATGAGGTTGTCGGCTATCTCGAGCGCCTGCTCCCCGTTGTCCGGCTGAGAAATCAGCAAGGTCTCGAGATTCACGCCGAGAGCCTGCGCGTAACTGCGGTCAAAAGCGTGCTCGGCATCAATCATCGCAGCGATTCCGCCTGCTTTCTGGGCCTGGGCTATGGCATGTATGGCGAGTGTCGTCTTACCGCTGGATTCCGGACCATATATCTCCACAATCCTTCCCCTCGGATAGCCGCCTATCCCGAGCGCATGGTCGAGTGCGATGGACCCGGTAGGAATCACCTGGACATCCCACTTCGGCTGGTCGCCAAGGGTCATGATGGTACCCTTGCCGTAGTCTTTTTCTATCTTGTCGATAGTCGCTTGGAGCGCTTTAAGCTTGGCAGCATTAACGTCCTGCCCCTGTACTTCAGATTCTTTTGCCATAATGTTGTCTTTGAATTTTTAAAGTTTTTCACATCCACAAAGATATATATTTTTCTTAATTTTGCCCCCGGAACAACCACTATGGCAGAAAAAGAAAAATTGCTCGGAAAGACTCTGGAGGAGCTCAAGGAAGCGGCGACAGGCTGCGGCCTCAGGCCGTTCGTGGGCAAGCAGCTCACGGAATGGTTTTACCAAAAAAGGATTACCTCCCCGGAGAGGATGAGCAACATTTCGAAGGAGTCGCTCCGGAGACTGTCAGAGGTATACGATTTCGGGGCAGTCCCCCCGGCAGGCCGGGCGGAGTCGTCGGACGGCACCAAGAAGTACATCTTCCCTGTGCACTGCCCGCGCGGAGAAGCCTTCGAGGATTCTGCAATCGAATCGGTAGTCATCCCCGACGCCGACCGCAGGACGCTCTGCGTCAGTTCGCAGGCCGGCTGCAAGATGGGATGCAAGTTCTGCATGACGGGACGCCAGGGGTTCCACGGCAACCTCGGCGCGGCCGACATCATCAACCAGTTCCTCGGAGTGGACGAGCCGGAAACTCTCACCAACACAGTCTTCATGGGGATGGGCGAGCCGATGGACAACTACTCCGCCGTCAGCCGCGCAATCGAGATACTGACGGCGCCGTGGGGCTTCGCATGGAGTCCGAAGCGCATCACCGTCAGCAGCGTGGGAGTAATTCCGGAGCTGAAGCGATACCTCGACGGCCAGCGCTGCCACATCGCGATAAGCCTGCACAACCCATTCCCGGAAGAGCGCCTGGAGATGATGCCTGTCGAGAGACTCTGGCCGATAAGGGACGTGGTGTCGCTACTCAAAGAATACGATTTCAGCGGACAGCGGAGAGTCAGCTTCGAGTACACGATGTTCGCCGGCTTCAACGACGACAAACGTCACGCAGACGCGCTCATACGGCTTCTCAAGGGACTCGAGTGCAGGGTGAACCTGATTCGCTTCCACAAAATTCCGGATTTCCCCTACGAGACTTCCTCGGAGCGGAAGATGGAAGAATTCAGAGACAGACTTAACAACAACGGGATTATATGCACGATTCGTTCCTCAAGGGGAGAAGACATTCTTGCCGCGTGCGGACTGCTTGCAGGGCAGCACTCGCAGCAGCGCTGATTCTGCTATTTCCGGCATTCGATGCAAGTAGCCAGGAGTATCCCAACGGACTTTCAGTAGGCAGCGCTGACCCAGTGGGTGACGCTGAGTTCATCACACTCATGCGCAAGAGGATGGCCCTGATCAGGGCGAGGGAGCAGCGCCCAACGGTGGCTCTGGTCCTCTCCGGAGGCGGGGCGAAGGGTGCAGCGGAAGTCGGTGCAATCAAGTTCATCGAGGAGCTCGGGATTCCCGTCGACATGGTGACTGGCACCAGCATCGGAGGACTTCTCGGAGGCCTGTACGCCATCGGCTACCGGAGCGAAGACTTCAAGGAACTGTTCAGCACTCAGGACTGGAACAGGATTCTCACGGATGCCATCCCGGCCAAGTACGTCCCATACGAGACAAAGATGTACAACGCGCGTTACGTCGCTACGATTCCGTTCCACACCGCCACCGATGTCTTCGAGGAGAAAGGCAGCACCGGCCGGGATGGAGACAATGACCTGAACACTGGCGGCATCCAGCCCCTGATCAGCTCGCTTCCATCCGGCTACGCCTACGGACTCAATATCGGCAGCCTTATCTCAAGCCTCACTGTAGGCTATCACGACAGCACCTCGTTCAGCACATTCCCGGTACCATTCGTATGCGTAGCCTCCGAGATGGTATCCAAGAAAGCAAAGAACTGGGGCGCAGGCGAACTCAAGACAGCCATGAGGTCCACGATGTCCATTCCGGGGCTTTTCGCTCCGGTCCGCACCAACGGCATGATTCTCTCCGACGGAGGCAGCCGAAACAACTTCCCGGTCGACCTTGCCAAGGCGATGGGAGCGGACTACATCATCGGGATAGACCTCTCCGATGCCAATCCAGACTTCAGCCAGATCAACAACATAGGCAACATCATCTCGCAGTACATCAGCATGCTTGGACAGGATGCCTTTGACAAGAACGTCGGTATCCCGGACGTGCTCATCAAGCCGCATATCCCGGAGTTCGGGATGCTGAGTTTCAACGACGAAGCCGTTGACACAATGATTACCAGAGGCTACGCAGCCGCGCAGGCCAAAGAGAAAGAACTCATCAAACTCAAGTCCAGAGTAGGCCGCAGCAAACTGAAGAGCCCGAATCTGCGGAAGGCAGTCAACATTGCGGTGACTGGTGTCCAGATAGCCTCGGTGGAATATCGCGGTGTGAGCAAGGACGAAGCAGTCCTGCTCGCTCGTATCACGGGGCTGAAGGATGGCGACATGGTAGACAAGGCAATTCTTGACGATGCCATGTACAAGCTTCAGGCCACCGGCGCCTTCTCCAACCTCACCTACTCCCTCTATGGGACCGAAGCCCCATATGCGCTGGTTTTCCACTGCGTCACCTCCCCCACCAACAGCATCGGCATCGGCGCGAGGATGGACACGGAGGAGTGGGCTTCGATACTGGTCAACATAGGAATCAATACCAACCAGCTGACCGGTTCGCACCTCACCCTCACCAGCAAGCTCGGGCAAAACTTCACCGGCAAGCTCCACTACAGCTACAGTTCTCCGGGATTCCCTGCCGTCAATCTTGAAGCCTCGGCATACCATCGCAAAGGAGACATCCGCACGAGCGGCAGCAGCGCCACCTACGACGCTTCATTCTGGGCGCACAGGGAGGCTCTGTACCTTACAGACGTAAACTGGACAAAGATGAACCTGCAAATCGGGATAAAGAACACAGGCTACAATCTCAACACCAATTCCGTCTTTGGAGCCATGCTGGCGGAATCCGGTACATACACCCTAAAAGGCAACTTCTTCGGAGCTTTCGCGAAAGGCCGCTGGTACAGCCTCGACAACTACTACTATCCGAGCAAGGGATTCAGCATCTCCATGGACTGCGACTACGACATCATCCACTGGGGCAATGGCGAATTCGCTCCGGTGCTCCGCGTCGGCTTCGACTACAAGGGAGTCGTCCCTATGGGAAGGAACTTCGCCATCATCCCGGAAATCCATCTCCGCCATATCGTCAACAACGACAACAGAGACATCCTGATGTTCCAGAACACCGTCGGTGGTGACATCCAGGGCAGATATCTGGAGAACCAGGCACCATACTTTGCGACTAACGGCCTCCTGTTCACATACGACCACCTCGCCACGGCGACGTTGTCGCTCCGCTACAATCCGTACAAGAAACTCTTCATCTCCGCAAAGGGCGGCTTCATGAACGATGCGCTGAACTACGGTGAACTTTTCACCATACAGGACACAGATGCCTTCATCGACAACCTCGCCGCCGGGATGGAGGTTGCCTACAACTTCATCGGCGGACCTATAAAATTGCTTATGAGATGGTCCCGGGGCAACGGTTTCGGCGCCTACGCCTCAATCGGATTCGACTTCTGACACATACCACGAATGGACACTCCGGACAATGTAAAGAGAGTGCAGCTCGCTCTTGAGGCTGCCTGTGCGAGAAGGGAATACTGCAGCGGGGACATCCGCAAAAAGGCCCTGCTGAAACTGGAAGGAGACAAGGCTGCTGCCGCGGAAATCGTCGAAGGTCTGAAGAGGAACGGGTTCGTGGACGATTCGAGATATGCTGGGGCATACGCCAGAGAAAAGTCCGCCATAAACGGATGGGGACCTGTCAAAATCAGAAGGTTTCTTCTTGCGAAAGGAATCGATTCTCAGACAGTATCTGAAGCCCTCGAGACAGTGGATATCGACAAGGCGGACGCCAAGTTGCTCAGACTTCTCGAAAGCCGTCGCAAGTCCCTCCAGAATGACCCCGCAGCAAAACTGAAACTGCTGCGCTATGCCCTCACAAGGGGCTACAGCTACGAAAGTGTCGCCAAAGCGGTGGATGCCATCCTCACCAAGGAATAAGTTTGAGACGGTATTTGACGTTCCTCCATCCGCTTCCGTCCACCGTGCACTCCTGCACGAATCCAAGGCGCAGATACGCCTCGCCGCCGTTCTGGCAGGCACAGTCAGAATAGGTCATGATGTCATCCGGTGAGACATCGTCAATGAATGCTTGCAGAAGCTTGCCCATCCCGCCTACCACGCGCACACCGGAAAGCGAAGCATATCGAATCCATTGATAAGAACTTATTTTCCTCTCGCCCTTGGTCCACCTGCGGGCGTTGGAAAACTCCGCCACTGCGACGAGCGTCCCTTCAGGATACTGAGCCTCGGCAGCTCCCGTGCTGCGGGAAACGAACAGACCGTACTGGTATCGGCTTCCCGTGTCTCCCATGCGGTGATGGGCTGAGATGAACGCCGAAGCGGTCGGCTTGTCGATGCGGCAGGCACGGCAGTTCCGGGCGAATATGCCAGGAGAGTGCATAGGGTCTACCTGGATGCTTCTTCCTCTGCGATGGCGCGGTTGAAGCACTCGCGGCAAAGCGGTTCATAGACATCCTTCTCTCCGAGCAGGACAAGGTCCCGGCTCTTGCTGAGGCGATGCGAATGATTTGCAAGGTTGCCACACTTGACGCAGATTGCATGTACCTTGAGAACGTCTTCAGCGACAGCCATCAGCATCGGAATAGGCCCGAATGGCACTCCCTTGAAGTCCGTGTCCAGGCCGGCGACTATGACTCTCACTCCCCGGTCGGCGAGGGTCTGGCAGACATCGACAATGCTGTCGTCAAAGAACTGCGCCTCATCAATCCCCACCACCTGCACATCTTCCGGCACGGAGAGCATCTCTGCAGCGGACTTGACAGGAATCGAGGTTATCTTGTGGAAATCGTGCGAGACGACCTCCTCCTCGGAGTATCGCTTGTCGATGGACGGCTTGAATATGGCTATCTTCTGGTTGGCGAACCTGGCACGGCGCAGCCTGCGGATGAGTTCCTCGGTCTTGCCGGAGAACATGGAACCGCAGACGACCTCGATGCAACCGGTTTTTTTGTGATTTTCAGAAAACATTGTGTAGCTTTGTGAGACTGCAAAGATAGCAAAATTCTTTATGGAGAAAGGCATGCTCTACATAGTGCCGACGCCGGTCGGAAACCTTGAGGACATCACCGCCAGAGCTCTCAGAGTCCTGAGGGAGGCCGACCTCATCCTTGCCGAAGACACTCGGACAAGCGGGATTCTGCTATCGCATTTCGGCATCAAGGGAAAGTTCCTGCCATTCCACAAGTTTAACGAGCACAAGACGGTGGAGGCGCTCCGGGACAGGATTCTCGTTTCCGGAGAGACGGTGGTCCTCGTCAGCGACGCCGGCACTCCGGGGATTTCAGACCCGGGCTTTCTGCTTTCCCGCACCTGCGCGGAAGCTGGCATCGAGGTACAGACACTGCCGGGAGCCACAGCCTGCATCCCCGCCCTCGTCTCATCCGGGCTGCCATGCGACCGCTTCTGCTTCGAAGGCTTCCTGCCCCAAAAGAAAGGCAGACAGACGCGGCTGAACGAGCTCTCGGGCGAAACTCGGACGATGATATTCTACGAGTCGCCACGGCGTCTCGCCGAGACCCTGGAGCAGTTCGCGGCCGTCTTCGGCAGCGGGCGGCAATGCTGCGTGTCGAGGGAAATTTCCAAACTACACGAGCAGCACCACAGGGGCAGCCTCGCTAAACTCGCGGAGTTCTTCAGGAACAACGAGGCAAAAGGGGAGATCGTCATCTGTCTGGCAGGCAAAGAATTGCCGAAACGCACGGAACATAGAAACAAATACAGAGAGGAGAAGGATTGTGGAGAAGGAGACGAAAAAGAAATGGAGCAATAGCTCCGCGACATTCAAGGTAGGCGCCATCTCGCTGGTATTTCTCATCATCGGTTATCAGGCATCGGTTTTCATCCATCATAGCGCTGTTGTCTCGATAGAGGCGGCAAGGGACCATCCGGATACGGTCTACATCTTCAGCGGAGAATCCCCTGTTGGAGGAAGCGCCGCATCCGCGCCGCATGAAGCCGCTAGGCACGTCAGTCCTGCCGGCAATGATGGTCTGCGTCAGGGCGGCAGAGCGACGAGCAAATCCGCCAGTTCAGGAAGCCATGTACGGAACGACACCGTGAGACGGAACGCCGTCCATTCGGAGGTTGTCGATGCTGTCAGGAACCGAAGACGCAGGGTCGAGTCTTTACGCTTCAATCCCAACACCGTCTCCATCGAGGACCTGACGAGGCTCGGCTTCAGCGAAAAGCAGGCCATGTCCATAGATAATTACCGAAGGAAGGGCGGGCGTTTCAGGCGGAAGTCCGACTTCGCACGCTCGTTCGTGGTCGCGGACTCCGTCTACAGACGACTTGAACCGTTCATCGACATCCCGCGCATCGACATCAACCAGGCAGATTCAGCAGCTTTCGACTCATTGCCGGGGATAGGAGGATATTTTGCCTCGAGGATGGTGGAGTTCCGCAGACGGCTTCACGGCTACTCAAGCATAGCGCAGCTGATGGACATCCGCAACTTCGACGAGGATAAATTCAACGGGCTCAAAGACCTCATCGAGTGCTCCGCACCGGAACCTTACCCACTCTGGACACTGCCTGAAGACAGCCTTCGCCTACATCCCTACATTGCGGGATGGGCCCAGGCACACGGCATCGTCGTATTCCGGCAGAACAATCCTCCGGAAAAATGGAACGTGGAAGAACTGCGCAAAGCCGGAGTCCTCAATGAAAAGAATGCCGCCCGACTGGCAGGATGTCTGATAGCGCCTGCAGACTGACCGGTATTCAATCTTCCGACCGGCTACGGCCTCGGATGATGAGAGAGGATTGATGCCTGCCAGGCAGCTGAGCTTACGTGGGTGTATATCTCGGTCGTCAGTATGGACTCGTGTCCGAGCATCTCCTGCACGACCCTGAGGTCCGCCCCGTTCTCTATGAGATGCGTAGCGAAAGAGTGACGGAAAGTATGCGGAGAGATTTCTTTCCGCACGCCCGCCTGCAGAGCCCGGCTCTTCACGAGGTTGAAGATGGATATCCGGCTAAGCGACGAGCCAAATCGGTTGAGAAAGACGACATCCTCATATTCAGAGCTCTTCGGTGCGGGACGCATCGTGATGTAGGAGGCAAGGCAGTCGGCCGCGATGTCGCCGAGCGGGACAAGTCTTTCTTTGTCACCCTTGCCGACGATACGCAGGAACCTCTCATCCATATAGACATGTGACAGTCTCAGGGATTTCGCCTCCGAAACACGCAGACCACAACCGTACAGGACCTCGAACAAAGCTCTGTCCCTAACTCCTTTCGGGGTGGAGAGGTCCACGGAATCCATTATCGCCGCCACTTCTTCGACGGAGAGGACTTCCGGCAGGTGCCGGCCGAGTTTTGGAGAATCGATGTTGTCGCATGGATTCGCGCTTCTGTCGCCCTCGAGTATCTCCCAGTCAAAAAACGACTTCAGAGAACTGAGCAGTCGGGACTGGGAACGGGCAGAGATAGAAACGGCTCTGCTGCGCAGGTAGGATTCGACATCCTGCTCACCGGCGTTGCGCAGGTCGCATCCGCTCTCCATAAAGAAAAGCCGCACGTCAGAGCAGTAGGCGGCCACCGTGTTGTCTGACATCCCTCTCTCTACCTTGAGGTAGTATGAGAAATCCCTCAGTATACGTTCATTCAAGTCCATAATCCAAAGCCCGGTCCCCGCACATTCAGGCGCGGCGGGGTACGGAGTGCAAAGTTAAGGAAAAAAGCACGGCATCCACGTCCGCTCCGCAGCCGGCAATGACTAGTCCGCATTGTTGCAGTTCTCAATAAAAATAGCGAAATTCGCGCTTCGGGAAATAAAACTTTTAGTTAACTATAATTATTTGATTATGAGAAAGAAAATTGTCGCAGGCAACTGGAAGATGAACACCATCAAGCCTGAGGGAATCGAACTTGCGAAGGCAGTTGCCGAGAAGTCGGCTCAGGTACCTGAGAATGTTGGGCTCATCGTGGCTCCTCCGTTCACGCATCTGTGCGTAGTCGGCAAGAACCTCGCAGGCTCAAGAGTGGAGCTTTCAGCTCAGAACTGCGCTGACCACGCCAAGGGAGCATACACAGGAGAAGTCTCTGTCGACATGCTCAAGGCTGTAGGATGCCAGTGGACAATCCTCGGACACTCGGAGCGCCGTCAATACTACGGAGAGAGTGACGAGAAGCTTGTTGAGAAAGTCAAGCTCGCTCTCGGAGCAGGGCTCGGAGTCATCCTCTGCGTCGGAGAGAACCTCGAGGAAAGGGAAGCCGGCAAGCATTTCGATGTATGCTCAGCGCAGATCAAGGACGTCCTCTACAACTTCACAGCCGAAGACCTCAAGCACGTCATCGTGGCATACGAGCCTGTATGGGCCATCGGAACAGGCAAGACCGCTTCCGCTGAGCAGGCTGAAGAGATTCACGCCCACATCCGCAGGGTCCTCGCAGACAAGTTCGGCAAGGAGTGTGCAGACGATGTCACCATCCTCTACGGCGGCTCATGCAAGCCTTCCAACGCCAAGGAACTCTTCGCTCAGCCAGACATTGACGGCGGCCTCATCGGAGGCGCTGCCCTCAATGCGGACGACTTCATCCAGATTGCTCTTTCATTCTAAGAAGCTATTCGAGGATGACGATGCAGAAGCCTATCCGGGCGGCATCGCTCCAGAGCCATACTTTCTCGCCTTCGATTTTAATGACTTCGAGGGCGAGATTTTTTCTGCTCAAGACATCGGTGTCGGTGGTCCACGTAATGTCTGCAGTGAGGGCCATCCCCTCGCTGTCAGGAATCTGCGACAGAGTCACTATGTAGTAGTCGGACATGTTGTCGGTGTGGGCTCGAAAGGTCTTCAGTTCATCGCTGAACGCCATCTGGCAAGTCTTCTCGTCATACTTGAACTGAACCTTGCGTCCGACCTGAAGTTTAATCTCGTCACCCTGAAGGAAAGACATCCTTATTCTGTCGCTTGTGCATGACGAAAGAAGCAGAGCTGCAGAAGCCATGGCTGCAAGGCTCATCTGAAAAGCACGTCTCATAGGCAGATTTCTTTAACTATCACTTCCCTGCTGCCGTCATCGTGGAGGACTTCAGCCTTAAGCTGACCTGCCCTCGTTATCGTGTAGAAGCCATCGGCGTCGCCGCTTATCCTCTCATTGTCGAAATACCAGCGGACATCAAGGACCCGGGGCAGGTTGAACACCCTGAGAGGAATCCGCGCCCCCGGGACAAACCTGCCGTCCGGAGTGCGTTCGCTTCCGCTGAGATAAATATAAGGATAGCTGTCATCCCGGCGGATTTTCGTCGCAACGGTAGTGTTGGCAGAGAAAGCTCCGCCGTCGGCGGAATTGGCCCTCACGGTGATGCGGTAGAGAGTCTGCGGCGAGAGGCCCTCGACGGTGCAGGAAACGGCTCCGGAAGGGAGCGTCATGCTGCGCTTGGAAACACCGTCAGTCCAGGACACATCGAAGGAAGTGATGTCGCCGAGTTCCTCGGCAACGCTCCATCCCACGATGGCAGCATCCTGGAAAACAGTCGTGGTGGTCAGGACAATGGGTTCGACCACATCGAAGGACACGCTTCCGTCGCTTTCGAGCTTTATCCCGGTAAGGGCCAGCCGTGATGTGGCCCCGCTCCAATAGCGGAAAGACGGATTTGTGTCCGAGCCGAAGCTGCAATCGCGGAAGAAGATACCATCGAGACCGCACGAGGTGTCCGCCACAATATAAGCGCACTGCCTGTCCGGACGGCAGTTGACCTGGGAGTACTCCCAGCGCTCGGCAGCAGTGAGTTTTTTCTTGTAATAGTCCGAATATCCGGCATCCGAGGAGGACATGTCAATATGGTAGACCACAAGTCCCTTGCCCCTGCGGCACTCGAAAAGGAAGAACTCGCCTTCTCGGTCAGTTGCCGCCTTCAGGTACCTGCGGCTCGTTTCGACCGGAGTCAGCTTATAGTGCCCCTTCGAAAGAGTCCCGCACTTCCCGAGCGAAAGCATCTCCAGGTCGACGGCGCTGAAGCACGGAGGATCGTTCCCGTCAGCGCGTTTGCAACCGCTATCCATCAGCCCCGTGCCGAAAAGCCCGCTCGACAGGCCACCGCTACCGTTGCCGTCCGTATCATACAAGTCCACCAGACCAAGCGCGTGCCCGAACTCATGGCAGAAAATCCCGATACCGGACCTGAACTGCTCCGATGAGGTGAATTCAGTGCAGACGGAAAAGCCGTCGACAAGCACGGAACCGAACTGCTCCATCCCCCCGTTATTGGAAAGGGAAGCATGCTGCGGCCAGATCCACTCTGCTCCTGCCCCATCGTTTTCGCTCATCCCGGCCGTGATAAGGAAGACATTGTCCACGACACCGTCGGCATCGTTGTCGTATCGGGAGAAGTCGATACCGGACGACAGGCTGCGGCAAGCCTCACGCACAGCGCGGTGAAGCAGTACATCCCGACGATCGGAATAGTTCGAGCCATAGTATGAGACGTTTTCGGAGAGCGTCACTACAGACGCCATTTCGAATATGAAGTCGACCGCGCCGTCATATTGTTCGTTGAAATACTCCTGCGAAGCGGTGACGACTTCGCGCAGGTCTTCTTCGGGGGTCACCAAACTCCGGTCCTTAAACTGGACTGGAATCACCACCATCCGGAAGACAGACAGGAATATTGCGGCAGAAAGCACGGACATCTGTATTCGGTACACATTTCCACAAATTTAGGAATTTTCACAGAATTCCATCTCAAACGCGGAAAGCCACATGCCGCTCGTCCCGGAGGACCAAAAATGCAAAGAGCCCGCAACCTCGCGGCTGCAGACTCTTAGACGTGTACTAAAACCTAAACCTACACACAAGATGCAAGCGGTTTCAGCATCGTTGCATCAAAATGCAATTATTTCTTTGCTTCTTCGACAGAAACCTTGCGGAACTCCTTGAGGTCCTTCATAAGTGCGAGAGCGGCCTTGCGAGCACGTGCGCCGGCTGCCTTGTTGCCTTTCTCCACCTGAGCTTCTGCGTTGGAAACGAAAAGGTCAACGTTCTCCTTGATTTGCTTTAAAAGATTTTCCATTTTACAAAATATTAGATGTTTACACAATTAGTAATCTCTTATCCCTGCGCAAGATATGAAAGAAAAAAAACAAATCCTAAAAAAAATTGGACTTTATTAATTTTCTCCAGAAGAAGCCTCCTCGGGCTTCAGAGGCTTGACATTCAACTGCATCATGGCCTTGTCCGCCCCGACAAATGCCCATGTCTTCACTCCGGAAATTATTTTCTTTTCAAGAAGGGAAAGAGCCTCCATCTGCTCTCCAGAGAAAGTACCCAGCACATAATTCACCTGCTCTCCTATCGAGAAATCATGCCCCACACCGACCCGCGTACGTGCGAAGGACGTGGTCTCCAGAAGTTCCTGAATATTCTTGAGCCCGTTGTGCCCCCCGTCGCTTCCGGACTTGCGCATCCGCACTGTCCCGAAAGGCAGATTGAGGTCGTCGCAGATGACCATAATATTCTCCAGAGGGACATTCAGCTCATTTTTCCAGTAGCGCAGAGCATTGCCGCTCAGGTTCATGTAGGTCGAAGGCTTGAGGAGACAGAACTCCCGCCCTTTTTCCTTGAGGACCGCCACATCGCCGTAGCGTCTGGTCGAAAAAACGATATTGGACGCCTGTGCCCAGACATCCAATACCATAAATCCAACGTTGTGTCGCGTATTCGCGTACTCGACGCCTATATTGCCGAGCCCTGCGACAAGATAAGTCTTTTCCGACACGACGGCTATCTCATTTAGGCGGAAACGGTCACGTTGCGAGTGGTCTTGACACCGCAGATGATAGTGTCCTTGTCGCTTACGACCGTACAGCCCTCAACCTTGAGGTCTCCTGCCTTGATCCTCTTCTCGAGTCCGAGATCTGAGATATCTACAGTCACCTTGTCAGGAAGATTGCCCTGAACGCCGCAGATGCGGATCGCACGGGTAGGCTGATAGAACTTACCACCCTGCTGTACACCTACAGAGTGCCCCGTAATCTCGAGAGGAACGCTGATGGAGATAGGCTTCGTATCGTTTACGAGAAGGAAATCGACATGGAGGCACGCATCGGAAACCGGATGCCACTGGGTTTCGTGAAGAACTGCTGTATACTTCTGTCCGTTGTCGAGAACAAGGTCGACGATGTAGGAAGCCGGAGTATCGGTCAAGCCCTTGAGTTCCTTTGACTCAACAGTGAAAAGGATATTCTCCTGTCCGAGTCCATAGAGATTGCAAGGAACGAGTCCCTGACGACGGTAAGCCTTGAGCACGGCCCTGTTGCCTGCCTCACGGACTTTGCCGTTAAGTTCAAAATGCTGCATTTTAAAAAATATTAAATGTGTTACTCAATCCGACACCTGCCGGACCCCATTGCACCAAAGCCTAAAGGCTTTAAAATGCGCGCAAAGATACGAAAAATAAATTTATTTCAGCAGTCCGACTGCCTTGTTCCATGAGAGATTCCTATAGTACTCGTTGAGACGAGTCCTCGAAGGGTCCGGCAGATAGGTGCTGAGTCCGCAGCAGCGGTCAAGGGAAAGCTTGAAGAAAGACGGTGTCTCATAATGAAGGAGCACTACCTTGTTGAGCACATCATCCAGAAGGGCAAGTTGAGTATTGTTTGCTCCGGCATGCGCTGCGGCGTCCCTAAGGTCGTAGTACCAACTCTTGCTGTCATAGAAATAGGCCTGCACAGAACCACGGTCCACGGAGTCGAAACCCGCGCGGCAACTCTCCACTATCCCGGCATGCACCTCCGCCAATTCATCGAGCGTAGTGCAGTCCACGAGGCTTATCGTGGCAGACTGCATGGAGCCGCTTTGGGCGAGGTAGTAAGAGTAATAATCACGGCAGATGCCATGCAGGTCGGCAGTGCCGCCACGCAGCAGCCGTTCTGCCATCGTGGAGTAAATCAGTCCTTGGGCAAGGACCTCAGTAGGCGAGAAGACGATGCGGTCGCATACGTTCCTGAATTCCCAGGCCACCTCGACGCCGCCGAGCAGGCAGGCATCCAGGACCACGTAGTCGAGTTTCATCGGCACTGCATCCACGAAATCCCGCACATCCATCTCGTATGCATAGGTAGTGGAAGAATCTGGAAGACGGTAATATTGTGCCCCTATCGACTTGGTGAGAGGGTACTCCCCGACCGGCTGTTCGACGACCCCCTGCGGCTCGACCGACCACACCGATGACTCGGAATTGACCCTGTAGCCGGAAGGTATCCATCCGGTGGCATGGGACGAGAAGACCATCCCGTAGCCCCGCGACGGAAACATCGCCCTGACATCGGAAAGGACCTCCGAGAGTGTCGAAGGGCTGACACTCACCATATCCGCGGGATAAGTCTTCAGAGTGTCCACGCAAGCCGCTCCGTTACGGCTATACAGCCGGACAAGAACCGGGGGATTATCCTTGACGTAGTTGGACGGTTCTGCCGTGTTGTGACAGAAGGCAAGCAGCGCCTTGTCCGACGAGACCGGAGGCAGCCAGTTCTTTGCAAGGTCGTTAAAATTCCCTATAAGACTGCTACTCAAATTGTTAAACCCAAGAGCATAGTAGACCGCGACGCTGGAGTACTCCCCCTCGTATGGGGCTTCCTCCTTACGGCAGGAAGCAAAAAAAAGGGTGATGAGAAACAGCGCCATGACGATATGCCGCAGTCTTTCCGCCATCATCATTCGACGGTCACGGACTTCGCGAGGTTGCGCGGCTGGTCCACGTCACGTCCCTTGGCTATCGCGATATGATAGGCGAACAGCTGGAGCGGGACAACAGTAAGCAGCGGAACGAAGCACTCTTTGGTGTCAGGTATCTCTATACAGTAGTCGGACAGTTTGCGCACGTCCACGTCGCCCTCCGTCACGATGCTGAGCACCTTGCCCTTACGGGCCTTAATCTCCTGGATATTGCTGAGAATCTTGTCGTAGTTACCGCGGCGCGGAGCCACGACAACGACAGGCATGTCTTCATCTATCAATGCTATAGGCCCGTGCTTCATCTCCGCGGCCGGGTACCCCTCGGCGTGGATGTAGGAAATTTCCTTGAGCTTGAGCGCACCCTCGAGTGCCACAGGATAGTTGTAGCCGCGTCCGAGGTAGAGGAAGTTGCGGGCGTAGGTGAAGATTTTCGCGAGGTCAGCAATCTCCCCGTCATGCTTGAGGATGGAAGCAATCTTGTCCGGAATCATCTGAAGCTCGCTGACAAGAGCGGTGCGGTCCTGGTCGCTGATTGTCCCGAGCTGCTCGGCTATGCTGAGCGCGATGAGGAAGAGGTTTGTCACCTGCGCTGTGAACGCCTTGGTGGAAGCTACCCCAATCTCCGGTCCTATATGGGTGTAGCACCCTGTGTCGGTGGCCCTTGCGATGGAAGAGCCGACCACGTTGCAGATTCCGAAGAGGAATGCCCCAGACTCCCTCGCAAGTTGCACGGCCGCCAGAGTATCGGCAGTCTCACCGGACTGCGAGATGGCAATCACGACATCATCGGACGAAAGCACCGGACGTCTGTATCTGAACTCTGAAGCATACTCCACATCAACAGGGATGCGGGTGAGTTCCTCGATGATGTATTTTCCAATGAGTCCCGCATGCCAGGAAGTACCGCAGGCGCAGATGACGAAGCGCTTGGCGGAAAGTATCCTGTCGCGGTTGTCGATGATGCCGGAGAGCCTGACAGTGCCGAGTTCCGGATGGAGCCGCCCGGTCATCGAAGCCTTGAGCGTGCGCGGCTGCTCGAAAATCTCCTTAAGCATGAAGTGCGGATAGCCGCCCTTCTCTATCTCGCAAAGGCTCATCTCCAGTTTGCGTACCACAGGAGTCAGCTCGACCTTATTCAAGTCAGTGATTCTGAGATTCTCGCCACGGTGCATGTATGCCACCTGTTCCTCTCCGATGTAGACGACCTTGTCTGTATATTCGATGATAGGGGATGCGTCCGAGCCGAGGAAGAACTCGTCTTCACCGACACCAATAACGAGCGGGCTGCCCTTCTTTGCCGCGATTATGCGATCGGGATGGTTCTTGTCGAGAATCGCGAGGGCGTATGCTCCTACAACGTTCTTGAGCGCGAGCGGAACGGCATCTTCAAGCCCGAGCCCATGGGAATCCATCATATATTGGACGAGTTGCACGAGCACCTCACTGTCGGTCTGGCTCCGGAAATGGTAGCCGAGCCTTTCGAGCTGAATCTTGAGGGCAAGGTAGTTCTCGATGATTCCGTTGTGGATAAGGGCAAGATTATGGTTTTCGGAACAATGCGGATGAGCATTGACATCGTTCGGTTCGCCGTGAGTGGCCCAGCGGGTGTGCGCGATGCCGACCGTTCCGCTGACGTCCTTGCCTTCTGCCGCAATCTCCAAGTCGTGGACGCGGCCCTTGGTCTTGTAGACTGCAAGTTCGCCGCCGTCAGTCACGAGAGCCACGCCTGCACTGTCATACCCTCTGTATTCCAGTCTCTTGAGTCCTTTTACAAGTATCGGGTAAGCCTGCTTACCTCCGACATATCCAACAATTCCACACATGTGTTACATAAATTAAGTTAAGCATCAATAATCTATAGAATCCAGCAGTTCATCGAGCTGCCGGCGGTCTTTCTTCGTAGGTCTACCGGTGCCTTTGTCTCGCTTGAGGACAAGAGTCTCCACCGGGGCATGCAGTTTCTCCCTCTCGCTATCCGGAGTCAGATCCTCGACGAAGCCCGACACCAGCGCTGCGCCCATACGGGACTCCGTAAGCCGGAGAACCCTATAGGAAAACAGCACGGATGCCTTCCTCACCTCAATGAGGTCTCCTACCTTGACAGGCTTGGCGGCTTTCGCCACCGTGCCGTTGAGACGGACCTTGTTGCCTCCGCACGCATCAGCGGCGTCGCTCCTCGTCTTGAACGCACGTATCGCCCAGAGATACTTATCAATCCTTACCTCGTCCATCTTCCGTCAGTCAAGATACATTCCGTAGCGGACCTTCTCCACCGCAGCCTCGCCGCCGACGGCAGACAGCACCGCCAGTCCGAAAGGCACGGCATAACCGGCGCTGCGGCCGGTCACAATCCTGCCGCAGATGACGGCCGGTTTCTTCTCATAGCGTGCCCCCTTGTCCACAAGAGCGTCCTGAAAACCCTCGAAGCAGGTAAACTCAACTCCCTCCAGAGAGTCAATCTGACTCAGTACAAGTCCAGGAGAAGCGCATATCGCGGCAAGTATTCCGCCATTGGCGTAATGACTTCTCATCCTCTCGACAAGAGGTCCGCAGGAGGCGAGATTCTTCGCCCCCGGCATGCCTCCGGGGAACACCATCGCCTGCCCTGAGCAGTTGCCCTCAAGAAGAGGGAGGTCACACAGAAGGCAGTCAGCCTTGACTTCCACCCCGTGGGAAGAACGCACGGCAAGGCTGTCCGAGATGCTCACGAGGGATGTCTCCACCCCGCCGCGTCTCAGCACATCGCTCACCGCGAGGGCCTCGATATCCTCGAAGCCGTCCGCAAGAAAAATATGGGCAACACTCATAAAGTTCTATCTTTCAAGCGAAGCAGGAACGGCAGGATCGATGTAGCCGTCCTTCTCCACTCTGCTAACACTTATTTCCAGAACAACAGTCCCGCTTTCCGCAGGGACAATCGAGAACTCGTCGCACTCCGCCGGCACGAGCAGAAGTTCACCGGATGCAAACTTTCGCATCACATCGTCATCGGGCACCTTGACCTCCGCAGCTCCTCCGACGCACACATACAGCGAGAACGAGTCGCCTTCACCGCAACGAACCTTGACAGGCGACGGAAGCGGCATCTTCTCAACACGGAATTGCGGCAGGTCCACGAGCACGTTCCCGGACGGAGAGGCAGATACAAAAGCCGAGTAGTTGATGAAATCCAACGCGTCCGCAGTCTCCAGAGAAGAGTCGAACTCGTCCTCCCCCAGTTCCGCTCCCCAGGAAGAGAGGCAGAAGTCCAGAGGTGAAGACTCCCCTACCTCGAGTATGTCCACATCGCCGAACGCGGCATGCGGAGTGCCGGCAGGTATCACCAGACACTGTCCTTTGTATGGGGCAATGATATTGAGCAGCCCCTCAACGGTCCCGTCTGCACAGGCAGAAAGAAGTTCGGAGGCATTGCTGTCCTTCCTGAATCCCGCCGCTATGGAAGCGCCCTTGCCGCAGCGCAGCACATACCATAATTTCTCCTTCCCGAGAAGGTCGTAGCGCTGACGGGCAACCTCATCGTCCGGATGCACCCTCAAAGGCATCTTCCCGCGGACGCGCATAACCCTCACGCAGACAGGGAACTGCCGCCCATAGTAGTCGTAGACCCTCTCGCCGCAGACGCGGTCGAGGTAAGTATCCATCACTTCCGAGACGGTGTTGCCGGCGAGCCAGCCCTCCCTGACGAGAGAGTCCCTGTAGCCGAGGTCCGCAAGAGCGAACTCCTCGCTCCCCCAGACATATTCGTCCTGCAGGGAGCAGAACTTCATAGGGTATAGTTTCTTGTCCTCTTCCATAGTTAAAACTCGCAAATATAGCAATTAATCTCTTTTGCGCGAAGAGACAGATGCCACTACAAGGCCTATCGCTGCAACTCCGGCGGCAGCAAGAAGCACGTCAGGCAGCTGAAGCTCGACCGGATACGACTGTATGAAAAAGCCCCCGGGCATCTTCAGGAGGCCAAGATGCTGCTGCAGAAGTGTCAGACCTACACCGGCAAGCACGCCGGCGGCCATCCCGAGAAGCGAAATCAACCACCCCTCAAGGAGGAATATCCTGCGCACCAGCCTGTCGGAAGCCCCCATAGCTCCAAGGACTGCTATGTCCGGGCGCTTCTCGGTCATCAGCATCGACAGCGAACCAAAGATGTTGAAGGCGATGATGACTACCACAAAGAAGAGTATGAGGAAAATCGCAAGCTTCTCGTAGCGCATCATCTTGTAGATGGAGTCGTTCTGCATATATCTGTCCCTGACCGAGAAGCCTTCCCCTGCCAGTGAGCGGATTTCACGGAGGTGGCGTACGCCCGGCGGCACGGAAAAACGCAGTTCAATCCCCGAAACGGCATTCTCCACCCCGAGAAGTTCCCGCATGGTCTCTATCGGAAGCACGAGCAACGAGGCGTCGAGGCTCGAGCTAACGCTGAAAAGGCAGGAAGGCGACAGCCGGACAGAATTCACCTCTCCGAGCAGTTCTTCGCCGGTCTCCGGGAAGAAGAGCGTCATCCTCTCGAGAAACCGCGGGTTGATTCCGAGACGGGAAGCCAGCCCGGTCCCCACCGCGGCAAGAGGGAGGTCGCCCTTGTGCAGGGCAAAGTCGCCGGTGACCACATAGTCTCTCAGGGCAGAAGTCCTCTCGTAGACGTTGTCAACACCTTTCGCCCTGGCCACGCCCTGCCGACCATCATAGGTCAGGAAGACATTGTCCTCCAGCACGCAGGAGACGCTTTCAACACCGGGGTACCCCTTCAGAGAGGAGAGCATCCCGGCCTCCGGAACGAAATGGAGTCCCTCACGCGGAGAGATCAGCACATCCGGAGTCATGTCGGAGAGATTGTTCTCAATGATGCGGTCAAATCCGTTGTAGACCGACATTATTATGATTATCGCGGCTGTACCGACGGCCATGCCGACGGCGCTGATCGCAGAAATCACGTTGATGACATTGTGGGATTTCTTCGCGAACAGGTAGCGGAATGCTATGAACAGTCCCGCGTCCAATTACTTCTTGAGCAGTTCTTCGATGCGCGCCGCGTAGTCGAGGGAGGTATCCTGGAAAAACTCTATTTCGGGGACAATCCTCAACTGGGAAGCGACCTTGCGCCCGAGTTCTCCCCGGATGGCCCTTTTATCCTCCTCAAGGGACTTGAGAGCCTCCGCCGCCTTGTCGGACGGGAAGATGCTGACGTAGACCTTGGCTATGCTGAGATCAGGGCTGACCCTCACCTCGCTCACCGTGACCATGCAGCCCGCAAACGCGGCCATGCCTCTGGCACGGATAATCTCCGCCAGATCGCGCTGCAGTTCCCTCGCAACTTGAAGTTGCCTCTTGCTTGCCGGCCTATCCATTGATCGTTATGAGATAATAGTCCTTCTTGCCTTTCTGTACAAGGATGTACTTGCCGTCGACGATGTCATCCTCGGTGAGCTGACGCGTGGGATCGGTGACTTTCTCCTTGTTGAGACTGAACCCGTTCTGCTGTATCATCTTGCGGGCCTCGCCCTTAGACGGGAAGACGGAAGTCTCCACCGCGAGCGCGTCGAGGATGCCGAGAGGAAGTTTCGCGCGGTCTACCGTAAAGGTCGGGACACCGTCGAAGACAGCGAGGAAAGTCCTCTCATCGAGACTCCTGAGGTCGTCGGCCGTGGCCTTGCCGAAGAGAATCTCCGAAGCCTTGACGGCCATCTCGTACTCCTTCTCGCCGTGCACCATGACGGTCACTTCCTTGGCGAGCAGTTTCTGGAGTGTGCGCCGCTCCGGACACTCCGCGTGCGCAGATATCGCCCCCTCGATGGTCTGTCTGTCGAGAAGAGTGAAAATCTTGATGTATCGGCAGGCATCATCGTCGCTGACGTTAAGCCAGAACTGATAGAACTGATATGGCGAAGTCCTCTCCGGGTCGAGCCAGATGTTGCCCTTCTCGGTCTTGCCGAACTTGCCTCCGTCAGCCTTGGTGATGAGCGGGCAGGTCAGAGCGAACGCTTCTCCTCCGCAGACGCGTCTGATAAGTTCCGCTCCAGTGGTGATATTGCCCCACTGATCCGCACCGCCGAGCTGGAACTTCACTCCCCTATGCTGATAAAGATAAAGGAAATCATAGCCCTGCAGGAGCTGGTAGGTAAACTCCGTGAAGGACATCCCCTCGGAGGAATCACGGCTGAGGCGTTTCTTGACAGAATCCTTGCTCATCATGTAGTTGACAGTGATGAGCTTGCCGATGTCTCTAGTGAAATTGATAAAAGTGTAGTCCTTCATCCAGTCGTAGTTGTTGACGAGTTCCGCCTTGTTCGGAGCCGTCGAGTCGAAGTCCAGATACTTGGACAGTTGCGCCTTGATGCAGGAGACGTTGTGCGCGAGTGTCTCCTCGTCGAGCAAGTTGCGCTCCGCGCTCTTCATGGAAGGGTCGCCAATCATTCCAGTGGCACCTCCCACAAGGGCGAACGGCTTATGTCCGCAGGCCTGAAAGTGCTTGAGAATCATTATGCTGACAAGATGTCCGATATGGAGAGAATCCCCTGTGGGGTCAATTCCGACGTATGCCGATGCCGGACCTTTGAGCAGTTCTTCCTCGGTGCCCGGCATGATGTCGTGAATCATCCCTCTCCATCTGAGTTCTTCGATAAAATTCTTCATCGTAAATATCTATGTTTCTATCTTTTGTCGCCAAACCCCGCAACTTCGGACGCAGAGTCCTGAATTGCGATGTGCAAAATTGGGCAAAAGAGTCTTGAAATGCAAATCCTTATTCCATCTTCAAAGAATCGGCAGGGGCGCTCCGGGCCGCGCACGCAAGCGGGGAAAAAGCACGGAGACAGCGCCACGGCGAGGACAACCAGTATGACACCAGACTTTATGACAGAGTTGGTCAGTCTGCACCATCGCCCATTTTCGATTGAGTCCGCGGTATTGGCTCATTGGAGGACGGTTGAAAGAAGAGCAGGATAAGGGAGTCGAACCCTCCTCCTTGGCTTGGGAAGCCAATGCACTACCGATGTGCTAATCCTGCTTGAATCCCAAACCTGCCGAAAAGCAGGAGTGAGGTTGCAAATTTAGAATAAAAATAATAATTTTGAAAACTAATTCTAATGACAAATTAAAATTAAATTAAAGAAAATGTTTTCTCTTGGTATCGATGTAGGTTCCTCATCTGTAAAAGTTGCCCTTCTTGATATTGAAAGCGGCAAGTGCGTATGCTCCGCAACCAACCCGAAGTCCGAAGCCCCAATCTCCGCTCCTCATAAAGGATGGGCAGAACAGTCCCCCCAGTCATGGTGGGATTATTTTTGCCAAGGGCTCAAAGAGATTGCAAAATCACACGACGTCAGCAAAATAGCCTCAATAGGCATCTCCTACCAGATGCACGGTCTCGTGTCGCTCGACGCCCATGGAAAGCCGGTGCGCGACGCCATCATCTGGTGCGACTCACGCGCAGTTCAGACCGGAGCCGCAGCGCTCGAAGGCATAGGATATGAGAAGTGCATGTCGCACCTGCTCAATTCCCCAGGCAACTTCACGGCCTCCAAGCTCGCGTGGGTCAAGGCCAACGAGCCGGACAACTACGGCAAGATTGCCAAGTTCCTCCTCCCGGGCGACTACATCGCCTATCTCCTCACAGGAGAGCTGACCACCACGGCATCAGGACTCTCCGAAGGCATACTCTGGGACTTCAAGGAGAACTCCAGGGCAGATTTCGTTGCCGACTGGTACGGCATCGATAAGGACAAGTTCGCCCCAGTCGTCCCGTCCATCGGAGTTCAGGCACGCACCAACGCGGAGACACAGAGGCTCCTCGGCATCCCGGAAGGCACCCCTGTGTCGTACCGCGCGGGAGACCAGCCGAACAACGCCTTCTCCCTCAATGTACTCAATCCGGGCGAGATTGCCGCGACAGGCGGCACAAGCGGAGTGGTATACGGAGTCACCGACATTCCCAAGTATGACCCGGAATCCAGAGTCAACACCTTCCTTCACGTAACCCCGTCCACGGAGCCGCGTCTTGGAGTGCTCCTGTGCATCAACGGCACCGGCATCATGAACTCCTGGGCACACCGCAACATAGCCCCGGAGCTCTCCTACCCGGAGATGAACGACTGCGCAGCCACCGCTCCGGCAGGTTCCGACTCCCTCGTTGTGCTGCCGTTCGGCAACGGCGCCGAGAGGGTGCTCTGCAACAGGACCACCGGCGCAGCCTTCATGGGCCTCGACCTTGTGAGACATGGCAAGCCGCAGATTCTCAGGGCCGTGCAGGAAGGCATAGCCTACTCGTTCCGCTACGGAATCGACATCATGAAGGACCTCGGACTACATCCTAACGTCATCCGTGCAGGCAAGGCGAACATGTTCCTCAGTCCGATATTCCGTTCCACCCTTGCGACACTCTGCGACTCGAGCATCGAACTCTTCGACACGGACGGCTCCCTCGGAGCAGCAAGAGGCGCTGCTCTCGGAGCAGGCATCTACTCTTCCGCAGAGGAGTGTTTCGCAAGTCTGACCCGCCTCGACACCATCACCGCTGAAGCCGGCTGGAAGGATGCGCTCGAGGAGGGGTACGGCAAGTGGAAACTCGCCCTCGAAAGCAAACTCAACGAACATAACTAAACAATGAGCACCACTACAAACACCAAAGGGTCGAAGACCTACCTCTTCAGCATAGTCCTCGTGGCCGTGCTCGGAGGTCTTCTGTTCGGATATGACACCGCCGTCATATCCGGCGCCGAAAGAGGCCTCCAGGCCTTCTTCATGGGAGCGGAAGACTTCTCCTACACCAGTTTCCTCCATGGATTCACCTCATCCAGCGCGCTGATTGGCTGCATCATCGGAAGTGCGCTTTCCGGATTCATGGCCGGGCGCTTCGGACGCAAGAAAAGCCTCTTCTTCGCGGGCATCTGCTTCTTCCTCAGCGCAGCAGGCTCGTATTACCCTGAGTTTCTGTTCTTCCCGAAGGGAGAAGCTTCGCTGAACCTTCTCATCGCGTTCAACCTGTACCGTGTCCTCGGAGGCATCGGAGTCGGCATGGCATCGGCCATCTGCCCTATGTACATCGCAGAGGTCGCTCCGTCCGACAAGCGAGGCTCGCTCGTCTCATGGAACCAGTTCGCGATTATCTTCGGACAGTTGCTCGTGTACTTCGTCAACATGGTGATTCTCGGCGACCACATCGCCCCTAAGATGGAAGCCCTCGCCGGCGGACTCAACAGCATCATCAACGGACCGGAGCTTCAGGCCGACGGAAACTGGATCGTCACCACCGGATGGAGACTCATGTTCGGCTCCGAGTGTGTCCCGGCGGCCCTCTTCTCCATTCTGATTCTCTTCGTTCCGGAGACTCCTCGCTACCTTGCGATGAGCGGACAGGACGACAAGGCGCTCAGAGTGCTAAGCAAGGTCAACGGAGAAGCGAAGGCAAGAGAGATTCTTTCCGAAATCAAGAGCACCGTCACCGAGAAGAAAGAGAAACTCTTCGCATACGGCTGGCTTGTCATATTCGTCGGCATCATGCTGAGCGTATTCCAGCAATTCGTAGGCATCAACGCGGTTCTTTACTACGCCCCGAGAATCTTCGATTCCATGGGCATGAGCAACCCTATGACGCAAACCGTCCTGATGGGCATCGTCAACATAAGCTTCACCCTTATCGCCATCTTCACCGTAGAGAAGCTCGGACGCAAGCCTCTTCTCATCGCAGGCTCGCTCGGAATGGCACTCGGGGCACTCGGAGTGACCCTCTCTGCTGCGCTTCCAGGCCTTTCCGGAGCGGTCGGAGTTATTAGCATCATGGTCTACTCAGCGTCATTCATGTTCAGCTGGGGTCCAATCTGTTGGGTGCTTATCTCAGAAATCTTCCCGAACACCATCCGCGGAGCGGCGGTAGCCATCGCAGTAGCGTTCCAATGGATTTCCAACTTCATCGTCAGCTCCACCTTCGTTCCGCTCTATAGCTGGAATCCGGCATTCACTTACGGAATTTACTGCGTAATCTGTCTACTCGCGGCCCTCTTCGTATGGAAGCTTGTGCCTGAGACCAAGGGTAAGACCCTTGAGGACATGACCGCGCTCTGGCGCTCGCACGGCAAAAAACTCAAAGCATAGCCGGAAGCATACAACGACAATACAAAAAGGGAGGGCATCCATGTAAGTCGCATGACTTCAGGATACCCTCTCTTCTTTTACAGCGCCGTAACCGCAGGACGTGAAATACTCATCAGGCGCCGGCAGGCATCTGCAAGCCGGACGTAAAGCCTATCGGCGGTCGTTTGCCAGACCTATATAATAGAACAATGTAGCAAGAGAGCCAATCGCGGCGATAACGTAGGTA
This sequence comes from uncultured Muribaculaceae bacterium, assembly GCA_964385795.1. GTDB lineage: Bacteria > Bacteroidota > Bacteroidia > Bacteroidales > UBA932 > Cryptobacteroides. Next base: position 26,298 of record CAYLPY010000001.1, read on the forward strand.
TACGCAGCCCACTTGAGCGCATCCACGACCATCGGACGGGTATTTGCATCCACCACTCCTGCCCCCTCAAGCCAACAAACGGCCCTGCGGCTCGCATCAATCTCTACCGGCAAGGTGACGATACTGAACAAGGTCGTCATCGCAAAAAGCGCAATACCTATCCACAGCAGAGCCGGAAAGACATTGACAAACAGGACACCGAGGAGAAGGACCCACTGTACAGTATTATTCGCAAAAGTGACGACAGGGACAAGCGCTGTGCGAAGACTCAGAGGTGCGTACCCTCGAGCATGCTGGATGGCATGTCCCGTCTCGTGAGCAGCGACCGCGCATGCCGCTATGGAAGCGCTCCCGTAGACCGACTCGCTGAGGTTGATTGTCATGTCCTGCGGATTGAAATGATCCGTCAGCCTGCCAGGAACCGACTGCACGGTCACGTTGGTTATCCCGTTCTGGTGGAGCATGAGACGGGCGATGTCGGCGCCTGTCAGTCCGTGAGGAGAAGGCACTTTCGAATACTTGGCAAACCTGCTCTGAAGCACGCTCTGGATGATGAATGAAAGCACCATCACAAGGAGTATAATTCCCCAAATCATAAATTAAATTCTTTAAAACCGCGCATCAATACGCAAAAGCTATACCGAAGACAAGTCGCAGGTTGTCCCGGGTATAGTTATTCGACCATAGGAAAAACTCGTAATTACCTACCGCCCAAGAACATCCGATGGCAATATCCGGCACCGAGTCGAATCTCCAAGAATGTATCGTGCCAATCATCGGATGGAGGAGAGTGCCGTTCTGGAGCGGAAACTTGGCCCCGAAATAGAACCAGTGCTCTATATCCGCCATTTTGTCAGCATGGACAGTCCACAGGGTGTTCGACAGCCAATAGAAGCGTCCGTCAGGATCGAAAGCTCCGTGGACATAGAGGCCGGACGTTATGTAGGAGAACTTGTGGTTATCTCTGAGCGCAAAGGTAGGACTCGTCTGAAGTCCGACGTTGAAGTAGTTGTTTTCATACAGCCCGGCGCGGAAAGTATAGCCGGCATAGGCTCCAGACGGACAGGTATAGAGTTCAAGCCCGACGGCTGTCTTCGCACCAAGCCCGTACTGCCCGGTCGTAAAAGTCTCGAAATAGTTGACGGCAGGACGGAACTTCATCGAATGATAGACAAACATATGACCTTTTTCCGGAGGAGAAGCATAGAAAGGAACCTGAGCGGAGGAGGTGAGGCTCATTCCGAAGAAAAGAGCGGAAGAGAGAAGCAAGGCCGCAAATTTCAAATCAAAACGCATAAATATGTGCATATTTGTTCAAATATATGCATTTTTTCAATTCGCCCGTCACAACCTCCTACCTCAGCAGCATGGTCAATAGCCCAGCGATGCCGCCGCGAGGGCGAATGTACCGGGCGTTCCCGCGATTCGGAACGAAAAAGAAAAGGACCGGCTTTCGAAAACCGATCCCTGAAATTGCATACATTTATATAACAGCAGAGCTGCCAAAGTCCAAGCGGCTAAGCCAGAGCAAATGACGGTCAGCAGCTACGCCAAGCAGCCGTGCTGATGAGCGAGGTTATTTACCCTCGAAGAAACGCTTGTAGAGCCCCTGGAAACCAGCTCCGTGACGAGCCTCGTCCTTTGCCATCTCGTGAACGGTGTCGTGGATGGCGTCATATCCGAGCTTCTTCGCACGTGTAGCGATTGCGAGCTTGCCTTCGCAGGCGCCGGCCTCGGCCTCAGCTCTCTTCTTCACATTGGTCTTCGTATCCCATACGACCTCACCGAGGAGCTCGGCGAACTTAGACGCATGCTCAGCCTCCTCGAAGGCGTATCTCTTGAACGCCTCGGCAATTTCCGGATAGCCCTCGCGCTCCGCCTGACGACTCATCGCGAGATACATTCCCACCTCCGTGCACTCTCCGTTGAAGTGGTTGTGAAGCCCCTCCATAATCTCAGCGTCGTCAACCTTGCCGTCTCCGAGCCTGTGCTCGCAGGCCCACTCAAGGCCTTCGCCCTTTACTTCCACGAACTTATCCGACTTTGCATGGCACTGTGGACACTCTGCGGGAGGATTCTCACCCTCGTAAACATAACCGCAAACCAAACATCTGAACTTCTTTTTCATACTTGCTTTAAATTTGAATTATTCTAAATTACAACACAAAGATAGCAAATTTTTGGAATCCACAACAGTTGTCGGAAGATATTTCGTAAATTTGAGACCGCTAACACACACAACTTATGCGAAAGTACATAACCACAATCATCTGTGCGGCAGCCATAGGACTCGCCGCCTGCACTACGACGCAACAGAACGCAGCCGAAAACGCTGCCGCCCCGCATCTTGAGAAGAGAGGCAACGTCACTCAGCTCATCGTCAACGGAGAGCCTTACCTCGCGCTCGCATGCGAACTTATGAATTCATCCTCATCCAGCAGGGAATACATGGCTCCGCTCTGGAAGGACATCAAGGCCGCCGGAGTCAACACTGTCCTGGCAGTCGTGAGTTGGGAACAATTTGAGCCGAAGGAGGGCGTATACGACTTCACCGTGGTGGACGACCTCATCGCCGATGCCAGAGCCAACGACCTCAAGCTGGCGCTTCTGTGGTTCGGCAGCTGGAAGAACGGCATCAGCAGCTACCACCCTACATGGGTAAAGAAGGATGCAGCAAGGTTCCCGTCGGCACAGACCATCGACGGCAAGACTCTCCCAATACTCAGCACCCTCGGGAAGAACACGGCCGAGGCTGACGGCAAGGCATATGCCGCCATGATGAAGCACGTCAAGGATATTGACTCTGCACAGCAGACTGTCATCATGATACAGATGGAGAATGAAGTGGGACTTCACGGCTACAGCCGCGACTACTGCCCTGCCGCCAACGAGGCTTTCAACAGCGCAGTGCCTCAGGCTCTCATCGACTACCTCGTGGCACACAAGGACAACCTCCTTCCGGAGACTCTCTCTGCATGGAAAAAGAGCAACTACAAGACTTCCGGCACATGGGAGGAAGTCTTCGGCAAGGGATACCGCACAGACGAGCTTTTCATGGCCTGGAACTACGCTTCCTACATCAACACCGTGTCCGCGGCAGGCAAGGCCGTCTACGACCTTCCGACCTTTGTCAACGCGTGGATTGTGCAGCCAGAAGACACACGCCCGGGCAACTACCCTTCAGGCGGTCCACAGGCCCAGAACCACGACATCTGGAGAGCCGCCGCACCAGCCATCGACATCCTCTGCCCGGACATCTACCTTGCTGACTTCCCGAACATCCTCCGCATGTATTCAAAGAACAGCAACCCAGTCTTCGTTCCGGAGTCCAGGGCTGGTCAGAACGGAGCCGGCAACGCTGCCTTCCTAATCGGCGAGATGGGCGGCATCGGCTATTCGCCATTCGGCTTCGATAGAGACGCGCTCAGCCCTGACAACAAGACATTTACCGAATTCTACCACAAAGTGGCTGAGGCTTCCGACATCATCCTCGGAGCTCAGGCGGAAGGCCGCATCAGAGCATCCTGGGTCAAGGGCAGCAACCCGACCCACGTCAAGGAAGAACTGACCCTCGGCGACTACCGCATCGTCTGCGAACTCGTCTGCGAGAGCCACCGCAACGGAGGAGCCCCTCAGCTCATCGGCGGAGCATACAACCCTGACGACTCAGGCTACGCCATCGCCATCCAGCTCAGCAACGACGAACTTCTCTTCCTCGGCTCGAACATCCGAATCACTTTCCTCCCGAAGGAAGGCAGCAGCGTCATCGGACTTGCAAGAGTCGCAGAAGGCCGCTTCGAGAACGGCAAGTGGATTGAAGGCCGCATCCTCAACGGCGACCAGATTCAGCTGCGCTACGACATCATCCCTTCAGTCAACGAAGGATTTTCCGGCCAGGGCCTCAACTTCGGCACTCCGCATCCGGAATTCATCAAGGTTCAGCTTTACAATTACGAATAATGATGCACAACAATCTTAAGATAGCATTTGCAGCAGCCGTCCTGTGCGGCTCGATGGCACCGCTCGGAGCCCAAAACGAATACAAGGGCGTGAAGATGCTCCCGGGAAGGAGCGTGGACGCGCAGATCACCGAACCTGGCTTCAAGGTTTTCCAGTTCCCGAAGAACCAGATTCCGCGCATCGACGGGGACTTCTCCGACTGGGACATCGTTCCCGACAGCTATACCGTGCCGATGGAGGAGATGTGGGACGACAGCGGCAAACACAAAGGCATCGACAAGTCCACCCTCGACATCAAGGTCAAGGTTGGCTGGGTCGCAGGCCTGAACAGGCTCTACTTCTGTTATGAGGCATACGATGACTACTGGGACTTCGACCAGCTCGGGCTGCGCAACGACACCTTCGAGATAGTGGTCGACGGAGACCTCTCCGGCGGTCCGCACGTGGACGAATTCCGCCTCAACGACGAGGTTCTCTCGAGATTCGACGCATTCTTCACTCTTCAGAACGTCCACGCACAGAACTATCACATAATGACCCCACCGACGCCCGGCAAATCGTGGACCATGGTCTGGGGCACGCAGCAGTGGCTCAAGGACCTCCCGTACGCCAACTACGCCTACTCCTACGACTTCAAGCACGGGGAGAGCGGAACTCTCAAGTTCGAGTTCTATATCACCCCGTTCGACTTCGCAAGCCCGGACGGACCTGAATTCTCCACAGAATCAAAGCTCTATGACAGCAAGAAGATCGGCCTGTGCTGGGCAGTCATAGACTACGACGGCGGCAGGGGCAACAACGGTTTCTGGAACCTTTCCAAGCACCACAGGATGTTCGGCAACGCCTCGATGGAAAGGCTCTTCACCCTGATGCCTCTCGAACCGCAGTTCAGAGCCCCTGTGGAAGCCGACTGGACGCATGTCGTCATCGACAACAGCCGTCTCGTGGCATTCAGAGACCGCAGCTACGGCAACATCACCTCGTGGAGATGGGACTTCGGCGACGGGACGGTCTCGACAGAGCAGAACCCTGTACACGAATATGCAAAGGACAACGCCAGATACGTGGTTACACTCTACGTGTCAGGACCTGACGGAGAAGATCTCTGCTGCAAGGTCTGGGATGTTGCAGTCCGCGACCCGAAGCACCCTGCAGGGGAATACGAATAGACCGGAGCCTGACGGCACCGCGTAAGAAAAGGGGCTGACCGGACGGTCAACCCCTTTTTCTATTCATTGCAGATTTCATATTGCAGGATGCTGTACTCCGTAATCTCATGGAGTGTCAGCTTGCACTTGTACTTTCTTTTCCACTTGCGCACGAACGAGTTGAACCCACGGCTCAGGTATGCGCCGAGAATAGGACTCAACTTGATTGTAAATGTCTTCTGACCCTTTTCAGCCAGATCGGAAATCTTGCGCTCGATTTCCTCGTCAATCACCGCTGTCGGCATGATCTTGCCGGTGCCGTGGCAGAGAGGACACTTCTCTGCGGTGTCGATTTGTGTTACGGGGCGAATCCTCTGTCGGGTAATCTGCATAAGCCCGAACTTGGTGAGCGGCAGCACATTGTGCTTTGCCCTGTCGGACTCCATGAGATCCCGCATGTACTTGAAGAGTTCGTTGCGGTGCTCAGGCTTGTCCATGTCGATGAAGTCGACGATTACGATGCCACCCATATCCCTGAGCCTCAGCTGCCTCGCGATTTCTTCTGCAGCAATCTTGTTGACCTCGAAGGTATTCTCCTCATGGTCGTTGGACTTGGCCCGGATACCGCTGTTGACGTCAATCACATTGAGAGCTTCGGTCGTTTCGATGACCAGATATGTCCCCTGTCTCATCGGGACAATCTTCCCGAAAGAGCTCTTTATCTGCCTGGTCACCTCGAAATGGTCGAAGATGGGCTCCTTGCCCGAATAGAGCTTGACGACTTTCTCCTGCTCCGGAGAAATCATCGAGACATAGCGGCGGACATCCTCGTAAATTTTCTCGTCGTTGACGTAGACATTGCTGAAAGAGCCGTTGAAAAGGTCCCTGATTGTCGCCGTTGTGCGGTCGGTCTCGGTAAAAAGACGCTTCACCCCCTTCGAAGCGGCTATCTTCTTCCACGATGACTCCCACTTCTCTATGAGGGAGCGCACCTCGGCAACAAGCACGGCCGCATTCTTGTTTTCTGCGGCGGTGCGGATGATTGCGCCATAGTTGTGAGGCAGGATATTGCGCACAAGCGTCTCCAGCCTCTTTTTCTCTTCACGGGAAGAGATTTTCTGGGAAATGCTCACCTTGTCTGCAAAAGGGAGCAGTACAATGTTTCTTCCTGCCAATGAAATCTCCGCCGTCAGCCGTGAGCCTTTTGTGGAAATAGGTTCCTTGACAATCTGGGCGATAATCATCTGACCAGGCTTGAGCTGGTCCTCTATCCGACCGTCCTTGGCAAGGATAGGCCCGATTTTGATGTCGGAATAAAGTTTTCCGAGGTCCTTGTTCGGATTGCTCTCGCGCACGAAGGTATCGAACGCGGTAAAATACAGTCCGAGGTCAAGGTAATGGACGAAAGCCTCCTTGCTGTCACCTATATCCACGAAAGCGGCATTCAACGCCGGCAGTATCTTCTTGACTCTGCCAAGATAGACATCTCCGACGGAAAAGCCGCGGTCCACGGTCGACTCCCTGTCAAGTTCAATCAGGCGATGGTTCTCCATCAGCGCTATACGAACTTCAGAGGCCGACGAATCGACCACCAGATCTTTTTCTACTTTCGCGGTTTCCATTGTGGATTGATATAATAAAGAAAAAGCCCGCCGGATCCCCCGTCAGGCTTTTCTCGACTACTTCTTCTTATGTCTGTTCAGACGCAAACGCTTCTTGCGCTTGTGCGTAGACATCTTATGTCTCTTATGCTTCTTTCCGTTTGGCATTATTAATTGAATTATTTGGTCTTTACAGCTGAAACGAACGACTTGGACGGCTTGAATGCCGGAATATCGTGTGCAGGAATCGTAAGGGTGGTCTGCTTGGTGATATTGCGGGCAGCCTTCTGCGCACGGTGCTTGATGATGAAACTTCCGAATCCGCGGAGATACACCGGATTACCCTTGATTATGGAAGACTTTATGCTTTCCATTGTCGCCTCCACTACGGACTGCACGGTAACCTTTTCGATACCGGTGGATTTGGCAACTTCGTTGACGATTTCTGCTTTAGTCATTGTCTTAATATTTAGTATTCAATATTTTTGGAGTGCAAAAATAGATTATTTTTTTCATTATCCAAAATTTACCATGGCTATTTGAATATTTTTGCCGTGGCACAGAGATTGACTATATTAGCGTTCCGTTTTGGAGACGGCACTTTACTGACAATTTGACAAATTATGAGACAAGATAAAGAATTTACATTTCCGAACGGTGCTGAAGTCAGCATCATCCCGGTTATGCAAGGCGAAGGAGCGATGAAGATAAATGACGCCGAATTGCCTGAAGTCCTGCCGGTTCTGGCCCTGCGCAACGCAGTGCTCTTCCCAGGCGCCATTTACCCCGTGACGATTGGACGCGAGAAGTCCATCAAACTCATCCAGGACGCAGAGAAGGAGTCGTTCTTCATAGGTGCGATTCCTCAGGAGGACGTGATGGTAGAGGAACCTCAGGAGGAGGACCTCTTCCGTTTCGGCGCTGTCTGCAAGATAGTCAAGACGCTTGAGATGCCGGATGGCACTATAACAGCTATCCTTCAGGCATTCAAGAGGATAGAGCTCGAGAGCGTGCTCGGATACGAACCTTATATCACCGCCAAGGTACACTACCGCGAGGACATCCTCAAGGAGGACAACCACAGCACTGACATAAAGGCAATAGGCGAGACTCTCAAGGACAAGGCCGTCCAGATCCTGCGTTCATCGAATATGGGCACCCGGGAGACCATCGGGGCAGTCAAGGCCATCGATGACTTCAAGTTCCTCGTCAACTTCACGGCCACCACCCTCGAGGTCGAGAATTTCGACTCCAAGGTCGAACTCCTCGAATACGACGACGTGAAAGTCCGCGGTCTCAAGTTGCTCTCCATCCTCGACGTGCAGATCGAGTTGATGAAGATAAAGCAGGAAATCAATCAGAAGGTCAAGAGTGAGATTGACCAGCAGCAGAGGGAATACTACCTGAACAACCAGCTCCGCACCATTCAGGAGGAACTCGGCATGGACGATGCCGAGGAATTCGACCGCTTCCGCGAAAAGGCCGCCACCAAGAAGTGGCCGAAGGAAGTGGAGGAAACCTTCAACAAGGAGCTTGCGAAACTCGAAAAGTACAACCCGTCGTCCCCGGACTACAGCGTTCAGTACAACTATCTGGAGTTCATGCTCCAGCTTCCGTGGGGCGAGATGAGCAAGGACAACCTCGACCTCTCTCACGCACAGAAGGTTCTGGACCACGACCACTACGGGCTCGACAGCGTGAAGGACCGAATCATAGAATACCTCGCAGTCCTCAAGTTGAAGGGAAACATGAAGTCTCCTATCTTATGCCTTTATGGTCCTCCGGGAGTCGGCAAGACTTCACTCGGCAAGTCGATTGCTAAATCGCTCGGCAGAAAGTACGTCAGGATAGCTCTGGGTGGCATGCATGACGAGGCGGAGATTCGCGGACACCGCAAGACATACGTCGGCGCGCTTCCGGGACGTATCCTCAACGGAATAGCGAGAGCGGGCACCTCCAATCCGGTAATTGTCCTCGACGAGATAGACAAGCTCAGTTCGGACTTCAAGGGCGACCCTTCTTCCGCGCTGCTTGAAGCTCTCGACCCGGAGCAGAACGCAAGTTTCCACGACAACTACCTCGACATCGACTACGACCTCAGCAACGTGCTCTTTATCACCACGGCCAACAGCATCTCACCGATACAGCCGGCGCTGCTTGACCGTATGGAACTCATCAACGTGACGGGATACCTCGAGGAGGAGAAGATGGAGATTGCCCGCAAGTTCCTTGTGCCGAAGCAGCTTGAGGAGCACGGAATCGGCAAGGGTGCTCTCAAGATAGACAAGGCCGCACTCGCGGAGATTATCGGCCAGTACACCCACGAGTCTGGAGTGCGCGGACTGGAGAAGCAGATAGCGAAGATTGCCCGCGTAACAGCCAAGAAAATAGCTCTCGACGAGCCGTATCCGGCCGTCATCAAGAAGGGCCACCTAAAGGAGTATCTCGGGCTTCCGGTCGCATTCCACGACAAGCAGAAAGGCAACGAAGCCCCTGGAGTCGTCACCGGACTCGCATGGACTCAGATGGGCGGAGAGATTCTCTTTGTGGAGAGTTCGGTATCTGCAGGCAAGGGAGTCATGACGATGACCGGCAACCTCGGCGACGTAATGAAGGAATCTGCGACCATCGCATACCAGTACATCAAGGCTCATCCTGAAATGGCGAAGATGACTCCGGAAGAGTTCGCGTCAAAAGATATCCATGTACACGTCCCTGAAGGAGCGACCCCGAAGGACGGGCCTTCCGCCGGCATAACGATGGTCAGCTCCATGGTGTCCGCCCTCAGGGGCGATGCCATAAAGTCAGGCGTCGCGATGACCGGAGAAATGACCCTGCGCGGAAGAGTTCTGCCAGTCGGAGGCATCAAGGAAAAAATCCTTGCCGCCAAGAGGGCCGGGGTCCACACGATAGTCATCTCCGAGGACAACCGCAAGGACATCGAGGACATCAAGGAGGTCTACGTCAAGGGCATAACGTTCCACTACGTCCTGAACATAAAGGACGTCATAGACTTCATCTTCCAGTAGAAACAAAAATCCCTTTTAGACCCTGCTTTGAAAACAGGGTCTAAAACAGGGTCGGGTGGTTCTCGGCCAACGATTCGAGGACTTTCTCCATGATGGCGGCGCGGAAAAACGCCGACTTCGATGAAACCTTGAATCGGGAGCAGTATTCATTGATTGCCGCAAGTTCGTGCTCGTTGAGCAGCACCGACTTGCGGTAAATTCGCTTCATTGAGCGCCTCTGCCTGTCAAGGTATGAGGGGTCAACAGACTTGAACTCCCGAAGGGAATGCTTATTCTTTTTTCGCTTCGACATTTTCTGAAATCTTCACGTATTTGATCATCTCCATCAGAGAATCCACCTCAAGTCTGCGCCCGAGAATCTCCCCGTCCTTCCAGACGAGGAAGACTTTCGGAGTCCCTATCACGCCATAGAAGCGCTGATAGTCCGATTCCATCTCAGGATCCCACAGGTGGCGCAGCTTTATCTTGCGGTTCGCAATCCTGAAATTCTTGCGGAACGCCCTCCACTCCGACTTGTCAGCCCCTACATATACCGCCACGAAATCCATCGGAAAATCCACATCCTTCAGGAGCGTCGGCAGGACCGAAGCCTCGAGACGGCATTTCGCACATGAAGTGTCGTAGAAGAACATCACCGTAATCCTGCCGTCAACAGGCACGGCCATCTTGCCGCCACAAGGCTTCCGGAGGGCAACTTTCGGTGCCTGCATTCCGAGTAACGAGTTTCGGTTGAAGTCAGAAAACAACTGCGCGTCCATCTCCTCAATCTCGTTGCGCAGTTTGACTTTCCCGCTGGCAATCCACTCGTCATAGACATGTATCGCCACGGCCTCCTCGCCCATGATACGGGAATAGCGGTAGTGGTCGAACACCCTGAACGTGACGTGTTGGCGTAGAAGAGAATCTCGGCAGGAGTCTATCAGCGCATCGAACTCTGCATTCTTCACCTCAACAGCATCGTGTTCGAGGGCCAGGTAAAACTGTCGCAGAAGGCTGTCCAGTCCCGCATAGCGGTCCGGGTCTACATTCGACCAGGAGTCTACCGTCTTGGCAGAGTCAGAAGAAGTAGCACCCTGCACGACGGACATGGAGTCCGGGCGGGAAGGCTGCTGCGCGCCTGCGGCCAGCGGGACAAAAAGCAGAGCAAGAATCAGGAAGCGGAAACGTCTCATTTCAGCACCTCCGGCAACTTGACACCGTCAGACATAAAGAGAGAGGTGTCTCCGTGGTGACGGATGATGTCGCGCACCGCGGAAGAAGAAATATGCGCAAATTCCTGGGCGGTAGGGATTATGATGGTCTCTATCTCCGGAGCGAGGCGTCGGTTGGCATCAGCGATGGACCGCTCGTTCTCGAAGTCCAGCATGTTTCGCACGCCTCTCACTATATGTCGGATGCCGAGTTCACGGCATATGTCTACGGTAAGACCGTCGTACTGGATGACCTTCACGCATTCCTCCAAATCTCTGATATTCTGCTCTATAATATTGATTTTCTGGTCGTTGTTAAAGAAACCAAACTTGTCTTGATTAAGACCTACAGCAACCGTAACCTCATCGAACATAGTGAGGGCACGGTGCAGGATGTTGAGATGGCCGGCCGTGAACGGGTCGAAAGACCCTGGAAACAAAGCTTTTGTTTTCATAAACCCCAAAGGTAGAAAAGAATTCATAACTTTGTGCAATGACCGTACAGATTGAGAAGACCTGGGGCTATGCCCTGCAGAACGAATTCGACAAGCCATACTTCGTCCAACTCGTCAGCCAACTCCACAGGGAAAAGGCCGAAGGCAAAGTCATATATCCCCCCGGAAAGCTGATTTTCAACGCGTTTGCACTCTGCCCTCTCGACATGGTAAAGGTTGTCATCCTCGGGCAGGACCCTTATCACGGCAGCGGGCAGGCGATGGGGCTGTCTTTCTCCGTACCTGAAGGGATTGCGGCTCCTCCTTCCCTCAGAAACATATTCAAGGAGATTGAGACAGAACTCGGAGTCAGAATGTCCGGAAGGACAGACCTCACGCCGTGGGCGCGACAGGGAGTACTTCTTCTGAACTCAGTCCTCACGGTCCGTGCTGGCGAGCCGACTTCCCACGCCGCCATCGGCTGGCAGACTTTCACGGATGCCGTCATCCGAGCAATCTCCGAAAAAAGGTCAGGGGTGGTCTTCCTCCTCTGGGGCAACTACGCACGCAGCAAGGCGGCTCTGATAGACACTTCACGACACCACGTCCTCGAGGCCGCGCACCCGTCGCCTCTCGCCAGAGGCGCGTTCTTCGGCTGCGGACACTTCGCGCTGACCAACAGCATCCTCCGCCAGGAAGGCATCTCCCCCATCGACTGGCGACTGTAGAAGCCTTTTTCAAATTGATTGCCGAAGTTATTCATGAGGAATTTCCGAGGCAATTTCAATTGCAGAAGATGGAGCATAGCAGCAGCTATGAAACCGATGATTCCGAAGATGACGGTGTACTACCGTTTCGAGATTCTTGACAGTATGGCCTTGACCACGAGAAGAGCAGCGAAAAGCAGGAAGACAAGAGTGCTCACGCGCCCGGTGATGTCGCCGTTGCGCACGAAGAAAGTCTGCCTGGAATTGAGATTCACTTCGCCGCTCATCACGGTCTTCTCCCACCAGGCACAGGAGTCCACAAGTTCTCCCCGCTGGTTGACAAAACCGGATATGCCGGTATTGGCACACCGCGCAATGTCCCTTCTGGTCTCGATTGCCCTGAGGCAGGAGTAGCTGAGGTGCTGCCTGTATCCCGGAGTGTCGCCCCACCAGGCATCATTGGTGATGACCGCGAGGAACTTTGCTCCCTTCCTGACATACTCCGTGCAGTACTCGCCGTAAATCGACTCATAGCAAACCACGCTTCCGAAAGGCACGCCGTCATAGTTGAGCAGGGTCACTTCCTTCTGTCCTTCGTCGCGTCCCATGAGGGAATACATTCCGAACTTCGGCGCAAGCCATTCGTCCAGAGGCACGAAAATCTTAGGATACGGGGTAAGTTCCGTCCCCACTACGAGTTTACTCTTGCGGTATATCTGAGGGGTCTTCGAACCGTCGAACAACATTGCGACATTGTGCGCCGTCACCCAGTAATCGCCGGACCTGCGCGCCAGAGGGGAAGGCGGTGCTGCGCTGCTGTGGAACTCGTGCGAAGCGGCTCCGAAAAGGAGAGCGTTTCGCTTGTGAGCATCGAGCATGACGGAGAGGCTGTGTACAGTCGGCGAAGACCACACATCATTGAGTACCACATCGGAAGTGAATGTCTCCGGTCCAATGAGCAGATACCCCGTACTGTCCGAGGGATGCTGCGCAAAGCCCTTCTCGAATAGGGAGACAAGGGTCGCCGTCTGTTCAGACTGCGGCACGTGCTCAAGTTTCTCGTAAGGGTCAAAACTCGGCTGGGCAATCATCACCTTGAGACTGCCTTCGGAGCGCTCCTCGTAGCCGTTGTAGATGGCTTTGGAGAGAATGACAGGACCTGCCGTGACAAGCACCACCCCGGTCAGCGCAGCCGCACGGGCCACGTTGTTCCACCTGTGCCAGGCTCCGCCGGACAATGCAGCAGTCATCCCGAAAAACGAGAGGTTCACCGCCCATATCCAGAGCGAACCTCCGAGCGTCCCGGTGAATTCATACCACTGAATGCTGCCGGTGCTCTGCGCGAAGGCATTTCCGAGTGTCAGCCACGGCCAGGAGATGTCCACAGAGAAGTACCTCCTCTCCCAGGCAATCCACATCGCGGCGAGGAAAAGGTAAGGAAGCGGTCCCTTGAAGTACTTCTTCGAGAATCGGAATATTCCCCACACGACCGACATCTGCAGGGCATTGGCAAGCACGGCGAAGATCCCTCCGCCGAGAGTCGCGTTGCAGACCCAGAAAGTAGTCAGGGCATTCCACAGGACGAAAGTAAAGTAGTGCAAAAGCCAGAAACGTTTCAGCCGGCACTGCGTCGCGACGGCATCCGCAATAAGCAGAGGCACAAAGCCCACAAGGGCGAACGCTCCGCAATGAGGCAGAAGCCACGGCAGACTCAGCAGCACGGCGGACAAGGTACACGGCATCAGCAGATAGAGAGACTGTCTGTTCATTCTTCAGGCATTTGGGTGCAGTAGCGGCGCCACTTATCGAGGAGCGCCGTCATGTCCTGAGGCACTTCGGAATCAAACTGTACCCACTCTCCGGTACTCGGGTGGGTGAAGCCCAGAGTCTTGGCATGCAGAGCCTGACGAGGACAAAGTTCGAAACAGTTGGCGATGAACTGCTTGTATTTTGAGTATATGGTTCCTTTGCGGATTTCGTTTCCGCCGTAGCGCTCATCATTGAAGATAGGATGTCCTATGCTGGACATGTGCACCCTTATCTGGTGGGTCCTGCCCGTCTCAAGCCTGCATTCTACGAAAGTCACGAAGCCGAAGCGTTCAAGGACCTTGTAGTGGGTGACTGCCCTCTTGCCCTTCTCCGGATCGTCATAGACACGGAAGCGGAGACGGTCGTTGGGGTCGCGTCCTATGTTGCCGTCCACAGTCCCCTCGTCCTCCTTGATGTCTCCCCAGACCACTGCCACATAGCGGCGATCGATGCTGTGGTCAAAGAACTGCTTGGCAAGCTTGAGCTGGGACTCGTCGTTCTTGGCCACTGCCAGAAGCCCGCTTGTGTCCTTGTCTATCCTATGCACGAGAATGCCCATCCTCTCATCCTCCGCATCTGGACCCTGGCTGATGCCGAGATGGTGGGAAAGCGCGTTGATAAGAGTCCCGTCGAAATGTCCGTGCCCAGGATGAACCACCATACCGGCCGGCTTGTTGACCACAAGCACGTCCTCGTCCTCATAAACTATATCGAGGGGTATGTCTTGAGGAAGAATCTCAAGACCTCGCCTGCGATACGGCATCACGAAGCGGATTACATCACCTGGACGTACCACGAAGTTGGACTTGACAATCTCGTCGCCAACGTGGACATAACCTTCCTTGAGGGCCTGCTGGACACGGCTGCGGGAAGTATCCTCAAGGTGCGTGGCCATGTAGCGGTCGATGCGCATCGGCGTCTGGCCCTTGTCCACCTCAAGACGGAAATGTTCAAAAAGTTCCTCCGACATTACTCACTTTGTTTTGCAAGCCTTACGCTGATGAGGGTCCCCTTGAGCACCGCTTCCGCAGGAGCCGGAGTCTGGCTGACCACGACTGCGGCGAGAGAGTCTGCATAGTTCTTCACTCTCCTGCGGTCAAAGACGCAACTGATGTTGAGGGAGTTGTCCTGTGCGACATCTATCGCCCCAAGGTAGGAGAGTCCCTCCATCTTCGGGACATATGTCATGTTATCCTCCCCGAGGCCAAGCACAAGCTCGATTGCAGTGCCGCTGGCGAGAGGCGTGCCCGGCGCTATGTCGTAGCCGAACCTGCGCTGGCGGAGGACATTGTTGGTGGCGATGTCTGGCTCGTATGATATCTTACCGAGAGTAAGAGAGTTGCGGAGCAACTCAGCCTTGGCCTGCCGAAGCGAGACACCGACGAGTGAAGGCATAGTGACCATAGTCGGCATCATGGTGTTGGTGGTAAGGCGTATCTTGCGGCCTTTCTTCACGTGCGAGCCGGCTTTCGGGTTCTGAAGATAGACCACGCCCGGCTTCATCCTGCTGATATAGACAGAGTCCGTGACGACGGCTTCAAGCCCGGCTGCGGAAGCTGTGGAAGATGCCTGCGCAGCAGTCATGTCCGAGAAGTCCGGAACCTCGATTTCCTTCCCATGCAGAGTGACAAGGGAGAGAATCACCGAAACGGCCCCCACCACCACAGCTACTAGCACACAGGCAAGAAGCAGGTTCTTGACTATCCAGTTGCTGAAAAACTCTTTAATATTCATCATTTTAACATTATAATCAAACCACGTACGAAGAGAGCCAGCGCAAAAGCGCAGACAGCTGCACCGGAAATCCTGCAAATAAGGCGGAGCATGTTCTTTCCGGGTCTTACGAACGTCGACACCAGACAGACCACAAGCGCCCAATAGACAGACTCCCCGACGAAGACCCCTGCTGCCAGAAGCCATACAGGCGTCCCGACTTCCGGAGAGCCGAGCCCAAAGACAGCCACAAGACCTATCATCAGCGCGAGGGCTCCAGGGTTGGAAAGAGCCGACAACGCCGACTGCATCGCGCACCCAGCCCCGTACAGTTCAGTTCGCCTTCTGTCTCCGGGCAACTGCAGAACAGAAGCTTCAGGTACTTCGCCGGAATCCCTCAGGACCATATTCAGCCCAACTGCGCCGACAAAAAATCCCCCGAAGAGCATAATCCAAGGCTCGTACCGCTCCACAAAAGAGGATATCAGCGAGGTCGTAAACAGCGCGACCGCAGCAAAAACCGTATCTGCTGCGGCCGAACCGAGGCCTGTCAGGATTCCAGCCGTCTTACCCCTGCAAAGGGTTTTCTGGATGAGCATCAGCAACACCGGACCAACCGGCACTGCCGCGCAGACCCCAACTGCAATCGCCTTGAAAAGCTCCTCCGTCACAAAGGACAAAGATAAGAATTTTTTACATCATCCGTGGAGGACCGCCGGGACCTGGACCACCGGGACCTGGACCACCGCGTCTTCCGCCAGGACGGTTGTTGCTCATAGTTCCGAACCGCCATGTCAGCGAGCATACTATGTAGCGTCCGAGCGTATTGTTGATGACTTCGCTATGGTAGTTGGAACTGTCCGTAACGGTGAGGTTCTTGGACTGTCCAAGGATGTCATAGGCCCGGAGGGCAATCGTCATGTTGTTGTTGAACAGAAGTTTGGAAACTTCCATATTGAGCACGCTCTGCGAAGGCTGTTCGCTGGAGTAGCCGTTGTACCAGTTGTAGTCGTAGTCACCTTCCACGCTTATGCCGGTCGCCGCCCAGTTCCATGTGAGTCTCGCGGAGACCTGGTTGTTCCACGTCGTGGTCTGGTCTCTGGTTGTGGCAATGGAGTACCATGAACGGTTCATCCTCGTGCTTCCGCCGATCGAAGCCTCAAGAGAAGTTCCACGGTATGTAATACGCAGACGGTCATTGGCGCTGAGTGTCTGGGTAGTATTCTCCGTGATGTGGGCACTGTACCACACAGGGTCAGAGATGAACTTGTCGATAAAGTCCTCCATGAAGGAATAGTATCCATCCTCCTCGTAGAGCGTCATGTCGACATCCGTACCGACATATGAGGCGCTGCGCCGCCAGTTGACTCCAAGGGAGTTACTGACAGAGAAGTTGCTCTTGGCGATTGGGAAATTGCCGAACATGTTGATGCCCACGTTCGCGCTCGCCGGTCCGTTGAACGGCATCGTGTATTGCCCGCCATTCGTGCCGTACCACACTGTGTTCACAATAGGGCTCTGGGTATATCCGCCGTTGAACCTGAGGTTGAAAGACGTGAAATTCTGCCTGTTGGAGTAGCGCATGTCACCTCGCAGCGAGTGGGAGAAATATGGCTTCAGCTCGGGGTTACCGAAGCTGACATTGAGCGGATCCGAGTTGTCCGGCACAGGCATTAGTTGGGACGTGGACGGCTGTGAAGAGGAGCCCCGGTAGAAGAAACGCCCGTTGAACTTGTCCGTAGGCTCGAAGAATATCATGGCCTGAGGAGCGAAGTTCCAGTTGAAACTGTCGTAGGTCTGAGGCTCGAACCTGCCGTCGCTGTAGCGCGTCGTGCTGTTGTGGGTCTTGACCGGAAGGGCGGCAACGCCGACCTGTGCACGGAACTTCTCGTCCTGATAGAGCGCATTGACGCCGAATTCCTGATTGAGGTACTCGTTGATAATCTCGTTGGAATAGTTGTAGTCCTTGGCACCGCCGTTGAGCATGTCGAAGGTCTCCTTTTCAGAAACCGACTTATTCCACGAAGCCGAATAGTGGGCCTCGACATAGAAGTGATTTCCGAGAGGCTCGGTATATGTGAGCTCTCCGCTAAGACCGGAGGTGCGTGCTACATTGTTGAAGTTCTGCTGAACCCTCGTCTGCAGAGGAGAGCCGCCCTCGTATGAGGTTGTTCCGTTGTCGTTGATGCCGTCAAGCTCGTTGTTGGAGAAGTTGTAGTTGACCATGGCGGTAAGGGTTCTGCCTGGAATTCCGAGACGTTGACGGAAAAGGAAGTATCCGTTGGTGCTGACGTTCCGGTTGTCGCCGCTGTTGTTGGTGTAGGCGTCGTTGAGCCGGTAGGCCTCACTGCCGTCGAGGTTGTCGCGGAAAGTGGTGTCGCGGCTGACCTGGGAGTAACTGCCAGTGCCGAAGTTCACCGACGGCTGGAAGAGTATTGATGTATTGTCGGAGAACTTGTGCTCAAGCCTGACTCCGAATCTGTGTCCGTCTGTCTTGGTATTGCTGAGACCGGACGAATTGTAGACAAGGTTGTAGTCCTGAAGATAGGTCTCCCTGAGACTGCTCTCCTCGACATCGTTATTGCTGCCGTTGTAGAGGTAGTTGCCGCCGAGATTCATCTTGTCGTCGAAGAGATTCCATGCGCCGTTCACACCCGCCATGTAGGAGGTGGTGATGCCGTTACCGCCGCCCCAGCCGCCCTGGCCGCCACCCATTCCGCCGCGCATTCCACGCATCCTGCTGCCTGACATGTCGGACGCTCCACGGTTGTTGGTATTGTTACCGTTGAGGATGAGACTAAGCTGCGACTTGTCGGTGAATCGTCCGATGAACGCGTTGCCTTGATAGCGGAAGTCACCGTCGATACCGTCCTGCGAAGGAAGGTCATATCCACCGCCGGCCAAGACATTGCCGAAAAGTCCCTTCATCATCCCCGGCTGGACGCTGAGGTCGATTACGGTCTCCTCCTGTCCGTCGTCTATGCCGGTAAACTCAGCCTGTTCCGACTTCTTCTGGATGACCTTGAGTTTGTTGACCATCTTCGCGGGGATGTTCTTGGACGCAAGCTGAGGATCGTCAAGAAAGAACGTCTTGCCGTCGATTGTGATTTTCGAGATGGACTGTCCGTTGACGGAAATCGAACCGTCCTCGGAAATCTCGACTCCAGGGAGTTTCTTCAGGAGATCCTCAAGCACATCGTTGTCCGTCGTGCGGAAGGAACCGGCGTTGAACTCGATGGTGTCCTTCTTGATTACTATCGGATTGCCGACAGCGGAGACCATCGCATCGGCAAGCTGCTCCGAATCGAGTTTCATCTTGATGGTGCCAAGGTCCACGTCCTTGTCGGCCACCTTCACTTCGGAAGCATAGGTCTGATACCCCATGAGTTCCGCGCGGACGGTATACGTCCCTTTGCGTACAGACTCTAAAGACACGACGCCCTTGTCGGTGCTGAGCACGTATTTCAGAGGCTTTTCCTGACCGGACTTCAGCAGGGAAACGGTCGCAAAGCCAAGCGGTTCCCCAGAAGAGGCGTCCGTGAGTACCGCTGTTATCTTGCTCTGTGCCAAAGCATCAAGCCCAACCAGCAAGAGGACCGATAACACAAAGAATTTCAACAATTTCATTATAAATCATTTTATCCGTTCAGGATTGGCAGCCACAAACTTCTCCCATGACGTAACTCCTCCGTTGGAGGCAAAAGGGTTAGTCAGGCGATAATAGTGGCACAACGCGAGCGCGAGTGCATCAGTGGCATCAAGGTACTTATTTTCAATTATAATGCCAAGAGTTTTCCTGACCATCAGGCTAACCTGTTCCTTCGAGGCAGCACCGCTGCCGCAGACCGCCATCTTCGCTTCGCGCGGAGCGTATTCGAACACCTGAGCTCCTTTTTCAAGCGCGGCGGCCATGGCAGTACCCTGCGCTCTTCCCAACTTGAAAATGACTTGGGCGTTCTTGCCGTAGAACGGCGACTCGATGGCAAGGTCCGTCGGGTGATGCAGGTCGCAAAGAGCCGAGACCTTGTCGAATATGAGCTTGAGTTTGTCGTATGGAGAGTCAAGCCCGCGCAAGTCGAGAACGCCCATGTCAACGAACTGCAAGCCGGCTCCAGGCTCAAAGCGGACAATCCCGAAACCAAGGATGTTGGTTCCGGGATCTATCCCTAATATTGTTCTGCTTTCCTTAAGCAATCTTGTCGAAGCCGGTGTATGGACGGAGAACCTCCGGTATGATGATTCCGTCCGGTGTCTGGTTATCCTCAAGGAGAGCGGCCACCACTCGAGGCAGCGCGAGAGAACTTCCGTTCAGCGTGTGCGCGAGGTGAATCTTTCCGTCTTCGTCGCGATAGCGGAGGTGGAGCCTGTTTGACTGGTAGGTCTCGAAGTTGGAGACAGAGGAAATCTCAAGCCAGCGCTGCTGTGCTGCGGACCAGAGCTCAAAGTCGTAGGTTATCGCGGAAGTGAAGCTCAGGTCGCCGCCGCAGAGACGGAGAATCCTGTACTTGAGGCCGAGTTTGTTGACAAGAGACTCCACGTGCGCAACCATCTCGTCAAGCGCAGCGTAGGAATTCTCCGGCTTCTCGATGCGGACGACTTCGACCTTGTCGAACTGGTGCAGACGGTTAAGTCCGCGCACGTCCTTGCCATATGAGCCGGCCTCGCGGCGGAAGCACGGAGTATAGGCCGTTATCTTCTGCGGAATCTGGTCGGAGGGCAGAATTACATCCCTGTATATGTTGGTAAGGGGAACTTCGGCGGTAGGCACCATGTATAAGTCATCCAAGTTGGCGTGGTACATCTGCCCCTCCTTGTCAGGGAGTTGGCCCGTGCCGAAGCCTGAAGCCGCGTTCACCATCACAGGAGGCTCAACCTCCTTGTATCCTGCAGCTGTATTGTTGTCAAGGAAGAAATTGATGAGCGCCCTCTGGAGCTTTGCCCCCTTGTCCTTGTAAACAGGGAAACCGGCTCCCGTAATCTTCACCCCGAGGTCGAAATCGATGATGTCGTACTTTTTGGCGAGTTCCCAGTGAGGGAGAGCGCCTTCGGGAAGCTTAACCTCCGGACCGCCCATCTTCACGACCTCGTTATCCTCCGCGCCCTTGCCCGGCTTGACGAGAGAGCATGGAGTGTTCGGCACCAGCACCAACTGACGCTCGAGTTCAGCGGAAGCCTCGTTCATCTTCGAGAGGAGTTCTCCGGACTTCGACTTGAGTTCCGCAACCTGCCGCTTCGCATCCTCGGCGGCATCCTTGAGTCCCTGCTTCATGAGAGCACCGATTTCAGCGGACTTGACCTTCTGGCGTGCAAGAAGTTCATCACTCTCGGTCTGCAGACTGCGGCGGAGCGTATCCAGTTCGAGCACCTTGTCCACTATGGCCGAAGCATCGAAGTTCTTGATTTTCAATTTTGCGATGATGCCCTGCGGGTCATCGCGAAGCATTTTGAGTGTCAGCATATTCTATATTGACAAATAAAGGACTTACACCTGTCTCGAAGTGCAAGTCCTTAAGATTTTCACAAACCCCTCCGAGACTAGTTCTCAAACGGGATTACCGATACATAGGAACGGTCCTGCTTCTTGCGGGTGAACTTGACAGTTCCGTCCACGAGAGCGTAGAGAGTGTGGTCTTTGCCCATTCCGACATTCTTGTCAGGATTGTGGACTGTGCCCCTCTGGCGTACTATGATATTTCCGGCTTTTACAACTTCACCGCCGAACTTCTTGAGGCCGAGACGTTTACTTTGCGATTCACGACCGTTCTTTGAACTTGATTGACCTTTCTTGTGTGCCATAATCCTTATGCGATTTCGTTGATTTTAATCTTGGTGAGTTTCTGACGGTGACCGTTGAGCTTCTGGAAACCCTTGCGGCGAATCTTCTTGAACACAAGAACCTTGTCAGCCTTTACTTCATCCTCGAGGACAGTAGCCTTGACCACTGCACCTTCAACATAAGGAGCTCCGACCTTCACAGCCGCATCGTCTGCGACGAGAAGCACCTTCTTGAACTCCACCTCTGCACCTTTGGCATCGGCAAGCCTCTGCACAAAGACTTCATTTCCGGCCTCAACCTTAAATTGCTGGCCTGCAATGTCTACAATTGCGTACATCTAAAACTTGTTTAAAAGTTTGAACCGCAAGCGGCTGCACCATTGCAGCACTTATCGGGCTTGACGGTCATAATCCGAGGCGCAAAGATAGAAATATTTTTTCTTCCAGCAAAGAGCCAAGTGCAAATAATTGCACCACGGAACTTCTTGCATTTGAGCGGAAGCCGATTTATCTTTGGCGGCAAAACAAGTTTGTTATGGACGCAGCATTCATATATGGAAAGCCCGTCACCGGACGCAGCAACATCGGACACAAGGCCGAATGCAAAGCTTTCGCGAGCCTGCTCACGCAAGGCGAGAACATCGTCATTTACGAGCCTCCCAAGACCGGAAAGACATCTCTCGTTCAGCAGAGCCTGGCAAACATAAAGTCATCCGGGGCAGTCTTCACGGCCGTGAACGTCAGCTTTCTCGACACACGCAGCATTAAGGACCTTCTGGTACGTCTCGGGAGCGAAATCATAAAGGCGACATCTTCCACCCAGGCGGACTTCGGAATCCTCGTCAGCGAACTGCTGCAGGACACTCATTTCATCTTCGACCAAAGGCTCTTCGAGACTAGCGGCGAAATAATCTCTCCAAATTGGGAGATAGACGACAATGACATCCGGGCGGTATTCTCGCTCCCTTACCGCGCAGCCCAAAAAAAGGGGCAGCGGATGTTCGTCACGATTGACGAGTTCCAGAACATCATGCTCACAGAAGACGGATACCGGGTCTGCAAGAAGATGGAGGATGTCTTCGCGGGTCTGTCGCCGGAAGAGAAAGCATCGGCGGCATACATATTCATGGGATCGCAAGTCAACGCGATGTACGAAATTTTCGGAACGAAGCGGTTCTTCTTCCGCCAGGCGGAGAGGATAAAACTCGGAGAAATCGACACCAACGAAATCGTCGAGCACATCATACACGGCTTCCTGCTCACAGGTAAGGTCATAGACAGAGACCTGCTTATGGGAGTCTGCAAGCTGTTCAGGGGCAACATCTGGTACATCAACCATTTCAGCGCCATCTGCGACTCCCTCACCAAAGGGTACATCATGGAGCCGGTGCTGGCGGAAGCGCTATCCATGCTCATCTCCATCCACGAGCCGCGTTTCGTGGCCACCATGAACGACCTCACGACATTTCAGGTCAGTATGCTTCGGGCCATACTGGACGGGCACAGCAAGTTCACCAGTTCGGAAGTCATCGAAAGCTACGGGCTGAACTCCTCAGCCAACGTCCGCAGGCTCCGGGACGCTCTCTGCAAGAAGGAGGTCGTCTTCTTCAACGAAGGAGGGAAGGCGCAGGTGCTTGACCCGCTGTTCGAGTATTGGGC
>CAYLPY010000001.1:49422-200173 GCA_964385795.1 uncultured Muribaculaceae bacterium
TCTTCAACGAAGGAGGGAAGGCGCAGGTGCTTGACCCGCTGTTCGAGTATTGGGCCATCCACGAGCCGCGTTTCGTGGCCACCATGAACGACCTCACGACATTTCAGGTCAGTATGCTTCGGGCCATACTGGACGGGCACAGCAAGTTCACCAGTTCGGAAGTCATCGAAAGCTACGGGCTGAACTCCTCAGCCAACGTCCGCAGGCTCCGGGACGCTCTCTGCAAGAAGGAGGTCGTCTTCTTCAACGAAGGAGGGAAGGCGCAGGTGCTTGACCCGCTGTTCGAGTATTGGGCGAGACGCTTTTATTTCAAGATGAAGATATGAAGAAGAGAATAGTGGTGCTCAGCGGTGCGGGAATCAGCGCCGAGAGCGGGATTAAAACATACCGCGACAACGGCGGTCTTTGGGAAGGAGTCGACCCGATGAAGGTAGCCTCCATCGAAGGCTGGGAGAGCGACCCGGGGACGGTACTTGAGTTCTACAACGATAGGCGGGCCCAGTTGCGGGACGCCTCCCCGAACAAGGCGCACCGGACCATCGCGGATTTGGAGAAAGAATACACGGTGGACGTGGTCACGCAGAATGTTGACAATCTCCACGAAAGGGCCGGTTCCACGCACATCGTGCATCTCCACGGCGAACTCACCAAGATCCGACCTGAAGACAGCTGCAACAACGAAGATGGATACTCGGAGAAATATGTCATAGACATCGGATACGACAGGGTCAGCCTCGGAGACAAAGCGCCGAACGGGGCCCAATATCGTCCGCACATTGTCTTCTTCGGCGAACCGGTGCCAAAAATCGAGAGAGCGATAGAACTGGTATCGAAGGCAGACTGCCTACTCATAATAGGCACCTCACTGCAGGTATATCCGGCAGCAGGGTTATACCGATACACAGGCGAAGGCGTTCCAATATATATAGTGGACCCTGCGGGCATCCTCCTGTCGGACAGAAGGATACAGCATATACGAAAGACCGCGACTGAAGGCATCGAAGATTTTGTTGCTTTATTGAAATAATTTACTACCTTTGCATCCGCAAAAGCAAAAAGGGGGTGATATAAGGATGATTATCGTACCGATTAAAGAAGGTGAAAATATCGAAAGGGCTCTCAAAAAGTTCAAGAGAAAGTTTGAGAAAACCGGTGCCGTGCGCGAGCTCCGCTCACGCAAGAATTTCGAGAAGCCTTCAGTGAAGCGTCGTATGGCCAAGATGAAGGCCATCTACGTTCAGCACCTCCGTCTCGAGGACGAGTAGTAGTTTCCATCTGGCGGGGTTAAGTTCCCCCCCCTGTGTCTTGGTGGACAAATAATACGAGGATGCCCTTTCGGTCATCCTCGTATTATTTCAGAAGCCGGCATAGCAACCGGACATCCGACAGTCTTCCAAGCAAGATATCTTTACTGCCTCGGCAAGTCAAAGCCGGGCGTCCTGCAAGACGAATCTACTTTATCTTGATGTTGTGGACAGGATCAGACTTCACCGTATCGAGCGGAGCCGCAGTTAACTCGACCTTCGCAAAGTCTATGTCGGAGAGGTCAATGCAGCGAATCTCGCTGTTCCACATTGACCTATAGTAAAACTTCTGTCCGGAAATATCGGAAGCACAGGTAAACTGTGTCGCGCTCGGGATATCGGAAGGCGTCTGATCCATAGAATACTGTATGCCGACAGGGATATTGAACGCGCTCAAGATTCGGAACGCCTCCATGACGCTCTCGGAGGATGTCGGCTTCGGACGCGAGGTGCACTGGTAGAATGCAGCACGAACGAAGCGGGAAGGCGGAGTCATATCTCCAGGAAGGCCGAGGAAGCCGCTCCCGCCACCGAAGGACTTCAGCATCATGGACCCGATTTCCTGAGGGTCAGACTTGCCGGGAGCAAGGTTGACGTAGTTGTTGAGGTTGGTCATGTGCCAGTCAAATGAAGGGGAATTGGTCAGAACCCCAAGGGTATTCTCATAGAAGACGCATTGTCCGTCAATGATTTCGAGAACTATCTGACGTCCGTTCCTGTCCGTAAAACGCCAGTGGACTGTCGAAGAGCGCGGATCGAAGCCATGGACATGGACACGTGCAATCTCCTCCTTCACTTCCTCAACTGTCGAGCAGAGCCCGAGAATATAAGGAACAAGCTGGAAATCCGAGATATTGCTCTCCTTATTCGCAGGATTGTAGTCCTCGTACCTTCCATAGTCAGGGAAATAGAAAAGCCCTGCCGAAAGGCCCTTTTCGTTGAGTCCGTCGACCATGAACTCGTCCTGAGCGACCGAGATGCCGACATAGCCGTACCTAGCCTTGAAACTGCGTCCCGTTCCGCCTCCAGGGACAAAGGAGTTCCAGACATGTCCGCACGGGACTACAACATAGCGGCCGTGATTGTCCTCCCCAGCCCATTCGATGGTACGCGCGACGGTGGTGTTCCCATCAAGTGATTTGAGAGTGATTCCTGTGCAGGCATCGGAGGTCCGGACAGAAGCCCAAAGACAAATTCCAGCTGCCACAAGAGAATAAAGAATTCTTTTCATAGAGATGAATTTTAAGGGATTAACCTGCAGATTTACTGCAAATTTCGAGCCTTGCTGCGTCGCGTCATCTCCCTATGGAAAGCCTCTGCATTGCGGTTGTGCTCCGTGAGCGTCTTTGCGAACACGTGCTTGCCGCTGAAATCAGAATCCGCGCAGAAGAAGAAGTTGCCGTCTCCGCGCCTGCCACCGTAGTCCGGATTGAGAACAGCCTCAAGACTTGCCCTGCCCGGAGCACAGACAGGCCCAGGAGGAAGCCCCGTGTGAGTATAGGTGTTGTACGGAGAATCCACGGACAGATGCTCCTTCAATATGCGGGACAGGGTGTAGCCGTAGCAGAACGCAACCGTCGGATCGGCCTGAAGAGGCATCCCGACTTTGAGGCGGTTGAGATAGACCCCTGCTATTTTCGGCATCTCCGGTTCGTAGTTGGACTCCGCCTCGACTATGGAGGCGAGCGTGAAGACCTGAGCTTCGGTAAGGCCGAGAGTTTCCGCCTTCTTCACATTGCTGCCCGTCCAGAAAGCATCGTAATTAGCCTTCATCTTCGAGAAGATATCTTCCAGAGAGGCCGTCCAGTAGACCTCATATGTGGTCGGGACGAGCAGCGAAAAAGCGGTGCGCTGAGTGAACCCGTATCTGGCAAGAAACTCTGCACTGTCAAGCGCGCTGTTCACTGACGCTGAGTCCAGCAGAAGCTGCGAACTTATCTTGGCCGCAATGTTGCTCTTGACCCGGAGATTGCCCGAGAGCGAGAGCTTTACAGGAGTCTGCCAGCCGTTGTTGAGCATCCTGGCCACGTAGACGCTCGGATTGGACGGAACCACGGTATAGTGCCCGACCTTCATGTTGGACGCCACATCCTTGGCAGAGAAACAACGCCCGAGACTGCGACGGTTCTTGACTCCCGCCTCGCGGCAGACCGCCTCAAAGACTTCGTCCGCGCCCATGCCGGGACGAACATATATTTCAGCCACCCTGCAGAAGTTTGGCATGCGGTTGTCCACATACCAGCGCGCGGCAAGAAGCAGCACGGCAAGCAGCAGAACCAGAGAAGCCACTATGAACCCTACCCGCTTTTTCATTTCCTGCGGAGTTTGATGCTGTCACCCTCCTCGAGGCTGCGCCCGATGAATCGAGGGTTCATCTTCTGGAGCGGAGCAAGACGGACACCGTAACGCTGGGCAATGCTGTAAAGCGTCTCTGTACCGTCCTCCACAACATATCGAGAGATTCCCTCGGCAGCCTGGGACTTCTTGCGAGCCAGATACACAATTGCTCCGGGACTAAGGGAGTCCTCCTCAGAAAGGTCGTTGAAGTGAAGCAGTTCCTTGATGAACAGCCCGTTGGCAGATGCTATCGAAGTCCAAGTCTCCCCTTCCCTCGCATACACGAACGGCACCCCGTTCTGCGTGAATATCTGCCTGTGCATAGAGAAGCTGACGCTCTCCTTGTAGTTGTGTCTGACCTCCTCAAAAGTAAGTTCACGCGGCTCTTCCATCTCTGCGGGCGAGTCGATTTCGACCCCGACACCCTCGTCGAAGCGGTAGAGTTCGTAGTCCTCGATGAGTTTTATAAGTTTCGAAGCATACGCCGGATCGGTGGCATACCCGGCAGCTTTGAGACCTTTAGCCCAGGCCTTGTAGTCGGTGGCGTCAAGGTCAAAGAGAGACTTGTAGCGATCTCTGCCGCGAAGGAAATCCGAGTGATCGGCGAAAGAACTCTCCGCCTTCGGATACACTCTGAAGCACTCGCGAGAAGCATCGTCGTCGTGATACTGGCGCTTGCCGGTCCAGTCATTATGACACTTGATGCCGAAATGGTTGTTGCCCTTGACCGCAAGCGCAGACTGGCCGGAATTGGACTCGAGAATCCCCTGAGCGAGAGTGATGCTCGCCGGAACTCCGGTCCGCTTCATCTCTGAAACAGCGATGGAGGAATAGGCATCTATATACTTCTGCTGTGGAGTCTTCACTGCAGCCACTGCGAGAAGAACAGAAAGAGCAATGAGCAAAACTTTTTTCATCGGGGGCAAAAGTAGCACAAAAATCCGTATTCCAAGGGTCAAATCTCAAATTCGTCGCCATCCTGCGCTGCCACAGTATCTGGAAAGACGGCCGTACACTCCTTGAGAAAAGCGTCGAAATCGGTGATGCGGGAAGAGTAGTGACCGACTATCAGCCGCCTCGCTCCTGCCTTCAGGGCGCAGTCCGCAGCCTGCGAGGTGGTGGAATGCGCGTGCAGGACCGCCCTATCGGCATATTCGTCCGTATAGGTGGCCTCGTGGTACAATGTATCGACACCCTTGACCATCTGCGGAAGCGCATCGAAAGGAGCCGTATCGGAGCAGTATGCGTACGAACGCGGCACAATCGTGGGATCCGACTGAGCAGCCAGAACACGGCGAGGAGTGAGGACCTCGTCGAAACGGTAGCCGTAGCACTCTATCTTATGCTTCAGCGGGAATGCCGACACTTTTACCGGACGAGACTCATAGATACAGCACGGCCCAGAGCATTTCACCGGAGTGAAAACAATCTTGTAGTTCATCCCGTCGCCGAAGAAGGACTCATAGAATTTGAGGACCGATCCGAGGGCATTGGGACCGAAGATGTGCAAGTCGCCGGTACGGCCATACATGGCCATGGAGGAAAGCAGACCAAAAAGCCCGAAGATATGGTCACCATGAATATGCGAGATGAAGACTGCCTCTATCTTCAGGAAAGACACGTGCATACGCCTCATCTGCCGCTGTGTGCCTTCTCCACAGTCAATAAGAAACAAGCGCCCGTGTACCGAGAGTACCTGGGCACTTGGATTTCTACCAGAAATGGGCATAGCCGAAGCTGTGCCCATTATCTTAAGCGTAAAGTTCATAGGGATGACTACTCACCCTTCTCGAGTTTCTCCTTGAGAGCTGCAAGAGCATCGATGTCTCCGAGGGTTGCCTTCTCGACATTTGCGTTGACTCTCTTGACGGCCTTCTTGGTATTCTCAGACTCTGCTGCGGCTGCCTTCTCCTTAATCTCTGCATAGGTGCGGAGGTGAGAAAGAAGGATGCGGCGGGTAGAGCGGCGAAGTTCGACAACCTTGAACTGAAGAGTCTCGCCGGCAACTGCCTGCTTGCCGTCTTCCTTAACGAGCTCACGACTGAATGCGAAGCCTTCTGCTCCACCCTCGAGGGTAATGTTGGCACCCTTGTCTGTAAGAGAAGCGATTGTTCCCTCAACGGTTGAGGCTACTGGGAACTTGGCCTCAATCTCGTCCCAAGGGTTAGGGGTAAGCTGCTTGAGTCCGAGGGAAAGCTTGTGGTTTGCCTCATCGAAGTCAAGAATCTGAACCTCGATGGTATCACCAGGAGCGACGAGTTCTGAAGGATGCTTAATCTTGTTCCAGCTGAGGTCGCTGATATGGATGAGACCCTCAACGCCGTCCTCAAGCTCTGCAAACACACCGAAGTTGGTGATGTTGCGGACGATGGCCTTGTGCCTGCTGCCGACAGGATACTTCTCGCGGATGCTCTCCCAAGGATTAGGGGTGAGCTGCTTGAGTCCGAGGGAAATCTTGCGGGCCTCGCGGTCGATTGAAAGGACCTGAGCCTCAACCTCTTCACCCACCTTAAGAAACTCCTGCGCTGAGTGCAGACGAGGAGACCATGACATCTCGGAAACGTGCACGAGTCCCTCGACGCCTGGCTCGATCTCGACGAACGCGCCGTAGTCAGCGATGAGGATGACCTTGCCCTTGACCCTGTCGCCGACCTTGAGGTCTGGATTGAGGTTATCCCAAGGATGTGGAGTGAGCTGCTTGAGACCGAGAGCAATCCTCTTCTGCTGCTCGTTGAAGTCGAGAACGACGACCTTAATCTTCTGGTCGAGGGAAACGACTTCCTCCGGATGGTTGACGCGGCCCCATGAGAGGTCGGTGATATGGATGAGACCGTCAACACCGCCAAGGTCGACGAACACGCCGTAGCTGGTGATGTTCTTGACAACGCCCTCGAGAATCTGGCCCTTCTCGAGCTTGCCGATGAGCTCTGCCCTCTTCTGCTCCTGCTCTGCCTCAAGGAGAGCCTTGTGGGAGACAACGACGTTGCGGAACTCCTGATTTATCTTGACGATCTTGCAGTCGATATTCTGATTTACGAACTGGTCATAGTCGCGGATAGGCTTGATGTCAATCTGGGACCCCGGAAGGAACGCCTCGATTCCGAACACGTCCACAATCATGCCTCCCTTGGTGCGGGTCTTCACGAAGCCCTTGACGATCTCGTCGTTCTCAAAAGCCTCGTTGACTCTATCCCAGGACTTGAGCGTGCGAGCCTTGCGGTGGGAGAGGACGAGCTGTCCCTTCTTGTCTTCCGCAGACTCCACGTAAACTTCTACTTTGTCGCCAACATTGATATCCGGATCATAGCGAAACTCGGAGACAGGGATGACTCCCTCGCTCTTGCCGCCGATGGTCACGACAATCTCGCGCTTGTTGACTGCTGTAACTTCTCCCTCTACGACCTCGTTCTCGACAATCTTCGAGAGCGTCTTGTCATAGGCCTCCTCGATTGACTTGCGGTCGGCTCCTCCGTAGAGGTTGTCGCCCTCAAACGCAGCCCAATCGAAATCTTCAGGCTTTACCGATGCGTTGAGCATCGCTTTCTTTTCCAATTCTTCCATTTGTAAAAATAAACAAACTATTGGGGTTGAACTTTATGTAATGTACCGTCCGGAGAATACCCTCCGAAACAAGGCGCGCAAATATAGTCAAAAAAATTGATACTCAAAGCATTTTCTTGCGCTTGGAAACGAACCATATCGCAAGTGCCAGAACAGCCATCAGCAGGAATATGAACAGCCATGTGAGCGGCAGATCCGCGAAAGGAAGAGGGACGTTCATACCGTAGAAGCTTGCGACAAGCGTGGCAGGCATCAGGAGAATGGAGACAAAGGTGAATATCTTCATTATCCGGTTCTGGTCGAGATTGATGATACCCAACACGGTATCCTGCATATATTCAAGCCTCTCAAAAGTGAAGGCGATGTGATTGATTAGGGAGGCTATGTCCTGAAGGATGATGCTCATATCCTGGCGGAAGTCCTCGTCCTTCGGGCAGAGGCGGCTCTTGAGGATGTTTGAGATGAGCCGCTGCTTGTCCACGATGTTCTCGCGGACACTCATGGCATTCTGCTGCAGCTGGTTGATGTCGAGTAGAAACTTCTCGTTGATGTCCTCCATCTGGTTGATTCTCCTGCTGAAACGAGACACGTCCTTGGAAATCAGTTCGACAATATCCGCATCGAGATCGACACGCTTGTCCATGATGGAGAGGAACACCGAGAATCCGTCCGGAAACTGCGAAGGAAGAGCCTGCATCTTGAGCTGGAGGGTATCCAGAGAGCGCAGCGGAATCTCGCGCACAGTCGCGAGAATATCGCCGGCGAGGATAAAGGACACAGGGTCCATCAGCATCTCGTCGTCCGCAGGCGAAAGAAAGTTGGTGTTGGCAAAAATAACCCCGTCCTCTTCTGAAAAGCGGGAAGAACTCTCAATTTCTTCAGCCTCGGCCCTACTCTGGATTTCCGCCCCGAGATAAGCCTCGACGGCTCTCTTCTGGTCACCCGACGGGTGAAGCATGTCTATCCAAAGCACATTTTCCTTGTCTATCGAGACAAGCTCCGTTTCAGACAAGGTGAACAGTATCTCAGATCCCTGCCTATAGAAAATTTTAATCATCGGCCTTCCTCTTTTTGTCCCGGCACTTTCGTCGGAAGGAGTTTATACTACGGGGAGCCCGCACTTACGGAGAAGCGAGCGCGCAAATATAGAGAAATTTCAATAACTTCGCACCCTTGACAGTTAAAAAGAAATGCAAATTCTAGAATCAATACTCACCGCAGCGTCTCTGTGTGCCGACTGTTTCGCAGTAGCGCTGTGTTCCAGCGTGACTCTCAAGAAGATAGACGCAAGACAAGTCGCCACGATAGCCGTAAGCTTCGCAGTGATCCAGGCAGGACTCCTTCTGGCAGGCTGGGCTTTCGGCAGTCTTTTCGTAGGTCTGGTCCACAAGATTTCCCACATAATAGGATTCCTCCTGCTGCTGTACGTCGGCGGATCCATGGTTATCGAAGGAGCGAAGGGAAAATGTGACGGACACAACCTCAACGGAGCTAAAAACATCATCCTCGGAGGCATCGCCACAAGCATCGACGCCATAGCGGTCGGAGTTGCGCAGTCGATGGAAACGGACTGCAGAGGAAGCATCTGGACTCTCGCCGCAGCCGTGTTCTCCATAACGATGATTTCAGTGATCGCCGGAATATTCGGCGGCAAGAAGATCGGACAGGTCTGCGGCAATGTTGCCGAGGTCGTCGGTGGGCTAATCCTCGTCGGCATAGGAGTATCATTCCTGTTCTGACAGGCCGACACTGAGCCCACATGGTGCAGAGGCAGCCTACGGCTTGAATTCCTGGCGGTTGACAATCGAACGACCGAGGGTCAGGGAGTCGGCGTATTCCAGATTGTCCCCGAAGCCAAGCCCGCGAGCGAGAGTGGAGACTTTGACCCCAAGACTCGCGATTTGACGGTATATGTAGAATGAAGTAGTCTCCCCTTCCACATCTCCGCTGAGGGCCAGAATCACCTCCGGGAGCGGAGACGATACTTTGAGCCGCTCGACAAGTTCTTTAATCGTGAGGTCCGATGGTCCGATGCCGTTGATAGGAGATATTATACCTCCAAGCACGTGATAGACACCATGATACTGTCCGGTCTCCTCTATGCTCATCACATCCCTAACGCTCTCCACCACGCAGACCGTAGAGAAATCCCTTGTCTTGTCGGCGCATATCGAGCAGACTTCCCCGTCTGAAATCATCCGGCAGACACGGCAGTAGTGCACATCGTCGGCAAGACGGTTTATCGATTCAGTGAAATGGTGGATATTGTCCGGCGACTGCTTAAGCAGATGCAAAGCCAATCGCAAAGCGCTGCGGGAGCCCACCCCCGGAAGGGTGCTGATGGCTTCCACAGCGTCTTTAAGCAATTTTGATGGATACCTGTCCGTCAATTATCTGGCCTTTCCGTTTGAGCCGAGCACATTCACGATTTTGTGAACATACATCTTCTTCATCTCCTCACGGGCTGGTTTGAGGTACTGGCGAGGATCGAAGTGGTCCGGATGCTCTGCAAGATGCTCGCGGATGGCTGCGGTCATGGCGAGACGGGAGTCGGAATCGATGTTGATCTTGCAGACGGCGCTCTTGGACGCCTTGCGGAGCTGTTCCTCAGGGATACCTACCGCATCAGGAAGCTTACCGCCGAATTTGTTGATGCTGTCGACATACTCCTGCGGAACTGAAGACGACCCGTGGAGGACTATAGGGAACCCAGGGAGTTTCTTCTCGATGGCCTTGAGAACGTCGAAAGCGAGCGGCGGAGGTACGAGACGTCCGGTCTGAGGGTCGCGGGTGCACTGCTCCGGCTTGAACTTGTATGCTCCGTGTGAAGTTCCAATGGAGATGGCAAGGGAGTCGCATCCGGTCTTCTTCACGAAGTCGATGACCTCCTCAGGCTTGGTGTAGTGAGACTCCTCTGAAACGACCTCATCCTCGACGCCTGCGAGGACACCGAGTTCCGCCTCAACGGTGACATCATACTTGTGGGCATATTTAACAACCTTCTTGGTGAGGGCTATATTCTCCTCGTAAGGAAGAGAAGAGCCGTCGATCATCACTGAAGAGAAACCGAAGTCAACGCAGCTCTTGCAGAGCTCGTAGCTGTCGCCATGGTCGAGATGGAGAACGATTTGAGGCTTCTTCCAGCCGAGTTCCTTGGCGTACTCAACAGCTCCCTGTGCCATATAGCGAAGGAGAGTCTGGTTGGCATAGTTGCGGGCGCCCTTTGAAACCTGGAGGATTACCGGAGACTTTGTCTCCACAGCAGCCTGAACGATAGCCTGAAGCTGCTCCATGTTATTAAAATTAAATGCAGGAACTGCATAGCCGCCTTTAACGGCTTTAGCAAACATCTCGCGGGTGTTCACGAGACCAAGATCCTTGAAAGAGACCTTCATAATATCAGATTTTTATAGTAGTGATTTAATCAATCTCAAAATATCGCGCAAATTTAGTTATTTTTGTAGAAAATCAATTAAAGATGTCGGGTAAAGTCCTCATATTTTCGGCGCCTTCGGGCGCCGGCAAAAGCACTGTCGTTTCCCACCTTCTGGGACTGCATCCGGAATTCGAGTTTTCCGTTTCCGCCACGTCCCGCCATCCGCGCGGAAGCGAAAGAGACGGCGTGGAGTACCACTTCATCTCAGCCGAAAGATTCCGCGAGCTGATATCCAAGGATGCCTTCGTCGAGTACGAGGAGGTCTACCACGACCGCTTCTACGGCACACTTAAGAGCGAAGTGGAGAGAATTTGGGCGAAAGGCCACGTCATCCTTTTCGATGTCGATGTCAAGGGCGGAGCCAATCTCAAGAAGTACTTTGGAGACGCAGCCCTCTCGGTGCTCATCCTCCCGCCAGACAAGGCAACTTTAGAGAAGCGCCTGCGCGGCCGGGGAACAGACAGCGAGGAAGCCATTCTGGAACGGCTCGGAAAAGCAGACGAGGAGATAGCCTTCGCACGCGGAAAGTTCGACCGGGAGATAGTCAACGACAGACTGGAGGACACTTTCAGGGAAGCCGAAAAATCAGTCGACGACTTCCTATGCGAATAGCCGTATACTCGGGTTCCTTCGACCCGCTGCACATCGGGCACATGGCGATAATGGAATACTTGACGAAAGTCAGGGACTTCGACTGGGTGTACCTCGTAATATCCCCGCAGAACCCGTTCAAGAGCCCCGATAAGGCCGCCTCGGCCATCCGTCGATACGAAGACGCGATAGCCGCCGTGCGTCGGCATCCGGGCCTACACGTGTGGGTGGACAACATCGAACTTGCGATGGCTCCGCCGCACTACACAATCCGCACTCTCGACGCCCTCAAGAGAAGGGAACCGGAGAACGAGTTCACGCTCGTGATCGGGGCAGACAATCTTCAGGGCATCCACAAGTGGAGGGATGCGCCGCGTCTGCTCAGCGAATACGGAGTCGTGGCATATCCGAGGAAGGGATATGATATCTACAGGATAAAGGAACAGTTGCTCGAAGAATGCCGCCACTTCCCCGTACCAGCCATGCTCGACTGGTCGTCGTCCCCAGGCATAGCAAGTCTGGAGGAGATGGACCATCTCTACGATGTCCAGATTATAGATGCCCCGATAGTAGACATCTCTTCCACCGAAATCCGGGAGAAGGAAGCGGCAGGGATAGACATGTCGGAATACCTGATGTAATCACAAACCACAAACTCACAATAGATGAAAACCAAGATTCTACTCGCACTGCTGCCCCTGATGGCCACAGCAGCATGCAGCAAGCCGGCAGCGGAACTCTTCCCAGCCCGCGGAACTGCCGGGGTCAACCCCGACACCCATCTAATCCTGACCTTCAAGTCAGAGCCGACCGTCGGCAATTCGGGCTTCATCCGCGTCTTCGATGCCGAGACCGGAGAGGCTGTCGACAGCCTTGATCTCAGCATCCCGGCAGGACTCACGGAAAGCCGGACCTACTCCGACGACTGCGACTACACGAAAGTCCCTTACGACTACTCACGCGAGTTCGTCGCCACGAACCGCAACACAGTTCCAGGCACACCTTCCGGGACAGCCGAGCCTACGCCTCGCGACATGCAGCTCACCATCATAGGCGGCTTCACCGACGGTTTCCGTTTCCATCCGGTCATAGTCCACGGCAACACCGCTACAATCTATCTGCACAACAACGTGCTGGAGTACGGCAGGAAGTACAGCGTCAGCATCGATGAAGGAGTGATCCAATGCGGAGACTTCAACGGCATCGAGAAGGGCTGTTGGACATTCACCACGAAGCGAGACGGGCCGCGCGACCCGCGCCATCTCACCGTCAGCGCCGACGGCAAGGCAGATTTCAGCACCGTGCAGGGAGCTCTTGACGCGGTGCCGGACTTCTGCAGCAAACCGACGCTCATCGAGATATCCGCAGGAGACTACGAAGAGATTGTATATGCACGCAACAAGACCAACGTGACCCTCCGCGGAGCCGGAATGAACAACACCAAGGTCCACTACGCCAACAACGAAGTCTTCAACCCGCACCCCCTCACTGTCAAGACGAACGAGTGGCGCGGAACTTTCCCTTCCAGAAGAGCGGCCTTCGCCCTTGACAACTGCAGCGACATCACCATAGAGGACATGACCATCGCGACCGACCTCAAGGGACAGGCTGAAGGACTCCTTCTCAACGGCGAAAGGATGGCGCTTTACAATGTCAGAATCATAGGCTCGGGAGACGCCCTCCAAGCCAACGGAACCATATATATGCAGGACAGTGAAGTGATTGGAGACGGCGACACCATCTTGGGCAGGGGAAGCCTGTTCGCATGGCGCAGCAGTTTCTTCAACCACGGAGGACCTTTCTCCTGGGTAAGAAACGTTGCACCAGACCACGGCGATGTCTTCGTGGAATGTCATTTCGAAGGTCTGCCCGACAAACCTGCCGACTATGGACGCACCAAGACCAACCACGGCACGGGCTACCCTGATGCCGAATTCGTGGTCATAAACTGCACCACCAGCCACTTCAACCCGCTGGGATGGAGTTCAATAGGACTTAAGAGCGCCAAGATGCTTGAATTCGCGACCAGAGACGCCGACAGCGGAGAACTCGTCGACGTGACGAAGCGCCACGAGTACAGCAGGCAACTCGATGCGGTCAAGGACTCCGCTCTGATTGCCAGCTACAGCGACCCGGCCTTTGTTCTCAAAGGATGGACTCCAGAAAGGAGATAGCCTTCCATTCCTTCATGCAGCGTGCGGAGAGACCGGGATGGCGGCGTCGCCCGCAGTCGAGGGCTTCTCCCGGAGCCCCTCTGGGTGGCTGTTCACGGCACACTACTTTTTCAAAATCTTTCGGCGCGAATTAACGGCATTTCTTTTATACTCTCCCGGAGTCATGCCGAAACGCTGCTTGAACGAGGAGCTGAAATAATGCACGTCGCTGAAGCCGCAGCGGTAGGCAATCTCCGTGAAAGTGTGCTCTCCGGCACGTATCAGCGCCTGCGCCTTCTCGAAGCGGAGACTGCGGAGAACCTCTGCGGGTGTCGTGCCGAGGATGGACTTCGTCTTCTCGAACAGCGCAGAACGGCTGACGTTGAGCGCGAATGCTATCTTCGGAATGTCGAGCGTCTGTTCCTCGAGATGCGCCGACATATACTCGACCATACTTTTCACGAAGAGGCGGTCAGAACCGTGAAGCTGTCCATAGTACGGTTCCCTGGCAAGAAGATGTCGCCGACGAAGCCAAAGGGACACTGAAATTGCGGACAGTATCACAGACACATATATGCAAAGCGCCCACAAGCTCCACCAGCCGAGAGGCTCGACGACAAAGGCGAGTTTCATGGCATTGTCCACCTCGACCCCGTTTCCGTTGGTAGACCTCAATTCCAGCAGATGCCGACCTATGCCAGGGTGAGGGATAACGAGACTGCGGCTATTGCCGAGATTGGTCCATTCTCCCCCGTCAAGCCTATAGTAATAGATGACCTGCGACGGTTCGGTGAGGTCCATCGCCTGAAAGTCAAGTTCGAGATTCTTGCCGGATTTCAGTTTAGCATCCGCCGAAAGGGAACTGCGGAGCAGATTCATCTCAGGGACGAAGCGGCTGTTCGATATTTCGTCAGGGTCGAAATACAGCACCCCGCCGCTAGTGTTGAAGCAGATCGAACCGTCTCTAAGACGCAGCGGAGAGCCCTCGTTGAAACGAATCTTGTAGCCGATTCTCTCGTAGGAAAAGCCCTCCAGACTGCCCGTCTTCGGATTGTATTTATTGAGCCCGCCATCCGTCGCAATCCAGATGTTTCCTTTGCCATCTTCCACGGAAGATGTCACGAACTCAGACATCAGCCCGTCATTCGTGCCCAGACAAGTGTCCGGAAGCCGGAAAAAGCCCCCGCCATAGATGCTAGCGTAGATACTGCCGTCCGAAGCGACATCAATATGCTGCACATCACGGATTCCGGGAGAGTCTTTCGCAGGAGAAGCAAGTTCCATATTGACAAAAGTCAGCTCCTCTGGAGCACAGGACGTGTCGTCGCAGACGAACAGCCCGAGAGTCCCGCTCACGAATAGCCTGCCACTCCCGTCATGCGTCACATATCGAAGCCTGCCGCTCAGACCCCCGGGCACATTAAGGCCATTTCTGCCGCTCAAGAAGCGGAGTTGCTCTTCGCCGGTATCCACGCAAGAGAGACCTGCATCGAAGGTGGCTATCCACATCCTCCCGTCCTCGTTCATATCCAGGCAGAAGATATTATCTCCTGGAAGCCCATCGAGAGAACCTTCATCCTTGCCGTATCTCCTCAGTTCATATCTGTCACCCGCCGGGGAGGAAGGCACAAGTTCCACAAGCCCGTCTCTTCTGGTCCCGAGCCAAAGTTTCCCGTCCGAAGCTTGCGCCATGGAGTAGACACTGCCGACCACGTCACCGCGGCGGGAAGAGACTATCCTGCCGTCCCGAGACATGTCACCGAGGTGGGCAAGTTTCCCATCATAGATATGCAGCCTGCCATCCTTCGTCCCGACCCAGACTCTGCCGGAAGCATCCTGCAGCATGGCGCGCACACTGTTTTCCGGAGAGACGACCTCGGAAGTCGTCGATGGAGACACCAGACGGAAATACTCGTCATTGAAGACCACCTTCATCAGCCCGTGCCAATTGGTGCCGACCCACAGGATTCCCTGCCTATCGGCAAACACTGCAGTAGCCCTGTCTTCGCTGTTCCACCCGTCGTGCACCCCGGCGTCATAAAAAGGCATCATCCTTTCAGTGGCCGGATCGAAGCGGTCAAGACCGCCCAAGGAATAGTTCACCCATATATTGCCCGACTTGTCGGTGATGACCTTGGCGCTGCTGCCTATTTCAAACGAGGACGGATCCAGCTTTCTGGACAGACCGGACTTGAGCGACAGGACGAATATCTCGGCGTCGGAAGTTGCTACCAGGAGTTTGTCTTCTCCGGAAATCTCCGTCAACGAAGAAACGGCGGCACTAGCGTCCACAGAGTATGTCCTGCGCCGTCCCCCGGACAACCTAACCACCTTTCCGCCATCTGACCCGTAAAAGGTGGCGCCGGCGCAGTCCAGCGCACAGAACGACGGAAATTCAAGAGTATCCCCTTTTTCTGAAAAGGTCAGAGAATCCGTCAGAAACCATATGGCACCGTCATCAGCTCTCCGCGCGCCATTGATTTCAGGCATCTTCCCTGCGGCATCTTCCCCAACCATCTCCGAGATATACGAGCCGTCATCGGAAATGACAACCCTACAGCTACCGCCGTCGGCGAAAACAACCAGCAGCGTCCGCTCATCTATAGGACAGCACTTAGTGACAGGTTTTCCGCCGCAGTCGAAGAGAGAGAACGTAGCGGAAGTCTGGTCAAAGCGGTAGAGATTGTTGTCGAAGGCCAGGCTCCAGACATTGTCCACCACATCCACAAAAAGATCCACGAACCTGTTGGTCATCCTGTCCGGCGGCAAAGTATGACGGGAGAACTTATATCCGTCGAAACGCAGCAGACCGTCCCATGTGGCAATCCAGATGTAGCCCCTCCTGTCCTGACCAATGGCATGAATCGTCTTCAGCGCCTGGTTGCTCTCACTGCTGTACCAGGTAAAATAATGTGACCCCTGAGCGGAAAGGAGAACAGATTGACACAACGCCGCCAGAGACAGAATCGCGAGACAGGTTTTATTCATAACGCACAAAGATATTTATTTTTCAACTATCTGGACTTAATCCAACAAAATTTGAAGCATATCAGACAAATTTAACCAAGGCCGAATTTACTTTTGCAGACAGGCGACAAGCAACTATTTGCAGGCAAATGCAAACATCATTAAAAACTTTAACCAATTAAAAACAACTCAACAAATGCATTCTTCCAAAAAAATCTTCTTGACACTCGCGTGTCTGCTGTGCGGCGGATTGTTAGCACTGGCCCAGCAGAAGATAGGTGGGAAAGTCATGGACTCGGAGGGAAATCCCCTCATCGGAGCAGGTGTCATTGACGAGAGAAGCGGAAACGGAGTCGTCACAGGACTTGACGGCAGTTTCAGCATCTCCGCTGCCGAAGGGGCGAGGCTCGTGGTCTCGTCGCTCGGCTATGTCTCAAAAACAGTCACAGCCACACTCTCACCTATGAGCATAGTTCTCGAGGACGACAGCACGATGCTTGAAGACGTGGTGGTCATAGGTTACGGCACCGTAAAACGCCGCGACCTTACCGGAGCTGTGTCGTCAGTGAAAGGCGACGACCTCGCGGCAAATCCGGTAGCCAACGTTTCGCAGGCCCTGCAGGGAAAGCTCTCGGGTGTAAATGTCGTTTCTGAAGACGGACGCCCTGGCGCATCCGTTTCAGTACGTGTACGAGGCGGAGGGTCCATCACCCAGTCAAACGAACCTCTTTATATAGTAGACGGTTTCCCTGTCGGGAGCATCAACGACATCCCCGCTTCTGAAATCGAGTCCATCGATGTCCTCAAGGACGCTTCCTCCACCGCCATCTACGGAGCGAGGGGTGCCAACGGTGTCATCCTCGTGACCACCAAGGGTGCGAAGGCCGGACAGGTGAAAGTATCGTACGACGGCTACGTGCAGGTCAGCAAGGTAGCAAAGACATACGAAACCCTCTCCGCACAGGACTATCTCCTCTTCAACTGGGGCTATGCGACCTCGAGAGGAACGGCCAACGGTGACGGCTTTGCAAGATATTTCGGGCTTGGAAGCGCCTACGGCAACCACTATGCCGACTACGCCGGGGTGGAGACCCACGACTACACCGATGACCTTCTCCGCACAGCATTCTCGCACAGCCACACCGTCAACGTGAGCGGCGGCAACGAGAATACCAAAGTCGCACTCACGCTCGGATACGTCAACGACGAGGGCATCAAGATCAATTCGGACTACAACCGTTTCAACGCAGCCCTCAAGGTCAGCCAGAAACTCGCGAGCAGGCTTACCCTCGATGTGGACGCAAGGTATTCAGAGACCAACACCAACGGACGCGAGTCTCAGGTCAGCGGGCGCGGTTCGACCATCTCGAGCGCCTACTTCTACCGGCCTATCGACAATCCTCTCGGAGGAGTCAGCTATTCAGACGTCACCTCGGCGTTCAGCTTCGGCATAGAGAACATTGACCCTGACCATAACCCTGTGCTTCTCACAGAAGACATCACCAACAAGTCCCTCGGGCGTTCGCTCAGAGCTTCCACAGCACTCTCTTGGGAGATAATCGACGGTCTTACGGCAAGGACAGAGCTGGCTATGAGCCGCGGAAGTTCGAAAAGCACCTATTACGAAAACGGCTACACCAACAAGGAGAAACGCGCCACCCTCAACAGAGGCATCTCAGACGGGCTGCGCTCACTGACCACAGTGAACTACAACTTCAAGATAGGCGATGCCCACAGCTTCGGCATCCTCGCCGGAAATGAAATTATCAGCAACAGTTCCGAATACTCCAGCCTGTCCGGAAACGGATACCCTGAAGGCTTCGACTACGACACGGCCTTGGGGCTCATCCACATGGCCACCGGAAAATACTCCTCAAACAACGTCATAGGAGTGCCGGCACACACTCTCTCGTTCTTCGGAAGAGTCAACTACTCCCTGCTTGACAGATATCTCCTGACCGCGACGTTCCGCGCCGACGGCTCAAGCAAATTCGCGCCGAACAACCGTTGGGGATACTTCCCGGCCGCCGCTGCAGCCTGGAGAATTATCGACGAGCCATTCATGGAGGGCACGAAGGATGTACTTTCCAACCTCAAGCTCCGAGTTTCCTACGGAGAATCCGGCTCAGACAACATCTCACCGAACCTCTGGAGAGAGACCTGGTCTACCAAGCCGTTGAGTTCCAACACGATTCCTATCGGAGGAGAGTTCATCTCATTCTACTCTCCGGACGGTCTGCTCGCCAATCCTGACCTCAAATGGGAGACCACCGTCTCCAGAAACATCGGAGTGGATTTCGGCTTCCTCGGCGAGAGAATCAGCGGAACGCTCGAGTTCTACAAAAACACAACGAAGGACCTTCTGATGGCAGTGCCTGTGGACAACACCACTGGATACTCCTACCAGTACCGCAACTTCGGCCAGACATCCAACAAGGGCTTCGAGCTTTCGCTCAACGCAGTACTCTTCGAGAACAAGGACTGGCGCGTGGAGTTCAACACCCTCTACAACTACAACCACAACAACCTTGACGTTCTCGAGAATGCAGACCAGTATGCATACTCGTCCTATTGGGCTTCCTCGGCGACCACTCCTACCAACGACTTCATGCTTGCCACCGGACGCCCTATCGGCATCGTGCGCGGGTTCAGAAGCGCCGGCTGGTACACCGTCGATGATTTCAACTACGACAGCAACACCGGCATCTACACGCTCAAGGAAGGGATTCCTGACATAGCGAGAGCCGTGACCGCCACCCAGAACCACCCGTTCCAAGTCCCTGAAGGCCAGGGAGCATTCCCTGGATGCGCCAAGTTCGAGGACCTCGACGGCAACGGTATGGTCAACCTCGACGACGTCACCGACCTCGCGGAGATGCTTCCGCGCCACACCGGCAGTTTCAGCATCAACGCAAGATGGAAGAATCTTGACTTCTCAAGCAACTTCAACTATGTCATCGGCGGCAAGGTCTACAACGTCAATGCGATGATTATGCAGTCAGGAGCGGAATTCAACGGTATCGGCCGTCAGAGAATCGCCTCCGTAGCCAATGCCTATAAGGTCTACGACATTGACTCCGCAGGAAACCTTTACGCTGTCACCAGCCCTGAAGAGCTCAGGAGTCTCAACGCCGATGCCCAGTATCCTGTGCCGTTCCACCAGAGCGGAATCACCGAGTCACGCTGGCTCGAGGACGGTTCATACATCCGTCTCCAGAATGTAAGCCTCGGGTACACTCTCCCGAACAAGGCTTCCCGCAAGATAGGCATCGAAAGGCTGCGCTTCTACATCACAGCAAGCAACCTCTTCTGCATCAGCAAGTACAGCGGACTCGACCCTGAAGTCAACACCTACACTTCCGGTCGTATCGACTTCGCGGCAAATCTCAACTGTCTCCCGACCATGAACATGGACTACGGCGCATACCCGCGCGCAAGGTCTTTCACTTTCGGAGCGAACATCACTTTCTAAAGCACAAGAAAACAAAATGAAAAAGATATCACACATAGCCCTCGCTTCCATAATGGGGCTGTCGCTGTCGGGATGCAGCAGTTTCCTCGACACCAATTCTCCAAGCGTGGTGGATTCCGACTTCGTCTTCTCGAACGGAGAATCCGCGAAAGCCGCTCTCTACTACGGATACCAGACCTGGCAGAGTAACCGTTCGATACACTCGGTAGGCTGGTTCTGGACTCCGGTCTGGGGCTCCGACATCGAGGATGCCCAGGACAGCTGGAACGACGGTTCGGCCGGCGGACAGGAGAAGGCCCTCTATCCGGGAGGCACCGAGAACTACAACATCAACTCCGGCGAGGGCACCGAGGTATTCGGCAAGTGCTACAACACCATCGCCATATGTAACTCACTGATAGACAACTTTGAAAATCTTCCGAACTTCGACGAGATTATGTCCGGAGAGCCCAACGAACTGTCCGACATCTACGGGCAGGCTTTCGCGCTACGTGCAACCCAGTACCATGAGCTGTGCAAATGGTACGGTGACGTGCCTTATGCCACCAAGGCCGGAGAGAAAGCCGAAGGGCTTACTTCCCGCTTCGCAATCTACGACAAGGAGATCGAGGCGCTCAGAAGGGTGGAGCCGCACATGTTCCGTCCAGGAGAGAACGGAACCAGGGCAGACGTGATGAACAGGACCTATGTCCAGGGGCTCATCGCCAGGCTCTGTTTGTTCAACGGAGGATACGCAACCCGCAGGACCGACCTCGGCAGTGACTTCTACGTGGACGGCAACGGTAAAAAACTTAGTTTCGACGACTGGAGTGTGGAGAAGAACGGAGCCATCTACGGACGCCGTTCGGACTGGAAGGATATCTTCGCCATAGCAAAGGAATACCTGCTCTCACTCTATCAGAATTCCGGGTCCGTAGTTCTCCACATTACCGATCCACGAGCGAACGAAGCCAACGGACGCAGATACAACAACCCGTTCCAGTACGCATTCCAGCAGTTGCACCAGTGCGACAACAGCTCTCTCGCGGATGAGTCCATCTATGAGATTGCTTACGCATTCGCCAATCCTTCGGGCGGTTCCGACCGACCTGGCTACATCGGAAGGCCTTCTTCCGGCGGAAACAATGGAGCCCCATGCATCGCCTGCGGCCAGGACAGAGTCCAGGCATGGTTCTACTACAGCGGATATGACAACGCTGACATGCGCAGGGACGCGTCCATCTGTGTCACAGGAAGTTCCGGCAAGGGAACCGAGCTCATCCAGTCGTTCAACCGAAGCGCATGGGGTGCAGGATGCGGTCCCGGAACCAACAAGTGGGACTGGAACAGGATGACCAACCCTAACACCTCCAGCTACGGCATGGCAGGCATCAACGCCTCAATCATGAGGATTTCCGACGCATATCTGATGCTCGCCGAAGTGCTTGCA
The DNA here is from genome assembly GCA_964385795.1 of uncultured Muribaculaceae bacterium. GTDB lineage: Bacteria > Bacteroidota > Bacteroidia > Bacteroidales > UBA932 > Cryptobacteroides. Next base: position 70,673 of record CAYLPY010000001.1, read on the forward strand.
GCGCTTGGAGATGAGAACGAGGCCAAGAAGTATCTCGCAATCGTCCACAACCGCGCCTTCGAGGGAAACAACGACCCAGACTTCGAGAACTACATCGCAAGATGCGGCAGCGTCTATGACGCGGTCATCTATGAGAGAGCGCTCGAGTTCGTGGGAGAAGGCATGCGCAGACACGACCTCGTCCGCACCGGCAAGCTTCCGAAAGCAGCCGTGGACAACCGAGCAATAATGACCGCAGTGGTGGACGGAGTCCACGAGAACGGCTACTTCCGCTTCGAAAACGGAAACGAGCTCCCAGCATACATCTGGACAAAGATGGTGGATGCACGCAGCACATACGGCTACCGTCTCACTGCGCAGTGCACCGACGAGAGTGACCCTGTGCTCTTCCCGGGATGGAGAGGACAGCACGACGACTGGGGCTCTATTCAGGCGTCATTCAAGGACGAGAACATGACCAATGTTGCCATCAAGGGCCTGTTCGAGTACATCGAACCTGGCAGCGAAGAGGCCAATGCTCTCGAGGCGGACGGATATGTCCAGACCCCTTGGGGAGTGGACATGTACGAATACAGGGATTCCTATGCCACGAAGCTTCTCTGCGGTTATTCCAACGAGGACTACGCGGCCAAGAACCCTCCTATCTATCTGATACCTAACAGGTACAACGACCTTCAGAACTCAGGTATCACCAATGGTTACGGCTTCCGGCAGAAGTAAGGTTATAATTTGGTTAGCGGGGCGACGTTCTGCGCCGCCCCTTTTTATTTCAGATGATAAGATTCAAACACTCGAAACTGATCGCGGCATCCGTGCTCCTGCTCGCAATAGCAGGTTCCTGCCGTCCGCAGCGGACGGATGACACGATAAAAGTTGTAAGCCCCGACGGTACAGGAGACTACACCTGCGTCCAGGACGCATTCGACGATGTTCCGGAAGGACTCGACAGCACACGGCGTTGGGTTATCAAGCTCAAGCCGGGCAGGTACTACGAAAAGGTCATTCTCAGAAAAGGCAAGAACCACGTGGTCCTGATGGGGGAAAACGCGGAGAACACTATACTCTACTACGATGACTACGCCGGAAGCGACACCGCACAGCCGAAGCAGAGCACCACAATCGAGGCCGACGACTTCACTGCAGTCGGTATAACTTTCCTCAATCCGCACCAGAACATCCGCGAAAAGCCGGGAGAGAACTCCCACTCCCAGGCGACAGCCCTTTCAGTGACAGGCGACCGCCTCGCGTTCTACAACTGCAGGATAGTCGGCAATCAGGACACCTTTTGGGGAAGAGGCAACGGACGGGTATACGTGCGCAAATGCTACGTGGAAGGAAATGTCGACTATATATACGGCAACTCAGTGATGGTTTTCGATGAATGCGAAATATTCTCCAATCAGCACGAAAGCTACATCACAGCAGCAAGCACACTGCCGGAGACACGGTTCGGCATAACCTTCCTCGACTGCCATCTGAGCGCGAAGGAAGTCGGACAGCCGGACCACGACGGAGTCCCTTTCGAATACTTCTACCTCGGACGGCCGTGGCACAACACTTCAAAAGTGGCATTCATCCGCTGCCACGAACCATCCACCGTCCATCCGGACGGATGGACCTTCATGAACCCGAAGGCCATACCTATGTTCTACGAATACCGGTGCACCGGTCCAGGGGCGGAAGAAGACCGTCTCGCAGACAGGAAGATGGGAGGCTCCCAGCTCAGCGACGAGCAGGCTGCGGAATACACGGTGGAAAACATCTTCGCAAAATCGACGAATCCGACATACGAAAAGGACTGGAAGCCTTTGAAAGACTTCGCCCTCTGAGTATATTTGCGAAATAACTATTCCAACACCAAAAGATGAGAACAGTAAAGAAACTGATTCTTCTGTGCGCCTCCATCGCTCTTGCGGGGGCTGGAGCCGGCGCACAGAACCCCCACAGCAGATTGTGGTACGACAAGCCTGCGACCTATTGGGAAGAAGCCCTGCCGATAGGCAACGGTAGAATCGCAGCGATGGTCTATGGCGGAGCCGAAAAAGAAGAGTTCCAACTCAACGAGGAGACCATCTCCGCCGGGCAGCCGTACAACAACTACAACCCGGAAGGACCGGAGTACCTTCAGCAGGTCCGCGAACTCATCTGGGCAGGCAAATCCGCCGAGGCCCAGAAGATTGCTGACCAGAAGCTTCTCTCCCCTGTCGGACACGAGCTGCCGTACCAGACGGCAGGTTCCCTGCTCATCAGCTACCCTGATCACGCTGGCTACAGCGACTACCATCGCGAACTCGACATCGACAACGCCGTCAGCATCACCCGCTACAAGGTCGGCGACACCGAGTTCACGCAGGAGGCATTCGCTTCATTCACCGACCAGCTGATTATCGTCCGCATCAAGTCTTCAAAGAAGGGCAAGATTAACTGCAGCCTCTCTTTCTCGACCCCGATGAAGGAGACATCAGTCACGGCGAAAGGCAAGTCGCTCCGACTTGACGGCATCTCCGGCGACGACGGCCACTTCAAAGGAGCGGTCCGATACGGCAACGTCGTAAAGGCTGTCAATAATGGAGGTTCCGTAAAGGCGGAGGGCGACTCCCTTGTCGTCAAAGGAGCCAGCGAGCTGAGGCTCTACATCTCAATAGCCACCAATTTCGTAAACTACAAAGACCTGAGCGCAGACTACACGGCGAGGAACAAAGCCTACATGAAAAACTCCTCACGCAGCTACGAGAAAGCCAAGGCAGCGCACATCGCCGCCTACAGAAGCCAGTACGGCAGAGTGAAGTTCAACCTCGCATCGGACTACGACGGCGACGCCCAAACGACGGAATACCGCACAATAGCCATTCCGTGGACTTCCGACAACGAACTCGTCACACTGTACTTCAACTTCGGAAGATACCTGCTCATCTCGTCCTCACAGCCAGGCGGTCAGGCCGCCAACCTGCAGGGGAAATGGAACAGGCACGTCTCGCCGCCATGGAGCTGCAACTACACTACCAACATCAACGCAGAGATGAACTACTGGCCGGCAGAGGTGACTAACCTCGCCGAACTGCACGAACCGTTCGTCCGTATGGTAAAGGAACTGTCCGAATCAGGAGCCGAGACTGCAAAGAATCAATATGGCTGCCGAGGCTGGGTGCTCCACCACAATTCCGACCTCTGGAGATGTACCGGAGCAGTCGACTATTCCTACTGCGGGCTTTGGCCTACCGGAGGAGCATGGGTCTGCCAACACCTTTGGGAAAGATATCTCTATAACGGAGACAAGGAATATCTCGCCGAGGTCTACCCAATCATGAAAGGCGCGGCCGAATTCTTCGTGGACTTCCTCGTCGAGGACCCCAACACAGGCTACCTCGTGGTAGTTCCTTCGAACTCTCCAGAGAACCGTCCGGCATCCCAGAGCGGGAATCTCCAGTCAGGCGTAACAATGGACAACCAGTTGGTCACCGACCTGTTCTCCAACATTGAGACCGCCGCCGAGATTCTCGGTACGGACAGGGAATTCAGCGACACGCTGCGGACGCTCAGGAAACGTCTCACTCCGATGAAGATCGGCCAATACGGCCAGCTTCAGGAATGGGCAGAAGACTGGGACGACCCTGAGGACCATCACCGCCACATATCCCACCTCTGGGGCTTCTTCCCGGGGCACCAGATTACCGCTTACGGCACCCCTCTGCTCTTCGACGCGGTAAGAAACACTCTCATCCAGCGTACCGACGCATCGACGGGATGGTCGATGGGATGGAAGGTCTGCTGCTGGGCCCGCATGCTCGACGGCAACCACGCCTTCAAGATGATAAAGGACCAGCTCAACCGCGTAGACCCTAAAGTGCAGTATGGTCAGGGCGGAGGGACCTACCCTAACCTCTTCGACGCCCATCCGCCTTTCCAGATAGACGGCAACTTCGGGTGTACGGCCGGCATCGCAGAGATGCTCATGCAAAGCCACGACGGCGCGCTCCATCTCCTGCCGGCACTTCCTGACGCGTGGCAGGAGGGCAGCATCACCGGACTCCGCGCCAGAGGAGGATTCGAGGTCGTGAATCTCGAATGGAAGAACGGCAAGATTTCCAAGGCTCTCGTTCGATCCACCATCGGAGGCAATCTGCGCATCCGCTCATACTGGAAACTCAGCGGAGAAGGGCTTAAGGAAGTCACTGACGGCTCGGAGAACCCGAACCCGTTCTACGCTCCTCAGGAAATCCTCCAGCCTCTCGCAAGCCCGAAAGCCCAGCTCAGAGGTCCTGAGATTCCCCATGCCTACCTCTACGACATCGAGACCGTTTCAGGACAGGAAGTCAGCGTGACTCTCTCCGACGAGAATATCGAAGTAATCGCCGATGCAGTGGTCGCAGCCGATGGAAGCGGTAACTACACCTCGATTCAGGCAGCCATTGACGCTGCCCCGGTCTGCTCAAGAACGCCATTCGTCATCTACATCAAGGACGGTGTCTACGACGAGGAGAAGCTCATCATCCCAGAAGGCAAGCAGAACCTCCGCATCGTCGGAGAGAGCCGCGAAGGGACCATTATCAGCTACATGATGTATGACTCCCCGAGCCCGCTGACCGGAAACAAGAAGCCAGAAGACGCATGGAGGAAGTGGGCCGGAAACGCCATGCTCGTGCGCACCTCGGCGACCATCACCATCCTCGGGGAAGGCTGCCGCTTCGAGAACCTCACCATCCGCAATACGGCAGGTCCTGTCGGGCAGGCACTTGCTGTGACAGTCTGCGCAGACCGCACGAGTTTCATCAACTGCATCCTCTCAAGCTATCAGGACACCGTTTTCCTCTGGACTTCAGGTAAGCGCAGCTACTTCGAGAACTGCCTCATCATCGGACGCACCGACTACATCTACGGCGGGGCAATCGCCTTCTTCGAATCCTGCGAGATTCGCAGCTGGGGCGGCGGATGGATTACCGCCCCGTCCACTCCGAAAGACCAGACCTACGGCTTCGTATTCAACAGATGCCGCTTCACCTACATGGACAACAGCCCTCGCGACGGAGACGACGGCAGAAGTATAGCCATCGGAAGACCTTGGCACAACTACCCGAAGGTAGCCATCCTCAACAGCGAATACTGCGATGAGATGGACCCGCTCGGATGGCCTACGGTATGGAGAATGGAATACTCGGCGACAAGTCCGGACCTTCACCTCTACGAATATGGCAACACGGGCAAGCGCGCTGACATGAGCACACGCTCCAAATGGGCCGGCATACGCGAGCTCAGCGCAGAGGAAGCTTCCGAATATACAGTAGATAAAGTCTTCGGTATCAACCCTCTATACTGGTAGCCCGAATAATTTGCCCACAATCTGCGGAAACCTATTTGAAAAAGATTTAAGAATCCGTACATTGTGGGCAGATTTTATCAATCAATATGACAATGCGTACATTTTGGGCATGCGCGGCAGCGTTTGCCTTCCTTGCCACTGGATGTGACAAGGAGAATCTGGTTTGCGTGCCAGACGGCGCGACGAACGTAAACGAGAGTGGCGAAACAGCCAACTGTTACATCTTGGAGCCGGAAACTACATCTGTCTTCTCTGCAGCTTACAAAGGCAATTCAAAGACCGAGGCCATCGCCGATGCCACCGAGGCCAAACTCGTATGGCAGGACACCAAGTCCCTCGTGACAGAGCTCTACTACGTACCTGACACCAAGCAGGTTGTGGTAAGCACAGGAAAGACCCCAGGCAACGCTGTAGTCGCAGTGGTCAACGCAGAAGGAGCAATCCTCTGGAGCTGGCATCTCTGGGTCTGCAACTACAATCCTGCAGCAAGCCTATGGAGCACTCCTGCGGCAAGCAACGGAAGCGTTTGGAAGTTCATGGACCGCAACCTCGGAGCCGTCAACGCAAAGCCTGAAGAGCCACGCACTCATGGTCTGCTCTACCAGTGGGGCAGAAAAGACCCGTTCACATCTGCTGTAGTCAACACCCAACAGAACGAGGACTACTCCTACCTCGAGGACGGAGAGCCGAAGGTATTCGACATCAACAACAACGTCATAAGCAAGACCCCGTACGAACTCGCTGAAGGACACGGAACTTTTGACAAGTCAGTCCTCAATCCGAACGTATTCTACAAAATCCTCCAGATCACCGACGAAGAAGGCGAACAGTCCAACGACTATAAAACCAAGGACTGGAAGGATGTATCCGACGATGACTCATGGGGCGGGGTAAGCTTCAGGAAGACCATCAACGACCCATGTCCTCCGGGATACAAGGTTCCGGTATGCGACGCTGACGAAAACACGCCTTACGACTGGCACGACTACGACGCCATGACCTGGGACGACGAGAATCACGGAGCAATCCAGGACGGCCAGTGGTGGCCAGCAGCCGGCACCAGAGTCAACTACAGCGGCGGACTCGACTTCCCTGCCACCAACTACTACGGCGGAATGTGGATTGGCACCGCCGGCAAGGCATCTTCCGACCTCGTCACATACCCGGCCCTCTACGGACAGTACCAGTTTATCATCAACGGAAAGAGGACCTACACCCGAATCCAAAAGGATTCCCGCGCACAGGGTCTTTCAGTACGCTGCGTAGCGGAATAACGGCAACTGCAATCTAAAGGGATGGCCCGGACAGTTCCGGCCATCCCTTTTTCATGTTTTTCACCCGGCAGGGCAATATCACAGAACACATATGAGCTACAGACAGCTGAGCAGAGAGGAATACGCTGATTTCGAAAAAAGGATACTCTACGAAGACAACCACTTAATGGTCGTCTACAAAAAGGTCGGCGAGATAGTCCAGGGAGACAGGACCGGGGACGAATGTCTCGCGGAAAGCTATAAGGCCTTCATCGCCCAGCGCAATTCTAAGCCAGGCAACGTCTACATCGGCATCCCCCATAGGCTGGACCGTCCGGTATGCGGTCTCTGTATCCTTTGCAAGACTTCCAAGGCCATGGAAAGGATGAGCGCATTGTTCCGCGAAGGAAAGATCAGCAAGAAGTATCTCGCCCTATGCTGCGCCAAGCCGGAGCCCTCAGAAGGAGAACTTAAGAATTGGCTGTGGCGCAACGAGAAGCAGAACAAGACCTACGCTCTCCCGGAAGACTGCAGCCAGACAGCACGCGAAAGACACGCGGCAAAGTTCGCGCATCTGCGGTACCGCTGCATTGCAGGCACCGAGCGCTACCACATAGTAGAGGTGGAACTACTCACAGGAAGACACCACCAGATACGCTGTCAGCTCGCATCAAGAGGATGGTCCATCAAGGGGGACCTCAAATACGGTGCACCACGCTCCAATCCGGACGGAGGCATCTGCCTGCAGTCTCATGAGATTAGTTTCATTCATCCTGTACAGCAAACCGAGGTACACATTCTCGCACCGCTGCCGCCCGACTGGAAAGGGGTGCGGGAAGCCCTGAACGCAGCCTGATGGAGAACTCTCCCGGAGTCTCTCCCATGTTGGCCTTGAAAGCCATGTTGAATGTCGTGCTCGAGTTGAATCCGGCCATGTCAGCGAGTTCTCCAACCTTCAGCCGCGGGTTGTCCTCAAGCAGCGAGACCGCATAGCGTACCCTATAGCCGTTTACGAACTGACGGAAATTCTTTCCGGTCATGACATTGATAGTCTTGGAGATGTAGGCTCTGTTGGTGTAGACAGCATTTGTCAAGTCCTGCAGCGAATAATCCGACTTCAGAAAAGGCTGGCCCTGTTCCATGGCGCATTCAATCCTGCCGAAAAGCGAGAGCATCTTGCCATATTCACCTTCCTCCGCCTGACGTTCGTTCTCAACGAAAGCCATGGCGGAAAGACGATTCTCCACATCCTTGACCCGCGCAGGCGGGATCAAGACGCAGTGCCCGGTCATGGTCTGATAGAGCAGCAGACCGAAGAGCAGCGAGAGCAGCACCGGCACCACCCAGCGCCACTGGAGATGAGAAGGCAAAACAGCCATCAGCCCTTCGACGAAAAACAGCAGCACGGCAAGCAGCAGCCTGACCGTGGAGCCCACCACAAGCCAGACGGACGACGGCATCTCTACGACATCCAGTCCAAGATGCGACCACACTGTCCTGAGGCACAGGTAGACAAGCAGTGGCGAAGCAAGAGCCATAATGCTGACCATGACTGGCGGCTCAAGGAAGACACAAAGAGCAGTGACGGGAAACAGCGGGAGCATCGCATAGTACGACAACGACACGGTCTCTCCTGGCAAGGGCAGCATGAGAAGAATCTCCACGGCAGCCACCAAAGAAACCACCAACACTTCCCTCTCCAGATCTGTCCCCAACAGGAATCTCACCAAAAACAATGTCGGTAGCCCGCACATGAGTGCGACACGTGACCCACGCGCAATCAATAATTTAAATCTCATTTTCACAAGTCATTTGGTTCGCGCAATATATGAAAAACCTGTCCAGAATCACTTCCGGGCAGGTCTCGCTCGTCACATTTTGACGTTTTAGTCTAAGATTTATTTTTTTTGCTCGATTTTATTGTATCGAATCCCCTACCGTAGACACCGGTCACCGAATTGACGGAAATGAAGGCATCAGGGTCTATCTTGTTGATATACTTCAGAAGGAGGTTCAAGTCAGTCTTGCGGGTAATAATCATGAGAATCTGGACATTGTGCTTGGTGTACCATCCTTTGCCGTCAAGGACGGTGACCCCACGATGGAGATCATTCGCCACGGTGTCCGCGATCTCGGCATACTTGGGTGACAGCACAAAAAGCTGGACCGACTGCCGCGAGCCTGAAAGATAGAGGTCGACTACCGTGCTGTTGGTTATTACGAGGATGAAGCCATAAACCACCGTGGTCACCTTGTCCGGCCAAAGCATCCTTGTGCCGTCCGCCATATAGGACGGAACGAGGAAAGATGAAAGGATAACGAAGACATCTATCATCAGAATCATCCTGCCCGGAGAGACGTTACGATACTTGTTGACAATCAGAGCCACTATGTCTGTACCGCCAGTGCTTCCGCCCTGCGACATGGACATCCCGATACCTACTCCGGAGAGGATACCTCCCATGATGGTGCACATTAGTTTGCCGTTGCTCAAGGCAAGCGTATCGATGATATCCTCCGGAATGATCTTCCCACCGTAGTTGAGACATACCGAGGCGAGCAGGATGGCATATACAGTCTTGACCCCGAAACTCTTGCCGAGGATAAACAGCGCCGTGATAAGCAGTATGGCATTGATGACAAAATACAACGTACCGATTCCGATTCCGGTGGCATAGCTGATAATCGAGGCGACACCCGTGGCACCGCCGCCGATGAGATTGTTCGGAACCAGAAACAGTACCCAGCCGAAAGTGTATGCGAGTATCCCTATGGTTATGACGGTATACTCCTTGATGATGGTCAATGGACCGTTTTTAAACCTCGTTGGCATCTTTATTCTTGTTCTTTTTCTTTATTCCGACTCCTGTCTTTATCTCTTCAAAGCCCTCGCCATAGACATTGTTGGTAGGAGAGATGGACATGAAGGCACGCGGGTCAGTTTCCTTGATGGCTTTCGTGAGAGACGGCAGTTCTTTCTGGCTGATGAGAATATAGAGGACTTTCTTTTCCTGTTTGCTGTACCAGCCCTGCGCGTGGATCAGCGTCACTCCGCGGTCCATCTTGTTGATGATATGGTCCGCAATCTCCGCATAGCGTTCGGAGAATACCATAAGCTGGTATGATGACCGCTTTCCTCCAACGACTATGTCAATGACCATCGAGAAGACGAACACTTCCTCAAGTCCATAGCACATGTCGGAGAAATTCTTCTCCGGGAGGAAGAGCAGCATCGAGCAGATGATAAGGTCCAGAACAAGAAAAGCAGTGCTCAGCGAAACCGGCCAGTACTTGTTTATCATCAGGGCGATGATGTCTGAGCCACCGGTGCTTCCGCCAAAGCGCAGCACCAGTCCGATTCCAGCCGCCTCGAAGACTCCCGCCACAATCGGGACAAGCACCTTCTCCTCTATGAAGAAGAAGCCGTCTGGCACGCAGTGGATAGCCGTCCATCCGGACACTATGTTCATAGCTATCGCCGAGAAGACGATGCAGTAGATTGTCTTAAAGCCGAAGCCTATGCCCATCGCCATCACCGCGATGATGATGAGCAGGGCATTGATGACAATGTACGAATACTGCGCCTGTATCACTCCGGCGGTAGCGTACTGCACGATGGTGCAGAGGCCCATCATGCCTCCGGCCGACAGCCCGTTTGGAATCATGAAGCACTCCCAGCATATCGCGAACAGGAAGCAGGCAAAAGTCAGGACGAGATAGTCCCTGAGTATTTTAGATGCTCGGGACCGGATGATAACATCTGTCATTTCAGAACTATGTTGATTATCCTTCCATGCACGACGATAACCTTGACGATGTTGAGCCCGGCAGACCACTTTGCGGTCTGCTCGTGCGAACGTACCTCAGCCTCCACCTCGGAAGGTGAAGCGCTGCGCGGTAGCTCGATGGTGAAACGCATCTTTCCGTTGAACTGCACAGGATAGGTCACGCTGTCCTCCGCCGCGTATGCCGCCACATATTCAGGGAACTTGGCGTATGTAACGCTGCCCTCGTTACCGAGAACGTGCCAGAGTTCCTCGCTGATGTGTGGAGCGAAAGGCGAAAGCAGCACCACGAGCGGCTCGAGAATCGCCCTCTTGGAACACTTGAGCGAAGTCAGCTCGTTGACGGTAATCATGAATGCGCTTATGGTGGTGTTGTAGGAGAAGTTCTCGATATCCTCCTGCTCCTTCGCGATGAGTTTGTGGAGAACCTTGAGTTCAGCGGCGGACGGCTTCTCGTCGTTCACGAGAAGCGTATCTCTGTCGTAGAACAGTCTCCAGAACTTTTTGAGGAAACGGTTCACGCCATCGATGCCCTTTGTGTCCCAAGGCTTGCTCTGCTCGACAGGTCCGAGGAACATCTCGTAGAGACGGAGAGTGTCGGCACCGTAGGTATTGCAGATATCGTCTGGGTTGACGACATTGTACATGGACTTGCTCATCTTCTCCACCGCATAGCCGCAGATATACTCACCGTTCTCGAGGATAAACTCTGCATCGGCAAACTCCGGCCTCCATGCGCGGAACGCCCCAAGGTCGAGCCTGTCGCCGTGCACGATGTTGATATCCACGTGGATTTCGGTGGTCTCGTAGTCCGACCTGAGCCCAGCAGAAACGAACTTGTTGGTGCCCACGATGCGGTACACAAAACTGGAACGTCCCTGAATCATGCCCTGGTTGACAAGTTTCCTGAACGGTTCATCCTCGCAAACATAGCCAAGATCATAGAGGAACTTGTTCCAGAAACGAGAGTAGATGAGATGTCCCGTGGCGTGCTCTGTACCTCCGACATAAAGGTCGACGTTGCGCCAATACTCGACGGCACTCCTGCTTACGAGAGCCTTGTCATCATGAGGGTCCATGTAGCGCAGATAGTATGCGCTTGAGCCGGCGAAGCCAGGCATGGTGCTCTTTTCGAGCGGATAGCCCTTATATGTCCAATCCTTTGCCCTTGCAAGAGGCGGCTCTCCGTCAGCGGAAGGCTTGAAGGAGGATATTTCCGGAAGCCGGAGAGGAAGTTCGCTTTCAGGGAGCGGTGTCGGGATGCCGTCCTTGTAGTAGATAGGAAAAGGCTCTCCCCAGTAGCGCTGGCGTGAGAATATCGCATCCCTGAGACGGTAGTTGGTCTTCCTCCTGCCGAGTCCGTGGCTCTCAACATAGTCCTTCGCAGCCTCGATTGCGTCCTTGACCCTCATCCCGTTGAGGAAGCCGGAGTTGCACATCACTCCGTCCTTGGCATCGAAGCTCTGCTCAGAAACGTCGCAGCCCTCGATGAGCGGAATTATCGGAAGGTCAAACTTCCTGGCGAAAGCATAGTCCCTGCTGTCATGCGCAGGCACCGCCATGATGGCACCTGTACCGTAGCCCGCGAGGACATATTCGGATATCCATACAGGAACTTTCTCTCCGGTGAGAGGATTGATGCCGTATGAGCCGGAGAACACGCCGGTGACGCTCTTGGTCTCGGCAAGCCTCTCGCGCTCGGTCTTCTTCCTGACCTGTGCCACATAGGCTGCCACTTCCTCCTTTCTCGAAGCCGAGGTAAGCAAGTCCACAAGTTCGCTCTCAGGAGCAAGGACCATGAAGGTCACACCGAAAATCGTATCCGCACGGGTGGTAAAAATCGTGACCGGAAGGTGTTTCCCGTCGCAATCGGTGTCGAAGACCACTTCGGTACCCTCAGAACGCCCTATCCAGTTGCGCTGCATCTCCTTGAGGGAATCGGTCCAGTCGAGTGAGTCCAGCGAGTCGAGCAGCCGCCCCGCGTATGCAGAGACACGCAACTGCCACTGGGTCATCTTCTTCTGTTCCACAGGGAATCCTCCCCTGACGCTCAGCCCGTCCTTAACCTCGTCATTTGCGAGAACCGTCCCGAGCCCTTCGCACCAGTTCACGGACGTCTCCCCCTGATAGGCAATCCTATATCTCATCAGGATGTCTGACTTCTCCTTCTCGGAAGCGGCTTTCCACTGTTCCGGAGTGACATCCTCATAGCCGGTGGTCTCGAATATCCCGACGAGCTCGCTTATCGGGCGCGCCTTGTCCTGCGCCGGGTCATACCAGCTGTCGAACATCTTGAGGAAGGCCCACTGCGTCCACTTGTAGTAGCCGGAATCGCAAGTGCGCAGTTCCCTGTCCCAGTCGTACGAGAACCCTATGCGGTCAAGCTGTTCACGATAGCGGGCGATGTTGCGTTCCGTGGTCACTTCGGGATGCTGTCCGGTCTGGATGGCATACTGCTCCGCAGGAAGCCCGAAAGCGTCGTATCCCATCGGATGCAGGACATTGAATCCCTTGAGACGCTTGTAGCGCGAGAAGATGTCGCTCGCTATATATCCAAGAGGATGCCCAACATGAAGCCCCGCCCCGGAAGGATAAGGGAACATGTCTAGGACATAGCACTTGGGCTTTGACGAATCTTCCGTCACCTTGAACACTTTTTCTGCAGCCCAACGGGCCTGCCACTTGCTTTCTATCGACTTAAAATCGTAATCCATATCTCTTTCTTACTTTCTTCTTTCCAGTTTAAACTCCACGTAGAGGGACATCTCGCAGCGCACCTTCTTGCCTCTCAGCCGCGCAGGTCTCCAGTCCGGAGAGGCGCTCACGACCCGCACCGCCTCCGCGTCGAGCTCTTCACTCACGCCCTTGACCACCTTGACATCGGTGACCTTACCCTTCGTGTCTATGATGAAGTCCACGAGCACTCTCCCCTGCACACCGTCTTCGACGGCCTTGCGCGGATAGCGCAGATAGACATACACCCACTTCTGCATGAACGAGGACGGATCGGCGGAACCCAGAAAACGCGGCTTTACGTCACATTCAAGGTAGGACACCACGTCATCGTCGGAGCTGTACTTCCGGCCGCTCTCGTCGGAGGTTCTGAATTCGGGTCTGCTTCCGTTTGCCAGCTCTATCGTGAAATTGTAGAGGTACTCAAGCTCCCTCTCCATATCTTCGTATTCCAGGATGGATGCCCGGTCATTCTCCGTGCAGTATTCAGGGTACATCCCCGTCGTGAAGAGCACTGCCGGAATCTCCCGGCCATAGAAGAGCCTGTGGTCCGAATTGACAGGTTCCATGGCCACCATCTTCGGCTGAATCGGCTGGAGGGTCCCGGAGAGCTTAGCAATCAACGAATTGAGATCACGGTTCGAGGCGGTGTAGGCATAGAATCCGTTGGAGGCCGTCCCGAGCATGTCGAGATTGACCATGGCTTCTATGTTCTTGGCCCCGGCGAACGAACGGTTCAGGAAATACCACGCCCCGGCCCCCATCTCCAGCGAGGAACCGAAGGCCACCACTATGACGGAACGGCGCAGCAGGACACTGTTGGTACTGAGCCTCTTCGCGAGTTGCAGAAGCATGGAGAGGCCGGACGCATTGCCGTTGGCACCGTAGAAAATTTTCTCGGTCTGCACACCATTGACGGAAAGCGTCTGCATCCCGAGGTTATCAAGACGTGCCCCTATCACTATATATCTATCCCTCAGTTCTTTGTCATACCCAGGAATAAATCCCACGACATTGCGGGAAGTCAATGTATCCCCGTTTTCCTGCCGGATTCCGAAGAGGTCTCCCTCATCTCCGCTGAGGACATCGACACCATAGCGGAGGAGTTCCTCAGAGACATACTCAGCAGCTTCCTTCTCCCCCTGCGAGCCGGCCTTCCTGCCGCCGAGGACCTCCGATGCGAGGAAAGAGACCTGCTCCTTCATCTCGGCAACGGTCTCGCTGTCCTGCAAATCGCGCGGAGAACCGCCCGCAAACTGCGCGAAAGCGTCCAATGGCAACAGCGTCAGCAGCAATATGAAAAATCTTCCTGCTTTCATCTATTTCTCGGAACTGTTGTCCAAAATCCATGCATCCTTGCAGAACCCCCCGCGCACCGCCTTTAGTGAAGCAAACGCTTCGGAAATGCTGTCCGTCGCGCAGATGCCGACTGCCGTGAAGCCGTTCCTGTACTTTATCATACAAGGCTCATACCCGGCCTCTTCTGCAGAAGAAGCGCACTTGGCCGCATTGTCCGCTTTGCCGAAAGCCCCTACGACCACATAGTAGCGGCTTGTCAGTTCACGCATGGCCCCCGGAGCGAGAGGTCTCGAGAAAATCAGCGGAGACTTCCCCGAGCGGAGAGAATCCACGACAGCGAGCGAATCAGCCACACTCTTCCTCAGACTCTGGAGAGAATCCATCCGCGCACGATGCTCGGCCTCCTCCCTCTCGATCATCTCCCGCTTGACCCTGATATCCTCCGAAGTAGGCCTGCCGGCCACCCTCCTGAAGAAATCGCAGGAACTCACGGAGAGCACGCACAGGATGAGAAACGCTATGACGGACAACTTTTTCATAAGTCGCAAATTTAACAAACTTTCTTTTATCTTTGCCCGATATGGCAAAGACTTTCGCGACCATCATCATGACCATCCTGCTGCCTTTTATTGCAGCGACACAGAACATCCGCGAACAAGTCCCTCCGGCACATCAGATAGGTGCCGGCAAGGACAGCCTGAGCATCAGTTTCATCGGCGACGTGATGATGCACGCAAGGCAGCTCGATTACGACTGCACCGGCTTTCTGAAGCACATCAGCGGAAGCCTGAGGGAAGCCGACATCGCAGTGGCAAACATGGAGTTCACCCTCGCCGGCAAGCCCTACAGCGGCTACCCGGCATTCAGCGCACCCAACGCATACGCGGAGAGTGTCTTCAAAGACAGCGGAGTGGACGTATTCCTCTGCGCCAACAACCATATCCTCGACAAGGGCAGAGCCGGCCTTGAAAGGACTCTGGACGTGTATGACAGTCTTGGCGTGATGTACTGCGGAGCATTCGCAGACAGCCTCCGCCAGGCGAAGAACAACCCGCTCATGTTCGCAGCCAAAGGCATCCTCATCGCGCTCGTGAACTTCACCTACGGGACCAACGGCCCCTACAGAGGCGGATATCCCGGAGTAAGCCTCATGCAGAAAGAAGAAGTCGGCAAAGCTATCAGGGACGCCAGACGCCGCGGGGCAGATTTCATCATAGCGCTTCCGCACTGGGGCGAAGAATACCGGCTGACTCACAACTCCACTCAGGAAAGCTGGGCCAACTGGCTCGTGGAGCAGGGTGTGGATGCCATCGTGGGCTGCCACCCGCACGTAGTCCAGGACAGTTGCAGCATCGCTGGCGTACCGGTGTTCTACTCGATGGGCAACTGCATATCCAACATGAGTGCCATCAACACCAGACTCGGGCTGATGGTCACCCTGAACTTCTCATTCGACACCACATCCGGAGAGAAGAAGATGCTCGCCCCGGACCTGCGCTTCACATGGTGCACCCTGCCGGGGACTCTCGAAGACTCCTACCGGACGATATTCATCGACGAATGGGTAGACAGAAGAAGCAGTTGGCGCAGGCCGTCGGACTACGACGAGATGCTCTCCACCCTTACGAGGGTGACGGCAGCGACAGGATTCAAATGAAAGAAGGCGGGACCCGAACGGTCCCGCCCTTATTGTCAATCACTTGCAGAGAGACTATTCTCCCACGTGAAAAGCCACACGGAGGTCCTCAACCTCCTTGTCCGTGATAGGATGAAGTTTTCCGGCAGGTGCCGCGAGCACGAGGGACTTCGCACTGAACTCAGCCACCTCGAGACGGTCGAATGCGTTCAGCAGAGAGTCCGAAGCCACCACGATGGAGTCGTTGGAGAGCATCGCGCAAGGGCGGTTCTTGAAAACTTCAGCAACCTTGGAAGGCTCGGTATACTGTGAGCCGAAAGGGAACTTAGGCACATCCTGCAGGAAAATCCAGCTCTCCGGGATGGTGCGTACATTGAACTCGGCGTTGGTGGTGCAGAAGCCCATCAGCGCAGGGCACTGTGTGAGGATAATCGCCTTGACCTTAGGATTGCGGCGATAGATTTCATAGTGAAGGGCCGTGGCACGGCTCGGCTTCTTGCCGGCTTCAGCCATGCCGTCCTTGATTTGCACGAGATCTTCCTCGTCGATATCCCAACGCTGGATGCCGGTCGGAGTGATGATGAAATCGTTGTCCCTCCAACGCATGGAGACGGTTCCGTAGGAACTGCTCATCAAGTTCTGGTTGCAGGCCCTGCGGACCATCTTGCAGATTTCCGAGCGGAGCGCCCTCTCGTCCGAAGGATGCTCGACATTCATGAAATGCTGGAAGTTAGGCTGATGTTTCTCATGAATCAGAATCTGCTCCTCTGAGAGGTATATCGGCTCGCCTAGAGACTTTGCGTTGAGGATGGTGCGCGCGCAGAGCTCGAGAGTCTCAAACCTCTGGTACGCGTCTCCGATGTCCTCGCCGCAAAGTACCACGCCGTGGTTTTCCATGATGACGGCCTTGTAGTCAGGATTCTTCTGGAACTCCGCAGCGATGCTCTTTCCGAGAGCCTCGCTGCCAGGCACATCATACTTCGCGAAGCCTATAGGACCGCAGACATTGCGGGCCTGAGGGATGATGCTAGTGTCAGGAATCTGATGTATGACACTGAAAGTGACCAGTCCTGGAGGATGGGCGTGGATGACGGACCTCATCTTCGGGCGGATTTTGTAAATCGCCTTGTGGAAAGGATATTCGGAAGACGGACGATGCTTGCCTACGATGGTTCCGTCTGCCTTGACGCACATGATGTCTTCTGCGGTGAGGGAGCCCTTGTCAATGCCGGCAGGGGTAATCCACATGTCACCGTTGTCGTCCATGATGGACAGGTTTCCACCGGAAGTGGTGGTAAGGCCACTGCGGTAGATGCGCCCGATGATTAGAGCGAGTTGCTCTGCGGGGTGCATGAGGTTTGTGTTAAGTTGTTTCATTTCAGTATCTACTGATTTACTATCAATTCCGCCAATTCTTCAGAGCTCGTTCGGGAGAAGCACTTCCCGACCCCGGCGGTCTCGAGAGCCGCTGCGACACTGCGCCTGTCGTAAGGCACACCGACCAGCGAAGGCTCAAGCTCCGCAGCCGGAGAATCCCCGAGGAAATCCCCCCGGAACTTCACCTGTGTGATGATTCCGTGGTCTATACTGACCGCGGCTTCCACCGTTCCGCAAGGGAGTTTCGCCTTGCGGCTGAAGCCCGCCTCGCGCGAATGTCCGTACACCCAGTCCCAGGTGGAGAACTTCTCGTCAGCCATCCTGCGCACTTCGGAGAGAGCCTCCCCAGAAAGAACCACCTGTTCGTCTCCGGCCGCGAGAATTTCCTGCAGCGCCACCTGAACCTCGTCGAGCGAAGGGAACTGCGGAAGGCTGTCCTTCAGGTTAGCGACTCTCGAGCGGACGGATGCTATGCCTTTGGCCTCCATCTTGGAGCCGGGCACATCGAGGACCTTGGTGAGAGTGTCGATATCCACGTCGTACATCAGCGTGCCATGGACTATCTCCCTATCGTGCCACACCCTGCGGGCATAGCCGGAGACCTTGTGGCCGTCCACGAAGATGTCGTTCCGGCCCGTAAGTTCAGCATCTATGCCGAGTTTGCGCAGAGCGTCTACAAAAGGCTGCGGAGACACTGACCTCCCGACGAAAGTGTAGTTCATGTTCTGAAGGTCATGGTAGACCGCTCCGCCGCCTGTAACCCTGCGCGCCAGCTTGATGCCGTGGGAATCAAGATACTCGAGATTCACCTCGGAATATGCATTCTGATTGAGGCCGATTATAACTGCAGGGCTGTTTCTCCAGAGGTAGAAGAAACTTTCCTCCGACTCGAAGTTCTGAAGACAGTACTCGTCGAACGCCATATTGAAATATGGGTCAGTGGAGGTGTTGATTGCATATTTCATCTGTCATCACGTAATTTATCGATGCAAAGATAAGCAAAAAACACTCATCGCGAAGGGCTTTCAACGCAAGCAGAAAGTCATCCCTACCGCAGGAGCCCCTCAAGGACAGCGAGTTTCTCAAAAGCCTGAGCGGCATCCCTGTCCGAGCGCTGCACGAAGGCATCGTCTTCCACAGACGACTTCGTCGGAGCAAGCCGGAACGGACTGTCCAGGTCCTTTTCGCGGGTCCGCCGCACTTCCAGACGCATGAACTCCACTATCCTCCGCTCTTCGTCCGCGAGTTTCAGAAGGACATCCTTCCCCGGTGCGTTCTCGCCCCAGAGTTCACAGAGCAGATGCATAGCGTGGGCAAGACGCGCCATTGGGTACTCGGCCCAGCTTTTGTCATAAAAAGCGTGAACCTCATCCCAGGAGGTCACCCTCCCGGATTTAAGGTCCGCAGCAAGGCTCTCCAGAGAGGAAGAATCAATCATCTGCCCGCCAAGATTGACCCAGCTGGCGCATTCTGCTCCGTCATACCGCCATCCGAGCACCTCTGCCACATCGCCTCCGTCGCGCAGGAACTCCAGAAGATTCTTCGCGGCATAGTGCACGATCATGTCAGAGTAAGCCCTGTATGCCGAAAGCGGCCGGCGGACAACCACCCTGCGGCGGCTGTTCTCAATACCATCGACAACGACGCCCTCATCATCCTGAAGAGCCCCGTTCCCCCATGAAAGTAGTTGCCCCATGGCACGGAACACTGCCGCCATGCTGTCCGGAGCGAAACAATCGGTCTCCATGTGCTGCACCTTGCGTCGACGACAGTCGCGCTCGCGGTACTTACAGGCATTTCGAACAAGGGCGTACATGTTGCAACGCCACCAGTAGGCCGGAAGCACCTCAAGCGTATCTTCCTTCTCATTGTTGCTGACAAGGCTGAAAGGCAGCGGCATGTCGAGTTCATAAGGGTATGACCCCTTGACCAACAGAGTATATGGTGCGAAACGCGATGGAAGCTTGACGGAGACGCACAGTCCCGGCCAGAATCCGCGCCCCGCAATCAGTTCCCCATCAGCGGCGCGACTGCTGTGGTTGGAGCCCAAAGTCGCCCCTGCAGCGATATTGCTCTGCCCTCCAATGCACGCCGCGATGAGGAAGGAGTTGTTGTGGTGCTGCTCGTGCCCCGGAAAAATCAGACTGCTCCTGACCTCGCAGCACGCGACGGTGCTGTTGTCCCCAAGCACACTGTCCACCAGACGTGCCCCGTATTCAAGAGTGCAGCATTCACCGAGCACAAAGCGCTCGGCCACGCATCCGGCCAGGACTCGGCAGCCGTATCCGACAATGCCGCGCCGAAGGACCACGTTGTCCTCCACTACCGACGACTCATCCAGAGAGGAGTGCAGAGTCACGTCTTCAAGCCTTGAAGCTCCCTCCACCGAAGCGAAGTCACCTATGCGCGTGTTTAGTATTGTTCTGACCGAACGAATCCCGCACCCTTCACCCACGCTCGCGTATTCCGCAGAATCCGATGCCAAATCAGAAGCTGTCATGGCATGCAAGGCCGCGTCTGCCAAGTTGTCAGACTTGAGTACTTCCGCCCACAGGCAGGCGTCCGAAACGGTCATCCCCTCAAAGGAGCGGATTTCCCGCGAGCCATTCTCGTTGGCGACGGCGATCGGGACTCCGCAGCCGAAAGACGCGCCCATGTCGGAGCACATCAGGTCCACGTCCGTGATAGTGCTGCAATTTCCGATTGAATAGTACTCAAGATGCCCGACCCTTCGTATCACGCAGGAATCCCCAATAACACAGTCCTTGACGGTAGAATATTCCAGAACAGTATCCTTCCCTATGCTGACATGCCCGGACAGGGTGCAGCCGCGAAGAGTAGAGGGGACAAAGTTCTCGGCCACGCTCACGTCACCCCAGGACGCGCAGACATTGCCGAGAGACTCAAGTGCGACGATTTCGTCAGTTCCAAGATGCCTCATTCTACAAAATTATGGTTTTTCAACGCAAGAACCAAGCAGGTCTTCCGCCACCGGGACAAGATAATGCTTGAGTTCAGGATAGTTAGGAAGATGCCTCCCCGGATAGGAAATCCCCCGTCCGGGATAATGCAGAGCAAACTCTTCCTCGCAGCGGACAAGTTCGTCGTCCAACGCGAAAAGCCCTCTCGTCAGTCCGGTTTCCTTATCGTCAAGCCCCTCGAACTCAGTCCGTTCCAACTCCTCATAAGCATCGCACATCTCTTCGGTGACGAAGAAAGTCTCCGCCCCATCCGCACGAGGCGAAAGGTAACGGCACTCCCCCGTCATCGTCCGCAGAAGACGGGAGACGTGGAAGTCGGGATTCACAAGTATCTTCGGATATCCACGAAGCTTCTGGGCCCAGAAACCGCCAAGCGAGAGCCCCACCACAAGGTCGGGACAGACATCCCGGGCCGTCCTGCGCAACAGGTCAAGAGCCTCGGCAGGTTCTATCGGGACATCGGGAGCCACAACTTCGCAGGGCCGCAGCAGAATCCTCAGCGAAGAGGACATCTTGTAGACACCGGAAGAGGCCAGACCATGTATGAAGAGAATTTTCGGCACGGCACAAATATAAACAAATAGTTCCCGATTCACATCGGGAACTATCGGCAATTCTAACCTAAAATTAAACCTATGAAAAAACTATTCGCCGTAGCGAATTACAAATTTCATGCCAATTACTGCTCGTCATCAAGCTTGACAGTCACGATCTTTACATCCTGCTGAGGGCAGTCACGGGAGTCCGTAGCCACGGATGCAATCCGGTCTATCACATCAAGTCCCTCGACTGTCTCGCCGAACACGGTATAGTCACCATCAAGCGACGCGCAGGCCACAGGGTCCTGGACGATATAGAACTGCGAGCCGGACGACTCCTTGAGAGGGTTGGCAGCATCGCCCCTTCTGGCAGCTGCGAGAGCACCCTTCTTGTGGGTGTACTCCGGCACAAACTCGGCAGGGACATTGTAGCCAGGACCGCCGGTGCCAAACTTGGCCTTGTTGGCAAGGTCCTTTGAAAGAGGGTCGCCCGTCTGGATCATGAAGCCATTGATGACGCGGTGGAAGAGAATCCCGTCGTAGAACTTGCTGAAAGCGAGCCGCGCAAAGTTCTCGCGGTGCTTCGGAGTTTTGGAGTAGAGCTTCACCTTGATTACGCCCTCGGTGGTGATGATGTCAAACACCGGTTCCTCCGTGAGACTGTCTATCTTCTCCTGAATTCTTTTGTTGAGTTCGACAGCCGCAAGAGAATCGGCTGCTGCCTGCTCCGCCTCCTGCTGAGCCTTCTTGGCAGCATTGTTACCGCAGGAGCATACAAGAGCGACGGCACCTGCGCAGCAGAGGACTTTTGTCAATAACTTTTTCATCTGACTGTTTTGTTTGGTTTTCTTTTGAAACTGTCTTGAAATGTTTGCCGAAGTTGTTTATGAGGAATTTCCGAGACAGTTTCAATTGCAGAGGAGGGGGCATAGCAGCAGCTATGTAACCGATGATGCAGAAGAAAATGGCCGAAAAGGCCCATAAAAAACGAGAACGATTATTATAAAAACAGTTTCTTGTTCCTATGTGCAGCAAATATACTGCAAAATATCGGCAGGCAGTACAGTACCAGAAGCAGAGTGTTCAGCACCAGCGACGCCCAGACCGGAAAGTCCGGACAAATCAGGAGCGGGACTCGCGACAGTGCATAAAGCACCGCTGCGCCGAGGACATATCCGCCTATCGCCTTCATGTCGTAATGCACGGGATAGACCCTGCTCCCGATTAGGGCGCTCATCAGCATGGCTGTGCCGTAGCCGGCAAAGCCGCCCCAGGCGCATGCCCAGTAGCCGAGGCGAGGGACGAAGACGACATTGAAGACAATCATCACCGCAGCCCCCACGGCACTCATCACTGCACCCCACCAGGTCTTGTCGGTCAGCTTGTACCAGAACGACAGGTTAAAATAGATGCCCATGAAAATCTCAGCCGCCATCACAATCGGCACCACCCCGAGTCCTTCCCAGTAGGAACGGCCCACAAAGTACTTGAGCACAGGCATGTAGAACATCACCGCGAGAAAAGCGAAAACTGTGAAGAAGACAAAATACTTCATTCCATCTGCAAGCGTCTCTGGGCTATTACGGTCGCGGTTATCGCTGAAGACTATAGGTTCGTAGGCATAGCGGAAAGCCTGCGTGAGAAGCGACATTATCATCGCAATCTTGACGCAAGCGCCGTACACACCAAGCTGCACCATTCCCTCCTCTCCCGGAACGAGCCGCGGATAGAGAATCTTGTCGGCGACCTGATTGAAAATCCCGACGAGGCTCAGCAGCAGAAGCGGCCAGGTATAGGAAAGCATCCTGCGGCAAAGGGCCTTGTCGAAACCGTATGCGATACCCCTGATTTCGGGGATAAAAGCGAACATCACGAGCGAAGTGCAGAGCAGATTGGCAAAGAAGATGAAGCCGACCCCTCCGTTGAAACGTTCATAAAGGCCGCCCAGCGCAGGTATCCTGTTGAGGACCAAAAAAATCAGCAAGTTCAGCAAGATGCTCGGGATGATGTAGGCAAACTTCAGCAACATGAAGCGCAGCGGCTTGTGCTGCTGCCTGAGACGGCTGAACATTATAGCCTGAAAAGCGTCCATAGCGGTAATCAGCGCAAAGCATCCCACATATTCCGGATGCGCGGCATAGCCCATGGCCGAAGAAATCGGTCCGAGCAGCACGAACACCACCACGAGGAAGCACAGTCCCACGCCGCCCACGAGCCGCAGTGCCGTACTGTAGACCATCCTGTCGTCCTCCTCCTTCCTGGACGCAAAGCGGAAAAGCGTCGTCTCCATGCCGAAAGTGAGCAGTGCGAGAAACAGGGCCGTGTAGGCATAGAGGTTCGTGACCATACCATATCCCCCGCTCTCCGCAGAAATCTTATAGGTATACAGCGGCACGAGAAGGTAATTCAGGAACCTTCCCACAATGCTGCTCAGGCCATAGATGGCCGTGTCCTTGACGAGTGACTTGAGATTCATTTCCTTGGCAATTCAAATACTTCCATCTCCAGGACGGAACCTCCATCCACCTTGAAGCGCAGCGCCGTCCGCACAACCTGCCATCCCTGCAGGCCCGCCGCACCGGGATTGACATACAGCAGTCCGCGCTTCCTGTCGTTCATGACCTTGAGGATATGGGAATGTCCGCAGATAAAGACATCCGGGCTATACTCGTCCAGCAGACGTGCAGCCTCGGCATCGTAGTGACCGGGAGCTCCGCCGATATGCGTCATCAGGAACTTGACCCCCTCCATCTCACGATACTGGAAACGTGGGAACATGTAGCGGAGATCTCCTCCGTCGCAGTTGCCGTACACTCCGACAAGGGGCTTAAAGCCGGCTACCCCCGCCGCGAACTCCTCTCCTCCGCCGAAATCCCCGGCATGCCAGAGTTCATCGACGTCGGCAAAGAACTCCTTGAAAGGCTCGCTAAAGACGCCGTGGGTGTCGCTGACCAGACCTATGAGCATCAGTTGCCGTCCCCGCTTAAGTGCTTCTCCCAGGCCCATGCTGCCGCAAGAGTCTGATCCAAAGTGCGCTCGGCCTTCCATCCGAGCTTGTGTTCGGCAAGCGATGCGTCGGCCCAAACCGAAGTGACATCGCCGGAGCGGCGCGGCGCAAACTTCCAGTTGAGCTTGAGGTCGTTGACCTTCTCGAATCCATTGATGAGCTCGAGGACCGACACAGGATGCCCCGTCCCGATATTAAAAATCTCATAGTCCGAATCCATCTTGCCGTCGAGCATCCTGCGCACCGCGCAGACATGGGCTTTCGCGAGGTCCACTATATCGATATAGTCCCTCAGACAGGTCCCGTCAGGGGTCGGATAATCGTTGCCGAAGACAGAGAGACACTCCCGACGCCCCGCAGCGGTCTGGGTGATGAACGGAACGAGATTGTTCGGCACTCCGCGCGGAAGCTCGCCTATAAGGGCCGACGGATGCGCGCCTATAGGGTTGAAATACCTCAAAGCCATCCCGTGCAGTCCCTGATATGCATTCACGCAGTCGCGGAGAATGTCCTCGCAAATTTGTTTGGTGTTGCCGTATGGAGATGTGGCGCTCTGGCGCGGAGACGCCTCGGTGACAGGGAGTTTCTCTGGCTCGCCATAAACTGTAGCAGATGACGAAAAGAGGACATTTCCCACCCCGCTTCTGCGGGCCTGCTCGACTATGTTCATGAAGGAGAGCAGATTGTTGCGGTAGTACTTCAGAGGCTCGGAAACCGATTCACCGACAGCCTTGAACGCGGCGAAATGGATGACCGCGTCTATCTTGTAATCAGAGAACAGTTTCTCAACCGCAGGCGAGTCGCAGAAATCTATCTTGACGAGCGGAAGTTCACGGGAGAGAATCTTGCAGACCCCTCTGTAGTTGGTCTCATCACAGTTGGACATATTGTCGGCAATCACGACATCGTAGCAGGCCGTGGCAAGTTCCACAGTGACGTGGCTGCCGATAAAACCGGCGCCACCTGAGACAAGGACTGTTTTCTTCATTTTCAAGCAGGTTTATCGGTTGCAAAGATACCAATTATATCATTTGCGGGAGAACTCGCAGCCACAAAAAGTCTGATTATAGAAATGTTGCTCGGCTATTATCTCTCCACGCCGCGGCTGAAGACCTCCCTTGCGCCAATTCTGCGACCACCAGACAATCTCCCCGCCCAAGGAAGACTCCTCGCTTGCCGTCCCGCAGGCTTTGAATCCTGCTGCATCGACCTGCTCCAGACTCTTCCAGCGCGATGAAGCAAGAGAAGTCGTCAGCACCCTGAAGCCGTTTGCCAGGCCCCAGCGGGCAGCTCTCAAAAGCCTGAACTCAAAGCACTTGGCACACCTGCCTCCCCGTTCCGGCTCGTCCTCAAGCCCCCTTACCGCGGAAAGCCAGCAGAGATGGTCATAGTCGTCGTCCACCGTCTCCACTCCGAGAGAATCGCAGTAACGCCGAAGTTCCGACAGCCTGTGGACGTACTCCTCCGGGCTGAAGATGTTGGAATTACTGAAGAACACCGTCGGACGTATGCCGTTCTGCAGCATACTTTCGATGATGGCTCCGCTGCATGGCGCACAACAGGAGTGCAGGAGCAGCTTCCCTTCCGGCGGATCGAGTTTAAGCATTCATTCCATCGAGTTGATGTCCACAAGATTGTTGAGAATCGCGTAGACCGTAAGACCCGCGACCGTCTTGATGCCCGTTTTCCGCGCTATATTCTTGCGATGCGTGATTACGGTGTTGATGGAGATATGGTGCTTGTCGGCTATTTCCTTGTTTATCAAGCCGTGAGCCACGCTGGCCAGAATCTCCTTCTCCCGCTCCGAGAGCTCCGAATCCTTCACATCGCCGCATTCGTCCTCGTCCTGCACTGGATTCGGACGCAGCGGATTTTCAAGCAGGCGCACCATAGGGACCAGTATGTTGTCCTCGATATAGGTGTGCGAGCGGAGGTCGTTCTGGAGATTGTATAAGAACATCAGGAGACTTATCCTCTTGTCATCGTTGCACCCCCGAGGCAGTGACTTCATAACGATGTTCTTGAGGTCGGAAAGCTTCTCGTCTATGTTGGAGTGGTTCTCCTCGAAATCGTCGATGCTGAATGACGGGTCCTGCCGCCCGAGCATCAGGTTCTGGACATACGGGATTACCTCACCCTCCTCGAACTCGAAATGGCTCTTGAGTTCATTCTTGTACTGGGCGAAGAAGTCCCAGATAACCTGCTGCTGCGGCCTCGGGCAAGGTTCGATGAGATCTTCAACCGCCGAAGCTATGTTCTCCAGAGCCTTTTTGAGATAGTAGTCGTGGGAACAGTGCAGATAGCGGAGCACATCCGCGACCCTGCTGCGCCGGAGGTCTTCAGGCGAAGGCACGAAATCCCTGAACGAGTAGACTTTACAGATGAGGATGGCGGTGTCCGGGTCGAGTCCGTGCTGGATGCAGAGTTCGGAGAAAGTCCTCTCACCGAAACTCCCGACGATGCCGAGCCGTGACAGAACCATCAGCAGGCCGGGATTGACCTCCACGAGGTCAGCCGCCTTCATGTTGCCGGAAAAATTGTCCATACCGGGCAAAGATAGCGTTTTTCTCAAGACTTCGGAGATTTGCCGTCACGGCGGACAGGACAGTGCCCTTCGCAACCAGAGCAGCCGGACATGCCGCAGCAGTTGCCCCCGCGACGTCCACCCCTGAAGTTGGCGCGGAGGGCGAAGGCAAGTGCGACGAGCACTGATGCAAGTATGAAGATTGATATTAAGTTCATTCTACAGAAACAGCTCTGCAACATGATACGCGAGGAACGCGCACAAGTAGGCCACAAGGCACTGGAAGACAACCACCCATAGCGCCCACTTGCCGCCGAGTTCGCGGCGCACCGCAGCAATAGCGGCCACGCAAGGCGTATAGAGCAGACAGAAAGCGAGCATCGGCACAGCGATCAGCGAAGTCAGGGCCGAAGCTGCCCCAAGGACCTCGAGCGTGGCAACCACGCTTTCCTTGGCCAGGAATCCGGTTATAAGAGCCGTCACTATCCTCCAGTCCCCAAGCCCAAGCGGAGCGAAGAGCGGAGCAATCAGGCCTGCTATCTTGGCGAGCATGCTGTCGCTGGCATCCACGAAGTGGAGGCCGAAGTCAAACGACTGCAGAAACCAGATGACTATCGACGCTATGAATATGACAGTGAACGCCCTCTGGAGGAAGTCCTTGGTCTTGTCCCAAAGCAGATGGGCCACGTTCTTCACAGCCGGCATACGGTAGTTCGGAAGTTCCAGAACGAAAGGAGACGCTTCGCCGGCGTGCGGCGCGGCCTTGGCACACAGTGCCACGATGACACCCACGAGAATCGCGGACAAGTACAGAATGACGAGAACCAGCCCCCCGGATCCGGGAAAGAACGTGGAAGTCAGGAATGCATAAATCGGAATCTTGGCCGAGCAGCTCATGAACGGAGTAAGCAGTATTGTCATCTTCCTGTCCCTTGCCGACGGCAGAGTCCTCGTAGCCATCACGGCAGGCACGGAGCAGCCGAAGCCTATCAGGAGAGGCACTATACTGCGCCCGCTCAGGCCTATCTTGCGGAGCAACTTGTCGCTGACGAAAGCGACTCTGGCCATGTAGCCGCTGTCCTCGAGGAGAGAGAGAAAGAAGAACAATATGATGATAACCGGCACAAAACTCACCACGGAGCCTACGCCGCCGAAGATTCCGTTGGTCACGAGAAGCCGCACGACAGGTGTCACGTCCAGCCGCCTCATCCCCGCATCGCAGAGGTCCGAGAGAGCCGTAATGCCTCGGTCGAGCAGTTCCTGGAGAGGCGCGCCTAGCACGTCGATGGAGAGCCATATAACCAACGACATCACCAGCACGAATATCGGAATCGCCGTATACCGACCAGTAAGCACCTTGTCTATCCTGGTGCTGCGGCGGTACTCCTTGCTCTCATGAGGCTTCACCACAGTCTTGGCGCAAAGCCTCTTTATGAAGGAAAAGCGCATGTCGGCCATCGCCGCGCAGCGGTCAAGACCGCGCTCCTGCTCCATCTGAGATATGATATGCTCTACCATCTCAAGCTCGTTGAAGGAGAGTTTCAGAGCACACCTCACATCCTCGTCGCCTTCGGCCAGACGGCTCGCCGCGAAGCGGACCGGTATGCCGGCATCGGCCGCGTGGTCTTCGATGAGGTGCATGATTCCGTGGAGACAGCGGTGGACAGCACCACCATATTCGTCCGGGCTGCAGAAGTCCTGTCTTGCAGGACGTTCCTGATATTTCGCGATGTGAACCGCGTGCTGCACGAGTTCCTCGACGCCCTCGTTCTTCGCTGCCGAGACCGGGACTACCGGAAGCCCGAGAATTTCCTCCATCTCGTTGACACGGATTGAGCCGCCGTTGCCTCTGACCTCGTCCATCATATTGAGAGCAAGCACCATAGGCACATCAAGCTCCATCATCTGCATGGTAAGATAGAGATTTCTCTCGATGTTGCCGGCATCCACAATGTTGATTATCGCCTTCGGCTTCTCGTCGAGGATGAATCTTCTCGACACGATTTCCTCCGCCGAATATGGCGAAAGGGAGTATATGCCCGGGAGGTCGGTCACTCTTGTGTTGGGATACCCTCGTATGACTCCATCCTTACGGTCCACCGTCACACCCGGGAAATTTCCTACGTGCTGGTTAGAGCCGGTAAGTTGATTGAAAAGAGTGGTCTTGCCGCAGTTCTGATTGCCTGCGAGCGCAAATGTAAGGATGGAGTCTTTGGGGAGGGGTTCTTCGTGCGTCGTATGGTATTTCCCCCCTTCGCCGAGCCCCGGGTGAGCGCTTTCTTCAAGCACGAGCCACTTGTCGTCCGAGTTCGGCGAGGATGCTGGTGCGTCCTTGACAGCCTCGACTCCTATCCCGGCAGCGTCCGCCTTGCGAAGCGTCAAGGTATAGCCGTTGACCAGCACCTCTATCGGGTCGCCGAGCGGAGCATACTTCTTGACGGTGAGCACCTGCCCGGGAATCATCCCCATATCGAGAAGGTGCTGGCGAAGAGCCCCTTCGCCGCCCACCGTCCGGATCACGGCCGAACTGCCTATGGATAGTTTGTCGAGCGTCATACGCAAATGCATCTTATCAATGTCGGCTGCAAATTTGAGAAATCAGAGTACCTCTGTCAATCCCCAATTATGATGATTGTCGCGCCACTTCCCCAATTTCCACTTTTACGCCATAATCAAATCGCAGGCACGCAAAAGCGAGGAATATTGTTCCAGAGACTCTTAAGGCTTCAACCTCCAGCGGCATGCATGATCAATATCCAAATGACAGCGGCAACAGAGCACCGACGACAGACAGCCAACGAGAAACGCCAGACAGACAAAAAAAAGAAGAGAACACCGGTCTAAAATCACCAAGTGTTCTCTTGCTTGTAGCGGGAGGCGGACTCGAACCACCGACCTCCGGGTTATGAGCCCGACGAGCTGCCAACTGCTCTATCCCGCGATGTTGGACTGCAAAGGTAAGAAGAATTTTTGAAAAACAAAATTTTTAGTACATTTGAAGAAATTGCCGATTACAATAACACCACATAACAACAATGAAACGGACAATGACATTCTTTCTAAGCCTGCTTCTGGCTGCGGCCTGCTGCAGCGCACAGACTGCCTATGACTACTCCAGACTTCAAATGGATGACCTCGGGAGAGGCGTTGTTGCAGTAAGGAAAAGCTCTTCCGAGGTCTTCGTCACATGGAGATACCTCAGCGAAGACTCCAGGGGAACAGCATTCAACATCTACCGCGACGGCATCAAGCTCAACAATGAGCCCGTCAAGGACGTCACCTGGTTCAAGGACTCCGGCAACCCGAACTCTTCCGCCGCAGTTTATGAAGTACGTCCTGTAAAGAAAGGCAAGAGCGGAAGTTTCACCCTTCCCCAGAACGCCCCGCTCGGATACATCCCGATCAAACTCGAAGCGCCGGCTCCGCAGACGATGCCGGACGGGGAAGTTGCCGTATACAGTCCTAACGACTGCTCCATCGGAGATGTCGACGGTGACGGCGAATATGAGATTTTTCTCAAGTGGGACCCGTCCAACTCCCACGACAACGCCCACTCTGGCTATACCGGAAGCGTGTTCATCGACTGCATCAAACTCAACGGAGAGAGACTCTGGAGAGTAGATCTCGGACGCAACATCCGCGCCGGAGCGCACTACACCCAGATGATGGTCTATGACCTCGACGGCGACGGATGCGCCGAGATGGTGGTCAAGACCTCCGACGGCACTGTCGACGGCACCGGCAAAGTTATCGGCAACCCGGACGCGGACTACCGCGACTCCTCGAGCGAGCGACTCACCGGCAAGATTCTTTCTGGCAACGAATACCTCACCATCTTCAACGGCAGGACCGGAGCGGCGATGCAGACCATCGACTACCTCCCGGGACGCGGCGAAAACGGCAGTTGGGGCGACACCCACGCCAACCGTTCGGACAGACACCTCGCCGCGATTGCCTACCTGGACGGCGTACAACCGAGCGTAGTGATGTGCCGAGGATACTACACCCGCGCCACTCTGGCCGCCTATGACTGGGACGGCAAGGACCTCAAACTCCGTTGGCTATTCGACTCCCACTCCAAGCCTGAACTCAAAGGCTACGACGGGCAGGGCAACCACAACCTCCGTGTGGCAGATGTCGACGGAGACGGACGCGACGAGATTATCTACGGCTCCTGCTGCATTGACCACGACGGCAGCGGACTCTACACCACCGGATACGGACACGGCGACTCCATGCACCTCGGAGCTATGATTCCCGGCAGCGATGCGCTCCAGGTATGGATCGGGCACGAGACCAGAGGCGTAGGCTCCACCCTCACGGACGCCCGCACAGGCAAGCTCATCTACAGAATCCCGTCGAACACAGACGTTGGCCGCTCGATGGCGGCAGACGTGGACCCGACCAACCCTGGATGGGAGATGTGGAGCTCGGCATCCGGCTCCATGCGTGACTTCCAGGGCCGCGAGATTGCAGAAAAACCCGCCAGCCAGAACTTTGCGGTATGGTGGGACGGTAACCTCTCAAGAGAGCTCCTCGACGGCAACCAGGTCCTCAAGTTCAATCCTGCGACCAGGAAAGTCGAACTCCTGCGCAGCTTTGACGGAGCACAGAGCATCAACGGCACAAAGGCCACACCTTGCATCTCCGGCGACATCTTGGGCGACTGGAGGGAAGAAGTCATCCTCCGCTCCGACGACAATAGCGAGCTTCGTCTGTACGTCAGCACAGAGCCCACCGAATACCGCTTCCACAGTTTCATGGAAGACCCTGTCTACCGCATCAGCGTAGCATGCGAGAACGTATGCTACAACCAGCCGCCGGAGACCGGATTCTACTTCGGGGCAGACCTCAGCGGAGAGTTCCGCGGCAGCACGATAAAAGGCAAGGGCGTGAAGAAGTCACAGGTCCTCGAAGACGTTCTGCTCGACTCTGTAATCATAAAGCAGCAGCCGCGCTCGGCAAGGCCACAGCAGGGACCTCAGGGACAGAGACCTCCGCAGGCAATGGCGCAGGACAACAGCTACGTCGACAACACCCCAGACTCTCTGGACCTTGCAAAAACCGCACGTCCGGTGGCTGGCTGTTCGCGCAAGGCCGGCGGTCCGGTGCTTTTCCTCGTGGGCGACAGCACCATGCGCACCGGCACCAAGGGCAACGGTGACAACGGCCAGTGGGGCTGGGGCTACTACGCGCACGAGTTCTTCGACGAGAGCCGCATAGTAGTCGAGAACCACGCCCTCGGCGGACTCTCGTGCAGGACTTTCTACCGCGACTGGTGGGCTGACGTCATCAAGGGCGTGCAGAAAGGCGACTACGTCATCATCCAGCTAGGCCACAACGACAGCGGCCCTTACGACGGACCACGCGGCAGGTCCTCAATCCCAGGCACCGGCAAGGAGACCATCACCATCGACAACGACAAAGTCCCCGGAGGCAAGGAAATCATCTACAGCTACGGAGAGTACCTCCGCAAATACATTGATGAGGTACGCGCCAAGGAAGCCACCCCTATTCTCTTCACCCTCACCCCACGCAACCAGTGGGAGGAGAACGGCAGCGTAAGGCGCAAGACCGACACGTTCACCGCCTGGATCAAGGAAATCGCGGCCGAGAAAGATGTTCCGCTCGTGGACCTCGAAGCCATCAGTGCCGGCAAATTCGAGAAGTTCGGGAAATACAAGACCGGATATATGTTCTACCGCGACAACATCCACTCAAGTGCTTTCGGCGCGATGAACAACGCCCGCAGCGCAGCTGAAGGCATCGCGGCCTGCACGGGCAGCGACCTGCGAAGCTATCTCCTCCCTCTCGCGCCGGAGAAGCAGGAGTTCACGAGAGTGAAAGGCAGGCCGGTCCTCTTCGTCACAGGCGACAGCACCATCCAGAACAACGACTCCGACCCAGACGGCATGTGGGGCTGGGGCAGCGTCCTCGAGACAGTCTTCGACACCACCAAGATAACCCTTGTCAATGCCGGCAAGGCCGGACGCAGCGCAAGGACCTTCCTTGACGAAGGCCGCTGGGACAAGGTCTACAACAGCATCGAGCCGGGTGACTACGTAGTCATCCAGTTCGGACACAACGACATAGGCCGCATCAACGCCAAGCCTTTCAGGGCTGAGCTTCGGGGCACCGGGGACGAGAGCGAGAACTTCTTCATGCCGAACAAGAGGATGTATCAGGTCATCTACACCTACGGCTGGTATCTCCGCAAGTTCATCACCGACGTCCGCGAGAAGGGTGGCATCCCTATCCTGCTCGACATCACCCCGCGCAATGAATGGCCCGACGGCAAGATGGAACGCCGCAACGACACCTACACCACATGGTGCAAGGAGGTCGTGGCCCAGACCGGAGTGGACTTCATCGACGTGCACAACATCAGCGCCGACTTTTTCGACTCCATAGGTCCGGAAGCAACCAGGGCATACTACAAGAATGACCATACCCACACCTCGAGGCTCGGAGCGGAACGCAATGCAAAATCCTTCGCCGAAGGTCTGCAGAAAACTGGCCATACACTCGTCAAGTATCTTAAAACCAAATAACAAGCCAATGTTCAAGCAATATTCCCTTCTTGCAGTCCTCGGAACATTCTGCGCCTTGAGCGCAGGCGCGCAGGACACAGGCTGGTACACTCCGACCGTCGAGAACAAGCCATTCGTCCGCTGGTGGTGGCTCGGCAGCGCCGTGGACAAGGAAGGCCTGACCTACAACCTCGAAGAGTTCGCGAAAGCCGGCATCGGGGGCTATGAAGTCACGCCAATATACGGTGTACAGGGCAACGAGGCCGCCGACATCGAATACCTCTCCCCGAAATGGATGGAGATGTATTCCTGGCTTGTCTCCGAATCCGAGCGCCTCGGGCTCGAGTGCGACATAAACAACGGCACCGGCTGGCCATTCGGCGGGCCGCAGATAAGCCCTGATATAGCGGCGCAGAAAATGGTCGTGACGCCCGGCGGAATAAAGTCCGAAGGCACCGGCCAGATGGTCAAAAGGGCCGCCCCAGGCGGTGAAGGCCTTGTCATGGACCATCTCAATCCTGAAGCCTTAAAAGTCTACCTGAAGCGTTTCGACAAGGCTTTCTCCCAGTCAGGAGCCAAATGGCCGCATACCTGGTTCAATGATTCCTATGAGGTCTACGGAGCCGACTGGACACCGGAATTCCCGGATTATTTCAAGGAACACTATGGCTACGACATCGTGCCCTACCTGATGCAGCAGCCGCAGAAGCCTCAGCAGCCACGCCGCCAGGGTCCACCTCTGATGGAAAAGCCATCTCCAGTGGCCCCATCGAAGATGAGCGACTACGACAGGGCCGTCATGGACTATCGCGAGTGTCTCGGGAAGATGCTCATCGAGAACTTCATCGACCCGTGGATAGAATGGTGCCACTCCAAGGGCTCGCTCGTCCGCAACCAGTCGCACGGCTCTCCTGCCAACCTCCTGGACGTCTACGGACGCGTTGACATCCCGGAATGCGAGACCTACGGACGTTCCGAGTTCAAGTTCGACCACCTCAGGCAGGACCCGATAGGACGCCCGAACGACGGCGATCCTGCCGTGCTCAAGTTCGCCTCCTCGGCAGCTCACGTGACCGGCAGGAAATATGTCTCCTGCGAGTCTCTGACATGGATGACGGAGCATTTCAGGACCTCACTGAGCCAGTGCAAGCCAGAACTCGACAGAATCTTCGCCTCAGGAGTGAACCACATCTACTTCCACGGCGCACCGTATTCCCCAAAGGGAGCAGCATTCCCAGGATGGATGTTCTACGCCTCCATCAACATGTCCCCAACCGGAGGCATGTGGAAAGACGCGCCAGCCCTCTTCAAATACATTGAGCGAGTACAGGCATTCCTGACTGCGGGAAGCCCGGATGCTGATTTCCTGCTCTATTTCCCGGTATACGACGCTTGGGCTTCTTCCACGAGCACACCATACATGATGTTCGACATCCACAGCATGGGCCGCAAGCTGCCAGACTTCAAGGCCATCTCCAACGAGATATGCGCCCGAGGCTACGACGTCGACTACATATCCGACGAACAGCTTCTCACGACGGTCATTGACAAGCCAGTCATAGTCCCTCCGTGCAGTTTCATTCCGGTGGAGACAGCCCGCAAGCTCGTAGAGCTGAAGAAGTCCGGAATACCGGTATACTTCATAGACAGCGTGCCGACGGATGTTCCTGGCCTGCACGACCTCGCAGCACGCAGAAAAGAGTTCAAGAAGGCCGCCAAGGGCTTCGGCAAGGCCGTTAGCCTAGACAAGGCGCTGTCCTCCGCAAAACCTGAGACGTTCAAGAGCGAGCTCAAAGGTTCGATGATACGACGCCGCAATGAATGTGGCGGATGGAACTATTTCGCAGCAATGCTCGAGAACAAGACTGTTGACACCTGGGTGCAACTGGCCACGCCTGCCGCATCCGCGATGCTCTACGATGCGCTGAGCGGCCGCTCCGGCAAGGCTCAGGTCCGTAAAGGAAAAGACGGCAGCGCCATCGTGCGGCTGCAGCTCAAGCCGGGAGAGTCCATCCTCATCAAGACCTTCCCAGAGGATGTCCAGGCTTCCGCATGGAAATATATTGCCGAGGAAGACACCCCCATCGCCATCGACCGCGCATGGAACATATCCTTCCCAGAAAGCGACCCCGCCATAAAGGGCAACTTCTTCACCGACAAGCCGATGGACTGGACCAAGCTCGACATACCGGAAGCGAAGGTCAATTTCGCCACAGCTCTCTACTCCTCTGCCATTCCGATGGATGACCCGCGCGAGGCCGACGAGTGGATACTCGACCTCGGTGACGTACGCGAGAGTGCCAGAGTCTTTATCAACGGAGAAGAAGCAGGCACCGTATGGAGCGCTCCGTTCAGACTTGAGATAGGCCGCTACCTCAAGCCGGGCATCAATCTGCTCGACGTCTACGTGACGAACCTCCAGTCCAACCGCATAGCCGACTACGACCGCCGCGGCATCAGATGGAGAATCTTCAAGGATGCCAATATCAACACCATCACGAAAGACAAGGACTTCTCCTCGTGGAAACCCGACCCATCCGGTCTCTGCTCCGAGGTGAAGCTCATCCCTGTCCGTCACGACCTTCCATCCAGAGACGAAGTCATTGCGCAGGCCCGCAAGGTCAACGGCTACTTCATGCGCAAGTACCCCGACCCGTCCAAGGTTGTGCCGTTCCCGTCGAGACACAAGGTCTATGAAGGCAACATCTGGACCCGGGCCGTCTACTACGAAGGACTGCTCGCCCTCAACGGCGTGGACCCGCAGCAGAGCTATCTTGGCTACACCAGGAAGTGGGGCGAGCTTTTCGGATGGAACATGCGCGGAGGCAACAACCTCACCCGCAACGCCGACAACTACTGCTGTGCCCAGGCCTACATCGACATGTACCGCATCTACGGAGAACCCGAGATGCTGACCAACGTCCGCGTCTGCATGGAGAACATCCTCGCGACAGACGCATCGGATGCCGACTGGACATGGATTGACGCCATACAGATGGGGATGCCTGTGCTCGTGAAGTACGGCAGGCTCACCGGCGACAAGTCCTACTTCGAGAAAGCGTGGAAGATGTACAAGTGGGCCAGAGACCGCTTCTTCAACGAGAAGGAAGGTCTGTGGTGGAGGGACAAGGACTTCTGCCCTCCGTACACCACGCCTCAAGGCAGGAACTGCTACTGGTCGAGAGGCAACGGCTGGGTTGTGGCGGCATACGCCAGAGTCCTTGACGAACTGCCTGCCGACGACCCGCACAGGAGCGTCTACGAAGAAGACTTCAAGTCCATGTGCGCAGCACTTGTCAAGGTGCAGCGCGCCGACGGCACCTGGAACTGCTCGCTTGATGACCCTCTGGACTTCGGCGGTCCGGAAGCCACCGGAACTTCGCTTTTCACATACGGCCTCGCCTGGGGAGTGCGCAACGGCCTGCTCACTGACCCGACATACCGCAGCGCCGCCGCAAGGGGGTGGAACGGGCTTAACCGCATCTGCATCCATGACAACGGGTTCATCGGATTCTCTCAAGGATCCGGCAAGGAGCCGAAAGAAGCCCAGCCGGCAAGTTACGACCGGATTCCGGACTTCGAGGATTTCGGGACGGGATGCTACCTGCTCGCCGCGAGCGAAGTCGCCAAGCTATGATCTTAAGCCGTACAATCGAGACAAAGAAGACCCTCGCAGCTTCGCAGTTACGGATTTTTTAGTATTTTTGCATGATTGTATACTTTTTATAAAGACTTACTAAAACTATCAATATTTTAATATGGCTAAAGAAAAGAAATTCATCACCTGTGATGGAAACCAGGCCGCATCGAATATCGCTTACCTTTTCAGCGAGCATGCTGCCATCTACCCTATCACACCGTCTTCGACGATGGCTGAGAACGTCGACGAATGGGCCGCTCACGGCAAGAAGAACCTTTGGGGCGAAACTGTGAAGGTGACTGAGATGCAGAGCGAGGCCGGCGCCGCCGGTGCCGTTCACGGATCGCTGCAGGCAGGTGCGCTTACCACCACCTACACCGCATCTCAGGGTCTCCTCCTGATGATTCCGAATATGTACAAGATTGCAGGCGAGATGCTCCCTGCTGTCTTCCATGTATCAGCTCGCGCCCTCGCGTCACACGCTCTCTCAATCTTCGGTGACCATCAGGACGTGATGGCCTGCCGTCAGACAGGCTTCGCGCTGCTGGCTTCTGGTTCAGTGCAGGAAGCGCAGGACCTCGCAGCGGTGGCGCATCTTTCAGCAATCAAGTCTTCCATTCCTTTCCTCCACTTCTTCGACGGCTTCCGCACCTCGCATGAGATTCAGAAGATTGAGGCGATCGACGAGGAAGACCTCAAGAAGATGGTCAGCAACAAGGCTCTGGAGAATTTCCGTGCACGTGCGCTCAATCCAAATGCTCCTGTCACCCGCGGTACCGCGCAGAACGGAGACGTATACTTCCAGGCCGTAGAATCACGCAACCAGACCTACGAGGCAGTTCCGGACATCGTGGCCCGCTACATGGGCGAGATTGGCGAGATTACCGGAAGGCAGTACCGTCCGTTCGAGTACTACGGAGCTGCTGACGCCGAGTGCATCATTATCGCCATGGGTTCTGTCACCGAGACAATCAAGGAGACCATCGACTACCTCGCGTCAAAGGGCCGCAAGTACGGCGTAGTCACCGTGCACCTCTACCGTCCGTTCTCCGAGAAGTACCTCCTCAAGGTCCTTCCCAAGAGCGTCCGCAAGATTGCAGTCCTCGACCGCACCAAGGAGCCTGGCTCGCTCGGAGAACCTCTCTATCTCGACATCAAGGCCCTCTTCCAGGACAAGGACCACGCTCCGCTCGTAGTGGGCGGCCGCTACGGCCTCTCCTCAAAGGACACCACCCCTGCGCAGATTATCTCAGTTTTCGACAACCTCGAATGCAAGGAGCCTAAGAACGACTTCACCATCGGCATCGTGGACGACGTAACCTTCAAGAGCCTCCCTGTCAAGGGCGAAGTCTCCATCGTAAAGAAGGGCACCACAGAGTGCAAGTTCTACGGACTCGGCTCAGACGGTACTGTAGGTGCCAACAAGAACACAATCAAGATTATCGGTACCCATACCGACCTCTACAGCCAGGCATACTTCGACTACGACTCCAAGAAATCCGGCGGATACACCTGCTCGCACCTCAGGTTCGGCAAGTCCCCAATCAAGGCTCCATACCTTGTCAACACCCCAGACTTCGTGGCATGCCACGTGCCTTCATACCTCGAGAAGTATGATGTCCTCAAGGGCATCAAGGAAGGAGGCAGCTTCCTCCTCAACTCTCTCTGGAACGAGGAAGAGACACTCGAGAGACTTCCTGACTTCGTAAAGGCTGTCATCGGCAAGAAGAAGATTAAGCTCTACATCATCAACGCCACCAAGATTGCGGCAGAGATTGGCCTCGGCGGAAGGACCAACACCATCCTCCAGAGCGCATTCTTCCGCATCTCCGGAATCATCCCGGTAGACGATGCTGTCAAGTACATGAAGGATGCAGCCCTCAAATCATACGGCAAGAAGGGCGAGAACATCGTCAACATGAACTACGCAGCCATCGACCGCGGAGGTGAATATACCGAGGTTAAGGTCCCAGCAGATTGGGCCAACATCAACGCCAAGTTCGCGAACCACAACGCCAGTCGTCTTGCGACTCCGTTTGTAAAGGAGATTGCCGACGTGGTCAATGCACAGTGCGGCGACACCCTTCCGGTCAGCTCGTTCCTTCCTTATCAGGACGGCACCATGCCTGCTGGAACAGCCGCCTACGAAAAGCGCGGCGTGGCAGTGAACGTGCCTGTATGGGATT
Source organism: uncultured Muribaculaceae bacterium (assembly GCA_964385795.1). Classification (GTDB taxonomy): domain Bacteria; phylum Bacteroidota; class Bacteroidia; order Bacteroidales; family UBA932; genus Cryptobacteroides. The sequence goes on from CAYLPY010000001.1 coordinate 109,480, forward strand.
CCGAGAAGTGTATCCAGTGCAACAGCTGTGCGTTCGTCTGCCCTCACGCAGCCATCCGTCCGTTCATCCTCACTCCTGAAGAGGCAGCAGCCGCACCTCAGGGTCTGAAGTACGCAGACGGCAAGGCCAACCTCAAGGAGTACAAATTCGCGCTTTCAGTCTCCGTAGCAGACTGTACTGGCTGCGGCAACTGTGTAGATGTCTGCCCTGCCAAGGAGAAGGCTCTCTCCATGCAGGCCTACATCGACAACAACGCAGAGCAGGAGAACTACGACTACCTCAACACCAAGGTCGGCTACAAGACTCCGTTCGACCCTAAGGCAAACGTCAAGAACTCACAGTTCGCACAGCCTCTGTTCGAGTTCTCCGGAGCTTGCGCAGGTTGCGGTGAGACTCCATACATCAAGAACATCACCCAGCTCTTCGGCGACCACATGATGATTGCAAACGCCACAGGATGTTCTTCAATCTACGGAGCGTCATTCCCTGCATCTCCATACTGCACCGATGCTCACGGGCATGGTCCGGCATGGCAGAACTCCCTCTTTGAGGACTTCTGCGAGTTCGGTCTCGGCATGAGACTCGGTTCAGAGCGCATCCGCGAGACCGTGGCTTCCCTGATGAAGAAGGGGCTCGAGTGCGAGTGCTGCGGCGATGAGCACAAGGCTCTCTTCACCGAATGGCTTGACAACCGCGGAAACTACGCGAAGACCCGCGAGATTGCCGACAAACTCGAACCTCTTCTCGACTCCTGCGACTGCGACGTGTGCAAGTCTCTTGCCAAGATCAAGCAGTATATCCCGGCTCGCAGCCAGTGGATTTTCGGTGGTGACGGCGCAAGCTATGACATCGGATACGGCGGACTGGACCACGTGCTCGCTTCCGGCGAGAATGTCAACATCCTCGTTCTCGACACGGAGGTTTACTCCAACACCGGCGGACAGTCTTCAAAGGCAACCCCTGCCGGAGCCATCGCAAAGTTCGCGGCTTCAGGAAAGAGAATCCGCAAGAAGGACCTTGGAATGATGGCCATGAGCTACGGCTACGTTTATGTGGCGCAGGTGGCCATGGGGGCAAGCCCGGTACAGTATCTCAACGCCATCAAGGAAGCTGAGGCATACGACGGACCATCCCTTATCATCGCCTACGCGCCTTGTATCAACCACGGTCTCAAGGCAGGCATGGGCCTCAGCCAGAGGGAGGAGAAACTTGCCGTCGAATGCGGCTACTGGCAGCTCTACCGCTACAATCCTCTCCTCGAGGAAGAGGGAAAGAATCCGTTCTCTCTCGACTCTAAGGAGCCTGACTGGAGCAAGTTCCAGGACTTCCTTAAGGGCGAGGTACGTTTCGCTTCTCTCTACAAGCTCTTCCCTGAGAATGCTTCCGAGCTTCTCGAGAAGACCGAGGAATTTGCGAAGCTCCGTCTCGAAACCTACAAGAGACTCGCTGGCAAATAGTCCTGCTTTATTCTCGGCATCAGTTTAAACCCAAAAGATGTTTAAAAAACTCGCTTTCATCGCTGCTGTGCTCTTCAGCACAGCAGCTTTGTGTTTCGGACAAGAGCTGCAGCAGCTCCCGAACGATCCTGCAGTCAGAGTAGGAAAGCTCGACAACGGGATGACCTACTACATCCGCCACAACGACAAGCCGGCCCGGAGAGCCGAATTCTACCTTGCCACCAATGTCGGCGCGATTCAGGAAACGCCTGACCAGGACGGCCTCGCGCACTTCCTCGAACACATGTGCTTCAACGGCACCAAGAACTTCCCGGGCAAAGGCATACTCAACTGGCTCGAGAGCATCGGCGCCTCCTTCGGCGGCAACGTCAACGCCTCCACCGGAGTCGAGCAGACCGTCTACCTTCTCAACAACATACCACTCATCAGACCAACGGTGGTGGACACCTGTCTGCTCATCATGCACGACTACTCCCACTTCGTCACCTGCGACCCGAAGGAGATTGATGACGAGAGGGGCGTAATCCTCGAGGAACGCCGCTCGCGCAGGAATGCCGCGTGGAGAATCCACGAAGCCAGCATGCCTTATCTCTTCGGCGACTCAAAGTATGCCGGATGCACTGTCATAGGCAGCGAGGAGAATCTCAAGACCTTCAAGCCGGAGAGCCTCACAAGCTTCTACCACACCTGGTATCGTCCTGACCTACAGGCGCTTATAGTAGTAGGAGACGTCGATGTAGACGAGGTAGAATCCAAGATACAGAGCACCTTCGCGGACATCCCTGCAAGCGAGAATCCTCGCGCAAAAGATGTCATCAAGGTCCCTGGCAATGTCGAGCCTGTTGTGGGCATCATCACCGACCCCGAGACGGCATCGACAGGATTCGACGTCTATTGGAAGAGCGAACCGGCGCCAGAAGAAATCAACAGCACCGTAGTAGGCTTCCTCACCCAACTTGTGAAGAGCATCACGTCGGCCATCATGAACGAGAGGTTCAATGACCTCGCAAAGTCGGACGCTCCGTTCATCAGTGCCGGCTTCGCTGTTGGCAATATCTGCGAGACCGTCGATGTGGTCAACGGCAGCGTCTCCGCCAAGGACGGGCTTACGCTCGAGAGTTTCGAGGCGATGCTTTCCGAAATAGAGAAGATGCGCCGCTTCGGCTTCAGCGACGGCGAGGTCGAAAGGGCCAAGGCCGAGATTCTCTCTCGTTTCGAGACTGCCGCCAATCAGGCCGACACCCGCAAAAACGCAGAGTTCGTGGGTCCTCTCATCAACAACTTCTTCAACAACAGTTCCTTTATGGATCCGAAGACAGAGCACGAAGTCGCTCAGGCTCTCCTCCAACAGATTAGCGCGCCGATTCTCAACCAGATAGCCGCCCAGCTCATCACCAGAGACAATATGGTGGTCCTCTACACCGGTCCGGAGCGCGAAGGTATCGTGACCCCGACCGAGGCGCAGATTCGCGAAGTCATCTCGAAGGTCGAGAACGCCGAGTACGAGCAGAACTTCGGGGAAGACGTTCCGAGCGAGTTCCTCGATGCTTCCAGACTTAAGGGAAGCAAGATAAAGAAGAGCGGCAAGGGTGTCTACGGTTCAGAAGTGCTCACCCTCGGCAACGGCGTGAAAGTGATTCTCCTCCCTACCGATTACGAGAAGGACAACGTCGCTCTGTATCTCTACAAGAGAGGAGGCATGAGCCTCATTTCCGACGAGGACATCTACAGTTTCGAGAGCAATCTCTGGCAGCTCTATCTCCAGAACACCGGAGTGGCAGGATTCCCTGCCAAGACAGTGAGCAAAATGCTCGCCGGGAAGCAGGTGGGAGTCACACCGTTCATCAACCAGTACCAGCACGGCATCAGCGGTTCAAGCACTCGCAAGGACCTCGAGACAGCTCTTCAGCTTCTCTATCTCTACTTCACGGAGCCGAGATTCGACGCCGGAGAGTATGAGCAGGGTCGCGTTCAGGTAGAGACCATCCTGCCTAATCTCCAGAAGCAGTCCAACTGGAAGCTCCAGGAAGAAATCAACAAGACCATCTACGATAGTCCACGCTCAATAATGCTCAACGAGGAGACACTCGGCAAAGCCAATCTCGCGACCCTCGAGCGCAACTACTGCAAGCTCTTCAAGGATGCGGCAGGAGCAACCCTCATCATGGTGGGAGACTTCGACAAAGCTGAAGTTCTCCCTCTCATCGGAAAGTATGTCGGCTCGCTCCCTAAGGGAAAGAAAGCCACCGATTGGGCATACATGGGTGACGGCATCGTGGACGGCAGGAAGACGGACGACTTCAAGGCCGAGATGCAGACTCCTTCAGTCACGGTACTCCAAGTCTACAAGTCCAACGCGCCTTATGACATCAAGGCAGATGTCAGCTACTCCGCCCTCAGTTATATCCTCGGCATGACTTACACGTCAACCCTGCGCGAAGAGGAAGGCGGCACCTACGGTGCAAGCTCAAACGCGCAGCTCTCGGACGAGCCGAATCCTTTCAGGCTTCTTCAGGTAGTGTTCCAGACCAACGAGGAGCAGGCCGACAAACTGCGTGAACTCGCCGTGGCAGGCCTCAGAGGTATAGCCGAGAACGGCCCTGACGCAGAGCAGTTCGACAAAACCAAAAAGAATCTCGAGAAGAACATCCCAGAGAGCAAGCTCCACAACTCCTGGTGGCTCTCCGTCCTCTCCCGCAACGAGAAGTACGGCTACGACTACGTGGCCGACTACGAGGCAGCGGTCAAGTCTCTGACACCGGAGGACATCAAGGCCGCAGCAGCCGAGCTTCTCAACTCGGGCAACTTCATAGAAATAGTGATGAGACCGGAAGCCCCTAAGAACGAATAGGAGCTATATCACGAGCCTGCCTCCACAAATGAGGTGACTCACGCAGGATGAATCTGCAGAAAGGACAAAATCTTTCAGAAAATCGCGGCAAGGCTGCAGACGGCAGTTTCCGAGGTCTACGAGTAAGGCATCCGCAGATTTACCTTCAAGAATTGAACCGGCGTCGAGGCCAAAAGCTTCGGCGCCGTTTTTGGTAGCAAACGCGAAAACTTCCTCCACCGTGACGGCATCGCCGCATGCGAGATACGCGAAGCGCATGCTCTGAATCATGTCAAGTCCCGGAGAGCCGAGAAGAAGACTTCTGCGCCAAGGAGAAGGACAGCTTCTGTCCAGTCTACGCAAGAAGTCTGCATCCTCCTCGGGACAGACGACTATTCTGGCTCCGCGACGAAGGACTCTCTCCAGACTGCCGGAGTCAAGACTCCCGGGATGCAGGACAAGCGTTCCGGAATCGAACGCGCCGAGGGCATCGAGCCGGGACACCTCGCGGGAATCCGCCATGGAAAGGTCAATCTGCAGAAAGGAGCATTCGCTTCGCAGCAAGGAAAGTTGTCTGGAAAGCTGAGAGTCACGGCATCCTGCCCAGACAAAATCCATGACACGCCCGCAGCGCATCCCCATCTCGGCTGCAGCCTGGAGAGAATCCTCGTTCCAGTCCGGAGACATCAGGAAGCCTGTACCAGATGAGGCGGCTTTGCACAGAGAGGCATCCAGTTCCGCGGCATCTATGGCAGCGGTGGCATTGACGAACGACGGCAGCAGCGCAAGGCCGGAAGCATCAAGAGTCAGCTCGGCATCCGCCGCGCCATCGACATCTAGATTCGCGAACAGGCCCTTGTATATCAGAACACTCCTCCGCTCGCCACCGAGACTCACATCCTTGAGCAATATGGAGTCCGGAACCCTGCACGCTGCCTCCAGCTCATCGTATGCCGCAAGCACCGCCTTGGCGTGGGCAAGGAACACCTCTCCTTTTTTCGTAAGCGAGACTCCGTTCTTGCCTCGCGTCAAAAGACGCTCGCCTACAAGACGCTCGAGTTCCGCGACATTCTGGCTTATCGCAGGCTGGGACACACCCAATTCGCGGGCAGCTGCGGAAAAACCACCGCTGCCCGCGACGGATACGAACACTTTCAGGCGAAAGTCAGCGAAAGCCATAAACCCCTACTTTTGGGACTCTAGCCAGCGGGAAAGAATCTGAAAGAAATTCTCACGCTGATCGCCAAGAGCATCTCTGCCGGAATTCTCGACAGTTGTGAAGCCCCAGCCATGCCCTCCGCTCGTGAAGATGTGAAGTTCGCCAGGCACTCCGTTCGAGAGCATCGAACGATAATAGCGGATGCTGTTCTCCGCTGGGACTCCCCTGTCATCCCCGCTGAGGCAGATGAGGGTCGGCGGAGTATTCTCGCAGACGCGGTTCTCAAGCGAATAGTATTCCACGAGGTCCTTTCCGGCCTTAGGGCCTACAAGATTTAGACGTGTGCCGGCATGGGTAACGAACTCCTCGAAAGTAATCACCGGATAGACGAGGACAGAGAAGTCAGGGCGGGTCACGGAATCCACGAAAAGGGTGGACGCGCTGGCCGCGAGATGGCCGCCAGCGGAGAAGCCCATCACACCTATCCTATCGACACCCCACTCGCCGGCGTGCGCACGGCAATAGCGGAATGCGTTCTGGACATCAGTGAGAGGCACTTTGCAGTGTCCGTTCGGCATACGGTAGAGAAGCACGCATACGGCGATTCCGCGCTTGACGCACCAGTCTGCCACTCTCGACCCCTCGTTGACTGCGGAACAGTTGGCATAGGCACCTCCGGGGCATACGACAATCATCTGTCCGTTGCATTTTTCCGGAAGGTAGAGATCCATCCTGGCCCCGTCTCCGATATTGCTTTCATTGCCTCTCTCATTGACCTTGTTCTCCCCGGTCAGGCCATTCGGCTCACCAGGTCCGAGGGTTATCGTCCTGCCGTTCTCGACTATGCCGACCTGGGCGTTCTGCCCTTCCGGATAGAGTAAAAGACTGCGCGTAGGCTTCACGAGTTCATACGCACCTGCGTCCATAAACGCAAAGAGGGCTGCGAGAGCCCCCAGAAATAACCTTTTCTTCATAAAGAGAGATTAAGCGTCCTCAGAGATTGCTCCCACAGGGCAAGCGCTGGCGCAGGAACCGCAGCTCACGCAAACCTCTGAATCTATTACATATGCTGCATCCCCTTCATGAATTGCCCCTGCAGGGCATTCGCCTTGGCATGTGCCGCAGGAAAGGCACTGCTCCGGATCAATTTTGTAAGCCATAATAAAAAATAAATAGTGTGTTTTTCAATCAGAGGACAAAAGTAGCAGGAAATTTCGAATAAGCAAGTTCGCGAGCAAAGAATTATTGCTAACTTTGCGATGTATGAAGGGTTTGATTACACTGTTTTTGGCCCTTGCACTGGCCTCTCCGATAGAATTCGATTCAAAGGTGCACGACTTCGGCCAAGTTTCCACCGACGCCGGACCGCTTACTCATACATTCACCGTGACCAACGACTCCGACGAGCCGCTGACCGTCTTTGCGGTGGTTTCGTCCTGCGGCTGCACGGCTGTCAAATGGACCCGCGAGGAGATTGCACCCGGCAAGAGCGGGCTAATCACTGCCACATACTCCAACGACGAAGGTCCTGTCTACTTCGACAAGACGCTCACCGTCTACACTTCGGCGCAAAAGAAGCCGATTATACTGCATCTCAAAGGAGTGGTGAAGAAGAAGAATGGCTCAAAGTAACTACACAGAAGACAATATCCGCACCATAGAAGGTGTCGAACACATCCGGCTCAGGCCGGGAATGTACATAGGCAGACTCGGCGATGGCCGAGACTTGGGAGACGGCATCTACGTACTTCTCAAGGAAATCATCGACAACTCCGTGGACGAATTCTCTGCCGGCAACGGCAAGGAGATTCGCATCACCGTGGAGGAGGGCTCGGTCTCCGTGAGGGACTTCGGGCGAGGCATTCCGCTCGGCAAGGTCATCGAGGCGGTCAGCATCCTCAACACCGGCGGCAAGTTCGATGACAAGGCGTTCAAGAAGTCCGTCGGTCTCAACGGCGTGGGCACCAAGGCGGTGAACGCGCTTTCATCTGAATTCTATGTCTGCTCGCACCGTGACGGAGAGTGCTTCCACGCCTTGTTCCAGAGAGGCAAGCTCATCGAGAGCGGCTCGGAGCCGACCAGAGAAAAGAACGGCACTCTGGTCCGCTTCACCCCGGACGACATGATGTTCAGCGGCTATGCCTACAACTTCGGCTACGTAGAGACGATGGTGAAGAACTACTCCTACCTCAACAGAGGCCTCACCCTCGTCCTCAACGGCATGACCTACAGGTCTGAAAACGGCCTGCTCGACCTCGTCAACGAGAACACCGACGACACTCCGCTCTATCCGCCCATCCATCTCGAAAGCGAGGACATAGAGATAGTCCTCAGCCACTGCAACGCCTACGGGGAAAACATCTTCTCCTTCGTCAACGGACAGAACACCAGAGACGGAGGCACGCACATGGCGGCGTTCCGCGAAGCGGTAGCCAAGACACTCAAGGAGTTCTTCAAGAAGAACTACGAGGCGTCCGACTGCCGCCAGGGTATCGTCGGGGCCATCAGCATAAGGATACAGGAACCGAACTTCGAGGGCCAAACCAAGACCAAACTCGGCTCAAACTATATGTGGGAGAAGACCTACACCGAGAACGGAGTGCTCAAGACCGACATCGGCCCGACGATCCGCACCTTTATCAACGACTTCGTCGCCAAGAATCTCGACAACTACCTCCGCATCCACAAGGAGATTGTCCCAGTCATCGAGGAGAAGATCAAGGCCTCCCAGGCCGAGCGCGAGGAGATTTCGGGCATCCAGAAGAAAGTCCGCGAGCGCAACAAACGCAACAATGTCTACAACAAGAAGCTCTACGACTGCCGGCACCACTTCAACGACAAGCGCACCGACAAGAACCAGGACGACGTGGACAACTCCTCCATCTTCATCACAGAGGGGGACTCCGCAAGCGGAACCATCACAAAGGCGCGCAATGCCAACTTCCAGGCCGTCTTCTCGCTGAGAGGAAAGCCAATCAACTGCTACAAGGAAAGCCGCCGGAGAGTTGCCGAAAATGAGGAGCTGAACCTTCTGATATCTGCGCTCGGCGTCGAGGATGACCTCGAGAATCTCCGCTACAACAACATAGTAGTCGCAACGGATGCCGACGACGACGGAATGCACATCCGGATGCTTATTCTGACCTTCTTCATGAAGTACTACCCGGACCTCATCCGCAGAGGCCACGTCTACATCCTCCAGACCCCACTCTTCAGGGTCAGCAACAAAAAAGAACGACGCTACTGCTACAACAACGCCGAGAAGGAGAAGGCCATAGCCGAACTCAAGACCGGAGTGTCAATCACAAGATTCAAAGGCCTCGGAGAGATTTCAAAGGACGAATTCGTCAACTTCATCGGACCGCAGATGCGCAAGGACACCGTAACCCTCGCCGAAGAAGAATCAATCGCGGACATCATGGACTTCTACATGGGCAACAACACCGTCGAGCGGCAGAAGTTCATCTGCTCAAACCTCAGGAGTCAAGAAGAACTTGAAGACATAGACATAAAGGGATGAATTTCTACGGCATAATCATGAAGATGTTCGGTTGGAAAGCCGACAGCGGCCCTGCTCCGGAGGAAAAATGCATAATACTCGGAGTGCCGCACACGAGCATCGCGGACTTCCTTGTCTCATATTTCTACTACAAGAGTCTTGGGCACACGGCGCACGTCATGATCAAGAAGGAGTTCTTCTTCTGGCCGCTTGGCCCTGTCCTCCGCAAACTCGGCTGTATTCCCGTAGACCGCAGCAACGGAGCCGCAGTGGTTAGGAGCGTCATCTCGGAAATTGAGCGCACCAAAGGAGAATTCCATCTGTGCATTGCGCCGGAGGGCACAAGGAAGCCCGTACACAAATGGAAGATGGGATACCACGCCATCGCGAAGGCCATAGGCTGTCCGGTCTATCTTGGATACTTCAACTGGGGCAACAAGCACGTCAGCATCGGGGAGAGGTTTGAACTCACGGACGACGCCAGAGCGGACACAGACCTCATCCAGAAGAAATACGAGGAACTCCACCTGACGGCCAGGCATCCCGAAGACTATTGCACACATTGAAAATAATTTCTATATTTGCAGCCCCTATTTAGGGGCTTTATCAATCAATATTATAAACAAATGATCAAACAGTACGAAACCGTTTTCATTGCAACTCCCGTTTTGTCTGATACCCAGATGAAGGAAGCGGTTGCCAAGTACACCAAACTCATCACCGACAACGGTGGCGAGATTGTGTACCAGGAGGACTGGGGGCTCAAGCAGCTCGCCTATCCTATCCAGCACAAGACCTCAGGATTCTACTACCTCATCGAGTTCAAGGCAAACCCTGAGTTCATTTCAGTCCTCGAGACCCAGTATCACCGTGACGAGCGCATCATCCGCTACCTCACCACCGCCCTCGACAAGCACGCTGTAGCATACGCCGAGCACCGTCGTCAGACCCGTGCCGCCAAGGCAGCCGCTCCGAAGGTGGAGGAAGCTCCGAAAGAGGAGACTGTAGAGCAGCCGGCAGAACCGGCAGCGGAGACCGTAGAAGCATAAAACAGGAGGAAAAATCATGGCAAACGTCGCAAACAACGAAATCCGTTATCTGAACCCTCCTACCGTAGAGGTTCGCAAGAAAAAGTATTGCCGCTTCAAGAAAGCAGGCATCAAATATGTAGATTACAAGGACCCTGAGTTCCTCAAGAAGTTCCTCAACGAGCAGGGAAAGATTCTCCCTCGCCGCATCACCGGAACGTCTCTGAAGTTCCAGCGCAAGGTAGCGCAGGCCGTAAAGCGCGCACGCTCCCTCGCCCTTCTTCCGTATGTAACTGACCTCCTTAAATAATTGAAGCGTTATGAAAATCATACTTAAGAAAGAAATAGCCAACCTCGGCGAGGCCGGAGAGGTTGTTGAAGTAAAGACCGGTTACGCGCTCAATTATCTCGTACCTCAGGGCTACGCTGTGGTAGGCACTCCTTCCGCTCTCAAGCAGCATGAGGAAACACTCCGTCAGAGGGCTCACAAAGAGGCCAAGTTCGTTGCTGACGCCCAGGCTCTCGCCGCCAAGATTGAGGCAGTGGACATCACCGTTTCAGCCAAGGTCGGAGAGAACGGCAAGCTCTACGGAGCAGTCACCGCAGCACAGGTCGCAGAAGTTCTCGCAGCAGCCGGAATCGAAGTCGAGAAGAAAAACATCTCTCTTGATGACATCAAGGAGCTCGGCGAGTTCGAGTGCAAGGTAAAGTGCTACAAGGGCGTGTTCGCCAACATCAAGGTAAAGGTCGTAGCCGCCGAGTAATCAGACGCACAAACCGTGACATATCTTGTTGACCGAAGTTTTCTTCGGTCAACTTTTTTTGTTTTTGGAGTTTATCCACTACTTTTGATACTTTGAACCCGAATACCGGATAATCCAGATGAGAAACATAGTCTCAAGCCATATCAATCCGAGAAGTCTCGTCATCACGGCGATGTTCTTCTGTGTGCTGCTTGTTTCATTCGCTTTAAGAAGCCGAGTGCAGCAGCCGCTGCTGCATCCGCTCCTATGCGCGGCTCTCCCCTGCCTGATGCTCCTCGGTCTATGCGCGGCCGCCCGACAGAAGGACCTGTCTTCCACTTCAGCCCTGATGCTTTCGTGCATGCTTCTCGCGCTTATGCTAAGGAGCACTTCCCACGTAAGACCGGTCATGGTCACGGGCGTTGTAGTGCTGGCTCTGGCCGCGCTGGTGTTTGACTACCGGAAATACACCCGAATGCGCCGCTCCACCCTTGACTGGCTCGGTGCCGCATACTGCCTGATGATAATGGCTTTCGCTGCAGCGGAAATAGTCCCATAGTCTCCTCAATGTACCGAACTTTGATAATTCAAAACTGTTTGCTACCTTAGAGAAGATTTTCCAAGACCGATGGCCGAATCAGGAAAAATAGGTTGTTTCTTGCTATCCTGCGTCACAAGACCGCTTGCGGTTCTGCCGCTTGGTTTTCACAGAGCCTGCGGAAGAATGCTCGGACGGATTGCCGGCGGGCTGTTCAGATATCGCAGGGACGTCGTGATGGTCAACCTCGCAAGAAGTTTCCCCGACAAGAAGTATGACGAGCTTCAGGAAATCTGCCGTAGGACCTATCAGCACTTCGGCAAGATTCTCTCCGAAGCCACCTGGTTCGGAGGATGCAATGAAAAGCGTCTCAGGAAGTCCGGCATAGCTCACATTGACAACATAGATCTCGTCAACGCCCTCTACGACAAGGGCAGGAGTATTATCGCGCTCGGATCGCATAGCGGCAATTGGGAGATTCTCGGAGGATACCGTTTCTACGGCGACGTACCGTTCAAATATCCGGAAAGGAACATGTGCGTGGTCTACCGCAGACTCGGCAGCGTTGTCTGGGACAGGTTCATGATGGAAAACCGCAAGGCCGTCGTGGAGGACAAGAAAAACTTCGACGGCGTGGTGGAGTCTTTCCAGATTATGCGCTACGTCATCAGACACCGCAGCGAAAGGATGTTCTACAACATGGTTTCAGACCAGTACCCATATTCCGACTCCTCCAAGGTCAAGGTGAACGACTTCATGTCTCAGCCTACAGTTTCCATGGACGGCGGAGCGGCACTGGCCCACAGGCTCGGGATGGCGGTGGTCCATGTCAGCATGAAGGAAGATGAGAACGGCAATTACCGCATCCACTTCAACCTTATCTGCGAGGACGCAGCGGAGATGGACGAGACCGAAATCCTCAACCGCTACTACTCCTTCATCGAAGCCGACCTGAAGGAGCAACCATGGAACTACCTCTGGACACACAAACGTTGGAAATAATAATTCTCAAAAGACAGCAATATGACAATCAAAGACTTACAGCCATCTTTAGTATGGGATGCTTTTTACGGGCTGACACGCTGTCCCCGTCCTTCAAAGCACGAGGAAATCGTCCGCCAGCATATACTTGACTGGGCCAATGAGCACAATGTCGAGGCATTCGCCGACGAGACAGGCAACATCATAATGCGTGTGCCGGCGACCCCGGGATATGAGAACCGCAAGGGTGTCATACTGCAGGGACACATGGACATGGTTCCTCAGAAGACCGCCGACACTGTGCACGACTTCCTCAAAGATCCAATCCAGACCTGGATAGACGGCGAATGGGTGAAGGCGAAGGGCACCACTCTCGGAGCCGACAACGGAATGGGAGTTGCCATGGGCATGGCCGCTGCGATAGACAAGGACCTCAAGCACGGCCCTATCGAGGTACTCGTCACCTACGACGAGGAGACAGGAATGAGCGGAGCGGAAGCTCTCAAACCGGGCGTTCTCAAGGGAGATATCCTCATCAACCTCGACTCCGAGGACGAGAAGGAGCTCTGCATCGGATGCGCCGGAGGGCTCGATGCCGTGGCGGACTTCAAATATAACTCTTACAAGACACCTGCAGGATACGTGGGATGCCGTCTTACGGTGAAAGGTCTCTCCGGAGGCCACTCCGGAATGGACATCTCCCTCTACAGGGCAAACGCCAACAAGGTGCTCGCCAACGCCCTTATCCCGGAACTTGAGAAGCATGGGGCACTCCTCTGCTCGTTCAACGGAGGAAGTCTGCGCAACGCCATTCCTTTCGAGGGAGAGGCCGAGATAGCCGTTCCTGAAGACAAGGTGGCTGCAGTCCTTAACGCTGTCAGGAAGAACTTCACCAAGATTAAGGCAAGATACAAGGAAAGCGACCCTGCCGCCGACCTGAAGATAGAGAAGTCCAAGTGCCCGACTAAGTACATAGAGCCGGCTGTCGCGGTCAACGCGCTCAAGGCCATTTCCGCCTGCCCATCCAACGTGATCAGGATGAGCCAGAGCATGCCAGGGCTCACCGAGACATCCATCAACCTCGCCGTAGTGAGGACCGCAAAAGGTCATCTCACCGTCGCTTCGCTTCTGCGCAGCGCCATAGACGAGTCCAAGGCTGAACTCGCCGAGAGAGTCAAGTACATCTTCGAGATGGCCGGCGCAAAGATCAAGTTCACAGGCGGCTACTCCGGATGGATTCCGAAGCCGGATACCCCGATGATCGGTCTGCTCAACGACATCCACTCGAAGCTCTTCGGAGAGCCTATGAACGTACTCGCTACCCACGGCGGACTCGAATGCGCCCTGCTTGGAGCCAAGTACCCGAACTGGGAGATGGTTTCCATAGGACCTACCGTTATGTATCCGCACTCTCCGGACGAGAAGGTCAACATCCCTTCCGTACAGAAGACATGGGACTTCCTCAAGGCGGTTCTTGAAGCCATCCCGGTCAAGAAGTAGCGGTGGACGAAGCACTCAAAAGACAACTCATAGACTGGGCCGACAAATATAACGACCCAGTCTATTTTGACGAAGACCCTATAGCTTTCCCGAGAGAATTCCTGCGCAGAGGCGCTTCCCTGCAGGACATCGAGATAGCGGCCGTGTTCGCGGCGCATTTTGCCTGGGGACGCAGAGCCATGATAGTCCGCGACTGCCGGAGACTCTTCGACCAGATGGACTGGAGGCCTCTTGACTACGTGACGGGAGGCGACTGGAGAGATGACGACCGGAGTGTCCACAGGACCATTAAATGGTCCGATACAGCTACCATCTGCGCACGGCTCAGGGACTTCTACTCGGTCTATCACTCGCTCGAGAGCCTCGATGCCGGACAGATTCGGGAGCGAATCTTCGGGCAGAAGCCTGCCACTAACGCTCCGAACAAGAAGATCAACATGATGCGCAGATGGATGGTCAGAAACGACGGGAAAGTAGACCTCGGACTTTGGAAGCACACATCTCCGGCGGACCTTCTGATTCCGCTTGACGTGCATGTCTACGACCAGGCCGTTGCCCTTGGGCTGACCGGGAGGAAATCAAGAGACGCCCGCACTGCGGAGGAGATTACCTCAGGCTTCCGGGAGGTGTTCCCGGCAGACCCGGCGAAGGGGGACTTCGCATTATTTGGATACGGAATAGACAATGCCTAAGTTATACATCATCTCGGGATGCAACGGTTCAGGCAAGACCACCGCATCCTACACCCTGCTGCCGGACCTCTTCGACTGCAGAGAGTTTGTCAATTCTGACGAGTTCGCCAAGAGCCTCTCGCCGTTTGACCCTTCAGCAGCATCGATTTCGGCAAGCCGGTATATGCTGATGAAGGTCAACTACCTCCTCGGGCGCTACGAAGACTTCAGTATCGAGACCACCCTCGCGACAAGGTCGCTGGTAAAAATCATCGATGAAGCCCATTCGGTGGGCTATGAGGTGACCATACTCTACTTCTGGCTCAACTCCCCTGAACTCGCGATAAAGCGGGTGCGCGACAGGGTCGCAGCCGGAGGGCATAACATACCGGACAACGTCGTCAGACGCCGCTACGTGATGGGACTGCGGTATTTCTTCGACACCTACCGGCCGAAATGCGACAACTGGATACTCGCAGACAATTCCAAATCCCCGTTCACCGTGGTCGCGGAGGGGTCGAAGCAGTATTCCTACATCAAAGACAACGACAAATACAGACTTATCTGGAATACGATATACCCGAATGAAGATTATTGACAGATTTCCGCTGTCGGAAGAAAATCTGCACTCGATAGTAGCCGAAGGCCTCAGAGCCGGAGGAGACTGGTGCGACCTCTTCTTTGAAGACAACGAATGTGCCCTGATGGTGCTCAAGGACGGGGAAGTAACGTCCGGGGGCCACTACCTCGACTATGGTTGCGGGATACGCGTCCTCAAGGGAGAGAAGACCGGCTATGCCTATGCTGAAAGCTGCGAAATGGACGCGCTTCTGAATGCCGCGCGCGCGGCAGGTTCCATCGCGTCCGTGTCCGCCGGCGAAGGGCCGGTCTCCCCGGTGAAGGTCCCGTCAAGGACCCTGGAACTGGTTGGACAGAACCACTACCCCGTCAGAGTGGACTGGAGAGCCCCGGGAGAACTTGAGAAGATGCGGCTTTTCCTTCTCGAGATGGACTCACGCATACGCAGCAGAGAAAGTCGCGCAATAAAGGTATCGGCCTCGATTGCCTACGAATGCGGGGAGGTGATGATGTACAACTCGCTCGGGGAACTCTGCTCCGACAGCAGACCTCTCGGAGACGTGTCCGTGCAGGTCGTGTTCCGACAGGGCGACAGGAACGAGAAGAGCAATGCTTCAAGGAGCTTCAGATGCGGAGCGGAGATGCTCGATGATGCTCTCCTCGAGGCCTTGGTGGACGATGTGCTGCGTGGGGTGGACGAAATCTTCGAGGCAAGACGTCCGAAAGGCGGCAAGATGAGCGTGGTGATGGCTGCTGGCGCATCCGGCATCCTTCTCCACGAAGCCATGGGACACGCGTTCGAAGCAGACTTCAACCGCAAAGGACAGTCGATTTTCTCCGGAAAGATGGGACAGAGGATTTGCCCTGCGGGTATCGACATCATAGACGACGGCACTTTGGAGGCCAACAGAGGTGCCTGCAACTTCGACGACGAGGGTGTACCGGGACAGAAGACCTACATGGTCACGGACGGAATCCTCACTTCATACCTCCACGACCGCATCAGCGCAGCGGCCTTTGGAGTGGCCCCTACCGGCAACGGGCGCAGAGAGTCATTCAGATACAACCCCATTCCACGCATGAGGGCGACCTACATGGCGAACGGCCACGACGGCACGGTCGAGGACCTCATCGCAAGCGTGAAGAAAGGCGTCTATGTGGACCGCTTCTCAAACGGGGAGGTCAAGATTGGCGAAGGTGATTTCACCTTCTATGTAAAGAGTGGCTTTCTCATAGAGGACGGCCGCCTGACGATGCCGGTCAAGGACATCAACATAATAGGCAATGGACCGAAAGCTCTCGCGGACATCCGCGGAGTGGCATCGGACCTCAAGATAGACAACGGCACGTGGACCTGCGGCAAAGAACAGAACGCAGTGGTCTCCTGCGGGATTCCGTCAGTGCTGATAGAAGGACTTACTGTTGGAGGAGAATAGCATGCTGCTGAGAGACAAAGATCTGGCCCTCGTGCAAGAGGGCATCGAGACAGCCCTCAAGGCTGGCGCGCAGAAGGCGCGTATCACGCTTACGGTCAGCGAAGAGGACCTGGTCGCCACCCTCAACGGAGAAGTCGACAAGGTGACCCGCTGCGCCGACACTTCGCTAAGTCTGGGATTGTTCGTGGACGGACGTTACGGCAGTTTCTCCACCAACAAACTTGGGCACGAAGCCATCGCCGACTTCATAGCCAGGTCCATCGAGATTACAAAAGTCATCTCTCCCGACCCATGCTATGACCTGCCGGACATCGGCCGCTGCTGCAGTTCGGCTCTTTCCGGAGACGAGCTCGGCCTCGTGGACCCCGAGAGAGGACTCATCACGCCGGAAGAGAGGATTGCCACGGCCCTTGAGGGGGCGGCATACTCGAGAGGAGTCCTATCCGAGGAGGGTGAATACTCCGATAGCATAGTGGACACGGTACTCGTCGACAGCAACGGTGCGTTCTGCCGGCACTGCGAGACCTGCTTCGACTACGGGGTAGAGACTACCGTGGAGGTGGACGGCGAGAAGTATAGTTCCTACTGGTGGGATTCCTCCTCGGAGAAAGGCAAGATAGACCCGAGGGCCTGCGGAGAGACAGCTCTCAAGAGAGCCCGCATGCAGAAAGGTTCGGAGCCTCTAGAGAGCGGCAAATATACTATGGTGGTCGACAGCGAGGTTGCCACGAAATTCGTCTCGCCGCTCATCGGGGCGCTCAGGGGAACGGCAATCCAGCAGAACAACTCCTTCCTCATGGACAGTCTCGGAAAGAAGGTCTTCCCCGAGAGCCTCAGCATCGTGGACGTGCCGCACATCAAAGGAGAGACGTGCTCAAAACTCTTCGATGCCGAGGGTGTGGCCACCTCAGAAGCCCCGATCATAGACAAAGGCGTGGTGAGCGAATATTTCATCAACACCTACAACTCCAGGAAACTCGAGCTCGCCCCGACAATCGGTGATGCCACAAGGCCGCTGCTCCTTCCTGCCGGCGGGATGGGCGGCAGCTGCGAGGAAATCCTGCGGTCCTGCAGCCGGGGGATACTCGTTACGGGCTTCAACGGAGGCAACTCCAACCGCGTCACCGGGGACTTCTCCTACGGAATTGAAGGCTTCCTCTTCGAAAACGGAGTCATCAGCAGACCGGTCAGCGAGATGCTCGTCACCGGCAACTTCATCACCCTCTGGGGAAGCCTGCTCGCGGCCGGGAACGACTCTCGCCGCTGCAAGTCAAAACTTATTCCTACCTTAGCGTTCGAGAACGTTGATTTCAGCGGATAAGGGCGATTATGTGCCCTTACAAACTTTGGCAACAAATTCAAAACTGATATATGAAAGTCGAAAAGAACAAAGTCGTGGCAGTGAGCTACGAACTGAATGTGGACGGAAAAGTGGCCGACAAGGCTGGGGCAGACTCTCCACTTGAGTATATACACGGTACAGGGATGCTGCTTCCAAAATTCGAAGCCGCGCTCGAGCAGAAAGGTGTCGGTGATGAGTTCAAGTTCACCCTCAGCCCGCAGGACGGATACGGCGAATATGACCCGAAGTACAAGGTAAAGCTTCCCAAAAGCGTCTTCGAAGTCGACGGCAAGCTAAGGGAGGACCTGCTCGTTCCTGGGCTCGTCATCCCGATGGTCAACAACGAAGGACAGGTGGTCCAGGGCCTCGTCGACAGCGTAGAGGCTGACAGCGTGATGATGGACTTCAACCACCCGATGGCAGGCAAGACACTGAATTTCAGTGGCAAAATCGAAAAGATACGCGAAGCTACCGAAAAGGAACTCCAGGAAGGTCTCCACGGCGAATACCTCCCGAAATGCGAGGGAGGCTGCAAGTGCGGCAAGGGTGACGGAGAATGCTGCGGCGGTGAAGGTGACTGCAGCAAGGACGGCGGATGCAGCGGCGAGTGCGGCTGTGGGGAATAGAACGCCGCCTTATCGGCGCTGTCAGGATACAGACCCCAAGTGAAGACGGAAGTCGTCATATTGAACTGGAACACGCGGGAGTATCTCGCGAGGTTTCTTCCGCCCCTTAAGGATAGCCTCGATGGGCTTGACGCCGGAATAGTGGTTGCCGACAGCGCGAGCTCGGACTCCTCCGCCGAGTTGCTCCAGCAACGCTTTCCGGAGATTCCGTGCATCTGTCTGGAACGCAACTTCGGCTTCACAGGGGGCTACAACCGCGCTTTCGCGAAAATCCTCGACAAGCCCGGGCACGACAAGCCACGCTACCTCGTCCTGATGAACTCCGACATCCTTGTGGACAAGGACTGGTTGCGTCCTCTCGTGGAATATATGGACTCTCACGAGGACTGCGCCGCATGCGGCCCTGCTCTCTGCGCCCTGGACTGTCGTGACGGAGAGTATTTCCCAAGCGCCAGGTTGGAGTATGCCGGTGCCGCCGGGGGGCTGCTGGACCGCTACGGATTCCCGTTCTGCAGAGGACGCGTGCTTGGACGCACAGACAGCTTCCTCCCAGACAGGTATCCAGACCGGGACGTGCTGTGGGTTTCGGGCGCGTGCATGATGGTGCGTTCATCCGTCTGGGAGAAACTCGGAGGGTTGGACGACAGGTTTTTCGCCCACATGGAGGAGATCGACTTCTGCTGGCGGGCGTGGACGGAAGGGTTCAGAGTGCGGGTGCTGACTTCGTCGCGGGTATACCATATCGGAGGCGGGACTCTCCCCAAGAGCTCGCCAGAAAAACTGCGGCTCAACTATCGCAACGGGCTGCTGCTTCTTGAGAACAACCTCCCCTACACTCTCGGAGAGAGGAAGGCCAGATGCCGCATCCGCACGAGAGCGGCCATAGACTACATGACGGCAGTGTGCTATCTGCTCATGGGCAAAGTGCAGAATTTCAAGGCAGTATGCAGAGCGCACAAGGAGTGGCGGAAGTTGCGTCTAAAGCCTCACCCACAGGTGCACCCGGCCGAAGGTTCAGGCAGACCAGCAGGACTCACGGACATCTGCATCATCCCTGCCGCGGCATTGAAAGGAAAAAGAATTTTTGCATTCATCTCGTCTTATGAAAATCGTCATTGAAGGTGCCGGAGAGGTGGGGTCCCATCTCGCTAAGATGCTACGCAACGAGGGCAACGAGGTCATCGTGGTAGACGACAGCAGCCAGAGGCTCGAAGCGCTCAGGACCTACACCGATGTGGAGACAGTCCTCGGTTCACCGTCTTCGGTGAGCCAGCTCCGGGAAGCTGGAGCCGGAAGCGCGGACCTTTTCATCGCAGTCTACCCCTTCGCCTCTCAGGAGATTAACATAGTGGGAGCCCTGATTGCCAAGCGTCTTGGGGCCGCAAAGGTCATCGCCAGAGTCAGCGACGAGGACTGTCTGTCGGCAGAGAACAAGCTGCTCTACAAGGAGATGGGCATTGACATGATGTTCTATCCGGAGAGGATTGCGGCCGACGAGATTGTGGACTTCCTCAAGCACAACTCCACAGCCGAGACCATGGAATTCGCCAGAGGAAAGCTCCAGATCGAGGTCTTCAAGCTCAACGGAGAGTCGCCGGTGCTCGACCTCAAACTCGCCGAGTTCATCGCCACCATCACACCGGAAGACCTCAAGCAGTTCCGTGTCATAGCCATATCGCGGGACGGCAGGACCGTGATCCCAAAGCTCAACACGAAATTCCAGTTCGGAGACCTCGTCTTCACCATCTCGAAGCGCGAGGGCGTGGAGATGGTCCACAGACTGTTCGGCAAGAGCAACATCGACATCGGCGGGGCATTTATCCTCGGTGGCGGACGCACGGCCCAGATGCTTGCCCGTTCGCTTGCGTCTTCAGGACTCAGCGTCAAGCTGGTCGAGAAGGACAAGGAGAAGTGCATACGGCTTTCAGAAAGCCTTCCTGACGAGGTGATGGTCATCAACGGCGACGGACGCAACTCAGACTTCCTCTTTGAGGAAGGCATACAGCAGTACGATGCTTTCATAGCCCTGTCCGACAACGACGAAAGCAATGTCCTCTCCTGCGTAGTCGCGAAGAAGTTCGGAGTGGCACGCACTGTGGCGGAAGTCGAGAACATCGAGTACATACGACTTGCCGAGGAGATGGGCGTTGACAACGTCATAAACCGCAAGCTCATAACGGCAGGAAGGATTTTCCGTCTGACGCTTTCGGGCAAGGCGAGGTTCGTCCGCTACATGGCCGGCACCAACACGGAGGTGATGGAATATACCGTACCTCCTGAGGCTGCTGTGACGAAAGCCAAGCTCAAGGACCTCAACTTCCCTGCAAATGCCATCATCGGAGGCATAATCCGCGGCAGCGAGGCGTTTATCGCCATCGGCGACACCCAGATTCAGGCCTACGACAGAGTCGCCATCTTCGCGCTGCCGGAGAGTCTCAAGGAGATTGACCGCTTCTTCAGATAGGGCCGAGACAGTGACAATGTGTCACTGGCAGGGCTTTTGAAAAAGTGGGGGCGGCAAATTGAGATAATTATGGCAGAAAAAGATAAGACTAAGCAGGCGGAAGTAGCCGAAGAGGTGAAGTCCGAAGAAAAAAAGAAAAAGCAGAAGAAAGAGGAAAGCAAGGAAGCGAAGGAACTCGAATCGCTGAAGCAGGAAGTCGAACGCCTCAATGACAAATTGTCAAAGGAACATGACGACTATCTGCGCCTGATGGCCGAGTTCGAAACCTTCCGCAGGCGTTCCGCCGAGGAAAGGTTGTCGCTGATTTCGTCGGCTTCTGCCGACACCATCAAAGGTATGCTTGGCGTGCTCGACGACTGCGAAAGCGCCCTCAAGATTCTTGACGGTTCCAAGGACGAGGCTGCCAAGGAAGGCACAAACCTCATATACAACAAACTGATAAGCTACCTCAAAGGCTGCGGACTGGAGCGGATTGAGGCCAAGGGAGAACCGTTCGACACGGATTTCCACGAGGCTCTTACCCAGGTCCCGGCCGCAAGCGAGGACATGAAGGGCAAGGTCGTGGATGTCATCCAGACGGGATACATGTTCAACGGCAAAGTTCTCCGCTACGCCAAAGTAGTAGTGGGAGCATAGAAGAATAATGGCAGAAAAGAGAGATTACTACGAGGTACTCGGACTCCAGAAGGGAGCGAGTACGGACGAGATAAAGAGCGCGTACCGCAAGGCCGCGCTCAAGTGGCACCCTGACCGCTGGGTCAGCGGCACGGACGAGGAGAAGAAGACGGCCGAGGCCAAGTTCAAGGAGGCATCCGAAGCATATTCGGTACTCAGCGACCCGGACAAGAAGGCAAAGTACGACCAGTTCGGATTCGCCGGAGTGGACGGAGCTGCCGGTGCTCAGGACTGGTCGCAGAACTTCGGCAGCCTCAATGACCTGCTGAACAACCTCTTCGGGGGCGCGTTCGGAGGGTTCGGCGACGGCGGCAGTTTCGGAGGATTCGGAGGATTCGGAGGCGGGCCCCGCCAGCGCAGCGGGTCGCGCGTGTCTCGCGGACGAGACATCACGGCACGAGTTCGACTGACACTCGAGGAAATCGCGGCCGGCTGCGAGAAGACCATCGCGGTGGACCGCAACAGACCTTGTCCGAAATGCGGCGGCAAGGGCACTGAGAACGCTTCCGATGTCAAAACCTGCCCTACCTGCGGCGGTTCCGGTCAAGTCCAGAGCGGAAGTTTCATCTTCACGAAAGTCTCAACCTGCCCTAACTGCGGCGGTTCCGGCAAGGTGGTCAAGAATCCTTGCAGCGGATGTCGCGGAACGGGACTGGTCAAGGTGCGCGAGAATGTCACTGTGAAGATTCCGGCAGGCGTAGAGGACGGAATGCAGATCAATGTTCAGGGTGGAGGAGACACCGGAGCCCACGGCGGCATCAACGGTGACCTTCACGTGCTCATCGAGGAAGCACCGCACAACGCTTTCCTCAGGGATGGTGTCAATCTCTTCTACACAAAGGTGATACGAGTAACGGATGCAATCCTCGGATGCGAGTTGACGATACCTTGTCTGGACGGGCCTCAGGTCATCAAGGTTCCTGCAGGCACACAGTCCGGCACCATCCAGAAAATCAAGGGCAAGGGACTTCCTGCCGTGAGCGGCTATGGCTCGGGAAAGGGCGACCTTTATGTCAAGATTCTCGTGTGGATTCCTCGCAAGCTCAGCAAGAGCGAAAAGGAAGTGCTCGAGGAGATGCGGAACAGCGACAGTTTCAAGCCTGCACCTAACCGCGATGACATGGCTCTGTTTCAGAAAGAAATGAAAAGTTTCTAAAAAGTTTTGCGGATTAAGAATTTTTAGATAAATTTGCAGTCCCAAAGTGAAAGCAGCCTCTCTTCAGACGGTTTGACGATGCTGCGGCTTATAACATAATTGACATTATGGATTTAATGAAAGTAGTGGAGCAGGCTTTCTCCCAGAATAAAGCTGCCTCCTACCCTGAGTTCAAAGCAGGTGACACAATTACCGTCACCTACAAGATTAAGGAAGGCGACAAATTCAGACTTCAGAGTTTTCGCGGCGTAGTCATCCAGATTTGTGGAGCTACCCCGTTCACGAGGACCTTCACCATCCGCAAGGTTTCCAACGGAATCGGAGTCGAAAGGATTTTCCCTTACGAGTCACCTTCAATCGAGAGCATTGAACTCAACAAAGTCGGAAAGGTTCGTCGCGCACGCATCTTCTACCTCCGCAATCTTGCTGGCAAGAAGGCCCGTATCAAGGAGGCAAAGCGTAACGTAGCGAAGGAAGGTTCCGCAGAGTAAGATACACATCAGCCGGAGATTCCGGTTTGATTTTACGGCGCCTTAGCTCAGCTGAATAGAGCATTTGACTACGGATCAAAAGGTCGTAGGTTTGAATCCTACAGGCGTCACGAAAGAGTCGACAATATAGGTCGGCTCTTTTTGTTTTTTTCCCAGTTCCTTGACGGTTTCAGCCGCAGTCATAGAATCAGAGGCACAAAGAGTAGGCGGACGTAGGAAATCGGTAGGATACGCGTCTATTTGCAGGATGCGACTCATAATACCAATACTGATTCTCAGCGCCTTAGCCCTGCTCGCGTCTGCCTGCAGGACGGGAGAACGACTTCCTGAAGATTTGATGACCGCCGAGTTTCTGATGGACTACAGCCCCGCAGACGGCGACTATCAATACGCCAGCTGGTGCCTTCTTAAATCCTGCGCCGACTACAAGGCATACGCCCGGACGATAGACGAAGAGAGCCTCAAGACTGGCACGGACTATTTATCCGTCACTGAGACAAAGACAGGAAAGCACTCGCCTACTACATCCGCGTCGCTGTTCATTCTGAATACTCCGTCGGAGAAGCCACCGACAACGTCGAAGACCTCATGAAAGCGACGAAAGCCATCGAAGGCTCCGGTACCCACAGGCTCGCCGGTCTCATGACGGAGGGGGAAGAGTCTGGTCGAGTTCTTTGCAAAACACTGAAGTCTTGAATCTTAAAACTGGAAATATATAAACGCCTGGAGATCGGCGGTAATGAACTGATAGACCACAAAGACCACAGCGACCACAACGACGGCCATCAGAGGAAGCGGAAGTCTCGCAAAAGCCATACGGTAACGGCGTTTCCAACGGGAAGGCAGCCAATGGATGACCATCCCAAGAATAATCAGGACAAAGACTTTCCAGTACTCGGCGCAGATATCCGGGATGAGATTCCACTGCCAAGGCGAACCTATCTGCGTCACCATGTCGCGGGCCGTCTTCCAGGCAGTCTCGTTGGCGGTCGCAGGGTCAAGGTTGCTGCCACTGCGGAAGAATAGACGCGTGAAAGTGACAAACACGAAAGTCTGCGCCACTCCCCAGACATGGCCGAGAGTCCGGCAGCCGTCGCCTCCGCACCAATGGTAGACTGCACGGACAACTGTCCCTGCAAAGATGACCAGAGCCCAGATGAAAAGCAGAGTCCACACCGGTGCCGGAAAGAAGCCGCACATAAGCCCGGTGAGCAGCGCGACGGCGAAGACGGCAAAGACTCTCGCGCCCCATGAAAAGTCCTTCCAGAACTGATAGGCTATAAGCCCGATACCGTTGAGTCCGCCCCAGATGATGAAGTTCCAGGAAGCACCGTGCCACATGCCGCCAAGCAGCATCGTGATGAACCGGTTTATGTTCGCAAGGATTTTCTTGCGCCGCTCAGGTCTCAGATGCGCCACTGCCCCGAGGGCGGCAGCTATGCCGATGAAAACAACCGACACCACCCAGCGGCCGGAGAGAATCACGGCAATCAGGGCGAAGAGGACTATCCAGAAATATGTTCCAAAAGTCGCGTTGCGGTTGCCGCCGAGAGGGATATAGAGATACGACTTGAGCCAGCGGCTCAAGGACATGTGCCACCTGCGCCAGAAATCCTGAGGATTGGAAGCCTTGTAGGGCGAATTGAAGTTCTGCGGAAGGTAGAACCCCATCAGCATCGCTACTCCGATGGCTATGTCGGTATAGCCTGAGAAGTCGGCATAGACCTGGAGGGAATAGCCGAAGAGAGCAGCGAAGTTCTCGAATCCCGTAAAGAGCAACGGATTTTCGAAGACCCTGTCGATGAAGTTGACAGCTATGTAGTCACTCAGTATTATTTTCTTTGCCAAGCCGTTGAGAATCCAGAACACCGCCATCCCGAACTGCCTGCGGCTCAAGGAGAAAGACTTGTATATCTGCGGGATGAACTCACTTGCCTTCACGATTGGTCCGGCCACAAGCTGCGGAAAAAAGCTGACGAAGAAACCGAAGTCAAGGATGTTTCTGACCGGCCGAATCTCCCCTCGGTAGACATCCACGGTATAGCTTATGACCTGGAATATGAAGAACGAGATGCCGACAGGAAGGAGAATCTTGTCCACGCTGAACATCTCCCTGCCAGCTATCATGTTGCCTATGCTCCCGAAGATGTCATGGACCTGAATCTGGATGCCTGTAACGGCTTGGACGAAGTCGGCAAAGAAGTAGCTGTACTTGAAATAACAGAGAAGAAGAAGGTCTACGCTCACTCCAAGAGCAAGCCAGGCCCGTTTGCGCCCTCGGGAGGATGCCTTGAATATTCTCTTGGCTATCAGAAAGTCCGACAGTGTCACGAAGAGCAGGATAAGGACCGACAGGCCGCTTGTCTTGAAGTAGAAAAGCAGGCTGACGAAGCATAGGAAACTGTTGCGCAGAAGACGGCGGTTGCCGATGAGCGCGAAGACGGCGTAGACTATGGCGAAGAACGCCCAGAAGTAGAACTGGGTGAAAAGAAGCGGCGAATTCGGATCAAAGGAGAAAAGCCTCTTCAGAAAGTTCAGTATGAGTGTCGGCACCTCCATCGTCGGGAATTCAGTTTCGGGTGTCGTGGTCTTCTTTAAGTGCCTCGAAGAAAAGGTCTCCGAGCAGCGTGTAGCCTTCGTCTGTAAAGTGTAGACGGTCCGGCTTCATGAGCCCTTCGTCTTTCCACCTGTCTGCCGAATGTCTTCCGCCCATGATGCCGTAGAGGTCCCAGACTCCAGCGCCGTACTCCTGCGCAAGCTGCATCATCGCAAGACGCACCGCCGGAGCGTTCTCGTTGTAGGTCATCCCGCGCCGGATATATCGATAGCTGTCGTTGTTCGTGATGAATATTATCGCACAGTCCGGAGAGACACGCCTCAGCATCTCTATCAGGCGACGGTAATTGCTCTTGAATCTTTCTGGGTCGAAGCGGTCGGCAGTGCAGGCCGAGTCGTTGATCCCGAGCGCAAAGATGGCAAGGTCTGGACAGACAAGCCCGAGGTCTCTCTCGAGGTCCTCGCACCTGTCGAGCCATGAGGTGGTCTTGGCCCCGTTGACTCCCGAGGAGAAATAGTTTACCCCGTCTGAACAGCGCGAAGGGTATAGGCCATTGAGGACGAAGCTGCTGCCGGAGGGCATATCAAAATAGAGCACCGCACTATCAGCTTCATGCTGAAGGTCAAATACATAGGTGGATTTTTCCGCTTCAAAGCGGCAGGTAAGCGTATCCCCCGCGACGACAAGGAAAGGCCTCACCTCTGGCGAAGAGGCATAGCCCAGGACGGACAGTCGCCGGAAAGCCCAGAGGCTGTCGCCGGAAGGATTGAGATTGAAGGAGACCGAAGACGTCGGGTCGGACGTCCTTGCTCCGAAACCGGTGATTCCGTAGCGGGGCCGCTCGACCTTCGAAGAAGCGGAGGTCATCATAGGAGCCTGCCATGCTCCGGTGGTCGAGATACGGTAGCTCTTGTCGGAATTGGTCCGGCAGAGCCTGCGCGGGAAAAGGAAGCCTCTGTCTCCGCGCACAGTGACGGAGTCTATGTTGTTCATCACCCGATTCGGGAAGAATGCCGCCTGAACGTGAGAGCCGCCAATGTGCCAGATGTTGACATTGCCACGGGCAGAGGCGACAAGGCTGTCCATCTTGGCATAGAAACGGTCCTGCGCGCTCCTGTCACCAGGAAACACAAGACCAGCGTAAGCCGACTTCACGCAGTCAGGAAGCGGCCTGGCCGAAACTGCCTGCCGGGAAAGCGGCAGCAGCAGAATGACGCAGAGCAGCAGAGATGATATCTTTTTATTCATTGTCATTTCGTTTCAGATAGCGCTCGTAGAACAGGAGCAGGTCATCGCTGAACATCTCCCCCACCATGGCCGAGCCTTTGGGCGTGAAGTGGACGTAGTCCGAGCCTGCAAGAGGAGGGTCAGCCTCGACCCAGGCCTTCATGGAGTTCCTGCCGCCCATAGCGGAATAGATATCCCAGTATGCGGCTCCTGAGGACAAGGCTGCAGACTTGAGCGAATCGATGATTTCCGGCAGCAACGGGTAGGTCTGTCGCTTCCCCTTGACGGTGGTGGACATGTCGGACGGCCCGATGAACACCACGGTCGCGCCGGGAGCAAGACTTCTGACTCTGGTAATCTGCCTGCGGATGGCCCCTGAGTAGGTCGAGATTCCCTTGGAGGTGGAGAGATACGGAACGCTGTTGCCGCCGTACTGAAGGAGTATCAGGCGGATGTTCGCGCTCTCGTAGAAAGCTTTGAGCTGCCCGGAATCAAGGGAAGTGAAGACTGTACCTGAACAGCCGCGCATCGCCACGTTGTCGAGCATCACGCCTTTGTCCGTATCGAGCAGGACACCGTAAACGTCTGCCTGCCCGTCGAGAGTCAGAGACACCTTGGTAGTGCTGTCAGGAAGGACGAAACGTGCCTGCGAGAGCGAAGTGCCGGCCTGGAGCGAAACCGTCTTCCCGGCACATCTCACCTTGAAAGAATCCACGACAGCTCCCGCAAGCAGAGTCACGCGGTTGAAGTACGAGAGTCCGTTGCCCTTGCTGCGCAGCGGATAGAAGGACAGGGTCACGGTGCTGTCTACTCTCACGAAATCCCCGAACGGACCGTATTTGTGGAAGTCGTCTATCTTGTTTCCGAAGACTGTGTAGCGCTCAAATTCGACCGTACTGTTCGCCCCGGTGGAAGGCGTCGCATATTTCCTTGCAGGCATCAGCCCCTGGGCACTGCCGCCGAATCTATCCTGAAGGGCCGCGCGGATGGTGCGAGAAATCCTGTCTTCCTCAAGTTGCGAGTCGCCGTAGTGTACTATCCGCACCGGAAGACTGTCGGAAGTCCGGAGTGCCGCGAAAAGTCCATCGAAAAAGCGTGGATCATCGTCAGGCAGAGTGAAACTGGTGGAAGCAGGGCCTGAATTATCATCCTCGACGTCGGCTTTGTGGCGGCCTGCAAGAATTCCCTCCACATCAGGAGCCGGTGCTGCGACGGAATCTTCGGAGAATACGTCCGCAAGGTCCGGAAATCGCAGTGCCACAGGACCGGCCTTGACTTCCGTCCGTGGAGAAAGTGCGCAGAGAAGCGCGAGCAAAGCGAAAACGGAGAGGATAAACCAGAATATCGAAGATGGCTTCATCGTTCTTTCCAGACTTTAAGATATTCTTGAAGAGCCCACATCTCGTCGCGGTAACGGGCTGCGTGGGCGAAATCGAGGTCGGCGGCAGACTTCTTCATCCGGCGCCTGTCCTCCTCGACGAGTTTCTCGACCTGACTGCGCGACATGGAACGAATCACGGGATCCTGAAGCACAGCGGCAAGGTCTGCCTTGACATGTCCGTCCACGAAGGCAGCCCCGTCTTCGCGTAGAGCGTCATGCCCGAATCCGACGGTGACCTTCCCCCTTCCGAGTTCAGTCGGAGAAGGTATGTATACAGGAGAGTCGTAGGAGTTCGCAGCGCTCACGTGACCGCTTTCTCCTCCGGCAAGGCTTTTTGCAAGGACGTTCTGCCGGACCTGAACCTGCGTCGGAGTGATGTGGTGCAGCTCGTTGTATTCCATCTGCTTACGGCGGCGTCTGTTGGTCTCGCGGATGGTCTCCTCCATGGAAGGAGTAATCTTGTCGGCATACATTATCACGAGCCCGTTGACATTGCGGGCGGCACGCCCTGCCGTCTGGGTGAGAGCTCTTCCGGTACGGAGGAATCCTTCCTTGTCCGCATCAAGGATGGCAACGAGAGAAACGGAAGGGATGTCGAGCCCCTCGCGGAGAAGGTTCACTCCCACAAGCACGTCGAAAAGCCCCATCTTGAAGTCCTCGATGATTTCCACACGCTCGGTGGTGTCGACATCGGAGTGGATATATCTCACGCGTACCCCTATCCGGCGGAGGTAGCCGTCCAGCTCCTCCGCCATCCTCTTCGTGAGAGTGGTGACAAGCGTACGCTCGTCGGCCTCTGAACGCTTGCGTATCTCCTCTACGAGATCGTCGACCTGATTCTTGGTCGGCCGCACCTCAATCGGCGGGTCCAGAAGTCCGGTAGGCCTCACGACCTGCTCGACGACAAGACCTTCGGACTTCTCCAGCTCATAGTCCGCAGGGGTGGCGCTGACGTAGACGGTCTGACCCGTGACGGACTCGAACTCATCGAACGTGAGCGGCCGGTTGTCCGCCGCCGCAGGAAGGCGAAACCCATAGTCGATGAGGATTGACTTG
This sequence comes from uncultured Muribaculaceae bacterium, assembly GCA_964385795.1. Lineage (GTDB taxonomy): Bacteria > Bacteroidota > Bacteroidia > Bacteroidales > UBA932 > Cryptobacteroides. Next base: position 138,876 of record CAYLPY010000001.1, read on the forward strand.
CGGGAGTGGTCGCCGCCGTACATGGCACGGATCTGAGGCAGCGTGACGTGGCTCTCGTCTATGAAAGTGACGAAGTCCTTTGGGAAGTAGTCTATCAGGCAGAATGGTCTCTGTCCTTCAGAGCGTCCGTCGAAGTAGCGGGAGTAGTTCTCGATGCCAGGACAGTAGCCCATTTCCTTTATCATTTCGAGGTCATACTCAACCCTCTGTTTCAAGCGTTTTGCCTCGATTTCCCTACCCAGTTCGGAGAAATGTTCCATCTGCTTCACGAGGTCATCTTGAATGTGGGAGACGGCTGCAGCACCGCGTTCCTTCGTGGTCACGAAGTTGTTGGCCGGATAGATATTGATGCTGTCAAGGTTTTCGATATGTGCCCCAGTCGCCGGATCTATGAGGCTTATGGAGTCCACCTCATCGCCGAAAAACTCTATCCGCACCGCATCGTCGGCACCGCCGAGGTAGACATCGACGGTATCTCCGCGGACTCTGAAAGATCCGCGCTTGAATTCTGCTTCCGTGCGGTTGTACAGGCCCTCGACCAGACTGTATAGAAGTCCTGTGAGGCTTCGAGTCTCGCCACGCGTCACAGTCACTGTCTGCTCGTGGAAGTCTTCAGGATTGCCTATGCCGTAGAGACATGAGACCGACGAGATGACTATGACGTCACGCCTTCCGGAGAGCAGCGAACTTGCCGCGCTGAGGCGGAGTTTCTCGATGTTGTCGTTGATACTGAGGTCTTTCTCTATGTATGTATCGCTCGACGGGATATAGGCCTCAGGCTGGTAGTAGTCATAGTAGGACACAAAATACTCGACGGCGTTGTCAGGGAAGAAAGACTTAAACTCTCCGTAGAGCTGCGCCGCAAGGGTCTTGTTGTGGCTGAGGATAAGCGCCGGACGCTGAAGCCGCTCGATGACGTTGGCCATCGTGAATGTCTTGCCAGAGCCCGTCACTCCGAGGAGAGTGACACCTTCGACCCCGTCCTCCAGGGCCCCGCACAACTGCCGGATGGCTTCGGGCTGGTCTCCGGATGGCTTGTATTCTGACTGCAGCTTGAATTTCATAATATACTCACGCAACATCGACGCACCGCAAATTTAGCATCTTTTCAAATAAATTCTGTATATTTGCCCCTCGTACGCCCCCCTAGTTTAATGGATAAAATTTAGGATTCCGGTTCCTACGATAGGCGTTCGATTCGCCTGGGGGGTACCATTATGGACAGTCTCGAACAAAGCAGAAAGAGAATCGACGAGATTGACTCCCAGATGGTCAGACTCTTCGAAATGAGGATGAATGAATGTCGGGAAGTCGCTCGAATCAAGAAAGAGAACGGATTGGCCGTCACTGACAATGGCAGAGAGGCCGAAGTCATCCAGAAGAACGCCGCCCTCGTCAAGGACGATGTCATCCGAGAATACTACGTATCCTTCGAAAATGAAGTAATCGGCATCTCCAAAAAGTACCAGAGACGTCTCCTCAACGGAATAAAAGTCGCGTACTGCGGGATTCCGGGCGCGTTTGCCCAGGTCGCCGCGGAAAAGATGTTCCCAGGAGCAGAGCTAGAGAGTTTTCAGGACTTCGCATCGGCATACCGTTCCTGCGAGAACGGAGACTGCGACTGCGCAGTGCTGCCCTTTGAGAACAGCAGTTCGGGAGAGGTGGCGCAGGTCACGGACCTGATGTTCGCCGGCAGCCTGAACATCAACCAGGTCTGCGAGCTTGAGGTTGTCCAGAATCTTCTCGGATGTGAAGGTGCAAGTCCGGAGACTGTCCGGGAGGTCGTCAGCCATCCGCAGGCGCTCGCACAATGCGCGGACTACATCAGCCGTCACTCTTTAAGGACCATCGACTATCCCAATACGGCCACGGCAGCCAAACTGGTGGCGGAAAGGAAAGACCCGAGCCTCGGAGCGATTGGCAGCCGGGAGTGCGCGGAGCTATACGGGCTTAAAGTGCTTGAGAGCCACATCAATCCGACATCTCTCAACTCCACCCGTTTCGCGGCGTTCTCGAGGAGCGCCCAGGTCGCCGGAAAGAAGGGAGCGACATCGCACTTCATCCTCATGTTCACCGTCAACGACGAGGCCGGCTCGCTTGCCAAGACGCTCAACATCATAGGCATACACGGGTTCAACATGCGCTGCCTTCGCAGCCGCCCAATGAAGGGCCTGATGTGGAACTACTATTTCTTCCTGGAACTTGAGGGAGATATAGACTCCAGTGACGGCGAGAGCATGATGATTGAACTCGGCACTCTGTGCGGCAATCTCAAGGTGGTAGGCAAATTCTGAAATGAAGAACACTATAGGCACGAGCGTATCTCTGACGGTATTCGGAGAAAGCCATGGCCCGGTAGTCGGGGTCGTGCTTGACGGCCTCGCCCCGGGGGTCAAGGTCTGCGAAGAGAGCATAGCGCGGCAGCTAGCCCGGAGACGCCCGTCGCAGAAGACCGACACCGCCCGTATCGAAGAAGACAAGTTCCGGATACTAAGCGGAGTACGTGACGGACGCAGTTGCGGAAGCCCGATCTGCATCTGCATACCTAACACCAATGTACGCAGTTCGGACTATAGCGCGGACATAGCCCGCCCCTCTCATGCAGACTACGCCGCTGATGCCAAATACCATGGATTCCAGGACCAGCGAGGAGGCGGACACTTCTCCGGCAGAGTCACAGCGGGCATTGTCGCCGCCGGTGCCATCTGCCTTGATGCACTCTGCTCGCGTGGAATCAGGATAGCGAGCCACATCCTCACCTGCGGATCCGTGAAGGACAGAAACTGGAGGGAGTTTAAAGAAGACTTCAACTCTCTGGAAGACAAGATTTTCCCAACTCTTGACGACGATGCCGGTGCAGCCATGCAGGACGAGATACTCGATGCCAGAAGCAAGGGCGACTCGGTAGGTGGCATCATCCAGACCGCAGTCACGGGGCTTCCCGCTGGCGTGGGAGAGCCGTGGTTCGACTCCCTCGAGGCCGTCATCTCCAGGGCCATGTTCGCGATAGGCGGAGTCAAGGGAATAGAATTCGGGGCAGGATTCTCGCTATGCGGGATGAGGGGTTCCGAAGCCAACGACGCTTTCCGCATCAGAGATGGCAAAGTCGTGACGCTCAGCAACAACAGCGGCGGCATCAACGGCGGCATCAGCAATGGGATGCCGATAGTGTTCAACCTCGCCGTCCGTCCCACGCCGTCCATAGCTCGGCGTCAGGACAGCGTGGATTTCCGTGAAATGAAAGATGTCTCCCTCGAAATCAAGGGCCGTCATGACCCTGCAATCATCCGCCGGATATGCCCGGTGGTTGACTGTATGACGGCGGTAGTTCTCTGCGACAGCCTCGCCATGCGTTTCGGGACAGACTGGATAACGGGAGGTACCGAATGAACAATATTATTTTCAAGCGCAAACTGCCTATCCCCAAGGAGATCAAGGAAATGTATCCCATGACCGAAGATGGGGCAGCGGCAAAGACGGAGAACGACAGGCAAATCAAAGACATCTTCACTGGCAGGAGCGACAAGTTCCTGCTGATAGTCGGCCCATGCTCCGCAGACAGGGAAGATGCAGTACTGGACTATATCTCAAGGCTGCGCGGCCTGCAGGAAAAGGTCGCCGACAAGATACTCATCGTCCCGAGAATCTACACCAACAAGCCGCGCACCACAGGCGCCGGCTACAAGGGAATGCTGCATCAGCCTGACCCTCAGGCCCATTCAGACATGCTCAAAGGCCTGATAGCCATCCGCAAGCTGCACATCAGGGCGATTAACGAGACAGGCTTCTCCTGCGCCGACGAGATGCTATATCCGGAGAACTACCGCTTTCTCTCCGACCTGCTATCGTATGTGGCGGTGGGCGCGAGATCCATCGAGAACCAGCAGCACCGTCTCACGGCGAGTGGTCTGGATGTCCCGGTGGGGATGAAGAATCCTACGGGCGGCAACCTGTCTGTAATGATGAACGCCCTCAAGGCGGCACACTCCCCGCACACATTCATCTACCGCAACTGGGAAGTGGAGAGCAAGGGCAATCCCCTCTCCCACGCCATCTTGAGGGGATACGTAGATTCTTGGGGCAACACTCACCCGAACTACCACTACGAAGACCTCATGGAACTCTACGGACTCTACGCCGAGAGCGGACTCGAGAACCCAGGAGTCGTGGTGGACACCAACCACTCCAATTCGGGTAAACAGTACATGGAGCAGATACGCATCGCGAAAGAGGTACTGCACAGCACGCGACACAACGCCGACGTGTACAGGCTCGTGAAAGGTCTGATGATTGAGTCCTACATCGAGGACGGCTGCCAGAAGTCAGACGAAGGAGTCTACGGACGGTCCATCACCGACCCTTGTCTGGGCTGGGACAAGACAGAACGTCTGATACTCGATATCGCCGACCTCAGATAGAGAAAGGGGGCCGATGAAGCCCCCTATTTCTGCTCTCCGTCCTTCTTCTCGTAGAGAAAGCGCTTGATCTTGTGCGTGGCCGTCTTGATGAACGGCTCCTTCTGAATCTCCACGGACTTGATGTTGGAGAACTTGCTGACCTTGGAATTGACGAAGTCGAGAATCGCCTTCTTGCGAGATTCAATGTCGGCAATGAACTTGTCCTGTCCCTCGAGGTTCCAGTCTATGACATTGTCGTTGAACTTGACGAGAGCCACAAGTTTTCCGCCGCGCTGAACGACGAGCGACTCGCCGATGCCGTCTATGCTGTTGATGACGTTCTCAATTTCCTCAGGATAGATATTCTCTCCGGAAGAGCCGAGTATCATACTGCCGAGCCTGCCCTTGACGAAGTAGCGTCCTTTCTTGTCGACGCAGGCCAGGTCTCCTGTCCGGAACCATCCGTCCTGGCTGAGGACTGTACGGGTCCTCTCATAATCCTTGTAGTAGCCCAACATCACGTTCGGGCCCTTGACCACGATTTCTCCTTCTCCGGTGACCGGATTGACATTGTCTAGCCGGACTTCGCAGCAGCGGACTTTCTTTCCGGTGCTGCCCACGCAGGTCTTGCCAGGAGCAGCCGCACAAATCAGTGGCGCCGTCTCCGTAAGCCCGTAGCCGATGGCATAAGGGAAACCTGCTTTCTTGAGGAACGACTCGACGCCCGGATCGAGCTTCGCGCCACCGATGCCGAAGAACTTGATTCGGCCGCCGAATGTCTTCTTGAGTTTCATCCCCACCAACCAGTAGAGCAGCCATGTAGCATGAGCCCTAAGGAACGACAGGAAGCGGCTCTTGTCTATGGTAGGGACGACGCTGCTGCGGTAGATTTTCTCTATGATTAGCGGCACAGAGAGCATCACGGTAGGCTTTAGCTGCGCAAATGTGGCGATGAGTATCGATGGCGTAGGCACCTTGCGGATGTAGTTCACCCTTGCTCCCACCGAGAACGGGTAGAGCATTCCTATGCTCATCTCATAGGTGTGGGCCATCGGGAGGATGGAGAGGAATACGTCTTTCTTGTGGGCTTTGTAGCTCTCCCAGGAACTGCCGACGTTAACGCAGAGATTCCTATGGCTGAGCATCACGCCCTTTGCCTTGCCGGTGGTGCCGGAGGTGTAGATGAGCGCGGCGATATCGATGGGGGTAGGTCTGGAGACCTTGCCGTCGCATGTGTAGGAAGTGCCTTCAGCCTTGATGAAGCTGAAGTCCTCCATGCTTATCACCAGCTTGAGCCGAGAGATGGACTGCTCGTCCAGCTTGGCATATAGACGTCTGGAGACGAATAACGCCTTCGCCTCCGAGTGCGTGAGAATGTTCGTCACCTCTCCCGGTGAGAGATCCGGCAACATCGGGACTGCTATGCGCCCGTATGCCGTGAGGGCGAAGAAGGCGACCGTCCAGTTCGGCGAGCTCTCTGAAAGGATTGCGACCTTGTCGCCGGCACCTATTCCGAAAGTGGAGAGAATGCGGGAAATATTGTCGCAACTGTCGCGAAACTGGGCATAGGTATAGCGCTGAGAACCGTCCACATACTCGGAAGCGACACGTTTTGCGAACTTCGTCACCGAGTGTTCGTAGAGATCAGCAAGAGTACTGAAATATGGTTTCATTTCTTCTTGTAAGCGGTCAGCCCCTCAGAGAGAATATTAAGTGCTTTTTCAAGTTCGGGAACTTCAAGGACATACGCGATGCGAACATGATTCTTCCCGGTGCCCGGAGTCTTGTAGAAGGAAGCCGCCGGAGTGACCATGGTGGTCTCGGAGCCCACGCGGAAGTCGGTCAGCATCCACTTTGCAAAGTCCTCACCGTCCTGCACCGGAAGTTCCGCAACGGTATAGAATGCGCCGAGCGGCTTCGGAGCGTACACGCCAGGAATGGAGTTGAGGATTCGCACCGCACAGTCGCGGCGACGTATGTATTCCGCCTTGACATCGTCGAAGTAAGACTGCGGCGTGTCGAGAGCACCTATGGCAGCATACTGTCCGAAGACCGGAGGGCATAGACGTGCCTGGGCATACTTCATCGCTGCGGCCATCACTTCCTTGTTGTGGGAGATGATGCAGCCGATCCGTGCACCGCAGAGGTTGTAGCGCTTGGAGACGGAGTCGACAAGAATCACATTCTGCTCGCATCCAGGGATATTGATGGCGGAGAAGTGCGGCTCGTCGGTATAGCAGAACTCACGGTACACTTCATCGCTGATGAGGAAAAGGTCGTGCCTGCGGCAGAACTCACCGATGGCGAGCATCTCCTCTCTGGAGAAGAGTTTGCCTGAAGGATTGCAAGGGTTGCTGATGAGAACCGCTTTTGTCTTCGGAGTTAGGACCTTCTCGAACTCGGAGATGTCCGGAATGCGAAAGTCCTCATGAATATCGGTGTGCACGGCCTTGAGAGTGATGCCGTTGAGATATGCGTAAGTCTGGTAGTTGGTATAGAAAGGCTCAATGACGATGATTTCGTCTCCAGGACCTGCGGCTATCTGCATTGCGCTGGCGAAAGCTTCGCTGCCTGCGACCTCGACGAGAAGTTCAGACAATTCGATGTCGATGCCGACTTTCCGGTAGTACTTCTCCACAAGCCCCTCGCGAAGTTCCATAAGACCCGCAGAGTTTGTGTATGAGAGGTGGTGGAGATTCCTGCATCTGCCGACAAGCGCATCGATGGCGCAGGACGGCGACTTGATGTCTGGAGCTCCGACATTGAGATGATATACCTTAACTCCCTGCGCCTTCGCAGCATCCGAGAGAGGGACAAGCCTTCTGATTGCGGAGGACGGCATTAGAGCAGACTTTTCAGAGATATTCAGTGCCATAGAAGTTTACTTTAGTACACCGGCAAAGGTAAGGATTATTTTCCGAATACCTCTAAAATTGAGTATCTTCGCGGACTATAACAGACGTGATATGAAAAAGATATTGAACCAGGAATTTGGTGGAGAGCGTCCGATGTACTGCGAGCATGACCTTTACCTCGAGGGAGTGACCATCCACCTCGGAGAATCCTCACTGAAGGAGACTTCCAACATAGAAGCATACAAATGCCGTTTCGAAGGGAAATACGTTTTCTGGTGCTGCGACGGCTTCAAGATACGCGACTGCTACTTTGCGGAGAGCGCACGGTCTTCGCTCTGGCACAGCCAAGGCCTCGAGATGACGGACTGCGTGGTCGACGCACCGAAGATGTTCCGCGAAATGAGCGGCATCAAGCTCCGCGGAGTCGAACTGAACTGCGCGCAGGAGACCTTCTGGTCCTGCAGCGACATAGACATCGACGGTGTGTGCGCAAAGAAAGCCGACTACATCTTCATGTACTGCAGCGACATCAAGGTCAACAACCTCCGGCTCGAGGGCAACTATTCCTTCCAGCATGCGAAGAACGTCGAGATTCGCAACAGCGACCTGCAGAGCAAGGACTCACTCTGGGAAACAGAAAACGTCACCGTCTACGACTCGTTCATCAACGGAGAATACCTCGGCTGGCATTCGAAGAACCTGCGCCTCGTGCGCTGCCGCATCGGAGGGACCCAGCCGCTGTGCTACGCCGACGGGCTCGTCCTCGAGGACTGCACCTTCGAGCCGGACGCAGATCTGGCTCTCGAGTACTCAGACGTGTATGCCTCCATCAAGGGGTCCGTGCCGTCCATCAAGAACCCGCGCACCGGAAGTATCAGCGTGGAGGCCTGCCAGAAAATCATCATAGACGGGAACATCAAGGCCCCGGCAGACTGCAGCATAGTTGTCGGAGGACAGAAAGTCCGCTGACGCGGGAAGGAACCGCTTGACAGTTCCAAGCCTACAGACTGACATCAAGTGGCCGCAGAGATAGCTCCGTGGCCATTTTTTGCGGATTGGTCCCACGGACTCCCTGCGGCACGTCCATGCCGAGCCTGGCAAAAAGTCGCGTCCAGTACGTCGGCATCTGGCCGTCCGGTCCGAGGAAATTCATCGGATACTCACTGAAAATGTGGCTGCCGTCATCGAGCACATAGCTTTCGCGTACAAGCTCGCTGCAGTACATCGCGCCGTTGTCCGGTAGGAAGGTGCTGTCGTAGGGCTGGCCCAGACAGAGTTTGGCTTTACGGACGAATTCTTCCGCCTGCGCGGCAGTGACATCCGGCCTCTTGACCTGAAAAGTCGGAAAGCTACCATCCCGAAGACGGAAGTCATTGAAGAAAGTGTCTATCGGATGGCGGTCGACGCCATGCCTTATGGTCGCGTCGACAATCCATGTGGTATCCTTGCCAACCTCGAGGATTGCGACGTGGATGATGTTGAGACTGTCTTCCCCCGTGGACGCGCTGATAGCTCCCGCCATGGAATCTTTGTCTACCCCGTAGTCCATCGGCAGGCACACGAAGACAAGATCACCGGTCCGGAGATTGTCCTCACCGCCACTGCAGGCGGCGCTCATCATGCACAGCAGGATGACAAGCATAACGAAAGATGACTTCTGCTTCATATCATATTGTATCCGGACATCCGGCACGCAGAGGATTTGCAGGCTCTGAAGCGCGGCGCGGACCGGACGCAAAGATAACGCAAGAGTGCAAGAGAAGCAACGGTTTCTATGCCGAAAGCGGAGCAAGGACCGACCTGCGATAGGCAGCAGTCTGATAGACAGAGCGGTACAGCAGATGCGCATAGTAGGCCGCGAACAGCAGGTGGGCAGCCCCCACCCCCTGAGGATGCAGCAGAAAAGTCCCAACGCCCCACACGAGGAAGAAAGCCACAACGCACCCCACATTCGAATTCCTCATGGCCTTGGTCGCCGTCGCACCGGTGTAGATACCGTCCCATGTAAACGCAGGACAACCGGCAAGAGGCACTGGCACCAGCCACGGGACAAACGCCCGGCATGCCTCGATGACGGTGTTGTCCGAAGTCATCAAACGCACCATCCACATCCCTCCGAAAGCATAGATACCCACGAAGACCAGTCCTATCCCCATGCTCCAGCCGAAGACGACGCGCACCGACTTGCGCACTCGGGCGATGTCGCGCATACCATAGAACTTGCCCGCAAGAGCTTCTCCCGCGAATGCGAACCCGTCGGTAAAATATGAGAAGACCAGCAGAAGTTTCAGCATGACCGAACATGAGGCGAGCAGCGTATCGCCGAGTCTCGCGGATATGGAAGTAAAGGCAAGATAGACGATTATAAGGCATACTGAACGCAGAAACAGGTCTCTGTTGACGGAGAAGAAACGGCCAACACTGCTCCCCGAGAACAAAGTGCGCAAATCCGGCAGACGCAGCCGGTTTCCGAACACTCCCTTGTACCGGACAAGCACCACCGAGACGGCGAAGACGAGTCCGGAATACTGTGCAAGCAGTGTCCCTGCCGCAATACCAGGGTAAGCGATTCCTTCAAAGCCAAGAAACGGGACACCGAGCGCGAGAGCAAGGCTCAGCGCGATGTTCAGTCCATTGACAACCAAGTCGGTGAGCATCGAGCTGAAAGTATCCTGCATCCCGATGAACCATCCACGGAAAGCCATCAGCGAGAGAGTGGCCGGAGCAGCCCAGATGCGGATGCGGAAGTATTCGAGGGCAAGGGCATGGACTTCTTCGGAACAGTCCACGAAAAAGAATATGAGTTTCTGGAACGGCCACTGGAGCGCAAGCATCGCGAGGGCTATCATCAGTGCAAGCACCACTCCTCGACAGAGGTTCACGGCACAGTCGTGCCAGTCTCCACGCCCGTATGCCTGGGACGTGAGCCCGCCGGTCCCGGCTCTCAGGAAGCCAAAATTCCAGTAGAGCAAATCAAACATCAGCGAGCCCACGGAGATGCCTCCAATCAAGGCCGCCGCCGAACTGTCGAGGTGTCCGGCCACCGCGATGTCCACCATCCCGACAAGCGGGACGGTCAAGTTGGCGAGGATGCTCGGTAGGGCAAGCCGCAAGACTTCACGATTCAGAGACCTCACTTCAGTCCGCCCAGATAAAGTTGCCGGTTCCTGCGCCGAGTTCGAAATGCAGCTTGGCGATGCCAAGGTCCACGTCGGCATAGCCGTTGATGCAGAAAGTCGTCTTTGCACTGACCTTGCCGTCCGGCAGGAGCGCGAACTTGAACTTCTGCTGGTTCATCGCCGTCGGTGCAAGCAGAGCCGCATCCACGCCTTTTCTGAACCATCCCGGAGCCTCGGACGGAGCCTCGGCGACCTGCTCGAAAGTCTTCACCTTATGGGCAACGCCTTGATTTTCTCCATAACCGAAACATATTACGCAATGCACCTTCTCGCCTTCTCCCAAAGTGAATGTCCCGGGAATCTTCTTGTAGGTCAGGCCAACCCAACAGCTGTTGAGCCCGAGCGTCTGGGCAAGGAGGACCAGCTTTTCGCCGCAGTATCCTGCCGCCTGCTCATACTTGCGGCCTTTAGGGCCGGCAAGGACGAAGTAGTTCTTCACCTCGGCGAAATTTCCGTACTTGAAGATACCCGTAGAAAACGCCTTCGGCTCATCGGTAACCATCTGGATGTGCAGTCCCGAAACTGCATTGCATTCGTCAGCGCAGCGCTTCAGCTGCGCGAGTTTTTCCGCTTCGACAGGCTTGTCGAGATATCTGCGCACTGAATGGCGCAGTCCGATTGCTTCTTCCGTGTTCATGATAAAAAGGTTTACGTCGACCTCTCGGGCAATAATGATACCAGTTGCGGGAGGGTGGACAATCTGTCGCGAAGTCAGTCGACTTCCTGCACAAAAATGTAGCGTTCAATCACAACTGTGCCGGACTTCACCTCAAAGCACACTCCCCCTCCCGGCGTGGGACGGCTCTGCATGGAGCGTCCAGCGACATTGCGGACCGCCTTTTTAGCTGCGGCAAGCGCCTTTTCTCTGCCGGAGTAGCGGAACTCCAGAGCCGCTTCTCGGGCCGCAGTTCCGCCTCCCACATTCTCACGGCGAACATCACCGCCCAAAGTGTTCTCGCCACGAGTTCCGCGGTCTTCGGGAGACGTCGGCTTCCGCTCATACGCTGCCAGACGGGCATCCCCCATCCGGGCCATGCGCTCGTCGTATTCTCTGTCCCACTCGCGGTAATACTCCATCTTGGGGTCCTCGAAGAGAGACATCTGGACCACGCTCTCGTGCGAGAGGCGCGAAAGGGCTATCCCGACCTGCCTCACGGGTGTGGACTTGTCCCATAGGTCGTAGAGCAGCCGGCGAGCCTCGAAGAGGATAAGTGCCGTCACATCGGTGGGATGCTCCATCCTCCCCTGCCGCTGGAAAACCGAGAAATCCTTGTATTTGATGAAGACCGACACGCAGGAGGTGCTGAAATCCGACTTCCTCAGCCTGTGCGCCACGATGCACGCCACGTTGAAGAGCGCCCTGTCCAGACCATCATGGTCCGCTATGTCCTTCGGAAAAGTGCGCTCGGCGCTTATGCTCTTGCTTTCCTGGACCTCCGTCTCCACCGGCGAGGAGTCCAGCCCCAGGGCACTGTCGTGCAGGCTTTTCGCAGCATTCTTCCCGACGATTCTCGCCAATGTCCCCTCCGACATCGATGCGAGGTCACCGATGGTGTTGACTCCGAAGGCAACGAGACGTGCTTCCGTCTTCTTCCCCACCCATAGCAGGTCTCTCACGCCGAGGGGCCACATCTTCTCCGGCACTTCATCCGCCCAGAGGGTGTGCACGCGGTCCGGCTTCTCGAAGTCCGAAGCCATCTTGGCGAGCAGTTTGTTGGACCCGACACCGACGTTGACGGTGAACCCGAGTTTCGAGCATATCTCGTCCTTGAGCGCTGTTGCCACGGCCACGGGGTCTCTGTCGCCTATCCGGAGGGACATGTCGATGAAGCATTCGTCTATCGAGAACTTCTGGAGGACCGGAGAATAGCTCGCACAGATGTTCATGAACGCGTCCGAGCAGCGCTTGTACCACGCCCAGTCGCCGGAGACGATCATCAGGTTCGGGCAGGTCCGGAGGGCCATGCCCACCGGCTGCGCGGTCTTGATGCCGAGTTTCTTTGCGGGGATGGACGCGGCGGTGACGATGCTCCTGCGGTCCGATGGGTCGCCAGACACGACGGAGGGCACGAGACGGATGTCAGGGCCTCCTTCCGAAAGCATCTTGACAGCCGTCCAGCTGAGAAAAGCCGAATTGACATCTATATGGAAAATGACCCTCATCCTTACGAGTGTTCAGACGGAATGCAAATATAAGGAAGCCTGCCAACAAAACTGCCGGCCTTGTCTCATCAAGTAAGCGTTAAATAATAAGTTGGTAAAGGTTTGGCAGTATTTTCGAGGATAGATGTTTTTTCTCCAAGACTGAAGATATACCGCCGACTTGTCTTGCAGGGGCGGCAAAAGCCTCTCCGCGACAAGTTGCCCGCCGTCGGCATCGATAAAATTCGACACGCTTGGACACAATTTAAGGTGTAAAAATCAACATTGTACATATGCCAGTCCTCATTTTAAAGACAATACCAACCCGGGGTCGTCACATATTAGCAGATATTTGTAAATTTGCAGAATGGCGAGGCCTTGTTGCCCGGCCACAAGGTTAATATGGCACAAAAGAGAGAATTTATAGAAGGCAGAAAAGCCGTCACTTTCGTGGATTTGTTTGCAGGTGCCGGAGGCATCAGCGAAGGCTTTATGCAAGCCTACACCAAAGACAAGTATTATGACTTTGTCCTCGCAAGCGACATCAACGAGAACTGCGAACTGACCCATCGTGCCAGATACAATGAAGTGTTAGGACTGAAAACCGAATTCTTGACGGAAGACATAATGTCCGACACCTTCCTCAGCGACCTCAAGAAAAAGATAGGAAAGCAAGACATTGATGTCGTTACCGGCGGCCCAAGTTGCCAATCGTTCAGTTTATCCGGCCGTCGCCGCAAATACGACAAAAGGGACAACCTCTTTGAGCATTACTTGAAAGTGATTATAGCTCTACGCCCGAAATATTTCGTCATGGAGAATGTCAAAGGCATTCTCACAAAGGACAAAGGGCATTTCAAGGATGAAATCATGAGCCAGATCCGCTCTATCATCGACCCGACGAAGACCTCAAAGCTATATAGCTACCTGAACGAAATGTTGGGCAGAACAGCCACGCCTTTCGCGAAGAATTGCTTCATGGCCAAAGCCCGTCTGGAAATAGAAGATGATTCCAAGATGAATGCGAACATCGAGGAGTTCTTCTCCGAAATTGAGGAGATGTTCAAAGTATTGACCCGAAGCATAGACTATCGCGTCAGCAAGTCCAACACACACATCAGCACGATACGACATGGGCTGAATCTCCTTAAACACAATCAAGAGCGTATTGACATTCAGAACGCAATCATTCAAGAAAAGACTGCCTGCAACATAGACAATGATGCATTTATGCATTCGATGAATGATTTCATTGAAGCGATGGAGAATGATGCCATCATCGAAAAGATTCTCTTTGCTGTAGACAATGTGAAGGAATTTGACAGAATGCGTGACAAGGCCGAGTTATTCAAATCTATGATCAGCGTTTATGCAATGACTTTGGACGAGTGCATGGACACATTGAAGACCTATGCGGCAAAAGACGGCAGCCTTCAAGAGTTCGAGAAGATATTGGACATCATTCGTCTATATCGCATAGAAAAGCCTATCGTGGTTCGCTCCGCCGACTACGGTGTACCACAAAATCGCGAAAGAGTCCTATTCATAGGTTGTCGCAATGATCAGAGATTGATTACAGACATTCCGGCCACGGTCACTGAGGACGAGAAAGTGACTGTCTACGAAGCCATTGCGGATTTGGATTTCATAGGTAATGGGGAGACCAAGACCACGTATGGCAAGCCAAGAAAGAACACGGAACTTGACAATCTGATTCGCAAGCGCGCCATTGACGGCTCAATTTCACAAGAAGCTGAACAACATACGTTCTCTGAATGGTCACGTATAGGGAGGCTTGGCCACAGATTCGAATTTGAATGCAGACCTTTTTATGTACGCACAACAGAAGAACTGGAGAACAGCATGATGAGAGTGGAGCATGAACTTTTCAATCATCAGACCAGTTTCCAGAGCGAAGATGTAAAAAAGCGTCTGTCCATCATTGCAAAACACGGAGAGTACAACGAAACATGCAAAGCCGAACTTAAAAAGAAAAAGCTGGAATCGCAAAAGCGCAACTACACCGTCCTCAATCCAAAAGGGCAAAGTCCCACTGTGGTTACAATGCCGGATGATTTCATCCATTATTCCCGATTTCGCGCCATGACCGTTCGCGAAATGGCAAGACTTCAGTCTTTCGATGACTCCTTCGTATTTCAGGGCAAACGCCAGACAGGAGGAGACAAACGCAAGTCAGAGATTCCTCAATACACTTTAGTCGGCAATGCTGTTCCGCCGCTCATGGCTAGAGCAATCGGCAATACAATTCTCAAAGCAATCAAATAAGGCCTATGATACATATGAGACCGTTCACCTCATTCGAAAAGAAAAACATGGAATATCTGGTGAACCATAATATCAAGTTCACTCTGGTACAGGTCACCGCCACAGGATTGAAGAAATCGATTCTGGATGCCACACCCCCAATGAGAACCTACTTCAAGGAGAACAAGGTCCACGATTATGAAAGTCAACACAAAGGGCAAGACCACAAAGTAACGGTCCCGACACATATCCTCACTGGTTTCAAGGACATCGTGACACAGACTTCGCTTTATAGACCGGAGACCAAGGACGGCGACCCCCGTCTTTGGGTCTACCGCTTGAAAGAGTCCGCAAAGGCAGATGACATTCAGGCAATCATCGCGATGAATCCTCAAGAGCTGTACGTTATCAACTTGACTCAGGTAGATATTGCCAAGTACTCCGAAACATCCATCGAGAATCCAATCCGAGATTTGATACACGATATGTCATTCAGCGCAGACATGGTTTCGGAGGAACTGCTCGGACGGCTTATGGATTATCAGGGTCAATGGATTGACACCAATCTTAACGCAGATACGGCAATAGGCCGGCAAGTTGAAGCGCTCCTAGGTATAGACATGAACGATTCGCCTCTTCCCGACTATGAGGGAATAGAGTTGAAAAGTTTCAGAAGTCAAAGACCAAGCATCAAGAAGAACCTCTTCTGCAAAGTCCCCGATTGGGACATCAGCCGCCTTAAAAGCGGAAGCGAGATCGTCGAAAAATATGGTTATTTGTCAAGCGGAATCAAATCATACAGAAACACGCTATACTGTAAAGCCCCAAACTCACAGAACCTCCGTTTGAACATAAACTATCCCGACAATCTTTTGGAGATTGAGGAAGACACCAGAACCGACGATGGTGCATTCAAAAAAGTTGCAGATGTCGCTGTATGGCGTTTGCAGACGCTCCACAAGTGCCTGCTCACCAAGCATCATGAAACATTCTGGATTGAAGTCGACACCAGAATAGGCGACCACGGGCAGGAGCAGTTTATGTTCAACAAGATTGAGCACACCAGAAACCCGATTGTGCCACAGTTTGACATTCTGCTTGAGCAAAGCATGATAACGGTTGACCTTTTGCTCGGACGTCCCAAGGTAGATTTAGAGACAGGCCAACCAAAGAAAGGCGGAGATGCCGTCAGTTTCAAGATAAAGAAAAACGCCGCAAAATTGTTGTTTCCGGACAGCGTCACTTACAAATTTTAACTGCAATCCGGCAACATCATCCACGACGCTCCGTGAAGGACATTGACATAATGAGTGGCGGCCATAAGCATTTCGGCTTCATGACCGCCACTTTCATCATCGAGCAGAGAAACTAATCCCAGTCCTTGTTCTGGGTGTAGAGTCCAGGAGCGGCAGAAGCTTCCGGCTTAGGGATAGGCAGCAGATAACGGCCGTCCTTGAGGTTCTCCGGAGCCACGTTGGTGCGGTAAGCGCCGTTGGTCTTGTACCTGTCATACTTTGCGAGGGTGAGTTCCTTCCAGTCGCCGTAGCGGACCATATCGAACCAGCGCACTCCTTCAAGATAGAGCTCCAGCTGGCGCTCGCGCTTGACATACTTCATCGCATCGGAAGAGGAAGGATTGGTAGGGACAAGACTGATGCCTGCACGGCTGCGGATTCTGTTCACCAGATTCATCGCTTCGAGGACATCGCCGTCCTCGACGAGAAGCTCTGCATAGAGAAGCATCATGTCCTCGTACCTGATAACAGGGAAGTTGACAGGCCACCTGTTGAGTGAAGATGTCCCCGTGCCGAGCTGGGAATCGTTGAACTGGATGCCGAGCTCCGCTCTCTTGGTCTTTGTAGGACACCACTTGGCATTAATCGACATCTCGAACGAAGTGATAGTCCTGCCTTCATAGTCAAACTCCGTGTTGCGGTTGACGTATTCAGGGACATCGCCGTACGCGGCATAGCCGTCGATAAATCCAAACCCGAGACCGCGAGGGTCATTGTTGGAAACAAACTCGTAGCGGAGGGTAGCCTCAGGATATACAGGATTCATTTCGGAGCCGGAATGATAACCGTCGGACACGATGTCAAGATTCTTGATCATGGTGCCGGAAACGAAAGTCATCTGAAGTCCGGTGCCGAGACGATGCTGGATACCAAAGATCTGATACTTGTTGGCAGCAGCATTGTCCGTGAGGAACTGGCGTTTCCACTCCGTGATGTCCGGAGCAAAGTATGAGCTTCCCTCCCTGAGTACGGTCTCGAGATAGGACTTCGCCTGCGCCTTTGCGGCGGAATCGTTGAAAGGATACCCCTTCAAAGTCATATACACACGTGCAAGAAGAGCCTGTACCGAAAGTCTGTCAGCACGTCCATCGTCCGCCACGCTGCTGCCGCTGGAGTTCTTCATGTCTGCGCGATACGGAAGCAGAGACTCCGCCTCCTTGAGATCCGGGATGACGGAACCGTTGATAACTTCCGATGCGGAAGACTGCTTGAGGCTCTTGGCCTCTGCAGAAGAGAGAACATGGTTCACAATCGGGACATTACCGAAAGCTCTCGCAAGTTCAAAGTGTGCATATCCTCTGAGGAAAAGGAGTTCTCCCTTGAACTGCTCCTTAACCTTGTTATCGGAGAACTCGGCGGCATCGATGTTGGCAAGCACCTGATTGGCGTTGTATATGAGGCTATACCAGCCCGACCAGAGGGAGCCCACCTCATCCGTGGCATCTGTGATGCGGTAGAAAGAAGACTCCGAGCAGGTACGGATACCGTTAGGGTCGGAGTCGACCCAGACATTGTCCGAACGATCTTCGGAGAAAGTCATGTACTGCCCGGCCTCAACGCCCTGGAGATTGGCATACACTCCAAGTACTCCGGCCTCTATGTGCGCAGGGGTGACATAGAATCCGTCAGGAGAAATCGAGCCCACAGGCGGCGTGCTGAGCCAGTCTTTTCCGCAGGATGCGGCGACGGCCACAAGTCCTGCCGCAAGAATCATATATTTGATGTTCTTGAACATAATGTTGTGCATTGATTAGAAGTTGATGTTGACACCGAGTGTGAAGGTGCGGGCAGACGGGTAGGCACCATAGTCCACGCCCGTGAATCCGCTCTGGTTCGAAGCCTCAGGAGAGTAACCCAGATAGTAGTTGTCCAGAATCAGGAGATTCTCGATGGAAGCATATACACGGACAGAATCGACGAACTTCTTGAACGGAATCTTGTATCCGAGGGTCACGTTCTTGATGCGGAAGTAGTCTGACTTGTAGACGAAGCGGGAGTCGATGTTGTAGGAATGGGTTGTGAGAGGGTAAGGAAGGACTCCATCTCCCGGCTCTTCCTCGCTCCACCAGGCATTGCTCCAGTGCTTCAACGTGTTCTGCTGGGTTCCCATATGGGCACGGTCAACGGCTCGGCCGAATCCGCCCATGATGTAGCCGCCAGCCTGGGCGGTGAAGAGCACGGAGGCATCGAAGTTCTTGTAGGTAAAGCGGTTGGTCATACCGAACACGCATCTCGGAGACGGATCGCCGAGCACCTGCCAGTCGTCATTGGTGATATCTCCGTCGCCGTTGACATCTTCGTACCTCGGATCTCCAGGCACGACATTCTGTCCATAGTATTTAGGAGTGAGTCCGGTCGCAGCAACGTAGTCGTCGATCTCCCCCTGGCTCATCCACACACCGATGTTCTTGTGGTTGTAGAACTCGTACATAGGTGCTCCGATACGGAGGATCTGGTTGATGTTGTTGGCCTGCCTCGTGTAGACGAAGTTGCCTTCGGTCGTGTCATCGCCGAGCTGGAGGACCTTGTTCCTGCTGAAGGACATGTTGAACGAGGTGCTCCACGCGAAGTCCTTTGTACTGATGTTCTCGGTGTTGAGTTCAAGCTCGAGACCCCAGTTGCGCACGGATCCGAGATTGTCATAGACGTTGGTCGTTCCGAAAACGGACGGCACCGGCACATTGTATAGGAGGTCCGTAGTGGTCTTGGTATACCAATCCAGAGAAAGCTGGATACGGTTGTTGAGGAAACCGAGATCTACGGCGACATCGGTGGAGTGGGTCTTCTCCCAGCCGAGGGAACTGTTGCCGAACGAGTCCGCATAGTATGCGAGGACTCCTGCGTACGTGCCTGCGACGAGGGTCGAGTAGGCAGCATCCTCAGGAATGCCGTAGTTTCCGGTCTGTCCGTAGCTTGCCCTGAGCTTGAGGGTGTTCCACCAGCCGATGCCGGCGCTCTTGAAGAAATCTTCATTAGCTATGTTCCAGCCGCCTGACACTGAAGGGAACCATCCCCACTTGCTGCCGGCGCCGAAACGCGAGTAGCCATCGCGGCGAAGTGAAGCAGAAAGCATGTAGCGGTTGTCGTAGCTGTACTGGACACGTCCGAACGCGGAAAGAAGTCTGGTGTTGGTCTTCTCGGTCACATTGGAGCGGGAAACGGTAGGAGAAGTGGTCGAGTTGCTTCCGATGAATGTCCCGGTGATCACGTCGTTAGGCATGTTGGAATACCGCTGATCTGTGCCGAAGCCGATGTTTCCAACTTCCGAAGATGCACCGAGCATCGCCGACACGTTGTGCTTCCCGAAGGTCTTGTCGTAGTTTGCAACGAGCTGAAGCAGGGTGTTGAGGCTATAGTCGGTGGTATGCACCGCACTCGACTTTGAACCTTCCGGCTGGAGCCAGTTGTTGTTGGTCATCGTGTTGGCCGTAAAGGTATTGGTATTGGTGTTGGTATAGTTCGCGGATGCCGTTCCTTCAATCTGGAATCCGTCGAAAGGATTGATGCGGATGAACGAGCTCGCCTGCATGCGGAGCGCGTTGGTGTGGGCGGCCGTCTCTTCATAATACTTCTTCGGGCGCATTCCTGAACCGCCCCAGAGATAGGTGGCGTTAGGATAATACTGGGTGTCATACCCCACTCCCGTATCCGACACAGGCGGAGATGTCAGCACGTGGTGGGCGCGGGAATCCTTTCCGTTGCCCTGACCGGCACCGGTGTTGATGATGAACGACGGCGAGAGGTTGAGTCCCATCTTAAGCCAGTCGTTTATCTTGCTCTCGACATTGGTGCGGAGATTGATTCTCTTGTAGTTGGATGCAGGAGAAAGTCCATCCTGATCGAGGTAGCCGAGAGAGAAGAGATACTTGACAGCATCGGTTGCTCCGGAGACGCTGACGTTGTAGTTCTGCTGCGGAGCCGGACTGTATGCATAGTCCTGCCAGTCGAGGAGGCTGAGTTCTGACCCATCATCATAATAGGTGTGGGACGCCTGCATCTCCGGACTGAGATACTTGAACCAGCGGTCATCGAAGTTGACCGCGTTACCGCCTGTCCTCTGCGGTCCGGTAAGGCCGAGGTTGGCGATACGGGTCGCGTTGTCATCGGATATTTTTCCGGCAGGATACATCTTGAGGTACTGCGCATCCATACAGCGGACCGCGAATTCCATCCACTCGGTGGCACTGAACACGTCCATCTTCTTTTCGAGGGTCGCGACACCGGCCGATGCGGAGAACGAAACCTTCGGCGCGCCCTTCTTTCCGGACTTGGTGGTAACGATGACTACGCCGTTAGAGCCTCTGGAACCATAGATGGCAGCGGAAGCCGCGTCCTTGAGGACCTCGATGTTCGCGATATCGTTAGGGTTGAGTCCAGTCATTGAGGTCTGAGGCACTCCGTCAATCACATAGAGAGGGTCGTTGCCTGCGCTGATGGAAGCAGCTCCGCGGACGCGGATTTGAGGGTCCGCACCCGGCTCAGCATTGGTAATCTGGACCGTCACGCCGGCGAGCTGTCCCTGAAGAGCCTCCTCTGCACGTGCCATAGGGCGGTCTTCGATTGACTCGGCGGACATGGAGGAGACTGCAGAGGTAAGATCGCTCCTCTTGACGGAACCGTAGCCGATGACAACCGTCTCTTCGAGGAACATAGCGTCCTCCGCGAGCACGACGGTGAGATTGGCGGCAGGCTTGACTTCCTTCGTCTCATAGCCGATGCAGGAAATCTCGAGAACCGCACCGGATGGAACTTTAATGGAGAATTTACCATCCAAGTCGGTCATGACACCGTTAGAGGTATTGCCCTTCTGAATCACGGACGCTCCGACTACCGGGACTCCGCCGGCATCGACGACCTTGCCGCTGCCTGTGACGGCAGTTGTCTGGGCAAGAACTTCCGAATCGCAAAGGACAAGAGAGATGGCCGTTAGTGCCGCAAGCAGCACCGACCTGAAATTGAGTGACTTCATCTTGTTTTTTGATTAGTGGTTATTAAATTTTTGTAAAATCGGTCACGTTAAAGTTCGCTTCCGCAAAAACGCTGCGAATGTGGCAATTTATTCAGAAAATGCCATCACGGCGATAAATTATTAACCGAACAGAATCAGAATCCACTCATTTCCTCCCAGAACGAGACCCAATGCTCAAAGAACTCCGCCATCCTCCGTCCGGACATAAGTGGCCTTTCTTGCTGCATAGAGACGGCAACAAAAAAAAAGTCCCCGACTGAATGTCGGAGACTTGGGATGCGCCCGAAGGCGGTGGGGTGCGATGTGGGGCTCGAACCCACGACAACCAGAACCACAATCTGGTGCTCTACCAACTGAACTAATCGCACCATGTCAGTATGGACTGCAAATATAGGCATTTTTCACAACAATGCAAGTACACCGGCACAAAAAACAGACAAAATCGGATTATTTGCCTTATATTTGTACGATTTGTTCGCACTGAATCCAAGTAAACACGATATGGCTAAAGAAATAAAGTTTTCCCTCGTATATAGGGACATGTGGCAGTCCTCCGGCAAATACCAGCCGCGAGTGGACCAGCTCGTCAGAGTGGCACCGGCAATCATCGATATGGGATGCTTCGACCGCGTCGAGACAAACGGCGGCGCATTCGAGCAGGTCAACCTTCTCTACGGAGAGAACCCTAATGTGGCCGTCCGCAAGTGGACAGCCCCGTTCCACAAGGCCGGCATCCGGACCCACATGCTGGAGAGAGGCCTCAATGCCCTCAGGATGAACCCTGTGCCGGCCGATGTACGCGAGCTCATGTTCAAGGTCAAGAAAGCCCAGGGCACCGACATCGCCCGTTCTTTCTGCGGACTCAACGACCACCGCAATCTCAAGCTCTCGGTAGAATACGCCAAGAAGGCTGGAATGATTTCCCAAGCAGCCCTGTCCATCACCTACTCCCCCGTCCATACCGTCGAATACTACCTCAAAGTGGTGGACAAGCTCGTGGAGTACGGAGCTGACGAGATTTGTCTCAAGGACATGGCAGGAGTCGGACGTCCGACTTTCCTCGCGCAGCTCACGGCCGGCATCAAGAAGAAATACCCGCACATCCTCGTCCAGTATCACGGACACAGCGGCCCCGGCTTCGCTCCGGCATCAATGCTGGAAGTCGCGAGAGCCGGCGCAGACTACATAGACGTGGCAGTGGAGCCGCTCTCATGGGGCAAGGTCCACCCTGACGTGATTACCATCCAGCAGATGCTCCGCGCCGACGGATTCCTCGTCAAGGACATCAACATGGACGCATATATGGAAGTCCGCCGCCTCACTCAGGAGTTCATCGACGACTTCCTCGGATACTGGATTGATCCGAGCAACTCCCACATGACCTCACTCCTCGTCGGCTGCGGCCTCCCTGGAGGAATGATGGGTTCGATGATGGCCGACCTGAAAGGCTTCAAGGCCGCCATCAACGCCTCCGAAAGGGCAAACGGCAAGTCGGAAAGCAGCGTGGACAGCTTGATGGTCAAGCTCTTCAACGAAGTGGAATACGTATGGCCTCGGCTTGGATACCCTCCGCTCGTGACTCCGTTCAGCCAGTATGTCAAGAACACTGCTCTCATGAACCTGCTCGCGCTGAGCCAGAACAAGCCGCGCTTCAGCAGCATTGACAAGGATACTTGGGGAATGATTCTCGGCAGGATGGGCAAACTCCCCGGGACACTCGCACCGGAAATCGTAGAGCTCGCCAAGTCGAAGGGGATGGAATTCTACACCGGCAACCCTCAGGACATGTACCCGGACGAGCTTCCTAAGTTCCGCAAGATGATGGCCGACGAAGGCTGGGACTGCGGACAGGACGACGAAGAGCTATTCGAGCTTGCCATGCATGAAAGGCAGTACCGCGACTACAGGAGCGGCGTAGCCAAGGAGAGATTCAACAAGGATCTCGAAGCCCTCAAGGCAAAGGCCGGCGCCCCGATAGTGGTGAAGCGCCCGGTAGTGGAGATGCCGGAGTTCGACATCGACGCCATCGTCGCCAAGTACCCGAAGGCCACCCCTGTACAGACTCCGGTAAAAGGCAGGATGCTCTGGCAGATAGATGTCGAGGACAAGTCCACCGCGCCTGCCGTCGGCACGGAGTTCAAGGCCGGCGAGACATGCGGCTATGTCCAGACGACCTACGGCATCGAGGAAATCCACGCAGCCGTTGACGGCAGGGTCGTGGCAATCACCGCGAAGCAGGGCAAGGACGTGGCCAAGGGCGAAATCGTCGCGTTCGTCGAATAAATAGCCCCCTACAAGTAATTACGAGGCCGGAAAGTCGTCCGGTCTCAACAAAAAAAGAAGGAACTGCATGCAGCTCCTTCTTTTTTTGACAGGGCCCGTCACACCGCCGCAGGGCAAGGGAAATCGTCAATGGATAGGGACGCACTCCCTTCCTCTGGAGAAAGGATGAGAGAGTTTGTGTAGAATCCAACTTATCGTAGGGACGAGGAAGACGCAGGCCGCCATCCAGGCCATAGGGTCGCCGAAGCAGACACCCTTAAAGCCAAGTGTCGGCACGAGCCAGATACTCACCGCGATGCGGGCCACCATCTCAAATACGCCGGACATCATTGCCAGACGCGTAAAGCCAAGACCCTGGATGGAATATCGCAGCACACAGAGCGTGCCGAGGAACACCCAGAACGGACAGGAAGTCTGGAGGAAAATCACGGCTTTCTCCACAATCTCAGTCTCGGAAGCGTCCACAAAGAACGAGACGAAACTGTCCGCGAAAGTGAGCATCACGGCATTGCCAAGGACAACGTAGGCTGCAATCATCCCAAGAGCAGCGAACAGCCCCTTCCGGATGCGCCGCATCTCACCCGCGCCGAAGTTCTGTCCACAGTATGTGGCCATTGCCACCCCGAGATTCTCGCAAGGACTGATGAAGAACATCTTTATGCGCATCGCCACCGTGAATGCAGTGACTGCAGCAGTGCCAAGAGCATTATTGGCGCTCTGCAACATTATGCTTCCGATGGCGGTGATGGAAAACTGAAGCCCCATCGGCACGCCTACCGAGAGCAACTGCCTCTGCTTTCCCCAGTCAAAGGCCTTTTCATCTTCCGAGCGGTAGCGCAGGATATCGAAATGCCTATACATGTATATGTAGCAGAGCAGTGCAGACACGCCCTGCGAAATGACGGTGGCAACGGCAGCACCGAAAGCGCCCCAGCCCACCACCACGATGAACAGGAAGTCAAAGGCCACGTTGAGCAGCGCCGCAAGCAGCAGGAAGCAGAACGGAGTTTTGCTGTCCCCGAGCGCCCGCATGACACTCGCCAGCAGATTGTACGCCATCGTGAAAGGGATTCCGAGGAAAGTGACGAGCAGATATAGGTACGAATCGCGGAAGATGACATCCGGGGTACGCATCCAGTGCAGGATACTCGAGCAAAGGAGAGCTGTCGTCACTGCCACGGCCAGTGAAATCATCGCGCTGACGCGGAAACTCGCGGACACATACTTGCGAAGCTCGGCATCGTCCCCGGCTCCGAAGCTCTTCGCTATCGGAATGCCAAAGCCGCCAGTGCAACCGTTGCAGAATCCCAGAATCAGGAAAATCACAGACGAGCCTGCCCCGACGGCAGCCAAAGCATTGACTCCGACAAAGTGACCCACGATCACGGCATCAATGAGATTGTAGCCCTGCTGAAGGATGCTTCCAAGAATCAGCGGCCACGCAAATCCTAAAATAAGCCGGGAAGGATTCCCGACAGTCATGTTCTTGACCATAAAAACAACTCATTTGTCCAACCAGCTGCTTCTGAAGCGGTTACCGCCGCAACGCCCTATGCCCTGCAACAAGTTCCGCAGGCTGGAACCAATACTTACTAACCTTAAAACCGCCGCAAATATAATACTTTTTTAATTTTTTTATAAATACTATAAAAAAGATTCTCGCCCTACGTGAAGCTACAGCAAAGACGCGACTTTCGGGGGGCAAGCCGGGACTGCAGCGGCAGGAGATTCTTCTTTATATTTTTGGGAACAAAGTGTAAGAAAATGGAAAATTATCCCTAACTTTGACACCGCGTATAAGAATATTGAAATGGCTACTTTCATAGGGGAATACATATCCAAGATGGACGACAGGGGACGACTGGTCTTCCCTGCTCCGCTTAAGGCAGCTCTCCCCCTTGGAAGCGACATGAGGTTTGTGGTCAAGAAGAACCTTTTCGAGCCTTGTCTCGAGATGTACACCTTCGAAGAGTGGAAACGCCAGTCCAGCGAAGTCATGTCTTCTCTTGACCTCACTTTCAACAGACAGCACGCAACATTCTGGAGAGAATACATGCGGGATCGGGACATAGTGGAGCCGGACGCGAAGTTCGGACGTATCTCGATAAGAGCGAAACTCCTCGCAGCAATCGGTGTCAACAAGGAAGTGGTTTTCTCCGGCAATGATTTCAAAATCGAGATCTGGGCGAAGGAGAAATTCGAGGCTTCCGCCCTTTCTGAAGAAGAATTCATCGCCATAGCAGAAAGCCTCTCCAAAAAATAGGAGCGGCCGCGGATGTCAGAATATCACAATCCAGTCCTTTTGAACGAAAGCATCGACGGACTCGTCCTCAATACGGACGGGCGCTACGCCGACGCCACTTTCGGAGGTGGCAGCCACAGCCGCGAAATCCTGCGGAGACTCTCCACCGAAGGGCACCTATACTCTTTCGACAGAGATCGTGACGCCATCGCGAACGCTCCTGAAGACCCACGTTTTACACTGATACACAATAATTTCAGGTTTATACACAACTATGTCCTCCTCTACGAGGGCAAGGACAGGCTGGACGGCATCCTGGCGGACCTGGGAGTCAGTTCCCACCAGTTCGACACGGCGGAGAGAGGCTTCTCATTCCGCTACGATGCCCCACTCGACATGCGGATGAACGCGCAGGGCGGCAAAACTGCCGCGGACGTCGTCAATTCTTATACGCAAGCGGAATTGGAAAGGATTCTTAAACTCTACGGGGAAGTCGAGAACGCTTCAAGAGTCACAACTCTGATTCTTGAGGCACGCTCCAAAACCCCCATTCTCTCCACAAGCGACCTCCACAGCGCAATCGCGCCCGCCCTGCCACCGTTCGCCGAGCACAAGTTCCTCGCGAGAATCTACCAGGCCTTCCGCATCGAAGTCAACGACGAGATGCGCTCTCTGGAGAAGTTCCTCGAAGGGACGGCAGCCTCCATCAAGCCGGGAGGCAGGCTCTCGGTCATCACCTATCACTCTCTTGAGGACAGGATGGTCAAGAACTTCATACGCAGCGGCAACATCGACGGCAGCGAGTCCCGGGACGGATTCGGGCGCAGCCTTGCACCGTTCAAGGCAGTGAACCGCAAACCGATTCTCCCGTTGGAGGAAGAAATCGAGAGCAACACGAGAGCCAGAAGCGCAAAACTCAGAATAGCTGAAAGGATATGAGGAAGTGGAAGATGAAAGATGTCCTCGTGTTTCTCCGCAACGCGTTCATGGCAGCAATGAAGGGAGAGTTTCTCCAGCGTCTCAACGCAGGGAAATACTTCATCCACATCGCCTACGTATTCCTTCTATTCGGACTCGTCATCTGGGGGAGCCTGATGATTGAGACGACGATGGCGAAGGTGGAGGATAAAAAGGCCGTGCTGAGAGAACTTGAGATAGCGAATGCGCAGAAGTACTACGACATAGCCAGACTGTCGGGACGCCACGCCGTGGACAAGAGGCTCGAGAGCCTCGGCTCTACGGTCAGAGAGCCGAAGAATCCGGCATACGAACTTGACAGATGAAAGAGACAGGAAACAACATAGCGAAGCCGAAGAAGCCCACGGACCGCATAGGAGTCGTGGTCTACATGACCTATGTCCTCCTTCTGGCGGCAGCCATCATCCTCATCGGCAAACTCATCTACATCCAGGTGGGGTTCAAACCCGATCCCGACATAGCCGAAGCCCTGACGCCGGCAAGCATCGTCCGCAGGCAGGAACCGGAGAGGGGCCGCATCTACGACTCCAACGGCAAACTGCTCGCAATCTCCTGCCCGATGTACCAGTTCTACATGGACTGCACCGTAGGCAAGGACAGTTACGATGAAGAGAACGAGAAGAAGTGGCGCGAGAAAGCGACTCGCCTCGCCGAAGGTCTCGCAAAAGAGTTCCCGGAGAAGAGCGCGAGGGAGTTCTACCGTCTCATCATCAAGAGCCGCGCCGACGGCAAGAAATATGTCAAGATAGGCCACAGGGTCGACCACAACGCCTACAACCGCATCATCGCTCTGCCTCTCTTCAACGAAGGCCGCTACCGCAGCGGAATGATTGTGGAGCGCAGCAACATCCGCCAATACCCGTACGGGGCCCTCGCCCGCCGCACCATCGGTTTCGTCAGGGACAACCGTGCCAGCGTATCCAACACCCATATCGGCCTCGAAGGCAAGTTCGACTACATCCTCCATGGACAGGAAGGCCGCGAATATCTCCGCACGACCGATAACGGACGCATACGCAACAGCGACAGCAGCTACGTCAAGGCGGTGGACGGCAGAGACCTCGTCACCACCCTAAACATTGATTATCAGGAGATTGCCGACCGAGCCTTAAGAAAGCAGATTGAAGGAGAACAGGATCTCGAAGGGGCCTGCCTTGTGCTGATGGAGACAAAAAGCGGAGCCATCAGAGCCATGGTGAACCTCGTGCGTGACAAGGGCGACGGGCCGTTCGAGGAGATTCAGAACCTCGCGGTAGGCCGCAGAGGCGAGCCGGGCTCTGTCTTCAAGACAGTCACCCTCATGTCGGTGCTCAACGACGGCTATATCAAGAGTCTCGAGGAGACTCTTCCGGCAAACAACGGCATAGTCGAGGGTACCACCCTCCGCCGCGACAACCACGTCAACCCGCACTCCAAGAACGGCAGAATCAGCATAATGGAAGGGTTCAAGATATCCTCCAACTACGTCTTCGCAACCCTCGCAATCAAGTTCTACGGCAAGACCAAGACTTCCGACAAGACCGACAAGTTCCTCTCCAACATCTACTCCTACAAGCTCGGAGAAGCTTTCGACTTCGACCTTGACGGACTTCAGACACCGGTTATCCCGAACCCGAAGACCAGATACTGGAGCAACACAGACCTCGGATCCATCGCGTTCGGATACAGCACGCAGGAGACTCCGCTCCACATCCTGACCTTCTACAACGCCATTGCCAACAAGGGCAAGATGATGAAGCCGTATCTGGTCGAGAGCGTCAAGGAAAACGGACGTGTCGTGGAGAAGCGCGGACCGAGCGTCCTCAACGCCGCCGTATGTTCCGAAGCCGTCGCAGACACGCTCACGCGGGCCCTGAAGGCGGTCACCGAGGAAGGCACTGCGCGGAGGCTCAAGGGAGCCAGATGCTCCGTTGCCGGCAAGACTGGAACTTCGTACGGGGTATTCGACAACGGACAGTACCGCGACGCCTCCGGGCGGCAGAAATATCAAGGCACATTCGCAGGATTTTTCCCTGCGGAGGACCCTCAATACAGCGTGATCTGCGTCGTTTACTCCAAGCCCACGAACAAAAGCTTCCAGGGAGGCGGCATACCCGCTGAGGCAATCCGCTCCATCGTGGACCAGCTTTACAATATAGACCCGTATTTCAGGGAAAATCCGGAAAAGAAAAAATGAAACTCAGCGACATAATGAAAGCTTGCCCGGTCATCGGGAGCAAAGGCAGTCTCGACATCGAGATTGCCGGCATCACCAACGACTCCAGAAAGGTCGTGCCGGGAGGGCTGTTCATAGCCGTGACAGGCTGCGGCAACGACGGGCGCGAGCACATCGCGGACGCCATCAAGGCCGGAGCCGCGGCGCTGGCCTACGAGGGCGAGGCGCAGGCGTTCGATGGCACGAGTGTCATTGTCGAGGACAGCAGGCTGACGGCGGCGTTGGCAGCCGACAACTATTTTGGCCACCCGAGCCGCAGCCTAAAACTTGTCGGCATCACCGGCACAAACGGCAAGACCACAACGGTAACCCTCCTGTACAACATGTTCCGCGCCCTCGGGCACGAATGCGGACTACTCTCAACGATAGCCAACTACGTCGGGGACGAAAGGCTCGAGACGGCCAACACGACATCCGACCCGATAACCATCAACTCCCTTCTCCACAAGATGGTGGAGAAAGGCTGCGAGTACTGCTTCATGGAAATCAGTTCCATCGGGGTAGACCAGAAGAGAGTGAGCGGGCTGCGCTTTGCAGCAGGCATCTTCTCCAACCTAACCCACGACCATCTCGACTACCACGGGACTTTCGCTGCCTATCTTCGCTGCAAGCAAGCATTCTTCGACTCCTTGCCTAAGAGCGCCGTGGCACTCACCAACATTGACGACCGCAACGGCAAGGTGATGGTGCAGAACACAAAGTCGAGAGTGGTCACATATTCATGCCGCAACGCTGCGGACCACAAATGCCGCATCCTCGAGGAGAGTTTCGAGGGCATGCTGCTCAACATCGACGGCACAGAAGTCTGGACTTCTCTGGTCGGGCAGCACAACGCCTACAACGCCCTCGCCATCTATAGCACTGCAGTTGAGCTCGGCATCGACTCCAAAGAGGCCCTCGTGGCCCTCTCCGTGCTGAAGGCCGCTCCCGGAAGGCTCGAGGTCCTTCACGGAAAGAACGGCGTCAACGTGTTCATCGACTACGCCCACACCCCCGACGCTCTGGAAAACGTCCTCACCACTCTCAGGGCAGTATCGCCGGGGAAGGAGCTCATCTGCCTCTTCGGATGCGGAGGCGACAGGGACCGCAGCAAACGTCCGGAGATGGCCCAGGTGGCCGAGAGACTTGCAGACAGGATTTTCATCACTTCTGACAACAGCCGCACAGAACGCACGGAGGACATAATTGACGAGATAAAAGGAGGACTTTCGGAGAAGGGCTTAGCCAAGAGCATCAGCATACCAGACCGCAAGGAAGCCATCCGCACTGCCATCATGCTCGCCCCAGCGGGAGCAACGGTGCTGATTGCTGGCAAAGGCCACGAGACCTATCAGATTATAGGGAAGGAAAAACGCCATTTCGATGAACGTGAGATTGTAAACGACGTATTCAAAAACCAAAGCTAAACAATGTTGTACCACCTCTCAGAATGGCTTGAGTCGCTCGGGATGAACATTCCGGGAACGGGACTTATGCACTACCTCTCCTTCAGAGCGATGCTTGCCTTCGTGATAAGTCTGCTGATATCATTCTTCGCAGGCAGGAAAATCATAGACACTCTGCGCAGACACCAAATCGGCGAAACCATCCGCGACCTCGGACTAGAAGGCCAGATGCAGAAGAAGGGCACCCCGACCATGGGCGGAGTAATTATAATCATAGCCCTTGTCTGCTCCGCCCTGCTCGTCTGCAGACTGGACAGCATCTACACCATTCTCCTTCTCGTCACCACGCTGTGGTGCGGCGCGATAGGTTTCACCGACGACTATATCAAGGTCTTCAAGCACAACAAGGAAGGCATGAGCGAAAAGTGCAAGCTCATCCTCCAGTTCGGCCTTGGCTTGCTGATAGCCCTCACCGTCTGCATCAGCCCGGCAATCCCCACGGACACGCTCACCACGACGATACCATTCGTGAAAGCCCACGAGTTCGACTACTCCTGGCTCTCAGTCTTCAAAGGACAAATGGGCGTCTACTGCTCCTGGGGCATATACATGGCGATGATTATCTTCGTCATCCTCGCCTGCTCCAACGGGACCAACCTCGCCGACGGCATGGACGGCCTTTCCGCCGGAACTTCGGCGATAGTAGGAGTGGCGATAGGTGTGATGGCCTGGCTCGGCGGCGATGCCATAGATGCCAAGTATCTTGGAATCATGTTCATTCCAGGCTCCGGAGAAGTCGCCATCTTCATGTCGGCCTTCGTCGGGTCGCTCATCGGCTTCCTGTGGTACAATACCTTCCCTGCACAGGTATTCATGGGCGACACGGGCAGCCTCACCATCGGAGGCATCATCGGCGTGAGCGCGGTACTCATCCGCAAGGAACTTCTCCTGCCTCTGCTGTGTGGAATCTTCCTTGCGGAGAGCCTCTCGGTCATCATCCAGAGAGGGTGGTTCAAATATACCAAAAAGAAATACGGAGAAGGCCGCAGGGTATTCCTAATGGCCCCGCTCCACCACCACTTCCAGAAGAAGGGCGTCCCGGAGCCAAGGATTGTCACACGGTTCTGGATTGTGGGTATGATTCTGGCTGTAAGCACGTTGGCACTTTTGAAAATCAGATAGTATGTCAAGAATAGTTGTGTTGGGAGGAGCCGAGAGCGGAGTCGGAGCCGCCGTGCTCGCCAAAGTCAAAGGCTTCGACGTCTTTCTCTCCGACAGCGGAAAGATAAAGGAAGAATATCAGCAGACCCTGCGCAAGTGGGATATCCCCTACGAGGAGGGCGGACACAGCGAGGAGAAGATTCTCTCCTCAGACGAAGTCATCAAAAGCCCTGGCATCCCGCAGACAGCCCCGATGATAGTGAAACTCCGCGAAGCCGGGAAGCACATCATCTCGGAGATCGAGTTCGCTTCACGCTACGACAGCGCGAAGAAAATCTGCATCACAGGCTCCAACGGCAAGACCACCACGACATCGCTCATCTACTACCTCCTCAAGGAAGCCGGCCTCAACGTCGGCCTGGGAGGCAACATAGGGATGAGCTACGCGCTTCAGGTTGCAACCGAAAAACACGACTACTACGTACTGGAAATCAGCAGTTTCCAGCTTGACGACATCTACGATTTCAGGCCCGACATCGCCATCATCACAAACATCACTCCAGACCACCTCGACCGTTACGGCCACGATATGGAGAACTACGTCAAGGCCAAGTTCCGCATCACCCGCAACCTTCGTCCGGAAGACTGCTTCATCTTCGACTCGGACGATGCTATCACCATAGGACATCTCGGAAAGATAATCCTACATGCCAAGACACTCCCGTTCTCGCAGGAGAAGGAGGTCGAGCAGGGCGCATTCGTCCGCGACGACAAAATCATCGTCCGATACGAGACGGAGGAGACCGAAATCCTCCTCGACGAGCTCTCCCTCAGCGGCCGTCACAACATCTACAACTCGATGGCGGCGGCACTCGCCGCCAAGGCGAGCGGCATCAGCGACGAGGTCATCCGCAACTCGCTCAAGACATTCGCACCCATCGAGCACAGGCTTGAGCCGGTGCTGAACATCGGAGGAGTCCTCTACATCAACGACTCCAAGGCCACCAACATCGATGCCGCATGGTATGCTCTCGAATGCCAGACCAGACCTGTCGTCTGGATTGTGGGCGGCACCGACAAAGGCAACGACTACAGCGTGCTGGAAGGTCTTGTGAAAGAGAAGGTCAAGGCCATCGTCTGCCTCGGCAAGGACAACGCCAAGATACACGCGGCCTTCGAGCAGACCGTGGGAAAGGACAGGATATGCGACACCCTCTCGGCCGACGAGGCTGTCAGGAAAGCCACCGAGTTCGCCTGCAATGGAGATGTCGTACTGCTCAGCCCGTGCTGCGCGAGCTTCGACCTCTTCAAGAACTATGAGGACCGCGGCGAGCAGTTCAAGAAAGCAGTAAGACATCTTTAGCGACGATGGCAGCGAAGAAGAAATCGATATGGACTTTTGCAGACCGCTTTGAAGGAGACAAGGTGGTGTGGATTATCGTGCTCCTGCTCTTCCTTTTCTCGATTGTCTGTATGTTCTCTTCCGCTTCCAGATTGCTCAAAGACGGCGCGACACGCATCGACATAGTGAAGGAGCAGTTCCTCGTCGTACTGGGCGGCTTAGGCTTCATCCTCTTTATATACAACATCAAGAACATCAAGATTTTCAAGTTCTTCAGCAGCCTCGGTTTCCTGCTCTCGTTCATCCTGCTTCTGCTTCTGGACGTGAGAATCGACCTCGGCCCGATGATGAAGGCCATCCAGATTAACGGAGCCTACCGCATCCTGCAGGTCGGAAGCTTCCAGGTCCACGTCTTCGAGGTCGTCAAAGTGGCGATGGTCCTCTACCTTGCCTGGGCTCTGGACGCCGACAAGCGCAGGGCGCTGCCGGGCAGACGCCTGACTGACAGGTGGAAGAAGTATCTCTACATCTACGCACCGTTCCTGCTCACCTTCGTGATGATTATTCCGGGCAGCAACTCCAGCGCCCTCGTCATAGGAGGCATCATGTTCATAGTGATTCTCCTCGCCGGCGGCAACATCAAGGAGATGTCGCTCCTGCTGCTGTGCGGAGTAGCCATCGTGGGCATCTGCTTCGGCATCTATAAGATCTCGGACGGCAAGTCCTTCGAGCGCATCGGCACGGCAATCTCACGAATCAGCAACAAGAACGACTGGGAGAATCAATTCCACGAGTCAAGACGCGGCAGCGAGGCATACCAGGAGGCGCTTGACGCCATGCGTCAGCCATACAGTGCACGCATCGCCGTGCACGAGGGCGGATTCTTCGGGAAAGGTCCCGGGCAGAGCACCCAGCGATACGTGGTTCCGGACATCTCGGAGGACTACATGTACAGCTTCATCATAGAGGAATACGGCCTACTTGGAGGTCTGACAGTGATTTTCCTATATCTTTCACTGCTCGCGAGAGGCTCTGTAATCGTGAGAAACTGCGGCTCGGACAACTACGCAAAGCTGAGCGTCGCAGGCCTATGTATCCTGATAACCGGGCAGGCATTCCTTCACATGTTCGTCAACGCCGACATAGGACCGATGACGGGACAGACTCTGCCACTTATCAGCCACGGCACGAGCGCCTTCCTGTGCTTCTGCATAGCGTTCGGAGTCATACTCTCTTTCAGCAGGATTTCGGCGCGCAGGATAGACCAGGAGATAAAGGCAGGGTCCCTGATGACCATGAATGATGAAGATGTCAAGGCAGGCATGGATGCTTTGGACGCATTCGATTCTGGCAATTTGCAAAACGATGAAGATTATGGAATATAGGAAGTTGAGAGTCATAATAAGCGGCGGCGGAACCGGCGGGCACATCTTCCCGGCTATATCCATAGCCGGCAGGTTCAAGGAAGTCAATCCCGAGACGGAGATTCTCTTTGTAGGTGCAGAAGGCAAGATGGAGATGGAGAAAGTCCCGGCGGCAGGCTACCGCATAGAAGGTCTGCCCGTCGCAGGTCTCCAGCGCAAGCTGAACGTGCTCGGCGTCGTGGAAAACATGAAACTGCCTTTCAGGCTCTCGGAGAGCCTCCGCCGCGCAGGGAAGATAATCGACGAGTTCAAGCCAGACATCGCCGTGGGAGTGGGCGGCTACGCGAGCGCTCCTCTTCTGTGGGAGGCAACGCGCAAGAAGATACCGTGCCTGATCCAGGAGCAGAACAGCTACGCCGGACTGACCAACAGGATACTTTCCAAGAGGGTCGGCTGCATCTGCGTGGCGTACGAAGGGATGGATAAATTCTTTCCGGCAGACAGGACAGTGTTCACCGGCAACCCTATAAGAAAAGAGATTCATCCCTACACGGAGGAAGACAAGACGGAGGGCATAAGGTTCTACGGCTTCGACCCTTCCAGAAAGCATATACTCATCGTGGGAGGCAGCCTCGGCAGCGGAACGCTCAACAAGTCGATGAAGGAATGGATAGCCGCGGGCTGTCCCGGCGGAGAGGGGGTCGAAATCCTCTGGCAATGCGGCAGGTACTACAAAGCAGGAGTTGACGCTTTCATGAAGGAGCATCCGTGCAAGGGAGTTATCTACAGCGACTTCATTGCCCGCATGGACCTCGCCTACGCAGCTGCCGACGTGATTGTCAGCCGCTCGGGAGCGTCTTCGATCTCGGAAATCTGCGCAGCGCACAAGGCTGCCATCTTCGTACCTTCCCCAAACGTCGCCGAAGACCACCAGACATTCAATGCGATGGCTCTCGTGAACAAAGACGCGGCTCTCATGGTCCGCGATACGGATGCAGTCACGAAACTTATGTCAACCGCCCTCTCTCTTGCGAAGGACGAGAAGAGGATTGCCGAACTTGCCACCAACACAGCCTGCCTCGCAAAAATGGACGCGGCAGGGAGCATTGTGGACGAAGCATACAGACTGATATGAAGTACAAGAACATATATTTTATAGGTATCGGCGGCATCGGAATGAGCGCGATAGCGCGATTCTGCAAGTTCAAGGGCTGCTCCGTCAGCGGCTATGACAGGACCGAGTCGGAACTCACAGACGAACTTGTCCGCGAAGGCATCCCTGTCCACTATGAAGACAAGCCGGAGATGATTCCTGCCGATATCGACTCCACACTCGTAGTTTACACTCCTGCTGTGCCGCCGACTCTCGGCGAACTTGAGCACGCGCGGGCTGCCGGCTACCGTGTCATCAAACGCTCTCTCATGCTCGGGGAGCTCACGCACGGTGAGACCTGTCTCGCCGTAGCCGGAACCCACGGCAAGACAACCACTTCAACACTCGTGGCGCACATCCTCACGGAAGGAGGGCAAGGCTGCTCGGCCTTCCTCGGGGGGATTTCCAGGAACTACGACACCAACATGCTTGTCAGCGAAACCCCTACAGTGGTTGCTGAGGCCGACGAGTTTGACCGCTCTTTCCTCCAGCTGCATCCTGCGATAGCCGCCATCACGGCCATGGACGCGGACCATCTCGACATCTACGGTGACCTTGCGCACGTCCAGGAGGCGTTCCGTCAGTTCGCCTCACAGGTCAGCGAGACTCTCATCCTCAAGTACGGACTCCCGATAGGCAGCGAGGACACCCAAGCGACAATCTTCACCTACCATACCGACAACCCGGCCGCCGATTTCCACGGCACCGGCATACATCTCGGCCAGGACGGCCGCTATCGCTTCGACCTCGTCTATCCGGGAGGTGTCCTGACCGACATCACCGTCGGTGCGATAGGGCTCGTCAATGTAGAGAACAGCATAGCCGCAGCGGCAATATGCCTATGCTACGGACTTGATGCACAGAAGGTTCGGCTCGCCATAGGCAGTTTCAGAGGAGTTCACCGCAGGCTCGAGCTCCACTTCAACGAAGGAGGAGTCAGCTACGTGGACGACTACGCCCACCATCCGGCTGAAATCGCAAGCGCCCTCAACTCCCTGAGGGGAGTCTTCCCGGGACGCAAGCTGACCGGAGTCTTCCAGCCGCATCTCTACACACGCACCAGAGACTTCGCTCCCGAGTTCGCCCGTTCGCTGAGCCTGCTCGACAAACTCATCCTGCTCGACATCTATCCTGCGAGGGAAGAGCCAATCGAAGGCGTGGACTCCTCACTCATCTTCAAGGACGTGACATGTCCCGAGAAAATCATTCTCCACAAAGAAGAACTGGTCGGATACCTCGCCAAGGAGAATCTTGATGTCCTCGTAACACTCGGTGCCGGCGACATAGACCGGCAAATCGAGCCTATATGCAAGATGCTTGACGAGAAGGTAAAGAACGAGAGATAAGGAGGATGAAAGCGGTTGTCAGGAATATCATCTCCGGTGTGCTGGCGGCAGCGCTCTGCACGGGGCTTGTGCTGCTCGCACGTCTGACACACGAGGAGCGGAAGAGCATCGCTTGCACCGGGATGGAGGTGCATTTCACCGACAGTCTCCACTTCGTCAGCAAGCAGGACATCCTGGGATTCATCAACACGCGCTACGGAGTCTATCTCGGCAAGAGACTGGACAGCCTCGACCTCCCCGGAATGGAAAGGATGCTCGAGACCAAAGGCGCGGTCCTCAGAAGCGAGGCGTGGACCACTGACAACGGTCTGCTGCACATCAGCATCTCGCAGAGAGCGCCGGTGATGATGTTCAGAAACGGAGAAAAGGGCTTCTACATAGACCGCGACGCCTATATCTTCCCGCTCCACAAGAGTTTCACCGCAGACGTATTCACCGTCTACGGCGACATCCCCGTCAACATCCCAGACGGATACAAAGGCGAAGCGCCGACCGAGGCCGAAAGAGCATGGCTCAAGGGGATGCTTTCCATGAACGGCCTGCTGGAAGGCTCCAGAAAGTGGAAAAATCTGGCAGACAGCGTAAGCGTCCACCCGAACGGAGACATCGTCATGAGGACCAGCCGCGGAGAAGAGGAGTTCAACCTCGGAGGGACGGACCGCCTCAAGGAGAAGTTCGGCGAGATTGAAAAATATTATGACTACATTGTCCCTTCCAAAGGAGAGGGCTACTATAAGAGTATAAACATCAAATACAGGAGACAAATAATATGCAGACAGACAGGTACATAGCAGCGGTGGACCTCGGTTCTTCCAAAATTTCTCTGCTCGTGGCGGGAATCGACGGGGAGAACGTGCAGGTGCTCTACTACAAGGAAGTGCCCTCGTCAGGGGTCGAGCACAGCCGCGTGTTCAACCCAAAGAAGGCGGCCACAGCGCTCAAGCCGCTCATCAAAGATGCCGAAGACGAACTGAGCATCAAAATCCTCCAGATTGTGGTCGGGATGCCAAGGTACGAGATCCGTCAGGAGATCAACACCGGCCGTATGCAGCGCAGCGACCCTTCATCGTGTATCACGAAGGACGAAATCACGTCGCTCAAGAGCATGGCCATCAACAACTATCCGCTCAGCAATCCGCAGGTGGATGAAATCTACGGCACGGTAGCCCAGTCGTTCTCGGCGGACGACCTCATCTGTGTCAAGGAGGATGACATCATCGGAGTCACTGCGGAGAACCTCGACGGCAACTTCAAGACTTTCATCGGCGGACACAAAGCATCGTCCAACATAGACATCATCCTCAACGACGTGGGAGTCGCTCCGGCCTACAAGCTCTTCACACCGACGGCGGTCGCCAAGGCAACGCTGACCGAGAGCGAGAAGGACAACGGCGTAGCCCTCGTGGAGGTGGGCGCAGAAGTATCGTCAGTGACCATCTACAAGGACGGCATCCTCCGCCACTACTCCTCCATTCCGTTCGGAGGCCAGAGCGTCACCGGTGACATCAAGTCGGAGTGCAGTTTCTCGACCTCGCTCGCGGAGAACATCAAGCGCGCCTACGGCGCCTGCATGCCGGACAGACTCCAGTCTCTCGAAGAGAAGGTGCTGCAGATCAACAACGAAGAAGACGGCTCCTATGAGCAGTTGCCAGTCAAGTACCTCTCTGAAATCATCACCGCGAGAGCCAAAGAGATCATCGAGGCCATCCTCTTCCAGATTCAGGAAAGCGGCTATGCCGACAAGCTCCGCAACGGAGTGGTCCTGACCGGAGGATGCGCCGAACTTGTCAACTTCTCTACCATGTTCAAGGAAATCTCCGGATATGCTGTAAGGATAGGATACCCGCGCACCAAGAACTTCAGTTCAGGAGGATGCGCGGGGGTATGCGACACCTCCGCAACCGCGACGCTTGGCATGGTACTCGAGTCCAAGTCAGACCAGCACCTCAACTGCATAGAGGAAGTCGCCAAGTCCCCGGCGGCCGAGGACGAGACCCCTGGACTTGACGAAAACGGAGAAGGAAGCCTCTTCGGCGACGAGGGCATCCAGAGCGACATCATCACTCCGAAGAAGAGCAAGAGCCCGAAGAAGAAGGCACGTGGATTCTCGTGGCTTGGCTCAAAGCTCGAGAATGTCTTCGACAACACGGTGGGAAACATATTCAACGAAATGGAATAGCAAAGCAGCAAGCACATTATGGAAGACAATTTTCTTGACATAGCCCCGAACGACTGGAGCCGTTCGGACGATATCATAAAAGTCCTCGGAGTCGGAGGAGGCGGCTGCAATGCCGTGAACTACATGTACAGTCAGGGCATCAAAGGATGCCGTTTCGCCGTCTGCAACACCGATGCACAGGCTCTCCGATGCAGTCCGGTGCCTATCCAGATACAAATGGGACGCGGACTCGGAGCGGGCACCAACCCGATAAACGGACGCAACGCCGCCATCGAGAGTCAGGACGAGATACGCCGAGTCATCATCGACAGCAACACCAAGATGCTCTTCATCACCGCAGGAATGGGCGGAGGCACCGGTACCGGAGCAGCCCCTGTGATCGCCAAGATGGCCAAGGACAAGGGCATCCTCACAGTGGCGGTTGTGACCCTACCGTTCCTCAACGAAGGCAACGAGGCGCTCAGCAAGGCGCTCGACGGAGTGCACGAGCTGGAGAAGAACGTAGACAGCCTGCTGCTCATCAACAACGAGAAGCTCCACGAGTACTTCGGCAACCAGCTTCTCCAGGACGCATTCCCGCAGGCGGACGAAGTCCTCGCCACAGCCGTGCGCGGCATCGTCGAGATCATCAACAAGAGAGGCCACATCAATGTGGACTTCAAAGATGTGGAGACGATGATGCGCGACAGCGGCATGGCCCTGATGGGCTGCGGAGTCGGCAGCGGTGAGGACAGAATCGAGAAGGCAGTGAAAGCAGCCTTCGAGTCGCCTCTACTCAACGACTTCGATCTAAAGACCGCCAAGAAGGTCCTCATAAACATCACCTGCGGCAAGAACGAGCAGGGACTCACGATGAACGACCTCAACGACATCAACGACAAGATTTCCGAATATACAGGCCACGCCAACAACTTCAAGCGAGGCATCATCTTCGACGACAGCCCAGAAGTCGGCGACACCATCCGCATCACTTCCATAGTGACAGGACTCCGGTTCTCGGACGTCATAGGGGTGAACCGCGACATGGGCAACTACATTATCATCAACCGCAACTTCGTCTATGACCGGAACTCCATGTCCCGTGAGGAAGGCATATCGCTGCAGCCGGACAACAGCTCGCAGCAGATAGGTTTCAACAGCAAGTCCAACACCAGGAAGTTCAACTTCGACCCAGAGAACCCGCCAGCACTCATCCTCCGCGAAGGCGAGAAGATATCCGAGTACGAAAGCGTCCCTGCAATAAGAAGAAACGTAGCAGTACAATGAGAAAGACAAGAGTAAGGTTTGCACCGTCCCCTACTGGGCCGCTGCACATGGGAGGAGTACGCACCGCCCTATACAACTATTTGTATGCCAAGAAAAACGGCGGTGACTTCATTCTCCGCATCGAGGACACCGATTCGCAGAGGTTCGTTCCCGGAGCGGAAAAGTACATCATCGAGGCCCTCAACTGGTGCGGCATAGTCCCGGACGAGGGAGTGAACGAGAACGGCAATGTCGTGGAGACTGCTTCGGAGAAGCATCCTAATGCACCGTACCGCCAGAGCCAGCGGAGAAGCATCTACCGGAAATATGCCGAGCAGCTCGTCGAAGCAGGCTGGGCATACTACGCCTTCGACAGCGCAGAGGAGCTGGATCTCATGCGCTCCCGCTGCGAAAACAAAGGCGAGGTCTTCATATACAACCAGACCAGCCGACTGCAGATGCGCAATTCGCTCACTCTCCCCGAGGAGACCACGAGGGGGCTTCTGGAAAGCTGCGACGACTGGACCATCCGCTTCAAGATGCCGGAAGACACTGTCGTGAAGATGGACGACCTGATCAGAGGGCACATCGAGGTCAACACCTCGACCCTCGACGACAAGGTCCTCTGGAAGAGGGCAGACGAACTACCAACCTACCACCTCGCAAATATAGTCGACGACCACCTGATGGAGATTACCGAAGTCATCCGCGGCGAGGAGTGGCTGCCGTCGCTTCCTCTCCACTTCCTTCTCTACAAGGCTTTCGGATGGGAGGACAACATGCCGCGCTTCGCCCACCTGCCTCTGCTGCTCAAGCCTGTCGGCAACGGCAAGCTCAGCAAGCGTGACGGGGACAAGATGGGTTTTCCGGTCTTCCCTCTCGCATGGACCAACGCTGAAGGCGAGACTTCCCACGGATATCGCGAGGACGGATATTTCCCGGAGGCGTTCGTGAACCTTCTCGCGATGCTCGGCTGGAACCCGGGAACAGAGCAGGAGCTATTCTCGATAGACGAGCTGGTGGACGCATTCTCGCTGGACAAGGTCGGAAAATCCGGGGCCAAATTCAACCCAGAGAAGGCCAGATGGTTCAACAAAGAATACCTGAGGATGAAGAGCGACGAGGAACTCGCTTCCCTGCTCATCCCGACGCTCGAGAGCAAAAGAGTCCGCTCCGACCTCGACTTCGTGCTTAAGGTCGTCTCCCTCGTCAAGGAGAGGGCGACATTCGTCAAGGACATCTGGGAGATTGGAGCCTGCCTCTTCATCGCGCCGAAGGACTTCGCCTCGCATGGAGTCAAGCCCGGGGCCGGAAGCAGCAAGGCTGCTGACCAGCGTCCTGCCGACCCGAGAGCCAAGGTCTACGACGACAGCGCCACCGCTCCGTTCCTTGCCAAGGACGTGGACAAGTTCTACAAGGCCGATATCTATGACGCGGCAGTCAAGGCCATAGAACACAGCGAAGCGGACACGCTCGAAGAGCATATCCGCTCCGCAGGTCTGCCTATAGGTAAGGTAATGAATCTCATAAGGCTCGGCCTCACCGGCTCGGCCAGCGGCCTGGGCATCCATGACATAATGTCGCTCATCGGCAAGGACGAGACCCTCGAGAGGATGGCTTTCATGAAAAGACGTCTGGGATAGCTCCTCCGGAAGGTATCCGGACGGCTACTTCTCGAGAGCCTGATATTGGGCGTCGTCCGCCGGGACGAGCCACTCGTTGGAGCAGTCCTCTCCATCGCCCCCGATGGTCACGTGCACAGTCAGGCTGTCAGCCGTAGAATTTCATGCGGCTGTTCAAGCACAAGAGCGGCAGGGCCACGAGGGATTTCAGCTCTGTTTAGCAGACTACTGTGACAGAATGTCGAGCGCATCCTGCAGACTCAGCGAGTCTCCGATGTCAAAACCGCCGTTGCGGGTGCGCCGGAGCGAACTGAGAAACGCACCGCTGCCGAGAGCCTCTC
This sequence comes from uncultured Muribaculaceae bacterium, assembly GCA_964385795.1. Lineage (GTDB taxonomy): Bacteria > Bacteroidota > Bacteroidia > Bacteroidales > UBA932 > Cryptobacteroides. The sequence continues at coordinate 180,834 of CAYLPY010000001.1, forward strand.
CGAGGTCTCTTGCAAGAGCGCGAATGTATGTCCCCTTGCTGCAGGAGACCCGGACAAGTGCCGTCGGAAGGTTTTCGCCGCTGATATCGGCAACATTTATCCTTCCCACGGTGTCTACCTGGCGAGGGAAAGGCTCATAGCCGAAAGACAGCAGTTCCAGATTGTAAATCGCTATTCTGCTCGCTTTTATCAGTTCGCTCCCCTCTTCGAGCCGTCCTTCACGATAGAGCCTGCGGGCAGTCTCGTAGGCACGCACCCCGTCGACGGACTTGGCACTGAAGAGCGGAGCCACCTGCATCTGCTCCCCAACGAAAGAACGGAGCGTCCCTGCGAGACTCTCCGCGTCCACGCCTTCGAGCGGAAAGCGTCTGTCTATCTCTTTTTCAAGGTCATAGGAAGGAGTGGTTGCTCCGAATGTAATGCCCGCGACATATTCTTTCACCGAAGCCTGAAGGGCCTCGGCCGACTTGGTGGCAGGACCGAGGCAAACCAACAATATCCCCGTTGCCAGCGGGTCCAAAGTCCCTGCATGGCCAACCTTGAGGTTCTTCTTGCGAAAATGCCTGCAGGCCGCGAACTTCACCTTGCGTATCACATCGGCTGAAGTCCAACGGTAGGGCTTGTCTATCGGCAGAACTATCCCTTCCGGATAGTCCTCGATGCTATGCGTCAACGATTTTATCAATTCTTCTCTGATGGCGTCCTCCCGCGAACTCGGTCTCGAACCAGGTGCGGACCATCAGGACAGCCATCCTGAAGGACACGAACCTCGCTGGGATGACGAGAACGTTGGCGTTGTTGTGTTCCTTGACCAGAGAGGCCACAGCCGAATTCCAGGCGAGTCCGGCACGGACCTTTGCGTGGTGGTTGAGTGTTATCGCCATACCGTTGCCGGTACCGCAGATAGCTATACCCTGTTCAATCGCTCCACTGTCTATCGCCCTTCCGAGGGGATGAGCGAAATCAGGGTAGTCGCAGCTTTCAGTAGAATCCGCCCCGAAGTCCTGCACTTCATATCCCTTGCCGACAAGATATGCTATGAGTTTCGTCTTGTACTCGTAACCGGCGTGATCGCTACAAATTCCTATTTTCATCATTTGAGGAGTTAGTCATATTAACATCCAGGGACCGGTTTCAAGTCCCGCCCTAAAGGGCATCACAAAGATAGCATTCTTTTATGCCAAGCCAAAGACCCCGTCAAATTATCTTATACCCTTTGAGCGCAGCACTGTATTCCTTCCACTTCGGGCAGATGCTTGAAAGGAGGGAACGAAACTCGGGCCCGTGGTTCAGATGGCGCAAGTGGCACAACTCGTGCAACATCACGTAGTCCCGCAGTTCGTCCGGAACCCGCACAAGGTTAAGATTGAGGTTTATGTTCTTCTTGGACGAGCAACTGCCCCAGTTGGAGACATTGTGCTTGATGCGCACGGCATTGTACTCGAAGCCGTATTCCGCGGCAAGTTCCGCAAGCCTCGGCGGAAGCTCCGCCTTCGCCCTCCGTCGCAGCATCCGGACCTCCTCTGTCTCGGGAAGTACGCGCCGCCTCGAAGGGCGGCGTCTGATCACGAAAAAACGCAAGACTTCCTATCCTTCTTCAGGCCCGAACTTCCGGCGGAGCTCCCTAAGCATGTCGACAGTCATCGACTCAAGGTCGTAGGACGGCTTCCATCCCCACTCCTCGCGGGCGCAGCTGTCGTCCATCTTGTCCGGCCACGACTCAGCAATCGCCTGACAGACAGGATTGACCTCGTAGCGCATACGGAAACCTGGAACATGCTCCTCTATCTTGGCCCGGAGAATCTCAGGGTCGAAGCTCATGGACGCGATATTGAAGGAGTTGCGGTGCACGAGACGCGAAGGGTCGGCCGTCATGATGTCAACGGCAGCTTTAAGCGCATCCGGCATGTACATCATGTCCATGAAAGTTCCGGCCTTGATTGGACAGACAAACTCCTCTCCCTTGACCGCCGAATAGTAGATGTTCACCGCATAGTCGGTAGTGCCTCCGCCAGGCAAGGTAACATGGGAGATGAGACCCGGGAATCTGACCGAGCGGGTGTCGACTCCGTATTTGGTATGGTAGTAGTCGCTCAGGAGTTCGGTGGTCACCTTTGTGACGCCGTACATCGAGCGCGGCCTCTGGATAGTGTCCTGTGGAGTGTCCTTACGCGGAGTCTGAGAGCCGAACGAGCCGATGGAGCTCGGGGTGAAGACCGCGCAGGACTTCTGCCTAGCTATCTCGAGAATGTTGATGAGGCCGTCAATCTGGATTTTCCAGGCAAGAAGCGGTTTCTGCTCGGCTACAGCCGAGAGGAGCGCGGCCAGGTTGTAGACGGTGTCGATGCTGTATCTGTCTACTATCTCCGCAAGCCTTTCCCCGTCCAGCACATCCGCGAGCTCGGAAGGACCGCTCTCCAGCAGTTCGCCTTTAGGTTCAGCGCCCTTGACATAACCGGCGACGACCTTTCCCTCTGGAAATTCGCGCCTAAGCTTCATTGTCAGTTCCGAACCGATCTGCCCGGTGGAGCCGATTACCAGTATATTCTTCATTCAAACAAGGTGTTTATAAAAGGTATTCATAATAGGTGTCGCGAATATAGTCTTTTTTGGTGAATTGCTGATAATCCGGATAAAAATCGTAAATTTGTGGGCTAGAACTTTGACCAAACATGTACGGAAAATTCCAATCTTATCTCAAAGACGAGCTTTCTTCCATCAAGGAAGCCGGGCTGTACAAGAACGAACGCGACATAGTCTCCGCCCAGAGCGCTGAAATCACGCTTCAGGACGGTTCGAAGGCTCTTAATTTCTGCGCCAACAACTATCTCGGGCTGGCCGACTCCCCACGCCTCGTCGAGGCTGCCGAGAAGGCCATGCACACCCGTGGCTTCGGGATGTCTTCGGTACGTTTCATCTGCGGGACTCAGGATCTCCACAAACAGCTGGAAAAAGCCATCTCGGACTTCTTCCACACCGAGGACACAATCCTCTACGCCTCCTGCTTCGACGCCAACGGAGGCGTTTTCGAGCCGCTCCTCGGGCCAGAAGATGCCATCATCTCGGACGCGCTCAACCACGCCTCAATCATTGACGGCGTCCGCCTCTGCAAGGCGGTCCGCTACCGCTACGCGAACGCCGACATGGAAGACCTCGAGCGCTGCCTCAAGGAGGCCCAGACGCAGCGGTTCCGCATCATCTGCACCGACGGTGTCTTCTCCATGGACGGCAACGTTGCCCCGATGGACAAGATTTGCGAGCTCGCGGACAAATATGACGCCCTCGTGATGGTCGACGAGAGCCACTCGGCGGGCGTGGTCGGAAAGACCGGACGCGGAGTCGCAGAGCTGTTCGGCTGCCACGGCAGGATAGACATCTTCACCGGCACTCTCGGCAAGGCTTTCGGCGGTTCGGTCGGAGGATTCACCACCGGGCGCAAGGAAATCATAGAGATGCTCCGACAGAGGTCACGCCCGTATCTCTTCTCCAATTCTCTGCCGCCTATGATTGTAGCAGCCGGGATAGAGACGTTCCGGATCCTCTCCGAGAGTTCGGAGCTCCACGACATACAACAGGAAAACGTGGCATACTTCCGCGACAGGATGATTGCAGCCGGCTTCGATATCAAGCCTACGCAGTCCGCCATCTGCGCCGTGATGCTTTACGATGCCAAGCTTTCACAGAAGTTCGCCGCCAAGATGGCAGAGGAAGGTATCTTCGTCACCGGCTTCTACTACCCGGTCGTACCGAAAGGGCAGGCCAGAATCCGCGTGCAGCTCTCTGCAGCCCACAAGCGCGAGCATCTTGACAAGGCCATAGAGGCGTTTATCAAAGTAGGCAAGGAACTTGCCGTTCTGAAGTAGACACACTTTCACATAACACACATAACACTGATGAAAAGACTCACCTATCTACTGTCTTTGCTGACAACGGGGGCCGCCGCGCTCCTCGCTGTCTCGTGCGGCTCAAAGGGCGCAGGAGACGAGTTCGACTATCTGTACAAGGACCTGCCTTTCGAGATGGCCAAGGTCGCCAGGCCTGTCATCCCTGACTACACCGTCGACATCACCGACTTCGGCGGCAATGGTGACGGGGTAACCCTCAACACCGAAGCCTTCGCCAAAGCGATGAAGCACCTCTCCGACAAGGGAGGAGGCCATCTCAACGTCCCTTCGGGGATCTGGTATACGGGGCCGATCGAGTTGCTGAGTAACTGCGACCTGCACGTGACCCAGAATGCGATAATAATATTCAACCCGGACAGAGACCTCTACCCAATCATCGAGACCGTCTTCGAGGGGCTTGACACCCGCAGGTGCGAGTCTCCTCTCCATGCCGACGGCGCACGCAACATCTCCATCACCGGAGGCGGCGTGATTGACGGTAGCGGAGAAGCATGGAGGATGTTGAAGAAGAGCAAGGTCACCGATAGCGAATGGAACAAAATCGTCGCTCAAGGCGGCGTGGTCAGCCGCGACGGCAGCAAGTGGTATCCGGACGAAGGATTCGAGAAAGCCACAATGATGAGCAACATGAATGTCCCGACTTTCGTGAAGAGCGAGGAGGAGTGGAACGAAATCAAGAGTTTCCTCAGGCCGAACATGGTGTCCATCCGCAACTGCGAGAACGTTCTTCTCGAAGACTGCACGTTCCAGAACTCGCCTTGCTGGAACGTCCATCCGCTTCTCTCCAAGAACGTGATAGTCAGCCGCGTAAACATACGCAACCCATACTACTCCCAGAACGGCGACGCCATTGACGTGGATAGCTGCGAGAACGTCCTCATCGTCAACTCCACCTTCGACGCCGGCGATGACGGCATCTGCATCAAGTCTGGCAAAGATGCCGACGGAAGACGCAGAGCCCGCCCTTGCAGGAACCTCATCATCGACAACTGCACCGTATTCCACGGACACGGCGGATTCACCGTCGGCAGCGAGATGAGCGGCGGAGTGGAGAACATAAAAGTGTCCAACTGCCGTTTCCTCGGCACCGACGTGGGTCTCAGGTTCAAGAGCACCAGAGGCAGAGGCGGAGTGGTGCGCAACATCTACATCAACGACATCTACATGAAGGACATAGTGGCAGACGGCATCCTCTTCGACCTGTTCTACGGCGGCAAGTCCGCTGTCGAAGCGGCGGCGGAGAAGGACGAGACCATCGAGGTCCCTGCAGTCCCTGTTGACGAGACAACCCCGGCATTCAAGGACATCTACATCAATGATGTGTACTGCAACGGTGCGGCACGCGCTATGCTATTCAACGGTTTGCCGGAGATGCCTGTCACCAACATCAACATCACCGACTGCACCATGACGGCCGACGAGGGAATCGTGATTCGCAATTCTGAGGACATCCGTCTCAAAAACGTGCAGTGCTACCCGAAGACAGGAGCCCCTATCACCACCCTAAGAGTCAAGAACTTCTCAAACCTCTGACAAGATGAAGAAAACCATGATAGCACTCGCGGCAATCGCCGCTCTGGCTTCCTGCAGCAGCAGGATTGACCCACTTTCCGAGCAGATGGTACGCTCGCAGATGTCCCGCTGCCCGGACGCGACCTGGCTCGACTATGCCCAGGGCCGCCTCAAATGGGGCTACACCCCAGGGCTTGAACTCAAGGCATTCCTCGACGCATACGACACCTATGGCGGAGACGACATCTACGACTATGTCCACGCATGGTACGATGCTGCAGTGAACGAGGATGGCAGCATCAAGACCTACTCAGTAGACAAGTACAATGTGGACCTCATCTGCCCGGGACGCTCCCTCTTCTATTTCTACGACAAGACCGGAGAGGAGAAGTACCGCAAGGCCATCGACCTCATCAAAACTCAGGTCGACGGTCAGCCGCGAACTTCAGAAGGAGCTTTCTGGCACAAGCAGATATACCCTCATCAGATATGGCTCGACGGCGTCTACATGGCAGAACCTTTCTATGCCGAGTACGCGTCACGCTACCTCAGCGGAAAAGAACAAACCGAGGCCTTCAAGGAAATAGTCAACGAATTCGTCATCGCCGAGAAGCACACCTACGACCCCGAGACGAAACTCTACCGCCACGCGTGGGACGAATCGAAGTCCATGTTCTGGTGCAACCCGGAGACCGGACAGTCACAGCACTGCTGGGGCAGAGCGCTGGGATGGTACTGCATGGCCATCGTCGAGGTGCTGGACTATCTCCCGGCCAATTTCGAGGGAAGGGAGACTCTCGTCGCAATCCTGAACAAGATTTGCGCGGAACTTCCGAAGTGGGCCGACAAGGAGAGCGGAGTATGGTATCAGGTGCTTGACCAGCCGGGACGCGAGGGCAACTACCTCGAAGCCACCTGCTCAGCGATGTTCAGCTACACCTTCCTGAAAGGCGTGAGACTCGGCTATCTCGACGCTTCATTGGAGGGCTACGCGAAGCAGCTCTACGAAAATGTAGTCAAGACCTTCATAACCACCGACGACCAGGGCCGCATCAGCATCGAGAAATGCTGCTCTGTAGGCGGGCTCGGAGGCTCGTCCAACAGGATGGGAGACTACGCATACTACCTCAGCGAGCCAATCAGGCCGAACGACTCCAAAGGCGTAGGGCCGTTCATCTGGGCATCGCTCGAGATGGAGAAACTTAGATAGACGCAACACATTTAATCACTTTACACAATCATTATGGCAAACAATTTATTTTCATTGGAAGGAAAGAACGCCTGGATTACAGGCGCTTCCTACGGAATCGGCTTCAACATCGCGAAGGCTTACGTTGCTGCCGGCATCAAGACCATCATCTTCAATGACATAAATGAAGAGGCTCTTGAGAGAGGTCTCAACAACTACAAAGAGGCAGGCATCACCAACGTCAAGGGATATGTCTGCGACGTGACCAAGGAAGAAGAGGTGAAGGCTCTCGTGGAGAAAATCCACGCCGAGGTCGGCAACATCGACATCCTCGTCAACAACGCCGGTATCATCAAGCGTATCCCTATGCATGAGATGACACGCTCGCAGTTCCAGCAGGTCATCGACATCGACCTCGTAGGACCGTTCATCGTTTCTTCAGCCGTGCTTCCTGAGATGATGGAGCGCCACGAAGGAAAGATCATCAACATGTGTTCAATGATGTCAGAGCTCGGAAGAGAGACTGTTTCAGCATACGCTGCAGCCAAGGGCGGCCTCAAGATGCTCACCCGCAACATCTGCGCAGAGTATGCAGAATACGGCATCCAGTGCAACGCCATCGGACCTGGCTACATAGCCACTCCTCAGACCGCTCCGCTCCGTGAGCGTCAGCCGGACGGAAGCCGTCACCCATTCGACCAGTTCATCGTAAGCCGCACTCCTGCAGGACGTTGGCTTGACCCTTCAGAGCTTGGAGGACCAGCCGTATTCCTCGCTTCACACGCTTCTGACGCAGTGAACGGACACGTCCTCTATGTGGACGGAGGTATCCTTGCATACATCGGAAAGCAGCCTAAATAATAAGGGGAGGAACGATGAAACTCAACTGCCAAGTTCGACAGGCGTCAAGCAACATCGACGCCAAGCACTATGACACCGAACGTCTCCGCCAGGAATACCTGGTGGAGAACGTTATGGTGCCGGATGAAATCAATATGGTATACTCCATGTTCGACCGCATCATCGCAGGCGGCGCAGTGCCGGTGAAGGAAGACCTTCTCCTGAGCGCGCCTGAGGTTCTCCGCGCAGACTACTTCACCCAGAGGCGTGAAGTCGGCATTATCAATGTCGGAGGAGCCGGAACCGTAGTGGTCGGAGACGAGGAGTACCATCTCGAATACAAGGAGGCTCTCTATGTGGGCAGGGGGAACCGCCACATAACTTTCAAGAGCGACTCCGCCGACAAGCCTGCGCACTATTACTTCTGCTCCGCCACCGCACACCGCGAGACCGGAGTGAAGAAGGTCAGCAAGAAGGATGCCGTCGTGATGCATCTCGGCTCTCTCGAGGAGTCCAACGAACGCACCATCAACAGACTCCTCGTCAAGGAAGTCGTGCCTTGCTGCCAGCTGCAGATGGGCATGACCGAGCTTGCTCCGGGCAGCACCTGGAACACCATGCCAGCACACACCCACGACCGCAGAATGGAAGTATACTTCTATTTCGAGGTTCCAGAGGATGCGGCGGTATGCCACTTCATGGGCCAGCCTCAGGAGACCAGACACATCTGGATGCATAACGAGCAGGCCGTCATCTCTCCGCAGTGGAGCATCCACTCCGCCTGCGCCACCCGCAACTATACCTTCATCTGGGGCATGTGCGGCGAGAATGATGACTACAACGACATGGACTGGTGCGCGACCACCGATCTCAAATAGAGTTCTTTGTGCGATGAAAAAGATTTTGATTGCTTTGGCTCTTGCAGCCGGAATTTGCGCTTGCAGTTCTCCTTCCGAACAGAAGGTCATGGCACGCCACGTGCCGGAACGTGCGGATGATTTCGTGTTTGAAAACAATCTTATCGCAGGTAGAATCTACGGCAAGGCTCTCGAGGGGAACCCTACTTCTCCGGGAATCGACATATGGGTCAAGATGCCTGGCAAGCTCGTCGCGAACGACTGGTATGCAGAAGCTCAGTCCGATCCGCAGTACTATCACCACAACCATGACGGGAAGGACTGCTACAAGGTGGCAGTAAGTCTTGGCGGCGGTGCTTCAGTGCCTTACATCAATGGTGAACCGTGGTATCCTCAGACCAACTGGAGAACCTGCGACATCCTTGAAGAGGGCGCAGACAAGGCAGTGTTCGTACTCCACTATCCGGAGTGGGAAGCTGCAGGGCTGAAGGTCGCTCTCGACAAGAAGATTACCATCGAGGCCGACAAGTACTTCTGCAAGGTCGAGGACGTCTACACCGTAGAAGGCTCTGACTCTATCACCGTGGCAGCCGGAGTGTTCCGTCATCCTGGCGACAGCACTATTGAGGAGGAGCACATCCTCTCCGACCGCTACGCCATCTGGGAGCACGCTTCCGACCAGAGCGTCGAGAGCGAGGACGGCATGCTTGGTGTTGGCGTATATGTCCCTGGAGCAGAGGATGTCTGCGTGACTCCGGACGGCTCGCACGGGCTCTGCGTAAAGACAGTAAAGTCAGGTGACAGTTTCACCTACTACTTCGGTTCATGCTGGTCCAAGGCCGACGTGAAGACCGCGGAGGACTGGTTCGCCATCGTAGACAATCTCAAATAGACTGCCGCACGGAAGAGTCCTTCCGTGGCGAATAGCCAATAAACGGAGGCTGACCGGAAAGCTTTGTTTTCGGCCGGCCTCTTTTTTCATTTTTTGACCACATCATGATAACCACACTGATACTAAGCCTCATGCTGCAGATTCCCGGGACCATCGACTGGACCTGCAGTTCCCATCCGGACATTCTCAAAGTCGAAGGAGCGCCGTCACTCATCGAGACTCCGCTCGGAGCCGCCATGTCATTCGACGGCAAGGACGACGGCATCTTCCTAGACAGCGTGCCCGTGAAAGACATGGAGGAGTTCACCGTAGAACTCATTTTCAGACAGAATCCCAATAGCAGCTTCGAGCAGCGCTTTCTCCACATGGGAGCATATTCTGGAGCGAGAATCATGTTCGAGAGCCGCGTGACGGAGGAGAACGAATGGTATTTCGACGCTTTCGTGCATCTCGGGAGCAAGGAAAAGAGTTGCGTGCTGATAGATTCGGAACTCACCCACCCCTGCGGAAAATGGTACAACCTTACCCTTACAGTCAGCCGCGGCGAGCTCAGGAGCTACGTGGACGGGGTGCTCCAATGCCGCAGCGACTTCAAGTATGAGCCTGCGATAAAGGAGGGGCAGACTTCGCTCGGAGTAAGGCAGAATCTCGTCTGCTGGTTCGACGGAGCCATCTACAGACTGCGTGTCACCCCTAAGGTTCTCTCCCCTGAGGAGTTCATCCGCGACCAAGAAAAGCTCAACGGGACGCAGTCGAACAATAATTGAACGCTGGCACAAAAGTCTTGAATGCAGGAAAGTCTATATTTCCCGGTACAATAACCAATAATGTCTATAATGAAACAATCAATCCGATTCACGGCGGCTGCGCTCGGCGCGCTGCTCTGCGCGCTCAATCTTGGAGCCCAGAACTACAAAGACGCATCCCTCAGCGCGGAAGTGAGGGCAGACGACCTGCTTGAGAGGCTGTCGCTGGAACAGAAAGTCTCGCTGATGATGAACTCCAGCCCGGCGATTCCGGAACTGGGCATCAGGGAATACGACTGGTGGAACGAAGCCCTGCACGGCTGCGCAAGAGCCGGCATCGCAACTGTCTTCCCGCAGGCGATAGGAATGGCCTCATCTTGGGACGATGCGCTGCTCAAGGAAGTCTTCACAGTAGCCGGAGACGAACAGAGAATCAAGTTCAAACAGGCACGTGCAACCGGCAAGGTAAAACGCTATCATGGACTTACCGTTTGGACACCAAACATCAACATCTTCCGCGATCCGAGGTGGGGACGCGGGCAGGAAACCTACGGCGAGGACCCTTACCTCACGATGAGGATGGGCTATTCTGCCGTGACCGGACTTCAGGGAGAAAGCGACGGGAAATACGACAAGCTCCACGCCTGCCTCAAGCACTATGCCGTGCACAGCGGTCCGGAAGGCACCCGGCACAGCTTCGATGTGTCCGTGCCGTACCGCGACTTCATGGAGACCTACCTCTATGCATTCGAAAGGCTCATCAAGACGACCGACGTGCAGGAGGTGATGTGCGCCTACAACAGACTCGACGGCAAGCCTTGCTGCGGAAATGACCAGTTGTTGATGCAACTTCTCCGCGAGAAGTGGGGATTCAAGGGGATGGTGACCAGCGACTGCGGCGCAATCAACGACTTCTACCGCGCCGGAGCTCACAGGACTTTCCCTGACGACCCTGCGTCAGCCACTGCAAATGCCGTCCGCACCGGCACCGACCTCGAATGCGGCAATTCATACCGCTATCTCCTCACGGCAGTTGCTGACGGAAAGATCAGCGAGAAGGAGATTGACACCTCGCTCAGGCGTCTGCTCATTGCGAGATTCCGTCTCGGCGAGATGGACCCGGACTCCCTCGTCAGCTGGAACAGCATTTCCGAGGACAGGCTCGCCTGCAGAGAGTCTCGCGAACTAGCTCTCAAAATGGCCCGAGAGTCACTCGTCCTCCTCAAGAACGATGGGATCCTTCCTCTCGGCAAGAAAGGTATCAAGATTGCGGTCTGCGGACCTAACGCCGCTGACTCCGTAGTCCTCAACGGCAACTACAACGGAACTCCGGTATCGTCCGTCACGGCCCTCGAAGGCATAAGGACGAAACTCGGCAAAGTTTCGCTGACATCTCCGGAGGAAGCTGAAGTGGTCATCTACGTCGGCGGAATCAGTCCGCAGTTCGAAGGCGAGGAGATGAGGAACCAGAAGGAAGGCTTCGACAGAGGAGACAGAACCACCATAGAGTTTCCTAAGGACCAGCGGGCAGAAATTGCGTCTCTCGTGAAGGCCGGCAAGAAAGTCGTGCTCGTCAACATGTCTGGCTCCGCAATGGGCCTCGCGGCCGAGGACAAGATTTGTTCAGCGATTCTCCAGGCCTGGTATCCGGGCGAAGCCGGCGGCACCGCAATCGCGGATGTCCTGTTCGGCGACTACAACCCTGCCGGAAGGCTTCCTGTGACATTCTACGCTTCAGACAAGGACCTCCCGGACTTCAACGACTACAACATGACGGGACGGACCTACCGTTTCTTCGACGGAACACCTCTCTATCCGTTCGGCCATGGTCTCAGCTACACCAGCTTCAAGTACGGCAAGGCCCGCATCAAGGACGGCAAACTCGTTGTCAAGGTCACCAATACCGGCAGACGCGCAGGAGACGAGGTCGTTCAGATGTACGTCCGCAGAAATGCCGACAACGAAGGTCCGAAGTATGCCCTCCGCGGCTTCCAGAGGGTCAGCATCCCTGCCGGGAAGAGCGTCAACGTCAGCATCCCGCTCGATTCGGAGACTTTCCGCTGCTACAATGAGAAAACCGGAGAGATGGAGGTGATTCCTGGTGAATACACCATATTCTACGGACCTGACTCCAGCATCGGACACCTTCAGACAATCAGCGTAACCAAATAACACACAGTACATGTTTCTTTCTATAATTCTGGCGTCCATGCTCGCCCTCGCACCTGGCGGCGACAGGACGACATACACCAATCCGGTGCTTTTCTCGGACTATTCCGACCCGGACGTGATAAGAGTCGGTGACGACTACTGGATGACGTCTTCGTCCTTCACCTGTTTCCCGGGACTTCAGATTCTCCACTCCACGAACCTCGTGGACTGGGAGATTGTCAATGCTGGCCTGCCTCGTCTGGATCCAGCCTCCGATTTCGACAATCCGTCCCACGGCAACGGCGTTTGGGCTCCATGCATCCGCTACCATGACGGGAAGTACTGGATTTTCTGGGGAGACCCGGACTACGGTATCTATCAGATCAACACCACTGACCCGAGAGGCGAATGGAGCAAGCCGCACCTCATTCTCGCAGGCAAGGGTCTGATTGACACCAGCCCGCTCTGGGACGATGACGGAAGGGTCTACCTTGCTCATGCATGGGCCGGCTCGAGGGCCGGATTCAAGAGCATCCTCAATGTCTGCGAACTCGACAAGGACTGCACCAAGGTGATAGGAGACCAGGTGCTCGTATTCGACGGCAAAAGCAACGGCAACGACACCGTCGAGGGCGCTAAGTTCTACAAACGCAACGGCTGGTACTACATATTCGCTCCGTCAGGCGGAGTGAAGGAAGGCTGGCAGCTGGTGCTCCGTTCACGCAACGTCTACGGCCCCTACGAGCACCGAAACGTCCTGCACCAGGGCGACACCGACATCCACGGCCCGCATCAGGGCGGCTGGGTAGACGATGTAGAAGGGAACGACTGGTTCCTGCACTTCGAGGACCGCTACGCATGGGGCCGCGTCTGCCATCTCCAGCCGATGACGTGGGGAGATGACGACTGGTGCATAATCGGCGAGGACCGCAATGGCGACGGCATCGGAGAGCCTGTAACCAAGTACCGCAGACCGGCTGTCGCTCCACGCTACCGGAATGCCAAGCTCGAAGGCTTAAACGCGCTGGCGACGACTACCGGATTTACCGGAGCATCTGTTCCGCTCAATTGGCAGTGGGAGGCTAACCCTCAGTTCAACTGGTTCATGCCAAATCCGAGTCAAGGCTGTCTGAGGCTCAACTGCATCAAGAATCCGGACGGCTGGAGAAACCTTCGCGACACTCCAAACATCCTCGCGCAGAAGGTGGTCGGTCCGACGACGGACTTCGTGACAAAGCTTGTCTACCGTCCGTCATACGCCGGCGAGAGGGCTGGAGTCATCGTCACCGGACGCAGCTACAGCACCATCGAGATGAATTACGATGGCGAGAAGCTTTTCCTCGTGAGGAAAGACTGCATCGATGCCAACAAAGCCGCGAAGGAGACGACGCTCTGCTCCATGGAACTTGAAAAGGAGAGCTACAACACCATATGGATCCGCGTCAAGGTGGAAAAGGACTGCGTATGCACTTTCTTCTATAGCACCGACGGCAAGAAATTCAAGAAGTTCGGGCCGGAATTCAAAGGCCGCGAGGGTGACTGGATAGGAGCCAAGATAGGATATTTCGCCACCGCCGAGATCCAGAAGAACGACGGCGGCTCAGTTGAAGTATATTAAAAGACAGATATATGCAATTCAACAGATTGATTGGAGCGTTCGCAATATGCCTCTGTTGCGCGGCAACAGCGCAGCAGAGGAGCGCCTTATTGGAAAGTGACCCCGCATTCTTCAAGACCGAGGATGCCGCAAGGATAGGCGAACAGATTCTCGTCTACCAGCGCTGCACAGGTGGCTGGCCGAAAAACATCGACATGGCCAGACGCATGACCGACGCCGAACTGGCACAGGTCCTTTCGGAGAAGTCGCGCCGCGACGATTCTACCATCGATAACAATGCGACCACCACGCAAATGATCTACCTCGCACGGCTCTACAAGGCCACCGGAGAAAGCCGATACAAGGATGGCTTCGACAAAGGCGTCGAGTACCTGCTCAGCGGGCAGTACGAGAACGGAGGATGGCCACAGTTCTGGCCAGAGATGGACGGTTATCAGGTACATATCACATTCAACGACAATGCGATAAGCAATACTCTCAGGATGTTTGACGACATCGTGAACGGCCGGGAGCCATATGGCGGGGACATCGTAGATGATGCACTCCGCACAAAGCTTAAGGCTTCGTTCGACAAAGGCATAGACTGCATCCTCAACTCACAGATTGTCGTCAAGGGAAAGCCGACCGTATGGTGCCAACAGGTGGACAGGGAGACTCTCGCTCCGGCAGGAGCAAGGGCCTTCGAGCTTGCTTCGTTCTGTTCTGCGGAAAGTGCTGACATAGTGGAGCTTCTGATGTCTATTCCAAATCCTGACAAGAGAGTCAAGGCTGCTGTCCACGGAGCCATGGCCTGGTACGACAAGTACAAGCTCACCGGACTACGATATGACAGGGGCCGCGACGAGAAGGGAGAGCGCTACGCAAGACTTGTCGCAGACGAGAACGCCGCTCCGATTTGGGCCCGCTTCTACGACCTCGAACTCAACGAGCCGTTCGTCTGCGATCGTGACGGAGTGCCTCGCCGCCATCTTGAGCAGATCGGCCGCGAAAGACGCTGCGGCTATGCATGGTACAGCTCCGCACCGGCCAGACTCTATCCTATGTACGAGGCCTGGGCTGCCGCCAACGACCCTCGCCACAAGGTAAAAATCAGCCTCTCGGTCAAGGGGGCCAACGAGAACGGGACCATAGACATGTTCCGCAAACCTGTGATGGACAAGGCGGACTTCAACGTCGTAGTCAAGCCGAGCGAATCCATCCAGAAGGCCATCTCCAAGGCAGCACCGGATCAGGCGACTCCTTTCAAGATTCTCGTGCTCAAAGGTACCTACCGCCAGAGGATAGTGATTGACCGTCCCAACATAGTGCTC
Organism: uncultured Muribaculaceae bacterium; assembly: GCA_964385795.1. Classification (GTDB taxonomy): domain Bacteria; phylum Bacteroidota; class Bacteroidia; order Bacteroidales; family UBA932; genus Cryptobacteroides. The sequence continues at coordinate 195,854 of CAYLPY010000001.1, forward strand.
ATCGGGGAGGACCGCGCATCCACTGTCCTCGCTCTCGCCGAGGATGATGCGGAGGCCAGGACCGATGACAAGAAAGTCGACGGGACCGTCATCACCCTTGAGGACGTGGGTTCAGACTGCATCATCAGCGGATTCACCATCAGGAACGAGTTCGACGCGGCTCCTGACGAGACCATGGAGCCCTATCAGGTCAAGCATCGCTTTGCAGTGAGGGGCGCCGCCACAAGGACCATCATCATCAACTGCACCATCTCCTCGAACGGCAACGATGCCCTCGCCCTATGGGCAAAGGGTGGCGGAATGTACTACCACGCTGACCTCGAAATCGACTGTCCTGGCGTGGACTACATCTGCCCGCGCGGCTGGTGCTACGCGACGCGGTGCACTTTCAACGGTGGTGGCGGAAGAGCCATGTTGTGGCACGACGGCAGGGACAACAAGGACAAGAAGTTCGTAATCACCAACTCCGACTTCAACGCCAGCGAGCCTACCCTGCTCGGGAGGTACCACCACGACTGCCAGTTCTATATCCTCAACTGCCGTCTCGGCGCTAATATCCTCAACAGAGACATCCAGTACGCCTACTCGGACCACGTCCTCGACCCGTGCGAACTCGGGCAGAGGGTTTACTACTACCGTTGCTCCAGGGAAGGCGGACACAGCGGATGGCTGGATGACAACCTCGAGCAGGCAGAGAATTCCGTACCGTTCTGGGCGATGACAGCCGACTGGACCTTCGACGGCAAATGGGATCCGGAGAAGACAATCCGCGATATGTGGAAAACCATAGCTTATTGAGCATGTTTTTTGACTAACTTTACACAAGTTTTACGAACCAAAACCATTTAGACCATGTCTTTCATAAATGAAGATTTCATGCTTTCGAACGACACCGCAAGAAAGCTCTACCACGAACATGCGGCGAAGATGCCAATCATCGACTACCACTGCCACCTCGTGCCGCAGCAGATAGCCGAGAACATCCGCTTCCGCGACATAACCCAGCTCTGGCTTGTGGACGGCCACTACGGCGACCACTACAAGTGGAGGGCGATGAGGGCCAACGGAGTCAGCGAGGACTACCTCACCGGCGGCAGGCACACCGCATGGGAAACCTTCGAGAAGTGGGCAGAGACCGTGCCTTACACGATGCGCAACCCTCTCTACCACTGGACGCACCTCGAGCTCAGCCGAGTGTTCGGCATCGACAAGCTCCTTAGTCCGAAGACAGCCCGCGAGATTTTCGACGAATGCAACGAGAAACTCGGTACGGAGGAGTTCCGCGGCCAAGCTCTCATCCGCAAGTTCGGAGTCGAAGTTGTCTGCACAACCGACGACCCAGCGGACGACCTCAGGTGGCACAAGATGATTGCCGAGCATCCTTTCGGCACCAAAGTCATCCCTGCATGGAGACCGGACAAGGCAATGGCCATCGAAGATCCTGCCTCATACAAAGAATACCTCAAGAAACTCGGCGAAGCCGCGGACATGGAAATCAATTCCTACGCTGACCTGCAGGAAGCTCTCAAGAAGAGACACGACTTCTTCGCATCCATGGGCTGCAAACTTTCCGACCACGGTCTGGAGAATTTCTATTCGGCCGACTACAAGCCTCTTGAAATCGAGCTCATCTTCAAGTCTGTGCTCCTCGGCAAGAGGCCTGGCGAGAAGGAACTCGAGAAGTTCCGCAGCGCCTTCCTCTACGACCAGGCGGTCATGGACGCAGAAGCCGGTTGGGCCCAGCAGTTCCACATCGGTGCAATCCGCAACAACAACAGCAAGATGTTCTCCCTCGTAGGCCCGGATACCGGATACGATGCTATCCACGATCAGGAGATTGCCGCTGCCGGCAACCGTTTCTTCAACCGGCTCGCTTCCGAAGACAAACTCGCGAAGACCATCCTCTACTGCCTCAATCCAAAGGACAACGAGGTCATGATGACCATGGCCTACAACTTCAACGACGGCACCGTCCCTGGGAAGATGCAGTTCGGCTCTGGCTGGTGGTTCCTCGATCAGGAAGTCGGAATGCGCCGCCAGATGGACGCACTCTCCGTGCTCGGCCTGTTCAGCCGCTTCGTAGGCATGCTCACGGACTCCCGCAGTTTCATCAGCTATCCTCGACACGAGTACTTCCGCAGAATCCTCTGCGATGTAGTCGGAACTGATGTCGAGAAGGGCAAACTTCCAGCTTCAGAGATGGAGAGAATCGGTCAGATAATCGAAGACATCTCCTACAACAATGCAAAGAACTACTTTAATTTCTAAAGACAGAACAATGAGTTACAAGAATAATCCGAACTACCTCAAAGCCGAGGAGTTCATCGCAAAGACCAATCTCAACGCTCTTGAGAACGGCAAGCACATCATCGACGGAGACAATCTCTATGTCAACATAGTCGACTCCAACATGAAGACTCCGCAGGATGCCCGTCTGGAGGTGCACGACCAGTACATCGACATCCAGATTCCGCTCTCCAAGGGCGAGAGCTTCGGTGTGAAGCCACGCTGCGAGTGCAAGACTGCCGATGGAGAGTACAACGCCGAGAAGGACATCCTCTTCTACAAGGACAAAGACTGGGAGACTGTCAGCGTCAAGGCCGGAGAGCAGATTGTCTTCGCCCCGGAGACCGCCCACGCCCCTCTCATTGGCGAAGGCACCATCCACAAGGCCATCTTCAAGGTCAAGGTCGCGTAGACAGCCCTGCTCCTTATAGACAGCATGACATTGAAAAACAGGACCGGTCATCTTCCGAATGACCGGTCCTTGTCGTATCGATTGTCCATAAACCGAACCATGGCCACGCACAGGCACTTCGGCGAATGGATTTAAGTCCGCTATCTGACGTGCGCCGACACATCCTTCGGCTCGGCTGCCACATCCTGGCCCTTCAGATAGTCAGGGCTATATTTACCGCGAGGTATATCCTGAATATAAAAAAATTTGCTTCTCTCGCCGCCACGATATGGTCCGCAAGGGATGTATTGATTGCAGATGCAGCCAGAGAGATGAACTGAACAAGTACCGAATTGTCGCCGGAGTCAACCTGCAGGTCAAGATAGAGATTGCGCTGCGGTCGAACAATATCTCGTCGGTATACGAAGACCTGATATAATAGCGGATTTCCGTCTCTATACAAGACCGGTTCTTGCCCACGTGTTGATTTCGAAAAAAACACAGCGTCCTCACCGAAGAAATCCCGGAACGCTTTAAGCGGCTTGTCAATGCATTTATTGATTATACTGTCAACGAGCTGGCCCAAGGCAGCCGGTATAGCTTTGTCACTGATGGTCGCTTCGTACCCTGCCGTACCCCCGATGGCAAGCGTGGTCTTACTGATGGTCTCGGCAAATCCCTTGGCCTCATCGGAACAGATTATGAGTCCGGTGAACGATTCCATAAGCTGGATGCTAGCCTCGGTCTCGATGGTCTGAGTCTTTGTCGAGGAGAAGAGGACTTTGGCATATTGGGGTTCATTGGAGAAGCTGCCCATTGCAACTTTTCGTCTGACAATCTATTCTCCTTGTGCGAAGTCAGGCGCAGCGGCAAGAAGCTCCAGCAACACAAGTGTGATGAATTTCAATGCCCTTTTCATATCCAAGAATCAATAAGTTCTGGCGAAAAACTTAACTGAAGCAAATGTAACAAGAGGAGCATCAATTGACAATGATCGGCACTCCCGCAGGGAACGCGCCGAAGGAGCGGGAGGATGCCCCTGACAGGGGCTGTCGACTTGCTCGACTGGGGTTGAAAAGCCCGGAGGGCGGGTCACCGCCCAAAGGGCGCAGGGTTTGGGAACTGCGTTCCCAATAAAAAAGGGAGGCCCTGATGCCTCCCTGCCCGAATACAAAAATTATTAACCGCTAATACTCAGGATAATTTAAGATTAGGAGCATCCAACTCAATAATTCTGACCGCACACCAAAAACAAATTACCACAATGACAATGCGCTGTCCAGAATATAAAGTAATGGTTAGAACGAGCTGAACGCCGAGACAAAGGTAGGTATGCAGTCCAAAAAATCAGTATATTTGAATCGACAAAAGGTGGACATAAATCCAAGATGAAAAAAATCGTGTATTCAAGTCCGAAACAGCCAATCAAGAACTTCCTAAAGAAGTTCTTGATAATCATCTTATTTTCTGCAACTTACACGTCATCAAGCGCCATCACCCGCTATCAACACTCCCATTACAGTAATGACAGAGGTTTTTCCCAGACACTTGTCCAGGACATAACCCAGGACAATAACGGATATCTCTGGTTCGCCACCTGGTCAGGCATCTACAATTTCGACGGAAAAACCTTCACCAACAAC
>CAYLPY010000001.1:200273-260632 GCA_964385795.1 uncultured Muribaculaceae bacterium
GTTCGCCACCTGGTCAGGCATCTACAATTTCGACGGAAAAACCTTCACCAACAACCGCTAATACTCAGGATAATTTAAGATTAGGAGCATCCAACTCAATAATTCTGACCGCACACCAAAAACAAATTACCACAATGACAATGCGCTGTCCAGAATATAAAGTAATGGTTAGAACGAGCTGAACGCCGAGACAAAGGTAGGTATGCAGTCCAAAAAATCAGTATATTTGAATCGACAAAAGGTGGACATAAATCCAAGATGAAAAAAATCGTGTATTCAAGTCCGAAACAGCCAATCAAGAACTTCCTAAAGAAGTTCTTGATAATCATCTTATTTTCTGCAACTTACACGTCATCAAGCGCCATCACCCGCTATCAACACTCCCATTACAGTAATGACAGAGGTTTTTCCCAGACACTTGTCCAGGACATAACCCAGGACAATAACGGATATCTCTGGTTCGCCACCTGGTCAGGCATCTACAATTTCGACGGAAAAACCTTCACCAACAACAGGGCGGAGCAGATCGACCAGCAGGGAGAGAGAGTAATCAACCGCTTCGACCAGGTATTCAGCGATTCGTTCGGGCAGCTATGGGCTCTCTCATACTCAAAGACGGTCTACCGCTTCGATGTCCTCGGGCAAAAGTTCAATCCTGTGGACTGCGGCAGCCCGATAGAAAGAATATACAAACTGAGTTCCGACGACTTCTGCTTTCTCGACGATGAAAATCGTATCTTCAGGACAAGATTTCTGCAGCATGGAGAAGAGTGCCAGATAGAAGAATATTTCAGAGTAAGCCCGGCAGACAACGTCAACGGAATAGTGAAGGATGCCCTCGACAACGTCTGGATAATGACAGACGTGGCCATATTCAAGAACAGACAGATTGCGAGCGACAACGCGGCATTCTGCTGCGAAGAGACTGGGGAATACATGTTTTTCGGCAGCTCCGACGGAAAAATCATCGAGTTCATACACAACGACCGCATAATCCTCGACTGCGGCCTGAAGGGTGACATAACTACGCTGGCCATCGTCCCGGAGACACTTGAATTCCTGCTCGGCACAGCATCGGAGGGCCTTCACGCATTCTCACACCTCAACGACGTCCCGCTCAAGATAAAAGGCTCCGAGAGCCTTGGGGCCGCCATTCACATTGTCCGGAACAGCGAAAGCCAGCTGTGGCTCTACTCCGAAGGGACGGACCTGTACGCTTACGACAGCGAGAACAAGAGCCTGACTCCTTTTTCAGAGCCGACGCGCACGGCATTCGTAGACAAGCAAGGCATAGTCTGGACTGCTCCGGAGCGCGGCGGCATAGGCAAGGCTGTACCCGAGAACAAGAGTTTCTCATTCATCATCCCTGACGGCGATGGAGGAGACAACAACATAAGGGCGCTGATGAGAAGCCGGGACGGAATCATCTATGCCGGAACCATGAATGGCAACGTCCACCTCATGGACGACAAGATGAACCGGCTCGCCTCGTGGAAAGCTGGGGATCCGGTATACACGATAGCCGAATACGACGGGCAGATCTGGATAGGAACCAAGGGCGGCGGACTTCTCGAGAATCCCGCCGAAAAATCTTTCGACCTGCCCCAGTTCTCGCCGACAAGATACCAAAAGGCAGACGGATTCTATGACCCGAACGGCGACCGCGTATACTGCATCACTCCCCGGGAAAACGGGCGGATCTGGATAGCAACATTCGATGGAAGCATCTCATATATCGAGAGTTCCGACAAAGAAAGGAACTTCATAAGCAAGAAAAACCGCATCTCCTTCCCGACGGACCAGCTCAACCGCATGCGCTACATCACCTTCAGTCCCGACGGGAGGCTGTTTGCCGGCAGCCGACTTGGAATGTTCGTATGCAGACAGCCGGACAGCGAACCGGAGAACATGGTATTCGAGAGCGTGCCGAACCTCAAGGAATATGACATCCAACATATCCTTTTCGCGAAAGACAATGACAGGATGTACGTCTCCTCCTTCGGGAACGGACTGCTCGTGTTTGAGGACAGAAATCTGAACGGAGACTTCAAGGCAATCACCACCGAGAACGGCCTACTGTCGAATTTTGTGTTCTCCGCCATTGAGGATAACCTCGGCAACATCTGGATATCTACCGCCAAAGGGCTCAACAAGTACAACCCCGGCACCGGCAGCGTAATCAGCTGGTCCTACGAACGCATCAGCCCGCAGATTCTATTCAACGAGGGGATTCCCCTCAGCCTTGACAACGGAGACATCCTGATGAACACCAACTCGGGCATCCTCCGCTTCAATCCGAATGAAATCTCCAACAGTCCCTTCGTGCCCAAGATGTGCATCAAGGCGCTCTACATCTCCGGAAAGCGCGTCTACCCGAAACAAGGAGCGACAATCAAGGCGATAAACGGCGACCGTCTTTCCATGTCGTTCGTCGCCATCGACATGAGAGACCAGGAAAGAGTCATCTATTCATACAGGGTGGACAACGGCGGCTACACGAAGCTCGGGAGCAACAACAACCTGCACTTCGACAAACTGCGTCTGGGCAGACACCGACTCTACCTGAAAGCGACCAACGCAGACGGCATCGACACCGGATGCGAGTATATGCTGTCGTTCCAGGTGCTCCCAAGCCTCCAGAAACTGATTCCGTGGCTGATGTGCTTATTCATCGGAATTATTGCCGGCATAGTCGGTGTGGCCTACTATAGTAAATCACGGAAGAAGCGTCCAGCAGAGACGCCCCCGATAGGTGACCTTCCGCCGCTCAGCGCGGACAAAATCGCCTTCATCAACAAATTCAAGGAATACCTGCAGGCTAATATTGACAACGCAGAACTGAGCATCGAAGAGATGTCCGCCGCCATGAACATGAGCCGCTCGAGTCTCTTCGACAGATGCAAGGCGCTACTCGATGCCGCACCGAAGGAATTCCTAACGCAGATGCGGCTCAGCAGGTCTGCCGAGATGATTGCGGAGGGGAAATTCTCCATCACGCAGATTGCCTACAAAGTTGGCTTCAACGACCCGCACTACTTCAGCAGAGCGTTCAAGAAACGCTACGGCAAGTCGCCGCGCGAATACAAGAACAGCGTAGAAGACATCCGCTCCTCCAAGAGACAGGCATCTGAGGACACCGGCTCCGGAGAAGCGGTAAAAACTGGCGGAAGTCAGACTTAGAAAGCCCGGAATTCCCTACTCCAAAGGAAGTTTCAACATATTCAGGAACAGTTGCTGCCCGACGACATTGGCGAGGTTAGTCTCGCTGTCGTTGAACGTGCCCATCGCTTCATACATGCCGTCCACGACATCGCCCTCTTTCATCGACACATTCCCTTCGAGGGGAATGTCGTTGAGACAGGCAGGGATATCGAGAGACGTCAGGATTATCTGACCGCGTCCAGCACGGATGAGACTGAGGACGGAATAGACCTCTTTCTTATGGTCCGCGACGGCTGCCGCAAGAACTTCACCGTTCTCGCAGCGCAGACCGACCCTTCGGCGGTCGTAGGTCGCAAAGCACTGGTATTCCCAGTTGAAGACACAGTCCTGAGGCAGACCCTCCCAGACTGGATGCGCCCTGTTGAAGAAGTTGCCGCCATACCAGGCCGTGCCAATTTTCTTGCTGCCACGATAGTCAAGGACTTCCTTATCCGCAAGATACTCCGCCCAACGCTCCGGATTGTCGACGACGACGAGAGTATGGCCTTTGTATACCCACTCAAGAACATCGCTCATTCCACTGCCCCACTGCTGAGGCTCGAACTTTCCCACGACAAGACAATCCCCTTCCGGCCTTCCGGAACTGTATTCGAGCGTCCTTACCCCGAAACGGGAAAGGAACGCAGCCAGATGGCCGCTGCTGTCAGCCACGCTGACAATATCCGGAAGCCCTGCCGGATTGAGCGCGACAGCGAAAATCTCGTCATAACCCTCGCACAGGAGTTTGCCGGACCTGGTCAGACGCGCCTCAACCCTGCTCCGGCCCGGCCGGCCAATCTTGAAATCGAAGCCCTCCGCCAGACATTCTCCATAGACGACACCGCCACTGACGCGAACCTTCGACTTTCTGGAGTCAAGAAGAGTTCCGTCCTCGGACCGGAGGTCTACTTCGAGAAGACAATCCCCTCGAACATCCTTCTCATTGACTATGAAGATATCCGCAGTGCTCACTCCTCCGACCGGAAGCACTTTGTGGTTGAGCTTCACCGAAAGCAGAAGCGGGCGGTTGTAGCGTGCTATCAGTTCTGGATCACCCTTGTAGTTGCGGTAGTTGTCGACGATTCCGGAATGGTTCTCGAGCTTCATGCTCTCCCAACCGTTTACGGCATAGCCGTCCACAACATTGTTGATGCGAATGTTCTCTATGATGCGCCCCTGATAATAGTAGGAAACGTTGCCCATAGCGGTAGTAAGCGCGTCAACGGAAGGAAAAGCTCTCGAAAACCCTCTATCTTTCAAGAACTTGTCGTATGCGTCGTACCATAACAGATAGTCCGCAGCCTCCCACGAGGACGGCTTGCCTGAGGAGAGAATCCGGTCACGTATCAACTGCAGGCGAGGCGGAGTTCCGATGGCGCCTTCCTCTCCCCATATCACAATCTCGCCCTTGTTGGAGCTGCCGCGGAGATAGTCGTCCTTGGCCACATATAATGCATCGTGGTAGACCCCCGGTCCGCCGGCGTGGTGGTTGTCCCACCAGCCTGTGTCGCGGAAAGTGGTGTCGTAAGGCATCAGATTGGTCTTGAAATGCGCATCGGGCACCACCTCCGGGTTCTTGCCGTTGCAGGAATTGTAGACCAGTATGCGTGAAGGGTCGAGGCGATGCCCCATCGACATCTGCTCGTAGTCCTGCTTATGCGGCCACGCTCCACGTTCGTTGTGCATATTGTAGATGACAAGGCTCGGATGGCTACGGTCACGCAGAATCATCCTGCGCAGTTTCTCGTTGCGGTAGGCAAAGTAGAAACGGCTCTGAAGATTGTCATCGTCGAATTTCGAAATCGGGTACTGGTTTCCGCCCGGCTCCTCCCAATAGAGCAGACCGAGTTCGTCGGCATAATCGAAGACCTCCTTCTGCCCGAGCATACGGTGGAAATTGAGCATGTTGAGTCCGAGTCCCTTGGCCGCCTGGACCTGCCGGCGCGCAAGTTCGGAGGAAGGAACCATGCCGTTCTCAGGCCAAAAGCTCCACGAGATTGATGAACGCAGCACGATGCGACGGCCGTTCAGGTAGAACTGTCTGTCCCCCTTGACATCACGAACCTCAAACCAGCGGAAACCGAAACGGCGGAGGTCGCTGTCTCCGTCGGTCGTCACGACGAGAGTATAGAGATTTGGAGAATCCACGCTCCAGAGTTCGGCAGAGCCGAGACGGATAGGATACTCAAGCACATTGTCTCCGGCCGCAAGAGTCTCTTTGCGGGCCTTACGGTACACGACTTTGCCATCCTTATCGAGAATCGAGACTTCAAGCGGGACCTGTCCACCGAGGGCGGAGCTGACGCTCACTTCAACATCTATCTTTTGGGGATCAGGATTGTTGCGGACGAAAATGTCCGAAATCCTGTTCTTTCCGGTCGCAGTCAGGAAGACCTTTCCGGTGATGCCTCCGAAGCCGTGGCTAGGATTGGTCAGGTAGTCACCCCAGGAATAAACCTGGGAATCCTTCCAGTTAAAATTACCGTTAGGGTCTGTAATTCTGACACTTATACGGTTGTCTCCGCCATATACAAGATAGTCCGAGACGTCAAATGAAAAAGGTGTCCCGTTAATCAGATCATAGCCCACAAGTTTGTGGTTGACAAAGACTTCAGCGCGGAAACGCACGGCTTCGAAGTCAATGCTCACCCGTTTGCCTTTCCATGAGGCCGGCACGACGACTGAAGTCTCGAACCAAGAGACACCCACATAGTTGCCTGTAACGCCGAAAGTCTCTCCGTTCCAGCCCCAGAGATGCTCCTCCACCGTTGCAGGAAGAGTCACACCTCCGACATCCGGAGAGTCAAGCAGGCCCCAGCCTCCGGTCGGAATGTTCACGGGCACGTCACGGATGTCCACAGGCGGCAGAAAGAGTTCATCCTCCTCCCACTCGGCTGCTTTGTCCAGGGTTATGCTCCAGGAGGAGGCCGAAAGATCAAGAGTCTCGCGCGGCCCTGGGGAGAAAATCGCCGAGACAGCCAGCAAAGCACTGAAAAGCAATGAGTTCATAGTTATTCAACCTCTGCTAAAGGATTCCACAAGACAGCACCTGACAGCACCTCGGCAGGCGTATATTCCCCAGCCTGTTCCGGAGTCAGCTGTTTCGACCACGAGACTCTCGCAGAAGTGTCCGCGCCAGGTCCATAGTTCTGATATTCCGCATAGAACGCCGTCTTCTCCTTGGCGGTGCTGCCCCAGTTGTGCCACCCCTCAGGACAAATGTGCGCTCCGAGGAAGCAGTCGAGGAACACCACCTTGGCATATTCGCGCCATGGCCTTCCGAGATAGACCTTGGTCACTCCCGGATCCGCCGTCAGACGGCAGTTGTGAAAGACATAGCCATACTTCTCCCCCTCGAAGGTGGAAGCCGCCGTGATATAACTGTCTCTCGTCGAATGTATCGTGCACCCCTCCAGATAGACCCTGCCAGGACCGAAGATGAAGTCAGTCGTCCCTTCGATGTAGCAGTCGAGATACACGCTGCGGCAAGTCTGCCCCTCGTCACCATAGCGACCGTAGGTATAGACGGTGTCCTGATTGGCTATGATGCGGCAACGGTTGAAGAAGATTCCGTCGCCGTTGGTGAACAGAGCCACGGCCTGGCCGACTCCATCGCCCTGTCCGGCATCGTTACGGATGGTCAGGTCCTCGAAGGTCACGAAGTTGGCGTTGACATACAAAGATGCACTGCCGGATGTCCCCATCTCTCGGGATGTGCCGGTCCAGAGCTTGCGTGCCGCATTGTCATAGGTCAGGACCGTATTCTCTGCCCCGCAGCCCACAATCTTGAGGTTGGACTTGCTTGCAGGAATTATCAGCCGCTCCCTGTAGACGCCCGGCTTTATGAGGATGGTGGTGACGTGGTTCTTCTGATAGTCAGGGACAGCATCTATCGCCTCCTGGACAGTCAGGAAATCTCCTCTGCCGTCCTTGTCCACGACGATGTCGTAGTGACGCAGGAAACCTGCGAGTTGAGGAAGCCTGGCCTTTATGGAGTCGCAGACTATCTCGCAGTTGCGCCTTGCCCCAAGAGGCGAGGAATGAGTGTCGTCCTGCCTTCCGTCAGGCATTGCAGCACAGGTACCAGGGTCGACCCACATGAAATATTTGCGCGAAGGCTTGTCCCCGGCTGCCTTTATCCAGTCGATGGTGGCCGCCTCCATGTCTATGAGAGCAGTGCCAGTCTCCTCGGCGACTGCCTTCATCGCCGCAGGATACTCGCCGTGAGTGGTCTCGTCAAGCACGCCTTTAACGAAACGGCGGCGGGCCACAGGGGTCAGAAGGACTGGTGTCGCTCCGAGAGCCCTTGCCTCAGAGATGTAGAGCCGCAGATTGTCCTGATAAGCGCCCCACGCGGCCGCATACACCGCCGGCTTGCCGGACTTCTCGTCGTTGTGCCCGAACTCTATGAACACCCAGTCTCCCGGGCGTATGTTCGCCTTGACCTTCTCCCAACGACCCTCATCGATGAAACTTTTCGTACTCCTGCCGTTTTTGGCATAATTGATTATCCTCACCGAGTCGCTGACGAAGTTCTCGAAGACCATTCCCCAGCCCCTTTCAGGGTTTCCCTTGCTTATGTCCTTGTCCGCCATTGTGGAATCCCCGATGAGATGGATGGTGAACGCCACGCTTGACTCCGGAGCCTCGAGAGAGAGGGTCGGGCCTGCACCGTTCCTGCCACGTAGCAACTTCGGCACCCGCGAAGCCGGAAGCACGGTATAGCTGTAAGGCAGGGATACCCCGCCCTTGTCGGAAGGAGCCGTATACTTCTCCTTGAACACATTGCCCCTGAACTGCCAGCCTTCAGCATCTGGGGTGGCATCGAAGATATTCTTTACGCCTTTCGCAAAGTAGTTACCCTCCACGATGACCTCCGCGCCTTTGCAGGCATAGATGGCATCCGCGTAGTTGCCCGCGCAGTCATAGAGATTGTTAAGCAGGTGTATCCTGCCCCAGCGAACGGCAGGCATGCGGACCTCGGCGCCCTCGCCCCAGATGCAGTAGGCGTAGGTGATATTGAGATTGTCCACCCCCTGGTCCGGATTCTCGCTGCTGGCTATGAGATTCGATGCCTTATGGTCGTAGGCCTTGTCGGTATAGTTGAAGACGCACCAGCTAACGGTTATGAAGTCGGAGCGGGAGTTGATGTCGAAGTTGCCGTCGAGTCCGTCGGTAAAGCTGCAATGGTCCACCCAGATGTGCTTCGAACCGTTGGAGATAGTCAGAAGATCAGCGCCGCCGACATCTATAGGTCCTGGCCCGAGGAAAGCTATATTCCTGATTATGATATTCTCGCAGGCATCAAGGCCTATCAGACCAGCGTCGCGGTAGCTTTCCGTAACATCTCCGGTATAGTCGATGATTGCCTGACGGGTATGCTGCTCACGCTCCTCGGCGATGAAAGCGCCGTTGGAGAGCAGACCTCCACCAGCCTGGTCGGACATCGCCTTGACCCCGGCCCCGTCGAGCAGCGCCCGCAAATCATCAGTCATCGTGAAGGCAGTGCGGAGCCTGGCGCCGTTGACCCCCATCAGCGTCTTGCCTCCAAGGCCGCTGAACCTGATGAATGAGGAGACCTCGAAATCTCCGTCCGCTCCGTCGAGAACAACGATGTCGTAGTCCTTCATCGCCTTGACGAGCTGGTCTCTCATGTCTGTACCGTCGCTGCGGAGCACGATGCAACGTCCGCCGGCTCCTCCGGTCACTTCGTATGCGTCCCCGTCATTGAGGGAAACCGCCTTCGCCCATCCGAACGGTCCGTCCGGCATAGGCGCTGCGGCCATCGCTACAGATACCGAAGCGATGGCCGCAGCAATCAAAGAAAATGTTTTCTTCATTGTTTTATTTATCGGAATTCCTTTCGATAAAGCCTATCAAAGTCATCATCCTGTTGATGTATTCCTTGGTGGAAATGCAGAGGGTTCCGTCCTCGCAGCGGTAAGGAGAAGTGTCGAACTCGTCGCCGACGTTGGTGCGCACATAGCGGGTGTCGTTGCTCGGCTCGGTGGAAGCTCCTGCCTTGTAAGGATTGGAAGTAGAGGTCAGAGGAGTGAGCCAGTAGCCGTCCTCGGTAAGGGACGAGATGATTTCCCGTACGGTCTTCTCACTGACATCGGCAGGCACGGCCGTATAGAAGCGTTCGAGAGGTATGAGCTCGTCGGCGAGAAGCGGAGAATTCTTCTTGAGTTCCTCAACAGGAATGGCCTTCACTTCCTCGAGGGCCTTGCGGAGCGCCTTGGTATCCACCCATGCAGCAGAGCTGTAGTGGCCGATGGTTCCGGAAATCTCCTGATTGATGAAATAATGTCCGTTGAAGGCGTTGGAGCCGACGCGGTGCACGTAAAGCGGTTTGCCGCTGTCAGGATCGACGAATCTCGGAACTAGGAAGGCGTCCGGATTGTTGGTCTTCCTCTCCCACTTCGCGACTTCAGAAGCAGGAAGTTTCTGTGAATCAAGGAAATCGATAGCAGCTGGAATACCTGAAAGGAAACGAGTATCGGCAGTCAGCTTATAGTAGTCGAGAAGTTGACGAATCATGCTCGTGGTGGTCCCGGTATTCACGGCGCGAGGCTCGTATGAGCGTGCGTGAGCAGGCTTGAGGTCATCCACGGTATACTGATCCGACCAACCGGCGTAAGGTTCGCCCTGCTGGAGCAGGATAGCGACATGCATAGCCCTGAGGATAGGCTCCTTGAGACCCGGGATGCCGAGGGTCTGGTAGCACTGGAGAAGGAAGTCGCATGCCTCCGGAATCACGTCGTCGTTGAGAGTGATGAAAGAACTGTAGTCGGCCTTGCCATTGAAAGGATGGTCATACATGAGAGGATACCTCTGCGGCCATCCGCCTACAGGATACTGGCTTTCAAGCACGAACTTTATGGCCTTCTCGAGAGCCGGACGGAAAGTCGGGTCATATTTCTCGACATACACCCGGAGGAGGAACTTGGCGCAGTCAGTGGTCGCCGAATCGTCGAAGGTGGCGTTGCCGTAGTAGTGGCGGAACTCCTCGAGTCTCCATCCGGAATTTCCGGTAGTGGCATACCAGTCTTTAAGGGATGCCTCGCCCGCGAAGTCGAAGCAGTAGTTCCATCCACCACATTCGAGTTGCCCCCAAATCAGAGCCGTGGCGACCTTCTTTGCGGCTTCGTAGTAAAACTCGTCGCCCGTCGCGTGATAAGCATCAAGGAGGAGGTGTCCGACCTGCGGGGTACCAGGAGCCTGAGTCCATACCATAGTGCGCTTGGCCTCCATCTCTCCCCACTCGCGGGAAAGGTCAGGAAGATAGTTCCAGACGAAGCCACCGTTGTAGCTCACCTTGTCCATCATATAGGTCGTGGCAGCCTTCATGGTCTCAAGAGCCTTCGATTCCAAAGATTTTGGTTTAGCAGACACGGCGACCGGAAGACATAGCACGGCCGCTGCAAAAATGGTTTTGATAGCGTAATGCATAATTGTGGTTTTGTTGTGTCAAAGATACGTTTTTTCTCCGTACCTTTGGTTGTTTTTAATCATTTTCGCATGAAAAAATCATTTAAGTTTTTCTTCGCTTTCGCTGCTGCAGCGCTCGTTGCCGCATCATGCGCGAACAACGCCGGAAACGGCAGTTCCACTGCAGCCGACGGGACAGCAGAGGCCGGAAGCACAAGCACAGAGAGCATGAAACAGAGCGGTAATTTCATCTTTGCTGCCGAGACTCCATGGGTTGACGCCGGCGGCGGAGCCGAGAGGCAGGTTCTCGGCTACAACGACAACATCATGATGGTAAAGGTCAAGTTCGAAAAGGGCGAAGTGGGCGCAATGCACAGCCATCCTCACTCTCAGGTGACCTACGTTGCTTCAGGCAAGTTCGAGTTCACTATCGGCGATGTGACGAAGATTGTTTCCGAAGGTGACGCTCTCTACAAGCAGCCAAACATTGAGCACGGATGCGTCTGCCTTGAGGACGGCATCCTCATCGACTGCTTCAACCCTATGAGGGACAACTTCATTGCAGAGTAACAACCGCTCAAACAATAGACGGTAACCTCATGACCAGAAAAGAGGCTGTCCACAAGGGCAGCCTCTTTTATTATAACGTATCCAGTTCCGATACGGACAACGCGATATCTCCGCGCAGCAGACGGAACACTATTTCCAGTCAACTTTGACGGAGTGCACGAGGATTCTGCTCTCCGTACCCACCGTGCCGGTATGCTGGAGGCCGAAGCCCCCGAAGCCGTTCGGTTCAATTCGGGCAGACAGTTCGGCAGTGTGCACCACATCAGAATCCGAAGCAAGTTCCGCTATGCGCCCAGGTCCGCTGACCACCGCTTTAAGGACACCGCCCTCGGTCTTCACGGACAAGACGCAGCCCGTAAGGAAGCAGTCAACCGTCGCGCTCTCCGAGATCGGGGTGGTTTCCCCCTTGTCGTACTTCACGAGGAGGACATCCACAGCATTGGCATACTTGGTGGTCCTTATCACACGCAGGGCATAGCCAGTCAAAGTTCTGGTGTCGAACTTGATGAAAAGGTCGAGATACTGGGCTCTTGCACTACCGAAGCCCTGCCCGCCGTCCTTTGCAGGATCCACCTGCCAGGTCACGGACATATCCCCATACTTGCCGGTGAGAGGAGTATAGCGCAGACGGGCGCCCTGCTGGACCTGCTGCAGACCGTAGCCCTTCGCACCGTTGATTCCAGTGCCCCATGCCCAGCAGTCCTCGCCGAGGTCAGGCAGAACGTTCCATGAAAAGTCATAGGTGTCGGCAGGACGGAATCCGTCGATGGTCCAGTAGCCCGGCTTGACCTCAAGCTGGTTGCCGCAAGGGAAATCAGAGAAGTCAGTCTCGTAGGAGGTCAGCGCAGGAAGCCCAGTAGCCTTGACTTTAGAGCGGCTCACGACACGCACCTCCTCACCTGGAGCGCAACGAAGATGTTTCGGGCTCACACCCACCATCAGATAGTGGCCAACGTCGGCACGGCTCAATTCGTAGGCCACGCACGGCTCGCCAAGGCGGGACACACTCACGGGAACCGCCCCCTTGCCGCTGCGGTTGTCGCAACGGTACCATGTCACGAGCGACTCGTCCGCGCGTCCCTGAAGGTCAAGAGCATAGTCCACAGTTGCCACACTGCCTGAGATGTTCAGCGACGGAGCCTTCGTGAACGATGGAGCCTTCACGAACGAAGGAGCGACAGTAAGCTCCACCGCAGACTCAAGTCCATCCTCGGTATAGGCGATGACATCGAATGTCCTGGTCGGGTCCTCTTCATTTGTCGCAGTAACGCTGCAAGAGCCGTCCTCGTCGAAAGAAAGCGATACAAACCTCTCGAAGCCAGGTTGGACTTTCCAAAGAATCTTCTGATTGTACAGAGGATAGCCCGTCTGACGCATAAGAGTCGCTTTCAGTTTCAGCGGAGCGTCTCCGGTGTGGATTGAAGCTTCGCGAAGATCGATGTCGAGGCAAGTCGCGATGTTCGCGTAGTCCCTGCCGTCGCGACGCGAAAGTGCTTCCACGCGCTCCTTAATCCCCTGCGGATCCCAGTCGTCGTCTCCGCGAAGAAGATTGTAGGTATTGTAGAGGACTGTACCGTCGTCCTCGATGAGACGATATGCAAAAAGCTGCGCCTTCTGGTCTAGGCAGACCGTATTATAAGGCTTGGCCGCGCCTACGAAAGCGGGGTCGCCGTCAAGGGTGGTGTTGTACTGGTAGCAGCGCAGCCACTCCTCTGGGCGGAAAGTCCATGCGAGATTCACGCGTCGTCCTGCGTGGTAGCGTACATCGATAAGCGAATGCCTGCCGACACCCTTGCTAATGGCCTGCACAGCTTCCCCGTGGCAGACATTGAGGTCGCAGTTCATGAACACGGTGCCGTAGCGGTCGACGCTTCCGAACGGCTGCCTGCCCCAGAAATCAGCATCGCAGTCAAGATAGACACCGGTGGAGGCGAGAGAGTCGTCAGTGCTCTCAAAGTGGCAGTTCACGAAAAGCGTCCTCCTGCCGCCGGAGAGCGGGGTAAGGTTGAGCCTTGAGACAAAACGGACGTTCTCCGCGAAGATACGGTCGCCGTGGCAGAAGGCAAGCTGAGCCTGTGTGATAGCTGAATTGCGCTTCGCTCTGTTGAGGGACGGGTCACGAGGATACTCGAGGTCTACGTTACAGTAGTTGCCCATGGTAAGGTCCTTGACCGTCAAGTCATCCCCGTAGAAGTCGAAGTTGGTGAAATTGCCGACCGCACCCTGAGTCTGCCCTCTTGCAGAAGCGAGCACCACATCGCGCGGATCGTCGCAGAGTCCAAGGAGTTGGAGGCTTTCGCAGCGGATTGTAATTCCAATCGGAGTACCACCCCGAGGGTTGCGTCGAGGTTCCGGATCGTCAGGATCATCAATCCAGTAGACCCCTGGAGCAATATACACTCTCATCGGAGAGTCCGGAGTGCCGTCCTGAAGATGCTCCACCGCCTCGTTGAAAGTGGCGAAGACAAAATTGGACTCCACCGATTTGGCAGAAGCATCCACATAAAGGGCGCGCGGACCGAGAGTAACCTTCTCGCCTTTGTATTCAATGGTCTGAGCCGACGCCGCCTGGGCAAGTCCCAGGAGCGCCGCGCAGAAAAACACGATGTTCTTTCTTATCATACTATTTGAGCACACGATATTTGAAATTGCTGAACTTCACTTCGCCCTTGCCGGCAGCCATAAGCCCTGGAAGCATACTTTGGAAGTCATGGAAAGTGTTGTGGTTGAATCCAGAGATTTCCATGCCCCACTCTTCTTTCACCCAGTTCTCTCCATCAAGGCTGTAGTAGCCGGTAATGACCTGGTTGTCATTGCGAATCCGGAGCCATATATGCTCCGCATCGGGAAGTTTAGTACGCACCCCTCCACGGTCTCGGCGGATGCGAAGAGTTCCGCGCTTGTCGATTCCGTTGCCGACATAGAAGCGGTTGTCGTAGTAGATGACGAGGGCCGCCACGGCATCCGGAGTACGCTCTATCTCGGCCTCGAACTCGTAGGCATGATCACCCGCGACAAACATCAGCGGAGCAGAGTCCGCAGGGCTTGAGCCGACGGCCTGGAGCGTCAGCACTCCGTCAGAGATGGACGCACGGGAAGGATCAAAGTCCTTGTAGTATTTCCAGTCAAGCCCTACGCGGAACTCGCCGAGATGCGCTTTCCTGTCGACAGGATTCAGCGGGAGCGGAGCAGCTATAGGTTGGGCCACGTCGGCGACAACCGGCTTGAACCAGCCGTCCTCGGTCAGTTCCACAGGTTCGAGAAGAGTCTGCCTGCCTAGGCCGGTGAAACCGTTCTCGTATGAGTGATAGACGACGTACCAGCGTCCGTCAGGAGTGTCAATAAGCGAGCCGTGCCCGCGCGACCACCAGCGGTCGGCAGCATTGTAGGTGTGCACGAGAGGGTTGTAAGGAGAGTTCTCCCACGGACCGTCGATGCTCTTGCTCCTCGCCACCACAACCATATGGCTCGTCGGAGGTCCGGCGGTACCGCCTTCGGCGCTGAGATAGTACCACCAGTCACCTACCTTCTTGAGTTTCGGTCCTTCGAGGCAAAGTCCCTCAGTCACCCACTCGGACGGATAGGTCCAGCCGTCATAGACATGCTCGAGAGTTCCCTCTACAGTGTCGAGTCCGTCAGGAGTCAGCTGTTTGCGCCAGCCGCCGCTGATGAAGAGCCATTTTGTCCCGTCATCGCCAACCGCGATGCAAGGGTCAATCTTGTCCACGTGCAGGTCCTTCGGCTCGCTCCAGGGACCGTATGGAGAGTCAGCCGTGACGACCCAGTTGCCGCGTCCGTGTACAGTAAAGTAGATGCGAAACTGGCCGTCGACGATAGCGATGTCCGGAGCCCATACGCTGCCAAGATAGGTCTGGAGCGCATAGCTTATCGGCTCCCAGTTGACGAGATCGGTGGAATGCCAGACTACCAAGCCAGGATTGTAGTCGAAGGAGGAATGCGTCATGTAGTAGTCGTTCCCGTCCCTCACTATGCTCGGGTCAGGGTAGTCTCCTCCGAGAACAGGATTCGTGTAGGTGTCACCCGATTTCGAGGCGCCCCCGCCGGTGCATGCCGCAAGTATCAGCAGACACGACAGGAGGGTTGTGGTCAGTGGTTTCATTTTGAATTAGCGTTGTTTATGATTATACTTTCTTGATTCTCAACATAAGATACGGCCTTTCCGGCAGCCTCACCCCCCTTCCTTCTTTGTCGATGAAGCGGTAACCGTCCTGCGTCGGCGCGGTCTCGAATACGACAGGGCATTTCGACACGGTCATCCCCCATGTGTCGAGGACTTCGACCTCGAAGCGTGTCCCCGCCTCAAGTTTGCCGCCTGTGGCCTTGTTCTTTGCCGGCAAGCTGAACTTCCACTCCTCCACGATATCCTTGCCGAGGTAGACAAGATAGTATCCGTCGCCTGCAGCGGAAGTCCTTTCGTCCCAACTCAGGTCAGCAAGCTCAATCGGCCCTGGCAGATCCTCAAGAACGGCACGCATGAACTTGATTCTCTTCCAGGACTCGCCATGGAAAGTTCCTCCAAAAGCGAGGAAATTGGTCATCTCCTCCTTGTTGCTGCCATACTCCGAAAGGTTGAAGCATTCGGCGTGCGTCACGTAAGTGCCGCTCATTATGCCGTTCCACATACGATGAAGTTCCTCCTCCCCGCTGAGGTTGCCCCAGCGGCTCGCAATGTTCCCTTCGTAGCACACCTCATCAAAGATGACTGGCTTGTGGTAGATGTGCCGAACGATGGCCGCACGGCCCCTCTCCACCACTGGAGCCTGGTCCTGGATACTCGCGTGGGTGTACTCCGGCATCCAGTAGTCAGCGTATGTGGCAGTGTATCCGTGGATGGAGAGCAAATGCCCGTAAGGATCGGCGGACGCGACTCTCTCGGCGAACTTGTCCCAATCCTCGAGAGGAATCCACTTCACGCCATCGAACTCGTTGGCAAGCGACCACCACACGTTGCGGTAGGCGGAAAGCCTTGCAACTATGTATGAAAGATATCTCAAGTTGGCCTCAAGCGGCATTCTGTCGAAGCCCCAGCGGCCGCCGTCGTATGGATGGAAGAGTATCAGGTCCGCCTCGACCCCTATCTCCTGAAGGGCGAGAATGCACTTCTCCACCCTGCGGAAATACTCGGGATTGAAACGCCTGTAGTCCCATGTCCCGTCGGCATTCTTCTCGAAAGGATAGACCTCCGGATACTCGATTCTGAGATTCTGGAGGAAGAACAGCATCCTTATCTTGTTGAACCCGGCCTCTTTGAGGGAGGCAACGGTCTTTTCCGGATAGTCCCCGCCCACATGCATCCAGTCATAGGAAGTAGTCCCTACCGGATGATAGAGACGGCCGTCGGCGTAGCGGAAAGCTGTCCCGACCGCTCTCACAGGACCATGGTTGTCAGGCGCAGGTGCAGTGCAGAGAAAACTTCCTCTCCTGCCCCTGAGAGCAGGAATGGAACTTTTGGTCAAATAGTGCCACTCCCCCTCCACGGAAGGCATGAAGCGGACTCGGTAGACCCCGTCCCCATCATAGAATCCCGGCACCTCGACCTTCTCCTCTCCGCAGCTGAACACTGCGGAGAAGGATACGTCGAATGGATTGCCCTTGACCGGTGCGTTCAGAGAAAGTTCATAGCAGGCCCACTTCTCGACTTCGGAAGCGGAAAGCCCGAATCCCGTCCAGAGGAGGACGGAAAACAAAATCAGAAAAAAACTTTTAGTCGACATCAAAGTAAAGTTCTATGTATTGCAGTGATTGTCACAGGCTTGGATATACCAGCCGGATACAGGAGCGTATACTCGTGGATAATCTGCTGTGGCGGAATGTGCTTCTGCTGCAGAGGTGAGGTCGTCCAGTGCTTCTCCGTGGACGGAATGCCGGCCTTGTCCCCGACAAGACGATTTCTCCACTGGTTGGTCACCACGATGCGTATCTCGTTGCGGCCCTCCTTGACATACTTGGTGATGTCTGCGCTGTAGTTAGGATCCCAGATGGTCTCGAGCGTCTTGCCGTTCACGGTCAGGCGCGCCGTCGAACCGAAGGCAGGGATGGAGATAAGCACCCTGGTACCCTTCTGGAAGAACGACTCCGGAAGAACCGCCTCGGTATCGTACGTAACAACCCCGGAGTAGTACTTGATTAGAGGATTGAGGGACTGGGTGAATTCGCGGAAGCCACCGATAGGCATCTTGCCGAGCATAGGCTCGTCCTCGAACGTCATGGTGCCCACTGTCCCGTCTATGCTGACTTTCCCGGCAGGGGTAACCTTGACGCGGGTGGAAGTATCGTTGGAGAAGCCCACGTACCATGAACCGGCAGCAGCCTGCTCAAGGTAGAATTCTCCGTCAGAATCACGGTACACCACCGGGTAATCGATGGAATAGTCGCCATCGCTGACAGGGAAGACAGACTTCCCGTCAGGGGTTTCAAGTGCACAAACGTGCAGGTCCTCGCCCTTGCGGAGCACCACGAACACGCCCTGCTTCGGCTTCAACGACAGAGGGACAATCGTCTTGCCCGGAGCATTGATGTACATGGCCTGGTCAGTTATCGTGCCGTCCATCGGATTCCATATCTCCGGATGACGGTTCTCGAGGGCGAAAGCGACCTCGATATTGACGGTCTCGGTATTGTCCTTGTTGGAGATATAGTAATAGTCGACGTCTCCGTAGGTCTTGTGGAGATAGATTATATCGTCTATGTCGGCCCCCTTAACAGAAAGGTCGCGCGTGAACTCCTTCTCCAGACGACGCAGCGTCCAGACGACCTTGCCCTTGCCGTAGGCGTGATAGTCGCCGTCAAGCGACTCCGCTCCCCAGACTCTGGAGGCGATGTCGGAGAGTTCGGTGTTGTTCTTGTCAAGGTCCACGAGCGAGAGAGTCTGAGCAGGACGCGGACCGTAGAGCAATGCTCCGTCGCGCACAAGAGCCTCTATCTTGCGGGCCGTGGCGATGTCGAGGCGGCTGTCCCTGAGCATCAGGAACTTGAAGGGCACCCTGCCGTCGAGCCATATAAGTCCGTCCTTGACGCTGAGACGGTCGAGGAGGACCTCCTGATTGATATACTGGAACTTGAGGTTGCGCGGAAGGCTGCGATCAATCTCCGCAGCGCTCATCTCCACATTCGGGAGCGCATCTCCTATATAGACGAGAGCATCCGCCCTGCGGTCTCCCTTCTGGAGCATGTACTGCATCCTCGCCTGCTGCGCGAAGAATCCGTCGGAATAGTTGAACCAGAGATTGTTGCGGTTGAATGTCTGGCCGTAGATACCAAGCGTCACACCAGGACGAAGGTCATTAGGCTGCATCACGTAGCTGTGCAGAATCATCCTGTTCACACCCTCGGCGTATGCCTTGTCGCCATAGAGTTTGAGGTCTATCGGCGACTCGCTGTAGAGAGCCATTCCGGTGTAGGCCTCGCTTCCGATGACCGGCTTGTCATAAAGCAGCGACACATGGTAAGGGATACCGTGGTTGGAGTAGTTGCTCGGCTTGTAGACGATTGGCCACTCACGGTATTCCGAAGCCTGTGCCCAGAACTCGGTCATAGGCACGTCGCAGTACTTGTAGGACTGGAGTACGTCCACTGGAGGCATGGAGTTGCCGCCGTAGATACCTTCGGAGTAGAGCTTCAACCCTGCGCGGTGACAGAGGTCGGAAAGATGCTTGAAGTAGTTGTTGAGCACAAGCTCGCCGCGGGTCTTGTCGAAGTCGTGTCTGAACGCATCAGAAATCGCATCGCTCCCGACCCTCTCTCCGCATAGCACAGGAATGTACGGAATCAGGCTATAGCCTCTGCGGGCCTCGAACTCCTCCGGCATAGCCGCCGTCCAGTCCTGCTGACCGCACTCCCAGCTGTCAACGAGAAGGTAGGTGAAGGTCTTGCCGGCATAAGGTCCGGCGGCCTCGATAAGCTTGCGCGGAAAGGCGTTGAAATGGATGTTCAGAGCGGTGGTGTCCATCTTGTCGCACTCCAGGCCAACTCCCTGCGGAGATGCCGGGTGGTTGAACTTGCCGTTGGATGTGTAGCCGAAGCGAATCACCGTCCAGTCGCCCTTCGGGGCATCCCAGCGGAGAGTGCCGTCTGCGGACATCTTGTCCGTGAGGTTGAGGACCTCCCCGCTTGAAGGCACGACACCGGCTGCTGCCGTATCATAGAGCCCGCGCTCACCTTTCTTGAGAAGGCAGAGCTCGCCGAGAGTGGTGGCGGAGAACTCCTCGTTTATCGTAAGCCTCCAGTGCTTCGCCGTGGTCTTCGGGAAAGAAAGCTTCTGGAGAGAATTGGCTGACTTAGGATAGACCCTGCCGGCTTCGCGCCACGTCTGCCCGTCGTCGGAAACCTCGATGAGCACCGGTACAGGGAACTTGGCCGCAGAGACAAGAATGTATATCTGGAGCTGCTCGGCAGTGAACGGCTTGGCGAAATCTATGCGGACCTGCTTGTCCTCGTTAAGAGTAAGGGCAGAAGCAGGATTGCCATCGACGAGAATCTCAGCTGGGAAATTGTCATAAAGGTCTATATGCCTGGTCTCATCGTGATACTTGTGGCTCTTGATGAGGGTCTCCAGCGGGTAGGAGCCGTTGCAGCTGATTGAAGGAGCTGCGGCGACAAAGGAATTCGGAGCTTCACTGCGATAGGCGACGACAGCCACATCCCGGTAGAAGCGTTCCTTGCCGAAAGGCTGCGCAAGCATCACCTCCTGAGCCTTGCCGCTTCCCTTGATGAAAGTCTTGCGCCAGGTGTACATCTTCATGGAAGTCTCGGGAGTAATCCACGGACCGCCGCTCTCGCTCCAGCCGTCGCAGTTGGCTGCACCGATCTCGATACCGAGCCGGTCGGCCTCTTCAACGGCATGGCGGAACATCGCATACCACTCAGGGCTGTCGAAAGCTATGCTGAGCGCATCCTGTACGCCAATCATACGGTATATGTTGAGGACCGTGGCATTGCTGATACCTGCGGTCTTCATCGCCTCAAGGTCCTTGGTAATCCCCTCTTTTGTAAAACTGCCGTCCATCCAGTGCCACCATGTGGCTACCTGGTTCTCAGCAGGGGGATTGGCAAAAGACGAAGGAGAAAAATCTTTGTTGAAGTCCTGCGCCGTCGCGGAAAAAGACAGGCCGAGCAGAAGCGCGGACAAGAAAATGTGGTGTTTTATCATTGTGGTCATTATAGCCTCAAATATACGAAAGTGACCGCAAAACCACAAAGGCAAGCGGTCACTTATAGAGGATTATTTCAGTCTGCAGACTCTGCTACTGCTGTGGAAGACCATAGCCGTTGGTAACCTGTCCGCCGGACTGCTGGAGAGTCTCGCGTGGAATCGGGTGGTAGTAGAGAGGCACGTCCGAGTAATCGATGCCTGAAAGCATGTTGTAGTCCCAGAGCTGGTCCTTGCCCGTAACCATGTCGATACCCCAGTTAGTCTTGACATAGCCGTCTGCCTCAAGCTCGGCAGCCCTTGTCCCTTCAGGATCGATGTACTCGAAGAGACCCTCGATTGCGAGGTTGTGCGCAGTACCTAAAACGGCGCTCGCAACGGTGGTGGTGCTGTAGTCAGCCACACCTCTCCAGCCAGGAGTGAGAGCAGGGTCTCCCTCCACGCGGTTGTAGGTGAGAGAGTTCCGCTTCTCGACGAGTTTGGTCCAGATGTAGTTGGAGATGGTACGTCCGTTAGAGAAGGTGTAGTATCCGTCGGATTCGAGACCTGCTATGACGGTCTTAAGCTCGGCACGCATGGCCTTTCCAAGCTCGGTCATCTTGCCGGTCCTGATCTCGGCAAACTTGATGTTGCCTTCTCCGAGGCACTCCCTCTTGACTTCCTTGATAACTGCGTCCACAAGTTCGTCGCCTGTGAGGCTGTTTGGCAGAGCTGGCACGCCCGCACGGCTGCGGAGCCTGTTGAGCAGGTTGAGAGCCTCGGTATCGTCACCAAGAGCGGCGTCAACCTCCGCGAGGTTCAGCATTGAGATAGGAATGCGGAAGAAAGCATAGTTCATTCCAGAGTTACGGCACTTCACCACGTAAGGTTTAGCCATCTTGTTGATATCCCACTTGTTGATGGCGATACCTCCGTTGAGACGGGAGCCGGAAGCAAGGGTCACGATAGCTTCATTACCCTTTCCGTCAGCACCGGTAACGACTGCGGAAGCATCCCAGCGCTTGTCACCGTCCTCATAGCCCTGATAGTAGAAGGTCGGGATGACACGGATTCCACCGAAGACCTTGCAAGGAGCAGCGTTGGTGTTTCCACCATTTGAAGGACGTCCCTGAGAATATGGACGCTCTGACTGGTTAGGAGCGGTATTGCCGACCTCGAAGATAGAGTCAGGAGAGACCTGCATATCCATGATGTACTGGAAAGAACGCTGGAAAGCGTTGTCGGCGTAGCTTCTGTCATCATTTACGATGAAAGTTGCGGTGCCCTTCGCGCTTCCGCTGATCACCTCGCGGAAGTAGGTCTGGGCCTCCTCGTAGTAATCCCTCCAGTCGGTGCGGCGGGCGAAGGCGCTCTTGCTCTCGTCGTCGGTATACTTGGTCTCGAAGGTGATGCCGTCATAGAGGCCGCTGACATCGGTGCGGACGGTCTGATAGCCGCCAGCAAAGAGGTTGGACTCCGCTATAATCTCATAAGCGAAGGTGCGTGACAGACGCTCAGCGGTGATTCCGCCTTCTCCGAGGTTGTACATAAGAGGAGCCACTTCCTTGAGTTTCGCGATGACGTTGTCAAGGATGACGTAACGGTTCGTCAGAGTATAGTTTGAGGATGTGGTGTTCTCGATGCCGTAAGGCACGTCGCCGAAGTGGCGCACGAGTTCGAAGTAGCTATATGCCCACCATGTCCATGCCTCGCCGTAGAGTTGAGTCCAGTCGTTGACCTGACCTGCTGCGACTGCATTCTTGAACTCGTCCTTCTCCGCGATAACCCCGGCTACTCTTGCGCCGCGGGCGAGGATGGAGTAGAGATTGTTGAACTGGCTGCTCTTATTGTCCACGCCGCACTCGGACGGACGCAGATAGCCTATACGGCCGTTGTTGGAATTGTACTCAGGATAGTACTCTGCATCTGAAGCGGAGTCGTTCCAGTTGTAGTTGCCGCCGCCGGCAACGCTGCGGTATGTGCCGTAGCAGTAAGCCAGAGTCTTGAAAGTCTCGCTCACGGAAGAAGTCACAAACTCATTGTCGGACTTGTCCGGAGACTTCACACTGAGGTACTCCGAAGGATTGCACTGCGTGAAGACAACGCATCCCGCCAATACTGACAAAGTGTAAAATATCTTTTTCATTGTCTGTTCTGATTATTAGAATGAGATTGATGCACCAAGGACAAACGAACGTGCGCGAGGATATGCGCCAAAGTCGATTCCAGGGGTCGGATAGGTCGCTTTGTTCATCTTCTCCGCAGTGCTGACCTCAGGATCGAGTCCGGAGTACTTGCTGAGAGTGAGCAGGTTGTAAATGGTGGCATATACCCTGAGAGAACTGATGCTCAAAGCCTTCGCGAAAGCAGACGCGCTCGGGAGAGTGTAGCCGAGGGTAACTGTGTTGAGACGGAGATACGAGCCGTCCTCGATACCGAGACTTGAGACTACGCCGTTCTCGTTGTAGAAGAGAGGGTACTTGGCATTGGCGTTGGCGGCATCGAGTTGCTCTGGAGTATTGAGGCGCACGAGCTGTCCGTTCTGGACGTCATACATCTTGTAGGAATCCTTGAGGATGGCAAGGTGGTTCTCGAACACGCCAGACTCCTTGTATCCATTAAGGGACGCAAGTCTGGTAATGTTGTAAATCTGGTTGCCGACGCTGTAGTTGAAGTACAGGCCGAGATCCCAGTTCTTGTAGTTAGCGTTGATGTTGAAACCTCCGGTCACCTTAGGATTCATGTTGCCGATGACGGTATAGTCTTCCTCATCGATACGGCCGCTGCCGTCAACGTCCACATACTTTGCCATACCAGGGTATGCATTCTGTCCATTAGGGACATTGGACTCGGCTCCGTGGAAGACACCTGTAATGTTGGCGGACACGTCTGGAATACCTTCCTTGAGGGTGTAGACGTTGCTTGCAGCATCGTAGTTGAAGTCAGCGGTGGTGTAGAATCCATCGTAGGTGAGACCTCTGACGAGACCCACAGGCTGACCTACGTAGAGACCGTAGTCGTTGCCCGGGTTGCCCTGGCTGAACCAGCTTGAGCCATATATTCCGGTAACGCCGTCAGCAAGAGCATCGACGTTATTGCGGTTGTAGCTGATGTTGGCGCTGACGTTGAGCCCCCAGTCGCGGGTCTCGAGAATCTTGCCGTTGAGTACAAGCTCGACTCCCCTGTTGCTTGTCTGACCGATATTATCGTAGGTGGAAGTGAATCCGGTGATGCCCGGAAGGGTCGTGAGCATGAGAAGGTCCTTGGTGGTATTCCAGTAGAGGTCCAGGGATCCGGAGAGCCTTGACTTGATGACTGAGAAGTCGATACCAAGGTTGCGGGTGACGGTGGTCTCCCACTTCAGGTCAGGGTTGGCCATCGAAGAATCAAGATTGTAGGAGACATATGTCTGTCCGTTGAGGACGGCTGCGGTGGAGCTTGAAGACCAGTTCTGAGACCAGAGGTCAGCGCTGATGCCATCGTTTCCAACAG
Source organism: uncultured Muribaculaceae bacterium (assembly GCA_964385795.1). Taxonomy (GTDB): domain Bacteria; phylum Bacteroidota; class Bacteroidia; order Bacteroidales; family UBA932; genus Cryptobacteroides. The sequence continues at coordinate 224,116 of CAYLPY010000001.1, forward strand.
TACCGTATGAGAGACGGAACTTGAGCTCATCCATCCAGCCGACATCCTTCATGAACGGCTCCTCGTTGATTCTCCATGCAAACGCTGCTGCAGGGAAGTATCCCCAGCGGTGGCTAGGAGCAAACTTGCTGGAACCGTCGGCACGGAACGTTACGGTGAAAAGATAGCGGTCGAGGAGGGTGTAGTTAAAACGGCCGAAGTATGAGAGAATCCTTGAAGGAGTCGTGTAGCCGGTCCTGATGATTTCGCTTATCTTGAGGGATGAAGCGTTTTGGTCAAACTGGTTGATCATCGCGAAAGCGTTCTCCTTGGTAAAGTTTGAAGGGAAACGGTCAGCCTTGATGGTCATGGAGTCTCCGCCGGAGTTAGTCATCTCCTGTCCGAGGAGCACGTTGAAACTGTGTGCCTCGCCAAGGTCGAACATGTAGCTGAGAGTGTTGGTCCAGCGCATGTTCCATGAGTTTGACTTTCCAAGCTCGGCAGAACCGGCCCACTGCTTCTCGCCGGTGGTGTCATCGTAATAGCTGTTGTTGAGAGCGCCCGCCCAGGTCTTGTTCTGGGTGAAACGTCTCGCGAGAGAAAGGTCAGTGTGGTACACGAGACCGTTGATAATCTTCCAGTTGAGGGAAGCAGTGCCGCGAATGGTCTGGTTCTGGCTCAGCGGCTCGTAATCCATAATCTGGGCGTACGGGTTGTAGCGGCTCCAGAGAGACCCCTTTCCATACTGCTCGATGGCACCCTCACGAAACGCGTCGGTATTGCCGAGGATATCCTCGTCGGCGATAGGACGGAAACGGTATGCTGAAGAAAGAACTGAACCGCTGCGGCTGCCGGTTCCTTCATTGCCCATGGAGGTCCTGTCGGTATAGCGGAGGTCGAGGGCGAAGTCGAGAGCGTTGCTGATCTTCTGGTTGAGCTTCAGGGAAGCGCTGGCCCTCTTGGCATAGGAGTTCACCTTCATACCCTGCTCGTCGTTGTAGTTGAGGGAGAAGAGGACCTTGGTCATGTCGGTACCTCCGGAGATGGAGAGGTCGTGGTTGTGCGAGAAAGAGTTGCCGTAAATCTGCCTCTGGATATCAGTCATAGGAGTGTTGCGGTAGCGCTCGATGCCGCCATCGGCAAGACCGTAGAGCTTCTCGAAAGGCTCGCTGTAATATGTGCCGTTAGCAGTTGCGTTGGCCCAGATGTATGAGAGATAGTCGTATGGATCGAGAGCCTCGAGGTACTTGGTAGGAGTATTGAGCTTGGCATAGCCGTTGTAACTCACTCTGACCTTGCCTTCCTTGGCTCCCTTGGTTGTGATGAGGACTACGCCGTTTGCACCACGCGCACCGTAGATGGCGGTAGAAGACGCATCCTTGAGGATATCGATAGACTCAATCTGATCGGAAGGGATGTCGCTCAAAGTTCCGCTAACACCGTCGATAAGAATGAGAGGCTCGTTGCTCTGGGAGATGGAGCCGCCTCCGCGAACGCGGATGTTGATGGTAGCGTCAGGACGGCCGTCCTGTGAAACGATGTTCACACCGGCAAGTTTGCCCTGAAGGGCTTGAGCCACGTTAGACACAGGAGCCACGGAGAGCTGCTTCGAGTTGACTGAAGACACTGAACCGGTGAGGTCGCGCCTCTTTACCGTCTGGTAACCGATGACGACGACGTCGTCAAGGAAAGTCGAGCTTTCCTCAAGGACGAAGTCATAGACACTGCGTCCAGAAACCACGGTCGCGGAAGCATCAGTGTAGCCGACACAGGAAGCGACCAGTTTTGCATTTGCAGGCACGGAGAGGCTGTAGGCACCATCCATATCGGTCATGGTTCCAGTCTGCGTACCTTCAACTACAACTCCGGCACCAATCACCGGGACTCCTTTGGAATCCCTGACTGTACCGGAAACCTTCTGCTGCGCAAACGCAGCAAGGCCTGACAATATCAGACAAGACACTGCCAGCAAGGTTCTTCGAAGATGACTTTTCATCATAGGGAATTAAATTGATTATGTGGGTATAATTAGGCCTTTCGGCCAAAAACGGGGACAAATTTAATAAAAAATTTAAAACACAATAATAACGTTTCACAACGTTTTGAATAAAAAACGGACGGCGAAAAAATCGCCGTCCGCATTATCATTTAAACGAAGTCTACTGCTGCTTGAAGCCGTATCCGTTTGTAAATCCACCCGTTGAAAGAACGTTAGGAGTAAACGGCACAAGGTATATAGGAGCGCTGACGTAGTCGTAGTCATAGAAGAAGTACTTGATATACTCGTCCTCGTATCTTACGATGTCGCTTCCCCAGGCAGTCTTCTTGTAGCCGTCAGCCTCAAGAGCGGCAGCCTCGGATTCGCTGACAGGCTTGAAGAGTCCGACGATTGCAAGGTTGGTGTTGTCACCTGCAGAAGGAGACTTGGTGATGCCGGATTTAGAAGCCACAGCAGCCCAGTCGTCATTCTGGCCTCTCCAGCCCGGATAGAGGACAGGGTCGCTCTCGTTAGTGCACTGTGCTGTAAGCCTATAGCCGTAGAGGCTCTTTGCATTGACGTTCTTGGTCCACACATAAGAAGAGATGGTGTTGCCGTTCTCAAAGGTATAGTAACCGTTGGTCTTGAGTCCCTCCACCATTTTGGCAGTCAGGTCTTTGACCTTCTTGATAGCGTCAGGAAGGAAGCCGGTACGGATAAGAGTCCATCTGCGGTCACCCTCGCCTGCATACTCGAATCCCCTCTCCTCGATGACGGCGCGAAGAACGCTGCCGCAGTCGGAGATAAACTGTTCGGTGTTTGCCTCGCCAGCAGGGAATGAGCGCTCACGTACCTTCTTGAGGTAGGTCGTTGCGGTAGCATCGTCACCGAGAGCCGCGCAGACCTCTGCATATCCGAGGTAAATCTCGGCAAGGCGCATGTACGGTCCGTTGATGCCGGACGCGCGCTGCTTGACAGCATAAGGGTTGGCCATACGGTTCTCGTCCCACTTGTTTGCGGAGAGTCCACCGCCGGTAGCCTTTGAATTAGGCACGAACGGGATAATCTTTTCAGCGCCCTGACCATCGCTTCCGGTAACGGCAACAGCAACGTCACGCCTCTTGTCGGAAGGATCAAACACTCCGTAAAAGTATGCAGGATTGATACGTCCCTGACCATAGCTCTTGCACGGGAAAGCGTTGCTTCCACCACCGTCTGAAGGACGGCCGAGAGAGTAAGGACGCTCGTTGCTGGAGCCCTGAGTCATGGCATACTCGTAGATAGACTCGTCAGCATACTCGAGGTCATTCATCTGCTGGAAGAAATACTGGTAAGGGTTGTCGTATACCCTCTTGCCCTCAGCAGCGCGTACATCGGTGTCATGCCATACGGCAGAGCCAGAGTTGGCAATGACTGCCTCGTAGTACTCACCTGCCTTCCTATAGAGATTCTCCCAGTCAGCGCGGCGTCCGTAGACAGCATTGTCCGCATTGGCGTTCGGCTGTCCGAGAGACTGGAAAGTGAGCACATTGCCCTGTCCATCCTTGTAGAATGAAGCTCCGAGGTCTGCACGGCGTGTCTGGTAACCGGCAGCCTCAAGACAGAGCCGTGCCACGAGGCCCTGTGCGAAGGTCTTGGAGAACTTGTTCTTCTCAACTTCGCCGACAGGCTTCATGAGAGGAATGACCTTCTCGAGGTTGGCAATCTCGCAGTCGTAGATGGAATCTCTAGGTGCAAGTCCGCCAGCAGCGACACCTGCCTTGGTTGAGTAAGGCACGTCGCCATGGTACTTGATGAGTTCACGGTAGGCAACAGCACGCGCACATACGGCCTCACCGTAGAGCTGGCCAAGGTCGGAAGGAGTTCCGGCCGCGACAACCTCATCGAATCCGTTGGTCATCTCAATCGCGCCAATCACGGCATTTGCTTTGCCAACGACAGAGAACATCATATTGTATGCACCGCTCGAGTTGTCCTTGAGGTATGAGGTCAGACCATAGTCTGAAGTGTAAGCACCGTTCTGGTAGAGACACTCCATCCAGTGGCGGCCCGGCTGGTTCGAAAACATCTCAGGATGGCGCTCGATGTCTGAGCCGCAGACATCAAGGGCATAGTAGAGACCTGCGCCGAACACCTGGTTATTACAGAGACTCCTCCAGGCCTCGTAGACTCCGTACATCGAAGCGTTCGCGGTCTCCATGTTAGAGAAGACGAAATCAGCATCGACGGAGGACGGAGAACTTGTGTTCAGAAACTTCTCTGAGTTGCAGGCAGTGGCAGCGCAAGCCACAGCAGCGAAGACAGAAAAAACTTTAACTATATTTTTCATTATACAATCTCCTTAATTAAAATGACAGGTTCAGGCCAAAGGTGAAACTTCTCGCCTTAGGATACGAGTTGTAGTCATAGTACGGGGTAGGGAATCCGTCTCCACCTGCATCGAGGTCAACGTTGACGTCAGGATCGATGCCTGAATAGCTGTTGAGGCAGAAGAGGTTTCCGATGGTCGCATAGACACGGAGATTCTGCACCTTCACCTTCTCCATCCACTTCTTAGGCAGAGTGTAGCCGAGAGTAAGGGTATGGAGGCGGAGATATGAGCCGTTCTCGATAAATTCAGAAGTAGTGATACCATACTCGGAATATGGGAGAGCGTGCTTCGCGTTTGCATTGAGAGCCGCGAGTTCAGAAGGGTCGGTCACCAGATAGAGGGTTCCGTCAGACTTCACATCGTATGCCTTCCAGCAGTCGTTCACGTATGCGAGACGGTTCTCTCCGAGCTGGTTATCCTTGTTTCCCATCATGGAGTGCATCGCGTTCGCATTGTAGACCTTGCCACCGAGAGCGTAGGTAAAGCCGAGGGAGAAATCGAAGCCCTTGTAGTTACCGAAGATATTGAAACCGCCGGTATGCCTTGGAATCATCTCGCCGATGATGTCCACGTCGTCGTCATCGATGACGCCGTTCTCATTGACATCCTTGAACTTAGCTGCTCCAGGGAAAGCGGTCTGTCCGCTCGGGACAAGACTCTGCACACCTGCAGGGTAGTTTACAACTGAGCCCCTGAAATCAGGAACGCCCTCTTTCAGGACATACTTTCCGTCAACGAAGTTGAAGTCGTCAAGAGTATAGAAACCCTCTGACACATAGCCTGACACGATACCGAGCGGCATACCCTCACGAATGATATAGTCGTACTGAGGCTTGCGCATCGTGGAGCCCCATGAGGTGTGGGAGTCAGCGTTGATGCCTTCAGGGAGAGACTCAATCATATTCTTGTTGAAGGAGTAGGTGACATTGGCCGAGAGGCTGAAGTCTCTGCTGCTGATGATTTCGCCAGCGAGAGAAACCTCGACACCCTTGTTGGAGGTACGGCCCACATTCTGGAACTGATAGGTATAGCCTGATGAAGGATCGCAAGGGATTTTCATAAGGATGTCCCTGGTGGTGTTCCAGTAAAAATCGACGCTACCGCGGATACGGCTCTTCAGGAAGCTGAAGTCGAGACCGGCGTTGCGTGAGACAGTAGTTTCCCACTTGAGGTCAGGATTGCTGAGCATGTCGCCTGGAACGTAGGAAGTATACTTCACGCCGTCAATAGTGATGACGGAAGTCTTCCAGGTCTCCTTCCAGAGGGAAGCATCGATGTTGTCAGAACCGGAAGTACCGTATGAGAGACGAATCTTGAGGTCATCGAGCCAGGTCTTCGTAGGAGCCATGAACTCCTCGTCGGAGATACGCCATGCGGCGGATGCTGCAGGGAAGTAGCCCCAGTGATTGTTAGGACCGAACTTTGAGGAACCGTCCGCACGAAGGGAAGCGCTGATGAGGTAGCGTCCCTTGTAGGAGTAGTTCGCACGTCCGAAGTATGAAAGGGTATGGGTCGGAATGCTGATTGTGTGCGAGAAGGTGTCCTCTTTTGAGCCGGAAGTATTGGTTCCGGTCATGTTGATCATACCGAAGGCCTGATCCATCGTGAACGCATCAGGATAGTAGTTACCGGTGATGGACGTACTTGCAGAGTTGGAAGTGAGAACTTCGTTTCCAAGGAGGATGGTGGCGCTGTGGTCATCGTTCGCGAACGGAACAGTATAACTGAGGGTGGTTGTCCAGCGGAGACCATCACCATTGCTCTTGGTGAGGGTGGCGGACTTGTATCCCTTTCCGCTCGGATGGCCATTGTCCCAGTACTTCCTCTCGGTCCAGTTGCGGTTCACACCAAGTTCACTCTTGGCCACAAGACCCTTGAGAGGATTCCAGGTGAGACCTACGTTTGCGCGGAGACGTGACCTTGCAGAGATATCGTCGAAGTTGTTGAGAACTTCAACAGGGTTATACATGTCCTCGACACTGCTTGAACCATTGCCGAAGTGGGTAGGGTTGCCGTCTCCAAGAGGATTGTCAATCGGACGGTAAGAGTATGAAGACGTAGCCCAGTCGAATCTGGTTCCGGTGGTCTCTACCTCAGTGTAGCGGAGGTCGAGGTCCATCTGGAGAGTCTTGGTAATCTTCTGCGAGAGTTTGGCGTTAGCGCCGAACCTCTGGAAGCCGGAGTTCATGCGGATTCCGTCGTCGTTGAGGTAGTTCACGGACACGAAGTACTTGGTGTCCGCAGTACCGCCGCTGACTGAGATGTCATGGTTCCAGGTGTTCGCAGCCTTCATCACATCGTTGATGTAGTTGTGGGAAGCCACGCCGCGGTACTTCTCGAGGTTGTTGCCATAGTCTGGACCGAGGCCGAAGTACTGTGCGACACCGTCTCCGTAGGATTCACCGTATGCGGTGGCGTATGCCCAGTTCCAGAGCACGTAGTCGTAGCCGTCCATCACAGGAAGAGTCTTAGGGTTCTCCTTGAACTGATAGTACATGCCATAGCGCACGTTGGCCTTGCCCTCCTTTCCGCTCTTGGTAGTGATGAGGATGACGCCGTTGGCTCCACGTGCACCGTAGATGGCGGTGGAGGCCGCATCCTTGAGGACGTCGATGGACTCGATGTTGTCCGCAGGGATGTCGTCAATGGCGCTTACCTGCACTCCGTCAACGATAAAGAGAGGGTCATTGCTCTGGGAGATGGAGCCGCCTCCGCGGACGCGGATGGTGGCGGAACCGCCCGGACGGCCGTCTTGAGCCATCACGCTCACGCCGGAAAGCTTGCCCTGAAGGGCCTGAGCGACGGTAGCTACCGGAACTTTCGCGATGTCGTTGCCTGTCACGGATGCGACAGAACCGGTGAGGTCACGCCTCTTGACGGTCTGGTATCCGATAACGACCACGTCGTCGAGAAAAGTCGCGCTTTCCTCAAGCACAAAATTGTAGACATTCTGTCCTGAGACCACGGTCACAGAAGCATCGGTGTAGCCGACGCAGGATGCGACCAACTTCGCGTTTGCAGGTACGGAAAGACTCCACGCGCCGTCAATGTCGGTCATGGTTCCTGTCTGCGTACCTTCAACGATGACTCCAGCGCCAATAACAGGGACGCCATTGGCATCCTTGACAATTCCGGAGACCTTCTGCTGGGCGAAAGCCACACCGGACACTGCCAGTAAGGCGACTGCCAACAGAGTTCTAATCAGATGAGATTTCATCATGGAAATTTTAGATGGTTAACTATAATGGTTATATATTCAACAATTCACACGTCACACGCAAAAGTGGTTAACGCGGCAAACATACAACATATTTCAAAAACAACAAACATCTCCATCTCATTATTAAAATGTTTTAATAATGAGATTGGCAGAATCATGCATAGCAAAAGAATTGCATATTGTTCCGCCATTATGCTTTTTTGTGTAAATTTGCAGACTGTTAGAACCATTTAATCATTCATATCTTTATGCCCAAGATTATTACTTTCGGAGAAATTATGCTCCGTCTGTCCACTCCCGGATACTTGAGATTCGGTCAGGCAAAACAATTCGATGCCACCTACGGAGGCGGTGAAGCCAACGTGGCAGTCTCTCTTGCAAATTACGGAATGGACGCGAAGTTCGTGACACGGCTTCCGGATAACGACATAGCAAAGGCCTGCGTAAAGGACCTGCGCTCATACGGAGTCGACACGAGCGACATAGTCTACGGCGGTGACAGGCTCGGAATCTATTTCCTCGAGACCGGAGCAGTGGCCCGTCCGAGCAAGGTCGTCTATGACCGTGCCGGCTCGTCCATCGCCACAATCAAGCCGGGCGACATTGACTGGAAGAAGGTATTCGAGGGAGCCGACTGGTTCCACTGGACCGGCATCACCCCTGCCCTGAGCCAGGGCGCTGCAGACGTCTGCCTCGAGGCCATCAAGGCTGCCAACGCTCTCGGAGTGACCGTATCCTGCGACCTCAACTACCGCAAGAACCTTTGGAAATACGGCAAGAAGGCTTCTGAAATCATGCCTGCTCTCGTGGAAGGCTCCGACATAATCCTCGGCAACGAGGAGGACGCAGACAAGGTGTTCGGCATCAAGCCAGAGGGATTCGACGTAACCGCCACCGGCGGAGAGATTGACCAGAGGAGATTCCAGAGCGTGGGCGAGCAACTTATGAAGAGGTTCCCGCGCGCGAAGAAGGTCATCATCACACTCCGCGGATCCATCAACGCCAACCACAACACCTGGGGAGGAGTCCTTTGGGACGGACAGACCCTGTATCAGTCACCTCGTTACGACATCACCCACATCGTCGACCGTGTCGGCGGCGGCGATTCGTTCATGGGCGGACTCATCTATGGTCTTCTCACATACAAGGGCGACGACCAGAAGGCACTCAACTTCGCGGTTGCGGCTTCATGCCTGAAGCACACCATCTTCGGCGACTATAATCAGGTCACCGTAGCGGAGGTCGAGAACCTGATGAAGGGCGACGCATCCGGAAGAGTTTCACGATAAAGAGCACGACAACATGGCAAAATACAGCAAACTGCAGGTACTGCAGGCAATGAAGGAGACCGGAATGGTCCCTGTATTCTACAACTCGGACGTCGAGACCAGCAAGAAGATTCTCAAGGCCTGCTATGACGGCGGCGTCAGGGTATTCGAGTTCACCAACAGAGGCGATTTCGCGCACGAAGTATTCGGAGAACTCGTCAAGTACGCCACCCTCGAACTTCCGGGGATGATTCTGGGAGCAGGCTCGGTCGTTGATCCGGGCACCGCAGCCTTGTACATCCAGCTCGGCGCAAACTTCATAGTAGGCCCTCTCTTCAACCCCGCAATCGCTCCTGTCTGCAACCGCAGGCTCATTCCTTACTGCCCTGGCTGCGGCTCGGTAAGCGAGGTAGGAGCTGCGCAGGAGGCCGGATGTGACGTCTGCAAGATTTTCCCGGGAGACGTGCTCGGCGCGGCTTTCGTAAAAGACCTCAGAGGTCCGATGCCGTGGAGCCAGGTAATGGTAACCGGCGGCGTGAAGCCTGAGAAGAGCAATCTTGAAGCCTGGTTCAAGGCCGGCGCAACCTGTGTCGGAATGGGCTCGAACCTCTTCCCGAAAGACGCAGTCGCTGCAGGTGACTGGGCAAAAATCACCGAGCTATGCCGCACGGCGCTCGGCATAATCTCAGAAGTTAAATAACAAGTAATAACCACCGAATGACTACACAAAAGAAATTGATGACCAACTGGCGCTGGTGGATGGTCGCGCTGCTTTTCCTCGCGACGACCGTCAACTACATGGACCGCCAGGTTCTGTCCCTGACGTGGAAGGACTTCATCGCTCCTGAATTCCACTGGACAGACAACGACTACGGTACAATCACCGCTCTCTTCTCCATCATCTATGCTGTCTGCATGCTTTTCGCAGGCAAGTTCGTAGACTGGATGGGGACGAAGAAAGGATATCTCTGGGCTATCGGAATCTGGTCCACAGGTGCCTGCCTCCACGCAATATGCGGTTGGGCGACCTGCCATATCGAGGGCTTCGACAGCATCCAGGCCATGAAGGCAGTGGAAACCGGTTCGGCGGCGGCGCTTGCAGTTGCCTCGACCAGCGTATGGCTCTTCATAGCGGCCCGTGCGGTGCTCGCTCTCGGAGAGGCAGGAAACTTCCCTGCCGCCATCAAGACCACGGCCGAGTACTTCCCTAAGAAAGACCGCGCCTTCGCGACTTCCATATTCAACGCCGGCGCTTCGGTAGGCGCGCTCATCGCCCCTGCGACCATTCCACTTCTTGCCCAGTATTTCAAGGACAAGGGCGTAGGCGGAGGCTGGGAGATGGCATTCATCATCATCGGCGCCATCGGCTACGTATGGATGGGACTCTGGATTCTCATGTACGACAAACCTGAGAAGAGCAAGCACGTCAACAAGGCCGAGCTCGAATACATCCATCAGGACGATGCCGCTGAGGCAAATGCCGAGAAGACCGAAAAGAAGGAAGAGAAGCAGATTTCTCTCTGGAAATGCTTCACCTTCAAGCAGACATGGTCTTTCATCGTGGGCAAGTTCTTCACCGACGGTGTTTGGTGGTTCTTCCTCTTCTGGGCTCCGGCATATTTCTCCGACCAGTTCGGTTATGCTTCTTCGTCTAAGGAAGCCGTAATTCTCATCACCGCGCTCTATGCCATCGTGACGGTTCTCTCCATATTCGGAGGATACCTTCCTCGCATCTTCGTTGACAAGAAGGGCATGAATCCTTATGCTGGCCGTATGCTCGCTATGCTGCTCTTCGCATTCTTCCCGCTCTTCGCGCTGTTCGCTCAGCCGATGGGAATCCACTCGGCATGGTGGCCGGCGATCTTCATCGGTCTCGCAGGTGCGGGACATCAGGCTTGGTCAGCCAACCTCTTCAGCACCATCGGCGACATGTTCCCTAAGAGCGCAATCGCCACCATCACCGGTATCGGAGGTATGGCTGGCGGCGTAGGTTCTTTCCTCATCCAGAAGGGTGCCGGACTGCTCTTCACCAAGACGGCGGAGCTCGGAAGCGCGTTCACCTTCCTCGGATTCGAGGGCAAGCAGGGCGGCTACTTCATCATGTTCTGCTTTTGCGGCATAGCTTACGTACTCGCATGGTCCATCATGAAGGCACTCGTGCCTAAGTACAAGCCTATCGTGCTCAAGTAACAGGATTTCTCCTGACAATGCATAGTCGAGCCGGAGGGAAACGAAAGTTTCCTTCCGGCTTTTCATTTTTTCTGCTCACGCATCAGAAAAGGGATGACCTTGCAGGCCATCCCTCTTCTATTGTTTTATGGAAGAATGATTAGAACACTTCCTCGTTGGTCTCCTTGAAGCCGTTATCTACCGCCGGGGCATCTTCGTATGCATCCTGACGATGCTCCCTGCGAGGACGCTCCGAACGACGGTCATCCCTGCGGTCGTCACGACGAGGGCGGTCATCCCTGCGGTCTCCGCCGCGACGGTCAAATCCGCCTCTTCTACGGTCGTCTCCCCGGCCTTCCCTACGGTCTCCACGAGGCCTGCGCTCAGGCTCTACATAGCCCTCAGGCTTCTCTGTGAGTGCACGCATTGAAAGACGCATCTTGCCGGTCTTGGCATCAGCCTCAAGCAGTTTAACATCAATCTCGTCTCCTACCTTCAGCACGTCCTCAACATTCTCTGTCTTGGTCCATGCAATCTCGGACACATGGAGGAGTCCCTCCTTGCCAGGAAGGATCTCGACAAATGCGCCGAACTCGAGGATTGAGACTACCCTTCCATGATATACCTTGCCCACTTCAGGAACTGCGCAGATGCCCTTGATCCACTCGAGAGCCTTAAGCATATTGTCCCTGTTGTCCGAAGCGATGTCAACAACACCCTCGGTAAGGTTGGTTCCAGGAATCGGCTGCTCGTCGATGGTGATGGTGGTGCCGGTCTCTTTCTGAATCTTCTGGATGGTCTCTCCGCCCTTTCCAATCACAGCGCCGATGAACTCGGCCGGTATTCGAATCTGCTCGATGCGAGGCACGAACGGCTTGTAGTCCTCACGAGGAGCGCTGATGGTCTTGAGCATCTCTCCCATGATATGCATACGGCCCTGACGCGCCTGTTCGAGAGCTTTCTCAAGAACATCATATGAGAGGCCGTCGACCTTGATATCCATCTGTGTGGCGGTGATACCGTCTGCTGTTCCCGTCACCTTGAAGTCCATGTCGCCGAGGTGGTCCTCGTCTCCGAGGATGTCGGTAAGGATGGCGTAACGGTCGTTAGGGTGAACCTCATCGGTGATGAGACCCATGGCCACACCAGCCACCGGCTTCTTGATCTTGATGCCGGCATCCATGAGTGCAAGGCAGCCTCCGCAGACAGAAGCCATTGAAGACGAGCCGTTGGACTCAAGGATATCAGAAACAACGCGGACTGCGTAAGGATTCTCAGGAGCGAGCGGAACGACAGGCTTGAGTGCACGCATGGCGAGGTTGCCATGTCCGATTTCACGACGGCCGACTCCTCTCTGAGGCCTTGCCTCGCCAGTTGCGAACGGAGGGAAGTTGTAGTGGAGGACAAACTGCTGGTCATCCTGGATGAGGACTTCGTCAGTCTCCTTCATATCCATCTTGGTGCCGAGGGTCACGGTCGCGAGAGACTGGGTCTCGCCACGGGTAAAGATGGCTGAACCGTGGGCGCAAGGAAGATAATTCACCTCGCACCAGATAGGGCGGACTTCATTGCTGACACGTCCATCGAGACGGATTCCCTCGTCAAGGATAAGGTTGCGCATGGCTTCCTTCTCCTCATGGTGATAGTATCTCTCCACAAGCGGAGTCTTCTCATCGAGCTGGTCTTCAGGAATGGTTGCAAGGAACTCTTCCTTGATGGCCCTGAAGCCAGCCTCACGCTCCTTCTTTTGCTTAGCAGCCTTGGCAAGAGCATAGCACTTGTCGTAGCAGAAGTCGTGGACGGCCTTCTTGAGGTCCTCGTCCTCGACATCGTGAGGATAGTCGCGCTTGTTGACATCGGTTCCGAGTTCATGCATGAGCTCCTTCTGGACACGGCAGTGCTTCTTGATTTCCTTGTGGGCAAACTTGATGGCCTCGAGCATATCGTGCTCGCTGACCTCGTTCATCTCGCCCTCGACCATCATAATGTTCTCCTCGGTGGCTGCGACCATGAGTTCAAGATCGGAGTCCTTCATCGCGGAGAACGGAGGGTTGATGACGAACTCTCCGTTGACGCGGCTGACGCGAACCTCGGAGATAGGACCCCCGAAAGGAAGGTCGGAGGTAGCGAGAGCGCAGGAAGCCGCGAGCCCGGCGAGAGCGTCAGGCTGAGTGTCCTTGTCCGCTGAAATCAGCGTCACGTTAACGAAAACCTCAAGGTGGAAATCATCCGGCCAGAGCGGACGGATAGGCCTGTCGATAAGTCGGGAGATGAGAATCTCGTAGTCGCTGGACTTTCCCTCCCTCTTCATGAATCCTCCCGGGAAACGTCCCGCGGAGTAGTATTTCTCTTTGTAGTCTACGGTCAGAGGCATGAAATCCGTGCCCTCCTTCACTTCCTCGGCTGCCGTAACAGTGGCGAGGAGCATCGTGCCGCCCATCTTCACGACGGCCGAACCAGCTGCCTGCTTCGCGAGTTTGCCGGTCTCGATCTCAATCACGCGACCGTCCGCGAGCTCAATTCTTTTGTTGATGATGTTCATTGCTATTTCGTCTTTACGTCTTACTTCAAAAAAGGGATGGTTCCCCCTGTGAGAGCCATCCCTGGACCTTTCCTATCGTGTCTATCGACGGAGACCGAGCTCCTTGACGATATTTCTGTACCTCTCGATGTCTATCTCCTGGAGGTAGTCCAGAATCTGACGTCTCTTACCGACGAGGCGGAGAAGCGAACGGCGCGTGACCACATCCTTCTTGTTCTTCTTCACATGCTCGGTAAGGTGAGCGATACGGTAGGAAAATAAAGCAACTTGACTCTCTGGTGAGCCGGTGTCCTTATTAGACTTTCCGTACTTCGCGAAAATCTCTTGCTTCTTCTCAGGCATCAAATATTCAGCCATCTTAGCAAAAAATTAAAGTTAATATGATTTCAAAATGCTATCCGGTAAAGGATAAAGCCTGCAAATTTACACATTTTTCGGCACAATCCAAGCCCTTCACAATCAAATCTTCTCAATAAGCGGAAGCCCCCTGAATTTGAGAAGTTCGTTGTAGCGGCGTATCACCTCGTCCACGCAGTCCTCCCACGAGCGGACAATCGTTCTGGAGGCACAGAGCCCCACGCGACGGATGCGTTCCCTGTCGCCGGAAAGGCTGCGCAGCAGAGCGGACATGCTCGAAGCCTCGTTGTCCACGAGGAAGCCATTCACACCGTCATCAAGGATTGTAGAAGCAGTCGCGCCTCTGGCCATCACTGCCGGAGTGTGGAGCGCGGCAGCCTCTCGTACCACCAGAGGGGCGTTGTCATACAGCGATGGAAAGAGGAAGAGGTCCGCGGCGGCATAGTAGTCCGTAAGTTTCCGTCGGTCAGTAATCGAGCCGGCGAAGGTCACCTTGTCGTCGAGCCCCTTCTCCTTAACGAGCGCCTTCATCTCCTCGGCGGCATAACCTACTCCCACGAAGAACATCCTGAAAGGAATATCCTTTATTATCGCAAGGGATTCTATGATGAGCCTCGGGTTCTTCTCCCAGATATGCTGCCCCACGAAGAGGAGCACAAACTCGTCCTGGCCTATCGAGAGACGTCTGCGCGCATCGGCGAAAAACGCGTCGTCATAGTCAGCTACGAGGTCCGAGCCGTTATCCATAACCTCCACGCGGCCCTTGAAGCCGTACTCGCGGATAACATCCACGACCGAAGCCTGCGGCACCCAAACAAGGTCAGCCTTCTCGTAGAAGCTGATGATGTATTTCACGACGGCGTCCACCGCCAGTTCAGGAAGAACACGGGCAAAGTCGTCACGGTATTTGGAGTGAAAAGTAGTCACGAGCGGGATATCCTCCAGACGCGAAATCGTCAGCGCAGCTGACCCGGCCATGAACGGCGAGTGGGCATGTACAATCTTGAAACGAATCTTCGCAATCTTGGCGAGGAAGGCAGGATCGATGGCAGCTATCCCGGTGACGTACGGATGACGCTTTGGAACAGGCACGGAAAAATAGTCAAGGACCTTGTAATCGAGTGACGCATAGTCGGCCCCAGGGACACTCGGGGTAATCACGCATGCCCCGCCGACCTTTTTCTGCATCCAGTAGGCATAATTCTCCATGCACACCGACACCCCGTCCATTACAGGAGGGAAGCAGTCGCAGAAGAGCCCCACGTTGACCTTTTCGGGGAAGAAAATAGTCGCCATTGCTCACATCATTAAGAGAGCGGCTGTCCAAGAAATGCAAGCTTCCCGGCGAGAAGCAGAACGAGGAACACCACGACGAGAAGCACCAGCACGGCGGCTGTCCAGCGGAGGACCTTCTTCCACGTCGGAACGTCCTTGCGGTAAGGGTCGTAAAGCTTGAGCTTCGGATACTCCGCAACGGAGGTAAGTTTGTTGCCAAAGAGGATGTTGACGATAACCTTGGAGTTTATGGCCCAGCCGTTGGCGTTGAGAATAGGACCGAGGTTGCGCTTGCGCAGCTTGCTCCACGCGATGAAGCAGGACGGGCCGGAGATTACCAGCATCACCACCGCTATCGCGACGAGAGTCTGCCAGAGCGGAGCTCCGGCAATGCCAGCCCATATCTTCGAGAGAGCAGAACCGATATAGCCCAGAGCCATGCCCAAGGCAGCGAAGATACCGGCGAACTTGGCAATGTCGAAAGCCGACTTCTTGCCTGCACCGTCCTCAGCAGCTGGTGCCGCACCGATAGCTGGAGGGTTTGTCATCGCCTGCGATGCCTTGGCCTGAAGATCTGCTGTTATCTTGGCATCCTTGTCCGTCGCGGACTTGTTGATAAGTCCCACGCAGAAATCCCAGAACTTGCGGTATGGCGCCCAGAAAGCCTGCGAAATGCTTATCGGATTGTCCACGATCTTCGTCACCACAGCATCCCACACGTTGTCGCAGCGGTCATAGAAGATACCGTTCTTGCCCGGACACAGGTCGGCTATGTCACCGGAGGTCAACACCGCCACCACGTCCATCGTGGCGGACAGCGTCTTGGAAGTGCAGGTACAATATATGAGGAACATCCCGCTGAGCTTCGCCATGTCGGCGTGCTTGGACATGTCCGACACTCGGACGCAAAGGTCGCAGCAGCGCTGGTCGATGAAAAGCCGCCCGACTTCGAAGTCAGCGCGCACTCCCGGGGCGCGGGAATAGAAGTCCGTAAAAATCACGTAATTGCAGAGGAACTTATAGAAATCCCTGTAGAGTAGCATAAGTTTGCGCACATCGTCTATCGCATCGGACTCCGCCTTGAGGGCGAGGTCTTTCTCCACGAGGTCAAGAAGAGCCTGCCTGCCGTCTTCGGCGAGAAGTTCACGGACTCTCGCGATTCCAAGAGACTCCACCACTTCTCCCTTCTTTGCAGAAACCCATGCCTTGTAAGGCCCGAACTTCGCGAGTATCCTCTTCCAGCCGTCCTCAGAAAGCCCAGTCTCCCCCTCCTGCACTGCATCAGGCACGAGACTTCTGAACCTGTCGAACGCCGCCTGCCAGGCAGGGTTGACCGCATCCGCAGGAAGCACGCAGGAAGCGTCCGGCACAGCTATCGGACAGAGAGAAATCTTGTCGATGCTGTCTACGGTGACATCCACCGCAGCAGCTGCGGAAGAACTGTAATTCAGCAGGTGACACCTTGTATAGAAGTCAGAAATCTTGTCTGCGAGAGCAAGGCAGGCATTGTAGGCCGCCTCAGTGGACTCGCCATAAGGAAGTATTGCCGCGTCCGAGGCGGAATCTTCCCGCCAGGCTGAATAGTCAGCAAGAGCCGAATAGAACTGCTCAATCTCTTCCGCACCCACTCCCGGAGCGCCGCTACGGTCGGTCCTGGAGCCCACTGTCGAAATGCAGGACTCAATTGCCGACTTGAGGGCCGCATCATCTGTGGATGCAGGTGTAACAATTCCATCTCCGTTGAGGGGCATTGCCGCGAAGACTTTCTTCCCGTCAAGTGCCTGCGAGACGCTGATTGTACCATCGGCGGCCCCGATGCTTTCGAGTATCCTCTTCGCGGAGGCCTTAAGCGAAACTCCGCAAGGAGTGGATTCGTCGATGTCTTCGACCGCCAGATGGTCTTCGGACTTCAGGAGGAGGTCCCCGTCCTTTATTACGGAGCACAGCCACTGCGCGGCCGCGATGACCTCGTCGACCTTTATCTTGCCGTCTTTGTCCGCATCAATAAGCGCAAGCGTGTCCTTGTCGAACTCCAGAGAGTCCACCGGACAGCTCAGAACGGTCCACAATTTCCTGTCAAGCTCCTCGAGATGAGCAATGTCCTCTCCCGAAGCGACGTTCACCCGCACCGCTCCGCCGAGAGAGCAGTACTTCCATTCATACTTTTTCATAAACTTTGGCAAATATCTTGGCGCTGACGCGCAAACGGGACAAAGATAGCAAAAAATGCATTGCCAACGGCGGAATCGTCGTGATGTGACAGGCCTCTCGGGCTGGAACGTCAAAAATGTTTATGAAAATTTTTGCCTACAAATTGAAAGTAGTTTGTCGATTATTTCTCACAATCCACAACTAACGCAAGCTCAATCGCTTTCAAAAAGCAAGAAAAAGGCCCAAAATCCCCACAAATGAGGATTTCCGTCTATTGGATTAAAAAAATACTTTCCTTAAAATTGCAAACGTATTACTTTAAATCACAATGACAAAGGTTAGTATTCTCATCCTAGCGACAGTTGTTGCCTCCGGCTTATGCATTAACAATTCTTATGCCGCACCTCAGAAAAAAGGGAGTACCGTCAAAGGTATTGTCGTCTCGGCTGCCGACAACCGCCCAATCGACTTCGCATCCATCGTCATCACACCGTCAGGACTTTACGCCATGACGGACACGGACGGTGCTTTCCACATCTCCGATGTCCCTTCCGGAGAAGTCAAGATGAGCGTCCAGTACTACGGAATGGAGCAGAAGGACACCGTATTCACAGCAAAACCTGGAGAGACTGTGACTCTCAAGATTGCGCTTGAGGAGACTTCCTTCAGGCTTGACAACGTGGTCGTAGTCGCCACAAGCAGCAAGGCAGGAAGCAGCACCGCATCCAAGATTTCAAGGCAGGCAATGGACCACCTCCAGACAAGTTCCCTGAGCGACGCGATGTCCCTGCTGCCGGGAGTGAGCATCAGCAACCCGTCATTGTCCTCCGCGCAGTCTATATCCATCCGCGGCTCGTCCGCGATGAACAGTCTTGGAACGGCGATCATGGTCGACGGAGCCCCTATATCCAACAACGCCAACATGCAGACACTCAGCCCCGTCATCAGCGGCTCGGCCGAGGCAGTCGGCGGCGGAGCATCCCCGGCGAGCGGAGTTGATGTAAGGTCCATCTCGACGGACAACATCGAGTCCATCGAGGTCATCCGAGGCATCCCTTCAGCGGAATACGGAGACCTCACTTCCGGAGCCGTCATCGTCAAGTCACGCGCGGGCAAGTCACCTCTGACCCTCCGCTTCAAGACCAATCCGAACATCTATCAGGTGTCCGCAGCCAAGGGCATCGGACTCGGTGGAAAAGCAGGTGACCTCAACATCTCCGCAGACTACGCCTACAACCGCAACTCCCTCACCAAGGGACACAAGTTCTATCAGAGAGCCAACGCCAAGGCGCTTTGGACCGTTCTCCTCGGCGACAAGGTCAACGAAACCACCTCGCTGAGCTTTAGTTACGGACATGACCGCAGCAAGCTCAATCCTGACGACAATGTCTCGAAAGAGCAGTCCTTCGCCAACGAATACAGCGTTTCGTTCAACACGAACGGACGTGCGTCCATCAACAGCGGCCTGCTCCGCAGCATCAACTGGCTCATCTCGGGCAGCTATGCCGACAAGCAGTCCCACTTCGAAGACTCGGCGGTCAACGCACTGAACCTCTACTCCACCTCAATGACAGATGGAGAGATCTACAGCAACCTTGCCGGCGCCCAGATTTACGACAACCTCGGGAACCTCATCACCAACGTCTCTCCGGACAGCAAGGCAAAGGGCGTCATCCTCCCGTACAGCTACTTCTATCAGTACGACATATTCGGCAAGGAAGTCAACATCTTCGCGAAGCTCAACGCTGACTTCGCAAAGAGCTGGGGTCCTGTGAGCGAGAGGCTTCTCATCGGAGCGGACTTCAAGTCCGACGGCAACCTCGGCCGCGGTTCGGTATATGACGAAGACTTCCCTCCATACAGGAACATTGACAACTCAGAATCAGGATACCGCGCGAGGCCGTACTACGAGATTCCGTTCGTGAACCAGCTCGGATTCTACGCCGAAAACTACTTCAACTGGAGTTTTGCAGAGCGTGAGCTCAACGTCACCGCAGGTGTCCGCTACGACATCATCAACAGCCTCCAGTCGCTTGCGCCTCGTATCAACGCGTCTATCGACATCTTCCCGTGGATGACTCTCCGCGGCGGCTACGGACTCACCTCCAAGGCCCCTACTGCATACTACCTCTACCCTAACAAGGCCTACCACGACTACATCCTCTACAACGGAATGTACGACACCCTTCCGGACAACGAGAAGCTCCTCATAGCCAAGACAGACATCTACGATGCCACCAACGAGGATCTCGAGATTGCAGTTAACCGCAAGGCTGAGATTGGTCTCGACTTCACCATTGCCGACCGCTACCGCATCAGCCTCACCGGCTACGACGAGAGGATGGACAACGGCTACAACTACGGCACGGACTTGAACTCGTTCATCTGGTACCAGGCAACGAGCTACACCGTCGCCAGCAAGGAAGACGGTCAGCGCCCTATCCTCAAGCAGGACAAGAATTACAATCTCTTCTACATGATGTACCGTCCGCTCAACCAGGTCAAGACAGTCAGCCAGGGCATCGAGTACGAGATTGACCTCGGAAGGTTCGACGCCATACGCACCTCCTTCTACATCAACGGAGCATGGACCAGGTATGCGAGCACGAGGAACGGCTACAGCTTCGGCACCAGAAGCAAGTCCGGCACAGCGGAGAAGAACATCGGCATCTACGAGCCGGAGCTCAAAACATCGAAGAGCGAAGGCCTCAACACCACCTTCCGCGCGACGCACAACATCCCGCAGATAGGACTCGCTGTCACCCTCACCGGACAGGTCAGCTGGTACTACAAGTATTGGACAGAGTACAAGGATGATACAATGTTCATAAAATACATCTCCCGCACGGACGGCAGGGTATATGACTTCGATCCTGCAATGAAGAACAACGAGGAGTTCTCCTACATGTTCCCGACGCTCAACGACAACAGGTTCACCGTAGAGAAGCAGTTCCCTACCCTAATCTTCAACCTCAACGTCAGCAAGGAGATTAGAGACATGTTCACAGCATCCTTCTATGTGAACAACGTGTTCAACAGCCGCCCGCTCTACCAGACCAAGACAAGCGGAGAGTATGTTGAACTTGGAATTCCGCTCTTCTTCGGATTCGAGCTTAAGGTTTCCATCAGATAACAATGACTGAACAACAACAGTAGTGTAACAAAAAACAAAGGTTATGAAAAGAACAATTTTCGCAATCATGGCCATCGCAGCGCTCGCTGCCGTCTCCTGTACAAAGGAGACCAAGACCATCAGCGTCAACGTCTCCGTTGACGAGAGCAAACTTACCGAGGCAGGGATCCCTTCCCCTGAAGCCTACGATGTAGTGCTCACCAACTTCGCAACCGGAGCAGCATTCGAAGGAGTCACCGAGAACGGTAGCACTGCATTCGGCGGACTTGTGCCGGGAACATACTCAGCGACAGTCACCGGACTCAGCTCCAAGGACGGCTTCACATACACGATTTCCGGTTCTGGAAGCAACCTCAACCTGCTAAACGATGGAGACGAAGTAGTTTTAGCTGTCGATGCAGTGAAGGAGGCGGCTCTCATCTTCAAGGAGATTTACTACACCGGCTGCCATACCAAGGACGATCAGACCTACTTCCGCGACCAGTTCTACGAGATCTACAACAACAGCACCGAGACCGTATACGCAGACGGACTCTGCATCGCAGAGACCGTATTCGCAAACTACGACTTCTCTGTCTTCTACGAATGGCCTATCGAACATCCTGAACAGTATATCTTTTGCGATGCCGTATGGCAGATTCCCGGCGACGGAACCAAGTATCCAGTAAAGCCAGGCGAGTCCATCATCCTCGCACAGTGGGGGACCAACCATAAGGCCGAGAACCTCACCGGCGGCACTTCTCCGGTAGACCTCAGCGGCGCAGATTTCGAGGCCATCGAGAAAGAAAGCACGACCTGGAACGGTATCACCATCACCGACGGCCCAGCCATCAACATGAGTCAAGTCATCAACGCCGCCGGCTACCAGCCCCCTCAGTACCTTCTCTCTGTAAGCGGTACAACATTCGTAATCTTCAAGCCAACCGAGACTCTCAAGAACGAAGACTTCATCACGGCGCCCAACGCCGAATACGGTGGAACAGTGCGTGAGATTCCAATCAGCTGCGTCCTCGATGCAGTTCAGGCAATCGGTGACGAGACCCGTCTCTCCACCCTCGGCATGCCGAGTATCCTCGACGCCGGTGCAATCTGGTGTACTGGAATTTACGTAAGCGAGAGCATCTCACGCAAGGTGAAGGACACCCGCGAGGACGGCACCGTGGTTTATCAGGACACCAACAACTCCACTCAGGACTTCGTCGTCAACAAGGACCCTCAGCTGAGGCGTAACGGCGCGAAGATTCCATCATGGAATACCTGGATCAAGTAATCAAGTCAAACTTCAATAGATGAAGAGAATCATCGTTTTGACCGCAATGTTCGTCAGTCTGGGCGCGAGTTTCGCCCGGGCCGGCGAGCCTGGCGGTGAAGTAAACAGCGCGGTACTCACGGAGACCGTGGTCCGCAATTCACTCTGGCGTGAAAGCCAGTCGGCAGCAGGCCTTGCATTCAGGCCGTATACAATCTTCAACACTCTGGATCTCAGCTATAACGGCGCTTTCGGAGAGTACCGCAAGATTGGGGACGGCAAGACTTCCAACGAGATTGCCGTCAGCACCGCGGGTGCCGCATATCTCGGAGAGTTCCTGGTCACCGGTGATTTCTCTTTCAAGAACATCATCGACAAGGACGCTCTCTATAACGTTCTCCGCTATGAGATTGAGGACAACATGCCTTTCTACCCTATGGACGACAAATCCAGCGGATGGACCAAGCAGGCATACGAGCTCCGCGCGAGCCTGACTACTCCTGTGCTTTGGGACTTCTTGTCCTTCGGAGTTTCAGGCGAGTATTTCACCAAAGTGGCAGCCAAGCAGCTGGATCCGCGCGGCGAATCCTACAGTTCTGGGGCGCTCGTCCGCCCGTCCGCTGCCTTCAGTTTCGGAGAAAGCGTACTGGCCCTCAACGGTCTGTACTCCAGCTTGTACGAGCGCAGCACTCCTTCCACCAACAACACCTGGGAAAGTCCCAAAATCTGGCAGCATCGCGGTCTCGGCGAGAGCACCCAGGGAAAGGTTGGAGGAAATGAAGGCATGAAGACCATCATGTACCGCACGACCAAGTTCGGAGGCGGTCTTCAGTACTCTTACGCAGATGCCCTGTATATCGGAGCGGAGTTCATCCACAGGACCACCGACGCCAAGGAGAACCTAAGCCTGCCGAAGAGACTCGGAAGCATCGCAGAGAACGACATTACGCTCAACGCAGCATGGCTCTTCGGAGAGAACAAGTCCGACAAGCTCTCGCTGGAAGGCAAGTGTTCGCTCACCGACGGCATCGAGTATGTCCAGAGGCTCAACACAGCTGTATTCCAGCAGGAATGGATGGTCGTCAGTTCCAACTTCATGTCGACCTACACCGATGTCCGCGCCCATCTCGGATACGACCACCTCTTCGGGGCCGGGGACGCACGCGGCTACAGTTGGAAGGTCGGAGCAGAAGCAGATTTCAGACTGTTCGACCAGTCATATCTTTCCCCAGCATCCACATCCAACGCGATGAGAGCCTACGGCGGAGTCCTCGCCGACAAGCAGTTCAAGTTCAGAGGCTCAGCCCTCCTAATCGGAGCCAGCTGCGGCTATGCTGCAGGCTTCGGCTCGGGCTATGTCTGCGGCAACAACAGGGCTTACGCTACGCCTAAAGCAGCGATGCAGGATCAGCTCGACTTCCTCAATGCAGACTACATCAAGGCCGGAGGCCGCATCGAATGGAGCATTGAGACCGGAACCAGAGTCAACTGGCTGATAGCCGCCAGAGCGGACTGGATAGGAGCAACCGCTTTGGGCAAGGACAGGACAGCAGGATCATTCTCATTCGGCATCATATTTTAACTGAATACAATTATTTATGCCAAGCAAAGCACTAACAGTAGCCATTGGCTTGCTTACGATTGCGTCTGTCAGCATTTCTGCTCAGACGCATTCGTTTGCGATAGTCACGGACCCAGCGACCTACGAGAACTGTCGAGGCGCCCTTGAAACTTACCGCGACGCCGTCAAGAAAGATGGAATCGACGCTTTCATCGTCCACAAGGCATGGAGCTCTCCCGACGAACTGAGGGACAGCCTCAAGTCCTACTACGCATCACGTGACCTGGAGGGAGCCGTATTCGTCGGAGACGTCCCTATTGCGATGGTCCGCAAAGCGCAGCACTTCGCTTCCGCCTTCAAGATGGACGAGGACGGAGACTTCCCGATGAGGGATAGTTCCGTTCCTTCCGACCGCTTTTACGACGACTTCGACCTGAAGTTCGACTACGTGGGCAGAGATAGCGTGGAGACCAACTTCTTCTATTATGACCTCTCCCCAACCTCTCCGCAGTACATCGAATGCGACATCTACACCGGCCGAATCAAGCCGTCGGTAAAGAGGGGCGACCCTTACGGAGAGGTGTCACGCTACCTGTTCAAGGCCGCTGCGGCAAAGAACATCCCAGACAGGCTGGACCACCTGATGTCCTACAGCGGCAACGGTTCGTTCTCCAACAGCCTCATCGCATGGAAGGACGAGACAATTACGCTCGGGGAGCAGTTCCCAGCCGCATTCGCGGATGCAAGCAGCGCGAAGTTCTATGTCTTCGCAATGTATCCGATAGTCAAGGATAAGATTCTTCAGGAGATTTCGCGCAAAGACCTTGACCTTGCCATCTTCCATGAGCACGGTGTGCCGGAAAGACAGTACCTCAGCGGCAATCCGCGAGGCCAGGACGAGGAAGAAAGATACAGCGCCATCAAGTACAGCCTCCACTCATCGGTGCGCAGCCTCATGAGTCGCGGCATGACGCAGCAAGAGGCCTGGGATGAGCTTATCGAGCGGTATTCGCTCACCCCAGAATGGGCCGACGACGTTACCTCGCCAGAAATCGAGAAAGAGGACTCTCTCTTCAACGCGGCAACGGTCATCGAACTTGATGACATCATCTCGACCGCACCGAACGTAAAGCTCACAATCTTCGACGCATGCTACAACGGTGACTTCCGCGAGGACGAATGCGTGGCTTCAAGATATATCTTCTCCGACGGAGACGCGCTCGTCGGGATAGGCAACTCAGTCAACGTACTGCAGGACAAATCGTCCTCCGACCTTCTCGGAATGCTCGCGTGCGGCTACTCCGTAGGCGAGTGGATGCAGCAGGTAAACATCCTCGAGTCGCACATCATCGGAGACCCGACCTTCCACTTTGCAGCGGAAAGCGGCACAGTAAAGCCTGACTTGCGCAACGCCGATGCCGCCTACTGGCTCGGATACCTCGGCGGAGACCACCCTTGCGATATCAAGGGACTCGCGCTTCACAAACTCTACAGCCTCAGATACGAAGGTCTCTCAGACCTCATGCTGAAAACATACCGCGAAAGCGACGAATACATGCTGCGCCTGCAGTGCCTGCACCTTCTCGCGCACTACAACGACGGCAACTACTCCGCCCTCCTACGTGAGAGCATCGACGACCCTTACGAGTTCATACGCCGCAAGAGCGCCTACTTCATGGGTGACGTGGCAGAAGCCGACATGGTCGACAGCCTCGCCGCGATGTATCTCAAGGACTACAACTCGCTGAGAGTGGCCTTCAACATCACCTCTGCCGCAGGCCACTTCCCGGATGACGCTTTCATGAATGCTTTGGACAAGGAAATTGGCGAGGCCGGATGGATTTACGACAAGGAAGGCTTCCGCGCCGATGCAGAGAGTGCCGTAAGGCTGTCCTCATCGTTGTCAATCTCCACTCCGGAGGCACTCAAGAACAAAGAGATGAAGCCTGTGACGCGCGACCTCTATATCCGCGGAATGCGCAACAACCCGTACGTGTTCTGCTCCGGAGACCTCATTAACTTCATCAAGGACTCTTCCGAAGACACAGCCATGAGAGTGCTCGGTGCTGAGGCTCTCGGATGGTTCGTGCGTGCGTACAACAGGTCAGAGATAATCTCATCCGTAGAAGAGTACCTCGCGGAAGAGAACAACGTTCCTCAAGAGTTGAGAGACGAGTTGACCAAGACCCTCGGAAGGCTTAAAGACTATACAAGATGATGACAATGAGACATATCGCTTCAATCTTTCCCACCCTCCTTCTCCTCTGCTCTCCTATGGCTTCGGCCAAGACAGCTGTGAAGGTGGAGAAATATAAAGTGAAGTCAGAGACTTCATTTGCAATTATCACAGATGCCCGGACACTCGCCGAGTGCTCCGACGAGCTCCACTCCTACAAGAATGTCCTCGAGAAGGAAGGGCTCGGAACCTACATCATAAGCGCAGACTGGACCTCGCCGGACGAAGTAAAAACTCAGATCCGGAAGATTGCGGGGAAAAAGCCGCGCCTCGAGGGTGTCGTGTTCGTAGGAGATGTCCCTGTCGTGATGGTCAGGGGCGGACAGCACATGACCACAGCATTCAAGATGAACGAGGAGACCTTCCCGATTTTCGAGTCTTCTGTAGCATCCGATCGTTTCTACGATGACTTTGACCTTGACTTTGAGTTCATCGCCAAGGATACAGTCAGGAGCAACACTTTCTACTATCGCCTTACCGAGAAAGGTGCCCAGCATCTCGACCCGGACATCTACTCCGCAAGAATGAAGGTTCCGCCGGTGATGAGCGGTGACAAATATGACATCATGCGCCGCTACCTCCGCAAGGTCGTCGCCGCTCATGAAGCACAGAACCCTCTCGACGATATCACCTTCTTCGCCGGGCACGGCTACAACTCCGACTGTCTCACAATCTGGAGGCAGAAGCCGGTGGTCTTCAGGGAGTACTTCCCGTATGCTTTCGACAAGGCTTCGCACAACCGCTTCCTCAACTTCCGCGAGAAGAAAGTCATGAAGTGGAACCTCCTGAGCGAGGTTGCGCGTCCTGACGTGGACCTTTTCGTGTTCAGCGAGCACGGCGCGTTCGACACCCAGTACATCAACGGCAGCGGCGAGACTGCCAGCACGGAAGAGAACATAGACTACCTCAAGCGCCAGTTGTCGCTCATGTACAGACGCTACTACAAGGGTTCCCGCGACGAACAGGCCTTCCTGCACGAGGTTGACTCCATCTTCCACATGCCGGCGGAGATCTACTCCGACTCACTGGTCAGGGCCTACAAGGCAGCAGACTCCCTTGAGACAGCCAATATGAACATCTACCTCCCTGATATCATGAAGGGCAGGAGCAACGCGAAGATGATTATCTTCAACGCCTGTTACAACGGATCGTTCCACAACCCGGACGGCTACGTGGCCGGATGCCACATCTTCGGAGACGGAGGCAGCATCGTGGCGCAGGGCAACACTATAAACGTCCTGCAGGACAAGTGGGAGGACAAACTCATCGGATATCTCTCAATCGGCGAGAGGGTCGGAATGTGGCAGAAGGAAGTCCCTTATCTGGAATCCCACCTCATCGGCGACCCGACATACAGGTTCACCTCCCACGACAAGGCGGAAGAGGAGATGGCGAAAAAACTGCACCACGACCTCGTGTTCAACGAGGGCAACGCAGCCGTTTGGGAAGCCTACACCCACTCGGACAACGCCCTGCTCAGAAGTGCAGGAATCAGCCATCTCGTTAAGACCGATCTGGCCGGAGGCCACAGGAGAGCAAAGGAACTTCTCGAAGACCCTTCATGGATTGTGCGCATCCACGCCTACAACGCAGTGTACACCAATCCTGACGCCGACTGCGGCGAAGTCATCCGCAAGGGTCTCGACGACATCTTCGAGCTCGTCGCGAGAACATCCGCGAAGACGGCAGGCAATATTGGAGACACTAAACTCATCAAGGACCTTGAAGCATTTGTCGACGCTCATCCGGAGATGCAGCGTGCCGGCGAGTATGGCGCAGTAGACGCGATTTCAGTCCTCACGCCTGCAAAGTGGGAGAAGACCGTCGCACGCTGCTCCGACAAGAGCCTCTCTGCATCGAGACGTATCAGCGACCTCCGCCTGTTCAGGAATAACCGTACCAACTGCGCGGTCGACACCCTGCTCGGGATTGTGGCCGACGGCGATGATGACCTTGCAGTCCGCAAGGTAGCCTGCGAGGCACTCGGCTGGTATCGTGAGTCCCTGCTCCGCTGCGATATTTCCGACAGCCTGACAAAAATCCAGAAAGAGCAGAATCTTCCGAAAGAACTTTCCACCGAGGTGACCAAGACCGTCAAGAGGCTCACCTGGAAATGAGAAAGGCTTTCCTCTGCTTTTTGACAATAGCGGCTTTCTCCTGTGCCCACACGATTCGGGCACAGGAGGAGATGCCGTCTTCAGTGGACAATTCCCTGCTCAAATACTTCCCGACCGTGATTGACCAAATCGGAGGCTCCTGTGCCCAGGCGTCCTACATAGGATATATGTTTACTTATGAGATGAACCGCTTGTTGGACCGCGACGGAAGCACGGCCGACAACCAGTTCAGCTACCTCTACGCCTGGAACTTCATAAACGGGGGCAAGGACGAAGGCTCTATCGGAGAAGACGGGCTGACAATCGGATTCGAGGGAGGAATTGTGGTCGAGGAGGACTTCCCTTCCCAGTATACGAGTTCATCCTTCAATTGGGCAAGCGGCTACGACACCTACTTCCGCGCCCTCCACTACAGGGTCAAGAAGATCAAGCACTTCGAAGTCACGTCAAAAGAAGGCGTGGATAAAGTCAGACAGTATCTTTGGAACCGTGGAGAATCTGGAAAGCCCGGCGGAGTAGTGACATTCTCGTCCCGCGCAGGCGCATGGACCATCGACACGGGCTACTCCGGACCTTCCCAGACCGGATACAGGGCTCTGCTGACGAAACTCTCCCCCACCGGAGCACACGCGATGACCATCGTCGGATATGATGACACGGTCGAGTTCAACGCGCCGGACGGAAGCCTCAGCAAGGGAGCTTTTATTGTTTGCAACACCTACGGCACATGGTACCCGATGCACGACAGAGGGCGCTTCTATCTTCCGTATTGGTTCTGGGAGCAGGCCGGCCGTGACTTCAGTTCTCTCGGCAGGGAGATGAGTGCGGTGGACGTGGAGTACCGCAAACCGAGCGTCGTCTTCAAGGTCGGAGTCGACTACACTTCTCGCGACGACCTCAGCTTCCGCATCGGAGTGTCCGGGAAAGCATCTGACACGACCCCCCTGCACGACTTCGCCGTACCGATTGCGAGAAACCAGGGCGGAGACTTGCCCATGTGCGGCAACTGGGCAAGTTCAGAAATCGAGTTTGCCTTCGACTTCAGTTCATACGCTGGAAGGATAGACGAGTGCGAGGAGCCGAACTTCTTCCTAACGGTAAACAGAGCCTCACGCGGCAAGGTCTACGGCGAAGGCAAGATGACCTCTTTTGCAGTCTATGACTACCGGGCGGACAAGGAAAGGCCGAGGATATATGTCTGCGATGACATCCGCGGGAAAGTTATAGAAAACGGAAACAACATTTTCAACATCCGCACCGTGGAGGTGAAAACGACATCCTTCTCCCCTGTGGAATGGCTTTCGACGACGAACAGGCAGCCGGTGGCGGCACCTCTCGTGCTGCGCACCTCAAAGGGCAAGTATGCCAAGTTGCGCTTCTCCGACTATGACAGAGAGAACGGTACCATCAAACTGAAATACACCTATGCTCCGGACGGGAGCAGGAGACTTGAATAAGCATGGGAAAAACTGCAATTCTTCTATTGGTCGCCATGGTTTCAGCGACCGTCTTCACGTCCTGCAACGTCAGCGGAAAAAGAGAGCCCGCCATCAGCGACGAGATTACGATTTCCGGACTTGAGGACGGCAAGTGGACATACTTCTCCGTCGAAAGCGGAGAAGTGGTCGGGACGAGCGCTTTCCTCGCCGAAGAGGAAGATGCTCTCTGGGCAAAGCGCAGCGACTGGGACTTCGCGATTTGCGGAGACTATCTCAAAACCAACGGGGGCACTTCGGGTGAAGGAGCCGGAGCCATACAGAGAGACGCAATCCACAATTTCATGACTCTCAAGGAGGCTCCCGACGAGGGATATCTCACCGATGAGGTCGGAATTGTGAGATAGAAGCTGTATCTTCGCACTTTAACCACATCAACACACAGACCACAGATGAACAGTTCCCCAAAAAATCTAAAGACGGCTGCAACCGCTTTCATGGCGTTTGCAGCCGTACTTTCTTCATGCTCGGAACAGCGCATAGACAGGCAGGCCCTCGTCACGCGCAATAACCCTCACGTCACACAACTGAACCCTCTCCACTCCCTCAATCTGGGCAATGGAGAATTTGCCGTCACACTGGACGCCACAGGACTCCAGACATTCCCGGAGTTCTACAAGGACGGCCTGTCCCTCGGCACATACAGCGAATGGGGATGGCACTCCTTCCCGGAAACGGAAGGCTATGGATACTCGGAAGTCCTTGAGGACCATCCTCTTCCGGGACACCCGCACGGCATATACGCGGTGCAGTCCGGTCTCGGCGCACGCGGTGAGAAGGCGGCCGAATGGATCCGTTCGAACCCTCATAGGATGCACCTCGGAAACATTGGCTTCCTTGACTTCGACGTGGAGCATGTCAGCGACATAGACCAGACTCTCGACATGTGGAACGGCGTTCTGCTCTCCAGTTTCCGCTACGGAGGACAGGCCATGAACGTCCGCACCGTGGGCGGAGGAGAGGACCGCGACTTCATCGCAGCCAGAATCTCTGCAGCGAACCCGCTGCCGCTCGTCATCCGTTTCCCTTACCCGACAGGAGCTCACACCGATGACGCGTCCGACTGGGACGCCGACGACAAGCACTCCACCGAGATACTGTCCTCCGCAGAGGGGAAAGCCCTTCTGAAAAGGACGGTGGACGAAAGCGTCTATTATGTATCACTGACCTGGGACGGCCCGGCCACCTTGAGCCAAGAAGAAGCCAACAAGCTGACACTCAAGCCTCTGAACGGAGAGTTCGCATTCTGCGCGGAGTTCAGCGAGAACTATCCGGCAGACAATGCCCCAG
The DNA here is from genome assembly GCA_964385795.1 of uncultured Muribaculaceae bacterium. Lineage (GTDB taxonomy): Bacteria > Bacteroidota > Bacteroidia > Bacteroidales > UBA932 > Cryptobacteroides. Next base: position 254,508 of record CAYLPY010000001.1, read on the forward strand.
ACTTCAGCAAAGCTGAGACTCTCGCCCGCAAACTCTGGAACGGCTACTGGCTTAGCAGTGCCGTCATCGACTTCTCGCACTGCACGGACTCGCGCGCAGCGCTCCTCGAAAAGCGCGTCGTGCTCTCGCAATACCTCATCCGCTGCCAGGAAGCGCAGAACTTCCCACCAGCAGAGACCGGACTCACCTACAACACCTGGCACGGAAAATTCCACCTTGAGATGGTGATGTGGCACAGTTTCCACTTCGCCACTTGGAACAAGCCGGAACTCATCGAAAAGCAGCTCGACTGGTACTTCACCGCGATGGACAACGCCAGGGAAATCGCTTCACGCCAGGGTTTCCCCGGAGTGAGATGGATGAAGATGACGGACCCTACCGCCCTTGAGACACCATCGGACGTCGGGTCGTTCATCATCTGGCAGCAGCCGCACCCCATCTATATGGCGGAACTCATCCGCAGGGCCACAGGCGACAGGAAAGTAGTCGAAAAATACTACGACATTGTCCAGCAGACCGCTGAGTTCATGGCCGCGTTCGTGACCTACGACGAAAGTGCCGACGAATACATCATCGAAGGTGCCTGCGCTGCCAACGAGAGCTACCACGAGCGGTCCACGATCAACCCTGCCTTCGAGATGTCATACTGGCATTTCGGCCTGAAAGTAGCGCAGGAGTGGCGGGAGATGATGGGAGAGAGCAGAGTCCCTGAATGGGACGACATACTTGAGAAACTCGCCCCGCTCGACATGAGCCCCGACGGCATCTATCTCCCTGCAAGGAAAGGTCCCGGCATCCCGGACTTCAAGAACATGATACCAGGCGAGGACGAAGGTCCTGCCGCTCCTGCTGGAGGATACATCAACGGGCAACGGCCTGTCGTGGTCGCGAAGGCTGAGAGGCCTTCCGACGGGCGTGATCCGTTCTATGTCAGAGCGACTTCATCCGAGAACCTCCTCGCATTCGGCATGCTGCCGGAGAGCCGTCTCTTCAACAAGGAGAACATGGACAAGACCCTCGACCGCGCCTGCGAGAACTGGGGTTGGAAAGGCGGCAGCTGGAGCTGGAACTATCCGTCTCTCGCGATGAACGCCACAAGGCTTCACCGCACCGACGTGGCGCTCAGGGCCATCACTATGGACAACCGCAGCGACCTGCTCCTGCCGAGCGGCAACAACTACCGCTCCGAGCGGCTCAGGATGTACCTCCCAGGCAACGGAGGACTGCTCCTCGCTGTGGGCCTGATGTGCGCCGGATGGGACGGATGCGACGAGCGCAACCCTGGCTTCCCTAAAGACGGCACCTGGGATGTCCGCTGGGAAGGACTCGTACCGATGCCGTAAATCAAAGCATCAATCTATAGTAGTTTCACGTGCCACCTGTCTGCTGTCGTGCGGAACAGGTGGCAACGGCATCATGACGCAAACCCTCAACGCAGCCTGAGGGACGTGTTCTACGACTACAATTGAAAAGTCTGCACCGGGCTGCCGAAACTCGGAACATCCTTCCCGTTCCCGCAGTTGGATGTCCATTTCAAGAACAAGTAGGGCTATACGAACAGAGCGACGAGGCCGGAAAGTCCGAGAAAGGAATAGACAAGACGCCTCAGGACTTTGGCATTCATCTTGTCGAACACCTTCGCACCTATCCACAGTCCGGCAAGAGTCGCCGGCACGGCGATGAGCCAGGACTCCAGAACCAAGGGAGTGACGAAACCTTCGCGCAGGCGGAACAGCGACATCATCGCGTTCCCCGCAAGGAAATACCACTGTGTCAGCGCTATATATTCATCCTTATCAGATACGGTCGACATGAAGTAGACCACCGCCGGAGGGCCCTGCATGGCAAAAAGCCCGCCCATCAGTCCTGACAGGCTGCCGAGACCGACCTGAAGGGGCATGGTCGGACGGATGTGCACCCTCTCGCTGAAGAAGAAAAAGTAGACGCTCGCAAGAATCAGCACCCCTCCGAGAATGTGCTTGAGATCGCGGCTGCTGACGTGCGCGGCAAGCTTGACGGAGAAGAAGGACACCACGAGGAAGGTCAGAAGAATCGGCAGCAGTTTCTTCCACGGGACAATCTTCAGATGCCGCAGAGCCGGGACCAGCGCCGTCACGATGGCAAGCAGACCGGACAGCGCCGTAGCCTCGCCGAAAGACGGCAGGAGGTACGGGAACATCGTCATTACGATGATTCCGAAGCCGAAGCCTGTAACCCTCTGGACGGAGCTTGCGAGCAGCGTGAAAAGGAAAAGAATTGCTATCGTCGACCAAGCCATAACTCACAAATATCACAAATAATTCCTATCTTGCACAGGTTTTCCACAGAAAATATTGACCATATAACAAACACATGAACCATTTTTCCCTCATCACTGCGACGCTGGCAGCTTCTGCTCTCGTATTCGCTTCTTGCTCAAGCGGTTCACAGACCGCAGGCAGCAACACAATAAATGACACCAACACTGCCCTCCACCTTCTGGACCCGGACTACATCACCCCTTACGGAGTGCCTTCCAAGGATGCAGTCAAGTCCGACCTCGACAGAATTCTCAAGTTCCTCGACTCAAGCACTCCAATGAGTATCAAGGAAGACGGCTCGCTCGAGAGAGGAGCATTCCGCCTCGCAAGCTACGAGTGGGGAGTAACCTACTCCGGCATGCTCAAGGCCGGTGAGACCACCGGCGACAAGGCTTTCACCGATTATACCACCGCCCGACACAGTTTCCTCGCCGAACAGGCCCCTAAGTGGACCCAGGTCCTCAAGGACGGCGGCGAAGTGGACGCCCAGATGCGCCAGGTAGTGGACCCGCACGTGCTTGACGACGCCGGCGCAGTCTGCGTCTCCATGATTCGCGACCAGATTGCCAACCCGGACCTCAAGCTCCGCCCGCTCATCGACAATTACATGGACCTCATCCTAAACAGGGAATACAGACTCTCAGACGGCACTTTCGCCCGCAACCGCCCGCTCGCCAACGCAGTATGGCTCGATGACATGTTCATGGGAGTCCCTGCCATCGCATGGTATGGCAAGCTCACCGGCGACAAGAAATACTATGACGAGGCGATACGCCAGATTCTCCTCTTCAAGGACAAGATGTGGGTTCCTGAGAAGCATCTCTTCCGCCACGGCTGGATTGAGTCCATGGAGCAGCATCCTTCATTCCACTGGGGCCGCGCCAACGGCTGGGCCATCCTCACCATGAGCGAAGTCCTCGATGTCCTCCCGGAAAACTACCCAGGAAGAGACAAGGTCCTCGAGCTTTTCAAAGCTCACGCATTCGGACTTCTTACCCTCCAGAGCGGAGAAGGTTTCTGGCACCAGTTACTCGACCGCAACGACTCCTACCTCGAGACCTCCGCAACAGCCATCTACGCATACTGCTTCGCGCACGGAATCAACGAAGGCTGGCTCAACGCCCTCACATACGGACCTTCCGCCTGCCTCGCATGGAACGCAATTTCGACCATGATTGATGAGGAAGGCAAAGTCAACGGCACCTGCGTCGGCACCGGCATGGCCTTCGACCCTGCATTCTACTACTATCGTCCTGTCAGCCCTTACGCAGCACACGGATATGGTCCGGTCGTGCTCGCTGGGGCCGAGCTCGTCCGTCTCGTGAACAACAGCTGCCCTCGTCTGAACGACAACGCCGTACAGTTCTACGACAAGGACTACTCAAGCAAAGGCGCAATCTTCGCAGTCGAATAAACCGGCAACGATATGAGAAAGTCAATCCTTGTTGCCGGATTCCTGCTGGTAGCAGGGATTTCGGCTTTTGCACAGACACATTCGTGGGAAGGCATACATGAGATCTCCCTCTCCGAGGCGGAGGAGAACTTCAACCTCCCGCCGTCCGAATTCGCGAGCCACGTGATATGGGGATGGGAAGGCCCGATGGACATAGGCACCATCCGCGCCGACCTCGACTCCATCAAGACGAAAGGGTTCCGCTCCGTCATCTTCGAAGCGGGCTACCGACTTCCCTACGAATACCTGTCTGACGATTGGTTCAAGGCCATCCGCACCGCTGTGAAGGAAGCAAAGAAGCGCGGTCTCAAGGTGTGGATCATCGACGAGGGCAAGTATCCAAGCGGCTTCGCCGGAGGCAAATTCTCTAAGGAGCGCCCTGATCTCAGGATGAAAGCCGTCGTGGCAGTAGACACCATCATGGTCGGAAAGGGAGAGTCACTCAAAGATTTCGCGGTCACTCCTAAGGCACTGAGCGCCGTGGCGATAGGCCGTGAAGGGCAGCAGAACCGCATCGTCCCGGTGCGCGACGGAAAGATTTCCTTCGACGCAGGCGACGGTTCGTGGGACATCCTTCTCGCCGGAACCGACTACCGCACTGGACAGACACGCGCCGTGAACAATCCTACCGGCGGCAAGGACACCACGAATTCAATCTGCGACTACCTCAGTCCGGAAGCCGTCGGTCAATTCATCGAGTGGACGCACGAGCAGTACAAGAAATATATCGGCCCGGAATTCGGCAAGACAGTCCTCGGATTCAGAGGTGACGAACCGGACTTCGCCTACACTCCGTGGACCCCGGGCATGGTACGGGAGTTCAGACAGCGCAAAGGCTACGACCCGACCCCTTATCTCGCAACGCTGCTGGCACCGGTAAGGACCGTCGCCGACAAGCGATTCAAGGCCGACTATTGGGATGTCTGGTCGGAGCTGTTTGCCGTCAGCTTCTTCAAGCGTCAGGCCGACTGGTGCGCAGAAAACGGACTTGCACACATCACCCACCTCAACAACGACCACAACATGCCTGTTTGCGTGAAGGCCGGAGGCGACCTGTTCCGCAACCTCAGCAAGATTCAGATTCCGGGCGTGGACGCAATCTGGAATCAGATCTGGCCTGAGACGGAAAACGATTTTCCGAAATTCGCCTCGTCAGTCTCCCACGCCTATGGCAAGCCGCGCTGCTTCAGCGAAAGTTTCGCTGCCTACTACACTTCCCCGAGCATCCCTCAGGCCAAGTACGTAGTTGACTACCAAGTGGTCAGGGGTGTTAATTTCTTCGAGTTCATGTTTTGGATGGCAGGTTCGCAGAAAGCCAACTGGATGACGGACCCGGGGATGAAGTCGCTCAACGACTACACCAATAGAGCCACCTACCTGATGGCGCAGGGCAAGCCGAACGCCAGGATTGCCGTCTACTACCCTACTTCCACTCTGTGGATGGACGACAATGCCGTAAACCCTGACCTCGTCAGCATCTCGCGGCTTCTTCTCCAGCACCAGAGAGATTTCGACTGGCTGGATGACGATGCCTTCACCGAGGCGCTCCGCGTCGAGGACGGCACTTTTGTCAACCTCAGCGGTCAGAAATATAGCACACTCATCATTCCGTCCTGCGACGTCATAAGCAGAGAAGCATGGGACAGAATATACGAGTTCGCCGCTGACGGCGGGAAACTGCTCTTCTGGGGGCGCAGGCCTACGATGCTCGCAGGCCGAAGTTTCCTTCGTCCGGAGTCCTTCCCAGACACTCCGGAAGCCCTGCAGGAGACGTCCGTAGCATGGACACGTACAGTCGAAGCCGCCATGCCGGAAGCCGAACTGAGCATCATCCTTCCTCCAAAGCCGGAGACGAGAGGAAGACGGGCCCCACAGGACTGGCCGAAAGCAGAGCCTACCGCCCACATCAGCTACACTGCTCGCAAGCTCACAGACGGCAAGGTATACTTCATCTTCAATGAAGGCGAGCAGGAGTGCAGTTTCAAGGCCACCCTCGAGGGCGATGGAGCAGTCAGCGAATGGGATGCTACAGCAGGAGAAGTGAGAGCCCTCTCGGCGGGAACGTCCGGCAGCAGCGCCAGAGTCCTCATCTCCGGAAGCGGCAGGACCACTTTCGAGTTCTCACTCAAACCTTGGGAAAGCGTCATCATCTCCATAGCCGAATAGGCAAGACGGCAGGGCTTCCTGGCCAGACCAATCAACGAGAATGAGTTGCCCCAGGCTTCGGCGCAACTCATTTTTTGCAATTAAAGAAAGCGGCAGCCGGATAACCGGCCGCCGCTTTTACATTCTGAAGCTGCCGACAGAAAAAGCAGGACAGCCTCTTATTTTGAAGGGAACTATACGCTCTGCTCAATCTGAGCCTGAGCAGC
>CAYLPY010000002.1:0-201450 GCA_964385795.1 uncultured Muribaculaceae bacterium
CGGAGAGGAGGAGGAGTTCGACCTCAGCGGCTGGACTCTCCTCGACAAAGGTCGCGAGGTGGGCACAATCACGGGAATGGAGCCCATACCTGGCAACCTCTGCATCTACGTAGGGGATGTGCTCATCCCTCTGCACGAGGACTTCGTCATCTCTACCGACGAAGATGCTAAGACCATAGATCTCGACATTCCGGAGGGGTTGATATAGAAGCATGTCCACAGAAATTCCCAGCATGAGCAGCAGCATTGAGGTCAGCATAGTCATCGTCTGCATGAACAAGCCGGAGAACCTCCGGCCGTGCTTGACTTCCGTGCGCAAGCACACAAGCATCGCGTACGAGACCTTCGTGGTGGCATATATGTTCTCCGAAGAGAACTTGCGGCAGATGAGGGATGAGTTCCCCTGGGCCAACTTCATCGTAAGCGACGAGCCGCGCGGATTTTCCGAAAACAACAACCTCGCCCTCAGGAAGTGCAGGGGCAGATTCTGCTTCGTGCTCAATGACGATGCCGTCCTTCTGGACGACGCGGTCGGAGCTCTCGTGGAGGACTTCAGCCTGCTGGGGCCAAGGACCGCGATAGTCTCACCTAAACTGCTCAACTCCGACGACAGTCTCCAACTGTGCGGGCGGCCGGAATACCCTGCCCGCCGCTATGCCCTGCAGCAATGGCATCTCTACAGCGAGCCCCTCGACGACACCGTCGGCAAGACCCCTGTCTGCAGAAGCATCTACCGGACATCCAACATCTGCGGCGCGGCGTTCCTGATAAGAACCGAGTATTTCCGCTCCCTCGGATGGTTTGACGAGAAGTACTTTTTCACGCCAGAGGACATCGCCCTGTCCGTGCTCGCGAGGAAGCGGGGGTATGGCGTCTTCGTGGACACCGCGAGTGCTGTGATACACAACCATCGCAGCACTGCCGGCAGGCTCGCGCCTGCCGTCCGGCCTGCGGCCGTCCGCGGGTCGCTGATGTTCTTCAGCGGCGGCAGTTCAGTCAGATATCTCCTTCTGGCCATCCCGGTATGGCTCGCGGAGACCTCCAAAAGGCTGAAAGCCTGTGGACGGAACCTCCTGTACCCGACGGAGCAGAATGCTTTCAAACTGCGCACATTCCGCAACATCAGCCGCAGCATCTTCACACACCGAACTCCCAAGGAATTGTTCCTCAAATACTCCGCAGGAATGCCTCTGAAACAGAAAGCCGAATGACAAAGCCTGTCCTCATTGTGGTTGTGACCTACAACGCCATGCAGTGGATAGACCGCTGCCTCGGGAACGCCATTAAAGCCGCCGACATGGCTGACACCCTCGTCGTGGACAACGCCTCGACTGACGGTACAGCCGAATACATTGCAGAGCACTTCCCGTCGGTAAGACTCATCGCATGCAAGGACAACCCAGGCTTCGGCGCTTCGAACAACATCGGGCTCTCCGAAGTCATCACGCAGGGATATAGCTACGCCTACCTCCTCAACCAGGACGCATGGCCCGAAGAAGGCACGATAAAGGCTCTCGTCCATGCCATGGAGCAGGACCCGCGCTACGGCATCCTCAGCCCGGTACAGAGGAGCGCTGACGGGAAGCTCGACAGACGCTTCAAAGCAAAGTGCGGCAGCTTTCTCGACAAAGCCTCCGGGACAGTTGAAGTCCCGTTCGTGATGGCCGCGCACTGGCTCGTCAGCAGCCGGGCCATAAGGGCAGTGGGAGGCTTCTCGCCCACATTCAGACAATACGGAGAGGACGACAACTACATAGACCGTCTCCACTTCCACGGATTTCTCTGCGGAGTGGTGACCTCCACAAGTGCCGTACACGACCGTGCGCAGCGTCCGGAAGACAAGTCCAAAAGAATAAGGCTCAAGTGCATCGCAGTAGAGGTCAGGCTTTCCAACCCGGCGCACAACTTCGCGCTTCGAAGAATTCTCGCCCCGCTCGAACTGGCCGGAATGTCGATAAAGAGCCTGTCCGCCATGCCACTGCGCTACATCCCTGTCCTTATCGGCAGACTGAAGGCAATCAGCGAGAACAGGTGCAGGTCGATGTCGGAATCAGCGTTCCTGACGCTCGAAAAGTCCAAAGACGGCAGCTCCGGAGCCTGACATCAGAGCAAACGCCGCGCCATCGTCATAGAATTTCCGCTTGAGCGCGGCAATCCGAGGATGCCGTCCAAAGACCGACGGCTCGAAATCATTACGCAGCACATCCCTCCATTCACAGACAGGCCGCGAAAGCGCCTCCTTCAAAGGAAGCCCCGCAGAACGTCCGGCAACCAGTCCGGCGTATGCCTCGCGTGTGCTGACACTCTCCCCTTCAGGGATATCCACGCGAATTTCGTAGCGGGATAGGTCGATGTCGAAGTCCGACAGCACGTCGCCGCGCCCCTCCCCTATCATAGGCCGGCCGTATACAAAGAATGCACAGTCTGAGCCAAGCGAAGCCGCATACTCCGCCAGCCTCTCCGCAGAAAGACCGAGACTGCAGAGTTCGTTGACGGCACGCAGGAAATAAGCCGCGTCGGCCGACCCTCCGCCAAGCCCGGCACCGACAGGCACATGCTTCTCCACCCGGACATCCAGCGCAGGCAGGTCAAAGTCCGCCTTCAGCAAACGCAATGCCTTAAAACACAGGTCATCCTCTACCCGCCACGAAGCCCCGTCAAGGACGAAACTACCCTCCCCGGAAGCGCTTTCCTCAAGGCTTATGACATCCGAAAATGCAGAGCATGGAACGAAGAGCGTCTCGATGTCGTGATAGCCGTCGGGGCGCTTTCCGAGGACATTGAGTCCAAGATTAATCTTGACGTCAGTGGATACCCGCATACACTTCGGCGGCAAGATCTTCCGGAAGCCTCTCCACGACCGGAGAGATGAAAGCAATCTTCTGAAGATACTGTGCTGTCTCCTCCGGAATACCGCGTGAACGCATATAGAACGCCTCTTCCTCGTTCAGAAAGCCGGAAGTGCATCCGTGAGAGCACTCCACATCGTCGGCATAAATCTCGAGCTGCGGACGGGACTCGACCCTCGCCGTGTCGTCCAGCAGGATGGTGCGATTCTCCTGATATGCCTTGGTCTTCTGCGCATCGGGAGCGACATAGATAAGCCCGTCGAACAGGGCGCTTGACTTCCCTCCGACTATGCCCCTGAAATTCTGCCGAGAGACACTTCCACCGACATTGTGGTTCAGGCGGATATTGAACTCGATCTTATCGTCACTGCCGCACAGATAAAGGCCCGTCAAGTCCACCTCGCATCCCGGCTCGTCGATATCCACCCGGACCGCGACTTTCGCGCTGATTCCAGGCAAGCAGACAAAAGACAAGCGGAGAGGCTCCCCACCGCGCGCCCGGAAAACCTCCGGAACGCTGTCACGGCCTATCACATAAACCTTATCCATCGATGCCTTCGTATCCTTTGTTCTCTATCTCGTCCACAAGCTCACGTCCGGCGGTCTTGACGATGCGACCATCCTTGAGGACATGCACTATATCCGGAACGATGTAGTCCAGCAGACGCTTGTAGTGGGTAATGACGATGTAGGAGTTCTGCGGAGAGCGCATTGACTCTACACCCTCGGCCACTGTTCGGAGGGCATCCACATCCAGTCCGGAGTCAGTCTCGTCCAAGATGGAGAGAGTCGGGGAAAGCATCGCCATCTGGAAAATCTCGTTACGCTTCTTCTCGCCGCCGGAGAAGCCGACGTTTACCTCCCTGCGTGCGAATTCACCCTTCATACCCACGAAGTCCATCTTCTCCTTCATCAGACGAAGGAACTCCGCCGGCTTCAACTCCGGCTCGCCGTACGCCTTGCGTCTGGCGTTGACCGCGTATTTCATAAAGTTGGTAATGCTCACTCCCGGGATTTCCACCGGATACTGGAAGCTCAAGAAAAGCCCCGCCCATGAACGCTCTTCCGGACTCATGGCGAGAAGGTCGCGCCCCTCGAAGAGGACGCTTCCGGAAGTCACCTTGAAGTTGGGACGACCCGCGAGCACAGCTCCGAGCGTGCTCTTGCCGGCTCCGTTGGGGCCCATCACCGCATGGACCTCTCCCTTGCGGATGACCAGGTTGATGCCCTTGAGAATTTCCTTTCCCTCCACTCCGGCGTGGAGATCTTTTATTTCAAGCAATATATCACTCATTTTTGTCGAACATTTTCTTCCAGGAGACCAGAGACCAGACTCCGTTGATTATATACAGGGCACTCACTATCGGCATCAGATACAGGCCCGATGATATGTAGAGCGCGACGTTGGCCAGATTCACGAGCAGCCACACCACCCAGCACTGCCAGCACTTGTAGGCGCTCAGGTACTGCGCAAAGAGAGTCAGCATCAGCACATACGAGTCGAGCCATGGACTCGGGTCCGGCTGGAAGACCGAAGGCCACTTCTCCGGCAGCCATTCGAGAAGCATCGCCCACGCCGCGCCGAACACACAAACGATGAGAATCAGCCCTGGCCACTGCGCTTTCGTCACGCCGCTGACCTTGAGCCTGGAAGGGTCGGCGCTGCTGCGCTCCTTCAGCTTCGGATGAGTCCAGCGGTAGTGGCCGAAGGCGTTAATGGCGAAGGCCACCGGCTGAATCAGCATCGCGGCATACAGGTGCTGCCTCCAGAAAAGGGCGAACAGGAATATGTTGTAGACATATCCTATGTAGAAGTTGTATTTCGAGTTGCGCCCCGCAAGGAAGACACAGCTGAGCCCGAGAAGGGCCGATATTATCTCGATTATGCTCATCCTACAGCACCTTCAAGTGAGACGGAAAGTAGTTTCTGAGCCTCGACGGCAAACTCCATCGGAAGCCTCGCGAGGACTTCCCTGGCGTATCCGCCCACGATTAGCCCGACCGCGTCCTCCTGCGGGATACCCCTCTGGGTGCAGTAGAAAAGCTGGTCCTCACTTATCTTGGAGGTAGTAGCCTCGTGCTCGACGGTAGAGCGGGGGTTAAGATTGCGTATCACCGGGAAAGTATGCGCCCCGCAGGAACTGCCTATCAGAAGGGAGTCGCACTGCGAGAAGTTGCGCGAGCCGTCTGCACCCGGGGCAACGTGCACAAGACCGCGGTAACTGTTCTCGCTGTGTCCGGTGGAGATACCCTTGGAGACTATGCGGCTGCGGGTGTTGCGGCCGAGATGTATCATCTTGGTCCCCGTGTCGGCCTGCTGACAGTTGCCGGTCATGGCCACACTGTAGAACTCCGAAGACGAATTGTCGCCCTTGAGGATGGTGCTCGGATACTTCCATGTGACTGCGGAGCCGGTCTCGACCTGAGTCCAGCTGAGATGCGAGCCTTCTCCACGGCAGAGTCCGCGCTTGGTGACAAGGTTGAGGATGCCTCCGCGGCCCTCAGCATCGCCGGGATACCAGTTCTGGACCGTGCTGTACTTGACGTCGGCATCCTTCTCCACGATAATCTCCACCACTGCCGCGTGCAGCTGGTGCTCATCACGCATCGGCGCCGTGCACCCCTCCATATAGCTTAGTTGCGCACCCTCGTCCGCGATGATGAGGGTCCTCTCAAACTGACCGGTGCCCAAAGCGTTGATGCGGAAATAGCTCGAAAGTTCCATCGGGCACTTCACACCCTTCGGGACATAGCAGAACGACCCGTCAGAGAACACGGCTGAGTTGAGTGCCGCATAGAAGTTGTCGCCAGAGGGCACCACGCTCGCGAGGTACTTGCGTACCAGTTCCGGATGCTCCTTGACGGCCTCGGAGAAGGAGCAGAAGATGATACCCTTGTCCGCGAGAGTCTTCCTGAAGGTCGTCGTCACACTCACGGAGTCGAACACGGCATCCACCGCCACTTCGCTGCGCGGCTTGACTCCGGCAAGTACCTCCCGCTCATGAAGCGGAATGCCAAGCCTGTCGAAAGTATCCAGAAGAGCCGGATCTATCTCGGTCGGACGGTCCTCGTCACGCTTCGGAGCCGCCCAGTAGATAATGTCCTGAAAATCTATTTTTGGAAGGCGGAGGTGTCCCCATGACGGAGGAGTCATCTTCTGCCATTTATGAAATGCGTCAAGCCTAAAGTCAAGCAGCCACCCGGGCTCCTGCTTCTTCGCCGAAATCAAGCGTATGATATCTTCGTTCAGACCTTTAGGAACATATTCCTGCTCCACATCGGTCACAAATCCGCCTTTATACTCTTGCTGCGCAAAGTCTTTGATGATATCGTCCATAATCTCGGCAAAGATATAAAAAGATTATCGTATATCCTGCCCGGATGAAGGCGACTGGACGACAGGCTTCACAAGCCGGAAGACCTTCCCGTATGTGAGCATGCGCCATATCCACTCCAGCGGCCCGAACTGACACCAGTGCAGCCACAAACCGCTCAACAGAGCCTGTAGGCACCATACTCCGGCGGCAATCAGGACCACGTAGACCAGCCCCACGCCAGCCCCAAATCCCAGGCCGATGCCGTAGAAGAGCAGCATCCCGCACAGCGACTGGCATATGTAGTTGGTGAGCGCCATACGTCCCGGAGCAGCGAAGAGACGGAAGCCTTTCCACTGCGGGTGACGGAGCCAGCAGAGGCACACGCCGGCCACGTAGGCAAAGCCCATCGGAAAAACACTCAGGAAATAAAGTGCGGCGTGAGCCCCCATCCCGAGAGGACGGCCGTTCATCGCGCTCCAGGCATAGACGGCCGACAGCGGAAGCCCGATGACAAAACCGTAGCGGGCAATGCGCTTCATCTGAGGTCTGAAGGAGGCGAGGGCAGCATAGAACCGGTTGCGACCGATGCAGAAGCCTATGAGGAACAGCCCCATGACCTTGAAACAACGGTTTCCGTCTATGATTTCCTGGACCCGGACCAGCGCTCCCTGTATCAGAAACTTGAATATCCCGTCATAATGCTCCGCATCGCGCAGCCAGTAGGCAAAGTTCTCGTCCGTGATGCCGTATCTGGCGCAAGCCTTCTGCTGCAGAGTCACCACAGGCGCTGAAGGGTAGAAGCCAGTCAGTTCCAGGACGAAATCCACGGCCACCGGCACCGCCATCAGCACCAGGGCCCACGTCAGCAGCGCCCGGTTCGAGGCATTGCGGAATAGCGGCAGCAGCATGCCGAGGACTGCATAGAGGAGCAGTATGTCACCGCTCCAGATAAACATCAAGTGCAGGAGTCCTATCAGCAGCAGCACGGCCATGCGCCGGTAGAAGACATGGAAGCCGTTAGCGCCTCTCTTCGCTGCATTGGAGATGATTATGGAGAAGCCCACGCCGAATAGAAGCGAGAATATCGTGTAGAACTTGCCGTCGATAAAGATGTACTGCAGGTAGCGCACGATGCGGTCCACCCCTGCCGTAGGCATAGCCCCGGCAGCCTCGGGAGAAAGGAAGGTGTACAGCGAGAACTCCGGGAAGTTGGCCATTGCTATACCAAGAAGGGCTAGCCCGCGCAGCACGTCCAGGACAACATGGCGTTCGGTGCTCTTCACGGGAATGGCTGCGTTGTCAGTTGCCGTCATTTGTCTGGTGTAAGGTTTCGGATTATTGATACAAAGTTAAGACATTGAATGAAAAGAGTCTATCTTTGACCTCGAAAAGTCTGAGAAAGATGGCACTTCCGGCACTTGTCACCATAATCCTCTACCTTGCGGTCCTCATCTGCGCGAGCCTTCTGATTTCACGCAGGAACGGGGGCAGGAGCGACTTTTTCCGCGGAGGACGCAAGTCCCCGTGGGGTATAGTCGCAGTCGCCATGGTCAGCACTTCCATCTCCGGAGTCACCTTCGTCTCCGTTCCAGGCATGGTCGAGGCGTCCCAGTTCTCATATATGCAGATGGCTCTTGGCTTCGTCGCAGGCTACATCGCGATTGCCTACGTCCTCCTGCCGCTGTACTACCGGCTTAATCTCAGCAGTCTCTACACCTACCTCGAAGAGAGGTTCGGAGAGTGGAGCCACCGCAGCGGAGCAGCCATCTTCATCCTGTCGAAGATTCTCAGCTGCTCGGTGCGGTTGTACCTGACCATCTCCGTCCTGCAGCTCGTCGTCTTCGCACCTCTCGGCATTCCTTTCGCCGCCAACCTTGTGACGAGCATCGCCCTCACATGGCTCTACACCTTCAAGGGCGGAGTCCGCTCCACCGTCTGGACCGACATGATACAGACAGTCTTCGTGGTCGCCACCGTTGCACTATGCATCGTATTCATCTGCAAGGAGATGGGACTCGACTTCAAGGCGGCGGTCAGCACCGTTTCGCACTCACCGATGAGCAGAGTGTTCTTCTTCGACAACCCCGACGATACCAGGTACTTCTGGAAGCAGTTCCTCGCAGGAGCCTTCACCACCATCGCGATGACCGGACTCGATCAGGACATGATGCAGAAGAACCTCTCCTGCCGCAACCTGCGCGAGAGCCGCCGCAATGTCCTGAGCTACGGAGTTGCCTTCATCCCCGTCAACCTCATCTTCCTGAGTCTCGGAGTGCTGCTTTACCGTTTCGCCGAGCTACATTCAGTGGAATTCACTGTCCCGGACAGCCTCTTCCCCACGATAGCGTGCGGCACAGACCCGGTCAGCGGACTCCCCTACATGCCTGGATACGTGGGCGTGCTGTTCGTTCTCGGGATAGTGGCCGCGGCCTTCAGCAGCGCAGGTTCGGCGCTCACGGGGCTCACGACCACCTTCACCATAGACATACTCAAGGCCGACAGAATCAGCGACAGCCGGAGGTTCTTCCGCACCAGGACGCTCATCCACAGCGCAGGCGCAGTCACGATAGGCGTTGTCATCCTACTGCTGCGCTCCAGCAGCGAGGGCAGCGTCATCAACCTCATCTACAAGGTGGTGAGCTACACCTATGGCCCGCTTCTGGGCATGTTCTTCTTCGGAATCGTCTCGCGCAGGAAAGTCAGAGACAAGGCGGTGCCTGCGATATGCGTCTGCTCGCCGCTGCTGTCGCATCTGCTTGCAACACACAGTGAAGAGTGGTTCGGAGGATATCAGATAGGGTTCGAACTCTTGATAATCAACGCCGCGATTACGGCAGTCTGCCTGCTGGCCGCAAGCTTCGGCAAAGGGAAAGCCGACAAAGTCCAGTGCCCGGGGCCGGACTCGAACCGGCACATCTTTAAAGGATAATGGATTTTGAGTCCATCGCGTCTACCAATTCCGCCACTCGGGCGGGCAATGAGGTTGCAAAGGTATCCAAAAATCGCGATTTATCAAATATTTGGATTATCTTCGTTTCTCTTTTGAACCAAGGATGAACGACAACATTTTCGTAGTATACGACCGCAATGTGGAGAGTTTCGCGCTTTCCCTCGCCCCCGGAAGACCGGCTCTGCCGATAACGGCGGACGAGGAGCACAAGAACTTCGGAAGCGTGGTCGAGATTTGCCGCTGGCTGCTGAGCCAAGGTGCCGACCGTGACGCTCTCGTCTATGCTGTCGGCGGAGGAGTCACCACAGATATGGTCGGTTTCGCGGCAAGCATCTACAAACGCGGTGTCCGCTATGTAAACTACCCCACGACACTCCTCAGCCAGGTCGATGCCGGCATAGGAGGCAAGACCGGCGTCAACCTCGACTCCTATAAGAACATGCTCGGCGTGATCCGTTTCCCTGAAAAGAGCGTCATCCGCGCCGAGGCGCTCAAGACTCTTCCGGACAGAGAGTTCCGCTCCGGAGCGGCGGAAATGCTCAAAAGTTTCATCATAAAGGACGAAGGCAACTACGTCAAAGCCGTCAAGGCGCTTTCCAGGGAGATAATCGACCTCGAAGAACTTGAGCCGCTCATCTATGCGGCCGCGAATGTCAAGCTCGACATCGTGGAGCAGGACCCATACGAAAAAGGATGCCGACGGCTCCTCAACCTCGGCCATACCTTCGCGCACGCAATAGAATGGTACGAGCACAGCCACGCCTGCCCGAAGCCGCTCACCCACGGAGAAGCCGTAGCGGCGGGCACGATAAAGGCGGCGGAGATTTCCGAACGGCTCGGCATCGCCAAGGCCGGCCTTGCGAACAAGCTCAGTGCGGACTTCAGAGCCTGCGGCTTGCCGACTGAGCTTCCCTGCCCTGAAGAAGAGCTCATCCCTGCGGTACGCAAGGACAAGAAGGCAGAGAACGGCATCATACATTTCGTTCTCATAGAAGAAATAGGCAAAGTGACAATAAAGGAACTCGATGATCTGCGTTAGCATACAAGACAAGACCTACGGCGACATCCTCCGGATACTCGAAAGCAAGGATGTCGAGATGGCGGAAATCCGCCTTGACAGATGCGCACTCTCAATTGATGAGATAGAAGACTTGTTCGGCAACTCGGACACTCCTCTCATAGCGACCTGCCGCATCGATGAAGTCGGTGAAGCGGCTGCGGAGAAACTTCTCGGCACGGCAATCCGCGCAGGAGCACGCTTCGCAGACCTCGAGATAGAGGCCTCACCGCAGTTCAGCAAGTCCTTCCGCAGGCTCTGCGGCGAGAACGGGACGGAAATCATCCGCTCCTTCCACGACTTCGAAGGGACTCCCGACGTGGAAGTGCTCCAGATGGCGCTCGCCCGCTGCTTCCGCTACGGAGCAGACATCGCCAAGATAGTGACCACCTGCCGCTCCGATGAAGATGTCGCGAAAGTCGAAAGCCTCTACTCCATCATTCTTGAGGACATCCCGAGCCTTGAAGGTCGGCTCGTGGCGTTCGGAATGGGAGAAGCCGGACGGAAATCAAGGGTTGAATGTCTGCGCAGAGGCGCACCTTTCACATACGCCGCACTCGCCGACGAGCAGGCTACCGCGCCTGGCCAGTTGAGCAACGCCGAGATGCGAGAGACCGTCTACGGAGAATTCAAGCCTTATCGCAGCGGCATCCTGAAGATGAACGCCTCCAAGAGTTTCGCGCAGAGGGCCATCCTCGCGGCCGCGCTCGCCAGAGGCACATCCTTACTCCACGGCTACACCCCATGCGACGACAGCGAGGCCGCAATCGCCGCAGCAAGAGCAATCGGATCCGAAGTCTCTGCGGACGGAGACACGCTGACTGTCCGCGGCATCGATGCCTCCACCGGCTGCATCGACTGCACCGGCATCGACTGCGGTGAATCAGGCCTGCTGACAAGGCTGCTGATACCCGTCCTTGCGGCCATCAGCAAAGGGGACTTCACCGTCGGCGGGAAGGGCACACTGCTACGCAGGCCGCTCGAAGGCGCGGCGGAGATATTGGCAGCCTTCGGAGTGCTGATAAGCAGCGAAAACGGCGACGGAGGCAAGGAGATCCGCGTCCCTGCGAGAGTCAGAGGCGGGCTCATGCCGGGCAACGCTGAAATCCCCGGCAGCGGCGGTTCACAGCTCATCTCCGGACTTCTCACTGCGCTTCCTCTCTGCAAGGAAGACTCATCGCTCTTCGTGGACGAGCCGAAAAGCATCCCGTACATGTACATGACTCTGGATGTACTGCGGCATTTCGGAGTGCGCACGCGCAGCGAGATGGAAGGCGATGCGGAGTTGCTTGAATCCCAGGACTGGAGCGGCTGCAGCGGCATTAGCTTCAAGATTAAGGGCGGGCAGCACTACAAGGCCGCCGATTTCAACATAGAAGGCGACTGGAGCGCTGCGGCCAATTTCCTTGTGGCCGGGGCCATCTTCGGGGAAGCTTCAGTCGAAGGGCTCGACACGAAGTCTCTGCAGGCAGACCTCGCGATAGTGGACATCCTCGTCGACGCCGGGGCAGTCGTCTCACAGACAGACGACGACGGCGTGATTTCCGTCAGAAAAGCCCCGCTCGAGGCCTTTGACAAGGACCTCGGCAACTCCCCGGACCTCTTTCCGATTGTTGGTGTTCTCGCAGCTTTCTGCGCTGGAGAAAGTAGAATATCGGGAGTCGGCAGGCTTGCCGGCAAAGAGTCCGACCGCGCGCAGGGCATACTCGAGATGCTCGGCAAGGCCGGAGTCGAGGCCAGAATAGAAGGCGACGAACTCGTGGTATACGGCGAAAGCCTCTGCTCACGCCTTCTCAACAGGCGGCTCCTGCACGGCGGAGCCTACAGCTCACACCACGACCACCGTATGGTGATGGCCCTCAAGGTGGTGTCGCTCGGCAGCGACAGACCCGTCGAAATAGACGACGAGAGCTGCGTCACCAAGTCCTTTCAGGATTTTCTCAAGCTTTTCGAGGCCTGAGCGCTGATGCCCTGGCCTCTTTCAGGACTCCTACTATGTCCACCGTGGCACCCGAATTCTTCTGGTTCACTACAGTTCCGGACTGTTCTGACTCCGATATAGATATGCTTTCCTTCACGGGGTTCGGGTCCCATACAGTCAATGTCTCCTTGACAGCATTCTCGTAGCCTCCGTGCGCCTCGAAATAGTCTCCGGTCTTGTCGTCTATAAACCCTTCAAGAGATAAAAGAGTAGCGATGAACAACGTATCATAATCTTGCCCGAGCGGACGCGCTTGGCGCCACAGAGAGGGCAGCCAGTCCCAAAATGATGATTACACGTGTTTTCATATAGAGCATATCAGCGCACATAAAAAGACAGACGGCTCGGTCTTCATAGACCGGGTCGCCCGTCTTTCCGTATAAAGGAGTTTTTTACTCAGCCTTCGGCTCTTCTGCTGCGGTCTCCACTGCCGGAGCCTCTGCAGGCGCAGCCTCAGCCTTCTTGGTGCGGCTGCGGCGAGTGGTCTTCTTGGCAGACTTTGCAGATGAAGCGAGAGCAGCCTCGTTGAAGTCCACAAGCTCGATGATAGCGAGTTCAGCGGCATCTCCCTGACGGAAACCGACATGGAGGACACGGGTGTATCCACCTGGACGTTCTGCAACCTTAGGAGCAATGACGCGGAAAAGCTCTGAAACGGCTTCCTTGGACTTGAGGTAGCTGAACACTACTCGACGGTTGTGAGTGGTGTCGTCCTTGGACTTGGTGATAAGCGGCTCAACGTAGCTCTTGAGAGCCTTCGCCTTCGCTACGGTCGTCGTAATCCTCTTGTGGAGGATGAGGGATGCCGCCATATTGGAGAGGAGCGCCTTGCGGTGTCCGCTCTTGCGTCCAAGATGATTTATAGCTTTGTTATGTCTCATCTTTCGATATTCTTTTTCTTTGGTTCGATATTATACTTTCTGACATCCATCCCGAAAGACAACTTCATCTTCTCGACGAGAAGGTCAATCTCATTGAGGGATTTACGCCCAAAATTACGGAACTTCATCAACTCCGCACGAGAGTATGACACGAGATCGGCGAAAGTGTCGATATCAGCCGCCTTGAGGCAGTTGAACGCCCTCACCGAAAGCCCTACGTCGGAAAGCTTCGTGAGGAGAAGATGCCTCATGTGAAGAGACTCTTCGTCAAGCTCCTTGCCGCTAGCTGCCCCTTCCGGAGCCTCAGGCGTGATCTTCTTCTCGTCCGTAAAAAGACGGAAATGGTAGATGAGGATATTGGCGGCCTCGTGAAGCGCTGCGTTAGGCGATATTGAACCGTCGGTTACAATCTCAAGCGTCAATTTCTCGTAGTCGGTCTTCTGCTCCACGCGGAAATAGTCCGTGCTCCAGTTCACCTTGCGGATAGGAGTGTAGATGGCATCGATTGGAATCGTGCCAATCGGAGTATTCTCGTCGCGAAGCTCTTCAGCAGACACGAAACCACGCCCCTTGGTAATGGTGAGCGAAATTTCGAGTTTAACTGAAGGCTCGAGAGAGCAGATGTGCAAGTCCGGATTCAACACCATAAAGGAAGACAATCCCTTTGAGATATCTTCAGCCGTGAACTCCTGCTTGCCGCTGATGATGATGTTTGCTGTCTCAGTGTCCACAGTCTCGACCATTCTACGGAAGCGAACCTGCTTGAGATTCAGGATGATGTCCTGCATTCCCTCGATTACTCCAGGGATGGTCGCAAACTCCTGGTCTACACCCGAGATCTTGATTTGACTGATAGCAAAACCCTCCAAAGAGGCGAGCAAGATGCGACGAAGAGCATTGCCGATAGTCTGACCGTATCCCGGCTCCAGAGGGCGGAATTCGAAACGTCCGACGGTATCAGTGCTTTCGAGCATGATAACCTTGTCAGGTTTCTGAAATGCTAAGATTGCCATATTTCTGTGGTGTTAAATATTACTTGGAGTAGAGGTCGACGATGAGCTGCTCGTTGATGTTTTCAGGAATCTCAGCCCTGGTAGGAACGTTGAGATACTTGCCTGAAAGCGTCTTTGCGTCGAAATCAAACCAAGAATACTTGGTGGCGGAAGCCACGCTGTTCTGGATGACCTCGAGGCTCTTTGACCTCTCCCTTACTGCGATGGTGTCACCAGGCTTCACGTTGGTCGACGGAATGCTGCAGACAACTCCGTTGAGAGTGATGTGGTGATGCGATACGAGCTGACGTGCAGCTGCGCGGGTAGGAGCAATTCCGAGACGATACACGATGTTGTCGAGACGGGATTCGAGGAGGAAGAGAAGGTTCTCACCCTTCTGTCCGGAGAGACGGCAGGCCTTGTTATAGGTGTTGTGGAACTGACGTTCAAGCACACCGTACATATACTTGACCTTCTGCTTCTCCTTGAGCTGCTGTGAATAGTCCTTGGACTTCTTACGCTTTGCAGCGAGACCATGCTGTCCCGGAGGGTAATTTCTCTTCTCGAAATATTTGTCTGAACCGAAAATCGGCTCGCCGAACTTACGGGCGATTTTGGTGCTTGGACCTGTATATCTTGCCATAATAGTCTTACTTTAGAAATTAAACTTTACGACGTCCCTTCGGTCTGCAACCGTTGTGTGGCATCGGGGTCACGTCAATGATTTCTGACACCACTATACCTGCATTGTTGATGGTGCGGATAGCTGACTCCCTTCCGGCACCAGGTCCCTTGACGTAGCACTTGACCCTGCGGAGTCCAGCATCGAATGCCGTCTTGGCAGCGTCCTCGGCAGCCATCTGAGCAGCGTACGGAGTGTTCTTCTTGGAGCCACGGAAACCGCACTTGCCAGCTGAGCCCCAACTGATTACCTGTCCCTGAGCGTTAGTGAGGGACACGATGACGTTGTTGAAGGTTGATGAAATATGGGCCTCGCCATAAGCTTCAACCTTGACAACTCTCTTGGATGTTGTAGTTTTCTTTGCCATAATTCATCAAATATTACTTCGTTGCCTTCTTCTTGTTGGCGACAGTCTTCTTGCGGCCCTTGCGGGTACGAGCATTGTTCTTTGTGCTCTGTCCACGTACAGGAAGTCCGAGACGATGGCGGATACCGCGATAGCAACCGATATCCATGAGACGCTTGATGTCCATCTGGACAGAAGAGCGGAGTTCACCTTCAATCTTGTACTCCGCATTAATCTCTGCACGGATTTTGGCTATCTGGTCATCATTCCAATCGCCAACTTTGATTGCAGGATCGATACCGCACTTCTCAAGAATCTTCTTTGCGGAAGGGCGACCGATACCGAAGATATAGGTAAGACCTATCTCTCCCTGTTTGTTGTTTGGTAAATCAACACCGGCTATTCTTGCCATAATTATACTTACTTAATTGTTTACTGATTATTATCCCTGGCGCATCTTGAACTTAGGGTTCTTCTTGCAGATTACGTAGAGACGGCCTTTGCGCCTCACGATCTTGCAGTCTTCGCTGCGCTTCTTGATGGATGTCTTGACTTTCATATCTGTGAGTTTTTATTTGTATCTGAAAGATATTCTGCCTTTGGTCAAATCGTAAGGAGATATTTCTACTTTAACCCTGTCGCCAAGAAGAATATGGATAAAGTTCATACGCATCTTGCCCGAAATATTGCAGAGCAGGACATGACCGTTCTCAAGCTCGACCTTGAACATCGCGTTTGGAAGGGTCTCAATCACCTTTCCATCTTGTTCTATTGCTACCTGTTTTGACATAAAAATATTCGCTTAAAATTTAATCGTGCCATCTTTCTCGATAAAATCGAAGGTTGAAAGCTGCTCGGCATGGCCTTTCCGGACAACAACCGTAAGCTCGTAATGCGCCGCATTCTTGTGGTCGACAGTCTTGACGGCCCAGTTGTTCCGAGCCAGATAGACGGCTTTTCCGCCGGCATTAATCATTGGCTCGATACAAAGCACCATTCCATCCACGAGGTGAGTTCCCTTGCCACGTCTGCCGTAGTTCGGGACGCCAGGGTCCTCGTGCATAGACTTGCCGATTCCGTGGCCCTCGAGTTCGCGGACCACCGAGAATCCAAACGATTCTGCATACGATTGCACCGCGTATCCGATATCTCCAATCCGCGCACCTACCACAGCCGCTTCTATGCCTTTGTAGAGCGAAGCCTTCGTCACATCGAGGAGCTTCCGGGTCTGCGGGTCCACCTCCCCTACCGGGAAGGTGTACGCAGAATCACCGTTATAGCCCTTGTACAGTGTGCCGATGTCCGCCGTCACGATATCGCCTTCCTTGAGGACGTACTCGGACGGAAATCCGTGCACGACGACGTCGTTGACTGAAGCACAGATGGCTGCAGGGAAGCCTTCGAAA
The DNA here is from genome assembly GCA_964385795.1 of uncultured Muribaculaceae bacterium. GTDB lineage: Bacteria > Bacteroidota > Bacteroidia > Bacteroidales > UBA932 > Cryptobacteroides. Next base: position 16,462 of record CAYLPY010000002.1, read on the forward strand.
CCGAGAAAACTTGGTATTGCGCCATTGTCGCGAATGAAAGTCTCCGCAACCCTATTCAACTCAGCAGTTGTCACACCAGGGGCTACGGCCTTACCGACTTCCGCCAACGTCTTGGAGACGATAATGGCATTCTCGCGCAAGAGCTCAATTTCTTCTTCAGTCTTAGGCTTGATCACAACCTTTCACTTTTATTCAAAGAACTACATACCTGAGCGCCCGCTCAAACGTCCGGTCTTCATGAGACCGTCGTAGTGGCGCATCAGCAAATAACTCTCAACCTGCTGAAGAGTATCGAGCACAACACCCACAAGAATCAGAAGCGAAGTACCGCCGAAGAAACTTGCAAATGAGTTGTTGACACCGAAAATCATTGCAATCGCAGGAAGGATTGCGATAATTCCGAGGAAGATTGAGCCCGGGAGCGTCACTCTCGACATGATAGTGTCGAGGTAGTTCACAGTGCTCTTGCCCGGTTTCACGCCCGGAATGAAGCCTCCGTCCCTCTTCATGCTTTCGGCCATCATCGTAGGGTTGATGGTCACTGCTGTATAGAAGAAGGTGAATGCCACGATAAGGACGAAGAAGATGAAGTTGTACCAGAATCCGGTATAGTCACCCAACGTAGCAGCGAGTCCACGGGTTGAGTCCCAACGGGAGAAGATGAGCGGGAAGAGCATCAGCGCCTGTGCAAAGATGATAGGCATGACACCTGCCGAGTTAATCTTCAGAGGGATGTACTGGCGCACTCCGCCGTACTGGCGGTTGCCGACAACTCTCTTCGCGTACTGAACAGGAACCCTGCGCACAGCCTGAACGAGAGCGATTGCCGCGATGATTACGAAGAACCAAACGAGCAGCTCGACAATGAGAAGGAGCAGGCCACCGTTGTTGACGGAAAGCTTTGCACCGAACTCGGCAAAAAGGGCGTAAGGCAGACGGGCCACGATACCTATCATGATAATGAGGGAGATACCGTTGCCGATTCCACGGTCCGTGATGCGCTCACCGAGCCACATTACGAACATGGAACCTGCCATGAGAATCACTGTTGAGACGAGAGTGAACATAAAGTTACTCCAACCAAGCTGGTTAACGGCGACAAATGCGGCAGCCGGAATCTGGCTGTGCACAGCGGCCATATAAGCCGGTCCCTGAATGCAGATAATCACGATGGTCAGCCACCTGGTCATCTGATTCATCTTCTTGCGGCCGCTTTCGCCCTCCATCTGGAGTTTCTTGAAGTAAGGGACGAATACCCCGAGAAGTTGGATCACGATGGACGCCGAAATATACGGCATCACACCGAGCGCAAAAATCGAAGCGTTACCGAACGCTCCGCCAGAGAACATGTTCAGCAAACCGACGAGACCATCCTGAGTCTTGTCCTGAAGGCCGGCGAGCAGCGAAGCATCGATGCCCGGAAGCACCACGAAGCATCCCAATCTGTAAATCAGGATCAGGATGCACGTGTAGACAATCCTCTTACGGAGTTCTTCAATCTTGAAAATGTTCTTTATAGTCTCGACGAACTTCATAAGACTATTCGTTTACGACAGCCTTTCCACCGGCTGCTTCAATTTTAGCGATTGCAGATTTTGAGAACGCGTCGGCAGATACGGTCACGGCAGTCGTGATTTCGCCGTTTCCGAGAATCTTCACGAGATCGTTGTTGCCTGCTAATCCCGCAGCCTTGATCTCAGCCACGCCAAACTCCTTGAGTCCTGACTGTGAAGCGAGGGCCTCAATCGAAGAAAGATTGACAGCCTTGTACTCCACTCTCGTAGGATTCTTGAAGCCGAACTTAGGCAGACGCCTCTGGATAGGCATCTGACCACCTTCGAAGCCAATCTTGTGCTCGTATCCTGCACGGGCCTGCGCACCCTTGGTACCACGGGTGGAGGTGCCACCCTTTCCGGAACCCTGACCGCGACCCAATCTCTTGCTGGTGTGGGTAGAACCCACAGCTGGTTTCAATTCGTTAAGTTTCATTCTTCAGGTCCTCCTTAGTCAATGACTTCAACTTTGCAGAGATGAGCAATCTTGGCCACCTGACCTTCGGTAACAGGGGTCTTCTCAACCTCCACAGTCTGATGCATGCGACGGAGCCCAAGGCAACGAAGGTTATCCTTCTGACGCTTGGTCTCGCCGTTGCTGCTTATAATCTTGGTAATTTTGAACTTTGCCATAATCGTGTCTCCTTTAACCGTTGAAAACCTTAGTCATAGGAACTCCGCGAAGACCAGCCACGGTGTAGGCGTCTCTCATCTGGGTGAGTGCAGCAACGGTAGCCTTCACAAGGTTATGAGGGTTTGAAGAACCCTTTGACTTTGCGAGGACGTTCTGGATGCCGGCAGACTCGAACACTGCACGCATCGCACCACCGGCCTTCACACCGGTACCAGGAGCCGCAGGCTTCATGAAGACGCGAGAGCCGCCGAACTTGCACTCCTGCTCGTGAGGGATAGTCGTGTTGATGACAGGAATCTTGACAAGATTCTTCTTTGCATCCTCGACACCCTTCGCGATGGCAGCGGTGACCTCATTGGCCTTTCCGAGACCATAACCAACTACTCCGTTCTCATCTCCGACCACCACGATTGCGGCGAAGCGGAAGTGACGGCCGCCCTTGGTCACCTTGGTAACCCTGTTGATAGCGACCAGTCTGTCCTTGAGTTCAAGGTCAGATGTCTTTACTCTTTTAACATTAGTATTTGCCATAGTCTCTCCTATTAGAATACGAGGCCGCCTTCACGGGCAGCGTCCGCCAAACTTTTAACCCTACCGTGGAAAAGATATCCACCACGATCGAAGCAGATCGTCTTGATGTCTTTTGCGAGAGCGCGCTCGGCGATGGCCTTGCCTACGATGGCAGCTGCCTCGACTCCTGTCTTACCCTTGCACTGTGCAGCAAGTTCTTTGTCGTTGGAAGCAGCGGCGCAGAGGGTCTTTCCCTGTTCGTCGTCGACAACCTGAACGTAAATCTGCTTGTTGCTGCGGAACACAACCATACGAGGACGCTCGGCAGTGCCGTTGACGTGCTTACGTATACGGTAGTGAATCCTTCTTCTTCTTTCAATTCTATTAAGTGCCATAATTCAATCCTCCTATTATTTTGCGGCTGCTGTCTTACCTGCCTTGCGACGGAGCTGCTCGCCGGCGAACTTGATACCTTTGCCCTTATATGGCTCTGGCTTGCGGAGTGAACGGATCTTGGCTGCTACCTGACCAAGAAGCTGCTTGTCGCAGCTCTTGAGGATGAGCACCGGATTCTCGCCCTTGCGGACATCTGGAACCTCGGCAACCACCTCCTTAGGGAGCATAAGCAAAATCTCGTGAGAATATCCGAGGGAGAATGAAAGAATCCCGCCGTTGAGGGCTACACGGTAACCCACACCGACAAGCTCCTGCTTCGTGGAGAACTGCTCGCTGACACCGACTACCATATTGTGCGCAAGAGCGCGGTACAGGCCATGCATGGAGCGATGGCGAGGCTGGTCTGTCGGACGAGCGAATTTGATCTGATTGTCCTCAATGGTGACAGTGATGTCCGGATCGACTTTCTGGGTCATCTCGCCATGAGGTCCTTTAACCTTCAGCACGTTGCCGGCGAGGAGCTCAGCGCTCACTCCGGACGGAAGGCTTACAGGCAATTTACCAATTCGTGACATTTATCTGATGATGTTTGATAATTAATATACGTAGCAAATAACCTCTCCGCCGACTCCAAGTTCCTTGGCCTCCTTGTCGGTCACGACACCCTTTGAAGTGGAGAGGATGGCGATTCCAAGTCCGTTGAGGACGCGAGGCATGTTCTCAACGTCGGTGTACTGACGGAGACCAGGGGTTGAAACGCGCTCAATCTTGCGGATTGCGGCAGCCTTGGTCTGAGGATGGTACTTGAGAGCTATCTTTATGGTGTTGTACGGAGTTCCCTCCACTACCTTGTAGCTGAGGATATATCCTTTCTCACAGAGAATCTGAGTGAGAGCGACCTTCATCTTAGAAGAAGGCACCTCAACAATCTTCTTGCCTGCAGAGTAGGCGTTGCGAATTCTGGTGAGAAAATCTGCAATTGGATCAGTCATATCTGTTCTGTCTTTTAATTTTTACCAACTTGCTTTCTTTACTCCCGGGATGAGACCGTTGCTGGCCATCTCGCGGAACTGGATACGGCTGATGCCGAACGCCCTCATATATCCCTTAGGACGACCAGTGAGGGAGCAGCGGTTGTGAAGACGTACAGGCGAAGCATTCTTAGGGAGCTTGTCAAGAGCAGCCCAATCTCCGGCCTCCTTAAGGGCCTTCCTCTTCTCAGCGTACTTAGCAACAAGTTTGGCGCGCTTGATCTCGCGGGCCTTCATTGATTCCTTTGCCATAGTATCTTATTTGTTATGTTTCTTGAATGGCAGGCCGAATGCTGCGAGAAGCGCGTGGCACTCCTCATCGGTCTTCGCCGTCGTTACGAAAGTAATCTCAAGACCGTGGATGCGCGGGTTCTTGTCGATGTCGATTTCAGGGAAGATAATCTGCTCCTTGAGACCGAGAGTGTAATTTCCTCTGCCGTCCATATTCTCGGCGATACCGTTGAAGTCACGGATACGAGGGAGAGCCACTCTGATGAGTTTCTCGAGGAACTCATACATCTTCACGTCGCGGAGGGTGACCTTGGTTCCGATAGGCATGCCCTTACGGAGCTTGAAGTTGGAAATATCCTTCTTGGAAGTGGTCACGAGAGCCTTCTGTCCGGTGATGAGCGAGAGCTCTTCTGCTGCCTCCTCGACAATCTTCTTGTCCTGAGTGCCAGATCCAACACCTTCGTTGATGGTAATCTTCACGAGGCGAGGAACCTGCATAACCGAGGTATAGGAGAACTGCTGCTTAAGCTTGTCGACAATCTCCTCTTTGTAGGCCTTCTTGAGGGCAGGCACATATCCTGTAGGGAGAGCCTGAGCCTGTACCGATGCGTTTTTCTTTGCCATAATTATTTGATCTCCTCCCCAGATTTTTTAGCGTAACGAATCTTGTTCTCTCCGTCGAACTTGTAACCTACGCGGGTAGGGGTCTTGGTCTTAGGGTCGATAAGATTGAGGTTTGAAATATGAATGGAAGCCTCCTGACGGACGATTCCTCCCTGCGGCTGCTTCGGATTCGGCTTTGTGTGCTTGCTAACGAGGTTGATTCCCTCCACGATTGCGCGATCCTTTGCCGGGTCAACCGAGAGAACTTTCCCAGACTTGCCCTTGTCATTACCGGCATTTACATACACGGTATCGCCTTTCTTTATGTGTAACTTCTTCATGATGCTTGGTTATTAAAGGACCTCCGGTGCCAGTGAAACGATTTTCATAAAGTTGGCACGCAGCTCTCTGGCAACAGGGCCGAAGATACGGGTGCCGCGGAGTTCGCCGGCGTTGTTGAGAAGAACACAGGCGTTGTCATCGAAGCGGATATATGACCCGTCAGGACGACGCACCTCTTTCTTCGTGCGCACTACTACAGCCCTCGAAACTGTACCCTTCTTGGCGTCACCACCCGGAATGGCACTCTTGATTGCAACGACAATCGTGTCTCCGACAGTCGCATAACGATGGTTGGTTCCGCCAAGCACGCGGATGCAGAGGACTTCCTTTGCACCACTGTTGTCGGCCACCTGTAAACGTGTTTCCTGCTGTATCATATACTATTTGGCTTTTTCTACGATTTCTACTAATCTCCAGTTCTTGGTCTTGCTAAGAGGACGGGTCTCCATGATGCGGACGGTATCTCCCACACCGCACTCGTTCTTCTCGTCCTGAGCAACGAACTTTGTGGTCTTCTTTACGAACTTGCCGTAGAGAGGGTGCTTCTCCTTGGTCTTGACGGCCACGATGATGGTCTTATCCATCTTGTCGCTGACCACTACACCCATTCTTTCCTTACGAAGATTTCTTTCCATAATGACTTAGTTCTTTTTTTCTTTTTCAGCGAGGATAGTGATCATAAGAGCTATATCCCTTCTGGTTTTCCCAATCTTGGAAGTATCCTCCAATGGAGAAATCGCGTGATTAATCTTCATTGTGGTGAGATTGCTCTTCTCAACCTCAATACGGTCGCGCAAATCTGCTACAGACATGTCGCGTGCTTCTGATGCTTTCATTGTTCTTTCTCCAATAAATTATTCCACGTAATCTCTACGAACCACAAACTTGGTCGCGATAGGAAGCTTGTTGGCGCCGAGACGCATAGCCTCCTTGGCCACTGCGAGAGGAACTCCTTCCGCCTCGAAAATAATACGGCCCGGAGTGATAGGAGCCACGAACGCATACGGATCACCCTTACCTTTACCCATACGGGTATCGAGAGGCTTCTTCGTAATAGGCTTCACAGGAAATACCCTGATCCAAATCTGACCCTCACGGTTCATACAACGCGAAATAGCCTGACGAGCAGCCTCGATCTGCTGCGCGGTGAGCCAACAATTTTCAAGGGTCTTGATTCCGAAAGAACCGAACGCAAGCTGGTTACCCCTCTGGGCATTGCCTTTCATGCGGTTTTTCTGCTCCCTTCTAAATTTTGTTCTCTTAGGTTGTAACATCTCAGTATTACTTTAAAATTATTTATTCAACCAAATCCCTAATTATCAGCATTTTACGCGGTATTTAGCCGATTTTTGGGACTGCAAATTTAGTAATAAATTCCGAAATACCATAGTCTTCGGGGAATATTTTACATTATTTTAAACCGAAAAACTTGCTGGTCAACATCTGAATTTTCAAGCGGTTGCAGAGTTGGTCCAAAAAAAATTTCAGACGTTTTCGACACACAAAAAAGGCCGCTTCCGAACAGGGAACTACATTTGATTTCTTCATATATTTGCACACCAATGAAAGCGAGGAAACTGCTCATACTGCTCTCTCTGCTTCTCGCCCTCGATGGCGCAGCTCAGCAACGCACCCGCAAGATAAGCGGCACGCCTATGTACTACCGCGTCACCGAAGAGGGCGACACTACTTTCATAGACTCACTGGAACCCGTATGGATTTTTCCAAAGGGGAAGGGCATGAAAGCCGGAGACTGGCGCAGGTACTACAAGCTGGTCCGCGACTTCAACAAAGTCTACCCATACGCCCTCGTGGGACGCAGGATGATGGCGCAGGTAGACAGCACCCTCGCGGCCGACGTCACCCGGCGCTCGCAACGCAACAGCTATATCAACGATGTCGAGAAGGAACTTTTCCGCATCTTCGAGAAAGACCTGCGGAGCATGACCGTCTCCCAAGGCCTTCTACTGATGAGACTCGTCGACAGAGAATGCGGGATGAGCGCATACAGCATCATCCAGACCTACGAGAGCGGATTCGCGGCCAATTTCTGGCAACTTGTCGCGAAACTCTTCTCTCAGGACCTCAAGTCACGCTATGACCCGAAAGGCAAAGACGCAAAGACGGAGGAGCTCTGCCGAATCTGGGACGCCGGCAACTGGGACGCGTTCTATCGTTCCATATTCATGGAGACCCCTCCCCGCACGACAATCAAGCGCGAGACGCTGGAAAGCAGCGTCAAAAAGAAGAAATAGACGTCATCAACTTCTCTCCGTCAAAGACCGCACACGGCATTCCCCCGTCCATCCAGTCCTTGAGCACCACCAGCCTGCCACCTCCCGGAAGAGAGAGGTCCGCGGAGTCGTGGAAATGTCCGAAGACGAAGTAGTCGACGCGGCGGTCGCGTAAAGCTTCGAGAGCAAACTTATAGAGCGGCTCGTCCTGCCCACGGAAATGATACGGCTTGTGGGTACGGCGGTTTGAGTTGGACCATGAAAGCCCTATGCGGAAGGCAATCCACGGATGCAAGGTACTGAAGAGCCGTTGCAGAAAGCGATTGTGAAAAATCTTGAGCATCAGCGAGTAAGACCACTTGGCCCCACCGATGGCATCGCCGTGCCCGAGACAGAATTCCTTGCCCGCGATGCTCGTAAAGAAAGGCTGTTCGAAACGGTGCATCCCAAGACTCTCAAAGTAAGAAAAAGTCCAAATATCATGATTGCCCGGACAGAACCACACCTCCACTCCGGAATCCATCAGATCTATGAGCGCCGCAACGACACGGGCTCCCTCGCGCGGAACCACGTCACGATATTCATACCAGAAATCCCAGATATCACCGAGCAGATACAGAGCGCTCGTCTCATCCTTGGGCAAGCCACGGAGGAAAGACACGAAACGCTTCTCCCGCCCGGCAGGATCATTAATCTGCAGCCCGAGATGGGCGTCCGAGACAAAATAGACCAGCCTGCGCTCCGCCATCCGTCAGGCGAATAAGAAGATAAGCACGGCGGCGACAACGCAGTACAGCGCGAACCAGGAAAGCTTCGACCTCTTGACCAGTTCAATCATCACCTTGCAGGCAAAAAGCCCGGAGACGAACGCCGCGAGAGCCCCAGCCAGCAGCGCCCACAGCCCTGCACCCTCCGAAGCCGCCGCGGCAGGCTCGGTCAGAGACTCGAGGATAGACAGCCCCTGCTCTCCGAGGATAGGAATCAGAACCATGAGGAAGGAGAACTGAGCAATGCTCTCACGTCTCACGCCGCAGAGCAGGCCGGTGGCGATGGTGGTTCCGGAACGCGAAAGACCGGGAGCCACGGCACAGGCCTGTCCAAGCCCGACTATCACTGCCTGGAGGTATGAGATGCCGTTGCGGGCCTCGCCGCGTGCGGCCACGACTGCCCTGGATGAGCGTGCCGAGAAGATGTCGGAAAAGCAGAGCAGGACTGCCGTCGCGAGAAGGCAGACTCCAACAGTGACAAGCCCGTCACCGAAAAGACTCTCCACTTTGTCCTTGAAGAAAAATCCGACCACGGCAACCGGAACCATGGAAACGCATATCTTGAGGAAGTAGTCCGTCTCGTCGTTGTAGCGGAACTTGAAGACCCCCTTGATGATGCTCCAGATTTGCTTGCGGAAGACCACGATGGTGCTTAGCACTGTCGCGAAGTGCACGGTCACCGTATAGTCGAGAAATCCCTCGGTGTCCACTCCGAGCAGGGCCTTGGAAATCATCAGATGGCCGCTGCTGCTGACCGGAAGAAACTCGGTGAGGCCCTGGACGAGCCCCATCACTATTGATTCCCAGATATTCATTTCGTCTTGTCTTCAGAGTTTTCGTTCTTCTTGCCGAAAGAGCCGAGGATACCGATGATTATCACCGCTATCCCGGCAAGGATGACGACCGGTGACGCCACCAGACGGCGGAAGTCGAACATATCGTAGTTGAATACATTTGGATCGGAGGAACCTCCGCCAAGCATGAGAACATAACCGGCGGCCATCACCACGACGCCGGCAAGTATCAGTTTCAGCCCCTTAGGGGTAATTGCCATTTTATCCATAATCAATAGTATAAATCGTCCTTGGCGGCCGATGTGACCTTCCCTACGACGAAGAACGTGCTCACGAGGCATATCAGCACCCCGCACAGATAGACTATCCCCACAGTCGCCCAGAGAGCGCCCGTGCTGAAAGCGGCGAAGAACTCCGGGAACGAAGACCTGAGTGCAAAGAGAATCCCGAAAAGAATCGCCGCCGCGATGGTGGATGCCACTATGCCCTGAACAACGGCCGCCTTCAGGAAAGGTGCCCGGATGAAAGAACGGGTGGCGCCGACGAGATTCATCGTGTGGATGGTGAAGCGGCGAGAGAAAACGCTGAGCCTCACCATGTTGCCTATCAGCACGAAGGAAACAAAAAGCAGCAGCGCAATGAGCACTCCAAATACGAGAGAGACCTTCGCGAGATTGGCATCAAGGACCTCCACCAACGCCTGCTGTCCGTCCACCTCGTCGACCAGCGGCGAAGCGGCGAGAATCCCTGTCACGAATCCGAGACTGTCCGGCACGACATACTCGGCCTTGAGGGAGACATCTGCGGAAAGCGGCACGGGTGAAGACTCGAAGACATTCAGAAAATCCTCGCCGAGCATCTTCCTGAGGTCCGCCTCTCCCTCTTCGCGCGTAACCAGACGCACTGCCCTTACGTAAGGGAGGGATGCGGTGGAATCAACATACTTCTGCGCCTCCTTCTCGGTGGTCCCGCCCTTGAACAGAACGGAAATCTTCATATTCTCCTTGAGATAGCGCGACACTCCGGCGGCGTTGACAAGCAGCAGCGATGCCACTCCGATCAGGAGCAGGGACAGACTGATGCTGATTACGCTGGAGAGGTAGGCATTCACCAGACGTTTGCGCATCATTTTGTTTTCCTTGCGGGACATCGACCTTCCAAATGAGACCCCAAAGATAATAATTATCGAATTATCGAAAAAATTCTTATCTTTGTGACTATGAGTGGTGTCAAACAAAAAATACTTTTCGTCAATTCCGAGATTTTCCCTTATCTCCCCGAATCGGACATCGCAAACATAGGAAGATATCTTCCACAGGCGGCACAGGAGCGCAAACGCGAGATTCGTTCGTTCATGCCGCGGTACGGCTGCATCAACGAGAGGAAGAACCAGCTCCATGAAGTCATCCGCCTTTCCGGGATGAACATAATCATCTCCGATGTGGACAGGCCGCTGATAATCAAGGTTGCATCGATTTCTTCCGCAAGGATACAGGTCTATTTTATCGACAACGAGGACTACTTCAAGCGCAAGCAGCTCTACAACAGCGAAAGCGGGGAGTTCTTCGCGGACAACGACGAAAGGGCTATCTTTTTCGCCCGCGGAGTTCTCGAGACGGTGAAGAAGCTGCGCTGGGCTCCGGACATTATCCACTGTCAAGGATGGATTTCCCACCTCGTGCCGGTATACCTCAAGAAGGCATACCGGGAAGACCCTATCTTCTCTTCAAGCAAAATTGTCCTCTCCCTGTACGACGACGTCAGCACGGACGGTTTCCAGCCGGACTTCGCACAGAAGGCCTGCTTCGGCGGCGTGCACATGGAGGACCTTCCGCTTCTCGAACAGCCGGATGGCATAAAACTTGCTCAGACTGCCGCTCAGTACTCGGACGGCATAATACTCGGAGCCAAGGACATCCGTCCGGAACTCATCTCCTGGTGCGAGACGCTCGGTTTGCCGCTTCTCCCGTTCAACGGACAGGCTCTTGAGGACGGCAGCTATGCGGAAGAGTACTGCAATTTTTATGACACTCTCTGACAAGATGAAAATACGACTGTTCGCGGCAGCCGCTGCTCTGGCCTGCTGCGTCTCGTGCGTTGAAAATGACACGCGCGTGGGGGAGAATCTTATCCCCGTAGGGCAGATGTACTCTTTCCACACGGTCGACATACCGCTCGACAACATCTACGTAAGAATGGCGGACAGCCTGTCGGGATTTTCCAATTCCCGTATCACAGTCGGTGCAGTAAGGGATGCCGACTACGGTCTGTCCACGCGCAAGTGCGCACTTACTCTGATTCCTATGGTGGACGGAGAGATTGACTTCGGCAAGAATCCCAAGTTCAAGAGCTTCCACTTCGCGGTCAGCAAGGACACCACCTCGTACCCAAACCCTTCGCAGGAAAGGATACTCCAGGGCATTAAAGTCTACGAACTCAGCAATGCCATCGACAACATGAAGGACTACGACTGCAACAAGCCTCTTGAGCGCAGCGCGGCCACCATCACGAAAGGCACTCCTGTCTACAACGGCAGCGACTCGCTCTCGTTCAACTTCAGCGATGACTTCGGCAGAAAATACATGACCATGACATCCGAAGACCTCAAGGACATCGACACCTACCTCGCCAAGTTCCCAGGCATCATGATAGAGAGTGACTCCCCGAGCGCTGAAGGGGGACGCATCAACATGTTCAAGGTGCAGCTCTCGTTCGACAGCAACTACGGATACGTCGAGGGTAACTACGCGAAACTGAACTTTTCGGGAGAATACGACGGCGAGAGACGCGACAGTTCTCTCCTCTTCTACTACGGAGCCAGCGACTTCTACGATCTCGACTCCCTCTTCACCAACTCCTCCACCGGCAAGTTCCCTCAATACGCGTTGAACCTCTCGTCCCAGCAGACCACCGACAGAGTCGGGTACGCAGAAGAGAGCATAGACATCGAGGGCGGCGGCGGACTGAAGCCGGTGATTTCCGCCAACTGGCTGCGCGACGTGGCAGAGCGCGAAATCGCGCTTGCAGCACAGGCGAAGGGCCTCGCGGACATGGACAAGGCCCTGAAGGCAGCAGTTGTCAACAAGGCCAGCCTCGTGTTCCCTTTTGAAATGCCGTCCGACTACAAGTCGTTCACCTACTGGCCGGCAGTCCTTTCACCGACCTGCCGCATCAAGGGCGAGGAAATCACTTCGTTCATGGGACTCACGGACTCGAGCTCAAGCGCAGAGAATCAGGGAGACATCAACCGTTCTCGCCTCGAGTACGCCCCGGACATAACTTTCCACCTTCAGGAAATCCTCAAGATAGACAAGGACGACACCGACAACACCAAGACCAAGCGCCTGAATAAAGGAGACTACGACATCTGGCTGCTCATAATGGCGAACGAGATTATCACGACCACTTCACAGGGATCGTCGGACCTCAGCGAGATGTACCAGTACCTCGCATACCAAAGCTACTACAATGACATGTACGGATATGGATACGGTAGCGGCGGATATTCCAACTATTACTCCAACTACTACAACTACGCCATGCTCGCGGCGTACGCCGGCACTTCGACAACCTCGCAGAGCGTCTCAAAGCAGCTGGACAAGGACCGCTACTACAAGGCCAAGCTCAACGGCCCGCAGTACCCGGACGCGAACAGGAGACCTCACCTGAGGCTCACCTTCGCTCTCCCGAACGAATAACATCGGGAAGAGGACACACAAAAATAAGGACGCCCGGTTACGGACGTCCTTTTTGTGTGATAAGCAAGGATTTTCTAACTTATTTCGCGAGCTTCTCGGCAACCTTGTCGCAAGCGTCCTTGACGGTAGCGATGGTGCTGGTCTCTTCATCAGGAATCTTGATTCCGAACACCTTCTCGAACTCCATAAGAAGTTCAACGGTGTCAAGAGAATCTGCACCAAGGTCGTTGGTGAAGTTAGCGGTCTCTGTTACTTCAGTTGGCTCAACGCCGAGCTTGTCAACGATGATGGCCTGAACTTTTTTAAAGATTTCAGAATACTCCATAATTAGTAGATATTAAGTTTTATTAGTACATTTTCAAGCCGAAAAGGTCTGCAAAGTAACGTAAAAATATCCATTTTTGCAAATGAGCACTCAACCCACTGACAATCAACGCTTAAGAAAGGTAGCCAAAGAACAGAACTGCAACTATTGGCTCATATCCGCGAATGTCAGGCTTTCTCCGAGCGGCTAAGGCCGAGCCATATCCGCAACCCGTTGAGGGAATTGAGCAGGTAGAAGCTGTATTTGAGAAGGTATATAAGGGCATAGGAGGAGTCCGTGCCGACGTCGTAGGATTGGGAGAGGGTGTGCGACCACATCACCACTGACGCTATGTTAACCCCTATCCAGAAGACCCACTGCTCCATATATGCCATGGACATCAGAAGCTGGCCAAAGATGTTGCAGACAGTCGACAGAGCGTCCGCGAGGACACCAAGTTTGAGGAAGGATACGGCCGCTCCACCCGCAAGCGGGGCAGCGCTCCCGGAAATCCTGAAAAGTATGAAATAGCACAGCGCCGAGCCGACGAGAAAGGCTGCTCCGCATAGCAGTCGCTGCCTCGGCAGAAGCCGGCGTGCCTTCAGTTTCTTTCCGTCCGCGCCGCCGCGTCTGCGCCACTGGAAGAAGCCAACGAACTGCATCGGCAGGAAATAGAGCAAGTGCAGGGCGGCGTTGCCGTATTTGCCGCTCATGAAGCACATGACGCCGTAGATGGTAACATCGAAAAGTCCGAAGAGGAAAGTCAGTATCTTAGCATTGGCCGAGCATACGGTGCTCAGCACGCCCATCAGCGAGCCGAACGCAGCGACTATCAGCAGCGCCTGCCCGGAATCGGCAGTCCGGAGTTTGTAGAGAGTCGCGAGAGCCATTGCCACCGTCATCCCGGCAAGGATGAAGATATTGAACCACCGGTTGAACTTGGAACTATTCATCTTCTTTGAGTTTTTGAAGTATTCTGTCTGCGAGCGCAGGTCCCACAAGAGAGGCAAGCTCCTCGCGGGTAGCGGCAGAAATCCTCGCTACACTACCGAAATGCATCAACAGACGGCTCTCGGTCTGCGGGCCCACGCCCTTTATGTCGGAGAGCGCTGACTGGAGAGCCGACTTGCTGCGAAGAGAGCGATGGAAGGTGATGCCGAAACGGTGCGCCTCATCACGAACCCTCTGCAAGAGCTTGAGGGCCTGAGAATTGCGATCCAGAAAAAGAGGATAAGGATCACCCACCCTGATAACCTCCTCGAGTCTCTTGGCAAGTCCGATGACGGTGAGTTTGTTCTCAAGTCCGAGTTCGCACAGTGCCTGATAGGCAAAGTCGAGCTGCCCCTTGCCGCCGTCGATTACGACAAGTTGTGGCAGATCGTCGGGGGCCTCCTCGCAGAGACGGGAGTAGCGCCGGTTGACAACCTCCTTCATCGAGGCATAGTCGTTCGCGCCCACGACAGTCTTTATCTTGAACTTGCGGTAGTCTTTCTTTGAAGGTTCGCCATTACGGAAGACGACGCACGATGCGACAGGGTTGGTTCCCTGAATGTTGGAGTTGTCGAAACACTCTATGTGCACCGGGGTTTCGTGCATACCGACCGCCTTGCGGAGTTCCTCGAGCACAGCGGCTCGGAACTCGTCCGGATTAGTATGTTCGCGCTGACGCAGTGAGTTAAAACGGAACTCCTTGGCGTTCTTGTCGCTGAGTTCCAGCAGGGCGAGCTTGTCTCCTCGCGCAGGTATTCTGAAAGTCACACCGTCTATGCTGACATCCGGCAGGAACGGCACGATGACCTCATGGCTGAGGGTGCCGAACTTACTCTCGATTTCGGCAATGAAGGTGCTGAGAATCGTCGACCTGTCCTCCTCTATATTCATGCGAAAACCAAGATTGAGAGACTGGGTAATCGCTCCTCCCTTGATTCTGAGGAAGTTGCCGAAAGCTTCTGAGCCATCCATCACGAGGGAGAAGACATCCACGTCAGTGTCTGAAGCGCTGGTAACTATGGATTTGGCATAGTGCTTCTGCAGAGCGTCGAGTTTCTGCTTATAGAGCGCCGCTGTTTCAAAGTCGAGCCTGTCGGAAGCATCCAGCATCTTGGCCTTGTAGTCCTTCAGGATGCTTCCCAGTCCACCCGAAAGAAGTTTTACAATCTCGGAAATGTATGCTCCGTACTGCGCAACACTCACTCCACCTATGCAGCATCCCAGGCAGCGGTGGATATGGAAATACAGACACGGACGGAACTTGTGACGCAGCACGGCGTCCGAAGTGATGGCAAGACGGCAAGATCGAATCGGATAATTCGACTCGAAAAACTCAATAAGGGCCCTCGCGTGGAGGACTGAACTGTAGGGACCGAAGTATCGTGAACCGCCGCTCTTGTCGATGCGGCGCGTCAGGAAAATCCTCGGAAACTCCTCACCCGTGACACATATCCATGGGTATGTCTTGGAGTCCTTAAGGAGGATGTTGTAGCGCGGCCTGTACTGCTTGATGAGGTTGTTCTCCAACAGCAGAGCGTCAGCTTCCGAATCGACCACGGAGTAGCGGACATCCGCTATCTTCGAGACGAGCAGCCGCGTCTTGGTGTTGAGCCTGTCGGGGCTGACGAAATATTGGGCAACGCGCTTGTTGAGATCCTTCGCCTTACCCACATAAATCACAACTCCCTCGGAGTTGTAGTATCGGTAAACTCCGGGGGAATGTGGTAGAAGCGATATTTTATCCTTAATCTGCAAGAGCTGCGGCGACTGCCTCCCTGATACCCTCACCGCGAAGGTTGCGCTTGAGAATGGTTCCGTCAGGAGAGAAGAGCATAATCTGAGGGATACCCTTGATGCCGTAAAGGTCTGTAGGAATCTTCTGCGCGTTGATAATCTGGTTCCATACGACGTTGTGCTCAACAGCAGCAGCCTTGGTATTTGCAGGCTCGTCCCATACAGCCACGCTGAGGACATCGAACTTGTCTCCGGCAAACTCATCGTAGACAGCCTTGATATTAGGAATCTCCCTCTTGCAAGGGCCGCACCAGCTTGCCCAGAAGTCCACGAGGACGAACTTACCCTTTCCGATGTAGTCGGAGAAGTTGACAGTGCTGGCCTTCACGTCAGTGGAATCCTGAACTACGGTAAAGTCAACGAAAGGATTGCCTTCCTTGGTCTTCTCGACGGCTTCCTGGAAGGCCTTCTGACTCAGGACATAGTCGCTTTCGGCGATAGCTCCCTTGAAGAGTTTGAGCACCTCGGCGTTCTGGTCATCCTCGAGTGTACTGCTGATATACCGATATACGAAGAGGGCGAGGGAATCAGAGGGATGAGCCTTTATGATGTCGATACTGGTCTTGGTGATCTCTTCCAGCTTGGACTCGTAGAACGAGTTCGCCTTCTCGTTCTTCTGGTCTTCGGTGAGAGTAGAGTCGCTCTGGATTTCGATATACCCTTGCTGGAACTCGTTGTTGAATTCATTGCAATAGGCCTGATAGTCCGCGACTGTGCGGATCTTCTGGCCTCCATTGTTGCAACTCGCCAATACTGCCACGGCTGCAAAGGCAAAAATCAAAGATTTTTTCATGATCTATAGATGATTTGGTAAACGCTACAAAAAAGCCGGTCTCATTTCAGAGACCGGCCGTAAATATAGTAATTTTTCAATTACTTCTGATTATCTCTGTCTCCCCTGCGTGGACGACGGTCATCCCTGCGGCCTCTGCGGTCGCGGTCACCACGTCCTCCGCGGTTCTGACCTGCTGCCTGCGCGTTGGCTGCCGAAAGGGCTGCAGGAGTGAGATCCTGCTTGCCATAGCGCTCGCCGTTGCAGATCCAAACCTTGATTCCGAGAGCTCCAACCTTGGTGTGCGCCACAGCGAGAGCGTAATCTATGTCAGCACGGAATGTGTGGAGAGGCGTACGGCCTTCCTTGAACATTTCGTTGCGTGCCATCTCGGCGCCGCCGACACGACCGCTAATCTGTACCTTGATGCCTTCTGCGCCGACCCTCATGGTGTTGGCGACAGCCATCTTGATGGCTCTGCGGTAAGACACACGTCCCTCAATCTGACGGGCGATGCTGTCTGCAACGATGTTGGCGTCTACCTCAGGACGCTTCACCTCGAAGATGTTAATCTGAACATCCTTGTTGGTGACTTTCTTGAGCTCTTCCTTGAGTTTGTCGACCTCGGTGCCGCCTTTGCCGATGATGAAGCCAGGGCGAGCAGCATAGATAGTAACGGTGATAAGCTTGAGGGTCCTCTCGATGATGATCCTGCTGAGACTCGCCTTTGCAAGACGTTTTCCGAGATACTTGCGGATCTCGTAGTCTTCTGCGATTTTCTCCGCGTAGTTACCACCACACCAGTTAGAGTCCCAACCACGGGTGATACCGATTCTGTTGCTGATAGGATTTGTTTTCTGTCCCATATTATTAATTCTCCACCGGTTGTTTTACATCAAGGATGACAGTAACGTGGTTTGAACGCTTGCGGATGCGGCCGGCCCTGCCCTGCGGGCAAGGACGGATACGCTTGAGCATACGTCCGCCGCCGACCATGATGGTCTTGACGTACACGTTGCCGTTGTCCAGCTCTTTGCTCTTGTCCGGGTTCTTCGCTTCCCAGTTGACAATGGCGCTACGGAGAAGCTTTTCGAGACGGATAGATGCCTCTCTCTTCGAGAACTTAAGAAGATCGAGAGCTCTGTTGACCTCTACTCCACGCACGGTGTCAGCGACAAGGCGCATTTTGCGAGGGGATGTAGGCACGTCATTCAGCTTTGCTACGGCTGTGACTTTCTTCGCCTCCTTGAGGCGCTCAGCCATAAGTCTTTTACGCTTTCCCATAATGATTACTTCTTATTGTTACCTGAATGACCTCTAAAAGTACGGGTAGGCGCGAACTCGCCGAGCTTGTGACCTACCATCTGCTCCGTAACGTAAACAGGAATGAACTTGTTTCCGTTGTGGACGGCGATTGTGTGGCCGATGAAGTCAGGGGAAATCATGCTGGCACGAGACCAGGTCTTGACAACCTCTTTCTTCTTGCTGCCATCATTCATCGCAAGGACTCTCTTCTCGAGAGCTTCCTGGATATATGGACCTTTTCTTAATGAACGACTCATAATCTCTAAAGTTTAATTCCTGTTATTTCTTTCTTCTTTCAATGATGAACTTGTTTGAAGAGGCCTTAGGATTACGTGTCTTGTAGCCCTTAGCTGGCAAGCCCTTGCGTGAGCGAGGGTGTCCACCGGAAGCACGACCTTCACCACCACCCATCGGGTGATCTACAGGGTTCATGACGACACCTCTGTTGTGAGGACGGACACCGAGCCAGCGCTTGCGGCCGGCCTTTCCGTGGCTCTCCAAATTGTGGTCAGAGTTGGAAACCTCACCCACTGTGGCACGGCAGGCAACAAGGACCATGCGGGTCTCGCCTGAAGGCAGACGAAGGACTGCGTGATTACCCTCACGAGCTGCGAGCTGTGCAAAAGTTCCGGCTGAACGTGCCATTGCGGCGCCCTGTCCAGGACGGAGCTCGATGTTATGGACGAGAGTACCTACAGGAATTTCTGAAAGAGGGAGGGTGTTGCCGAGTTCCGGAGCTACGCCGCTGCCGGAAGCCACAACCTGCCCCACCTTGAGTCCCTTAGGAGCGATGATATATCTCTTCTCGCCGTCTTCGTACTGAACGAGCGCAATGCGTGCACTGCGGTTCGGATCGTACTCGATGGTGAGAACAGTTGCTGGGCAAGTGTCCTTGTCACGGTGGAAGTCGATGATACGATACATCCTCTTGTGTCCGCCGCCCTTGTAGCGTACGGTCATCTGGCCTGTATTGTTGCGTCCACCCTTGCTCTTGAGAGGTGCGATCAATGATTTCTGAGGCTTCTTGGCGGTGATCTCTTCAAAAGCGCTTATCGCCTTATTCCTCTGACCGGGGGTAACCGGCTTGAATTTTCTAATTGCCATTGTCTTTCCCTCCCTTAAATGTTAGCGTAAAAATCAATCTTGTCATCACCGGCAAGAGTTACATACGCCTTCTTGTAGTGATTCATGCGGCCGCGGAGCACGCCAGCTTTGGTGTAGCGGCTCTTGCGCTTGCCGTGATAATTAACGGTATTGACGTCGTCCACGTTCACTCCGTAGGTCTTCTCCACCGCTTCCTTAATCTGAAGTTTGTTGGCATCGCGATCCACGATAAAGCCATAACGGTTCAACTTTTCGCCCTGAGCCGTCAACTTCTCTGTAACTATTGGCTTAATTATAATTCCCATCTTCGTGTTCTTTTAGCGCACGTTCCTCTCTGCAAGAATGTCCTGTACACCGTCCACGAGAACGAGCTTGTTGGCGTTCACGATAGAATAGGTGTTGATCTCGTCTACGGAGATGACATCCACATAAGGAAGGTTGCGTGATGAAAGATAGATATTGGTTGAGTTCTCCGGAAGTACATAGAGAACCTTTCGGTCTCCTGCACCGATGGCCTTGGTGATGTTGATCATGTCCTTGGTCTTTGGTGCGTCCAGAGTGAACGGCTCGAGAACGATGATGGACTCCTCGGCAGCCTTGTATGAGAGGGCTGACCTACGGGCCAGAGCCTTGAGCTTCTTGTTCAGCTTGTTGTGATAGAAACGTGGAACTGGTCCGAATACGCGTCCGCCTCCAACGAAGATGTTGGACTTGAGGCTACCGTGACGTGCTCCGCCGCCGCCCTTCTGGCGACCGAGTTTCTTTGTACTGTGGGAATTCTCGCTGCGGTCCTTGGTCTTGGCATTGCCGTGACGCTGGTTGGCGAGATACTGGATCACGTCAAGATAGATGGCGTGGTCGTTAGGCTTTACGCCGAATACGCCCTCTTCCAGAGCGACGTTCTTTCCGGAAGGAGTTCCGTCTATTTTCAATACTGGCAGTTGCATAGTCTTAAGCCTCCAAAATTACATAAGAACCCTTGGCTCCCGGAACGGAACCCTTAACCACTACAAGATTGTTCTCAGGAATCACCTTAACGACCTGAAGATTCTCAACCTTCACTCTCTCGTTCCCCATATGACCTGCCATGCGCATGCCAGGAAGCACGCGTGAAGGCCATGAAGATGCGCCCATTGAACCAGGGTGACGAAGGCGGTTGTGCTGACCGTGCGTCTGGCCGCCGACTCCGGCAAACCCATGACGGTGAACAACGCCCTGGAAACCCCTACCCTTAGAAGTACCGACAACGTCGACAAAAGCGATGTCCTCGGTAAAGACGTCGGCGACAGTCAACTTGTCACCGAGCTTGACCTCTCCGGCGAAATCCGCCTTGAACTCGACGAGCTTGCGCATCGGAGCGGTACCTGCCTTTTTGAAATGCCCCATCAGAGGCGCGCTGGCGTGCTTTTCTGTCGTTTCGTCATAGGCGAGCTGTACAGCCTCATATCCATCTTTTTCAACTGTACGGAGCTGCGTAACAACGCACGGACCAGCCTCGATAACGGTGCATGGTATATTCTTACCATCGGCACCGAAAACGGAAGTCATTCCGATTTTCTTTCCAATTAATCCAGGCATTGGTTTGTTAATTAATTGTTTATAAACACTTTATAAGTAACCGCACAAAATCGCGGGCTGCAAATATACAAATAATTTACAAAATCGCAAAACACTGATTGACAATTATTTTTTGCCATTACGTGCCTGGATGCCCCTGCCGAAACCTTGTATGCATAATCCAAACGGGGAGCGCTGAAGCCCGCCGAAGTTGCAGCGGGCACATTGGTGCATGCAAGACGTCGGCTTGTCCGGATGGGGTTGGGAAGCCCGGAGGGCGGGTCACCTCCCAAAGGGCACAGGGCCAATGGGCAAATAGGCGGAACTCCAGTATGTGCCATTTTTTATTAACTTTGCAGATGCCAGCGGCGCGACAAAGCGCTTCGCCGGCAAGACATATTTTTAATTAGCAGCATTGCTATTATTTCGCGTTTACCGAAAGCCCAGGAAACTTTTGCGGAAATAAAACGCCAGGATAATAGCGAGGAGTCCCCAGTTGGAAACTCCTGCCCCTACAATAGTACAATGCTCGCACCCTCTTCGGGGTGTGGGATCTTACAGTGGGGCAGAGGTTTCCTTCCTGGGCTACCTTGGTAAACGCAGTAAGAATCTCACACCTTTTGTCGTGTCGTTCATTCATACTGCAGAAGTGATTGATAGCGAATGCTCCGTGAACTATCAAACACCATGGCAAGCAACGACAGTCTACACGCGGCGGCAAAAGCCAAAGAAGACGAGTTCTACACTCAGCTGGCAGACATCGAGAATGAACTCATGCACTACAAGGAGCACTTCCGGGACAAGACCGTGCTCTGCAACTGCGACGACCCGAGAGTCAGCAACTTCTTCCACTACTTCTCCTACAATTTCGAGTCCCTCGGCCTGAAGAAGCTGATAACCACCTGTTACAAGAGCAGGGACATGAACCTGTTCAGCCAGAACGAGTGCGAAAGTGCAATCTGGCTCGAATACAACGGCGACAGTGACGGAGACAGAGTGCCAAGCCCAGAAGAAATCGGCATCCACGAATTCAAGGACAAGGAGGAAAACGGGGATTTCCGCAGCAAGGAATGCAAGGAACTTCTGGAAAAAGCGGACATCGTTGTCACGAATCCACCTTTCAGCCTGTTCCGGGAATACGTCTCCCAACTGATTCAGTTCAACAAGAAGTTTCTGATAATCGGCAACCAGAACGCCATCACATATAAAGAGATATTCCCTCTGATAAAGGAGAACAGAATCTGGCTCGGATTCAATTCCGGAAACATGGAGTTCAAGGTACCCAAGGAGTCAGCACCCCGGAAAACCAGATATTGGCAAGATGCCGACGGGCAGAAGTGGAGAAGCATGGGCAACATCTGCTGGTTCACCAACCTCGACCACAAGAAAAGACACAAGGAGCTGATTCTATACAAGCTCTACGATCCGGAAAAGTACCCGAAGTACGACAATTACGATGCGATAAACGTGGACAAGGTAGCCGACATCCCCTGCGACTACGACGGGGTGATGGGCGTGCCAATCACGTTCTTGGACAAATACAACCCAGAGCAGTTTGAAATAGTCGAGTTTCGGAAAGGCTCTGATGGTAAAGACTTGATTTACAGCCCAATAACGGGGGGGGGGACAAAAGCAGCCATACTTCAGAATACTCATCCGTCGATGTCAATAGCAGGTCTGATGAACAATCCCAAAGACACTATGGTGAATGGGAAAAGCAAGTACGCCAGGATTCTTGTTCGTCGACGTCTGTCCCGGGAATGATTAAAAACGCCGAAGGCAAAATCAACGGCAAGCCAACCTATGCAAGAATATTGATCCGAAGAGTTGATTCACAACACAAAACACAGCAACCATGAAAATCACACTTAAAGAAATAACTGTCAGGCAACTGACCGAAGGATACAGGGACAACGAAGAAGCCGGAGTGACCGGCTACGGCGGAAGGCTCGACATACGGCCACCGTACCAGCGCGAGTTCGTATATAGAGAAAAGCAGAGAAACGCCGTGATTGACTCAGTGTTCAACGGCTATCCGCTGAACGTGATGTACTGGGCAGTGAAAGAGAACGGGGGATATGAGATCATTGACGGGCAGCAGCGGACCGTCTCGCTGTGCCAGTTCGTAGGCGGGGACTTCTCGTTCGATTTCCGCTATTTCGCAAACCTCGCTGACGACGAGAAAAACAAGATTCTCGACTACAAGCTGACCGTCTATATCTGCGAAGGAACGGATTCCGAGAAACTCAAATGGTTCAGGACGATAAACATAGCCGGAGAGAAACTGACGGATCAGGAACTGCGCAACGCCGTCTATTCCGGGAGCTGGCTGTCGGACGCGAAGAGGTATTTCAGCAAGAGCGGCTGCGCGGCATACGGGCTGGCGAACAGATACCTCAAAGGCTCTCCAATCAGGCAGGAATACCTTGAGACCGCGCTGAAGTGGATTTCGCACGGCAACGTAGAGGAATACATGGCCAAGCATCAGCACGACCCAAATGCGAACGAACTGTGGCTTTACTTCAAAAGAGTCATAGACTGGGTCGGTGTCCTGTTTCCGACATATCGCAAAGAAATGAATGGTGTTGAGTGGGGGCCGCTCTACAACGAATATAGCGAGGCGAAATTTGACGCAACCGCACTTGAGCGGGAGATTTCCAGGCTAATGTTAGACAGCGATGTCAAGAAGAAATCAGGAATATATCACTATATGTTCAGCCGGGATGAGAACCGCCTCAACATCAGGGCGTTCGACAACAATACCAAGCGCGAAGTCTACGAAAAGCAGAAAGGTATCTGCGCTAACCCGGAATGTCCTCAACACGGAAAGACTTTCAGCATCGACGAGATGGAGGCCGACCACATCACGCCATGGCGGGAAGGCGGCAGAACCATAGCCGCCAACTGTCAGCTTCTATGCCGCGAATGCAACCGCCGCAAAGGAGCAAAATAGCTACAGCGCACGGGCAGCGCAGACAGCGGTAGACCAGGCCGCCTGAAGGTTGAAGCCCCCAGTCACGGCATCCACGTCGAGGACCTCGCCGGCAAAGAAGAGGCCAGGACAGGACTTGCTCTCGAGCGTGTTCATGTCGACAGCCGAAAGCGCAACGCCGCCGCAGGTCACGAACTCATCCTTGAACTTCGCCCTGCCGCAGATGCAGTATTCATCTGCCGTGAGCCGCGCCGCCAGACGAGTAAGGCTTTTACCCTTGAGCTCGCTCCAGCGGGCCTCCTCCCGAATCCCGCTGCGGGAAAGAAGCAGGCGCCACAGCCTATCAGGGATAGCGTCCGGCCGGGCATTGCACACCATCTTTGCTCCAGACTCGCGGGCTATGGCAGAAAGTCCCTCCAGTGCCTGCACATCATTAGCTTCCAACCAGTTGACAAGCAAGTTCGCCCGATATTCATTCTCCGCAAGGAAACGCGCGGCGTAGGAAGAGAGTTTCAGCACGGCAGGGCCGCTCAAGCCCCAGTCTGTAAGAAGAAGATCACCGCGCGACTTGAACGGAGTCCCCGCAAGAGACAGCACGGCATCCTTGACGCTGACCCCGCTCAGCGACTTAAGAGACTCTTCCTCAAGTCTAAACGTATATAAAGACGGCACTGTATCCACGACTTTTACCACATCGGGCAGAGTCTGCCTCAACGCGGCAGCCGAACATCCGCCCGGAGCGAAAACTACTTTCCGCGCCTCTACGGAAGAACCGTTGGCAAAATTCATGACGAAGCTACCGGAAAGAGTTGCTCCGTCCCCGTTCTCCCCCGCACAGGTATCGGCTGGGCGCAGAGTGAGAAGCCGCGCCCCAGTCCGGAGGACAACTCCAGCCTCGCGCATGGCAGACTCAAGGCAATGGACAACTTGCATCGCATCCTGACTCCTCGGAAACACCCGACAATCTTTCTGCGCGACAAGCCGTACTCCTTCGCGCTCGAACCAAGCGCAGCAGTCCTCGTTTGAAAAGGTCGAAAGCGCACGGCGCATAAGTTTATCTCCCCGCGGATAGGCCTCCTTGAGATTGTCGATGCCGTCGAACGTGTTTGTGAGATTGCAGCGCCCTCCCCCGGTGAGGGCGAGTTTGGCGAGGGGCTTGCGTCCCGCCTCGAAGACAACCACTCTGCAGAAAGGCAGACGCCGGGCCGCCTCTATAGCGCAGAAGCACCCTGCCGCGCCTGCGCCTACAACGGCAATATCAACAGTTTCCGGCATCATGCTACAGCCAGAAGGTATACCTCAGTTCGACGGTGCGGGGCGAGTAGCGTGAGATATCGCCGGTATCCCCGCGACGGACCACTGCATCCCCGAAATCAGCATAGCGAAGAGTCATGCTGCTGTTGCGCGAGAACTTCATCCCGACACCAACAGAGAAGCCAGGACTCCAGTTGCCCCTATACCTGACAGTACTGCGCTCGCCGCCCTCCTCGAGAACCGCATGGCTTTGCGTCGAGAAATTCAGCCCGGAACGCAGTTCGACAAAAGCGTGATGTGCAGGGTTGATGTATCCCTGTCCGTCGAAGTCTATCTTGAATGTCCCGCCGGCCATCAGAGAGAAAGTCATATAGCTCGGATAGAGTTTGTAGCTGTCCCCTCTGCGGCGCATTGCAATCTGACCGAGGACATGGTCGGTGAAATCGAAGCCGGCAAGAAGATCGACACGCTCCGTCAGGCCGTAGTTGTACTGGACGCCGACCACGCTGCCAATCCGCAGTTCTGAATAATACCCGGTACCGTTATCCCGCATGTCCTTTCCGGGAAACGAAAGTCCGGCACTTATACCGACCTGCGCTGCGGCAGGAAGTACCGCAAATGCCGAAAGGCAGCAAAGGGTGACTAGAATACTTTTTCGCATATCTCTGACAAAACGCTCCGCAAGATACGAAAATCCCGGCAGGGCAGATGCGTCAACCGGGGAAAGATAGAAAAAAGGGGCTTGACCGAACCGGCCAGCCCCTCTCTTTTCCCAGAGGACTTACCCTCCGTCAGAAACGGATTTTACTCTTCTGCGCCTTCAGCGGCTGCGTATTCAGCGAGAAGTTTCGTCTGAACATCGCCAGGAACAGGCTGATAGTCAGCAAAAGACATGCTGAAGGTAGCAGCTCCTGAGGTCAGGGAGCTCAAGGTCGTGGAGTAGCGGTAAAGTTCCGCAAGCGGCACTCTCGCCTTGAGAATAGAGAAGCCCTTGTCCGCTCCCATGTCGCCGAGGATTCCGCGGCGGTTCTGAAGGTCAGACATACAGGTACCCTGATACTCGGCAGGAGTCATCACCTCAACGTTGTAGATAGGTTCCATAATCTTCGGACCTGCATTGCGGAACGCCTCCTTGAAGGCATTGCGGGCCGCGAGCACGAAGGAGATTTCATTTGAGTCCACCGGATGCATCTTGCCGTCATAGACGTATACCCTGATGTCGCGGGCATACGATCCGGTGAGAGGACCCTCGGTCATCTTGTCGTTAATTCCCTTGAGGATAGCTGGCATGAACCGCGCATCGATGGCACCGCCGACAACGCAATTGTAGAACTCCAGCTTTCCGCCCCATTCGAGCTCGAAAGACTCCTGGGACTTGATGTTCATCACCTGGTCCTTGCCGTTTATCTTGAACGAGCGCGGAGCCTCTACGCCTTCCTCGTAAGGGCAGATGAGAAGGGATACCTCGCCGAACTGACCTGCACCGCCGGACTGCTTCTTGTGTCTATAGTTGGCGGAAGCGGTCTTGGTGATGGTCTCGCGATAAGGAATCTTCGGAGCGAAAAGCTCGACCTCAACCTTGAACTCGTTGTTGAGACGCCACTTGACGATGTTGATGTGCTGCTCGCCGTTGCCGCTGAGGATGGTCTGCTTCAACTCCTTGGAATACTCCACGACCACGGTAGGGTCCTGCGAAGCAATCTTCTTGAGGGCGTCACCCAGTTTCTGCTCTTCCTGCTGGACTTTAGACTTGATTGCGCAGCGATACTTAGGCGCAGGGTATGCAATCTTGTCGCAGACTATCCCCGAACCAAGAGCGGAAAGGGTTATGTTGGAACGACCGTTCTTGAGCTTGACGGTACATCCGAGGTCACCTGCAGAGAGGGAAGTCACGGCCTCCTTCTTGAGACCGGCCACCGCGTAGATGGCAGAAAGCCTTTCTTTGTTGCCGCTGACGCTGTCCTCGAGGTCCATACCGGAAGTCACCACTCCGCTCATTACCTTGAAGAAGGAAACCTCTCCGAGGTGCGGCTCGACATCGTTCTTGTAGATGAATATGGAGGCAGGCCCAGCGGAAGAGCACTTTGGAGCAGGAACGACTCTCTTGGTGAACTCGAGAAGACGCTTCACGCCGATGTCTTTCTTTGCGCTGACGCAGAACACAGGATACGCCTCGCCTGCGATGATGCCGAGATTGAGGCCCTTGCGGATTTCGTCCTCCGTAAGAGCACCGGACTCGAAGAACTTCTCCATCAGGCCGTCGTCATATTCTGCAGCTCTCTCGATGAGTTCCTGACGGAGAAGTTCCGCCTGCTCTCTGAGCGACTCCGGAATCTCGAGGTCCTCACGGGTTCCGTTGGCATCCTTGAAATGGTAGTACTTCATGGTCAACACGTCCACGAAACCGTCAAAGTCCGGTCCCACGTTCACAGGGAACTGGATGTAGACCACCTTCTTGCCGAGAGCTTCCTTGATGGAGTTCTGGACGTTCTCCCAGTCGGCCTTCTCGGAATCGAGTTGGTTGACTGCTATGACAAGAGGGAGGTGCTTGCTCTCCGCGAGACGGAGATAGTTCTCCGTGCCGACCTCGACGCCCTGCTGGGCGTTGATTACAAGAAGTCCGCTCTCGCAGACGCTGAAAGCGGAGTATGCGCCTCCGACGAAGTCGTCCGCGCCTGGGGTGTCTATTATGTTAATCTTTGCTCCGAGGAACTCTGCATACAGAGGTGTCGCATAAATCGAGCGCTGGTTAATCTTCTCAAGTTCGTTGTTGTCAGAGACGGTGTTCTTGTCCTCGACGCTGCCGCGCCTTTCTATAACCTTGCCCTCGTAGAGCATAGATTCAGCCAACGTGGTCTTTCCGGACTTTGTAGCTCCGAGAAGTACCACGTTGCGGATGTCATCGGTTGTGTACTCTTTCATTTTATCAGTTATTAGTGTTTTGTGATGCTCACAAATCTAATAAACTTTGATTTCAAACACAAATCATCCTTCACGCCTGAAAACTGCGATGAGTTCCTCGCCTGTCATGCCGAGTTCGTCCAGAAGAAATTCGTCCAGAAGATAGCTCTCCACACCGAGTCGGCGGCAGAGTTCCCCGTAGTCGAGAGAGGGGTCGAGGTAGATTTTCTCCTCAACCATTAGACGCCCGAATTCAGCGTAGGCTTCCTTTATCATATCCATTTCATACATTGTCAGTGGTGCTCCAAATGTATCGAAAAAACACACATACGCTCAACAGAATGTTACGGATAAAGAAAAAAATATACGTTTTTTATGCCTTTTGTCGATTTTTTATGAACAATGTCCAAAAATTCGGGTATTTGGTATCGCGATGTCCTGATTATTTTTGAGGCTGTTAAATGGCGGTCGACAAAATTCATACAAGCATACGCAGGTTGCGGGAATCGAAGGGGCTTTCCCAGTCGGAGCTTGCACAGGAACTCGGAATGGGCCGCACCACCTACGTCAATTTCGAGACCGGAAAGACCAACATCTTCTGCAAGAGCCTCACAAAATTCGCCCGATACTTCGGTCTGAGCGAGGAAGATGTCCTGCTGCTCGGCGAAGAAGATGGCCGCGGAGTCCTACGGGAAGAGGCGAACTTCGAGACGATGAAGCAGAGCCTCGTGGAGGACTACGAGAAGCGTCTGGCGGCAGCCGACGAAAGACTCAAGGATTCCATGGAAAGAATACGCCAGTTGCAGGAGCACGTCCAGTCCCTCACCAACATCATGGGCGTGATTGTCAAGGGCAATCCCACATAGTTTCATAGCGTCGGAAGGCATCCGCAACAAAG
The DNA here is from genome assembly GCA_964385795.1 of uncultured Muribaculaceae bacterium. Lineage (GTDB taxonomy): Bacteria > Bacteroidota > Bacteroidia > Bacteroidales > UBA932 > Cryptobacteroides. The sequence continues at coordinate 45,066 of CAYLPY010000002.1, forward strand.
CGGCGCGGGATGATGCAGGTTATTCTTTTATAATTCCTAAATTTGCAGAGTCATGCCGCAAAGTATCCAACTGTTGGGAAATATGAATCCCGGCCTGATAGAAGCCGGATGCGACGAAGCCGGACGAGGACCTCTCGCCGGGCCTGTGTTTGCCGCGGCGGTGATACTTCCGGAAAGATTCTTCCACCCGAGGCTGAACGACTCCAAGAAGATGAGCGAAAAGGACAGGAACCTGCTGCGCAAAGTCATCGAAGAGGAATCTGTGGCGTGGGCAGTCACGGAAGTCAGCGCAGCTGAGATAGACAGCCTCAACATCCTCCGGGCCTCGATTGAAGGCATGCACAGGGCGGTGCTCGCGCTGTCCGTGAAGCCGGATTTCCTCCTCATCGACGGCAACCGCTTCATCCCGATGGAAGGATACGAACACGCTACCGTAGTCCACGGGGATGCTAAATATGCTTCGATTGCGGCGGCTTCCGTGCTGGCGAAGACCCACAGGGACGAGAAGATGCGGCGGCTCGCCGAACAGTATCCCCAATATGGCTGGGATCACAACATGGGCTACCCGACAAAAGAGCACATAGAAGCGCTGCGCCGCTACGGGACGACGCCGCAGCACAGGCGTTCATTTCACCCAAAAGAACTTGAATTACAATTATTTGACAAAATATGAAAAAGTTTATCCTAAGCCTCATCACTGCGGCTGTCTTCCTCCCGTCGCTTCGTGCGGACGAGGGAATGTGGCTGCTTCCACTGCTTGAGAAAATCAACAGCGAGACCATGCGCAACCTCGGTTCGCGGCTGACTCCGGAGCAGATCTACAGCATCAACAACTCCTCCATCAAGGACGCCGTGGTCCAGTTCGGAGGCGGCTGCACGGGTGAAATCATCTCCGGCAATGGACTTCTCGTAACCAACCACCACTGCGGATATTCGAGCATACAGAGTCTCTCATCCGAGGCACACAACTACCTCGAGGACGGCTTCTGGGCCATGGATCGCAGCGAGGAGATCCCGGTTCCGGGTCTGTCGGTCACTTTCCTCCAGAAGATGTGGGACGTTACGGAGCAGACCAAGGACCGGGAATCATTCGAAGCCCTCGTGAAGAAGGTGGAAGCCGAGAATCCTAACTGCGAGGTGAATATTGTGAGCTTCTTCAACAGCAATGTCCGCTATGTCGTGGTGAACAAGGTATACAGGGACGTGCGCTTCGTGGGCGCTCCGCCTGCCGCTTCAGGGAAGTTCGGCGGCGACACCGACAACTGGATGTGGCCTCGCCACACCTGCGACTTCTCGATGTTCCGCGTCTATGCCGGCAAGGACAACGAACCTGCCGACTACTCCGAAGACAATGTTCCGTTCACGCCGCGCCAGTTCCTCAACATCTCCCTGAAGGGAGTAGAGGAGGGTGATTTCGCGATGATTATGGGCTACCCTGGAAGCACCCAGCGCTACAAGACCGCTGCCGAGCTTGAGGAGATGCTCGACATCAACGACATACGCATCGCGGCAAGGACCATCCGCCAGGATGTCCTCTGGAAAGAGATGAGGGCGGACGACAAGGTCAGCCTTCAGTATGCGAGCAAATACGCCTCATCCTCAAACGGATGGAAGAAGTGGATTGGAATGAAGGAGGCTTTCGCGAAACTTGATGTCATCGGACGGGAAAGAGAGAAGGAAGCGGCCCTCAAGAACTGGATAGACGCGAAGAAGAGCCGCGTGAAGAAATACGGAGACCCTATGGCCGGGGTTGCCCAGGCCGTGGAAGCTCGCGCAGACGTATACAGACGCTACATCTTCCTCAGCGAGACTCTTGCCAAGATTGAAATAATCTCGCTCGTCAGACACGAGGACATCTCGGACTACAAGGACTACGACGCCGACGTGGACAGGAAAGTCGCCCACGCCATGGTGAAGCACTATCTCGAGAACGCAGCCCCGGACGGAAGAGTGGACGTGACCGAAGAGGAAATAGACAGAATCTTCGACACCAGCGCATTTGCGTCGGAGCAGAGGCTTGAAGGCGCGAGAGCAGCAGGCATCGACCTGTCGCAGGACCCTGCCGTGCTTCTGACCGACAAGGTCATGTCCGCCCTCGCAGAGCTCTACAAGGGCTACGCCACCGCATACGCCAAGATCGCCGAGCCGTCAAAGACCTACGCGGCAGCGCTCCTCGAATGGACCAAGGACATGCCAAGCTATCCGGATGCCAACATGACCTGCCGTCTGACCTACGGCACAGTCAGGGGATACGAGCCTAAGGACGGCGTGATATACAAGTACTACACCACTCTCAATGGCGTGATGGAGAAAGAAGACCCTTCCAACTACGAGTTCAGGGTACCTTTACGCCTCAAGGAACTCTACGAGCAGAAGGACTTCGGCCAATATGCCGACGAGAACGGCGATATTGTGACCTGCTTCCTCACCAACCTCGACATCACCGGAGGCAACTCCGGAAGTCCGGTGATGGACGCCGACGGCAACCTCATAGGACTCGCGTTCGACGGCAACTGGGAGGCGATGAGCGGAGATGTCATCTTTGAGCCTAACCTCCAGAGGTGCATCTGCGTGGACATCAGGTATGTCCTCTTCATGATGGACAAGTTCGGAAGGGCCGGATGGCTTCTCGACGAGATGAACATAGTCAGATAGGATATGACAAAAGAAGATATACTCTCCGTCCTCAGGGAAGTGAGACATCCGGCGATGAAGGACACTGACATCGTCACTCTGGGGATGGTTCACGACGTAGAAATCTCTCCGGACAAGGTCATGGTGACGCTTGCCTTCCCAAAGAAGCGCGACCCGCTGGCGGAGTACCTCATCGGGAGTTCCCGCGCAGCGCTCATACGGTTTCTTCCGAAGGGATTCGATTCTGAAGTCAAGACAGTGGTCGTGGACGAGGCAAAGGCAAAGTCCCAAAAGACCAACGTCAATGACCTGACTCTCGACAACCTCAACAACGTCAGACATATAATAGGCATCGCATCCGGAAAGGGCGGCGTCGGCAAATCCACAGTGGCGGTCAACCTCGCCTGCGCCCTCGCCAGACTCGGATACAAGGTAGGCCTTGCCGACGCGGACGTATACGGGCCATCGATTCCGACGATGACATGCACCGAGGGTGTGACTCCCGATGCCGAAGGGGAAGAAGGACATGAAGTCATCCTCCCCATCGAGAAATACGGCGTGAAATGGATGTCCATCGGATATTTTGCCGAGAAAGGCCAAGCTCTTATATGGAGAGGCCCGATGGCCTGCAACGCGCTCAAGCAGATGGTCCTGCAGGTAAAATGGGAGGAACTTGACTTCCTCATCATAGACATGCCTCCGGGAACCGGAGACATCCACATCAGCCTCGTGCAGGAGATTCCGATGGAGGGGGCGGTCATCGTCACCACTCCTCAGACAGTGGCTCTCGCCGACGTAGAGAAGGGCATCAACATGTTCCGCAACCAGAACATCGCAAGGCCTGTCTTCGGGCTCGTGGAGAACATGGCGTGGTTCACCCCCGAGGAGCATCCTGACGAGAAGTACTTCATCTTCGGAAAGGACGGCGGTGCAGAGATGGCGAAGGAGTTCGGAATCGAGCTCCTCGGCCGGATTCCTCTCGTGCAGAGCATCCGCGAAAGCGGCGACAGAGGGGAGCCTGCCGCGCTGAGTTCCCGTCCTGATGGTCTGGCTTTCCTTGAACTGGCCGGGAAGTTGGCTGAAAAACTTGGTTAGCTGATGGAAGTTCGTGCAAAAAAGGCCCTCGGGCAGCACTTTCTGACAGACCAGAAGATAGCCCGCACCATCGTCGACTCGCTCGGCGAGTCCGAGGTGCGGGATGTCCTCGAGATAGGTCCGGGGATGGGTGTGCTCTCGAAGTATCTGCTCGACAGAGTAGACATAGACCTAAAACTTGTCGAGATAGACGGAGAGTCCGTGGACTACCTTCTGTCGCACTATCCGGACATCGAAGGCAAACTGATGATGGCGGACTATCTGAAGATGAACATGAAAGACGTGTTCGCAGGAAAGTACCGCGTCATCGGCAACTTTCCCTACAACATCTCCTCTCAGATTTTCTTCAAGATTCTGGAAGACAAAGACTTGGTCCCTGAGGTAGTGTGCATGATACAGAAAGAGGTCGCCGACAGAATCGCGGAAGCTCCGGGCAGCAAGACATACGGCATACTCTCCGTGCTTCTGCAGGCCTGGTACGACATCGATTACATCGTCAGCGTGGGCCCTGGCGCATTCTGCCCTCCTCCGAAAGTGAAGTCGGCGGTCATAAGGCTCAGACGCAACTCCAGAGAAGACCTCGGCTGCGACGAGAAACTCTTCCGTCAGGTTGTCAAGACGGCGTTCAACCAGCGCCGCAAGACCCTCAGAAACGCATTGAAGACCATCCTTCCGGAGGGCTTCGATGACAAGGGCGAATTCTTTGACCAAAGAGCCGAGAGGCTTTCGGTCGGGGACTTCATCGCCTTGACAAATTCATTAGTTGAGGCGCAGCAAAACCGGCCGCAATAAGCACTGCCATTATCAGAAGTATCGAGGAGACTCTCGAGACCGCCTCGCCTGTCCTGTAGGACGGCGGATCGAAACGCATCACCAGACTGTGCTCTCCGGCAGGAAGCACCGCCGCACGCAGCACACCTTCTTCCGGAACAATCTCTACAGACTCCGAACCTCCATCAACGGTAAGTTTCCAGCCCACAGGGTAATAGACCTCGCTGAAGACAGCCTTCCCACCATGCTCCGAGTTGTAGCTGTAGCGAAGTTCATTAGGAGCGTAGGATGTCATGCAGATGCTGTCCTGCGGACTTTCCACAAACCAGGCATTGCCTTTGGCGTATCTGTAGCGGAGAGGCGGGAGATCCGGGCCGACGATGATGTAGCGGCAGTTCATCCTGGCGAGTCCGTCCAGATAAGGCAGGTTTTCCTCAACTTCTTCAAAACTCTTACCTTCTGCGGCGAGAGAGCCGTAGAGCCTGTTGATTTCCGGTGTGAGCGTGCTCTCGATGAATTCCTGATACCGCTGAAGCTTGGCCGCGGAGTAGCCGCCGATATTCTTGTGCCAATATGAAGGATGTGAGTCGTTGAAGACGTTGACCGTCAAGTCCAGCACTCTGTATGACGGGTCGTTGTCCGCGAGGATATAATCATCCACAGGGCGTTTGTCGAACTGACTGCTGAAGTCCTTCGGAGTCACGAAATCTTCGGAATTGAGATATCTCTTGTCCACGAGGAAAAGGTCTGCGAGAACGAGCGCGCAGACAAGCAGAGCCGCTGTCCTGCGTCGCGCATAACGCATCTGCGGCTGCGTTGCAAAGGTCTTGGAAGCGCTCTTAGGCGCGGTACAGCCCCAGAGAAGCAACAGATAGGCAGCCCCTATGAAAAGAGCCGAACGCAGAGCATCCACGACAAGCAGGTGACGCCTGTCTACGGCGAGAGCGTCCGAGAGGACATCCGCCATCCCGGCATCAGAAGCGCCATGGAAAGAGCCGGCAATCCCCGGGAAAGCTGCACAGAGAAGACAGAAGCCCCCTGTGACCGCAGCGGCAATCCAGCCTTTGGACCTGAACCGCTCCGCCCCGTCATCCGTGCGGACTATGCGGTCAAGCACGAGACAGGCAAGGACTGGCAGGCAGAACTGCAGCAGTACGAGGGCCATCGACACGGTCCTGAACTTGTTGTAGAAAGGAGCGCAGTTGTAGAACAGTTTGGTAAACCACAGGAAATGGCTGCCAAGAGCCAGGAACACTGCCAGCAGCGCCGTAGCCACGACCCACCATTTTTCCTTGCCCTTGTAGCAGTACAACCCGAGGATGAAGAGGAATATCGTTATTGCTCCCATGTACATAGGGCCTGCCGTGAACGGCTGCGGACCCCAGTATAGCGGGAGGTTCTTGGCTGTCTGTCGGAGATTGGTATGTCCTGCACGGCGGAGAAGGTTGACGGTGGCCGATTTGTCCGGATCGACCGCTCCCGAGGAGGAACCTCCGTTGAAGTGCGGTATGAGCATGTTGGGCAGTTCTTCCCACCCATAGGACCACGCAGTGGCGTAGTCAATGTCAAGTCCCCTGGTTCCTGAACCGTCTGAAGACGAAGCGGAAGAGCCTCCACGCATGGAATACGGAGTATACTCATAGGTCGGGAGGAGTTTTATCGCGTTGGTCGCGATGCCAGCGATGCCGAAGACGAGAAGCAGCGACGAAGCCACGAGGAAACGCACAGACTTCTCCCTGCGTCCTTCTCTCCGACGGAAGACGGACACAGCAAGAACGATGACATAGATTAGAATCATCAGCGCCAGATAGTAGGTTATCTGGGGATGATTCGCCTTGACCTGAAAACTCAGTGCAAGCCCAAACAGAGCCGCCCCTAATGCTGCGAAAGGCAGATATTTCTTCTTCTTGAGAGCGCTGTCGTAGGCAAAGACGAGCGCCGCGAGCACCCACGGCAGGAAGGCTATGGCCTGCATCTTGGTGTTGTGCCCGACCTGGATGATCTGCATGTTGTATGAGCAGAAAGTCACCGCGACAGCGCCGCCGAGCGCCACGAGCGGGTGCACTCCGAGGGCGAGCATCAACAGCCACGCTCCCAAAAGCGAGATGAAGAGATAAGTCGCGGGACGCTTGCCGGTGAGCAGAAGGTCATACAGCGGCTGAGTCCAGTCTCCTTTGGTGGAGGCATGGATGGTCGTTGTCGGCATTCCGCCGAACATCGAACCTGTCCAGGCCGTCTGGTCATCAGGATGCGCGGCATTCCAGTCCATCATCTCCTTCGACATGCCCTGCCATCCGGAGATGTCGCTCTGGTTGACGATTTTGCCGCCGATCACCTGCGGCACATAGGCATACGCAAGCGCCAGCATCGAGGCGACAATGCAAAGAATGTATATGAATTTCTTTTTCATCTATGTGAGTTTATCCAGTTCTTCAACGAGCCTTCGGGTGAGGAGGCAACGCGAAAATTTCTCCACACCTTCCGGCGCTGCCGATGCCCCGATGAGGTAGTCCACAAGTCCGTCTCCGCTGTCCCAGCCGAACATCCGCCCGGCACCGGCTTGCTGGAGAATCTCGTCCGCCGCCCCGCCTTCGTCGCCGATTCCCAGAACAGGACGGCCTGCGGCCAGATATTCGAAAATTTTCCCTGGCAAGACCTTCGCGTACTCCGGCTCCCTGCGCAGTGGAAGCAGCAGGACATCCGCCGTACGCTGTTCAGCAACGCATTCCTTATGAGGAAGATACCCGAGATTGACGAGATTTCCACCAAGTCCTCTGGACTCTATCGCGGAGACGACCTGCGAGTCTGTCTTTCCTGCAAGCCTTATCTCCAGACAGCTGCGGAAAGCGGTGTCAGCAGCGCATCTTGCGGCAAGAGCATCCCAGAGATTGAGCGGGTTTCCATCGGCGGCAAAAAGCCCCGTGTGGACTATCCGGAACTTGCCGTCATGCCTTGGAGCAACATTGCCGGCAGCATAGTCATCCTCGTCGAAACCGTTGGTTATCAGACACACTGGAGTGGTCGTCGCGGCAGCGAAATCTCTCCCTACCTGAGGCGATACGGATATCACGAGATCTGCTGAGTCGAGCACCGTCTGCTCAAGGCGGCGATGCTTCCTGTCCGCGCAGCGGGAAAGTTCAAGATGCTTGTAATAGAACATTCTGGTCCAGGGATCCCGGAAATCCGCAATCCATTTGACTCCCGTCCGGCGTTTCAATCCGAGCCCGATGAGGTGCATGGACTGAGGTGGACCGGTGGTGACTACTGCATCCACGGGGTGTTCTCGAAGATATTTTTCCAGAAACTTCACCGATGGCTTCACCCATGAGACTCTGGGGTCCGGAATAAAGAGATTGCCCCGCGCCCATAACGAAAGCCGCTTCGCAAGACTCTTCTTTTGTGAGTTCAAAGGGTTGACTTCTCCGCCTCCGGAGTGACGGAAAAGTTTGCGGTAGAGAGCGTAAGGCTCGACTATTCGGGTCTTCAGCACCTCGGCGCATGGCGGTATGTCGCCTGCAAGGCTTTCGTCGACCGCTAACTGCTCGGGGTTCTCGGGAGTGTATACGACGGGTTGCCAGCCGTATTGCGGCAGGTACTTGCTGAACTTGACCCAGCGCTGTACGCCTGACCCCCCTGTGGGAGGCCAGTAGTAAGTGATTATCAGAAGCCTCTTCATTCGTCAACAACTTCCAAAAGTAGACAAAAAAGAGTACATTTGCGAGAACCAAATACCACATTCATGAAAAAAACGCTGCTTGCAACCATTCTCGCCCTCGCGGTTCCGCAACTCGCGTCCGCGCAGCTCATAAAGAGTTGGGAGAGTATCCAGGACAAGAGCATCGAGGAGCTCCGCGAAGGGTACGGTCTTCCGCCTGCCGAGTACGCTAGCCACATTCTTTGGGGCTGGGAAGGGAACATCGACAAGAAGGTGATCCGCGAGGACCTTGATCTCATGCAGAGCGTGGGCACAAGGGTGGTGAACATAGAACCTGGCTACGGCTTCCAGTATGAATATCTCTCTGACGGGTGGTTCAAGACAGTAAAGACAGCCGTCAAGGAAGCCAAGGCTCGCGGGATGAAGGTATGGCTCATCGACGACGCGAAATATCCGAGCGGATTTGCCGGAGGCAAGTTCTCGCGGGAAAGGCCCGACCTGAAGATGTGGGCGCTCGTAGAACTTGACGAGAAGTTAACTGTCGGCAAGGGGGAGGAAGTCGTGGACTGCAACGTCCCTAAGGGTGCGGTGTCCGCAGTCGCCTTTTCTGAAGGGCAGCCGAACAGGCAAGTCGCGATAAAAGACGGCAAGATAAGCTTCAACGCCGGTGTCCACGATTGGACTATCATCTTCGCTGGCTACGCCCACAAGAGCGGCGACACCCGCGCGGTCAACAATCCGACCCACGGCAAAGACACATCAAACTTTCTCCACGACCACCTCAGCACAGAGGCCGTCGACCAGTTCATAGCGTGGACGCACGAGGCCGCCAAGAAGGCTCTCGGAGCCGAGATGGGCTCGACGGTCATGGGGTTCCGCGGAGACGAGCCTGAATACATGTACACTCCATGGACTCCGAATATCACGGAAGTCTTTATCGAGAAGAAGGGCTACGACCCGACTCCATACTACGCTTCGTTCTTCGCGCCGACCAGGAGCGAATTTGAAAAGAGGGTGAAGGCAGACTACTGGGACGTCTGGTCGGAGATGTTCGCGGACATATTCTTCAAGCGTCAGGCAGAGTGGCATGAGCGCAACGGGATGGCACACATCACCCACCTCAACAACGAGCACATAATGCCGGTGAACATAGAGGCGGACGGAAACTTCTTCCGCGTCCTCAACAGGGTGCAGATTCCGGGTGTCGACGTCATCAACTCCCATGTGGCACCGGGCGTGGACAACGATTTCCCAAAGCTCGCGTCGTCCGTGGCACATGTCTACGGCAAGCCGCGCGCTTTCAGCGAGACGATGGGAGCCGTGAGGGGTGACCTTCTCAAGAGCAAGCAGGTGCTCAACTACCAGTTCGCAAGGGGCATCAACTATTTCGAATACAATTTCTGGAGCTCAAAGTCACAGACTGCGGAGAGTCTCGCGAAGACTCCTCAGATGAAACCGCTCTCTGACTACATAAACCGCACCTCATACCTTATGAGTATGGGGGTCCCGGGCGCGAGAGTTGCCATGTACTACCCGACCCTCACGATGTGGCTCGGCAACAACGAGCCTTACTGGGAGCTGTCCGAACTCTCGCAGTTGCTCCTGCGGCATCAGGTGGACTTCGACTACGTGGACGATGACGCCTTCTTCGAGGCTCTCACCGTCGGCCCTGGCTATTTCGAGAACAGGAGCGGCCAGAAGTACTACACCCTCATCATCCCGTCCTCCGAAGTCATCTCGAAGAAAGCATGGACTGTCATCGAGGATTTCGTAAAGCTCGGCGGCAAACTGCTCTTCTGGGGCTCGAAGCCGAACTATCTCTACGACAAGACTTTCACGAAACTCGAGAGTTTCCCTGACTGTCTCGCCGCGACGCACGAGCCTCTGCGCAGATGGACCTCACAGGTGGAGAGCGTCCTGCCGGAGAGCGAGATGTGCATCCTTGCAGAAAGGCCGGAGGGAATCTACATCAGCAGTCCTACGGCCCCGTACAGACTGGAACCGTCGCCACAGAGGGTCGCACAGAGCGCAGTGCGGCAGTCCCAGCGCAGGCAGGCCGACAGTCAGGCGTGGGTGACGATTGAGTCATTCAAGAGGCAGATGGGAATGACCGAGGTCATCATCCCGACCGACAATATCCGCTACACCAGAAGAGTCCTCCGCGATGCCGATGTCTTCTTCATATTCAACGAGGGGACGCGCGAGCTGAACTTCAAGGCAAGTTTCGATGCGGTAGGAAAGGTGTCCGTATGGGACGGCTTCACGGGCGAAGTCAAGCCTATGCCGGCACAGATCGTGGACGACAGGACTGAGGTCGAGCTCAGCATAGAAGGCTATGGAAGTTGCATAATCAGCATCCAGAAAGACAGCAAGGTATTTAATGTCAGGGATTTCGGAGCGGTCGGCGACGGCAGCACGAAGGACACCAGGGCCATCCAGGCAGCATCCGATGCGGCTTATGCAAACGGCGGCGGAGTTGTCACCATACCGGCGGGCAGGTATCTCACCGGAGCGCTTTTCTTCCGCAACGGAGTGGACCTCAATATCGAGGAGGGGGCGACGTTAGTCTCCACGGTTGAAACGGAGGATTTCCCGCAGATTTCAACCCGTTTCGAGGGAATCGAGCGCAAGTGGAGATGTGCCCTGCTCAACTTCGACAATTCCAGAGGAGTGCGCGTCTTCGGCAAGGGAGCCATCGAGGGACGTGGTCAGGAATGGAGCAAACACAAGAACAGCGACGGCCACTGGGGACGTCCGAGAATGCTCTGCTTCACCAACTGCCCCGGCGGAAGCATCCGAGATCTGACCATGCGCAACCATGCTTCATGGTGTCTGCATGTGCTTTATACAGACGGATTCAAGATTGATGGAGTCAACATCAGCGTGGACTCCTACGTACCGAGTTCGGACGGAGTGGACATCGACTCCTCCAGCAACATCGAGATGACCAACGTCTACACCAACGTCACCGACGACTGCCTCTCCATCAAGAGCGGCAAGAACGAAGACGGACGCAGGGTCGCGAGGCCGAGCATGAACATCGTAGTCATGGACTGCAACTTCGACGGAGGGCACGGCGTGGCGATGGGTAGCGAAATCTCAGGCTGCATACGCAACGTGCTCATAGAGAACTGCATCTGCGGCGAGAAGAACCAGGCTCCGGTGAGGTTCAAGTCTCAGCCGTCGAGGGGCGGCATCGTGGAAGACATCACATTCAAGGATTTCAAGCTCGAGAACTGCGGGACATTCATCTCCGCGAACATGATATGGAGAATGGTGGAAGACTACGCCCCGTATTCTCCACGCACCGTCCTCCGCGACATTAAGGTCATCAACGTCTGTGGAAAGGCTCGGACTGCAGGAGAGATTATCGGAGACCCTGCCGCACCAATACCGGAGGGAACTTTCAAGTTCGAGAACTGCAAGCTTGAGGTGGAAAGGGGACTGAATCTCGCGAATGTGGACCAGCAGAACTTCGAGGGAATCGACATCTGCACCCCCGAAGGAGTCGAGAAGATAAAGAGAATCGAAGTCGTCGGAGGCAAAGGCTCCGGCACGGCAAAGAGGAGATAAACTGACAAATGGCAAAGAGAGGAGAAGACACACCTATGCTGAAGCATTATTTCAGCATCAAGGCTCAGCACCCGGAAGCACTGCTTCTGTACAGGGTTGGAGACTTTTACGAGACATATTCAGACGATGCGCTCCTTGCGAGCAAGGTCCTCGGACTTGTTCTTACGAAGCGTTCCAACGGCGACAAGGGAAGCACCGAGATGGCTGGCTTCCCGCACCATGCCGTGGACTCCTACCTCCAGAAACTCGTGCGTGCCGGCTACAAGGTGGCTATCTGCGACCAGCTCGAGGATCCCGCTCTTGTCAAAAATAAGCTCGTCAAGAGGGGCGTCACAGAGATTCTGACTCCTGGAATTGCGTTCGGGGAAGGGATGCTCGAGCAGAAGGAGCACAACTTCCTCTGCGGCATCTCCCAGAAAGACGGCGAATGCGGAGCCGCGTTTCTGGACGTGTCCACCGGCACTTTCCAGCTCGCCCAGGGAAAGCCCGAGTACATCGGCACCCTCCTCTCGTCTTTCGCTCCGAAGGAACTCGTGATCCGAAGGGAGGATACCCGTACAGTCAAAGAACAGTTCGGAGACTTCTATCTGACCACGCTCGACGAATGGGCCTTCGTTCAGGAGGCTGCCGAGGAAAGGCTGCGCAACCAGCTCAAAGTCAAGAATCTCAAGGGTTTTGCCGTGGAAGGCTATCCTCTTGCAGTCTGCGCTGCCGGCGCACTGCTCGTCTATCTTGAGCAAACCCGCCACTCTGGACTCGGCAACATCTGCTCCCTTTCAAGGATAGACTCGGACAAGTTCGTGTGGATGGACAAGTTCACCTTCCGCAATCTGGAAGTATTCCAAAGCAACGCCGGGAAGGATGGGGTCAGCCTTGTGGACTGCATCGACAGATGCTGTTCCAGCATGGGGTCGCGGCTGCTCCGGCAATGGCTCGCGATGCCGATTATGGACATCAAAGCTCTCGAAGACAGATACGATATCGTCCAGCACTTCACCGGGAACGAAGATGCTCTCGAGGAACTGCGGACAGAAATCAGTGCCATAGGCGACCTCGAACGCATCCTCTCAAGGGCGGCCACAGGAAGGATTCTGCCTCGGGAACTTCTGCAGCTCGGGCGCTCGCTGGAGCACTCCGTGCCTTTCGGAAGAATCTGCGCTGAGTCCGGAATTCCGGCTCTGGTGAAACTTGTCTCAGGGATGAAGGACACGGCCAAAGTCCAAGCACTCATCACCGGCACTCTCGCCAACGAGCCGGCCGCGCAGCTTGGGAAAGGGGAAGTCATCCGCGCCGGAGTGGACGCTGAACTCGACCGGCTGAGGGACATCTCGAAAGGCGGGAAGCAATACCTGTTCAGCATGCAGGAGCGCGAGTCGGAACGCACCGGCATCCCAGCACTCAAAATAGGATACAACAACGTCTTCGGCTACTATATCGAAGTCCGCAACGCCTCCAAGGACAAAGTCCCGATGGAGTGGGTGCGCAAGCAGACTCTTGTCAATGCGGAACGCTACATAACTCCGGAACTCAAAGAATATGAGGAGCAGATTCTCGGAGCGGAGAATTCGATTCTGGAGATTGAAAGCCGTACCTACGCCGCCCTCGTGGGCGAGGTGCAGAAGGCCATCCGCGACATCCAGAACAACTGCCGGATAATCTCCGCCCTCGATGTACTGCAGGGCTTTGCACGGCAGGCAGTGGACCACAACTACTGCAGGCCGCAGGTCGACAGGACGACTTCCCTTGAAATCAAGGCCGGAAGGCATCCGGTAATCGAGTCGCTGATGAGTGCAGGAGAGGAATATGTCCCCAACGACCTTTCCATGGACAGCAAGGACGGCCAGATCTACCTCATCACTGGCCCCAACATGGCAGGAAAGTCGGCTCTGCTCAGGCAGACGGCACTCATCGTCCTGATGGCGCAGATAGGGTCGTTCGTCCCAGCACAGTCCGCAAGGTTCGGCTTCTTCGACAAGATATTCACCCGCGTAGGCGCGACTGACAACATCTCCCGGGGAGAGTCTACCTTCATGGTCGAGATGACGGAGACCGCCATGATCATGCATAACCTCTCCGCCCGTTCCCTCGTGCTTCTGGACGAGATTGGAAGGGGCACTTCGACATACGACGGCATGGCCATCGCACGCGCACTGGTGGAGCACATCCACAACGAGGGTAAAGGAGCCAAGACGCTCTTTGCCACCCACTACCACGAACTCAACGACCTCGAAGGCATCTACCCGCGCGTAAAGAACTACCACGTCGCTGTCAAGGAAGAGGGCAAGAACATCATCTTCCTCCGCAAGTTGGAGCGCGGCGGAGCTGCCAGGAGTTTCGGTATACATGTCGCAAGACTGGCCGGAATGCCGCGTGAAGTGGTGGAGTCGGCAGAGAAGACACTGCGCCTGCTGGAAAGCAAGGAGAAGCACGCCAGCAAGATGGATCTCAAGGACGACGGAAGCGTGCAGCTGTCGTTTTTCGAACTCGACGACCCGACGCTGTCCTCCATCCGCGAGAAGCTGGAAGGAGCCGACCTCAATAACATGACACCACTCCAGGCCTTCGACATGCTGCGCAGCATGAAGGACGAGCTCGGCATTGGCCGCAAGTCCGACTGATTGGCAATATATTGCCACAGAAAGGACTTATTTCTCCAAGGAGACAAAAGCCTTTATTACGCAACAAGACGTCTCCTGCTTGAATTGGCTCTGCAATCACAAGGATGTTGATGCAGATCTCCTTACTGGGCAAAGTGGGCCGAATTGAGGCCAGACGGACGGCTACCGGCGGGCGTAGGTGACAAATTCAAAAGTGAGACCTGAGTTCTCGTCGCACAGAGTCTCCGAGCGTGATACTTCCTCCCATACAATCTCGTCTATCTCCGGGAAGAACGTATCCGCATCCTGGACCACGGTATGGATATGCGTCACAAACATCCGGTCAGCAAGACCGATTGCCTGCGCGTATACCGAAGCGCCGCCCATCACGAAGCACTTCTGCGCCGGAGCGGCAAGCTCGAAAGCCTCCTGCAGTGAAGCTGCACGCACTACTCCCTCCGGGAAAGCGGTGGCACCCCTTGAGAGCACAATGTTCTTCCTCCCCGGAAGAGGCCTCCCGATTGAGTCGAAAGTGGTCCGGCCCATTATCACAGGGTGACCGAGAGTGGTTCTCCTGAAGAATTTCAGATCCTCGCCTACATGCCACGGCATGACTCCCCCGCAGCCTATCGCGAGATTGTCGGAGATTGCCACGATGATGCACTTTTCCATAGCCCTAAACCGCCACAGGAGCCTTTATTGTCGGCCACGGATCGTAGTCTTCAAGAGCGAAGTCCTCGTATCGGAAATCGAAGACAGACTTGACATCCGGATTGAGCTTCATCCTCGGAAGAGGACGCGGAGTGCGCGAAAGCTGCTCGCGGACCTGGTCGAAGTGGTTAAGGTAGATGTGCGTGTCGCCGGTCGTATGTATGAACTCCCCCGGCTGCAGACCGCAGCACTGGGCAATCATCATGGTGAGAAGCGAATAGGACGCT
Organism: uncultured Muribaculaceae bacterium; assembly: GCA_964385795.1. GTDB lineage: Bacteria > Bacteroidota > Bacteroidia > Bacteroidales > UBA932 > Cryptobacteroides. The sequence goes on from CAYLPY010000002.1 coordinate 60,329, forward strand.
ATGTTGAACGGGACACCGAGGAAAGTATCGGCACTACGCTGGTAGAGCTGACAGTTCAGACGTCCGTCCGCGACATAGAACTGGAACAGACAGTGGCATGGCGGTAAGGCCATCTTGTCGACCTCCCCGGGATTCCACGCACTGACTATCATCCGCCGGGAGTCAGGGTTACGGTGTATAGTGTCGATGACCTCGGAGAGCTGGTCGATGCTTCTTCCGTCCGGAGAAGGCCAGCTGCGCCACTGATGGCCGTAGACAGGTCCGAGATTGCCGCTCTCGTCAGCCCACTCGTCCCAGATGGAAACCCCGTGATCCTTGAGGAAGCCGATGTTGGTGTCGCCGCTGATGAACCACAGGAGCTCGTAGATGATGGACTTCAGGTGCACTTTCTTGGTGGTTAGTAGCGGGAATCCCTCGCCGAGGTCAAAGCGCATCTGATGCCCGAAAATGCTTTTCGTTCCGACTCCGGTGCGGTCGTGCTTGACAGTGCCAGTGTCCATTATTTCCTGAAGAAGGTCGAGGTACTGTCTCATTTCTCAACTCCGAAAGCAAAGATGATAGCCTCATGAAGCACCTCCCCCGGACGGAGGACAGTGTCGGGATAGTCCGGCCTATTAGGACTGTCCGGAAAATGTTGGCACTCGAGAGCGATGCCGTCATAGTCGTGATAGATTCTGCCCCGCTTCCCGAGAGGAGAGCCGCCGAGCCAGTTGCCGGTATAGACCTGGATGCCCGGCTGCGTGGTGTAGACCTTGAGAGTGCGGCCGCTCTGTCTGGAGAAAAGTTCCGCAGCCTCATTGAGTTGTCCCGGCAGGTAGTCATCGAGCACCCAGCAGGCATCATAGCCCTTGCCGTAGTTCAGAGCTGGAAAATCCTTCTTGATGTCGCGCCCAAGGGTCTTCGCCGTGATGAAATCCATCGGCGTGCCGGCCACAGGCTCGGAATCCCCGAGAGGAATCAGAGTCTCGTCGGTCGGGAGATACTCGGAAGCATTGAGTTTCAGATAGTGCCTCAGCACGGAGCCGCGACCGTTGAGGTTGAAGTAACAGTGGTTGGTGAGATTGACCACGGTAGGAGCACTGCTTTTCGCAGAGAAGGTCAGCCTCAGTTCGTTCTCCTCGCTCCACTCGTAACGGACCACAAGGACAAGGTCACCCGGGTATCCCATCTCCCCGTCCGGAGAGACGTACTTGAACTCCACTCCGCCCTTGTGTTTGCGTGATTCCCAGACTTTGTTCTGGAAACCGTCAGGACCGCCGTGCAGGTGGTTGGGGCCATTATTGACAGGAAGGGTGTATTCTGTGCCGTCGAGGGAGAACTTGCCCTTCGCTATGCGGTTGGCGAACCTGCCTGGGCACTTGCCGAGACAAGGACCGTCGCCGAAGTAGCTCTCCGGCCTGGAGTAACCGAGGACTACATCGGAAAGCTTTCCGTCCTTGTCCGGGACATTGACGGAGAGGATTGCCGCTCCGAGATTGCACACCACTGCGGAGGCACCGCTTCCGTTGGTGAGGACATATTTGTAAATTTCACGTCCGTCGGACGTCTTTGACCAAAGTTTTCTCTTGATTGTTGACATATACAGTTTTTTCATTTGAGTTCCATTCCTTCCCGAATCTGATCGAGACGCATGAGGACAAATTCCACAGGGGCATCCTTATAGATCACTCTCTTTTGGGAATCAAGCAGATACAGCGAAGGTATCGCCCGGACGAAGTAGAGGTCATCCTGCCTTATCAGCCCCTTCCAGTCATAGCCGCAGACCCAGTTGCGGGGATAGTTGTGCTCGTACTCCTTCCACTTGTCAACCTCCTCGTCGATATAGATATTGACAACGGCCACTTCCCCGTCCGCAATCATCGAGTCCAGATAGCTGCGGGTGCCGAGCTGGTCTATGATTTCCTTGCAGGCTTCGCATCCTGGGTTGCTGAAGAACAGCAGCGTGTAGCGGGCATTCACTCCGTAGAGATTGCGGATATTGCCGGAGATGTCCTTGAACCGGAAATCGGGGACCTTTGCCCCATAAGGGTTGAGAAGACACTTTTCAAGTTCGAAACGATAGCCCGCGAGTTTATCGGGAGCAGTGAACGGAGAGTTTACAAGCCCTTCTACCAAAGGAAGATACAAGTCTTCGCTCCTGAATGGGGAGTTCGGATCATAGAGGTACTTTCCGAAAATCTCAGTTATCTGGAGGTAGAAGGTGGAGGATGTGTCGCGTTGCTGCACTTTTTCTATGTTCGAGAATATCGACTTGATGTGCTTCTGCGCTTCCGGGACGGGGAGGGTATGGAGAAGCATGATGTAATAGCCGGCCGTCTCCATCACCTCGGAACGCTTTACACCGAGAATCTGCAGCGAATCGGACTGACCCTTGCCTGCGAAGAAAGCATCCCAGCAGTGGTTCAGCATGTAGTTTTTCTGTTCCTCCTCGGAAGTGATGAGCGAAGGGACTGAAATCGACGGGAAATCCGCCCCAACCGCCGTGCTGCCGGCATTCTTTCCCTTCTGGGTGCATGAAAGCACGGAAAGCAGGAGCGCGAAAACCGCAAATGTTCTTTTCATTGCCTCAAACCGTTGTTACAAAATGACCCCCCTAATTTACGAATCTTATTCTTATTTTAGCACCTCCGAATGTTGATGAACAGATGAACTCATTCCCAAAACTCAAGACGTCGCTTGTCCTCTGCGTCCTCGCAGCAGCCTGCTGGACTGCCGACGCCCAATTCTATGTGTCCGGAACTGAACCTTCTTCTGCCAGATGGATGTACGTCGAGACTCCTTCATTCAAGGTGATATACCCCAGAGGGACGGATTCACTCGCAATAGAATATGCCAAGACCCTCGAGAGAGTATCGCTCCGCGTGGGCAGCAGCGCCGGATTCTCGCCGAACTCCTGCTTCAGAACTCCGATGCCTGTCCTTCTTAGACCATACGCGGCAGTCTCGAACGGACAGGTGGTGTGGACTCCGAGGAGAATGGAGCTATACTCCCAGCCAGACCCTTTCTGGTCTGAACCGACCCCTTGGGAGAAGCAACTCATCGTACACGAGTCACGGCACGCAGCCCAGATGCAGTTCACGATGGCCAGACCGTTCAGGTTTTTCAACATACTCACCGGCCAGCTCGCCGCAGGAGCATTCTCTGCCATGTACACCGACCCTGCTTTCCTCGAAGGAGATGCCGTCGCAACCGAGACAGCACTCAGCCACGGCGGACGCGGACGTAGCGCGGATTTCCTCGAATACTACCGCATCAGCTTTGCCGAAGGAGACCTGAGAGACTACTGGAAGTGGAGATACGGTTCGCAGAAGAACTACACCCCAAGCTACTATCAGGTCGGATACATAGCCCACGCCGGCATCCGCACCTTGTACTCCAAGCCCGACTTCACCGCATACTATTTTGGAAGAATCCGCGACAACCACGGTTTCGCCCTGCTCGGCAGGAGCGTGAGAAAGGTCAGCGGCAAGAGTTTCAACCGGACTTTCAGAGAGATAAGCGACTCTCTTGCAAGCTTCTGGGAGCATAACGACTCGCTCCGCGGACCTTTCATGGAGACCGGCACGCTCGTCGAAAGCCCTAAGAGGTTCTTCGAAGTATTCAGCGGCCTTGAATATGCCGACGGCCGGATCTTCGCAGTCAGAAGCAGCCTCACGTCCCCTGCGGAACTTGTGGAGATTTCTCCGGAAGGCAAGGTCAGAAGACTCTCGGACTTCGCCCCGTCCTTCTCCGGACTCCGCTACGACGCAAGCAGCGGACGACTCTTCTGGACAGAGTATTCCAAAGACCTTCGCTGGGAACAGAAGTCTTCCTCCGACCTTTTCAGACGGGACAGCAGCGGACGCAAGCGCCGGCTCACCAGAGGCCTGAGACTCTATCACCCGGCCCCTTCTCCGGACGGCAGGACGGTAGCCGTGACCGAGTACCCTTTCGAAGGAGGAAGTCTCGTCCGTCTGGTTGACTCGGAAGACGGCAGGACGATGGGGACAATTAAGGCCCCGGACGGGATGCAGATTGTCCAGACGGCATGGGTGGGTGAAGAACTGTATGCCGACATCCTCTCGGACGAGGGGTACGGAATCTATCGTCTGCCTGACTTCAGCTGTGTGCTTGAACCTGAGCATGTCAAGATAAAGCAGCTCCGGGGCGGAGCTGGCAGGCTCTATTTCACCTGCGACCTCAGCGGAGTGGACGAAATTTACACTCTCTCCACAGACGGGACGTTGCAGAGACTCACGAGCACACGCCTCGGAGCTTCGGACTTCACCTTTAACGAGGAAGGCAAAATCCTGTTTTTCACATCGTTGAGAAAACGAGGCAGAGGTATCGACTTCCTTCCGGTGGACTCTCTCCGCTTCGAGTCGGTGGATTTCTCTCCAGAAGAAGGAGCATATCCGTTCACAGATGCACTAAGCCAGGCGGAGCAGCAGATAGACTACGGCGCTCCGGTGACGGTCGGGAAGCCAAGAAGATACAGCAAAGCAACCAACCTGCTGCAGTTGCACTCTTGGTTTCCGCTGTATATCGATTACGACGCTGTCGACCTCAGCAGCGGAGCTTCCGTAACAAGCATCGCCGGTCTCGGAGCAACACTGTTTTTCCAGAACACTCTCGGAAGTTTCTATGGCACGGCGGCCTACAAGGCAAGCCACAAAACAGGGAAATGGTGGCACTCCGGACATCTTTCGTTCACCTACAAAGGACTTTATCCTGTCTTCGAGGGCAAACTGGACTTCGGCGATGGGAACGCCTCCGTCACCAGCATAGAACAAGTGACGGACGAGTCCGGACAGCCAAAGAACGTCCTCCGCATGGACAGCAGAGGAATTCCCCTGCTCAACGCCAGTCTCAGGACATACGTGCCGCTGTCAAGTTCCACAGGCGGGTGGCGATATGGAGTTGTTCCGTTGCTGAAGATGCAGTACAGCAACAATCTGCTCAGCTATCACGGAGAAAACAGTATCTATCTGTTCAACATACTCAGTGCCAGAGGCTACATCATGGAAAGCACCACCCCTTCGTCGAGGATATGGCCACGCCTGGGCATCGGTGCGGAACTCGGCTACCAGGGTCTGACATTCGCCCACGACGCATTTAGGTCCAACAACTTCTACACCTATCTCTACGGCTATCTTCCTGGCCTCTACAAGACCCACGGGCTGAAACTGACAGGACTCTGCACCTTCGGCTCTTCCATCTTGCTGACTGCGGACTACGCCATGCCATTCGCCTCCGTAGACTGGTCAGGACTCTGCCCTGTGGCATATCTGCGCAACTTCGAGCTTCTGCCTCACGCTGAACTGACGGCCATGCTTCCGAAAGGCGCAAAGCTGTATAAAGTAGGCACAGACCTCGTGGCCAGGCTCGAGAACTTCCTGTGGATTCCATACACGGTACGTATCGGGTTGACGTACAGATACACTGGAAGCCTCGCTGACGAGGCTTCCTTCTCAAGTTCTCCACATAGCTTTGGGCTTACCATGAGCGTGGAGATGTAAGAAACTTCCGTCAGGCTATACTCCGCTGAACGAGCTGAATCCGCCATCCACCGGAAGAACCACTCCGGTGACGAAACCGGCGGCCTCGCTGCAGAGGAATTGCGCTGCACCGTTGAGTTCAGTCAAATCGCCGAAGCGGCGCATCGGGGTCTTGGCAATCACTTTCACGGACCTTTCCGTAAGAGAGCCGTCCTCGTTGAGAAGCGCAGCCCTGTTCTGTTTGCCGATGAAGAACCCTGGAGCAAGAGCATTGACCCTGATTTTCGGGCTGTACTTGAGCGCCATCTCTGCCGCAAGCCAGCGGGTGAAGTTGGACACGCCCTCCTTGGCAGCTCCATATCCGGCCACCCTCGTAAGAGCGTCATATGCTGCCATGGAGGATATGTTCAGGATGCAGCCGTAACCCTGGGATGCAAACACTTCGGTGAAGACGTGGCAAGGATAGACAGTCCCGTTGAGATTGAGGTCCAGAACCTTTGTCCAATCCTCCAGTTTCATATCCCAGAAATTCTGGTCCGGCATCACGTTGGCACCCGCCACGTTGCCTCCGGCTACGTTGATTAGGATGTCCACGCGGGAATAGTCCTCGATAACTTTCTCCGCTATACTCTTAAGCTGCTCCACATCAAGGACATTGCAGGCATAGGCGCAAGGATTGCCGCCTAGAGCCTTGAGTGCCTCACAGGTGGGAGCGACCTGCTCCTCCCTGTGCACGAGAGCCACCACATCGGCTCCCTGAGATGCGAAATGCCGGGCGAGAGAACCTCCCAACGCTCCTGCAGCACCGCTGATGACAGCAACTTTGCCGACTACGGAGTAAAGTTCATTCATATCAATGCGTTTTTGAGTTCGTTCTTCACCGCCACAATCATTCCCTCTACCTGACCGAGAGCGAGCATTCTGCCGTGGAACGTGTATCCAGGATTGTATCCTTCCTTCTCATCCCCGAGCATGTTACGGCCGTGGTCAACTCGCATAGGAAGCGCCGGATTCTGCTTCTCGAAGATTCGGATGAGTTCCACGAGATCTACCCTTCCGTTAGTGTGCGGAGCTTCGATGAAATCGCCTCCCGGAAGGAGAGAGCAGGTACGGATATGTACAAAACGGGTTCTTCCAGCAAACTCACGGGCCATCGCGAGGACATCGTTGTGGGCACCTGCAGAAAGAGAACCTGCGCAGAATGTCAGCCCGTTGTGAGGGTCGTCAACTGCGGTGAGCATCTTGCGGATGCCATCGGCGCTGCCGATGATTCTCGGGAGTCCGAAGACCGGCATAGGCGGGTCATCCGGATGTATGCACATTTTAATGTCGTATTCGTTGCAGACAGGCATGATTGCCTTGAGGAAGTAGACAAGATTGTTGAAGAGGTCTTCTTTGGTCACTCCGTCGAAGAGAGAGAGGAAACTGCGGAAATGCTCCACAGGAGACTTGTCTCCCTCTGAAATATTGCCGTTGACAAAGCCCTGAGTCTTGACGATGATGGCATCCACGAGCTTGATTCTGTCCTCTAAGGTAATGGTCTTGCGCAGTTCCTCTACCTTGGCGAGGATTTCCTCGGGATAGTCCTTCTCCGCGCCGGCTCGCTGGAGGACAACTATGTCGAAATACGCAAATTTCGCATAGTCGAAATAAAGAGCGTCAGTCCCGTCCGGAAGATGGTATGCGAGGTCTGTCCTGGCCCAGTCGATGACCGGCATGAAATTGTAGCAGATAGTCTTGACGCCGCACTTTCCAAGGTTGCGTAGACTCTCTATATAATTGTCTATAAGAGCATCTCTGCGAGGTCCGGCATATTTTATCTCCTCGCAGACCGGAAGGCTTTCCACTACTGACCAACGCATTCCGTACGACTCGATATACTCTTTCAAAGAACGGATGTCTTCCTCTCTCCAAACTTCCCCGTTTGGGACTTCATGAAGTGCTGTGACGATTCCCTCAACTCCAATCTGACGAAGCATTCCGAGGGTAATCTTGTCTTTGCGGCCAAACCAGCGCCAAGTCTTTTCCATTTTTATTTGATTTTTTGTTTTTCGCGCGCAAAGATAATTTGTTTCTTCTTATTTTTAGAAATTTAAAAATAAGTTTTCACCAAGATGACTCCTTCTTCGACAACCATAGAACGAACCTGCCCCAATTGCGGCAGAACGCACAAGATAGAATTCATACCCAGCGTAAACGTGGCCCTCTCCCCCGAACTCAAGGACAAGGTCAAGAGCGGCGAGCTTTTCATCTGGGAATGCCCTTTCTGCGGGCAGCGCAACCTACTCTCCGAGCCTTTCCTCTACCACGATCCTGACGAGAAGATCCTCATCCTGCTGAGCAGTTCCGCCGTCAGGGCGGATGGTCTCGCGGAAGGCTATACTGGAAGACTCGTGGGAAGCGTCGGGGAACTCGTGGAGAAGATCAGCATCTTCGATGCCGGACTGGACGACATCTGCATGGAGTTGTGCAAGATGATAACCTGTCAGGAACTCGGCAAGGATGTCATCCTCAAGTTCTTTGCGCAGAGCGGGGCAGATTCAGAACTGAGGTTCACCTACCCGGAAGACGGGCAGATGCAGGTGATAGAAGTAGGATTCAACGTCTATGAGGACTGCGCCGGCATCCTGCAGCGCAATCCTGAAATAAAGAAAGCCTCCCTGGGACTCACGAGAGTCGACCAGGAATGGCTTTCAAATTTCATCGGGTAGGATGCCGGCCTACAGCTTTCTTGCACCGTCGCTGATACGCACGTCATAAACTTTTGGCTCGTGCCCGAACCTTGAGGCGAACTCTTCACGCGCCGTCTGCACGAAAGTGTCGTAGAGTTCATCTTTGACCAGATTGATTGTGCAGCCGCCAAAACCGCCGCCCATCACACGCGAACCGGTGACATCCTTCTTCCGTGCCAGACGATTGAGAAAGTCTAGCTCTTCGCAACTCACCTCATACAGGCGGCTTAGCCCGAAGTGTGTCTGATACATGAGTTCGCCCACGGTCTCGTAGTCTCCCCTTTCAAGCGCATCGGAGACGTCGAGCACCCGCTGGACTTCGCCTATCACGAACTCCGCCCGCAGGAAATCCTCCTCCGACACTATCCCACGCACCTCCTCGAGCCACACTCGCTTACATTCGGAGAGGCAATCTATCTCAGGATGGTTCTTCCTGATGGCAGCAACGACGTTCTCACATGAGGCGCGCCTTCTATTGTAGGCGCTGGATGCAAGCTGATGCTTCACGCAGGAGTCCAGCAGCACCAGACGATAACCCTCAGGATCAAAGGGGAAATACTTGTATTCTAATGTCTTGCAGTTGAGTCTTATGAGACTTCCGGACTTGCCGAAGCAGGACGCGAACTGGTCCATGATTCCACAGTTCACGCCGCAGTAGTTATGCTCCGTGGACTGGCCGACAAGAGCCAGGGTAAACTTATCCATATCATTGTGGAACAAGTCGTTGATAGCGTAGGCAAAACAGCTTTCCAGCGCGGCTGAAGACGACAGCCCTGCCCCTGGAGGCACATCTCCGGAGAAGACTGCATCGAAGCCCTCCACCCTTCCTCCACGCTTGATGGTCTCGCGGCACACCCCGAAGATGTATTTTGCCCAGGATAGCCTCGGACACTCCTCCTCCCTCAAGCCGAAAGAGCAGGACTGCCCGAAGTCGAGCGAGCAGACATTGACCTCGGAAGTCCCGTTGGGACGTATCTCAGCCATTATGCCCTTATCTATGGCTCCTGGGAAAACATATCCTCCATTGTAATCAGTGTGCTCCCCTATCAGGTTGACGCGCCCGGACGCAGCATAGAAGACACCTCCCTCGGAAGAGAAGATTCTGGTGAATTTATCGTGGATTCTGTTCTTCATTTCCATGTTGATGTGGTTTTAAGGGTTACAAATCTATCAAAAAGGATGCACTCTTTCAATAGTTCTCTACAGGCTTGGAAGTAATGGTGAGAACTATCGGCAGATGGTCACTCACTCCCCCGTTGTAGCGCGGTCCGATGAATGTCCTACGCGGCTTCTCACCTCCGAAAGAGCGGTCCTCCTCAAGCAGTTCCTTTTCGTAGAAGACCTGCTCCTCCACAGCAAGACCGCCTCCGAAGAGAAAAAAGCCGTCAATCTTATCCCAGTCCCCGTTGTACTTTATCGTTCCTGCGCACCCCTCACCCCATAGGGAGTCGTTGAAGTCCCCGACAGCCACCACCGCCGGAGTCCCGGCATCTATCAGAGAATCCACGGCTGCAAGCATGGTAGCAAAAGCGAACTCGCGGCGGTCGGTCTTGCCGCCAATCTTCGAAGGATGGTGGTTGACGGCAAGAGCCCAGTCCCCGAAGTCCGCCACCAGAACATCGCGCGTAGGAAGCACCTGACCTGCGGAATCCCGTACGTGGACGGGCCTGCTTGCCCGCAGAGTGAGGGTACTTTTGCGATAGAGCAGAGCGCAGTCTATCCCGCGATGGTCCGGAGAATCGTAGTGGACCGTCTCATAGTCGAGTTTGCGCAGGAGCGTCATCCCGATCAGACTGCGAAGCACAGAACGATTCTCCACCTCGGCGAGCGCAACTACGTCGGGAAGGGCCCCGAAAGTGTCGGCGAAGCGCAGCACCATCTTGCTTAAAGCATTGCACTTGCGGTAGAAGCGTCCTCTGGTAAGTCCTTCTGGACAGGAAGGAGAGCGGTAGTCGAAGAAATTCTCCACGTTCCAGAACATCACTCTCAAGGTGTCCGGACGGGCTGATGCAAGGCGCGGAAAGCATGTTGCCGACAATAGCAGAAGAAGTGTAATCATAGTTCGTTTCATTCGGCTAATATGGGCTTTTTTGAGTAACTTTGCGCACCAAAATTGATTTTTATGTCTCTTAAATGCGGCATCGTGGGACTTCCTAACGTCGGAAAGTCCACTCTTTTCAACTGTGTGAGCTCAGGCAAGGCCCAGAGCGCGAATTTTCCTTTCTGCACCATAGAGCCGAACCTCGGCTCGACCAACGTTCCGGACCGCAGACTTGACGTCCTGACGGAAATCTGCCACCCTCAAAGGACTATCCCGGCAACTGTGGACATAGTCGACATAGCAGGTCTGGTGAAGGGTGCAAGCCACGGAGAAGGTCTTGGAAACCAGTTTCTTGCAAACATACGCGAGTGCGACGCGATTCTGCACGTCCTCCGCTGCTTCGACAACGGCAACGTAGTCCATGTGGACGGCAGCGTCGACCCGGTGAGGGACAGGGAGGTCGTGGAGCTGGAACTCCAGATAAAGGACCTCGAGACCGTAGAGTCAAGGCTCACGAAGGCCGAAAAAGCCGGAAAAGCCGGAGACAAGGATGCGAAAAAACTCGCCGACCTTCTGCTCAGATACAAGTCTGCCCTCCTGCAGGGACGCTCATGCCGTAGCGTAGCCCTTGTCAACGAGGAGGAAGCCGCCATCGCAAGAGACCTTTTCCTGCTCACCAACAAGCCTGTTATGTATGTCTGCAATGTGGACGATGCATCGGCGCTGAACGGCAACGCCTACGTCGACGCAGTACGCGAGGCTGTTAAGGACGAAAATGCTGAAATCCTCGTGATTTCCGCCAAGACTGAATCCGAAATCGCTGAAATGGAAGACTACGAGGACCGGAAGATGTTCCTTGAGGAGATGGGTCTTGAAGAGTCGGGAGTCGTTAGACTCATCCAGAGCGCATACCGCCTTCTCGGTCTGCAGACTTTCTTCACTGCAGGAGCCGACGAATGCAGAGCATGGACCATAAAGATTGGAGACAAGGCGCCGAAGGCCGCCGGAGTCATCCACTCCGACTTCGAGAAAGGCTTCATACGGGCCGAAGTAATCAAGTACGATGATTTCGTCAAGTACAAGACCGAATCTGCCGTAAGAGCCGCCGGAAAGATGGGAATCGAGGGCAAGGACTACGTCGTCCAGGACGGAGACATAATGCACTTTCTCTTCAACGTATAGCCACTTTAGCAGACCGGGATACAGCAGATTTCAACTGCGGAAGTTCCACTCCGCCGCCGATTCCAAGGCATCAGTTGCGGGCAGATGCAAAACCGAAAAAACCGGCCCTCGAGGGGGTCGGCTTTTTTCATTGTTCCTCCGTAATGGAGGGGTATGCTGTCCTGTCTTAGAAGAACCTTGCCCTGTTGTCCTTCACGTTGTCGTATTCAGACATCACGGAGAGGATAAGCTGGGACATGTACTGGGACTTCTGCGCAGCGAGATTCTTCGCATCGTCCTCAGTATAGTATGCTCCTGAAGTGCGGGAATTCACCTTGGTAACGTATACTCCAAGAGTTCCTGCCACAGGTCCGTAAATTTCTCCCTCCTTAGCCACGGCGGCAGCTCCGAGAAGAGCCTGGTCCACGGTGGTGGAAGCGAGAGAAAGACTCTCGTTGTGGGTAGGATCAACACCGAGCGCCTCGGCAACCTCCTCGATGGTGGAGAGTCCCTTGATCTTCTCTGCGGTGGAAGCGATGGTCTTCGCCTGAATCTTGTCGGAATAGAGCCTGCTCTGAATCATTGAAGAGACCTCGTTAAGCGGAGCATAGCCTTCCTTGTGGATATCCTTGACTGCGGCTACAAAGAAGTAGTTGTTGTTGACGGTAATAATGCCTGAAGCCTTACCCTTCTTGTTGTCGAACACCCACCTCGTCACCTCCTTGGCCTGGTCGATTGCGCCATAGGAAGAGGTAGCCTCGGTGACATTGATGTTGTGCGAGTATATCTTGGTGGAGTCTACCGCGCGGCGATAGCCATCGTATGAACCTGCTGTTAGGACTGCAAACTTGTTTGCGTCGCTGTAGTACTTGTTGTAGGTCTCCTTGCTTGCAAGAGAGGTCTTCTCGAGGATGGCAACCTGCTTCTTGGCTATTGGTTTTGTCCTCTCTGAAACGAGTACCACATGAGTACCATACTGAGTGTTAACAACATAAGGCTTACCGACTGTTGCTTCGAGAGTAGACTCGAGACCAGGAATCATGTATGTCTGGGTCATCCAGCCGATGCTTCCGAGCTGACCGTCAGCTGCTGATGAGTTGTCTGCAGAGTACTCAGCAACCAAGTTGGCGAAGTTTGATTTACCCTTGGAAATTACGTTCACGAGGCTGTCTGCAAGATGTTTGGCATCGGTACCGGTGAGAAGGATGTGCTTCACGAACACTGAGTCAGGAACAGCCTTGCTTGCGACCTCGCGTGCAGCGTAGAAACTGTTGCCCGAACGGATGACACCTGTCACCTTGTTGCCTTTGAAAATCTCTGAGTTGAGCTGGCTGTTTATGGTGTTGAGTTCTCCGTCCTTATACCAGTATGTAGAAAGCGGACGCTCCGAATTCTTGAGAAGGAAAGCCTTGAGGTTGTCGGTGGTCTTGAACTCCTCGTAAGCCTTCTCCATATCGGAAGAAGTCTGTGCGATGTCGGCATCTGAAGGAACCACCTCGAAGACGACATACTCGATGTCGCGACTGGCGTTCTGCTTGAAGAACTTCTTGTGTCCGTTGTAGAACTTCTTAATCTCGTCGTTTGAGACAGTGACGGTAGAATCCTGTACCACAGGATAGTAGAGCATGCAGTACTCGACGTCTGCAGAAGTGTTGTTGGCAGCAATGTCATCCTTAAGTTGGAGCGCGTTCTCAAAGTTGGAAGCGTTGAAAAGCGAACCGTACTTGAGGTAGAACTGCTGGTTGTAGACGCTGTTCTGGATAAAGTTCCAGTAGATGCGGTACTGGTTGGTGTTGTCTGCGCCGACTGCTGAAACAAACTCCCTTACCCTGTCTGCAGAAAACTCGCCGTTCTCGTTGAGGAAGATAGGATTCTGCGCGAGCACGGCAGAAGGATTCTCTCCTGTAGTAAGGTCAAGCATCTCGTCGACACCGACGTTGAATCCTGCAGCGCGGGCATTCTTCACGAACATGTACTTGTCGAGAAGTTCCTGCCATGCAGCGTCACGAATCTGCTGCTGAACCTGGTCGTTATGGGCCGTACTGCCGGTGATGAGGTCATTGATGGTAGTGTACCTGTCGATATCCTCCTGATAATCAGTGTATGAAACCCTCTTTCCCGCAATCTGTCCGACATCATTCTTTGAAGACATCGACACGAATGCAGACTCAAGCGTTCCAGGGTCGATTATGAACGACAGAAGGGCCAGCGCGATAAGGATTGAAATCGCGAGACCGAATTTAACGCGTATTTTTTCAAGTACCGCCATTGTATACGATAATTTTTAGTTTGCAAATAGGGTTGCGAAATTAGTTATTTTTTTTGAAAAGGACCAATAAAATTCACAGAATCAATAATAACTGCCGTCGTGTCTCGAACCGTCACAACAAAGCTATTGAAGGGATTGTTCAGTTTCGAATTCCTCATTCTGTCATCCGAACGCATCCCATAGCCCTGTGCGAAAGACTCGCGAGTATATAACTTGACATAACAGTCGGTATATATCTCCTTATTGCTGCTATCCCAGAAGATGGTGTCGGTCTCCATCGTCTCATGCTTTATGACATTGTGCAATATGACGTTGCCGAAAGCTTTCCAAATCTCGTCGCCGTCCTTGGGGTCTGTATGTTCCGCCTCGTCGGCAATAATCACCGACTCCAAAAGTCCGTCGTCCGTGTAGCCGTAGACGGAAACCCCGTCCGGAAAATAGTCGCGTCTTCCGGCAGCATTGCTGTAATGCTCCATCACTCCGGCTTCAAGACGCATCTCCAAGATGCCGTTCTTGGACCTAATAGCGAAGACATCGTCAATCTTCTGCATTGGAGTCTTGTCTAAGTCAAGCTTCTCAGCCTCCCCGAGAGACGAACCGCAAGAAACGAAATTACTGGCAAGCACAAAAGCACCTGCCAGTAACCCTATAGTATGTAAAGGTCTTCCTTTCAAATTTCTACTTCACTGTGCGCACAGTGGTGGTAGCCCTCATACCTCCGCAGACTACGGTGTATGACTGTCCATTGGTAATGTCATACATGAAGGCTTCGGCCGCCTGAGGGAAGTATGCACTGTACTGTTTGATGTATTCCCGTGCTGACTCCTCAAGTGTAGGATCTGCCGCGATGGCCTTGTTCATATAGTCGCAGGCAACCCAGAACGGAGCACGGCTGGCGATTTCGTCTCCGCCGCAGCGGGTCGTCCCCCAGATTGTTCCGATGAGGAAGTAAGCCTTTCCGGCGAGTTTCTCGGAGTGTGAAGCCACTGAAGAAGCGTACTCCACAGCCTTTGGCATGAGACTGTGCTTGAAGCAGAATGTCGCAAGCTCGTAAGTCCACTCGATATCGGTCTCGGCGTTTGAATCCTCGCTTGCGATAGCCTCCTCCATGTAGTTGATAGCCTCGTCTACATTTCCTCTTGCAGAGTGAAGTTTGAAGAGGTAGTATGCTGAAGTAGCGGAAGGAGAGAGCCTGTTCATTGCGGTGACAGACTTAAGGAAGAGGTCATTATCGTTGCAATCCTCGGCAAGACTCATGGTTTTAACGATGCTGGTCACAAGATCAAGATTCTCAGGATCAGCCTCATAGCGAGGAGCGAAGAGGTTGATGAGGTGGTCGCAGCTGGCAACCTTACTTCCTGCGAAGAGGCTACCCATGTCGGCCTTGAGGTTGTTGTTCTGCTCGCCTTCTATCTCATTACGGACAGGAGCCCTGTCGATGAGATCGTTGTTTCTCTGGTATACGTTGATTACCTTCTCTGCATCAAGAGCACCTTTCTGGTAGAGATCGATGGCAGCCTGGAGATTGAAGAGAAGGATGTTTACCTTGGTCTGCTCCTTATTGTTTTCGATGATTCCCTCATATCCGTTGAAAAGTTTCTCGGAGTCACCCTTGATATAGTTCGCCATGTCGAGACCCTTGTTGTTGAGTGCTGTCACGGCATACTTCGGATAGTACTGGGCGCGGGTGTCGTGGAGAGTGAGGAGGGTATCGATGAGCGCATTCTTGTACTCCGGACTGGCAGCGTTCTTCTGGATGAGCCTGCGGATGAGAGTAGTTCCATCGATGAGCATGTTCTGGCTCGCCGTAGCTGGGCAGAGGCTGTATGCCTTTCTCCAGTTAGGAATCGCTTCATCATAAGCCTTCTGCTTGAAGTACTCCTTATAGTATGACATATAAGTGATACATTGAGCACTGTCGGCTCCCCATTTTCCCTGGGCAAAAACATCTGTGCCGCACAGAAGCGCGGTCAAGGACAGGATTGCAAGTGATATTCTTTTCATTATTGGTGATTTGTTATTGTTCTATTCGTAATGTGGTTTCTGGAACCAGATGTCAAAGATATTAACTCCGATTGAAAAATTAAAATACCGCTCCAGAATCATCCCGTCGGAAAGTCCTCCCCTGCGCCCGTACTCGAATCCCACGGTAAGGCCGTTGTACCAGCGGAAGACAGGGAATGTCGCCCCAACGGTTACACCTGTGGAGAAGACACCCTGCCCATTGAGCAGGAAGTTCTCCTTCTTGTAGTAGGCACCGGCACGATAGGCTACGTTGTTGAGATAGTAGCGTATGTCGTTACGGTTCGGAACTATTTCAAAACCCAGTCTGTAGGCTTCAGAAACAGAAGTCGAGAAAGGTGATGACACACTTGAGAAACCGCTGATATGCTCAAGTCCGCTGCTCCTCCAGTCAGACCGCGTGTAATCGAATGAGAGCATCCATTTGTCGGCGTATCTGACGGTGATTCCGGCTCCGATTTCCGAAGGAATCCTTGTATCGATGCCGAGTCCAAGCGTGTCCACTTTGTAGTAAAGTGTATCGGTAGCGGCACTGGTGCCGGCGTAACGAAAATTCTCATAATATCCCCTCATCTTCGCTCCAGTAGAGTATGTCGCACCGGCTATGAGTCTAACCTTGTCTCCTATTGGCTGCTCATACTGGATACCGACCTTACCTCCCAGAGCATTGACCTGAAGGGAATTGGTGTTGTTGATACTGTTGTAGGAATTGTCACTGATGGTGGTGGTGAAAGCCTTGTCCACGTTGCCGAAGTAGAAATCCATCTGAGCCCCCACCGAAAGCCGCTTCCAGAAGGTGATTCCGGCAGCCGCGAACAGTTTGTATATGCTTCCTCTGCCTACGGCAGCGAAATTGATATTGCCGACGTTGCCTATCACGGAAGGATCGGTGTAGTCAAGGGAGTAGCCGAATCCAGTATTGCTGAAAGGCGAGATTCCGACCATCATCGCAGAAGTACTCCAGAGAGGGAAAGAAATCACGCAGTCATTGACGTTGAAGGTATTGTTGACAGCGGAAATGTCGTTCTGCTTGAAGACTTTATTGTCTCCATAAAGAGAGAAGTCAGCCATAAACGCGAGAGAATCCCTCGCAGTAACGGCCGCCGGATTGAGAATATTGATGAAACGGTTGTTTCTCACGGCAACCCCGACACCGCCCATGGTCTGGTTATAAGCGGTCCCGCTGTGTCCCATATCTCCCACTCCGAAAATCGAATACGGCGAATATCCGCTGAAAGCCTGTGCACCGGCCACTTGCCCGATGCACATCAGCAGCAGCGCGACTGCCAATATCTTATTTGACGTTCTTACTGACATATTCTTCTGTGATGATGGCTAAACCCATCAGTTCAAGATTGCAAACCACAAAGATGGAGTTTTTCATCTTCTTGGCAAAATAAATTGCATCACCGCCCGTAAAAACAACTATATTGTCCTGACGGGAACGGATATATCCCTCTATTTCAAACATTATACCCGAAACTACACCTGTCTCGATTGACGAACGGATTGAAAACCCCTCCGGAGAAAGCTTCTCGGGAGTGTCTACGAGAGGAAGAGCCTTCGAATAACGGTTGAGAGCCTTGAACCTCGTGCGACATCCAGGGGAGATGTTGCCGCCGAGATACCTGCCGTCCGGACCTATGAAATCTATGGTGAGGGTCGTCCCGAAATCGAACACCGTGCATGGTTTGCCTTTGAAGAGAAACCTTGCGGCGACTATGCCAGCGGACCTGTCAAAAGAAAGGTATTCAGGAAAATCGTACTTGAGAAGATAGTGCGTATGGTTCTTGTCAAGTATCAGAAGATGAGAACATTCCTTTCTGAGTATAGCCTCCTCCTCAGGAAGTACGCCGTAGACGGAAGCTATGGTGAGCACATCCGGCTTTTCCTTTTCTGTGAGGGTCAGAAGATATTCGAGCATCTTCTCACCCTGATAACGAAAAGTCTTGCCGAGAGTCACCCCTTCAGACCAAGCCGCCTTCAGCGCGGTGTTTCCTGTTACTACCAATAGATTGGCCATAATGCAAATCCCGCAAATTTAATCATTTTCTCAAACTCTTCGAATCTTCGGAAAATACTCATGAAAGGGTGTTCAGTATTTTGAACGCCACTGCAAGATTCGCGACGTTGCGGGAGATTATCTTCAGTTTGTTCTCGGTCTGCTTTAGTTCCACGCGCCCCTGCATATCGTTGATTCTCGACATAACCCTCTCGAAAGTGGAGGACTTGTAATACGGGGACATGGCGTTGGCCACGAAGAACGCTATCAGAAGCCCGTTCTTTACGATGACCTTCTCGAAACCGAGAGCAGCCCCACGGTTTCGTATCTTGACTACAAAGAAAAGGTTCTGAATTTCTGCAGGAAGAGGTCCGAACCTATCTTCGAGACGGGAGGCGTAGTTGTCTATCTCCTTATCCGAGGACATCGAATCTATATTCCTGTAAATTCTTATCTTTTCGGCAGTTATATCTATATAATCATCTGGTATGAGCGCCGGCTGATCGGTTTCTACGGTGCAATCTGTCACAAACTTGGCATCACTGCCTCCTATGCTCACGCCGGTCTCCACTCCGAGTTCCTCCATAGCTTCCGAGAGAATCTTCTGGTAGGTCTCATAGCCCATCTCAGTTATGAATCCGCTCTGTTCAGCTCCGAGCAGATTGCCGGCGCCGCGGATGTCGAGATCCTGCATCGCTATATTGAAACCGCTCCCGAGATCCGAGAACTCCTCTATCGCCTTGAGTCTCCTGCGGGCTTCGTCGGTGATGCTGACAAGCGGCGGCACTATGAGGTAGCAGAACGCCTTCTTGTTCGACCTTCCCACGCGCCCGCGGAGTTGATGGAGATCGCTGAGTCCGAAATTCTGCGCCTGATTGATTATTATGGTATTGGCATTAGGGATGTCGAGACCGTTCTCTATGATGGTGGTGCAGAGCATCATGTCATAGTCACCACGCATAAAGTCGAGCATTATTCCCTCGAGTTTCCCTGATTCCATCTGACCATGCGCCACGCAAATCTTCATGTCGGGTACGAGTCTGTGCAGAATCTCGTATATAGCCTGAAGTTCCTCAACTTTGTTGTGGAGGAAGAACAGCTGACCGCCACGGTTGAGTTCATAGTTAATGATGCTCTTTATCTCCTTCTCATCGAAGAGAATAATCTCCGTCTGGACAGGAATCCTGTTAGGAGGTGGGGTGTTGATAATGCTGAGGTCCCTTGCTCCGAGCAGAGAGAACTGCAGAGTTCTCGGAATAGGCGTTGCGGTGAGAGTTAGTGTGTCCACCGAGGATTTCATCTGGCGGAGTTTCTCCTTTGCGGATACTCCGAACTTCTGTTCCTCATCTATGATGAGGAGTCCAAGATCTTTAAACTGATAGTCCTTGCCGAGTATCTTGTGGGTGCCTATGAGGATGTCTATCTGACCCTCGAGAAGCCTTTTCTTTATGTCGGCGAGTTCTTTCGCGGTACGCAAACGACTGACGTACTCGATTGTGCACGGCAGGTTGTGCAGTCTGTTCTTGAAGGTATTGAAATGTTGAAGTGCGAGAATGGTCGTTGGCACGAGGACGGCTACCTGCTTGCCGTCCGCAGCCGCCTTGAACGCAGCACGGATGGCTATCTCCGTCTTGCCGAATCCCACGTCGCCGCAGACGAGCCTGTCCATCGGGCAGGAATCCTCCATGTCGCGTTTGAAAGCTGCAGTCGCTGCCTCCTGGTCCGGTGTGTCATCAAACATGAACGAAGACTCGAGTTCTTCCTGCATATACGTGTCGGGGGAGAAGGCGAAACCTTTGGAAGCCCTGCGCTTGGCATAGAGTTGAATCAGTTCCTTCGCGATGTCCTTGACCTTGGACTTTGCACCGGTCTTGAGCGCACTCCATGTCTTAGAGCCTAACTTATTGATTTTAGGTGGCTCTCCATCCTTGGAGCGGAAGCGGGAAATCTTGTTGAGCGAGTGCACGGAGACGAACACTACATCTCCGTCCTTATAGGTTATTTTGACAACCTCCTTCATCCTCCCTCGGTCGTCGCGCATCCTGACAAGACCTCCGAATATACCCACGCCATGGTCTATGTGCACGACGTAGTCACCGACGTTGAAGGCGTTTAAGTCGTTGATGGTGAGTTGCTCGCTCTTCTCAACCGAACGGCGTATGCTGACGCGGTGGAACCTGTCGAATATCTCGTGGTCCGTGTAGCAGCATACCTTGTCGGAAGAGTCTATGAAGCCGTTATGGATATTCTTGCCTGCCACGAACTCGGGGATGAGACCGCCATTCTGGGAAAGGATTGATTTTATCCTTTCAAGCTGCGAGGCTTTTTCGCCGAATATCAGCACTTTATATCCAGTCTCCATACGTGAGCGGATGTCCTCTGTAAGAAGTTCAAAGTTCTTGTTGAAAGCAGGCTGAGGACTTACCTCGAAGACTGCCTGGCTGTCCACCGGGACGGAGAGGGGAGTGTCTATGTAGATTTTCCTGTAAGGGCCTGTGTCTTTCACGAAAACTTTTTGTGAATACATGTCGAAGGAGTCAAGCCACAGAATGGAATCCTTTGGAAGTATGGAGAAGAGACTCTGTCCGTCCTCGGCTCGAGTGGACACGACAGCCGAGACTATGTCGGCGTTGTCAAGTTCTCCTGTGGAAAGCTGGGTGTTGCAATCGAAAGTGTGGATACTCTCTATCTCGTTGCCCCAGAACGAAATACGGTAGGGGAAGTTGTTTGAGTAAGAGAATATGTCAACTATCGAGCCTCTGATGGCATACTGTCCTGGGGAGGACACGAAGTCAGCGCGCTCGAAATCCTTTGAGGAGAGCATCTCGACTATCTCGTCGTGGGATATCTCCTGCCCTCTGGAAATGTGAAGTATGGACGAGTCCATGTCCGCACTCAGAGGAATAAACTCCTCAATGGCCTCAGGATAAGTGACCACTATCGTGAGTTCCTTCCCGGCTGAGAGTATCTTTCCTATCGCGGAGGTTCTCTGGACGGCGAGAGAGGATTTGTAGTTGCTGCGCTCCACGTTTATGCCGGATTCGGGGAGGAAGAACACACGGTCACCTTCAACGAAGTTGTAAAGATCAGCAGCACAGTATTCTGCAGATTCAAGGGACGGCAGCAGTACGAGATGCATCCCGCTCTTCGCTACCTGCGAAAGCACAATCCAACGGGCCGACAGATACAGACCTCGGCAATATATATTTTTCTCTCCGGAAGAAATCCGTCCCTCAAGTTCTTTGCAAGACTTGGAACTTATTAACATATTCGGCGTTTCAGATGTTGAAAAACTGTTAAAAAGCCGTTCGTACGCACCCATGTTTTTGTTGAGAACTTTCAGCCGGATGTTTTTCAACTTTTCGTCGACAGGCCGCAAATAAGGTATTCAAC
This sequence comes from uncultured Muribaculaceae bacterium, assembly GCA_964385795.1. GTDB lineage: Bacteria > Bacteroidota > Bacteroidia > Bacteroidales > UBA932 > Cryptobacteroides. The sequence continues at coordinate 81,426 of CAYLPY010000002.1, forward strand.
TTTTTTGACGTTTATTAAAGAATTAAGCTACAGACCTTTAAAGTAGTTATCAACAATATCAACAAGCTATAATAACATTCAAATTATATAAATAAAAGACTATATTTGTATTTCATTTAAAGCTATGGCGCATTCGGAGTTTGACCCGCACGACACGAACGAGGGCAAAGATAAGGATTTAGAGGGAATTATCCGTCCTCACGAATTGGAAGATTTCACTGGCCAAGGTGAGATTGTGTCCAATCTACGCGTTTATGTGCAGGCTGCCAAGATGCGCGGAGAAGCTTTGGACCACACGCTTTTCCATGGTCCTCCAGGACTCGGAAAGACGACTCTGGCGCATATCATAGCCAATGAGATGGGCGTCAACATCAAAATAACTTCAGGTCCAGTTCTCGACCGCCCCGGCGATCTGGCAGGTCTGCTGACTTCTCTCGACAAAGGTGACGTGCTCTTCATAGACGAGATACACCGTCTGTCTCCGGAAGTGGAGGAGTATCTTTACTCCGCGATGGAGGACTATGTCATAGACATCATGATAGACAAAGGACCGGGAGCCCGTTCCGTGCGGATTTCCCTCAATCCATTCACGCTTGTGGGCGCTACGACGAGGGCAGGTCTGCTGACCGCGCCCCTGCGGGCACGTTTCGGCATCAACTGTGGGCTTGAGTACTATGACACAATGGATCTTATGAAGATTATAAGGCGTAGCGCAGGAATTCTGAACGTACCAATCGATTCTGCGGCTGCCGAGGAGATTGCGCTACGCAGCCGTGGAACGCCGCGTATAGCCAACTCTCTGCTGCGGCGCGTGCGAGACTTCGCGCAGGTCAAGGGTGACGGTTGCATTGATCTTGCGATAGCGAAGTTCGCTCTTGACAAGCTCAGGATAGATACCCGAGGACTGGATTCGGTGGACAACAAGATTCTCCGCACCATCATCGAGACTTTCAAGGGCGGTCCTGTCGGAGCTAACACCATAGCAACGGCGATAGGGGAGGATCAGGGTACTTTCGAAGAAGTTTATGAGCCTTTCCTTATAAAGGAGGGTTTTATAGTAAGGACGCAGCGGGGAAGAATTGCCACCGACCTGTCATACCGTCATCTCGGTCTCATGAAGGACAGGGGAGAAGGGAGCGAGCCGGCGCTTTTTTAACTTACAATAATTGCAACAATATAATAATCTTATAGATAAATGTCTGACAAGTTAATTTCTAAAATTCCGGAAGGACCGCTTGAACAAAAATGGACCAAGCGCAAGTCCGAAATCCATCTTGTGAGCCCGAACAACAAGCGCAAGCTTGAGGTTATCGTTGTCGGCACCGGCCTCGGAGGAGCTTCCGCAGCTGCTTCCCTCGGTGAACTCGGCTACAATGTGAAGATTTTCTGCATCAGCGACTCTCCTCGCCGTGCGCACTCCATCGCCGCGCAGGGAGGTATCAACGCTGCAAAGAACTATCAGAACGACAATGACTCGGTCTATCGTCTGTTCTACGACACCATCAAGGGTGGTGACTACCGCAGCCGCGAGGCCAATGTCTACCGTCTCGCTGAAGTGAGTGCAGCCATCATCGACCAGTGCGTTGCTCAGGGAATTCCTTTTGCCCGCGAGTATGGCGGATATCTTGCCAACCGTTCTTTCGGAGGTGTGCAGGTTAGCCGCACTTTCTACGCCAGGGGACAAACCGGACAGCAGCTTCTGCTCGGAGCCTATGCTTCTCTCAATAAGGAGATTGCAGCGGGCACAGTCAAGTCTTACCCTCGCCACGAGATGCTCGACCTAGTTATCGTGGACGGTCAGGCAAAGGGTATCATCACCCGCAATCTTGTCACCGGACAACTTGAGAGGTTTGGAGCGCACGCAGTCGTAATTGCCACCGGAGGTTACGGAAATACCTATTTCCTCTCCACCAATGCGATGAACAGCAATGGTTCTGCAGCTCTCCAGTGTTATAAGAAGGGAGCTTATTTTGCAAATCCTTGCTTTGCACAGATTCACCCTACTTGCATCCCTGTACACGGAGACCAGCAGTGTAAGCTCACCCTTATGAGCGAGTCTCTCCGCAACGACGGACGCATCTGGGTTCCAAAGAAGAAGGAGGACGTGCTGAAACTCAGAAAGCATGAAATCAAGGCTTCCCAGATACCTGAGGAAGACAGGGATTACTATCTCGAGCGCCGTTACCCTGCATTTGGAAACCTCGTTCCTCGTGACGTGGCTTCACGTGCCGCGAAGGAAAGGTGCGATGCCGGCTTTGGAGTGAACGAGACCGGAAAGGCAGTGTTCCTCGACTTCTCCGATGCCATCCAGCGTCTCGGTCATAAGAGGGTTGCTGAGCGTTATGGCAACCTCTTCGAGATGTACGAGAAGATTACTGCTTCTTCTCCTTGGGAGGAGCCTATGATGATATATCCGGCAATCCACTACACGATGGGCGGCATCTGGGTTGACTACGACCTTCAGACAACGATTCCTGGCCTCTACGCCATCGGCGAGGCCAACTTCTCTGACCACGGCGGAAACCGTCTCGGCGCCTCGGCGCTCATGCAGGGTCTTGCGGACGGATATTTCGTGCTCCCTGTGACTATAGGAGATTACCTTTCAAAGAAGTTTGCAGAGCCTAAGACCGATACTTCCACCAAGGAGTTCGTGGAGGCTGAGAAGGCAGTGCAGGCACGTATCGACCGACTTTTCTCAATCAAGGGTACAAAGACCGTCGATTCTATCCACAAGAAACTTGGAAACATCATGTGGGAGTATGTCGGTATGGCCCGTGACGCTGAAGGACTAAAGAAGGCAATCAAGGAAATTGACGAACTCCGCAAGGATTTCTACGAGAACGTTAATGTCCCTGGAAGCCAGTTCGAGTTCAACCAGGAACTTGAGAAGGCTCTTCGTCTTGAGGACTTCTTCGAGATTGGTTCTCTTATGGCCCGTGATGCTCTGAACCGCAACGAGTCTTGCGGCGGACATTTCCGCGTAGAAAGCCAGACCGAAGAGGGAGAGGCCAAGAGAGACGACGAGAACTATATGTATGTGGCGGCTTGGGAATACAAGGGTGAAGGCGTTGAGCCAGAACTTCATAAGGAGCCTCTCAAATACGAGTTTATCAAGGTTGCCACGAGAAACTACAAAGACTAATCGCGATGGAATTCAATTTAAAAATATGGCGTCAGCAGAACGCTAAAGCCAAAGGACATTTTGAGACATACCATATTTCCGGCATCGAAGAGGACGCATCTTTCCTTGAGATGCTCGATATTCTCAACGAGCAGTTGATTAGCGAGGGATGTGATCCTGTCGCCGTTGAGAGGGGATGCCAGAGCAGTGGTCCTGTCTCATTCGACCACGATTGCCGTGAGGGTATATGTGGCGCTTGTTCTCTGTATATCGACGGGCGCGCACACGGCCCGGATGATCATGTGACTACCTGCCAGCTCTTTATGAGACATTTCAAGGATGGCGCTACAATCACCGTAGAGCCATGGAGAAGCGCGGCGTTCCCGGTTATCAAGGATCTTGTAGTTGACCGCAGGGCTTTCGACAAGATTCTTCAGGCAGGTGGATTCATTTCCGTGCGTACCGGTGCAGCCCAGGATGCCAACAATATCCTCATCTCTCATGAGAAGGCTGAGGAGAGTATGGATGCAGCCGCTTGCGTAGGTTGCGGAGCTTGCGTTGCCACCTGCAAGAATGGCTCTGCAATGCTGTTTGTGGCAGCTCGTGTAAGTTCTCTCGCACTCCTTCCTCAGGGCCGTCCTGAGGCAGCAAAAAGAGCCAAGGCGATGGTTGCCAAGATGGATGAACTTGGATTCGGAAACTGCACTAACACTCGCGCCTGCGAGCTTGAATGCCCTAAGGGCATCACTGTAGCTCACATCGCAAGGCTCAACCGCGAGTTCCTTAAGGCGAAGTTCTCAGACTAAGGCTTTTCTCTTGCGATAATATTCAATCTGGACCGACAAATGCCGGTCCAGATTTTTTTTTGTTCGCCTGTCACGGACTCACTCTAACGGGTGCAATCCCTTATACAGTTATAATAGATTGAAACTTAGAGCGTGAGTTAAGTTACGCAGTGAGACTTAAGCTGATGTTTACCAGAGAAAATTATTGAAAGGATATCTTCCGGCATGTATCTCAGCCACCATCTTGTAGATGTCATCCTTAAGTTTATCGATACCTATTTTCTCGGTTGCAGATATGAATATGCAAGGTATCTTGCGGTCATTGACCCACTTGTACTTGACTTCGTCGAGAGTCAGGTGCCTGTCTTCTTTCGGCTCAAGGGAGAATTCGTCATACTCCTCGTTTGTGTAGGCATCTATCTTGTTGAAGACTATGTATATAGGCTTGTCTGATGCTGATATATCCTTAAGTGTCTTTTCAACTACCTCCATCTGCTCTTCGTAATCCGGATGTGAAATATCCACCACGTGCACCAGTATGTCTGCTTCCCTGACCTCGTCGAGGGTACTCTTGAAGGCTTCTATGAGTTGTGTAGGCAGTTTACGGATGAACCCTACGGTGTCGCTGAGAAGGAACGGGACGTTCCCTATGACTACTTTTCTTACTGTTGTATCAAGAGTTGCGAAAAGTTTGTTTTCAGCGAATACGTCCGACTTTGAAAGCAGGTTCATGAGCGTTGATTTGCCTACATTGGTGTAGCCCACCAGCGAGAGACGTACCATTGCTCCGCGGTTACTCCTCTGTGTGGCCATCTGCTTGTCCACCTTCTTTAGCTGTTCTTTGAGCCTTGCGATTCTTTCTCTGACTATGCGCCTGTCCACCTCAATCTGTGTTTCGCCCATACCTCCTCGCATTCCGACGCCTCCCCTCTGTCTTTCGAGGTGGGTCCACATTCCGGCAAGCCTCGGGAGCATATAGTTATACCTTGCAAGCTCCACCTGCATCTTTGCGTACGCAGTCTTGGCTCTCTGTGAAAAAATCTCGAGTATAAGGCTGGTCCTGTCGATGACGGTGGCAGTCTTTATGACTTTTTCGATGTTGCGCTGCTGCATTCCACTGAGTTCATCATCAAAGATGACATATTTGATAAGTTGCTCCTCGCAATACTGCGCTATTTCCTCAAGCTTGCCACTTCTTATATATGTGGACTTTTCCGGTTTTTCGAGCCTCTGGATGAATTTTCTGTCTCCTGCGGCACCTGCGGTTTCTGCCAGGAACTCGAGTTCGTCGAGATATTCCATCACCTTTCGCTCGTCGTCACCTTGCTTGATTATACCGACGAATACTGCTTTCTCTTCTGTTCTGATGTCCATTTATTATCAAAAAAAAGGCCATCCTTTTTGTGGGACAGCCTCAGTATTGTGTTTTTGTATTTTACCTCAACTGGAAGATAACAGGGAACGTGTAGGTTACCTTTACTGCACGGTCTCTCTGGCGACCCGGCTCCCACTTAGGTGAACTTGAAACAACCCTGACTGCCTCCTTGTCAAGAGAAGGATCAACGCCTCTGAGCACTATAACATTTGTTATGGTTCCGTTAGGGTTTACGGTGAACTGGAGCATAACACGTCCGCTCAAGCCATTCTCCTTTGCAATCTCCGGGTAATCAAGGTGCTCAGACACCCACCTTGAGAAGGTATTGGCATCTCCTCCTTGGAAAGAAGGCTTCACTTCTACAATCTGGAACGGTATAGCCTCTTCTTCTATAGTCTCTTCCTCAACTTCCTCAACGTAGTCCATAATTTCCACACCGAGGTTAGGGTCGTCCTCGAGGTTGATGAAAGTGTCATCGACTTTGATGTCGTCATCTACGATGTCGATCTGGTCTGAAAGGAACACCTGCTTCGGTGCTTCTGCAGGTGGTGGTGGAGTCTCTTGCTGGGTGATAGGAATTACCTCTTCCTCAGCCACCTCGGCAACTTCCGCTACCAAAGCTGCCTCTGACTTCTCGGAGCTCGTCCAGTTGAAGGCAACGAACACTACGAGGAGTGCGATGACGAAACCTATCTCCACGAACAGCAACTTTCTGTTGTTCAAGTCGGCTTTAGGTGATTTTTTAACTTCCATTTTATTAGTTTTTAGATTATTCCATTCGCGGTCCAAAGATAAAAATATTTCGACTTATTTCCAATTTTTGACTTTATAGTTGTAGATTTGCGCAAATTTTAATGGATGGTACGCTACTTTACTGAGGATTCTGATTTTGTCTTCAAGCCTAAGGCTTTGAACAATAAGTGGTTGAAAATGGTTGCAGGAAGCGAGATTAAGCGTCTTGGCGCCATCAACATCATCTTTTGTTCGGATAACTACATCCTTGACGTCAATATGAAATATCTTCAGCATGACTACTTTACGGATATAATTACCTTCGATTACTGTGAAAAGGATGTTCTTTCCGGGGATCTTTTCATAAGTGTGGATTCTGTCCGTGAGAACGCAGCTTTCTATAAGACAGAATTCAATGACGAACTCAACCGTGTCATCGTCCATGGTCTTCTTCACCTTATAGGTTACGATGACCATACGGATGAAGATATCAAAATCATGCGGAGCAAAGAAGATTACTATCTCTCGCTCAGAACTTCTCTCGTAGGATGAGTTTTATTTATGATGTCATTGTCGTAGGCGGTGGACACGCCGGCTGCGAGGCTGCGATGGCGGCGGCGAATCTCGGGTCGAGAGTCCTTCTGCTTTCAGCTGATATGTCTGCCTTTGCTAAAATGTCCTGTAATCCTGCAATAGGCGGAATTGCTAAGGGTCAGATAGTTAGAGAGATAGATGCTCTTGGAGGGTATACCGGCATAGTAACTGACCGCTCTACGCTCCAGTTTAGGATGCTCAACAAGTCTAAGGGTCCTGCAATGTGGAGTCCTCGCGCGCAGTGTGATAAAGTGCTGTTTTCACTGAATTGGCGCAAAATTCTTGAAAGTAATTGTAATATAGATATTTACGCCGATTTTGCCGTTTCTTTTCTCTTTGAGAATTTAAAAATTGTCGGTGTTCGTACAAATACCGGGGCAATTTTTAAGTCTCGGAGCGTTGTCCTTACCGCAGGAACATTCCTTTCGGGCAAAATATTCATAGGACGCACTTCTATGACAGGTGGTAGAATAGGAGAACTGTCGTCGGAAGGTCTGACTTTGCAGCTCACTGAAAGGGGGCTTGTCTCCGGAAGAATGAAGACTGGAACTCCGCCGAGGATAGACATCTCCTCAGTAGATACTTCTTCACTGACTCCCCAGTTTGGAGATGCTGAACCGGAACGCTTTTCCTTTCTTGACTCTCCGTCGAGGATTCAGGATGGCTCGTCTTCTCAGATGCCGTGCTTTATTCTTCATACGAATGAGAAGGTCCATGATATCCTCCGCAGTGGTTTTTCTGATTCTCCTCTTTTTACAGGTCTGATTCATGGCAAAGGGCCGCGATATTGTCCGAGTATCGAGGATAAACTACGTGTCTTTCCGGAGAACAATGCTCATCAGCTCTTTCTTGAGCCGGAAGGGGAGTGGACCAACGAGTACTATCTCCAGGGGTTCTCTTCTTCTCTTCCGCTTCAAGTCCAACTTGATGCCCTCCATGCTATAAAGGGACTTGAGAACGCGAAGATATTCAAGCCTGCGTATGCGGTAGAGTACGATTATTTCGATCCTACCTGTCTTACATCTTCTCTTGAGACGAAGACTGTAGAAGGACTTTTTCTTGCAGGGCAGGTGAATGGCACCACCGGATATGAGGAGGCTGCTGCTCAAGGAATAATAGCAGGTATCAATGCTCATCGAAAGATTAATGGGCAGGATCCTCTGATTCTCGGTCGCGATCAGGCTTATATCGGGGTTCTGATTGATGATCTCGTCACGAAGGGTGTAGATGAACCTTACCGTATGTTTACTTCCCGTGCTGAATACCGGATACTTCTTCGTCAAGATAATGCTGATTATCGTCTGACAACGCTGTCGTATTCTATCGGACTTGCTAATGAGCGTAGATATGTTTTGACAATGCGCAAGTATGAGGAGGTGGAGTCTCTGTTGAAATATTGCGATAAGTATAAAATATCCGCTTCTTCCCTCAATCCTTTCCTTACAGAGCGTGGTTCAAATACTGTTTCAGAGTCAAAGAAAATTGCCGATATTGCCACTCGTCCTGAAATTACACTCTATGATTTGCTTCAAATAGTTCCACGTGGAACAACTGATAAGGTTATTTGCGAGAGCGTGGAAATAGCCATAAAATACAAGGGGTATATCGATCGTGAACTGCAGGCTGCAGAAAAGCTACATCGTCTTGAGAATCTCCAGATACCGGATGGATTTGATTTTGAGAAGATAAATGGTCTTTCAATTGAGTGCCGTCAGAAGTTTAAAAAATATAGCCCGCGCACAATCGCGCAGGCTATGAGGATTTCGGGCGTGTCGCCTTCTGATATTTCTGTGCTTCTCGTCTATTTCGGACGGTGATATTATGATCTGCTTGCTCCTTTATGAAGTCTTCTGCAGTATGCTCCTTCTTAGAGTATTTTGAGAGCAGCCTTGATGATTTCCTCTACGGAAGCAATAGGGTTGCCTTTTAAGATGGACTGGATAGTTTTTGATATATTCGGTTTCGCGAAGCCGAGATTGAGCAGTGCCGTTGCTGCTTCTTCTGCCGCCAGATTGGATTCTGCTTTGAGTAGTGTCTCGAAACTTGAATTCTCTCCCTTGACTATCTTGTCTTTAAGTTCGAGGATAAGTCTTTGGGCGCTTTTTAGTCCGATTCCTTTTATGGACTTGAGTCTGTTGATGTCCTCCGAGAGGATAGCTTCGTTGAGTTCCTGCGGGCTGAGCGACGAAAGAATCATCCTCGCTGACGACGCGCCCATTCCGGATACGGAGGTGATGTTTCTGAAGAGGGCTCTCTCTTCCTTGCTGGCGAAACCGTAGTCTGTCTCTAGTCCGTCGCGCTGGTTGACTTGTTTCTGAATGTAGACGACTGCGTCGCTGTTTCCGCTTAGAACATCGTAGGTCTGCAAGGATATTTCGACACAGTAACCTATGCCGTTGTTGTCTATTACTGCCGATGTTGGGGTCAGTTCTTTGATTTTGCCACTAATGTAGTCTATCATTTCTATTTGTTTTACCGATGCAAAAATATAAATTCCTTAACACTTTGTCTGTTGTCAAATATCAAAACAGATTGTTAATTTTGCAGTTTATATGAATTCAGAAGAATTGCGATCATTTTTTCCGCAGCTTTCCGAGCGCGTGTATGGCAAGCCGCTTGTCTATTTAGACAATGCTGCCACTACAATGCGCCCTGTACAGGTCGTGCAAAAATGGGATGAGATGTCGCTGAAATTCAACTCAAACCTTCATCGCGCAGTTCACCATATCGCGGATCTTGCGACTGAGGAGTATGAGTCTTCGAGGACAGTAGTGGCTGACTTTATTGGTGCTGCTTCTGGAGACGAGATTGTATTCACCTCAGGTACCACAGCTTCCATCAATCTTGTGGCATATTCTTTCGGTGAAGCGTTCGTAGGTGAGGGCGACGAGATAATCGTTTCCGAATCCGAGCATCATTCCGATATCGTTCCATGGCAACTGCTTTGCGGGCGGAAGAAAGCTGTACTGCGAGTGCTTCCGGTCGATGACTACGGATGTCTCAGACTCGATGTGCTGAAGTCCCTCCTTTCGGAGAAGACAAAACTCGTATGCGTCGCTCACATTTCCAATGTGCTTGGACTGGTTAATCCGGTAAAGGAGATTGTAAATATTTGTCATTCAATTAATTGTCCTGTTCTTGTCGATGGCGCTCAGGGAGTGGTTCACGAGTGCGTGGACGTATCTAGTCTGGACTGTGATTTTTATGCTTTCTCCGGGCACAAGATATATGCCTCACCCGGCACAGGAGTCCTTTACGGGAAGAAGAAGTGGCTTGATGCCATGCCGCCTTTCCTCGGGGGAGGTGAGATGATTGCTACGGTCTCCTGGGATGGCACGGCATACGCGGTTGCTCCGCATAAGTTCGAGGCGGGAACCCAGAACATCTCGGGGACTCCGACTTTTAAACCGGCCACTGAACTCATGAGACAGATGCGCTGCCCAGAAATAGAGAGACAGACCGAAGAGATTTGCGACTATATTCTGAATATTCTTTCAAGTGATTGCAGGATAAAACTTTACGGTACTCCGTTCGGCGGATGCAGGAAGATACCTCTCTTTTCGTTCTCCGTGGAACATATCCATCACGAGGATCTCGCGCTCATTCTGGACAAGATGGGGGTGGCGGTCCGTTCGGGACAGATGTGTGCCGAGCCGCTGATGGACAGATTTGGAGTCACCGGCATGCTCAGGGCATCGTTCGCTCCGTACAATACACTTGACGAAGCGAAGTATTTCGTGGAATCACTTGACAGGGCCATTAAAATGCTTGACAGATGAAGACATTGAAGGAAGCACAGGATGAACTTGTAGACGAACTGTCGATGTTCGACAACTGGTTGGACAAGTATGAATATCTTATAGATATGGGTAAGTCGCTTGATACTTTCCCAGAGGAGGCAAAGACTGAAGATTGTCTCATAAAAGGTTGCCAGTCAAGAGTATGGCTCGACTGGAAAGAGGTAGATGGGGCTCTTCAGTTCTGTGCGGACAGCGATGCTCTCATCACGAAGGGTATCATATCGCTTCTCGTCAGGGTGTATTCCGGAAGGACTGCCTGCGAGATAGCAGCTGACGATTTCTCTTTCGTCGAGAGACTCGGGCTCAAGGAGAACCTTTCCCCGACGAGAGCCAACGGACTTGCCTCGATGATAGCCACGATGCGACGCATCGCAAACGAAAACTGCAGCAGCAAATGAGTGACGAAAAAGACATTCTCACACCGGAAGACGTCAAGGAACTTGCACCTCTCTATGAAGCGGTGGTCCTTGCGTTGAAGCAGGTGTACGATCCGGAGATACCTGTGAACATCTATGACCTCGGACTTATCTATGAACTCAACATAAGCAAGTCGCGTGATGTGCACATCAAGATGACTTTCACTGCGCCGAACTGCCCGATGGCCGACGAGGTTCTTGCGGAAGTGAAGCACAACGTCGAGATTACGCCAGGCATTAAGTCCTGCGCGATAGAACTTGTGTTTGAACCGGTGTGGGACAGGAGTATGCTTTCCGACGAGGCGCGGGTGGCTCTCGGCATGGATCCTGAGATGGACGATGATTTCGCTTGATGTTTATCTCTCCCTCGGTACCAACGAAGGCGACCGTCGTGCCAATATCGGCAGGGCTCTCGCTCTTCTCGATGAAAGGATGGGGGGAGCGAGGACTGCTCTTTCTTCCATTATCGAATCTAAGTCCTGGGGATTCGAGGGTGGGGATTTTCTGAACTGCGTGGCCTGCTACAGCACCTCACTTGGGCCAGAGGAGATACTTTCGGTGTGCAAGGGCATAGAGAAGGAGATGGGCCGCCGCGAAGTCGTGGAATATGCTTCGGACGGAAGCCGTATCTATCACAACAGAATCATAGACATAGATATTCTCCTGTACGGAGACATGACCGTCGACACGCCTTTCCTTAAGATTCCTCATCCACTGATGAAGGAAAGGGATTTCATTATGCGGCCGCTACTGGAAATATTGGGCGAAAAAGCGTAAATTTGTCGCTTGTCCTTCAAGAAGAAAACGAAAAAATCAAACTGATATGACACAAGAAGAATTGTTCAAGGTTCTCGTTGCCCACTGCAAGGAGTACGGGTTCATCTTTCCATCGAGCGACATCTACGACGGTCTTGCCGCCGTGTATGACTACGGCCAGATGGGCGTGGAACTTAAAAACAACATCAAGCAATATTGGTGGAACGCGATGACTCGTCTCAACGAGAACATCGTCGGCATCGACGCCTGTATATTCATGCACCCGAAGACCTGGGTTGCATCCGGTCACGTGGCAGCGTTCAACGACCCACTCATCGACAACAAGGACTCCAAGAAAAGATACCGTGCCGATGTCCTGATTGAGGACTATCTCTGCAAGATTGAGGAGAAAATCAATAAGGAAGTCGAGAAAGGCCGCCGCAAATTCGGAGAGTCCTTCGATGAGGCGAAGTTCCGCGAGACCAATCCGAACGTTCTTCGCGAGAAAGCTCGCTATGAGCAGGTTCACAACCGCTATGTGGCAGCCGAGCAGGCCAATGACCTCAAGGAATACAAGCAGATTATCATGGACTGTGGCATCGTATGTCCGATCAGCGGCACCTGCAACTGGACGGATGTGAGACAGTTCAACCTCATGTTCTCTACACAGTTCGGCTCCGTGGGAGACGAGTCCAATACCATCTATCTCCGTCCTGAGACTGCGCAGGGCATCTTTGTGGACTACATCAACGTCCAGAAGACCGGCAGGATGAAGATTCCTTTCGGTATTGCGCAGATAGGCAAGGCCTTCCGCAACGAAGTTGTGGCGCGTCAGTTCATCTTCAGAATGAGGGAGTTCGAGCAGATGGAGATGGAGTTCTTCGTCCGCCCTGGGACTGAGATGGAGTGGTTCAAAAAGTGGAAGGAGAATCGCATGAAATGGCATACCAACCTCGGAATGGGGGAGGAGAACTACCGTTTTCACGATCATGAGAAGCTCGCGCACTATGCTAACGCCGCTACGGACATAGAGTTCAACTTCCCATTCGGCTTCAAGGAACTCGAAGGTATCCACAGCAGGACCGACTTCGATCTCGGCAACCATCAGAAAATCTCCGGCAAGAAGCTCCAGTACTTCGACCCTGAGACCAACGAAAGCTATGTGCCTTACTGCGTGGAGACTTCCATTGGCGTGGACCGTATGTTCCTCGCAGTGCTGAGCCACTCCTACAAGGTCGAGACTCTCGAAAACGGCGAGACCCGCACCGTGCTCAGCCTTCCTGCGCCTCTCGCGCCGGTCAAGGCGGCAGTCCTCCCCCTCGTGAAGAAGGACGGTCTTCCAGAGTTCGCGCAGAATGTTATGGACGAGCTTAAATATGACTTCAATTGCCAGTACGACGAGAAAGACAGTATAGGCAAGAGATACCGCCGTCAGGATGCTCTCGGAACTCCGTACTGCATCACGGTCGACCACGATTCTCTCGTGGACAACTGCGTCACCGTCCGTGACCGCGACACGATGCAGCAGGAGAGAGTGCCTGTGGCAGAGCTCCGCAGCCTGATTGACAAGAGAGTCAACCTCAACAACCTGCTGAGGAACCTCTAATGGCGCAGACTTTTTCTGAGCTTGGCCGTGTGGAAGCCATACGGCAGCTTTTTGAAGGCAGCGGATACACTCCTTTCGGGGAGCCTCTGCGCAGTGCTGCGGAAGCAGGGGAAAGTGTCTTTGCATCGAGGCTTTTCCTCGAGGGGACGGATTTCAGTCTCGTCTACTTCCCACTTAAGCATCTCGGCTACAAATGCGTCGTGGCTGTAACAGGGGAGCTTTATGCCTCGATGGCCCATACGAGAACTCTTTCCGTAGTGCTCGGTATCTCGGCGAAGCTCGACTACGAGCAGATTTCCGAGCTCTGGGAGGGTGTCGTCACTGCGGCTCACGAGCACGGCTACGCTTCTCTCTCTCTGGATCTGGTCCCGTCGCGCAACGGACTTGCTATAAGCGTTTCGGCGACTGGTCTATCCGCGACTGTGGAGCGCGGCAGGCCGGAGAGCAAGGATCTCCTCTGCGTGTCGGGCAGTCTCGGTGCTGCCTATCTCGGACAGCAAGCTCTCGAACATGAGAGAAAGGACCTCGAGACATACAAGATGCTTGTGAAGGCCTATCTTAAGCCTGAATTAAGCCCTGGAACGGTTACGCAGGCGGTGAGTGGTGGAATTATACCTTCGTACTCTTATCTTGTCTCCAGGGGGCTTTCTGATGCTGTTTTGAGGCTGCGTAGGGACAGTGGCCTCGGCGTAAAGATATATGCTGACAAAATTCCGTTCGAGGGCAACAGTTTCGCACTCGGAAAAGAACTCGATATTGACCCTGTCTCCGCCGCGATGAACGGAGGGGATGATTTCCGGTTACTTTTCGTGGTGCCGATAGCTCGCTACGAAGATTTAAGGCGTGAGTTCGGCGGTTTCGACATAATCGGGCATCTTGCCCGTCCGGAGGTGGGAGCAGTGCTTGTTACTCCAGACGGACTGGAGCATCGCATCTCGGCGCAGGGCTGGCAAGAAGAGGAGCAGAAGCCTCTGTTTTCATAGGCAGGCCTTCTTCAGCCGACGTTGGCCGACATTCAGGCAGGATGACCTTCGGGCCACCCTGCTTTTTTACGAGGTTTTGTTGGTGTTGATGCTGTAAGTGACGCCGAGATTGGAAAGAGCGTCCACCAGATTCTGGCACACGCAGACAGACACGCTCTTGGATCTGAACGGTATTTTGTAGCCCGTGGCGGCATCCCATAGATGGATGGAGAGGGTGGTCTTGCCCTTGAATGCCTTGAGTTTCTTTACGAGATTCTTCCTGAACTCCTCCGAAAGCTGCTCCGAGGTGAGGTTGATGACTATTTCCGAGATTCTCTCAGTACCGACGTTGCCGAGCAGAGAGACCTTGCCTATCCTGAACGTGTACGGGACCTTTTTCCCCTGCTCTCTCTCTTCTGGCTTGATGAAGAACCTCGGCTTTACTTCACCCTCCACGAGAATCAGGTTGTGCAGCTGCATATACGGGATGAACGACTCGTATTCTTTGCCGAAAAGCATCAGCGAGCCGTTGCCCTCGTAGTCCTCTATGGTTATCTTCGCTCCAGGAGAACCATTCTTGGATATCATTGTCTTGAAGTCCGTTATAATTCCGGCTATGGCAATTTTCTGGATCTTGTCCGTCCTTTCTGCTTCTTCAATCTTGGCGGAGATGCCGCCGGCGGGGCAGTTGGCGAAGGTCTCTATCTCGAACCTGTACTGGTCCAGCGGGTGGGATGAGAGATACATGCCGACATATTCCTTCTCCATCTGAAGAAATCTCAGGCTGTCTTCTTCGCCGATGAACAGCGGGGCTTCCGGGCGCACGGGCTTTATCTCCTCGTCGTCTCCGAAGAGAGAAGTCGCGCTGTCGAACTTGTCGTTGTTGTATAGCGTCGCGTATCTGACGAGTTCGTCCACGAAGTCTTCACCGCTCTTGCCGGGGGTAAAGAACTGGCTGCGCTTAAGCCCGAAAGAGTCCAGAGCTCCTGAATAGATGAGGGTCTCGAGGTTGCGGCGGTTGAGGCTGCTCGCCATCCTTTCCACGAAGTCGTAGATATCTGTGAAATTGCCATTCTCGGTCCTCTCCCTGATGATACTTTCCACCACGTTGTCTCCGAATCCCTTGAGTCCACTGAGACCGAAGCGCACGTCTCCCTGCCTATTGACGGAGAACTGGGGCTCGGACTCGTTGACGTCCGGGCTAAGTACCTTGATACCGCCCTTCTTGCAGTCCGCCATGATCTCCTTCATCTCGCTCATGTTGGCGGTGTTCTGCGTCAGGTTGGCAGCCTGGAACTCGGAAGGATAGTGTGCCTTGAGCCAGGCGGTCTGGTAGCTCACCCAGGCGTAGCAGGTAGCATGGGACTTGTTGAAGGCGTACTTGGCGAAGGCTTCCCAGTCCTTCCAGATCTTCTCGAGCGTCTCCTGCGGATGTCCGTTGGCGAGAGCACCCTTCATGAAGGAGTCCTTGAGGGAATCGAGCACGTCCTTCTTCTTCTTTCCCATCGCCTTGCGGAGTTTGTCGGCCTTGCCCTTCGAGAATCCTGCGAGCTTCTGCGAGAGCCTCATCACCTGCTCCTGATAGACTGTGACGCCGTAGGTCTCATTGAGGAATTCCTCCATGGCCGGGAGGTCGTAGGTTATCTTGCTCGGGTCCTTCTTGCCCTCGATGAACTTCGGGATGTAATCCATAGGGCCAGGTCGGTAGAGGGCGTTCATGGCTATGAGGTCCTCGAATCTTTCCGGGTGCAGCTGTATTAGGTACTTCTGCATTCCTGGAGATTCGAACTGGAAGATGCTCTTGGTATCTCCACGGGAGAAGAGGTCGAAGACTTCGGGGTCGTCGATAGGGATTTTCTCTATGTCGAAGTCCTTTCCGAAACGCTTCTTTATCAGGTCGAGGCATCGGGTGATGATGGAGAGGGTCTTCAGTCCGAGGAAGTCCATCTTCAGCATTCCGACGTCCTCAATCTTGCTGCCTTCATACTGACTTACCCACACTTCCTGGTTTGTGGCCTTGTCCACTCCGGTGGTAATCGGGATGTAGTCTGTGAGGTTGCCGCGTCCGATGATCATCGCGCAGGCGTGGATGCCCGTCTGGCGGATGCAGCCGTCGAGTTTGACGGCGTACTCGAGGACTTCCCTCACAAGTGGTCCGCCGTTCTCGTATTCGTTGCGCAGCTCGTTGATGTGCGTGACATAGTCCGCGAGTTTCTTGGAGTTGACATCCTCTCCCTTGCTGTTCTTGAACTCGACAGGGCCGTCAGGCACCATCTTGGCTAGCCTGTTGGACTCTGGTATCGGGAGGTCCGAGATGCGTGCGACGTCCTTGATGGCCAGTTTGGCAGCCATCGTGCCGAAGGTTACGACGTGGGAGATGTGGTCGGCGCCGTAGTGCTCCTGCACGTACTGGATAACTCTGTAGCGGCCTTCATCGTCGAAGTCCACGTCTATATCTGGCATCGAGATACGTTCCGGGTTGAGGAAACGCTCGAAGAGAAGGTCGTAGCGGAGCGGGTCGAGATTGGTGATTCCGAGGCAGTAGGCCACGCAGGAGCCGGCCGCGGAGCCTCTTCCCGGCCCGACGGACACTCCGTTGTTGCGCCCCCAGTTGATGAAGTCCTGGACGATGAGGAAGTAGTCGGGGAATCCCATGTAGGAGATTGTCATCAACTCAAAGTGGATTCTCTCCTGCTGCTCATCGGAGAGCGTCTCGCCATAGCGGCGGTGCGCTCCGGAGTAGGTCTTGTGGCAGAGGAAAGCCACCGAACGGCAGAACTCGTCACCACGGTAGTTTTTTTGGACGATGTTGCCGTCGTGGTCCTTCACAACCTCGTACTTGCCGTTCTCGATGATTTCGTCGTACCTTGCGAGGTGCTCGTCTATGTTGTCGAGGAAACTCTGGTCTATCTGGAACTTCGGCAGGACATGGCCGCGGTCGATGGGATAGCGCTCAATCTTGTTCAGGACCTCCATCGTGTTGTATATGGCCTCCGGATGGTCTGGGAATAACGAGAGCATCTCATCCTCGCTCTTGAGGTACTCCTGTTGGGTGTAGCGGAGCCTCTTGGGGTCGTTCATTATCGTGCCCGTGTTGATGCAGATGAGCCTGTCGTGTGCAGGTCCGTCCTCCCGCATCACGAAGTGCACGTCATTGGTGGCCACTACCTTGACTCCGTGCTTCTCTGCAAGGCGGAAAATCTCATCGCAGTACTCCTTCTGCCTTTCGTAGATGTCGGTGGAGAGTCCGGGTACCTCTGTCCGGTGCAGCATCACCTCGAGGTAGTAGTCGTCTCCGAAGACTCTCTTGTGCCACTCGATGGCGTTGTCTGTGGCTTCGGTGTCGCCCGCGAGGATGTCCGTCGGGATTTCTCCGGAGATGCAGGCGGAGCAGCAGATGAGGTTCTCGTGGTATTTCTCGAGGACTTCGTGGCTGACCCGCGGCTTCTTGTAGTACATGCCCTCTATATGTCCCGTGGAGACTATTTTGATGAGGTTCTTGTAGCCGTCGTAGTTCTTGGCGAGGAGGATGAGGTGGTAGTACTTCTTGTGGTCGTTGTCTTTCAGCTTGTGGTCGTAGTGCCGTGTGACATAGATTTCGCAGCCGATTACTGGCTTCACGGACGGGAACTTGGCCGAGATGTCCATGAAGTCCTTAACGCCATACATATTGCCGTGGTCGGTGATGGCAAGTCCTGGCATTCCGAGCGCTTCAGCGCGTTTGAAAAGCTTGGAGATGTCGCTCATCCCGTCAAGGATGGAGTACTGGGTATGGACGTGAAGATGTACGAAAGACATATTGCAAATATACACAAAAAGGACCCGACAGAAAAGATTTCGCCGGGTCCTTTTTATCGTGCGGTAAAGCTTTCGCTATTTCTTTTTTACAGCCTTGCGTGAAGCCTTCTTGGCGGCATCAAACATAATCGGAGTACCGATCATGATGGAAGCGTAGGTTCCGATGCAAACACCGAGGCAGAGCGCTACGGAAAGACCTCTGATGGACTCACCTCCGAAGATTGCGATTGCAAGCATAGGGAGGAGAGTAGACACTGAGGTGTTCACCGTACGGGTGAGGGTCGCGTTGAGGGACTTGTTCACTGTCTGCGCGAAGTCGTCGTGCGGATGCAGGGCGAGATTCTCGCGGATACGGTCGAAGATGACCACGTTGTCGTTGATGGCGTATCCGATGATAGTCAGGATAGCCGCGATGAACGTCTGGTCGACATCGAGGTTGAACGGAAGGATGCCGCTGAACAGCGAGAAGAATCCGATTACGATGATGGCCGTATGGGCGAGGGATACAACACCTCCGAGACCCCATATCCAGCCGCGGAAGCGGATGGCGATGTAGCCGAAGATTACAATCAGCGCGAGGATGATGGAGATGACCGCATTGCGCTTGATGTCGTTGGCGATGGATGCTCCAACCTTGTCGGATGAGATGATACCGTTAGGGTTGTCGAGAGTTGAGGTGAACTCGTCGAGCGTGAGGTCATCGGAGTAGAAGCCCTTGAGTGACTCGTAGAGCATGCCCTCAATCTCTGAGTCGACAGTAGAAGACTCATCCTCGAACTTGTAGGAGGTGGTGATCTTCATCTGGCTGTCTCCACCGAACTGCTTCACTTCCACTGAAGAAGCGCTGACAGAAGGATCCGCTGCTGCAGCTTCCTCGAACACTTTGTTTGTGGACTGACGTACATCCTCGGCGGTTACCGGCTTGTCAAAGCGGACCACATAGGTACGGCCTCCGGTGAAGTCAACACCATAGGTGAATCCCTTGAAGCAGATAGAACCGATGGCGATGAGGATGAGGAGTCCGGAAACGAGGTATGACCACTTCTTTCCGGAGAGGAAGTTGATCTTGGTGTTCTTGAGGAAGTTCTTGGTGAGTGAGGTCTCGAAAGAGATGCTCTTGCCTGCCTTGACGCGGTCGTCGAAGATGAGCCTTGTGACGAAGATAGAGGTGAGTACCGAGGTGATGATACCAATCATCAGCGTCGTTGCGAAGCCCTTGATAGGACCTGAGCCGAAGAAGAAGAGTACCAGACCGGTGAGGAAGGTGGTCACCTGACCGTCGATGATGGCTGAGTAGGCGTTGCGGTAACCGTCGTGGATAGCCACGGACAGACCCTTACCTGCCTTGAGTTCCTCCTTGATACGTTCATAGATGATCACGTTCGCGTCGACTGCCATACCCATGGTGAGGACGAGACCTGCGATACCAGGCAAGGTGAGCACTGCACCGAACGCTGAAAGCGTACCGAAGAGCAGGACAACGTTGGAAAGAAGAGCGATGTCGGCTGCAACGCCGGCTCCCTTGTAGAAGAAAATCATGTAGAGGAGCACGCAGCAGAACGCGATGATGAAGGAAATGAGTCCGGAGTGGATGGAAGCGGCACCGAGTGAAGGTCCTACGACCTGCTCCTGAACGATGGTGGCAGGGGCAGGAAGCTTACCTGAGTTGAGTACGTTGGCAAGGTCGGTCGCCTCTTCTACGGTGAAATTGCCGGTGATTGAAGATGAACCACCGGAAATCTCGGTCTGGACGGTAGGATATGAGTATACGGTGCCGTCGAGCACGATGGCCACCTGACGTCCGATGTTGTCTTTGGTAAGACGTGCCCAAGTGTTTGCGCCTTCGGCGTTCATGGTCATTGATACACCAGGAGTGCCTCCGCGGCTGTTCTCGTATTCAACGCGGGCGTTGGTGACTGAACCTCCGTCGAGAGGTGCCTTGCCGTCGCGTGAGGATGCCTTGATGGCGATGAGTTCATATACATTGCCTCCAGCAACCATCTGACTCGGCTTCACGGACCACATAGGGCGGAATTCAGCTGGGAACACGGATGCCACCTCAGGTGCATGGAGATAGCGATTGACGAGTGCGGTGTCAGCTGCTGAAGCGAAACCGATGCAGGCGTTGTCGCGGAAGTCACTTGGAGTGAGGACCGCGAAGAGCGGATTGGACTTCCTGTAGCTTTCGAGCTCGGCGTTGCTGCTTGCTGCATTGTTGAGCTCCTGGGCTACGATATCATCGGTGTCGGCCGACTTGCTTGCGGTTTCTTCAGCCTTTTCAGGCTCGTCTGCTGCGAGAGTCTGTGCGAGCACTGAATTTGCCTCCACGAGGTAAGGGGTAATCTCCTGCGCTGTATAGGTTGTCCAGAACTCGAGCGATGCGGTGCCCTGGAGCAGCTTGCGCACACGCTCAGGTTCCTTCACGCCAGGGAGTTCGACGAGGATGCGTCCGGTGTTGCCGATCTTCTGGATAGAAGGCTGGGTGACACCGAAGCGGTCGATACGGTTGCGGAGCACGTTGAAGGAGTTCGCCACCGCGCTCTCCGCCTCGGACCTGATTACGCTGATGACCTGATCGTCGGAAGTCTCGGGGGTGATTCTGTCCTTCATCTCGTAGGTGCCGAATATCGTGGCAAGCCTTGTGCCTCCGGAAGTCTCCTTCCATGCGTCAGCGAAGAGAGTGATGAAGTCGGACTGTGAGTTGACACTCCGCTCCTTCGCAAGGGCGATGGCCTGCTGGAACGCAGGATTCTCACTGTTGTCCGCGAGAGCTCTCACGAGGTCCTCGAGCTGCACCTGCAGCATTACGTTCATACCGCCCTTGAGGTCAAGTCCGAGGCTGATTTCCTGCTCGCGGACGCCCTTAAGGGTATACCAGAGATAAATCTTCTTGCTGGCGATGGAATCAGTGTAACGCAGGGTCTCTATCTTCCTGATAGAGTCAAGGTAGTAGGCCTTGTCGACATCCGGCACTTGACTGAATTCGGCTGTCTTCTGTACGTTCTCCACAGCCCTTTCGCCGGCGGCGTCGGCCTTCTTCTCGTAGATGTTGGTCACGAGGGTGAAGGAAAGTTGCCACAGGCAGGCAAGAAGGAGGCAGATTGCAATTAATCTGACGAAACCTTTATTGTGCATGATTATTACGTTAAATAATTTCCAAAATAGTTCGCAAAGTTAGTATTTTTATCAAAACAACGAAACTTTACCCCATGCTTTTTGTATATTTGCCCGAACAACAAACAGTCTGAATATGTGGTGGATTACTACAGCCTTGATTCTTGCCGGCATCATTTTCATGTTGGTCGAGTTGCTGCTCATCCCTGGAGTGGGAATCGGAGGCTTTCTCAGCCTTGCCTCCCTCGGCGCGGCATGCTGGTACACTTTCGCGTACATAGGTTTTTCTGCGGGATGGTGGGTGCTTTCGTGCACTCTCGTTCTTCTCGTCGTATGCATCGCGGTAGTCCTGAGGGCCAGGACATGGAAAAAGTTCGAACTCTCCACCGAGATCACCTCCAAGGTCAATGTCGAGTCGTCGAGGGTACGCGCCGGAGACAATGGAGTCGCGAAGACACGTCTGGCCCCTATGGGTACTGGCAAGTTCGGTGAAGTACTCGTCGAGGTGAAGTCAGATGACGGTTCCCTCGTGGATGCCGGCACACCGGTCGAAGTCGTCTCGGTGGAAGGCAGCCAAGTCACAGTCAAACCAATAACAGAACAATAAAATGAGTCCAATTCTTCTCGCGGCGATAATCATCGTCGCACTTGTTATCCTCCTCTGGTTCTTCCCGGTGGCCTTGTGGTTCCAGGCAATCCTTTCCGGAGTATATGTGTCTCTCCTTCAGCTCGTCCTGATGAGGTGGAGAGGAGTCAACCCATACACGATAGTGATGGCGATGATAACCGGAACCAAGGCAGGCCTGACTCTGAAGGCCAACGAGCTGGAGGCGCACTATCTCGCCAAGGGAAACGTGACCAATGTGGTTATGGCACTCATCTCCGCCAACAAGGCCAACATAGCTCTGGACTTCAAGATGGCTTCCGCCATCGACCTTGCCGGCCGCGACGTGCTTGAGGCGGTGCAGATGTCGGTCAACCCTAAAGTCATCAACACTCCTCCGGTGACGGCGGTTGCCAAGGATGGCATTCAGCTCATCGCGAAAGCCCGCGTTACCGTGCGTGCCAATATCAAGCAACTCGTCGGAGGTGCCGGAGAAGAGACTATCCTCGCGCGTGTGGGCGAGGGCATCGTCAGCAGCATCGGCTCTTCGGAGTCCCACAAGTCCGTGCTCGAGAATCCTGACAGCATCTCCAAGCTCGTGCTCAACAAGGGCCTCGACGCAGGGACGGCATACGAGATACTCTCCATCGACATCGCCGACATCGACGTCGGCAAGAACATCGGTGCCGTCCTCCAGATTGACCAGGCTGAGGCCGATAAGAACATAGCCCAGGCCCGTGCTGAGGAGCGCCGCGCCATGGCGGTGGCTCTCGAACAGGAGATGAAAGCTAAGGCGCAGGATGCACGTGCCAAGGTTATCGAAGCCGAAGCCGAGGTCCCTCTCGCTATTGCTGAAGCTTTCCGCAAGGGCAACATCGGGGTCATGGACTACTACAAACTGAAGAACATTCAGGCCGACACCGACATGCGGGAGAACCTCTCGAAGTAACGGTGCACTTACCCTGGAAACTGAAGAACCCCGAAGGCCGGAGACGGTTTTCGGGGTTCCTTTTTCATGAGTCGGCGGGACTATTTCGCGGCTCTTCCGCTGTCCTGGACGAGAGACTTGACGGCCTTGTTGAGGGCTGAGGCTTCCAGCAGACTCTCAAGATTGAAGTGCAGCCGGAACTTCCACCTGTTGTGCGGGTCGGCGGGGTAGTTGATTCTCTCCACGCTGCGGTCCGAGCGGCGGAATCCGCCGTCGAGCGCTACCCAGTCCTGGATTGGGAAGATTGCGAGCATCGAAGGTGAGCACAGGAACTCCTGAAGGGCCTTCATTACCTCGTAAGGGGTAGGGTCTTCGGGGAACTGCATCCGGAGGGTCTCCATATCGTGGCTTGAAGTCGCGCAGACGCTCAAGTACTTCCACTCTCCCTCGTGCTCCATGCCGCGCATCTTGAGCGAGAGAATCTTCTCGTGCTCCATCACTCCCGGTACGCAGTCCGGCACCATCCCGAGGTCCTCGCCACAGGCGAGCATCCCGGTGGCGTTCAGCAGGGCAGGGAGCTTCTTCTCGGCGTTCTTTCTCCAGAACTCGTTGTGTCGGTGGAAGAAGAACTCGTTGTACAGCGCTCCGAACCTCTCCTGCTGCCACTGTGGCAGGTTCTGCGAGGCAGGGCTGATGAGCGGCTGGTACATTCCCGGATGACGCGGATCTTCGTGGAAGAGCCCCTCCCGAGGAAGTTGCATGAAGTATATTTCCTCGGCGGAATACGGCAGAGCGGGATTGAAATGCCCCTCGATGCCGCCGCGGCAGCCCACAGGAATCTCCCAGATGCGGAAGAACCCGAGGATGTGGTCGATTCTGAAGGCATCGAAGTAGCGGGACATCTTGCGCAGGCGGGATTTCCACCAGGCGTAGCCGTCCTTGGCCATTTCGTCCCAGTTGTAGGTCGGGAATCCCCAGTTCTGGCCATCGCGGCTGAAATAGTCAGGCGGGGCGCCGGCCGTTGAGTCGAGATTGAAAAGTTCCGGATGCCAGCAGGCCTCCGCGCTGTCTGCGCTTACCCCGATAGGCAGGTCCCCCTTGAGCGCGATGCCCTTCGAGCGGGCATACTTGGCTTCAGCATAGAACTGCTTGTCGAGATGCCACTGCATCCATCTGTAATAGTCTTCTTCGAGGGAGTCCCTCCGTGCGCAGAAAGAGGCGTATTCGTCGAGCCAGCCAGAGTTCTCCTTGACGAAACTCCGGTATCCGGGGGTCTCCATATCCTTCTTGCCGCGCTGCTCGAAAGCCTGGCGGAGATAATTCATCTTAGCCTTGAATACTCGAGGGTAGTCGATTTCCGGCAGCTCGTTGAGCTCTTTCTGGAGCTTTCTGAATGCTGCGTTCTCCTTGATGCCGAGGCTCTGGAGATGGATGTAGAGCGGATGGAGGGCGAAGGAAGACACCGGGCTGTACGGGTACGAGTCTTCCCATCCTCCCTTTCTGGTCGTATCGTTGACTGGCAGGAGCTGGATTATGCACTGTCCAGTCTGTGAAGCCCAGTCGATGAGTGCGTGGAGGTCTTTGAACTCGCCGATGCCGAAGTCGTTCTCGCTGCGCAGCGAGAAGACAGGGACGGCAGTGCCTGCACCCTTGAATCCCGGGGTGTCGAACATGGCCGCCTGATGCGCTCTCGGGAAAGGGCAGCCCTTGACGGGACAGTCAATCCAGCTGTCGTGGATGTCGCTGCTGACTCTGGATGAGTGGTTGCACCATTCGACTCTCCAGACAAGTCCCTCGCGAATGACGACATAGGAGTATGACTTGAGGTCTGCTGCGCTGCAGTGGTCCACGGTGACGTGCCAGAGGCCGCCGTCGCCCCATTCCATCCGGTAGGTCCTGCCACCGATGACGAGAGCGAGGTAGTCACCCCACTCTGTCATGTATTCGATGCTGAAATTTATTTTCATGACGGTTAAAATCGCGTAAATATAATGATAAAATGCGCCATTTCAAGTCTATGAAGTGCAGCTTTGAAACTTGGGGAAAGTGTCCCCGGTGGATGGCGTGAGCATATTTTGTATATATTTGCAACTATGATTACGGAAGATCAGGCACGCCGCGATATCCGCGAGCTGCTGGAATACATAGGTGAAAACCCCGACAGGACCGGTCTTGCAGAGACTCCTGAAAGGATGCTCAAGATGTTCAGGGAAATCTTTCGCGGCTATGACGAGACTCAGAAGCCGACGGTGACCACTTTTCCGAACGGGCAGGACGGCATCGTCTATGACGACATGGTAGTGGACAGCGGCACGTTCTACTCGATATGCGAGCATCACTGCAGGAGCTTCTTCGGAGACTACTGGTTCGCCTACCTTCCGAACCCGAAGGGAAGGATTCTGGGGCTGTCGAAGATAGGCAGGGTGGTGGATTACTGCGCTTCACGCCTACAGGTGCAGGAACGGCTCGTGCACGATGTGGTCGATACTCTCTCCGAGGCTCTAGGCAGCGACAATCCTCCGCGCGGGATGGCTCTGATGATGAGAGGACGGCATCTCTGTAAGGAGGGGAGAGGTGCACGCAAGAGCGGCGTGATGACCACGACCTGCCTGACCGGAGCTTTCCGGAACGACCCCCGCGTCCGTGCGGAGTTCCTCTCCTACATAAAGCAGGAGTAGTAAATGACTTGTGAAGAGGGGCTGGCTACAGTCTGTAGTAGCTTGAGAGTATCTTTGCGAAGATGCTCGGTGGAAGTATCCCTTTCAGAAAGACGGAGAGCCTCTGCTCCAACGTCGCCACGATGTAGTGGTAGCGCGGATTCTTCTTCTTGACAATCGATGAAATCTTGGCGGCGAGCACGTCCGGAGTGAGCCCAGACGACTCGTCGTGCTCTATCTTGGAAAGCGATTCCGCATAGGATTTGTAGACCTTGAGAGCTTCGTCGTTGTTGACGCTCTTGCGCACTGCGGTGAAGCCTGTCGAGAAGTCTCCGGGTTCGACAACCACGACCTTGATACCGAATGCCTTGGTCTCGAGACGAAGAGCTTCGCAATAGCCTTCAATAGCGTATTTCGACGCAGAGTACAGCCCCTGGAACGGAAGACCCATAAGGCCGCCTATGGAACTGATACAGATTATCTTGCCTCCGCCTTGACGGCGCATAACAGGGACCACGGAATGCAGGAATCTGACCATCCCCATCCAGTTGACGTCCATCTGCCTCTCCGCGTCCTGCAGCGAGGAGAACTCGAGCGGACCGCCTATACCCATGCCGGCGTTGTTGATGAAGACGTCAATCCGTCCTTCGGCTTCCATGACCTGGGTCACTGCTGCCTCGACCTGCGCCTCGTCGGATGAATCCGCTTTGATGTAGACTACTCCGGGAATCCGGGCAACGTCGCGGCGGTGGGTTCCGTAGACCTTGTGTCCATCAGCGGACAGTCGCTCTGCCATCGCCTTCCCGAATCCGGAACTGATGCCTGTGATGAGGATGACCATCTGCGCCTATGCGATTAGGCCTTCCTCTTTGAAGATGGCGGTGAGTTTTTCGACGGCTTCGTCGACCTGTGCGATGTTGTGCGTGGCCATGAGAGCGAAGCGGATGAGCACGTCGCTTTCAGGGACGGCAGGGGCGATGACAGGGGTGATGAAGACTCCTACCTCGTAGGCCTTGCGCACGATTCTCATCGCCTTGATGGTGTCGCGGACGAAGAGCGGGATGATAGGGGACTGAGTGTGACCTGTGTCGAAACCGTTGTCCTTGAATGCTTTCTGTGCGTGTCTTGTGACTTTCCAGAGGTTCTCTCTGCGCTCCGGCTCGTTGATCATGATGTCGAGAGCCGCGGATGCAGCAGCGACTGCCGCCGGGGTCATGGATGCGCTGAAGATGAGAGAGCGTGAGTTGTGCTTGAGGTATTCGATGACCTCCTTGTCTCCGGCGATGAATCCTCCGAGCGAGCCGAAACTCTTGGAGAAGGTGCCCATGATGAGGTCTGTCTTGTCGGTGAGACCGTAGTGGCTTGCGGTGCCTGAACCGTTCTCGCCGATGACTCCGAGTCCGTGTGCGTCGTCGACCATCACGGAGGCGTTATATTTCTCGCAGAGTCTCACCAGTTCAGGGAGCGGGGCGATGTCTCCTTCCATCGAGTATACGCCGTCCACTGCGATGAGTTTCGGGGCATCCGCAGGTGCGAGGGCGAGCTTCTTCTCGAGGGCCTCAATGTCGTTGTGCTTGAATTTGCGGACTTCGGCAAATCCGAGGCGGCTGCCGTCGATGATACAGGCGTGGTCAAGCGCGTCAAGGAAGGTGTATCCTCCCTTGAACCCGAGGCAGCTGAGAACTCCAAGGTTAACCTGGAATCCGGTGCTGTAGGTGACGGCTTCGTCTTTGCCTACAAACTTCGCGAGTTTGGCTTCAAGCTCCTCGTGGATGTCGAGCGTTCCGTTGAGGAAGCGGCTTCCGGAGCAGCTTGTTCCGTATTTGTGTATCGCCGCGATTGCGGCTTCTTTGAGTCGTGGGTCGTCAGAGAGACCGAGATATGAATTGGAGCCGAACATCAGGACTTTCTTGCCGTCGGCCATGGTGACCACGGGGTCCTGTCCGGAGGAAATAGGTCTGTAGTAAGGGTAGATTCCGAGGGCTTTAACTTCTTGTGGGACTGTGTATTTAGCACAAATATTATTCAGATTTTTCTTCATCAGAAATAGGATTAAATCATTAGTACAATATCGCAAATATACAAAAAAATTAAATACTCCATCTTTTGCCTGCCTCTGGCTGACTTGTCTACTTCTGCTTCGGCTGTGGAACTGCTGCCGCCGCTCTTTGTTTGCTGTTAGCCGTGCATTCTTCGCAATTATGGACTTGGATTATGTCTTTGCACAAAACAACTATGGCAAAGGCCACGACTATGAAGTCGTGGCCTTGCAGTGTGTTGCCAGAATGTCGGAGGCAGGCGCTATTCCGCGTATTCGTAGCCGAAGTAGCTGCCCTTGCGCTCATAAGGGATACCGGACTTCATCCAGACCGGCTCCGGAGCACCCTGCAGGTAGTGGTCGAAGAACTGCTGAAGCCTGACGGAAAGGTCCTTGCAGTTGCGCCTTTCGCGGAGGTTATGCGCCTCGTTGTTGTATTCCAAGAGCCATGAAGGCTTTCCGAGACGTCTTAGCGACATGAAGAACTCGATGCCTTGGTACCATGGAACGGCGCCGTCGGCATCATTGTGCATGATGAGCACAGGAGTCTTCACCGCAGGAGCGAAGAACACCGGCGAGTTCTCTATGTAGAGGTCAAGCCCGCCCTTGTCCCAGAGAGTGGCTCCGATACGGCTCTGGCCATGTTCATACTGGCTGATGCGGCTGTTGCCGGACTCCCAGCGGATGCCGCCGTAGGCGCTGGTCATGTTGCCCACCGGAGCTCCTGCACCGGCCGCTGCGAACATGTCTGTGCAGGTCACGAGGTAGGCCACCTGGTAGCCGCCCCAGCTCTGGCCCTGGATGGCCATGCGCGACTTGTCGATGAAGCTGTATTCCGCGCACATGGCCTCAGCACCTGCACAGATGCAGTTGTATGCGCTCTTGCCGGGATGTCCCACCTTGTAGACAATGTCCGGCACGAAGACAACGTAGCCTCGGCTGACGTAGAACGGTATGTTGATTATGGAACGGCTTGGCGCGGGTGAGTAGTAGTTGTAGAGAGTTTCGGAATTCTTTTCGTAGAAGTAGACCATCATAGGGTACTTCTTTGTAGTGTCGAGATTCTCCGGGGTGTAGAGGAGGCCTTTGAGCGGCGTGCCGTCGTAGGCCTTCCAGTGGACGAGCTTCACATCTCCCCAGATATAGCCATCCTGCTGAGAATTGAGCCCGGTGAGCCGGGTCCCTTCATCCTTGACGATGTCGGAAGAGGTGTAGAGGTCCATCGGGTGACGGAAATCTCCTTTGAGGTACGCGAACACTTCGGCGTGAGCAGCCTTCAGGGTCATCAGGAAGGAATTCTCCGCCGTGAATCCGACAGGCACGCTCGGCTTTGCGAGGTCCGCCACCGCATAACCGTTTCTGGAAGTCTCCTCGCTGAAAGCGCTCAAGTAGAGCTTGCCTTTCCTGGCGAGATTGCGGTTGTCCAGGTACAGATAAGGATTCCGTTCTGGGGCACCGAGGCTGACCACGCTGTAGTCGGTCCTGGTCCTGCGCCCCTCTCCCTTCGTGAGATTCTCTGTCTTCCTGCCGTCCGGAGAGAATCTCCACACGTCGTAGCGGTCCTCTATGAGGAGGTTCTCGTCGTCGTTTCCCTGCCAGTCCGGGTAGGAGTATGGCTGATAGCCGGCCGGATGATCGTCTTCCTCGTCCCAGAACTTGACTCCGGTTCCTGCGGTGAGGTTCACCTTGTCACCGGTCGCCACATTCCAGCAGTACCAGTCACCGTCTTCCGGGTTGAACCACGTGAGATACTTTCCCGAAGGTGACGCGAGTACCGTCCCGATATTGCCTTTGGCGAGGCTTCTTCTGCTGCCGTCCGTGAGGCTGACCACGGAGATGTCCATCTTGGCCGCTGCCTCCCAAAGAGACTCCACAGCGTAGTCTTTAGTGTCCATCGAGATGGCGTAGTCTCCGTCTGCGCCGGCAGGGAGTGTCACGCGGTCCAAAGGTGACTTCGAAAGCACCAGCAAAGAACCGGTCTCGCCGGAGAGATTGACCACCGCTTTCAGAAACTCCATCGAAGGAGTGGCCTTGTCCATAGGCGGGAGCCTGTAGGCGTCGTAGTTCCAGATGTCGAGGGATGCCGTCTCGAACGAGACGAGGGTGGTGTCCTTGGCCGGGAAATATCTGTTGAGGTTGAGAACGAGTCTCCCGTTGCCGTTGGAGAAGAGCGGTGTGGCGTTCTTGCCTATGACCCACCCCTCCGGAAGTGCGGAATCGGTGGCGGACACCACCTCGCTTGTCCGCACTTCCTTGACTGCCGGAGAGCGGCGTGTGGCTTTCTTGAGAGTGACTTCCCTTGCAAGGTTCACAGAATAACGCGGCGTTCCGTCAAGTTTCTCGTCGCTGTCTGAAGCGAGGAAGACCAGCAGGTCACCGCCCTCGTTGAAGCGGAGTCCTGAGTAGGACTTTCTGCCCTCTGAAAGCTCTGATTTACCGCCTCCTGCGACATCATAGAGATAGACCGCGCTCTTCGAGAGCGAGTCCTTCTTCTCTTTTGCCGTGACGAACGCGACGCGGTCGCCGGACTTGGCAATCTTGAATGAATCGACGTTCTTCAAAGTGTCGTTCCGGCCCGTAGCGGTGTTGTGCACAATCAGCAACTTGCTGTCTTTCGCATCTTTGTCTTCCTTACTGGCGAATACGAACGGGGCCGCATCGAAGCCGACTTCTGCGCCGGAGACGTCAGGAAGCTTCGCCACCTCGAAAGTCTTCAGATTGATGACCGCGACGGTGTCCTTTGGCATTTCGTCCTTTTTCTTCTTGTCTATCTTCGCCTGACGGGTGAGCGCGTATGCGGGGCTTATCCTGCATACCGCGAAATCTGCCGCCTGACTTGTCTCGAAGCCGGAAGCCCTTTCCAGCCGGAGTTCCTTGCCCGTTGCGAGAGAGCGTACCACAATGTAGCTGTCGCCCTCCTGCTCGGAAATCTGGTAGGACAGAATCTTCCCGTCGTCGGAAAGATACACGCTCGACACCCGTTGCCAGGAGTCGTATGCATCATGGTCGAGAGGCTTCTTCTGAGCCAATGCGCCACCTGCGAAAAGCGCGGCCAGCGCGGCCACGGTCAAAAATGCTGAAAACTTTTTCATATCGGAATATTGTTTTTGATTCTGAGAGCGGGCAATACCTCCGCAAGGTAGAAAAATATTCCGGGAAATGCACGCTACTCGTGCGTGGCGAAACGTTGCTCGGCCAGTTTCTCGTATTTCGTGCCGGGACGGCCGTAGTTGGCATAAGGGTAGATGGAGATGCCTCCGCGCGGAGTGAAGAGCCCGGTTACCTCTATGTACTTCGGGTCCATCAGCGCAATCAGGTCCTTCATGATGACATTGACGCAGTCTTCGTGGAAGTCGCCGTGGTTGCGGAAACTGAAAAGGTAGAGCTTGAGGCTCTTGCTCTCCACCATCTTGACGTCCGGGATATAGCTGATGCGGATTTCGGCGAAGTCCGGCTGCCCCGTGATGGGGCAGAGCGAAGTGAATTCCGGGCAGTTGAACCTTACCCAGTAGTCGTTGCCGGGGTGCTTGTTGACGAAAGTCTCGAGGACTTCCGGGGCGTAGTCGTCCTTATAGACAGTCTTGCGGCCCAGGGCCTGAAGACCTTCAGATTTTCTGTCGCTCATTAGATGTCGCTGAGTTTGAATGGGTTGTAGGAAATGTTCACGTCGTAGGTGTCGGTCCCCTCCTTACGCTTGATGACTTTCACGACCTGAGACGTCACAGGCAGTATCAGAATCTCGTAGAGAGTCTTGACACAGACCTGCGTACAGACCATCGTGAGGATGGCCTTGGGGCTCATCATCCCCCAGAATACAATTGGGAAGAAGATGCAGGAGTCGAGAAGCTCGCCTCCGACGGACGAGAGGATAGCCCTCACGCCGAAGCCGCGTCCTTTTGAATGGACCTTCATCTTGCTCATTATGAACGCATTGAATGTTGAGCCGCAGATGAAGGCGAGCAGCGATGCGCAGGTCGTCTTCGGGACCATCATGAAGAGTGAATTGAAATTCTTTGCCACCTCGCGGCTGCCTTCCTCGATGGGTTCGGGAAGCAGGCAGACAAGGGTTGATATGACGGCCATGAATGCGCTGAGCAGAAAGGCAATCCAGATTACGAATCTGGACTTTCGGTAACCGTAGACTTCCGTCAGGCAGTCGTTGATGATGTAGGACACTGGAAACAGAAGCACAGCTCCGGAAAGCTGAAGCGGAAGAGCTCCAACCTGCCACACGCGCGGCACGAAAAAGTTGGAAGTAATCAGGCAGACTGTGAACAGCACTGCCATCACCAGGAATCTGGTGCTGAATTTTGACATTGTCTTGTTTTTTAACGTGGTTTCAAGAACACAGGGCCCGCCCCGTCAAAAAGGGAAGACATTCCCGGGCGGGACCCTATATGTGACTAAACTTCTACTGCGGACTCGAACTCTTTGAGGAAACGGAGGTCGTTCTCGAAATAGTGGCGCAGGTCGTTGACTCTCCACTTGAGCATCGCGATGCGTTCCAAACCCATTCCGAAAGCGAAGCCGCTGTATTTCTTGGAGTCTATGCCGCTGGCCTCAAGGACGTTGGGGTCAACCATGCCGCAGCCGAGAATCTCGAGCCAGCCGGTACCCTTGCAGATGTTGCAGCCTTTTCCATGGCAGATGTTACAGCTGACGTCCACCTCGGCAGAAGGCTCGGTGAACGGGAAGTATGACGGCCTCATGCGAATCTGCGTGTCCTGCCCGAACATCTCTCTGGCGAAGAGGAGGATGGCCTGCTTGAGGTCTGCGAAGGTGACTCCCTCGTCAATGTAGAGACCCTCGACCTGGTGGAAGATGCAGTGCGCCCTCGCGCTGATGGCTTCGTTTCTGAACACGCGCCCCGGGCAGATGACCCTGATAGGGACTTTCATGCTCTCCATCGCCCTGACCTGGACGCTGGAGGTGTGGGTGCGGAGAAGCAGCGGGTTGGGATGTCCGACGGAGACGAAGAATGTATCCTGCATATCCCTCGCAGGGTGGTTCGGCGGGAAGTTGAGGGCTTCGAACACGTGATAGTCGTCCTCAATTTCGGGGCCTTCAGCCACGTCGTATCCGAACTTGCGGAAGATCTCCACAATCTCCTGACGGACGATGGAGACAGGGTGGCGAGAGCCGAGCCCGTAAGGGTCTCCCGGCATGCTGAGGTCGCTTTTCGATGCCTCTCCGGAGGCCTCCTCCCCGAGCGTGGACCTGAGTTCCTCGATCTTTGCAATCGCGGTCTGCTTCAGCTCATTGAGCGTGCGGCCGAACTCCTTCTTCTTGTCCTTGTCCACCGAACGGAACTCGTCGAAGAGGGCTGTAACTTCGCCCTTCTTGCCGAGGAAACGCACGCGTGCGTCCTCCACTTCCTTCTGTGTCTTGCACTTGAGCTCGGACAGCTCCTGAAGGATCTTCTCTATGTCTTCTCTTTTCATCGCCTGTTATTTTTTCTTTGCGGCCCTCTTGTCCCGGGCTTTCTTGTCGCGAGAGGCGCCGCTCTTCAGATATTTGTTCCACTGCGTCTTGTCGAAGACCTTCTCTAAAGACGTGTAGATCTGCTCCATCCACTTGTCCTGCGTCTGCTGGTAGATGTCCATGTTGCCGACCTTCGACTCCTTGAGAGAAGTGAACTCCCCGGAGAGAGCCGTCAGGTCGTGCGTTAGGATAGAGTCCACGTAGAACACCTGCCAATCGTCAAGATCCAGATTCCGCGTGAGCGTCTCCACCTGATGGTCCACTGCTTCGCGCACTTTCTTCTCCTGCTCCAGTTCACTGTCCGGCATCTGCTGGGCGAAAAGGCACAACGGAAGAAATAACAAAATGCTAATCCCGAAAAATTTCATAGATTTGTAATCTGTCGAACCGCAAATTTAAGAATATTTATAGAATTGCAATGAGAAAAGTTCTACCTCTCCTTTTGTGCGTCTTCGCTATGGCGGAGGGCCGCACCGATGCATGCACCAATGTGATTGTCACCGCCGGAGCCAGTGTGGACGGCTCCTGCATGGTGTCCTATGCCGCCGACTCCCACCAACTCTACGGCGAGCTCTACTTCCGTCCGGCAGGACGCTTCAAGGCCGGGAGCACTCTGGCGATACGCGATTGGGACAGCTTCAAGCCGCTCGGCTCCATCGCGCAGGTTCCCGTGACCTACCAGACCGTGGGCAACATGAACGAGCACCAACTCATAATTGCCGAGACCACATGGGGAGGCTCAGACGCGCTTTCCGACCCTTCAGGTATCATGGACTACGGCTCCCTCATCTACGTGACTCTCCAGCGCGCCCGCACCGCCCGCGAAGCAATCTCAACCATCGTGGACCTTGCAAACCGCTATGGCTACCCGTCCTCCGGCGAGACTTTCTCCATCGCTGACGGCAAGGAGGCCTGGATAATGGATCTTGTGGGCAAAGGTGCGTACAACAAGGGCATCGTGTGGGTCGCCCGCCGCATCCCGGACGGGTACATCTGCGCCCACGCCAATCAGGCTCGCATCACCCGCTTCCCGCTCGACGACCCAGAGAACTGCCTCTATGCTCCAGACGTGATTTCCTTCGCCCGCGAGAAGGGCTTGTTCTCAGGCGAGGACTCCGAGTTTAGCTTCCGTGATGCCTACAACCCACTCGACTTCAGCGGCGCAAGAGCCTGCGAAGCAAGGGCATGGTCTGCATTCAACATACTTTCCGACGGGCAGTTCACCTACGAGGAAGACGGCCACACCGTGACCCGTCCGGCCTCCGACTGGCTCGAATATGCCATGGGATATGACCTCAAGGACGAGATGCCTCTCTTCATCAAACCTTCCCGCAAACTCGGTGTCAAGGACGTGGCGGACGTGATGCGTGACCACTTCGAGGGCACTCCGATGGATATGACGACCGACATCGGCGCCGGCGGCAACGCACTTCCGTATCGTTGGAGGCCGATGAACTTCACCTACGACGGCAAGACCTACCTCAACGAGAGGGCCATCGCCACCCAGCAGACAGGATTCTGGTTCGTGGCCCAGTCCCGGGCCTACCTCCCTGACGAAGTCGGCGCTCTGATATGGTTCGGCTGCGATGATGCTGCAACGTCTTATCTCACACCTGTTTACGTAAATACTACAAAGGTGCCTGAATGCCTCCGCGAAGGCAACGGCGATATGCTCCACTACAGCCCGACCTCCCAGTTCTGGATATGCAACAGGGTTGCCAACGCCTGCTACAAGATGTACGACCAGATGGCTCCGGTAGCCCGTGCGGCTGCTGACGAGTTCGAGAACTGGCAGATCTCGACGGGAGTGCCGCAGACCGATGCTGCTGCGCTTGACCTGCTGGAGCGCGGCAAGACCTCCAAGGCCATCAGACTGCTCACCGAATACAGCGTCGCGACAGCCACAGAGCAGTTCTCGAAGTGGACGGCTCTCGAGGAACTTCTGCTCGTGAAGTTCATCGACGGCAACGTCAAGGCGCAGGCCGAGGACGGCTCTTTCCTTCATTCTCCTTATTCCGGGGGACTTCCGGAAGGCATAACTCAGCCTGGATACACGCAGAAGTGGAAGGAGGCCGTCGCCAAGGGTAACGGTAAAATATTGGAATCAAGATAACAGATGAGTAAAATACTGAAACTTGGAGCCGCGATAGCTGCTGGGTCGGCGCTTGTCTCATGCGGTCAGGGGGAGAAGGCGAAGTCTGCCCCCAACGTGGTGTTTATCCTCGCCGATGACCTCGGCTGGGGAGATTTGAGCTGCTACGGGCAGAAGCTCTTCGAGACACCGAATATCGATGCTCTCGCGGGCAACGGACTGAGGTTTACGCAGTGCTACTCCGGCACGACGGTCAGCGCACCGTCGAGGTCCTGCCTCGTCACCGGCACCCACAGCGGACATACCTATATCCGAGGCAACCTCAAAGTACCGCCAGAGGGACAATTTCCGCTCCCGGAGGATTCGCAGACCATCTTCCACGACTTTCAGGAAGCTGGCTACCGCACCGGAGCCTTCGGCAAATGGGGGCTTGGACCGATAGGGTCCACCGGCGACCCTTCCGTGCAGGGAGTCGACAAGTTTTTCGGCTACAACTGCCAGACGCTCGCGCACAGCTACTATCCGGACCACCTTTGGGACAATGACGAGAAGGTTGTCCTGAACGACAACGTTGACGAGATTCCATACGGAGAGGGTACCTACTCAGCAGACCTCATCCACGAGAAGGCTATCGAGTTTCTCGAGGAGTCCGTCAGGGACGGCAAGCCTTTCTTTATGTGGTATCCGACCACGATTCCTCACGCGGAGCTCATAGTCCCGCAAGACAGCATCATTCAGAAGTTTCGTGGCCGCTATCCGGAGACGCCGTACAAGGGCGAGGACTTCGGACATCCGCGCTTCCGCATCGGTGGCTACTGCTCGCAGGAGTATCCGCATGCGACTTTTGCGGCCATGGTCATGAGGCTTGACGTTTACGTGGGACAGATTGTCGAGAAACTCAAGGAACTCGGAGTCTACGACAATACCATCATCGTCTTCAGCAGCGACAACGGCCCTCACCTTGAGGGCGGTGCAGACCCTGACTTCTTCGATAGCAACGGACCTTGGCGCGGCTACAAGCGCGACCTATACGAGGGCGGCATCCGGGTTCCGATGATTGTGCAGTGGCCGGGGCACGTAGCAGCCGGGCAAGAGTCAGACCTGATGTGCTCGTTCTGGGACATGATGCCTACGTTCAGAAATGTCCTCGGCAAGGAATACTCCGGCATGGACGGTATCAGCCTCCTTCCTCTGCTCGAGGGGCGCAGCGGCCAGCAGGAGCACGAGAATCTCTACTTCGAGTTCGCGGAGCGCAGCAGCCAGGCTTCGAGGAAAGGCCCGTGGAAGCTCGTCCGCCTCGACATCGAGGGGCCGGGCGACCACTATGAACTCTACAATCTTGACACTGATCCGGGTGAGACTGTGGATCTTGCCGCCGAGAACCCTGAAAAAGTAGAGGAACTCAAGGAGATAATGCGAACCTCACACGTGCCTAACCATAACTTCCCGTTCTTCAAAGGTGAGTGACAAAGAGCTTTTCACTCTGTCCGATGCGGTGCGGAGAGTCGGCCCCCGTTTTTTCACTACTCTTGTGAAGCCCGGGGGCTCGGCTTGCAACCTTGCCTGCCGCTATTGCTACTATCTCGACAAGGCCGAACTTTACGGAGGGCGCGAGCCGGTGATGAGCCCGGAACTGCTGGAGTCGTATATCCGCCAGTATATCGAGGCTTGCGAGGCCGACTCGGTTGAGTTTTGCTGGCATGGCGGAGAACCCTTGATGCTCGGGATAGACTACTTCCGGCGGGCTCTGAAACTCCAGCGTAAGTATGCCGGCGGGAAGACCATCCACAATTCTCTTCAGACCAACGGGACGTTGCTCGACGAGAACTGGTGCCGGCTTTTTGCTGACAACGATTTCCTGGTGGGAATTTCCATCGACGGTCCGGAAGACCTGCACAACGTGCACCGTGTCAACAAGGGCGGCCGTCCCACGTTCTCGAGGGTCGCCGGGGCAATTGCTCTGATGCGCCGCATGAAGGTGGAATTCAATACCTTGAGTGTGGTCAGCAAACTCTCCGAAGAGAGGGGGCTGGAGATTTACCGTTTCCTTCGCGACGAGATGGGAAG
The DNA here is from genome assembly GCA_964385795.1 of uncultured Muribaculaceae bacterium. Classification (GTDB taxonomy): domain Bacteria; phylum Bacteroidota; class Bacteroidia; order Bacteroidales; family UBA932; genus Cryptobacteroides. The sequence goes on from CAYLPY010000002.1 coordinate 118,352, forward strand.
CCGCTTCATGCAGTTCCTCCCGGCAGAAGACTGGCTGCCGGACGGTACGCTGGCACATTGGTCCATCTCGGGGGAAGGGTACGGGAAGTTCCTCTGCGACATCTTCGACGAATGGGTGCGCCGCGACGTGGGCGGATGCTTCGTGCAGATTTTTGACGTGACGCTCTCGCAGTGGTGCGGACTTCCTTCGTCTATCTGTACCATGGCAGAGACCTGCGGGGAGGGGCTTGCGGTGGAGCACAACGGCGACGTCTACTCCTGCGACCACTTTGTGACTCCGGACAATCTCCTCGGCAACATCTCCGCCACTCCGCTCTCCGAGCTTTTCGATTCCGAGAAAAGGCTACGTTTCGCTCTCTTCAAGCGCAACGGGCTCAATCCGGAGTGCCCCCGCTGCAAGTGGTATCCTTATTGCCACGGCGGCTGCCCGGGGCATCGCGTGGATGGCAAGAACGCGCTCTGCGAGGGACTGAAGATGTTCTTCTCCCACGTCGAGCCGGCGATGGACAGGATGAAGGAACTGCTGCTTGTCCGACGTGCGCCTGCCGAAATCATGACGGAGCTGTGATGACGGAATCCGGCTCTACCATATGAATAACCGCGCCGAGATTGGTCGGATACGGGAATTATTGAGTAGTTTTGCAGACATGAAACGAATTACCTTAACTGTTTTTGCGCTGGCAGTTGCATTTTGCTGTTATGCGCAAGCCCCTGTCGGCCATGAGGTCAAAGCCTTCGCCGGAGAGGCCTACGCGACACCTCACGAAAGTTATACGCCGTCCTTCGGAATTGACGGAAGCGATGCGCAGATTCGCAACGTCATCCTGATGATTGGCGACGGAATGGGAGTCGGAGCGGTCAACGCGGCGATGTACGCCAACGGCGGCACACTCACCATGACCAACCTCCGCACGATGGGATATGTCCGCACCCAGGCTGCCAATAATTTCACCACAGACTCTGCCGCGTCCGGCACCGCCTATGCCACAGGTAACAAGACCAATAAAGGTTATGTCGGCATGGCTCCTGACAAGAGCCGTCTGGCGAACCTTCCGGAGAAACTTGAGCCTCTCGGATTTGCCTGCGGAGTCCTCTCTACCGACAATCTGCACGGTGCTACTCCTGCGTCATTCTTTGCTCACCAGCTGTCCCGCAGCGACTACGACAATATCTGGGCGGACCTTCCTTCGAGCAAGCTGATATTCGCGTCGGCCGGCACGCATTCGAAGTTCGAGATGCTGCCTGTCGCCACTCAGGAGGCTATCAGCGCCAAGTTCAATGTCATCTTCTCTACCGAGGGCAATGAGGCTGTGGTCAAGAAGAGCAAGCGCCTCGTATATCTTCCTGAAAGCGTGACGGAAGACCGTGGGGACTATCTCCCGGAGACTACCGAGATGGCCATCGAGTATCTCTCTTCCCGATGCAAGAAGGGATTCTTCCTCATGGTCGAGGGTGCCCGCATCGACATCGCCGAGCACAACAATGACTTCCAGGGGATGGTCAACGAGGCTCTCGATTTCGACAAGGCTGTCGAGGCCGCGATTCGCTTTGCAGAGAAGGATGGGCACACGCTCGTCATCATCAGCGCCGACCACGAGACCGGAGCTGTGACTCTCTCCGACGGCGCTCCCGAGGAGTACTATGTCGGCGGCACTTTCGCCAGCAAGGGACACTCCCCGATAATGGTGCCTCTCTTTGCCTACGGGCCTCGCTCTCACGAGTTCGTGGGCTGCCAGGAGAACAGTGATGTCAGCAACAAGATCTTTTCCATCCTTTCCGGACGCAAATAGCTTCCGGATGGAAGACCACCTATAACGCGACAGGCAAGATGTACGAGAATGTAGGCCAGCCGGCGAATGTTTTTGCACAGGTTTTGAGGCCGGGCTTGTTGCAAAACAAAGTTTTTGTTGTACCTTTGTAGTCCGCTCCCTTTTTCAGCTCGGGGATCGGACTCCGGGGAGAGGTGGGTGAGTGGCTGAAACCACCGGTTTGCTAAACCGGCGTACGGGTCATTCCGTACCACGAGTTCGAATCTCGTCCTCTCCGCGAAACACGAAACGGCCTGCAAGCGCTTGCAGGCCGTTTTTCTTGTTTTCATCAAGCTCCGCGGCTGCGTGGCGCGCAAAGCCGCTCAATTTCCCCTATTTATTTGTACATTTGCTCTTTTAGAAACAACAAACTTCACATATAACATGTACAGAAGCAACACCTGCGGAGAGCTGCGGCTCGCCGACAAAGGTAAAAACGTCACCCTGGCGGGCTGGGTGCAGAAATCCCGCAAACTCGGAGGAATGACATTCATCGATCTGCGCGACCGCTACGGCATCACGCAGCTCGTCGTGGAGTCGGACGCAGCACCGCAGCTTGTCGAGACCGCAGCCGCCCTCGGACGCGAATATGTCATCCGAGTCAAGGGAGAAGTCGTCGAGAGAGCAAGCAAAAACCCCAAGATGCCGACAGGTGACATCGAGATAAAGCTTGCCGAGATTGACATTCTCAACAAGTCCGTCACCCCTCCGTTCACCATCGAGGAAGAAAGCGACGGCGGAGAGGATCTCCGCGCCAAGTACCGCTACCTCGATTTGCGCCGCCCGCCGCTCCAGAGAGCCCTCGCGCTCAGGCACCGCCTCGCACAGGAGATCAGGACCTACCTCGACTCCCATGGATTCATGGAGATCGAGACCCCATACCTCATCAAGTCAACCCCTGAAGGTGCTCGCGATTTCGTAGTCCCTTCGAGGATGAATCCGGGCTCCTTCTACGCCCTGCCGCAGTCTCCTCAGACCTTCAAGCAGCTCCTCATGGTCGCCGGTTACGACCGCTACTTCCAGATTGTGCGATGCTTCCGCGACGAAGACCTCCGTGCCGACAGGCAGCCGGAGTTCACTCAGATAGACTGCGAGATGAGCTTCGTGGAGCAGGAAGACGTCCTCAAGACCTTCGAGGGCATGATGCGCAGCATGTTTAAGAATGCCCTTGGTGTCGACATCCCGAATCCTCTCCCGAGAATGAGCTGGTACGATGCGATGGACAACTACGGCTCCGACAAGCCGGACATCCGCTTCGACATGAAGATACACGATATCTCCTCCCTCGTCAAAGGCTGCGGCTTCAGCGTCTTCGACTCCTCTGAGTACGTGGGTGCCATCGCAGTCAAAGGCTGCGCCGAGTACACCCGCAAGCAGATTGACGAGCTCACCGACTGGGTAAAGCGCCCGCAGGTCGGAGCCAAGGGGCTTGTCTATATCAAGCGCAATACCGACGGCAGCATCAAGTCCTCTGTTGATAAGTTCTACACCGCTGAGCAGCTCGCTGGAGTGTGCGATGCCATCGGAGCGGCCGCAGGTGACCTCGTCCTCGTCCTCTGCGGACCTCGCCGCAAGACCCAGACCCAGCTCGGCGTGCTCCGCATCGAGATGGGCGGCCGCCTCGGCCTGAGAGACCCGCACGTCTTTGCGCCTCTCTGGATAGTCGACTTCCCGCTGCTCGAATGGAGCGAGGAGGACGGCAGGTTCTACGCCATGCACCACCCGTTCACCGCACCTAAGCCGGAGCACGAGAAGTGGTTCTACTCCGACAGGAAAGAAGACCTCGAGCGCGTCTGCGCCAACGCTTACGACTTCGTGCTCAACGGTACCGAGCTCGGCGGCGGCTCAATCCGAATCCACGACGCGACCATGCAGAGCCGTATGTTTGAAGTCCTCGGTATCAGCAAGGAAGATGCGGAATACAAGTTCGGCTTCATCATCAATGCCTTCAAGTACGGTGCCCCGCCTCACGGAGGACTGGCGTTCGGATTCGACCGCGTCTGCGCCCTTTTCGGCGGACAGGAGACCATCCGCGACTACATCGCCTTCCCTAAGAACAACCAGGGCCGCGACGTGATGATCGACTCTCCTTCCAAGATCGACCAGACCCAGATGGAAGAACTCTTCCTCGCCTCGACCTACAAGGAGCAGTGAGAATTAAGTTCAAATACGACCTCAGTTCGCAGAACACTTTCAGGATGAAGGTGTCCTGCGAATGTTTTGTTGAGTACGAGACGGCAAAGGAGTTGGAAGGGCTCAACTTCGACCGCCTCCCGCAGCCTTTTCTGCACATCGGGGAAGGCAGCAACCTGCTCTTTACCAAAGATTTCCCGGGCACGGTCCTGCACTCCAACATCGAGTACGTCAGGTATGTCGACGTCGGGCTGGACGAAGTCCCGGTCATCGTGGGAGCTGGAGTGAATTTCGACTCCTTTGTCTCCGAGATGTGCCGCCACGGGCTCTGGGGAGCGGAGAATCTCTCCAAGATTCCCGGGGAAGTCGGCGCGGCAGCAGTCCAGAACATAGGAGCTTATGGTGTCGAGGTCAAGGACATCATCTCCGGAGTCGTCTGCTTCGACCTCAAGGAGCGCAAGAAAGTCCGTTTCACTGCCGCCGAATGCCGCTACGGCTACCGCACGTCCATCTTCAAGGAAGCGGAGAACAGGGGCCGCTACGTGGTGACGGGCGTGCTCTTTCGTCTGAGCCGCAAGCCGTCCCCGAAACTCGACTACAAGGGCATTAGCGAGGCTCTCGGCGGCAAGTCCCCGACGTCTCCTATGGAAGTCCGTGAGGCAGTGATGCGCATCCGTCGCGAAAAGCTTCCTCCTGTCGAAGAAATCGGCAGCGCTGGCAGTTTTTTTAAGAATCCTGTCGTCAGCCGCGAGGAGTTCGGGCGCATCAGTCCGGACGGTACCGCGCCGCATTACGAACTGCCGGACGGCAGTGTGAAGGTCCCTGCGGCATGGCTGATTGACCGATGCGGCTTCAAGGGTGTCTCTGAAGGCGGTGCGGCGGTTTATGAGAAGCAGCCTCTCGTGATCGTCAATGCTACGGGCGAGGCTTCCCCAGAGGATGTGCTTGCCCTCGAAAGAAGAATCATCGATGGAGTGCGTGAACGCTTCGGCGTCACTCTCCATCCAGAAGTAGAGCATATATGAGTTCATTCGTGATAGAAGGCGGACATCGCCTTAGTGGTGAGATTGTGCCTCAGGGTGCCAAGAACGAGGCACTCGAAGTCATCAGCGCAGTGCTGCTGACGGCGGAGCCGGTGGAAATATCCAACATCCCGGAGATTCTCGACGTCAAGAACCTGATTTCCCTGCTTCTGGACATGGGAGTCCGCGTTGAAAGACTCTCCAAAGGGCGCTACCGCTTCACGGCGGACCACGTCAACGAATACTATATCCGCAGCGCGGAGTTCGTCAGCAAATGCGCCATGCTCCGTGGTTCTGTCCTCGTTGTCGGGCCGCTTCTCGCCCGTTTCGGGCAGGCCTTCTTCCCCAAGCCGGGAGGCGACAAGATAGGCCGCCGCAGGGTCGACACCCACATCGAAGGCTTTATGAAACTGGGAGCCGGCTGCGCCTACGATACTGCCCGACACGCCTATAACCTCACTGGCGGCAGGTCTATGCGCGGTTGCTACATGCTGCTCGACGAGGCGTCCGTTACAGGAACGGCCAACATAGTAATGGCGGCGGTCCTCTCTCAGGGAGTCACGACCATCTACAACGCCGCCTGCGAACCATACGTCCAGCAGCTCTGCACGTTGCTCTCCGCGATGGGGGCCAAGATAGAGGGTATAGGCTCCAACCTCTTGAAAATCACCGGGGTCCAGACTCTTCACGGATCAGAACACAGGGTCCTTCCGGACATGATTGAGGTGGGCTCCTTCATCGGCATGGCGGCCATTACCCAAAGTGACCTTGTCATCAAGGATGTCTCGTGGAGCAATCTCGGCATCATCCCGGAGTGCTTCCGCCGACTCGGCATCAGGCTCGAGCAGGTGGGGGACGACATCCACGTCCCTTCGCAGGAGTCATACGAGATAGAGTCGTTTATCGACGGCTCAATCATGACCATCGCCGACGCCCCGTGGCCGGGACTGACCCCGGACCTGCTTAGCGTGATGCTGGTCGTCGCCACGCAGTGCAAGGGCAGCGTGCTCATCCACCAGAAGATGTTCGAAAGCCGTCTCTTCTTCGTCGACAAGCTCATCGACATGGGAGCCCAGATCATCCTCTGCGACCCGCACCGCGCCGTCGTCATCGGCCACGACCACAAGATCTGCCTCAAGGCCAACAGGATGACCTCGCCCGACATCCGTGCCGGCATCGCCATGCTGCTTGCCGCCATGTCCGCCAAAGGCATCTCCCAGATAGACAACATCGAGCAGATTGACCGTGGCTACGAGAACATCGAAGGTCGTCTCAACGCCCTCGGAGCCAAGATAGAGAGAATAATATGAAAGTACTGAAGTTCGGCGGCAGTTCCGTGGCGGATGCCACGAGAATCTCGGCAATGATAGACATAGTCGAGAGCGCCCTCGCGCAAGACAACGTCATCCTCGTCTGCTCCGCCGTCAGCGGCTGCACCGACAGCCTCATCGACTTGGGCGGCTGCACCGACGAAGTCCTCCGGCGGGAGAAGGCCGCAGCTCTCGAGGCGCGGCATCTCGCGATAGTCCACAGGCTCTTCACCGGCGGGGAGCGGGACTCCGTGGAGGCAGAAGTGCGCGGTCTCTTCCTCACTCTCCTCGACGGGACTCCTCCGGAGGAATACGTGACTTTCGGTGAACTGCTCTCGACTACGATCATTGCCCGTAAATTCTCCAACGAGCCGGTCGTCTGCGGAGATAAGACCAGATGGCTGGACTCCCGCCGCCTCATCTTTACCGACTTCTCTGGGCGGGTGGACTTCCATGTAAGCTATTCGGCCATCCGTGAGGCCACCACAGACGGCGGGGTGCGCCTTTTCGTTGCTCCGGGCTTCATCGCCTCAGGCCCCGACGGTCGTCCGACCACTCTCGGGCGAGGAGGCTCCGACTTCTCTGCCGCCATCTTTGCTGCTGCCGTCGACGCTTCCGTCCTTGAGATATGGACCGATGTGCCGGGCGTGATGACCGCAAACCCCAAGGTCGTCCCGTCCGCCCAGACTATCTCGCATCTCTCCTACTCTGCCGCCGACATGCTCGCGGAAGGCGGTGCCAAAGTCCTCTACGCTCCGACCGTGCTGCCAGCGCGGGAGAAAGGCATAGCCATCCTGGTCAAGGATACTTTCGACCCCTCAAATCCCGGCTCGCGCATCGATTCCTCGTCACCTTCTGGCTCTGAGAGCTGGGCCGGAGTCACCTCTAAAACTTCCGGCGAAGACTCTCTGATAAGTCTCGTGGGAGAGACGGTCCTCAGCCGCAAGTCCGCCTCCGGACGTATCGGGGCGGCACTCTCCGAGGCAGGCATCTCTCCGCTCGGGGAAATAGGCGGAGAAGGTTCGCTCTTTAGCTTCAAAGTCAAGAAGATAGTCGAGAACGAAGCCGTCTGCGCCATCCATAAGGAATTTTTCGAGTCCAGGGCCACCAGCACCATCAACCTCTTCATCGCGGGGTATGGAGCGGTCGGCAGGGCGCTCGTGGATTTGATTGGCATCTCGAACGAGAAGATAGAGGCTTCCACAGGCCACAGCATCAAACTCTCTGGCGTGGCCAACAGCCGCCGCTTCGTCATAGATATGCGCGGGATAAGCCCTCCAGGGCTTGAGACAAGCCTCTCTGAAGGAGTATGCACCGGAGACTTCATCCAGGCAGTATGCGCATCCGCACCGCGCAAGTCCGTCTTCGTGGACTGCACCGACGACGAGACTCTTCACCTGCGTTATGAAGAACTCTTCCGAAACGGCATCAACGTCGTCACCTCCAACCGTCGCTCTCTCGCTGTTCCGTATGTCCGGTACGCCGCGCTCAAGGCCGCCGCGATGGAGAACGGCACTTTCTTCCGCTACGACACCACCGTCGGCACATCCCTTCCTATCCTTGAGTCCCTCGCCGGCGCGGCCAATTGCAGCGACTGCATCGAGTCCATCGAAGCGGTGGTCTCCTGCACTCTCAACTACGTCCTGACCTGTCACGAGAGCGGCAGCGAGAGCCTTGCCGCCATCCTGCGCAAGGCTCAGGACGAGAGGCTCTCCGAAGTCGACCCGCGTCTCGACCTTGGCGGCAGGGATGTCCTGCGCAAACTCATCATCCTCGCCCGCGAGGCAGGAGTTCCTCTCGAAGAGGAGGACGTCAGGATTTTCCCGATGCTTCCAGAGGACTTCTTCTCCTGCCGCCTCGACGAGTTCTATATCAAGCTCGAAGCTCTGGAGCCGGAGCTCCGCGCCCGCTGTGCGAAACTCTCCGCCGAAGGCAGAAGGCAGCGCTTTCTGGCCTATCTCCGCCGCGACCCGCAGTCCCCGAAAGGTTACAGCGCTGGTATTGAGATGGCGGTCGTCGACGAAAACAGCCCGTTCTACTGGGTCAGCGGCACGGAAAACGTCATTGAAGTTCGCGGCGAATACTCCGCCCCGCTCGTCATCAAAGGCTCCGGTGAAGGCGTGCGGCCTGCAGCCAGCGGAATCATCAGAGACATACTGATATGATGATGCGGATGGATCTTTTCAAGGAGATGCTGTCGTTCGACTCCACTTCCGGCCGCGAAAGGGACTTTTCCCTCTGGCTGGAGCGCACTCTTGACTCCGAAAGAGTCGAGGCGCATGAGGTAGGTGACGGTACGCTCAATCTCCTCTTCTCCTGGGGGAAACCGCGCGTGGTCTTCTGCACACATGTCGACACCGTTCCGCCCTACATCCCGCCTATCTTTGATGATGCGGTGGTCAAGGGCCGCGGCAGTTGCGATGCCAAGGGACAGATATTCAGCATGTATTCTGCCTGCCGCCGTCTTGCAGACTCTGGTCGGAACGACTTCGGCCTGCTCCTTCTCTCCGGCGAGGAGACCGGGTCTTTGGGCGCAAAAGCCTTTGCGAAGACTGATTTCAGGGCACCCTACCTCGTGGTAGGCGAACCCACAGACAACAAGATGGTAAGCGCCTGCAAGGGCACCAAGTCCTTCGACCTGCGCTTCCGCGGCAGGGCCTCGCACTCCGGCTATCCGGAAGCGGGCGACAGTGCCGTGGCGCGTTTTGTGAATTTTATGAACGGCCTGTCCTCAAGGGACTTCGGCGCTGACCCTCTCCTCGGGAAGACTACTTTCAACGTCGGACTCCTTAAGAGCGACAATCCCCAGAATATCCTCAGCCCGCTCCTTGAGTGTCGGCTGTATTTTCGGACGACCTTCCTCTCCGACGAGGAGATTTGCCGATATATGTCCGAGGTATCCTCCGCTTCCCTAGAGGTCACAGCCCGCGGAGGCGACAGCCCGGCATCCTACACTGTGGTTCCGGGCATCCCGTGCGCCCCTGCGGCGTTCGGCAGCGATGCGCCCCACCTGAGCAATTTTGAAAAGAAGATGATATGCGGCCCGGGTTCGATACTCACCGCCCACCGCGACAACGAAGAAGTCGCCGTGTCTGAAATCGAGAAGGCCGTTGAGATATACGTAAAGATTTATGAAAGTTGTAATTAGTGGATACGGCAAGATGGGACAATCCGTCGAGCAGGTCCTCCGCCGCAAAGGAATCGAGATTGCCCTCACTACCGACGACATCCGCTCGGTGGACACCGCCCTCGCAGCCGAGAGCATCTGCATCGATTTCACCACGCCGGACGCGTTCAGAGCAAACTACGCGTTCATTGCTGAGCATTTCAAGACTGCGGTAGTCGGGACAACCGGCTGGTACGACATCCGCGAGAGCGTCTTCGAGGCTTTCCGCCACAACGGGAGCACTCTCGTGTGGGCATCCAACTTCTCGATAGGAGTCAACGCCTTCTTCGCGGCGGTCCGCAGAGCCTGTGAAGTCCTTGAAGGCCACGGCTATTCGCCATCGGTCGAAGAGACCCATCACATCCACAAGCTCGATGCTCCGAGCGGCACGGCAAAGAGTCTCGGAGAAATCATCTCCGGCACCCTGGGCACCTCCCCGGAAATCACTTCCCACCGCATCGGCGAGGTTCCGGGTATCCACTCTGCTACCTTTGTCTCTGAGGCCGACAGGCTCGTCTTCACCCACGAGGCTTTTTCCCGCGAAGGCTTCGCGGAAGGCGCAGTCACCGCCGCCCTCCTTGCAGAGGACACAGAAACAGGAATATACGAATTTAAAGACTTGATATTATGAGCAGAATAGAACTTAAGGCTTGCGGCACAGCGCTCGTGACCCCTTTCAAGAACGGAGAGGTGGACTATGACGCCTACGCGCAGTGTATCGACCGTCAGGTGGGTGCCGGTGTGCAGTTCCTTGTGCCTCTCGCCACGACGGGGGAGACTCCGACCTTGACTTTCGACGAGAAGGTGCAACTCCTCAAGATCACCCGTGCCCACGCGCCGCATCTTCCGCTCCTCGTCGGAGCAGGAAACAACTCCCTCCATGCTACGCTTTCCAACATGGAACTCCTCTCCTCGCTCGGGGTGGATGCTTTCCTGATAGTGGTACCTTACTACAACAAGCCGACCCAGGAAGGGCAGTTCCAATATTTCAAGGCGGTGAGTGAGATGTCCGACAAGCCTGTCGTCATCTACAACGTCCCGGGCAGGACCGGAGCCAACATGACTGCACAGACTACCGTCCGCCTCGCCCGCGAGTGCCCTAACATCATCGGCATCAAGGAGGCTTCCGGCAACTGGTCGCAGGTCTCAGAGATTCTGCGTTCCGCGCCCGAAGACTTCGCTGTGCTCAGCGGCGACGACGAGATGACTTTCCCGTTCATGGCCTGCGGGGCCAAGGGTGTCGTGAGCGTCGCGTCCAACGTCGCTCCTGCCGAGGTCGAGCGGATGACCGAAGCTCTTCTACGCGGCGATATCAAGACTGCCCGTGAACTCCATTTCCGCCTCCTGCCGCTGTTCCGCAACTGCTTTGTTGAGTCCAACCCTGTCCCTGTCAAAGCCGCCATGGAAGCCGCTGGAATGATTGGCGCGGAGGTTCGTCTCCCGCTTTCCGAAGCCACTCCGGCGACAAAGCAACTCATGTCCCAGACACTCACCGAACTATGGCAGAAATAACTCTGGAGCGCTTCAACGCTATGATGGACTCCCTTGAGAGGGGGGAGGTGAGGGTCGCCGACAAGACTGGCGGCGTCTGGAAGGTCAATACTGAAGTCAAGGAGGTAATCCTCGCTGGTTTCAAACTCGGCAAGATGGTCCCGATGGGTGAGGGACAGTTCCCGTTCTTCGACAAGGACAGCTTCCCGCTCCGCAGTTTCAGCCTCTCTGACGGCGTGAGGATAGTCCCTGGTGGCAGCAGTATCCGCAGGGGGGCGTACGTAGCTCCTGGAGCGATAGTGATGCCGCCTTCCTACATCAACGCCGGTGCCTACGTCGGAGAGGGGACAATGGTCGACAGCCATGTCACCATCGGCTCCTGCTCCCAGATAGGCCGCAATATCCACATCTCGGCGGCGACGCAGATAGGGGGTGTCCTCGAGCCGGCAGGAGCGATGCCGACCATCGTCGAGGACGGTGCTTTCGTGGGCGGAAACTGCGGTATCTACGAGGGTACGGTGGTCAGCGAGGGCGCGGTGATAGCGTCTGGGGTCATCATCACCTCGTCCACTCCGCTTTTCGATGCCACCACTGGCGAGTTCATCCCGCGTAACGAGTCCGGAAGGGTCGTGGTGCCGCGCGGTGCTGTCGTTGTCTCAGGCAGCAGGCCGTTGCGCAAAGGTCCTGCAGCAGACAGCGGAGTGTCGCTGTACTGCCCTGTCATAGTCAAGTACCGCGACGACAAGACCAGCGCTTCAGTCTCTCTCGAAGACCTCCTGCGATGAGACTTTTCAAGTACTCCGGCGCGGGCAACGACTTTGTCCTCGTCGACGGACGCTCCGCCGATGTCTCCGCCTACAGGCAAGCCGAGACAATCGGTGCCCTTTGCAGCCGCAGCCGCGGCATCAGATCTTCTGACGGGAGGGTTGGCTCGGACGGCCTTATGATTCTCGACGCTTCTGACGACCATGACTTCAAGATGGAGTTCTACAATCCGGACGGGAGTTCCGGGATGATGTGCGGCAATGGCGGGAGGTGCATCGTGGCATTTGCCGACAGCCTCGGCATCGTGCCTTCGGAAGGCGGCGTGTTCCGCTTCGAGGCGCCGGACGGGTTGCATCGGGGCGAGATTCTGCATCGTGACGGGTCTCTCTCCGAGGTCAGAATCTCTATGGTCGACGTGAGGACCTGGAAGGCTTTGCCGGACGGCGGATGGTTTCTTAACACTGGTACGCGGCACTACGTGCGCTTCGTCGGGGATGTAGAGACGGTGAATGTCGAGTTGGAGGGCCGCACTTTCCGCTGGAACCCGCAGTTCGCTCCAGAGGGGGTGAATGTCAACTTCGTCTCCATCTCACCAGACGGGCTGCTGCACGTGCGCACATTCGAGAAAGGGGTCGAGGCAGAGACTCTGGCCTGTGGTACCGGGATAGTCGCGTCCTGCATCGCCACCTATCTCCGCGGCCGTTCCGTTATGCCGGAGACTTCAGTCTGCAGTTACCCTGCTCCACTTGCCGTGGAGACTGTAGCTGACTTGCCTTGCGTGAACTACAGGGTGCGGGCGCGTCAGGAATTTCTCTCCGTGGATTTCCGTCCGGCTGAAGAAGGCTTCATTGATGTCAGGCTCACCGGCCCGGCTCTCCAGGTGTCTGTCCTTTAGAAACAGGCTACCTATAGTCCTCGAACTCCGGCATCGCAAGTTCCGAGAGGAACTCCTTGAGTTTTTCCTCGTCTCTCGGGCAGATAAGCAGCACATCGTCCGTGTCGATGACGATATAGTTTTCAAGTCCGTTGAGGGCCAGCAGTTTCCCCGGTTTTCCGGAGTAGATGATATTGTCCTTGCAGTCTTTGACTATTCCTTTACTGTGGAGGTTCGTGGCGTTGCTGTTGGAGTCGTGGTGTGCCAGATAGTCGTAGAGCGATTCCCAGTTACCGATGTCCGCCCAGCGAAAAGTGGCAGGATATACCCAGGAGTTGTCGGTCTTCTCCATCACGGCGTAGTCTATGGAAATCCTCGGCATGTCGGTGTAGATTCGCTCTATCCAGGCGACTTCCTTCTCTGAACCTATCATTTCCTGCCACCCGGTCCAGAGACTGGTGATTTCGGGTGCGTAGGTCTCAAGTTCCCGGCATATCGCAGATGCCTTCCAGACGAAGATTCCCGAGTTCCAGAGGAACTCCTCCGTGTCTATGAACACCTTGGCCAGATCCTTGTCCGGCTTTTCGGTAAAGGTCTTGACCTTGACCGGGCGTCCGGCCTCGGCCTGTCCTGCTACCTGGATGTAGCCAAAGTTCGGATCCGGCCTTGTTGGGTAGACTCCCAGAGTGATGAGGGCGTCGGTTCCGGCGGCGTAGGCAAGGGCGTTGCTGAGCGTCTCGTTGAATGCCGCGTGGTTGTTGATGATGTGGTCGGAAGGGGAGACCACCGTGACCGCGTCCGGGTCACGTTTGAGGATTGTGTAGTTGGCGTAGGTCAGGCAGGGAGCGGTGTTGCGGTTGTACGGTTCCAGCAGGAGATTCTCCTCCTTGAGCTCCGGGAGCTGCTGTTGCACGAGCTCCTTGTATCGCGACAGAGACACCACGAGGATGTGCTCTTCTGGGATGACCGCCTTCATGCGGTCGTAGGTGAATCTCAAGAACGACTTTCCCTCTGCCGTGAAGTCCAGAAACTGTTTAGGCTTGTCCATTCGGCTGATGGGCCAGAAGCGCGAGCCGATTCCGCCAGCCATAATGATACAGTAGAAATGGTTATTCAGCATATAGTGGTATAAAAGCTTGTGGGTAGTATTCAAGTTCAAAATTCACGCCATCGAAGAGCAGAGCCGCCACGTCGAAGAAAACTTCCAGGTCTTCCGGCAGTCCGGCTCTCTCACTGGAGTTGAGGAATGCTGCTGCGGCGGCCGCGACGTTCCTTGCCTTCCGCGGCGAGACGTTCACCTCCGGCGCTGCTTCCGCCGGGGTGCATCGTGTCTTAACTTCAGTCACGTGAAGCTCGTTGTCTTTCAGTGAGATGATGTCTATCTCGAAATGCCCGCTCCTCCAGTTTCGCGCCACGATACGATGTCCTTGCAACCTCAGATAGCGGCAAGCCTCGTCTTCGCCCCTGCGACCTATGTCGGAACGGATGCCTTTCATAGCCTGACTATCGTGACTCCCGTACCGCCGTTCCTGATGTCTTCGTCGCTCACGCTGACTCCGGGGATGGTCCTCAGATACTTCTGGATCTCTTCCCGCAGGACTCCGGAACCCTTGCCGTGGATGATTCTGACGCTGCCGATGTTAAGCATCATTGCATCGTCGATGTAGTGCATTACGATGTTCAGCGCGTCGGAGAGCCTCTCTCCGCGGATGTCAAGTTCGGGCGAGAAGTTGAGCTTGCGCTCCGTGATGGAGCTGTCCTCACGTCTTGAAGGCCTCTGGCTGAGTTCTTTGCGCGTGGCTTCCCTGAACTCGTTGGAGGAGATTCTCTCGACTCTTTGCGGCGACATGGTGCTGCTGATGTTGCCGATTATGATGGTGACGGACTTGCTGGAGACTTTGGCGACTTCGCCCACCATCCCGTTGTCTTTCACCCTGACCTTCTCTCCGACCTTGAGCGGAGCGGCCTTGGCTTCCTTGTCTTCCTGCGTACGCATGCGGTCTTTCCGCTGACTGCGTTTCTGGAGGGTTGCCAGCTTGCGGTCGATGTAGTTCTCCTTGTCCTTCGACTCCTTTTCCTTGCGTTTCTCGAGTGCTCCGAGGAAGCTTTGCAGTTCCTCGCGAGCTTCTTTGGTCTGTGACTTCTCGGCCTGCGCCTCCCTGATGTCGCGGATGGTCTTCTCGACCTGCTTTCCTGCACCCTTCACAATCTGCTCCGCCTGCTGCATCGCATTCGCGATGATGGTCTCGCGCATCGTCTTGATGTCCTCGAGTTCTTTGCGGTACTGCTCTGTGAGACCGGTGAGTTTCTGGTCGCTGTCCTTGACTTTCTTTATCTTTTCATCGAGAGTGCGGCGGTTGCGGGCTATCTTGCGGAGGTTCCTCTCGATTCCGACGAACTCGTCTCCGGCGCGTCTTTCCGCGTCTTTGACTATATTCTCCGGAAGTTTCATCTTTCTTGCCAGCTCGAAGGCGAAGGAATTGCCCGGAAGCCCTATCTCCAGTTTGAACAGCGGGGCAATCTTCGCTGCGTCGTAGAGCATGGCTCCGTTGATGACGGAGGTCTCGGCACCGGAAGCGTAGAGCTTGAGGTTCGTGTAATGGGTGGTGATGACTCCGTAGACTCTGCGTTTGTCGAACTCGCTCAGGATGGCTTCTGCTATGGCTCCGCCAGCTGCAGGCTCGGTGCCCGAACCAAACTCGTCGATGAGTACGAGCGTCCTGTCATCTGCCTTGGATAGCATCTCGCGCATATCAGAGAGGAACGAACTGTAGGTACTGAGGTCGCTCTCGATGTTCTGGTTGTCGCCGATGCTGACCATGATGCGGTCGAATATCATCAGTTCGGAAGTCTCCGACGTCGGGATGAGCATTCCCCACTGGAACATATACTGAAGCAAACCCACGGTCTTCAGACAGACGGACTTGCCTCCCGCGTTCGGACCGGAGATAAGCAGAATCCTCTTCTTTCTGTCGAGTCCCACGGTCAGCGGCACCATTTCCCGTCCCTCGCTCTTGAGGGCTTTCTCAAGCAGCGGGTGGCGTGCCTTGCGGAGGTCCACCGCACCTTCGGTGGAGATGACGGGCACTCCCGCGATAAAGTCAAGGGCTGTGCGTGCCTTCGCCATCAGGAAGTCCAGCTCGCCGAGGAACTTCGCTCCCTCGATGAGCTCAGGAATATATGGGCGGAGAAACTCCGTGAACTCGAAAAGTATTTTGCGGATCTCCCTCTCCTCGTCGAAGTGCAGGGAACTGATCTCGTTTTCCAGCTCGACGATTTCCGCCGGCTCGATGAACGTGGTCTTGCCAGATGCGGACTCGTCGTAGACGTATCCCGGGAGTTTTCTCTTGGCGGAGGCGTTGACCGGAATCAGGAACTTGCCGTCGCGGACGTTGACCGATGCCTCGGAGTCGGCAATGCCGTCTTCCTGAGCTTTGCGGAGCACGGCAGCCGCCCTTTTCGAGAGGGCTGCCTCCTTGCTGCGGATGCTGCCCCGGATTTCCGACAGGGCCTCGGATGCCGAGTCCTTGATGTCGCCGTATTTGTCCAGGATGCCCTCTATCCGCCGCTGTACCTCCGGGAAGGTGCTGACACGGGAGGCAAGCCTCTTGAGTCTCGGGTAGATGCCGTCCTTGATGCCGGAGAAGAAGTGGAGGGCTTTCCGGGTGGTGTCGGTAGATGTCTTGAGCTTGCCCAGGGAGAGCACGTCTATGCTCGACCCAGGCTTCTGGAGGCCTTCGAGGAAGGGGAGGGCATCGATGTAGCCCGTTGTAGGGAAACCGTCCTCGAACATCATTATCAGTCTCATCTCGTCGGTGAGCCCGAGGCGGGACTCGATGGTGAGGCGGTCTGTCGAAAACTCTTCCGCTCTGACCCGTTCTGCGGCGTAGTCCGTCAGGCAACGGTCAGAGATGGTCTTGCGTATCTTGTCGAAGCCGAGTTTGGCTTCAAGTTGCACTTCGTTCATTCGACTTTGTCTCCAAGCAGAAGTTTAAGCGTGTTGATACTGTCTATGGTCTGGATGTTTCCACTGCGCACATACGAGATGCGTCCTGTCTCTTCGCTGACCACCACCACGTTGGCATCGCACTGCTCGGACACTCCGAGAGCGGCTTTGTGTCTCATGCCGTACTGTGCGGGGAGGTCGCTGCGGTCGGTGATGGGCAGGGTGCAGCGAGCGGCGATGATGCGGCCGTCACCGATGACCATTGCTCCGTCGTGCAGGGGTGAGTTTTTGAAGAAGATGTTCATAATCAGCCGGCTGCTGATCTGGGCGTCTATGGTGTCGCCCGTCGCGATGATGTCTTCGAGGAGGTCGTTCTTGCGCAGGAGAATCAGCGCGCCGGTCTTCTGGTCGGACATTTCCTTGCAGGCCTGGGCAATCTCGTCCACGGCCCGGCTGTCAATGGTGCTCGTGCTTTTCTGCGGGAAGAGTTTCTTCAGGAAGTTGCGTTTCTCGAGGGAGTCTCCGGTCCTGCGGCCGAGGGAGTTGAGGAAGCGGCGGATTTCCGGCTGGAAAATCACTATGAGGGCTATCGCCCCAACGTCGATGAGAGTCCCGAGTATTGATGAGATCATCTTCAGTCCCAGGGCATTGGCAATCACTCTTATCACGAGGACAAGGATGATGGCAATGAAGATGTTGAGGGTGGTGGAGCCTTTAATCCATCGGAATACCCAGAAAATAATCAGCGCGACCATCAGGATATCCAGAAGGTCAATCAGCGTGAAATTCAGAAATCCAAACATTCCGAGAATCATAGTGCGAATATAGTGTTTTATTTCGCGGCGGCAAAACTCGCCCCAACCAGGTCTCTCCAGTCAGAGCCGTAACCTCACCAGTCCGCGTGTTGCGCATCGTGTAGTCCGACCCGGACTCTCCGGGGTTTCACCAGCATCCCTCGTCATCATGCAGCAGAGATGATGATGCTGAGAATGGTGCAGAAACGAAAAAGTGACCGGCTTTCTGCCAGTCACCTTTCTGAAATCTTTGAGCGGAAAACGGGACTCGGACCCGCGACCTCAACCTTGGCAAGGTTGCGCTCTACCAACTGAGCTATTTCCGCAAAATCCCGTGCGTTGGTCACGCATCGGGACTACAAAGGTACGCCTTTTTCTTGAAAATGCAAGCGGATGAGAAATTTTTTATGTTCTGTGCTCGCAATATCCTCGACGTGCTCGTCCGGGGTCATTATGGCAGAGGAACGCCGGTCTTGATATACGTTGACTATTTGTTGCGCAGCACAGTCTGACCGTCTATGCAGTCCACCTCGATGGCTGAGTCCTTGTGGATGCGGCCTTCCAGAATCTCGCGCGCGAGCTTGTTCACAAGTTCCCTCTGGATAAGTCTCTTGACAGGACGTGCACCGAACTCCGGGTCATAGCCGTTCTCGACCATGTCGTCCTCGAATGCCTTGGTGAAGCCGAGGGAGATGTTCTCTTCTTCGAGCTTCCTGCGGAGGATGTCCATCTGGATGCGGACGATCTTGCGGATGTCCTCGTGGGTGAGCGCATCGAAAGTCACGATTTCGTCGATACGGTTGAGGAACTCCGGTCTCATCCTGAGCCTCAGGTCCTCTTCCTTGAGGTTGGAGGTCATGATGAGGATGGCGTTCTTGAAGTCCACGGTGCGGCCCTTGTTGTCGGTCAGTCTGCCGTCATCAAGCACCTGAAGCAGGATGTTGAAGACGTCCGGGTGGGCTTTTTCAATCTCGTCGAGCAGTACCACGGAGTAAGGTTTGCGCCGCACGGCTTCGGTCAGCTGACCGCCCTCGTCGTATCCGACGTATCCCGGAGGGGCGCCGATGAGACGGCTGACGGTGTGGCTTTCCTGATACTCGCTCATGTCGATACGGGTCATCATGCTCTCGTCGTTGAACAGGAACTCGGCGAGTGCCTTCGCAAGTTCGGTCTTGCCGACACCGGTGGTGCCGAGGAAGAGGAACGAGCCTATAGGACGGTGTTCGTTGGAGAGTCCGGCACGGCTTCTTCGCACCGCGTCGGAGACTGCGCTGATGGCCTTGTCCTGGCCCACGACCCTATTGTGCAGCTCGCTTTCCATACGGAGGAGCTTCTCCTTCTCGCTCTCGAGCATCCTGTTCACCGGGATGCCGGTCCAGCGAGCCACGACCTCGGCGATGTCCTCCGGAGTGACGGCCTCTGTGATGATAGGGTCTTTGATGGCCGCTTGGCGGGCGGAGAGGTCCTCGAGAAGTTTCTGCGCCTGTGCGAGCTTGCCGTAGCGGATTTCCGCCACCTTGCCGTAGTCGCCAGCGCGTTCTGCGATGGCCGCGTCTCTCTTGTAGTCCTCTATGTTCTGGCGGACGTTGTTAAGTTTGGTTACGATGTCCTTCTCCTTGTCCCAACGCTTGGTGAGCGCGTCATGCTCCTCCTTTGCCTTCTTCAGCTCCTCGTCGAGCTTCTCGGACTTGAGGCTGATACCCTCACGCTTGATGGCTTCCTTCTCGATTTCGAGCTGGCGGATCTTGCTGTTGAGGTCGTCAATAGGCTCAGGCACGGAGTTCATCTCCAGACGGAGCTTCGATGCTGCCTCGTCCACGAGGTCGATGGCCTTGTCTGGGAGGAAACGGTTGTTGATGTATCTGTGCGAGAGATTCACTGCCGCGATGAGCGCGTCGTCCTCTATGCTGACCCTGTGGTGGTTCTCGTATTTCTCCTTCAGACCCCTCAGGATGGCGATTGACTCCGCCGGGCTCGGTTCGTCTACCATAACTTTCTGGAAACGGCGTTCGAGTGCCTTGTCCTGCTCGAAGTACTTCTGGTACTCGTCCAGGGTGGTGGAGCCGATGGTTCTCAATTCGCCCCTCGCGAGGGCTGGCTTGAGGATGTTGGAGGCGTCCATAGCTCCAGAAGAACGTCCGGCACCAACAAGGGTGTGGATTTCGTCGATGAAGAGGATTATCTGTCCGTCACTGTCCACAACTTCCTGCACCACGCCCTTCAGTCTTTCCTCGAATTCGCCCTGATACTTCGCGCCGGCAATCAGCGCGCCCATGTCTAGCGAGAAGACCTTGCGGTCCTTAAGGTTCTCAGGGACCTGCCCGTTCACTATCTTGGTGGCGATGCCTTCGGATATCGCGGTCTTTCCCACGCCCGGCTCACCTACGAGGATAGGGTTGTTCTTGGTGCGTCGGCTCAATATCTGGAGGACTCTTCGGATCTCCTCGTCCCTGCCGATGACGGGATCGAGTTTCCCTTTCGCTGCGGCCTCGTTGAGGTCGATGGCGTATTTGCTTAAGAATTCGTACTGTTTGTTTTCCATAATCAAAATCATCGGTCCTTGTTCTGAGCCAAGGGCCGATGATTCGGTGTCAAATCGCGTTCCACTGACAAAATGTCAGTCTTGCGCCGTGCCTGCTACTCTGCTGCAGGGGCTGTCTCTGAGGTAGGGGCGTCCTGCTGGATTGGTGCTGACGGGAACTCTGGCTGGCGGCTGCTTGCCGTATTCTCGATGGAGTTGGTGATATCCATGCTTGCACCGTTGGTTCCGGTGGTGAATGACGTCACGATAGAGACTACGAGGATGAATGCCACGAGACCCCAGGTGATCTTCTCGAGGAGGTCCGCTGTCTGGCGCACGCCGAGAGTCTGGTTACCCGCCACGAAGTTGCTGGCGAGTCCGCCTCCCTTGCCGTTCTGGAGCAGCACGACGATGATGAGAAGAATCGCCGCAATGACAATCAGTACGGTTAAGATTACAAATACTGCGTTCATTTGTTATTGTCTGTTTTTAATTTCGTCGATAAGGCCTGCAAAGTAAATACTTTTTTCTGGATATCGCAAACTGAGGCGAGAATAAATGTCCAGCGCCTGCTCCTTGTAATCTTGTTCAAGATAAATCTTTGCGAGAGTCTCGGTGCAGAAGTCGAGGGTCTCTTCTTCCTCTTCAGGCAGGTCTTTTGCCGGTTCGGAATCCGTGGCTGCTCCTGCGAATTTTGAGAAGATGCCGTCGTCGCCGCGGCGGACTTCGTTGTACTGGCTCTGGGAGAAATAGTCTCCGCCCACGACGTAGACTTTCCTCGGTTCTTGGCTCACGTGCGGCGGCAGGTAGGTCTCAGCGAGCATCTCGAGGTCCTTGTCCGTGCAGTCGGCCTTGCGCGGGCTGTGCACCATTTCGTGCAGGATGCGCCGCGAGCCCACGTGTAGCGCGGTCTCCTCTATTTGGCTCTCGGAAAGGGCCCCCAACTCTGCCATCCTGCGGCACAGTTCCACTCTTGCTCCAGCGTACCATGGGTAGAGGGCGACCACTCCGGAGAGTTCCTCGATGGTTAAGGTCTGTATGTCAATCGGCTTTACCATTGGGCTACGGTGGCGTTGAAGATATCCTCCACTATCTTGTCCACGATTTCAGCCGTGAGGGCGCTCTCTACGGATGCGAGGTCCTGGGTGGAGTCGAAGTCGGAATAGCCCGAGAAGTTCTTGTTCTCAAAGCCTTCCTCCGGATGCTTTCGGCTTATGAAGTTGACTCTGACCGTAATGGTTAGGCGGTTCTTGGCGGCGACGTCGTTCGCGCTTATGGCGGATGCCGCCACAGTGTAGCCGTTCACCTCTCCGGAGATTTCGAGGTCTCCGTCTGTGTCCACCTGCTCGAGCCGCGTCATGTTGCGGAACCTCGTCTTGAGAGCTTCCGTCAGGTCGTTGCTCAGCGTAGGGTTTACTTTCAGAGCCTTGTACTCGAAGTATTCGATGGTGATGCTGTTCACGTCTGGCTGGATGGAAGTACCGGAAAACGAGTAGATGCCACATGCGCTCATGGTGGCGCAGAGGAGGGCGAGGAGAAGGGCTTTTTTCATGCTACTGCTGCTGTTTCTTCTTCTCGGCCAACCTTCTGTATATAGTGCGCTCGGAGATGCCGAGCTCGGCTGCGGCCGCCTTGATTTTGCCGTTGTATTTCTTGAGGCAGCTGTCTATCCTCTCGTTGCTCATCTCCCTGATGGAGCGGCCTTCGCTCTGTTGGAGCGGCGCACTATCTGCTTCGTGGAAGTCGAAGTTGTCCGTCCTCGCCGGGCGCTCTGAGGCCTCGCGGACTCCCAGCAAGTCATCGGCCACGTCACTCCTGCGAACAGTTCCGGCTGCTTCCGGCCTTGCGAAAGGAGTGTCTTCGATGAGTCTCGGCAGTTTCTGCCCCGATGGTGCTCCTGCCTTGAGTGCCTCAACTTCCTCGCGCAGTGCGTCCACCTCCTGCTTGAGGTAGATGATGGCTCTTCCGAGCTTCTGCTTCTCGTCTTCGGAGAAGCTGCCATCCGCCCCGCCTTTGAGCGGCGCCATCAGTGTCCCCTCATCCTTCGGTATGTATTTACCGAGGCTTTCCGGGCCTATCGTAATCCGCTCCGACCCCGGCGTGACGGGCCTGGACTCGAGCGCGGTGACTGTCTCGGATATATTCTTGAGCTGGCGGATGTTGCCCGGCCAGCGATAGGAGGTCAGCACACCAATCGCCTCGTGCGAGAGGCTTATCTTGCAGAGATTGTATTTCTCCGAGAAGTCTGAGGAGAATTTTCTGAACAGCAGATAGATGTCGTCTTTATTGCGGTCGCGCAGTGCCGGCATCGTAATCTGTATGCCGCTGAGGCGATAGTACAGGTCTTCGCGGAACTTGCCTGTCGCGACGGCGTAGGAGAGGTTGGCGTTGGTGGCTGCCACGATGCGCACGTCGGTCTTCTCGACCTTGGAAGAACCTACCTTTATATATTCTCCGTTCTGGAGGACTCTCAGCAGGAGAGCCTGGGTGTCCTTCGGCAGTTCGCCGATCTCGTCGAGGAAGAGGGTCCCCCCGTCGGCCTCCTCGAAGTAGCCCTTCCTTTCACCGACCGCGCCGGTGAAGGCTCCTTTCTCGTGTCCGAAAAGCTCTGCATTGATGGTTCCTTCCGGGAGTGCGCCGCAGTTCACGGCAAGATATTTGCCGGTCTTCCGCCGGCTGAACTGGTGTATGAGTCTCGGAATCGTTTCCTTACCCACGCCGCTCTCTCCTGTGATGAGGACGGTCAGGTCGGTGGGCGCAACCGCCACTGCGGTCTCTATAGCCCGGACAAGTCCTTCGTCATTGCCGACGATGTCGAACTTGTTCTTGATTCTTTGCAGATCTTGTAAATCCATATTTAGCAAAGTTAAGTATTTTTCTGTATTTTTGTGAAAAGATTAGGAACATCGATCAATTTTATCAATTATGAAAAAGGTTTTTAAAGCATTGGCACTTTGTGCGTTGGTGGTGTCTGCCGCCTCCTGCTCCAAGTCAAGGGCCGAGCAGATGAAGCTCGCCGAGAACGTTGACGTGAAGTGCAATCCTGAGGTTCTTGCTCTCGTTGGAGACAAGATTCCGGCAGAGATTACCGTGACCTATCCGGCGAAGTATTTCCACCCGAAGGCTACTCTCGAGGTTACTCCGGTCCTCGTATATGAGGGAGGCGAGCAGGTGGGGCCTACTTTTACCTATCAGGGAGAGAAGGTCAAGGATAACTACAAGGTTGTCGCATACGACGGAGGCGCTGTCAAGGAGAGTGTCGCTTTCAAGTATGAGAAGGGCGTCGAGAAGTCTTATCTCGAGCTCCGCAGCACGGCCTACTACAAGGGCAAGCCTATCGAGATTCCTGCAATCAAAGTAGCTGACGGCTGCAACGTGACCCAGCTCCTCGCCACCACCAACGGTGAGTACAGCTTCAAGAAGGACGCTTACCAGGATGTCATCAAGGAGACCGCCGAAGGCCAGGTTCTCTACGACTACAACTCTGCTAACGTGAAGAGAAGCGAGCTCAGATCCTCTTCCGTAAAGGAGCTCCAGGCAGCTCTCGAGGAGATCGAGGCCGAGCCGCGCTACACCATCACCGGCACCAAGATCATCGCATACGCTTCTCCGGAAGGCGGACAAGCTTACAACGCGAAGCTTTCCGACAAGCGTGCCGCTTCCGCGAACAAGGCTTGGAAGAAGGTTACCGGAGGTCTTAAGGCCGACAATCTCGAGGTTCAGAGCGTAGGTCAGGACTGGGAGGGCTTCCAGGATGCGGTGAAGAACTCCAACATCACCGACAAGGAGCTTATCCTCCGCGTCCTCTCCATGTACAGTGACCCTGCAGTGCGTGAGAGCGAGATCCGCAACATGTCTCAGGTCTACACCGAGATCAATAAGAACGTATTCCCTGCACTCCGCCGTGCGCGCTTCATCGCAGAGGTTGACTACAAGAACTTCTCCGAGGCAGAGCTCGAGGAGCTTGCTGCCAAGGCTGTGGACGTGCTCGACGAGGAGGCTCTTCTCAGAGTCGCTTCCAAATCGGATGACGCTGCCCGCAAGGCTGAGCTCTACAAGCTCGCTGTCAAGAAGTTCTCTTCCGACAGGGCCAACTTCAACCTCGCAGTGCTTGCTCTCAACGACGGCAAGACTGCTGATGCCGAGAAGTATCTTGCAGCTGTGAAGGATCAGGATGCCGATGTTGTCAACGCCAAGGGCGTATGCGAGTTCCGCAAGGGTAACTACGATGCTGCAGCCAACCTCTTCAAGCAGTCAAGCACCGCCGAGGCAAATGCAAATCTCGGAACGATTGACCTCCTCAAAGGCAACTACGCAGCGGCTGCTGCTGAGCTTGAAGGTACCGGCAGTCACAATGCAGCTGTGGCATTCATCCTCGCTGGCCAGCTCGACAAGGCTTCTGCCGCTATCACCTGCAACTGCGCAAGAAGCAATTACCTTCGCGCCATCATTGCTGCTCGCAAGGGCAACACCGCTGACGTGAACAAATATCTCGAGGTTGCAAAGAAGAACGCCGCATTCAAGGCAAGAGCCGAGAAAGACGTTGAATTTGCAAACTACAGATAGGAAGCAGTCTTTGAAATTGTCGGCAGAAAAGTTTAAAACAACTTCTAATTTTTGCTGGTAATTTAATTTTGATTATATTTGCAGCCCCCAAAATTATGGGGGCTTTTTTAATTTTTGTATTACAACCATTTATGCCAACAATTCAACAATTGGTTCGCAAAGGACGCGAGGTTATTGAAGTGAAGTCAAAATCTCGTGCGTTGGATGCTTGCCCTCAGAAGCGTGGCGTATGCCTTAGGGTCTACACAACTACCCCTAAGAAGCCTAACTCAGCAATGCGTAAGGTGGCCCGTGTACGTCTCACGAATTCTAAAGAGGTCAATGCCTACATCCCTGGTGAGGGACACAACCTTCAGGAGCACTCAATCGTGCTTGTCCGCGGAGGTCGTGTGAAGGACCTTCCAGGTGTACGTTACCACATCCTTAGAGGAGCTTTGGATACCGCCGGTGTTGAGGGCCGTACTCAGTCACGTTCCCTTTATGGCGCCAAGAGGCCGAAGTAATTGCCGTAAGGATGGTTTTTAATTTTTTAATTTCCAAGTAATGAGAAAAGCAAAGCCTAAGAAGAGGATTCTACTTCCTGATCCTAAGTTCCACGACACGCAGGTTACTCGTTTCGTGAACAATCTTATGTTGCAGGGGAAGAAGAGTATCGCGTATTCTATTTTTTACGATGCCATTGACATGGTAGGCGAGAAGGTGAAAGATTCCGACAAGGCTCCTTTGGATATTTGGAAGAAGGCACTCGAGAACGTGACCCCTCAGATTGAGGTTAAGTCACGCCGTATCGGTGGGGCCAACTTCCAGGTGCCTACCGAGTTGCGCCCGGAGCGGAAAGTTTCGCTTTCTATGAAGAATATGATAGCCTTCGCCCGCAAGCGTTCCGGCCACTCGATGGCAGAAAAACTGTGTGCAGAGATTGTAGCTGCATACAACAATGAAGGTGGTGCCTACAAGCGCAAGGAGGATATGCACAAGATGGCAGAGGCCAACAAGGCGTTCGCGCACTTCCGTTTTTAGTTGATTTCGTCAGATGGCAAAAAGAGATCTTAAATACACGAGGAACATCGGCATCATGGCTCACATCGATGCCGGCAAGACTACGACTTCAGAGCGAATCCTCTACTACACCGGAAAGACCCACAAGATTGGTGAGGTTCACGAAGGTGGGGCAACGATGGACTGGATGGTTCAGGAGCAGGAGAGAGGTATCACCATCACTTCCGCTGCGACCACCGCTTTCTGGCACTACAACGGGGAGGTCTATCAGATTAACTTGATTGACACTCCGGGCCACGTGGATTTCACCGTTGAGGTTGAGCGTTCCCTTCGTGTACTTGACGGAACTGTCGCCACTTTCTGCGCTGTGGGCCGTGTTCAGCCTCAGTCCGAGACCGTATGGCGTCAGGCTGACAAGTACCACGTCCCTAAGATTGCGTATGTTAACAAGATGGACCGTGTGGGCGCGGACTTCCTCGCCTGCGTCGAGGAGATTAAGACCAAACTCGGTGCTACCGCGGTTCCAATCTGCCTTCCTATCGGAGCTGAAGAGAAGTTCTTGGGAATCGTTGACCTTATCGCGAACAAGGCTATCTACTACGATTTAGGCGATGGACTCGTGAACTACGAGATCAAGGACGTCCCTGAGGATATGCGTGACTCCGTAGCTTTCTGGAGAGACAAGCTCGTTGAAGCTGCCGCCGAGTGCGATGATGCCCTTATGGACAAATATTTCGAGGATCCTGAGTCTATTTCCGAGGATGAGATTATCGCGGCTCTCCGCAAGGGAACCATCGCAATGCAGATAGTTCCGGCATGCTGCGGTTCGTCCTTCAAGAACAAGGGCGTACAGTTCCTCCTCGATGCCGTTATGCGTTATCTCCCGTCTCCTCTTGACATCGGCACCACCAAGGCTACCGATCTCACCACCGGAGAGGAAGCGCATCTCGAGCCTTCTCCGACCGCTCCTTTCTGCGGTCTCGTGTTCAAGATTGCAACGGATCCGTTCGTTGGCCGTCTCGCATACGTCAGAGCTTATTCGGGTCACCTCGATGCCGGTTCTTATGTGCTCAACACCCGTTCCGGCAAGAAGGAAAGAGTCGCGCGTCTCTACCAGATGCACTCCAATCACCAGAATCCTATCGACTTCGTGGAGGCAGGAGACATCTGCGCAGCAGTTGGCTTCAAGGACCTCCGCACCGGTGATACAATCTGCGTGGAGAGCAAGAATTACTCTCTCGAGTCGATGGAATTCCCTGATCCGGTTATCGGTATCGCGGTAGAGCCTAAGACTCAGAAGGACCTCGACAAACTCGGCATTGCGCTTTCAAAGCTTGCCGAAGAGGACCCTACCTTTACCGTAAAGTCGGATCCTGACACAGGCCAGACCGTCATCAGCGGTATGGGCGAGCTCCACCTCGACATCATCGTCGACCGTCTCCGCCGTGAGTTCGGCGTCGAGATTAATCAGGGTGCTCCTCAGGTGAACTACAAGGAGGCCATTACCGGCACTGTTCAGCACCGTGAGGTGTTCAAGAAGCAGACCGGTGGCCGTGGTAAGTTTGCAGACATCATCGTCGAGATTGGTCCTGCGGACGAGGGCGTACAGGGCCTTCAGTTCGAAAGCGCCGTCAAGGGCGGTAACGTTCCTAAGGAATTTATCCCTTGCGTGCAGAAGGGCTTCGAGGCCGCTATGGCCAACGGTGTGCTCGCCGGATATGAGGTTCAGGCTCTCAAGGTTACCTTGCTCGACGGTTCATACCACCCCGTGGATTCTGACCAGCTCTCCTTCGAACTTGCGGCCCGCATGGCATTCCGCCACGCCTGCCCTAAGTGCAAGCCTGTGATTCTCGAGCCTATCATGAATCTCGAGGTCGTCACTCCGGAGGACTATATGGGCGAGATTGTCGGTGACCTCAATCGTCGCCGCGGGCAGATTGTCGCGATGGACTCCACTTCCAACGGTGCCCGCATCGTCAAGGCGTTCGTTCCACTCTCCGAGCAGTTCGGTTATGTGACTGTGCTCCGTACCCTGTCTTCAGGTCGTGCCACCAGCACCATGTCATTCGACCACTACGCCGAGGTTCCTGCCACCATGGCGAAGGACATCATCGAGAAGAGTGGCTACAAGCTCCAGGCCGATGACGAATAATAACAACTGATAGAAAAAGCTTTTTATATGAGTCAGAAAATTAGAATTAAACTCAAGTCTTTCGATCATATGCTCGTGGACAAGTCCGCAGCAAAGATCGTTGAGACGGTGAAGGCTACCGGTGCGAAGGTGAATGGTCCTATTCCTCTTCCTACCAACAAGAAGATCTTCACTGTAAACCGCTCCACCTTCGTCAACAAGAAGTCTCGTGAGCAGTTTGAGCTCGATTCTTACCGCAGACTTCTCGACATTGAGGACTCCAACGCCAAGACCGTTGACGCTCTCATGAAGCTCGAGTTGCCTTCAGGTGTAGAGGTAGGAATCAAAGTTTGATAACGGGCGGTGCCAAGACCGCCCCACGGTCCCTTAGCTCAGTTGGTTAGAGCACCTGACTCATAATCAGGGAGTCGCAGGATCATGCCCTGCAGGGACCACCCGCAAGGACGCGGAAGCTTAATCAGGCTGCCGCGTCTTTTTGCTTCCATAGCCGGAGTCCAAACCGCAATTCGGTGATGAAGGTCCTGACGTACATCGGAGTTGCTGGTCTTGTGGAACTGCCAGTTTTGTGCGGCTGGCGACTATGTGGCGGTAAATTCCTATATTTGCCTGCTATGTTTGACAAGGGAGTATATTCATCCCGAAGGAGAGCGCTTCTCGAGAAGCTCTCTTCGGAGAAAGGCATAATCCTTTTCCTCGGGAACGTAGATGCCCCGGCTCAGTACCGGGACAACTGCTACAAGTGGCGGCAGGACAGCAACTGGCTGTATTTCTTCGGTATAGACGAGCCACGCTTTGCCGCTACCATAGATCTGGAGAGCGGCGAAGAAGTCATATATGCGGACGATTTCACCATAGATGACATCATCTGGATGGGCGAGATGCCGTCTGTGGCTTCGCTCGCCGAGAGGTGCGGTGTCCGCAAGACCGCACCGTATTCGGCGCTTGCCGCCGCTCTGCGCTCCCGCCAGGTGCATTTCCTGCCGGCTTCCCGCTATTACAATGCTTCGCTGCTTTCATCCCTGCTTGGCATCGCGCCGCAGGAAGCTTTCTCTTGCGGCAAGAAAGGCTGCCCGAAGGCTTCCGCCGCACTTGTCCGTGCTGTAGTTTCGCTGAGGCTCGTCAAGGAAGATCGCGAGATTGCCTTGATAGATTGCGCCTGTGACCTCGGACGAGAGATGCACACTGTCGCACGCCGAGGTATCCGTCCTGGCCGTGTAGAGCAGGAGATAGTTGGTGAGATGGAAGGCGTGACGCTCAGCAAGGGCTGGGGTACGAGTTTCGCTACCATCCTTACCCAGCATGGTGAGATTTTCCACTGCCACAGCCACGACTGCGAGATTGTCTCAGGCAAGCTGATGGTCATCGATGCTGGAGCGGAAAGCAACGAGCACTATGCTTCCGACTTCACGAGGACCTACCCTACTTCCGGCAGGTTTACCTCCCGTCAGCGAGATATCTATAGCATCGTGTATGAGTGCAATGAACTTGCTTTCAGTATGATAAGGCCTGGAGTCGCATATCGTGACGTGCATCTTGCCGTCGCTGCCAAGATGCTTGAGGGGCTGCGCTCTCTCGGGCTTCTGCACGGGGATGTGGCAGACATGGTCGACGTCGGCATCGCAGGACTCTTCATGCCGCACGGTCTGGGGCACAACATGGGACTTGATGTCCATGACATGGAGGATCTTGGCGAAGATCTGGTCGGCTATGACGATGACCAGCGCCGCTCCCCGCAACTTGGGATAGGCAGCCTCAGGATGGCCCGCAGACTCGTCCCTGGGAATGTGGTGACGGACGAGCCGGGAATCTATTTCATCCCTGCCCTCATTGCAGATTGGAAGGCCGCCGGGACGGACAGGGGATTTGTCGACTACTCCAAACTTGAGGCTTATTTCGACTTCGGAGGGATACGTCTCGAGGACGATGTCCTCGTGACTTCCGACGGTGCGCGCCGTCTTGGAAGCGAGCGGCTGCCGATAGCGCCCGACGATGTCGAAGCGGCCATGGCATCAGACAACAGATAAGACTTTGCGCCTGCGGGCGCGATATATGTACTAAGACAAATGGGATTATTAAATGGAAAAGTTGCCCTGATTACGGGCGCGTCAAGGGGCATCGGCAAGGCCATTGCCCTGAGGTTCGCATCTGAAGGAGCGGACATCGCATTCACAGACATCAAAATCAATGATGATACGGTTAAGGAACTTGAGGCTCTCGGAGTCAAAGTTGGGGCCTATGCTTCCAACGCCGCCGATTTCGCGGACACGCAGAAGACCGTGGAGCAGATTCTTGCCGACTTCGGACGGATTGACATCCTTGTCAACAACGCCGGCATCACCCGTGACGGACTTATGCTCCGTATGGACGAAGCCCAGTGGGATGCCGTGATTAACGTCAATCTCAAGTCTGCCTTCAACTACATCCATGCCGTCACTCCGATCATGTCGAAGCAGAGGGGAGGCAGCATCATCAACATGTCTTCCGTGGTGGGAGTGAGCGGAAATGCCGGACAGTGCAACTACTCCGCTTCCAAGGCCGGCCTCATCGGGCTCGCCAAGTCCATCGCCAAGGAGATGGGGCCTCGCGGCATCAGGGCCAACTGCATCGCTCCGGGATTCATCATCTCCGACATGACCGCTGCCCTCCCGCAGGAGGTGCGCGACGCGTGGGCCAAGAATATCCCTCTCCGACGTGGTGGCACGGTGGACGAGGTTGCGAAGGTGGCCCTCTTCCTCGCAAGCGACCTGTCTTCCTATGTGAGCGGGCAGGTAATCAACTGCTGCGGCGCTATGAACTGCTAAACTGCGGGTGTCTTGTGGATTCCCGCATTGCCGGACTTGACTTGAAAACTTCACTCTCGGCTCTCGTGGACCTTGTCCTGCCGAGGGTGTGCGTGGTTTGTGGCCGGCCGCTGCTGCCGGGCGAGAAGTGCATCTGCATGGCGTGTCTCGCGGATTTTCCGCAGACGCATTTTGCGGCACTCTCTCGCAACCCGATGTCCGACAAGTTCAATGCTGCCGTCAGAAGCGACAACTATGAGCCGTATGCGTATGCTGCGGCTCTTTTCTATTATTCAGAGGACAATGGCTATTCGTCCGTCACCCGAGCTCTGAAGTATCGCCGGGATTTCGTGACTGGGGAGTTCTTTGCAGATCTTCTTGGGGAGCAGCTTCGTGGGTCGGAACTTTTCGCGGACGTCGATTTGGTAGTCCCAGTGCCTCTGCACTGGAGAAGACGGCTCTCGCGTGGCTACAATCAGGCGGAGGTCATAGCGAAGCGGGTTGCGCGTGCTCTGGACGCGCCCTGCGACAGGTATCTTCTTCGCCGTTGCCGGCAGACTGCCTCGCAGACAACTCTTTCCGGGGATGACAAAAGGCAGAATGTCGCCGGAGCCTTCCGTGCGGACACTTCCCGGCTTAGCCGTCTGGACGAGGTCAGGCATATCCTGCTGGTGGACGATGTCTTCACTTCCGGCTCGACTCTAGCCGCCTGCCTCTCCACTCTCCGTGAGGCAGCACCTATGGCGCGTGTGCGCATCTCGGTTGCTACTCTCGCCTTTGTGGGCGCGGTCTGAATCAAGGCATTTTCGTAAAAGTAAAGTGCTTTGCCCTTTCCTCAAAAGTGTCATTGGGAACTGTGCCTCGGATGAGACTCGAACTCACACGGACATTGCTGCCCAAGGGATTTTAAGTCCCTCGTGTCTACCATTCCACCACCAAGGCTTGGAACGCAAAGATAATCAATAATTGGAATCCGCCGATGAGTCGACCGCCTAAAAGTACTTGTTTTCCTGGCGGTAGAGTGCGAGGAAGATGAAGATCATAAGGGAGAATGAGAGCAGGGAGGAGCCGCCGTAGCTAAGCATTGGCAGCGGGATACCGATGACAGGCATGAGGCCGATTGTCATGCTGATGTTAATCAGCAGGTGCATAAACAGGCATGAGGCGACGCAGTAGCCGTAGATGCGCGTGAACCCTTCGCGGCAGCGTTCGGCATCTTGAACGAGCCTGTAGATGAGGTAGACGTAGAGCAGAATCAACACCAGGCAGCCCAGAAAGCCGCGCTCCTCGCCGATGGTGCAGAAAATGAAGTCGGTGCTCTGCTCCGGCACGAAGCCGTAGGCTGTCTGAGTGCCGTTGAGGAAGCCCTTGCCAAGTAAACCGCCGGAGCCGATGGCAATCATCGACTGCCGGACGTTGTAGCCGACTCCGGACGGGTCCTCCTTCATCCCGAGGATAACCTCGATTCGCTTGCGTTGGTGCTCCTGAAGGACATCGTTGAAGATGAAGTCGGTGGCGAATATCAGCAGGATTCCTGCGGCGAGTATCCCAGCCGTGGCAAATATCCCGTTGCGGCGCCTGGCCCTCTTCTTGCTGCGCAGTGAGAGGGCCAGAGTGACCAGACAGATTGCACCAAGCACGCTTATGCTCGCCCACCACGGGCAGGCGAGGGTGAGAATGAAAAGCAGGATAGCCAGACCTATCAGCGCGAACCACCACCCCGACATCCCCTCGCGGTAGAGTACGAAGAGATAGCCTACATACACGAGGGCTGACCCGGTCTCGCTCTCCCCGAGGATGGACAGCATCGGAAGGCCGATGATGCAGGCTACGGAGAGCATCCCACGCCATGTGCGCAGGCGGAAGTTCTGACGGCTCATGACGAGCGCGAGCATCAGTGAAGTCGTGATTTTGGAGATTTCCGCAGGTTGGAACTTCACGCTTCCGAACTCAAACCACGAGTGCGAGCCCTTGACGTCCTTGCTTACGAAAATCACCAGTACAAGCAGCGCCAGCACGAACAAGTAGACGACAGGTGCTAGAAGTTCCCATATTCGAGGGTTTATGGCGAAAAGTGTCACCGCGCCGATGACGAGCGAGATGCATATCCATGCAAACTGCTTTCCGCTGCGGCTGTGAAGGTCCAGCAGAGTGCCCCCTTCCGTGGAGTGGACGGAGGCGTAGATGCTGAAAAGCCCTATGACCATCAGCAGCAGGTAGCAGATTAGCAGACGCCAATCCACAGTCTGCTTCAGGCTGCGGTCGAAGGAACTATGAGTGTTGCCGAGGAGCATCCTTTAAAAGAATCTGGTTGTCAACATTCTGTTTTCGAGGTACTTGCGCTGTGGGGAAATCTCTCCAGTGAGGTATTTCTCCAGCATCAGCGAAGCTACTGGCAGAGCCCACGTGGCACCGAACCCTGCGTTCTCTACGTATGCCGCCACTGCAATCTTGGGATTGTCTTTCGGCGCGAAGCAGATGAACACGGAATTGTCCTTGCCGTGCGGGTTCTGCGCAGTTCCTGTCTTGCCGCATACGTCCAGCCCCGGTATCTGGGCGGCTCTTGCGGTCGCTCCTGCGGTGCCGCTTCCGTTCACGGCCATATACATCCCCTCCACGGCAGTCTCGAAGTGCTTCTCGTCGACCATCGTGTAATGCCTCTCGTGAAATCTCCCGTCTATAGAGATGCCTTCGGAGTCCTTGACGATATGTGGCGTGACATAGTAGCCTCTATTTGCCATGATGGCTGCGAGGTTGGCTATCTGGAGCGGAGTCGCGCCAATCTCGCCCTGTCCTATGGAGAGGGAAATCACGGTCTGGAAGCGCCACCTTCCCTTGCCGTAGACTCTGTCGTAGTAGCCGGAGGTGGGGATGTTGCCTCCGAGTTCGGAAGGGAAGTCGCTTTCGAGCTTTCTTCCGAAGCCGAAACTCTGGACATACTCCCGCCACTTGTCGAGCGCCTCGGCGGTGCTGGAGTAGGCGTCGTTCTCCAGAATGTTTCGCATCACGTAGCAGAAATATCCGTTGCAGGACGTCGCGATTGCGTCCTTGAACTGGAGCGGCGAGGAGTGGACATGGCAGCCGAGTTTGTGGTTGCCTCCGTAGACGTAGCCTTTGTTGCAGGGATAGGAGTAGGATGGCTGCAGCACTCCTTCCTGAAGGCCGATGAGCCCGTTGATGAGCTTGAAGACCGAGCCTGGCGGGTATGAGGCCATCACCGTGCGGTTGAACATCGGTTTGCGCGGATTCCTGGCTATCTCCACGTAGTGCTTGCCTATGTCGGAGAGGACATCTACGTCGATGCCGGGGCTGGAGACCATTGCGAGAATCTCTCCCGTGGCAGGTTCTAACGCTACCACCGAACCGACCTTGCCTTCCATCAGGAGCTGCCCGTACTGCTGCAGATGGGCATCTATCGTGGAGACGATGTCCTTGCCCGGGACGGCATCCTTGTCCTCGCGCCCATCTTCGTATGCGGACTTGATGCGGTTGCGCGAGTCGCGCAGGTAGATATGGTAGCCCTTCGTGCCCTTGAGGCTGTCTTCCATCGCCGCTTCGAGTCCGGTGCGGCCGACGTAATCGCCGGATCTGTATTCCGGATGTTTGCTGATGTAGTCAGCGTCTACTTCGGAGATGTAGCCGAGCAAGTTGCCACCTGCGTTGAACGGATATTCTCTCACACTTCTGACCCTCGCGGAGAATCCCGGGAAGAGGTACTCCTTCTCGGCGAACTTGAGGTAGGTCTCCGGCGGCACCTGCTTGAGCAGCTGGAGAGTCTGGAAGCCGATTCGGCTCTTGTAGTTGGCGTAGTATTTGAGTTTGCCCCGCAGGAAGTCCATCGTGGTATCGAGGGCCTGAGCGAGCGCGAGAGTGTCAAACTCAGTGATGTAGCGAGGCGTGACGAGGATGTCGTAGCAGACTGCGTTGCCCACGAGAATCTCCCCGTTGCGGTCATAGATGACCCCACGTGGCGGATAAATCTCGGAGTACACCATTGAGTTGTTGGATGAGTCCTTCTTGAACTCGTCGTTGATTATCTGTATATAGAAAAGCCTCGACAGCAGGATCAGCGCCGCTGCCGCCAAGCCGAAGAGGAGCTTGTTTTTGCGGTTTATTTCCATTTTGAGTTGGTGTCGGGGCACAGAAGACTGGCGACGGGGAGGGAAATCCCCCAGTCGACGAGAAGAGAGATAAATCCTTTGGCGACGGTCAGTCCGGCCGGAACTGTTCCGGCTGAGTCTCCGACGATGAATACGACGAGGAACAGGGCCGTTGCCAGCAGGGTGGCGAATGCCATTTTGGCGAGACCGTATCTGCGGAAGTCCATTTCTTCGCCTCGCTCCAGCAGTTCCGGTCCGAAGACTGCACTCATCAGAGGTCTGCGGACAAGCGCGACCAGCACGAGTGCGAGGGAACTCAGGCCGAGCGGAGTTCCTGTGAGGAAGTCCACCGCAAAGCCGATGGCGAATGCCGTAACCATGGCGGCAGGCGTACTTCTCCTTACCGGGAGGAAAAGAATCATCACCGGCATGAAGGTCAGCACGAGCAGCGGCGTGAAGTTGCAGAAGTTCCAGAGGAGCATCTGCGAAATAATCAGCACAAGATATTTGAAGCGCAACTGATTCATTGTTACTTGACGGCCTCCTTACCTCTCTGTTCGAGTGCTATGATTTCGTCCCTGTCGGTATTCTCCGTGACGGTCACGTAACGCAGGCTTGAAAAGTCCTGGAAAAGTTCTACTTCAGCGCTGATGGTGGACCCGTCCACGAGACGGGTTCTGTCGGTTGTGAGACCAATAGGGATGTCCGGCGGGAATATGGACGAGTATCCGCTGGTCTTGACAGTGTCGCCGGGGGTTATCTTGCAGTGCGGCGGGATGTTCTCGATGACGGCCCTGTCCGAGCCGAGTCCGTTCCACCGCAGAGGCGCAACGATGTCCGAGTTGCCTATTCTCGCGCTGACGCTGACGTTGGTATTGAGCAGCGTCAGCCCGTAGGAGTAGTGCCTGTCTACGGCACTGACTACTCCCACGA
Organism: uncultured Muribaculaceae bacterium; assembly: GCA_964385795.1. Taxonomy (GTDB): domain Bacteria; phylum Bacteroidota; class Bacteroidia; order Bacteroidales; family UBA932; genus Cryptobacteroides. Next base: position 153,712 of record CAYLPY010000002.1, read on the forward strand.
CGCCCCGGTCGGAGATGATGCCCGACTGCGGGACTACTCCGTCGGCGCTGCCTTTGTTGATGATGATGTGGTTGTGCGAGGTGTTGCGGCTCATCTTGACTATGCTTGCGGAGATGAAGCGGTAAGGGTTTCCAGTCTCTCCGCCGCTGATGACCGTGGCGTCTTTCTCCAGCCACGCGGCTTCTTCGCTGTGGTACTTTTGGAGCTCGGTACGGAGCCTGACGTTCTCCTCGGCGAGGACGGCGTTCCGCTCTTCGGTGTGGAAATGACTCCGGATCTTTTCTCCGCCTCCACACACGAATCCTGTGATTCTGTGCGAGATGCGGTTGAGCCAGATGTTCTGAAGGGTGGAGCTGTGGTTGAGCATGACAAGCGCAGCAACCTCCAGGACTATGAAGGTTGCCGCGCTGAGAATGATTGTATAAGCCTTTTGCTTCCGGGACATCCTATCTTATGAGGAAAGAATAGGTGTTGGTGTGCTTGAGAGCATCGCAGGTGCCGCGTGCAACTGCGTGCAGCGGGTCTTCGGCGACGTGGAAGTCTATGTTGACCTTGTCCTTGAATCTCTTGGCGAGACCGCGGAGGAGCGAGCCGCCGCCGGACAGATAGATGCCGTTCTCCACGATGTCGGCGTAGAGCTCCGGCGGTGTGTTTTCGAGGACGTGGAGGATGGAGGTCTCGATCTTCGCTATGGACTTGTCGAGGCAGTGCGCAATCTCCTGATGGGTGATGGTGGCCTCCACAGGGTGCGCGGTCATGAGGTTAGGTCCGCGTACCACGAAAGGCTCCGGTGCGTTCTCCTCAAGGTCGGGTATCACCGCTCCGACCGCGATTTTGATCTTCTCTGCCGTAATCTCTCCAATCTTGATGTTGTGCTGCTGGCGGAGGTAGTACTGGATGTCGGTGGTAAAGACGTCTCCTGCCGTCTGGATGCTGTCCTGCTGGACGAGGCCTCCGAGTGAGATGACGGCAATCTCGGTGGTGCCGCCGCCTATGTCGACAACCATGTTGCCCTGAGGTGCCTCGATGTCGAGCCCGATTCCGAGCGCTGCCGCCATCGGCTCATAGATGAGGTATACCTCCCTTCCTCCGGCGTGCTCGCTGGAGTCGCGGACTGCCCTTTCCTGCACCTGAGTGGAGCCTGAAGGGATGCCTATGACCATCTTGAGGCTCGGGGTGAAGAGGCTGTGGCGGCGGTTGTTGACCTGCTTGATGAAGCCGCGGATCATCTCCTCCGCTGCGTTGAAGTCGGCTATTACGCCGTCCTTGAGGGGACGGATAGTCCTGATGCCGGGATTGGTCTTCTCCTGCATCAGCTTCGCTTTCTGACCGAGGGCTATCGTCTTGCCTGTATTGTTGTCAACTGCTATGATGCTCGGCTCGTCGAGGACAATCTGGTCATTCTGGTAGATGACTGTATTTGCCGTGCCGAGGTCGATAGCGAGTTCTTGATTCAAAAAAGAAAATGCCATTTTTAACCTTGTTTGTCAGTCTACAAAAATAAGTATTCTTTCTTAAATTTGCCACAGTAAAAAGCTTCGCTTCAATGGGGAAAAACAAATACGCGATTATCCTCGCCGGAGGCAGCGGGACCCGGATGGGCGGCGCTGTCCCTAAGCAGTTCATACGTGTGGAAAGGAAAACTCTGCTTCAGCGCAGCATCGAAAGATTCGTCGAGGCGGAGCCGGATATCCGTATCGTCACAGTCCTTCCGAAGGCGCATTTCCAGACATGGAAGCGGATATGTGCGGAGGAGTCGTTCGACTGTCCTCAGTTGCTCGTGGAAGGCGGCATGAACCGTTTCCTCTCCGTGCGCAACGCCCTCGCGAAAGTGCCCGACGGGGCTTTGGTGGCGATTCACGACGGAGTCAGACCTTTCGTCAGCGTGGACCTGATACGTGAAATGTTCTCGAGGATGGACGGCGGCTGCAGGGCGCTGATTCCGGTGCTGCCGGTCAGTGACACTCTGCGCTCCACGGAGCCTTCCGTTCCGGATCCGGACAGAAGCCGGACGGTTGCGGTGCAGACTCCCCAGGTCTTCGTGTCCGACGACATCAAGAGGGCCTATGCCCTGCCTTATGACCTGATATTCACTGATGACTCCTCGGTGGCGTCGCGTCTTGGAGTAGAGGTTGAGATGATTGCCGGCGAGAAATTCAACATCAAGGTCACCACCCCCGAGGATCTCGTCTTTGCCGAAGCTATTCTTTCACGGCAGCGGACTTGAATGAAGTGCCGCCCTTGTAGTAGTCCTTGACCCATATTTCGCGCTCGAAAGCCTGGTCGAGGGATATCATCGTGTCGGTGGACTGTACGTATGGAATCCTTTGGATAGTGTTTAGGATGACGTTCATGAGGTGCTCGTTGTCGAAGCAGAACACTTTGAGAAAAAGGGCTGCCTTGCCGGTCATGAAGTTGCATTCTACGACTTCAGGTATGTGCTTCAGTGCGGCTACCACTTCCGGATACTTGCTGTCCTCCGAGAGGCGTACGCTGATGAACGCGCATACGTTGAGCCCGATAGCGCTCGGCTTGATGACCATTCTGGATCCGGAGATTACTCCGTTAACTTCCATCTTGCGGACTCTCTGGTGCACGGCCGCTCCAGAGATGTTGCATTCTCTCGCTATCTCAAGAAAAGGCATCCTCGCATTGTTTACGAGGAAGGAGAGTATCCGCCTGTCAATTTCGTCAATGTGATAATTAGCCATGGCCGTTAAGTTTAATGTTTTTTGTAACGTCTTGCTCTTGAGGATGTAGGCTCGCTCTCTGCGATAATCTTCCTGCAGTCCTCCTCAGTCAGGGAAGCCGCGTCGGTGCCTTTCGGAATCTTGTAGTTGGCTCCTGCGTGCTTAATGTATGGGCCATAGCGGCCGTTGATGACACTTATGTCGGAGTCCTTGAATTCGTTGATTGTCGGTGTCGCGGCTGGCTCGGCTGCCTTGCGGATAATTTCTGAGCACTCCTCGAGGCTGACTTTCGATGGGTCCGCGCCGCGCGGTAGGGAGATATTCTTGTCGCCGTATTTGATGTATGGACCGAAGCGGCCTTTGGCCACAACTACCTTCACGCCGTCGACCTCGCCTATTTCGCGCGGGAACTTGAGCAGCGCAAGAGCGTCCTCGAGTGTCAGGGACTCTATGAGCTGCCCCTTCGCGAGCGATGCGAACACTCTGTCCTCGCCTTCGCCTTTCTGTACATAAGGTCCGAACTGTCCGTATTTTGCGACGACAGGCCTGCCGTCTGCCGGGTCGACTCCGAGGCTGCGCTCGACGTGGCTGTACTGGCCGTCGTGGAGGGCTTCGTCGACCTTCTTGTGGAAAGGCCCGTAAAATCCTGCTATCACGGAGTCCAAGGTCATCTTGCCTTCTGCAATCTCGTCGAAGTCCTTCTCGACTCCTGCGGTGAAGTCGTAGTTGAGGATGCTCGGGAAGTCCTTCGTCAGGTAGTCCGTTACGATGATGCCTATCTCCTGCGGCATCAGCTTGCCTTTCTCCGCTCCGATGGTCTCGGTCTTCTGTGAGGTGCTTATCTTGCCGTCCTTGAGTTTGAGATTGGTGACTTTCACGGCCTTGCCTTCCTTGTCTCCCTTGATCACGTAGCCCCTGCCGGTGGTGAGGGTGCTGATAGTCGGGGCGTAGGTGGACGGGCGGCCTATGCCGAGTTCTTCGAGTTTCTTCACGAGGGTGGCCTCGGAATATCTGTATGGTGGCTGCGAGAACTTGCACTCTCCGGAAATCTCCAGTGCGTGCATTTGCTCGCCTACGGAGAGCTTCGGGAGGATAGCGTTCTCGTCGTCGCCCTGCGGCTCGTCGTCACAGCTTTCCATATATAGCTTGAGGAAGCCGTCGAATACGATTTCCGTCGCCTGTATGCTGAACCTCTCGCTCCGCTTGTCGGAGCGGAGCTTGATGGTGGTGTTCAATAATTTGGCATCTTCCATCTGGGAAGCGAGAGTGCGCTTGCGGATGAGGTTGTAGAGTCTCTTTTCGTCAGCGGTGCCCTCGATGCTTTCGTGGTCCAGGAAAGTGGGCCTTATCGCCTCGTGCGCCTCCTGTGCCCCCTTGGTGTGAGTCTTGTATTGACGCGTGTGGAGGTACTCGGGACCGAATGTTTCGGTGATGTATGACTTTGCCTTGCCTATCGCCAGCGAGGCGAGGTTGGTGGAGTCGGTTCGCATGTAAGTGATGAAACCTTTCTCGTAGAGTCCCTGTGCGATGCGCATTGTGGCGCTGACCGGGAAGCGTAGCTTGCGCGATGCTTCCTGCTGGAGGGTCGATGTCGTGAACGGCGGTGCAGGATGCCGGACGGCTTCCTTCTTCTCTACTGAGTCGATGGTGTAGACGGCACCTACACTATCCTCAAGGAAGGCCTTGGCCTCCTCGATGGACCGGAACTTGGAGTCCAGTAGACCTTTGACTTTGACTCCGTTGGACTCGAAAATCCCCTCTATCCTGTAGAACGGACTGCTCTGGAATCCCATGATTTCCTTTTCCTTGTCTACGATGAGCCTCAGCGCTACCGACTGGACGCGTCCTGCGGAGAGGCCTCTCTGAATCTTGCGCCAGAGGATGGGGGATAGCTCGAAGCCAACCAGTCGGTCGAGCACCCTTCGCGCCTGCTGGGCGTTAACGAGGTTGAGGTCTATTTCGCGCGGAGTTTCGATGGCATGAAGGATGGCGTCTTTGGTGATCTCGTGGAAGACGATTCTTCTGGTGCGGCTCTTGTCGAGATGGAGGGCTTCGCTCAGATGCCAGGAGATGGCTTCTCCTTCGCGGTCTTCATCGGATGCGAGCCAGACGACGGATGCGCTTTCGGCGGCTTTCTTTAGCTCGGCGACCACCTTTTTCTTCTCGGCGGGCACGACATACTCCGGCGCAAACCCGTTGTCCACGTCCACGCTGAGTTTCTTGTCCTGAAGATCACGGATGTGACCATAGCTGGATTTCACTACATAACCATCTCCAAGGAATTTCTGAATGGTTTTTGCCTTGGCCGGTGACTCCACGATAACCAGATTCCCCTCCATTTATACCGATTGTTTAATGTTCAGTCTGCAAAGAAAACGACAAACTCTCAAAAATTCAAAATTTTATCGCTAATTTTGAATTTTGAAACGTTTCCGGACAACGCCGGAAAAGACTTCCCTGAACAGATGAAAGAGAGTGCTAAGAAGAAGATAGTCAAGTGGTTCTGGATTTTGGTGGCGGCGCCGTTCGTCATCCTTTTCGTCGCTCTGCTCCTTGTGGGCATCTTTGCGAAGATACCTTCTTTCGAAGAGCTTGAACATCCCGACAACAAGCTTGCGACGCAGGTCATTGCGGACAACGGAGACGTTCTCGCGACATTCCATATAGAGAACAGGACATACGTCAGCTACGACGAGCTTTCGCCGTATCTGGTGGAGGCGGCAGTCGCCACCGAGGATGCCCGTTTCTACAGCCATTCCGGCATCGACATGAAAGGACTCGCACGAGTCCTCGTGAAGACCCTGCTGATGCGCGATTCGAGCCAGGGAGGCGGCAGTACCATCACGCAGCAACTCGCTAAGACGCTCTACCCGCGCCGCGAATTCTCCAGCAAGATTCCGGGGTGGTCCAAGGTGATGATGGTCGGCGTGAAGCTAAAGGAGTGGATCACCGCAGTTAAGATTGAGAGGGATTACACCAAGGAGGAGATTGTGGACATGTATCTCAATTCGGTCTTCTTCGGCAGCGGTGCGTACGGCGTCAAGGCCGCGTCCGAGACTTTCTTTGGCAAAGCTCCGTTCGAACTCACCGTCGAGGAGGCCGCTCTTCTGATCGGCATGGTCAACAAGCCTACCCGTTACAATCCAGTGCTCAATCCGGACCTGTCTCTCGGCCGACGCAATTTCGTCATCGGCCAGATGGAGCGCAATGGCTACATCACCCGGGCGCAGCGTGACTCCATACAGCAGATACCGATAGCCCTCAACTATCAGGTGCAGGACCATAACTCCGGTCTCGCTCCATACTTCAGGGATATGCTCCGCCGTGACATGTCCGCTTCCGCGCCGAAGAGGGCTTCCTATCAGTTCGCCGAGGACTATGCCAGAGATTCTCTCCGCTGGAAGGACGACCCGCTTTACGGCTGGCTCAACAAGAACAGGAAGGCCGACGGCTCGAAGTACGACCTGGACCGCGACGGACTTCGCATCTACACGACCATCAATTCCCACATGCAGCGCTATGCCGAGGAGGCGGTGGCGGAGCATCTCGGCAAGAATCTCCAGAAGGCATTCAGCCGTGAGGTGAGGTGGAAGAAGAACAAGCCGTTCGCGGACGACGTCGACTCGAAGACTATCCAGACTCTGATGAAGCAGGCGCGCCGTTGGAGCGACCGCTACCGCCTGCAGCACAAGGCCGGCAAGTCCGATGAGGAGATTCTGGCCCAGTTCGGCAAGCCTGCGAAGATGAGGGTCTTCGCGTGGAATTCCAAAGGATATGTGGACACCACGATGACTCCGGACGATTCTATCCGTTACTACAAGTCTATCCTACGCTGCGGATTCGTGGCCATGGAGCCTGGAACGGGCTACGTGAAGGCATATGTCGGCGGTCCAAATTATCGCTACTTCAAGTATGACAATGTCCGTCAGGGCCAGCGGCAGATAGGCTCGACGGTGAAGCCTTTCCTCTATACCCTTGCTATGCAGGAGGGACTGACTCCTTGTGACAAGGTGGTAAACCAGTCGCAGACTTTCGTCCTTTTCGACGGCAGCACCTGGACTCCTCGAAGCACCGACCGCGAAGAGTGGCTCGGCAAGACTGTGACTCTCCGCTGGGGACTTGCGCACAGTTCTAACAACATATCCGCCTTCCTGATGAAGGAACTTGGACCGGAGGCCATGGCGAGGATGATGCGCCAGATGGGCATACGCTCGCATATCGACGAGGTCTACTCGCTCTGCGTTGGGCCTGTCGACGTGTCTGTATTCGATATGGTCGCGGCATACAACACTTTCCCGTCCCACGGGACATACATCACTCCGCAATATGTCACCCGCATCACTGACGCGGACGGCGTCGAGATAGGCTCTTTCACGACCAAGAAGCGCGAGGCGATTTCCGAACAGACTGCCTACCTTATGGTCAATCTGATGAGCGGAGTCATCAACGAGGGCACTGGATCGCGCCTGCGCTCCGTCTATGGCTTGAGTGGGGAGATTGCCGGCAAGACCGGCACCACCAATGACAACTCCGACGGCTGGTTTATAGGCTATACTCCGAACATAACGGCCGGAGTATGGGTTGGCGGCGAAGACCGTCAGGTCCACTTCAATTCGCTCGCTCTCGGAAGCGGCTCCAATATGTCCCTTCCTATATGGGGCATCTGGATGAAGAAGTGCCTTGCCGACCCTGCGATTGGCTGGTCCATGGAGGACGACCATTTCCTCGCGCCGAGCAGCGGCGTGCCGGGTTTCGACTGCGACAGGGACGGCATCTTCCTTGGCGGCTACAACGAGGAGACATCCGAGGGCGGTGCAAAGGTCAAGGAGGAGGAAGACTATTACTTCAACTGATGATATGAGCAAAGTTAAGACGATAGCCGTCATCTACGGCTGTGATTCTTCAGAGTGGGAGGTTTCCTGCCGGAGTGGAGAGTTCGTGGCATCCCGTATAGACGGCAGTAGATATGATGTATACGAGATATTCGCTCGTTTCGGGACTTGGTCGCTCGTGGCCTACAAGAGGTGCGATTCCATGAGGGTCCCTCTGCCGGAGGGAGCCCGTCCGGAGGTGGACAAGACAGACTTTTCCGTCAAACTGCTCGGCGAGAAGGTCTGCTTCGATTTCGCATACGTCGTCCAGCACGGAGCTCCTGGAGAGACCGGACAGATGCAGGGGTATCTCGAGATGATAGGAGTGCCGAACAGCACCTGTTCCTCTATGGTGAGCGCCTTGGCTTTCGACAAATACGCCTGCAAATGCTATATAAGAGAGCAGGGCGTGGTGAAGTGCGCTCCGGATGCGTTCGTCCGCCGCGGGATGGACCTGGATACTTTCTGCGCGGAAGTCGTTTCGACGCTCAAGTTCCCGGTGTTCGTGAAGCCTACGCAGGGCGGTTCAAGCTTCGGAGTGACGCGCGTCACCAGGGCGGAGGATCTCGCCCCGGCGGTCAAGTATGCCTATTCTGAGAATGACACTGTCCTTGTAGAGCAGGGCGTCCAGGGACGTGAACTCACCTGCGCGGCATGGGAGACCTGCGGGGAGGTCAAGGCTCTGCCTGTTATAGAGGTCGTCTCCGACAACGAGTATTTCGACTACGATGCCAAGTATAACGGGCACAGCAAGGAGATATGCCCTGCGCCGATTGACGATGCCGTCCGCGACGAGGTGCAGAAGACCACTTGTGCCATCTACTCCCGCTTCGGCTGCAAGGGTATCGTCCGAATGGACTACATCCTCTCTGAAGATGGGCTTTATTTCTTGGAAATCAATACCATACCGGGGATGACCAGCGCTTCGCTCGTGCCGAAGATGCTGCGCACCGCCGGAATAGACATCACGGACTTCCTGACTTCCGTCATCGAGAATTCCGTCAGTGGACGATCTGGCGAGGATGCTGCATAAGAAAGAAAAGTGCTGCTTTCGGAATTCATAAAGAGCTCCATTTCGAGGCTTGAAAGCATCTACCCTTCGCCCGAGGCGAGGGGTTTGGTGTCCATGCTCTGCTGCGAGAGACTCGGAGTGAAGTCCTACACCCACATAGTCGAGCCTGGCTTCGAGATTTCCGAGACCGTCCTCAACGTTCTCGAATCAGACATGGAGCGGCTTCTGCGCTGGGAACCTATCCAGTATGTGCTTGGCTGCGCGGAGTTCTGCGGGCATCGTTTCGCGGTAGGTCCCGGTGTGCTTGTCCCGCGTCCGGAGACTGAACAGCTTGTCGCAGAGGCCGTCCGGATGCTCTCCTCGAGGTGTGGGACTTCTGCGCCTGCGAGGGTTCTCGATCTCTGCACCGGCTCCGGCTGCATTGCATGGTCGATTGCCATGGAACTGCCAGGGACATCCGTCTGCGGAGTAGACAATTCCCCGGAGGCCCTCGCAGTTGCCGCCGCTCAGTTCCCTTCATCTCCTGAACAGCAGGATGCTGTCGTCCCTGCCGCTCCGTCGGCTGGCTTGTCGTGCAGTGCGGGTTCCGCCTCCGGCTGCCCCGGTGCCGGAATGTCCGCCCGCCGTGCTGGAGGAGTGGTCGTGCCGGACTTCGTAGAAGCGGACGTGCTGGCACCTGAATCTCTCTCTGGACTTGGACTGTTTGATCTCTTGACAGCTAATCCTCCCTATGTTGCGCTGTCGGAGAAGAGCAGGATGCGCTTCAATGTCCTTGACTACGAGCCTCATGCTGCCCTTTTCGTCCCCGACGACGACCCGCTTGTCTTCTATAGGGCTATTGCCCGCATAGCGAAGGCGCATCTTATTCCGGGAGGTTGCGGCATAGTGGAGATAAACGAGGCTCTCGGAGAGCAGACTGCCGCCGCATTTGTCTCCGAAGGTTATGCGAAAACGAAGATTTTGGCGGATTATTTCGGAAAATCCCGTTTCATTGTCTTCTCCGAATAGCCTGACTCGGGGTGTATCTGCCTGCGTCTCAGTCTTTTGCTGGATATTTGCGGAATTAACCGTTTAACCCTGCGGTTAAACGGTTCTTTCTTGCGTCCTTTGCGGTATGAAAAACTTTAAAACTTTGCCGCTGCTTTTTACAGCGCTTGCGCTCATCTCCTGCAGTCAGGATGGGCCGAATCCAGGTTTTCCTGCCACCGGCGAAAACGGCGAGTTCTCGCTCGAGGACATTGCTTTAGTGATGTCAGAACTCCCTATGGAAAGGGAACATCTCAGCGAAGTCCATGATGCTGTCAACTCGTCTTCTGGCAACGGGTACGATGAGGAGTATATGATGTCAGACCTCTTCACTTCTCCGGGAGCCGGGGTGGGGGATAAACTCACTAAGGCAGATACGAAGACTTATGCCAAGCCTCTCAAGGACCTGTTCGCGGCATATTTCTCTGACCGTTATGCCACCCGTGCCGGAGGAGACGAACTCGTGCGGGAAAGCATCGATGCGATAGCCGGCTCGGATATGCAGATCTATTGGCCGTATTCCGAGAACTGGGACGGTGAGAGCTATCCGGTCGTGACCTATGACCCCGGCGACGGGTCTGAAGTCAACTACGGCTACGAGATTTCCTATGACGAGAGTGGAAACCGCCTGACCAAGCGCGTGACAGTGTCCGAGGAGATGGCGGCATCGCGTCCTGTGTGGGTGATTAACCGTAACGACGATTCCGAGTATACGCCTCTGGGAGTCTTCGAGGAGCCGGCGCAGACTGCCGGCAGTCTGCAGGGACAGGCCTCCGAGCCTTCTGCGAGCAATGGCAATGTCCTTCTGCTGAGGTCGTTCAAGGCGCTGAGCAACTATGACTCGTGGTTCGGCGGAGGTTCCGAGTTCTTCGTCAAGTGCGGAGCAGTCAACGGTTTCAGGGCCACTACGGACGAAGAACTGCGCGATTACATGCCATCGGTGACTGACTTCATGGTGGTGGTCAAGAGAAGTCAGATAGGCCGGAACATTCCGCTCAACACCATCCTCCTGACCGATTTTACGGAACAGATGGAGAAGATGGCGTTCCTCGTCATGGAGGACGACGGCGGACAGGTCACTTCGTGGAAGTGCGAAGCCGTGGTAAAGTACAAGTCGAAGTCGTTCGGCTTTACGCTGGACATACCATATAGAGACCGCGATGACATCGTCTGGCGCGGACAGCTGTCTTCGGATTTCCTTCGTCAGGAGAATTTTGTGATGGGGCGGTTCGGGGACGTGGAGATAATCTTCGAGACTCGCTGACGGCGGTGGTGCCATGCGCTGGCCGGAAAGCCTCTACGATAGGTTTCATGACGTGAGTCTGCCGGTGCGGAGGCGATGAGGGCACCTGCTATTGCTGATTCTAAAGTGATGATTTTTTCATATCGTGGCTATTGATTCAGTGTCTTGCTGGCTGACTGTCATCTCGCAGCGGGTGCAGTCGAAGCCGAGCGTGAGTCGGCGTCCGTTGTTCGTGAGATACAGCCTCTTTCCTCTGGCGGCTCCCTGAAGGCGGGGGCATAGGCCGAGCTCGTAACGGATGCAGTACTTGGTCCTCATCAGCTCACCGTCCTTCGCTCTCGCGTCTTCGAAAGCCTTGCGCCCTTCGGCTTTTCCAGAGTGCATCGGCAGACTTCTGCAGGGGAGTCTGTCGAGGTCCTCCGCTGTCAGCCTGCGGATGGAGTTGATGGTGGATGCGCTGAGCAGGGGAAGAGAGCCTCCCGGACACCGGATGTCCTTGACCCGGAAGTCGAAGATGCCGCTCCGCTTCGAGAGCTGTTCGCGCAGCATTGCAAGAGCCCTTTCCTTGTTTTCTGCGGCTTCCACATCAGCCTTGAACGAAGAGTCGAACTCCCTGCCGTCTTCGCTCCTGACATGCATCAGAATGTCGAATTTGCCTTTGATTTCAACGTCCATCTCGACGGCGATTTCCCTGTGGCATGGCTGGGTCTCAAGCTCTTTCTCGAAAGCTGCGCTGATATTGCGGTAGAGCGTCATGCCTTCCTTCATCTGCGGCAGGTATTTGCAGCGGATGAAGGCTCCTTCGCAGACATCTCCTCGGAAACCGGTGATGCTCCCGTCTCTGGAGACGAACGCGAAGCCGTCTCCGTTGTTGAGGACTGTCCTGCGGTCTTTCAGTGCTACTGCTATCTCCATCGGGCCTCCGGTCCCTTTTGCCCTTCGGATTTTCAGGACTTTGCCGATTTCTTCGCCCATGGATTTGGGCGCATCCATTGAAGACCATCCGCGCTCCCTGCGTGCATCGAGGTACAACTGCGTGTAGCCTCTGTTGAATGTCTTGTCGGGGTCAGGGCAGAAGCCTCCGCGGATCTTTCCGAAAGAAGCGCGGCAATACTTGTCGGGGCATTTTTCCACGAGGGTACGGAGAGCCTGGTCGTAGTATCGGACGATGTTCTTGACGTATGAGATGTTCTTGAGCCTGCCTTCAATTTTGAAGGAGCATACTCCGGCCTCCGCCAGAGCCTCAAGCCGGTCGTGGAGATTGTAGTCCTTGAGCGAGAGAAGCGCCTTGTTTCTTGCGAGTGTCCTTCCGTCCGCGTCCGTGAGGTCGTAGAGCGAGCGGCAGGCCTGAATGCATTCTCCCCGGTCCGCGCTGCGTCCGTCCACGACTTCCGAGAGACGACAGACTCCGCTATAGCAAACGCATAACGCTCCGTGCACGAAACATTCCACCTCGCAGTCCACTCCGGAGCAAATCTCCCTGATGGTAGCGAGCGGAAGTTCCCTCTCCAGCACTATGCGTCCGCATCCGGCGTTTTCCAGCTCGCGGGCTCTCCCGAGCGTCCTTATCGCGCACTGCGTCGAGGCGTGGAGCGGGACGCTGATGCCTTCGAAACTGAAGATGCGCGGGTCTCTGACGATGAAAGCGTCTGCGCCCTTGTCCTGGCAATCAAGCATCATCCTGCGTGCTTCATCGACTTCTTCACGCTTGAGTACCGTGTTGAATGTGACGAATACTCTCGCGCCGTATCTGTGGGCGTGGGTGCACAGTTTGGCTATGCTTTCGATGCTGTTGCCGGCAGCTTTCCTTGCACCAAAGGCCGGGGCTCCGATATATACCGCATCGGCACCGCAGTCGATGGCTGCGATGCCGATTTCTTCATTCTTTGCCGGTGCGAGCAGTTCGAGGCTTCGCATTTGCCGAAAGATATGTTATTTAAGTGCGCTGATCTGCTTCTTGGCCTCTGCTCCGTAGGTAGGGTCGTTGACTGCCTTGGAGTAGAATTCCACAGCCTTCGCGTTGTTCTTCTGCTGCTGGTAGAGAGTGCCGACGATGTAGGCAATCTGCGTAGCGTTCTTAGCGTTAGGAGAAAGCTCAAGGTACTTCTCGAAGTGCTTGATGGCGTCGTCGTTCTTGTTAGAGATCTGTGAAGCCTGGGCTGCAATCTGGTAAGCCTGTGCGCTTTCGGTATACTCGCATGACTTCACTGCCGTCTCGACCGCCTTGCCGTAATCCTTTGCCTTAAGGGCGCTTGCGGCCTCCTTGAGGTAGATTGTGCCGAGAAGCTTGCCTGCCGACTTCTCCTGTCCGTTGGCAAGGGCGGTCTCAAGAGCTGCCTTGGCTTCTTCCGCCTGTCCTGCACCGTTGTATGCCATTCCGAGACGGAGGGCTGCTACGCCGTTTGTAGGTTCGGCGTCGAGAACTTCCTTATATGCGGCAGCGGCCTCGGTATACTTTTTCGCATTGAGCAGAGCGCTGCCCTTCTGGAGAGCTATCTGAGGGATGAGGTCGGTGGCCTGAACTGCAATACCTTCGTCTCCGAACTTCTTGGCAACTTCGATAGCTGCCTTTGCCTTCTCGACAGCTGCGTCGTAGTTGGCGCTCTTCACGAGGTCTTTGGCTATTGCGAGGTAGAGGTTAGGTATGACGTCCTTGCAGTTTGTTACCACGTCGGCGCCTTCCTCGCCGAGAGCTTCGGCGAGGCTGAGGGCCTGCTCGAAAGACTTGAGGGCGCCCTCCCTATCTCCAGATGAAAGCGCGGTCGCTCCGGTGTTGTAGATGTCCGTTACTTGACTGAGATCCTGTGCGCTCAAAGTGCACAAGGTAAGCGCGGCCAGGGCTGCTGATACGATGATCTTCTTCATTTCGTTATGTTTTTTGGTTGTCATTCAGACATGGGTAAACGCAAATTTAATAAAAAATGTTATATTTTTGTACTTATTCAATCCCATTATATGACGAGACGCTTGAATATCATTTTGCTCTGTCTGCTCATTCCGTTTTTAATGATGCAGGCGCAGTCGTTTTCGTCCCTTAGGGCTTCAGACGAGATTTCCACAGGAAGGCTTCCCAACGGCATAGAATACTACATAGTCGTCAACGATGCGGAGAAGGGCTTTGCGGACTTCGCCGTGGCACGCAAGTCGGCTTTCAACGATGTTGAGGACCGTGCCGCTCTGGATTCGCTGCCGCATTTCGGCTCGCGTGTCCCGTTCCATTTCCTCTCCGGCCGTGGTGCCGGCTATGGACGCTCCGGATACATCGGAGGAGATGCGCACTCTACTGTCTTCTCCTTTCCGGACGTGCCTACATACGACCAGAGCGTGGCTGACTCCACCATTCTCATGATGATGGACATCGTGGCAAGGTCCCGCCAGCCGCAAGCCATCATCATCAGCGGTGACATCAATCCCGGCAAGATCAAGGAGAGGATGGACCTTCTGTCGATGACCGTTCCGGTCCTCTATGACCTTGCGGCCGGGCTCGGCTATGAGTGGCGGCCGAAGGATTCGCTGATGGTCCGCGGCACCCTCAACAGAACTTCCGACGTTGCATCGATAAGCGCGATATACAGTGCGGAAAGGCTGCCCCGCGACAGGATGAACACCATCCAGCCGCTGATGGCGCGGGCTTATGCGACCATCCTCGGCGAGATTGTCTCCCACAGGCTTGAAGATTCCTTCCGCCGCGATGGCATCCCGCTCGCCGGCACAAGTTTCGTTTATGACGACAGCTCCGCTTCGCCGGGCGACGAGCGCTACCGCTTCACTGTCTATGCCTCCTACAGCCGTCTGAACGATGCCACGAGGCTGTTCTCCTCTGTCCTCTCGTCCATTGACCGTTTCGGGGTCAGTCTGACCGAGTTCTCTGACGCAAAGGAGAAACTTATTGCGGAGTCAAACCGCGAGGAGGGTGAGGCGCGGGTTTCAAACAGCGAATACGTGGACAGATGTGTGGCAGCATACCTTTACGGTGCCAGCCTTGCCCCTACTGCCACAATAGGGAAGATTCTGTCCGGCAAGAGCCTGAACAAGGAGATGGAACTTGCGCTTTTTAACAATTACGCTTCGGCCCTGCTTGATTCGGAAAACAATCTTTACCTGCGCTTCGACACTCCTGACACCGGATATGGAAAGTATGTCCTTGCGCATACCTTCAGCGATGCGTGGTCCGAGACTGCTCTGGCGGACTCCACCACATACAGGAAGAGCTACAGCGACACTCTGCGGCTTTTTTCGCGAAAGACCAAGGTCAAGTTCCGTTCGGAGTCGCCCGAACCTGTGTCCGGTGGGAAGATGTGGACTTTCTCCAACGGAGTTAAGGTCCTCTATAAGAAGACATCCGTCAGGGGCGAATTCAGATACTGTCTGATGCTCCGCGGAGGGATGGCCGCAGTGGACTCTCTCCATTCCGGAGAGGGCGCTTTCGTAGGCGACATGCTTTCGCTGAGCGACGTTGCCGGGCTGGATGGCCGCAGTTTCCGAAAAGTCCTATCCGCCAACGGTATATCGATGGACGGAAAAGTCGGGGTGTCGGACATGAGAATCGAGGGCACTGCCCCGAAGGCCAAACTCCCGCTGCTGTTGCGCTCGCTGCTTTCGGTAGCCGACAACCGGGTGCCTAACAAAGCGGATTTTGACTACTACAAGCTTGGAGAATCGCTTCGCGTGGACATGGAGTCGCTTTCTCCGAGAGATGTCAATTCGTTGATGGACAGCATTATGCGTCCAAACTACTACTATACGGACAGGAAGTTTATGTCGAACCTCCACGATGACTTGCCGAGGAAGGCGGAGAAGTATTTCGACACCCAGTTCTCGAAGGTCAACGACGGACTGCTCGTGCTGGTCGGCGACCTCGACGAGGAGACTCTCAAGAAGGAACTGACCAAGACCCTTGGCGGCTTCAGGACGCAGAAGCGTTTCGCACAGCGTCCGAGGATAGTCAGCCAGCTCGCGACAGGCTCTGTGACCTATACCGTGGAGTCGGGTGCGGGACTTGTCGGGGGAGGAGAGATTGGCGTGAATGTCGGCTTTTCCGCCGCAGTTCCATATAATATAGAGAACTACATGACCTTCAAGGTCGCGGTGCAGCTCATCCGCAAGGAACTCGTCAAGGCGCTTGCCGACGCCGGGGCGAGCCTGTCGGTAACGGAGAAGATAGAAGTCTTCCCGACGGAAAGGCTCTCGGTCTTCATCAACTGCAAGCCATGCATCGAGTCTGGGCTGCCGCTTTCGGTGTCCGCGGCCGAACCGCTCGGGATTTTGGCGGCCATCCGTCCTGTGCTCTCTTCGATAGAGAACATAGAGATTCCGGACAATGAGCTGAATGCCTACAAGGAAGTCGTCCTCAACGAGTATGCGGAGGATCTTCGGAATCCGGAGATTCTGGTGGATAGGGTCCTGACCCGCTACAGCGACGGTAAGGACCTCGTTACGGGGTATCAGGCTGCGGTAAAGTCTGTGAAGGCGGACGATGTCCGCAGGATTCTCTCCCAGCTGAAGTCCGGTGCGGATGTTGAGTATGTAATCATTTGACGATGAGTAAATTCGGAACAATCATACAGATCGGGGACATTCTGGTCTCGGAAGATGTCGTGATGGAGTATTTCAGTTGCGACTACGGTAAATGCCGCGGAGCCTGCTGTATCATCGGCGACAGCGGCGCTCCGGTTGAGGAAAGTGAGATTGGGGGGCTCGAGACCGGTTATCCAGAATACAGCCCTCTCATGAGCCAGGGAGGCCGCGATGCCGTGGCGGAGAAAGGCTTTTTCGACATCGACCGGGACGGGGACATCGTCACTCCGCTTGTGGCCAGGACCTGTGAGTGTGCCTACTGCCATTTCGGGCCGGAGGGGGAGTGCCTGTGCGCAATAGAAAAAAGCGGACTCAAGAAGCCTGTCTCCTGTTCTCTCTATCCTATAAGAGTGACGAAACTCACCGGAGGTTCGCTGGCCCTCAATCTTCATCGTTGGGACATATGTGAGTCCGCCTTCGAGAAAGGCCGAAAAGAAAAAGTCCGCGTGTATGAATTTCTACGCAGACCTCTCACTGATAATTTCGGGGAGGAGTTCTGGTCAGCTCTCGATGTTGCAGCTAAACATCTGCTTCATCGCTCCTGAGCGCCGCCTCGAGGCCGGAGACCACTCTGACGAGATCTTTCGTAAGCCCTTCAACTTCAAGTCCTCCGGCGCAAGGGGTGATTTGAATCCGGTCTTCGAACATCTTGAAGGCGCGGGACAGCGGCGAGCGCTTGATGAAAGACTTCGCTCCGCCGTCCAGAGTCTTTTCCAGTCTGTATCCCTGAAGGTCCATCACCTTCTCTATAGCTGCGCCGATTTCCTCAGGAGAGCCTCCGACGTGCGCCATTCTGCTTGAAAAGCCGAACCTCGGATAGATTGCGGCGAAGACAGCCATTATCAGGGCAATCTGCCAGAGGGAGTCGTAGCCGTTGATGAAAATCTTGGATAAATCTGCTTCCACAAAGCCGGCGAGAATCATCACGACGACGATAATTGCTAAAATGGCAATGAGATAGAAGAAGTATTTGACTGAACGGATAAAATATTTCATTCGGCAAAAGTAGCATAATATTTGCTATTTTTGCGGCCGAGTACTTTAAAAATTAAGATTATGGAAAGAGAAGACCCACTCGAGAGGCTTGAGCGTAAGGAGAAAGAGCGCAAGGAGGGCGGCAACCTCAAGATTGTCATGATTGTGATGGCCGTGTGCGCCGTTGTCCTTGCAGTGGCACTTGTCGTGGTGCTGACCTCAAAGAACAAACTGGTCAACCAGCTGAACGAAGAGAAGTCCGACCTCACCGAGCAGATACAGATGCTCCAGAACGACTATGAGGGCTTGTCTTCCGACTACGATTCCATCAATGCCCAGCTTGATTCTTCCCGCGAGGAGATTGCCCAGCTCGTGGAACGTGTCAAGAGCACGGAAGCGACCAACCGCCGCAAGATCCGTCAGTACGAGAAAGAACTCGGAACTTTGCGCACCATCATGCGCAGCTACATAGTGCAGATTGACTCGCTCAACACCCTCAATCACAAGCTCACGGCCGAGGCCGCTTCAGCAAGGAAGGAGGCAGCCGTCAGCAAGAGGCTCAATGCCGAGCTTTCAGCTCAGGTTGAGGACCTTACCGGAAGAGTCACCGCGGGAGCTGTCCTCAAGGCGAGAGGCCTCAGGATAGAGGCTTTCAACACTTCCGACAAGCTCACCGACCGCAGCGGCAAAGTCAAGAGGATGCTCGTGACCCTCAGCCTGCTCGAGAATGAACTTACCCCGAGAGGGCCGGTCAGAGTCTATGTGAGAGTGACAGCGCCTGACGGAAGTCTGCTTTCGGACGGCAAGGGGACGACTTTCACCATAGGAGAGGAAACCCTGGAGGCTACCGCTTCACGCGAGGTGGACTATCAGGGTTCGGAAATCGAGCTCGGGATCTACATCAACAACATCCCGTCCTTCCTGAAGGGTGTCTATACCGTTCAGGCTTACACTTCGCAGTCCGAACTCGGAACTGCCGAACTGCTTCTTAGGTAGTCGGGATGGTCTACATCCACGTCCCTTTCTGCCGCAGTTTCTGCATCTACTGCGATTTCTATTCGGAGATTGCATGCCGCGGAAAGGATGCGAAGGTGATAGAGGCCTACGAGAAGTCGCTGCTTGCAGAAATTGATGCCCGCCGCGATGAAATCCTCGCTTCCAAGGGACTGAATACATTGTACATAGGAGGTGGTACCCCGTCGGTGCTGCCTCTTTCTGTGCTGCAGACCGTGGTGCGGCGCCTGGATCTTGGCGACTGCAAGGAGTTCACCATGGAAGTGAATCCGGACGATGTCGTGGAGCGCGGGGAATCTTATGTGCGTGCACTCGCAGAACAGGGTGTGAACAGGATAAGCATGGGTGTGCAGTCCCTCAATGACGAGGTGCTCCGTTGGATGCGCCGCCGCCACGACAGCGCCGCCGCCTTGAAGGCGTATTCCATCCTCCGTGCAGCAGGCATCGGGAACGTCAGCCTCGACCTGATATTCGGTTTTCCATCTCTGGATGACAGACTCCTGGAGAAGACCGTCAGACGTTTTGTCGAACTGCGTCCGGAGCATATATCAGCCTATCAGCTTAGTGTGGAGAGAGGCAGCGCGCTTGCGGAACTTGCCTCGAGAGGCGAGTTCGAGGAGGCCTCGCAGGAACTCTGCGCCCAGCAGTACGAGCGCATCTGCCAAGTCCTTTCTGAAGCCGGGTACCATCATTACGAGATTTCTTCCTGGGCTCTTCCCGGGAAGGAAGCCGTCCATAATTCAGCCTACTGGGAGCGCCTGCCTTACGTTGGTCTGGGGCCTGGAGCACATTCGTTCGACGGTCATGTCCGCTCGGAAAACAGTGCCGAACTCCCCGCCTGGACATCCACCAGGGAAGTCCTCACTCCGGAGGAGGAGCGGGAAGAGAAAATCATGCTGGCCCTGCGTACTTCAAAGGGCGTGGAGGGGAGTCTCTGCGAGCGGGAGGCAGTGGACCGTCTGATAAAGGAGTCCTGCCTCGAAGATTGCGGCGGAGGAAGACTGCGAATCCCGGAGAACAAGTTCTTTGTCTCCGACGACATCATCGGACAGCTTTTCTGAGAACCTTCCTGCGCTCAGCTTACGGCGGCTTTTTACTTCTCCACCGGGCGGGTCTTTTCGCGTAGCCAGACGGCAACGGCCGGAGAGAGCAGCGGCGAGAGGGTCCTGTACACGTGCTCGTTGTAGGAGTTGAGCCAGTCGAGTTCGTCTCTGTCCAGGAATTCCGTAAGCAGGATGCTCGTGTCGAAGTGGCAGAGCGTCAGAGGCTCGAACTTGAGCCACCGCCCGAAGTCGTTGCTTCCTGCGTCCACGCAGAGCAGCAGGTTCTCGTGTCTGACTCCGTGCTTGCCTTCCCTGTAGATGCCTGGCTCGTCCGAAGTTATCATGCCGGCCTGCAGGGGCGTAGGGTTGAGGTTCTGCCTTATGTCCTGAGGCCCTTCGTGGACTCCGAGCCAGTAGCCTACTCCGTGCCCCGTGCCGTGTCCGAAATTGCGCATGTGCCTCCACAGCGGCTCTCTTGCCAGAGCGTCGATTCGGCATCCCGGCGTGCCTTCCGGGAAGATGGCCATCGCCAGCGCGATATGCCCTTTGAGGACGAGGGTGTAGTCTTCTTTCTCAAGAGCGGTGCATCTGCCGAGCGGTACCGTCCTTGTGATATCGGTGGTGCCGCAGGTGAACTGCCCGCCGGAGTCGCAGAGGTAGAGCCCGCAGTCTCTCAGCAGAGGCGCATCCTCCCATGGGGTGATGTAGTGAGGCAGGGCAGCGCCTTCTCCGTAGGCGGAGATGGTCTCGAAACTGTCGCCCCTGTATTCCGCTATCTCCGAGCGCAGCTGTCCGAGCTTGTCTGCGGCATCGCGCTCGCTGATTTCGCGTCCGCCCTCGACACAGCGTTCCACCCAGTAGAGGAAACTCTCCATCGCCACGCCGTCCTTGAGATGGGCTTTCTTCATCCCGTCGATTTCCACCGGATTCTTTACAGCCTTCCAGCCCGCTATTGGGCTCGGACCTTCCTCCACCGCAATCTTTGCTCCGACTATGGAGGAGTAGAGGTTGTAGTTGACCGTGCCGCAGTCGAGATAGAGCCGGCCTTCGAAGTCATGGCAGAGCAGGTCAATCTCGTCATACCCGCGGATGGTCACTCCGGCAGCCTCCACGATGCTGAAACTTGCGGCCGAAGTTTCGTCGACGTCCTCGTCCTTGGTCACGTACCAGAATATGTCTTCGTCGCTGACGAGCAGGTAACTTATGGACATCGGGTTGTATTCGATGTCGGAGGCCCTGATGTTGAGCAACCATGCAATCTCGTCGAGAGAGGAGAGTATCGTCCCGTTGCAGCCCTTCCCCGCGAGGAATTTCCGCAGCCTTTCGATTTTGTCATCTCTGCAGACTCCGCACTCCATCGTAACGATGGACGTCTGGGGAATCTGCGGGCGGTCTTTCCAGAGGATGTCAAGCAGGTTGGGGACGCTGACAACCGTGCCCGGCAGGCTCGCGGCATAGTCGGCGCTTACGCATAACCCGTCCACAGCCACGACCCCGTCGTCCCCCAACTGCTCTCCGAGCCATTCCGGGATGAGCACCTGCTCCGGGACTCTTGTCTTGTGGAGAACGGCTCCTGTCCCTTCGAGCTGCCTGTTCGCCTGGATGAAATAACGCGTGTCAGTCCATAGCCCCGCATGGTCCTCGGTTATGACCAGATCCCCAGCTTCCCCCGTGAATCCGCTCAACCACTCGACCTGCTTCCATCTTGCTGCTGGGTATTCGCTGCCGTGGGGGTCCGAACCGGTTATGACCACGGCGTCCCATCCTCTTGCCATCATCAGTGTGCGCAGCGCGCTTATCCTTTCTTTGTGGATGTTCTCCATATCGACCAAGTTTATGACGGCGCAATATCGTCAAAATACCCGACACATGGCCGAATTGTCGCGCGAAAAAAGTGTCATATGCGGCAAATGTCGTATTTTTGTACTGCGGTTTGTTCCAGCCCTGGCGCAGGGACACCGCTTCCGCGCTATGAAGATTGGATCTATAGACCTGGGGGAGAAGCCATTGTTGCTCGCTCCGATGGAGGACATCACGGACATATCTTTCCGTATGCTTTGCCGCGAGCAAGGTGCGGACATGGTATATACGGAGTTCATTCCCTCGGATGGGCTCATCCGTGATGCTTCAAAGGCCCTTGCGAAACTCAAGACTCTTGACTGCGAGGCCCCGGTCGGCATCCAGATCTACGGGCATATACCGGAATCGATGGTCGAGGCGGCCAAGATGGCCGACCATGCGGACGAGATTGCCGGCGGGCACGGGGCGGACGTGATAGACATCAACTTTGGCTGTCCTGTGACTAAGATTGCAGGCCGCGGGGCCGGTTCTGGCATGATGCGCTATCCGGACAAGATGGTCGCCATCACCGAAGCGGTGGTCAAAGCAGTCCGCAAGCCTGTGACGGTTAAGACGCGGCTTGGCTGGGATGACGGTTCAAAGATTATAGTTGAACTCGCCGAGCGTCTACAGGACGTGGGCATCAGCGCACTTACGGTGCACGGGCGTACACGCTGTCAGATGTACAAGGGAGCGGCCGACTGGACCCTGATCGGCAAGATAAAGGAAAATCCGCGGATGCACATCCCCGTCATTGGGAACGGAGATATCTGCGACGGCCCCGGAGCTGCCGCGGCTTTCGACAGATACGGTGTGGACGGCATAATGATAGGCCGGGCTACTTTCGGACATCCCTGGATATTCAACGAGATAAAGCATTACCTCCAGTTCGGAGAGCCTGCCCCCGACCTGTCTGTGGATGAGAAGGTTGCGCTCGCCAGGAGACATCTCGCTCTCTCACTCCAGTACAAGGGCGAACCTCGTGGCGTCTACGAGATGCGCCGCCACCTCTCCTGCTACTTCAAAGGGCTTCCTGAGTTCAAGGAGACCCGCATCAGGATGGTCACCACCCTCAATGTCGAAGAACTTTATTCCATTTTGGACGGAATTGCAGAAAGATATGATTGACAGAGTTCTTTTATTTCCCTATTACTTCACCCTTAAACTGAGGGACAGATGCTACAGGCGACGCGAGTCTAAACTCTATACCCCGGATGTGCCTTCCGTGTGCGTGGGCAACATTACCGTGGGAGGCACCGGTAAGACTCCGCACGTGGAGATGATACTCCGCATGCTTCACGAGAGTCTCGAATGGAGGGACAGAAACCTTGCTGTCCTTTCGCGGGGATACAAGCGCGAGAGCAAGGGCTTCCAGCAGGTGGTCCCGGAGGGGAGCGCCACGATGTTCGGCGACGAGCCTCTCCAGATAAAGAAGAAATTTCCTTACGCTACGGTGGTCGTGGACCGCAACAGAATAGAGGCCTGCGAGGTCCTGACTTCTCCGGCCAGACTTTCAGAGAAGAAGTTCTCCAAGTGCTGGAACAAAGTTCTTCCGAAGGCTGACTACATAGTCCTGGACGATGCCTTCCAGTACCGTAGGCTGAAGCCGTCGCTCAATATTGTGCTGGTCGACAGCAATAGGCCGATAAACAAGGACCGGCTGCTTCCTATGGGGCGGCTGCGCGACCTCAAGGAGAGGATCGCCGATGCCGATGTTGTCATCGTGACCAAGTGCAGCAAGGATATCGAGAATGAAGAGAAGAGCGCTTTTGCATCTTCTCTTGGCGTGGGCGGCTATGATGTGGATACCTGCAGCGGCGTAAGCGCCACGGGACGCAGGCAACTGCTGCTTTTTACCTACATCTCCTACTGCCGTCCCGTGGGAGTCTATCCGGAAACGGATGCGCGCTACATCTATGCCAAGAAGGCGATTCTGGTGAGCGGGATAGCGGCTGATACGCCGCTGAGGCGGTATGTCAGTGATTTTGCCAAGATTGTCAAGCGTTTCTCTTTCCCTGACCACCACAAATATGAGTGGAAGGACATCAACAAACTCTGTGCAACTTTGCGCAAACACTCCACGGCGGCAGTAATCACAACTGAAAAGGATGTGCAGAGGCTGATGGACTACAACGGGATG
Organism: uncultured Muribaculaceae bacterium; assembly: GCA_964385795.1. GTDB lineage: Bacteria > Bacteroidota > Bacteroidia > Bacteroidales > UBA932 > Cryptobacteroides. Next base: position 177,142 of record CAYLPY010000002.1, read on the forward strand.
CCTGCCGAGATAAAGGAGCGCCTGCTCGCAGTGCCTATCGAGTCTCGATTTGTCAGCGAGAAGGAGGAGACGCTGTTCCGCAGGAGCATCTGCTCCCTTAAATAGTGCTGCGGCCCGATGGCTGTCCTTGCCGGCATCTGAGCTGGACGGAAACGTTGAATGTGCCGCCTTGAGATACCGTCCCGCCATACATTAAGAAAAGAAGCCGGCAGGGAACTCTCCCTGTCGGCTTCTTTCTGCGTCTGCAGACAGACCTAAACTGTCATTATGTCTTTCTCCTTGAGGCTTACGAGCTCGTCGATTGCCTTGGAGTGCTTGTCTGTAATCTTCTGGATTTCGGTTTCCGCATCCTTCTGGATATCCTCGGAGAGTCCCTCGTTCTTCTGCGCTTTCTTCAGCAGTTCGATGCCATCCCTGCGGGCGTTGCGGACCACGATTTTTGCGTTTTCTCCCGAACTGCGGGCTTTCTTTATGAGCTCCTTGCGCCTTTCCTCGGTGAGCGCCGGCACGGTGCAGCGGATAACCTCGCCGTTGTTCTGGGGGGTGAAACCGAGGTTGGCATCGATGATGGCCTTCTCAATCTTCGGAATCATGTTCTTCTCCCACGGCTGGATTGCGAGAGACCTTGCGTCCGGGGCGGTTACCGAAGCAACCTGCGGGACAGGGGTCGGAGTCCCGTAATAGTCCACGACCACTCCGTTGAACACGAGAGGGTTTGCCTTGCCTACACGGTAGGACTTGAGGTCTTCTTCAAGGAAGCGTACGGCCTCCAACATTTTTGCGTCAGTCTGGTTGACGATTTCCAAAGCTCTGTCTGTAAGCATGATATGATAGTCGATTGTTATGCGTGTACTGTCGTTCCAATTTCCTCTCCGGAGAGGAGTCTTTCAAGATTGCCGGCCTCCTCGATGTTGAAGACGACAATAGGGACCGGCCCCTGCTCGCAGAGTGCGAACGCGGTGGCATCCATGACTTTGAGATGCTTGCTGAGAGCTTCGTCGAAGGTGAGACTCTCGTACTTGACCGCGTCCGGATGCTTCTCCGGGTCGGCGGTGTAGACTCCGTCCACCCTCGTCCCTTTGAGCAGAGCGTCCGCTCCGACTTCGAGAGCCCTGAGCGCGGCACCGGAATCGGTGGTGAAGTAAGGGTTGCCCGTGCCTCCGGCTATCAGCGCAACTCCGCCTTCCTCGAGGAGCGTGACCGCATCCTCCTTGCGGTAGTAGTGTGCTATGGGCTCCATGGGAGTCGCCGTGAACACCTCGGCCTTGATGCCTTCGGACCTGAGGGCGCAGGCGATGGCGAGGGAATTGATGACCGTGGCGAGCATCCCCATCCTGTCTCCGGTGACCCTCTCGAATCCCGAGCCGACTCCCTGGAGTCCACGGAAGATGTTGCCCCCTCCATTGACGATGGCGACCTGATGTCCTGCGCGGACTACCGCGGCTATTTCTTTGGCGTAGGAGACGAGACTCTCCGGGTCGATACCCTTGCCTGAAGGGCCCCCGAGGCTCTCTCCGCTGAGTTTCAGCAGTACTCTCATCGGTTTGAATGATTGGATAACAAATGTATTTGAAAATTATGAATCTTGCAAGATTCGGACTATATTTGCAGACCTATACGCACAGATTAACTATTTGTAACAATGTTTATATTTAATTCTTCAATCGGCAAGAAATTCATCCAGGCCGTGAGTGGAGCGTTCCTGATTCTGTTCCTCCTTGTGCATGGCACGATCAACTTCTTCTCCGTGATTGACTCTTTCACGGGCAAGTTCGGCTCTGTCGCACTTGATGACGCTCTCTTCAGCAAGGGTGATGGTCTGTTCAAGCTCGGCTGCGACTTCATGTCCACTCCGGTGATTTCGATTATGGTGCCTGTCCTCGCGCTCGGCTTCCTTATACATATAGTATACGGCTGCTGGCTTACCGCGAAGAATGTCTGCGCACGCGGAGGTTTGAAGCGCTATGAGGTGAAGTCCAAGGCTGCCACCGATTCATGGTCTGCACGCAACATGTTCGTGCTCGGAATCGTAATTCTCGGTTTCCTCTGCTTCCACCTGTTCCACTTCTGGGCTAAGATGCAGCTCCCGGAGATGTTCGGTATCGGCAACTATGAGAGTGATCCTTATCTCCTTCTCACTGCTACGTTCGGCAGGTGGTGGGTGCTCGCCCTCTACATTGTTTGGTTTGCTGCTATCTGGTATCACCTCTGTCATGGTTTCTGGAGCATGTTCCAGACTGTCGGCTGGGACGGTGCGGTGTGGTTCAAACGCGTGAAGGTTATCGGTGTGGTTGTCGTTACCGTCATCTGTCTGCTTTTTGTGACGACTGCGGTGAACGCGTTCCTCCAGGCCAACTTCCTCTTTTAGATCGAAGTTTTTGATTTGATAAAATATTTTCTTACCTTTGCGACCCCTATTTTGTGTAGGGATCGCAATTTTTATTAACTATTTTAAGATCAAGACAGTGGACACACAAAGCTACAAGACAGTATCGCTCAACGCGGCGACTGTGGACAAGAAGTGGGTTGTCATTGATGCGACTGATCTCGCTCTTGGTCGTCTGGCATCCCGTATTAGCCTTGTCCTTCGCGGCAAGACCAAGCCGGGCTACACTCCTCACGTCGACTGCGGCGACAATGTTATCGTTATCAACGCTGAGAAGGTTGCCCTCGGAGGTAAGAAGATGACCGACAGAGTGTATACCCGTTACACCGGATATCCTGGTGGACAGAGGTTTACGACCCCAAGGGAGATTCTCGCAAAGAGACCTACTGAACTCGTCAGGAGAGCAGTTAAGGGTATGCTCCCTAAGACACGCCTTGGAGCAGATCTCCTCGACAACCTGTTTATCTATGCAGGTCCGGAGCATCCGCATCAGGCTCAGAACCCTAAAACTATCAAGTTGGACGAAATTTAAACAGAGCAAATGGAACAGACACACGCCCTTGGAAGACGTAAAGCAGCTGTAGCTCGCGTTTATCTCGCTCCCGGCAAAGGCAATGTCACGGTCAACGGACGCAGTCTTGAGGTTTATTTCCCTCTCGATTCCCTCCGCTACATCGTGAACCAGCCGTTCGAGGTCACCGGAACCCTCGGTCAGTTTGACGTAAAGGTTACCCTCGTTGGAGGTGGAATCAAAGGTCAGGCAGAGGCCGTACGTCTCGGTATTGCCCGTGCTCTCAGCGAGTTGGACAGAGAAGCATATCGTTCTGCACTCAAGTCTGCAGGTTTCCTCACCCGCGATGCCCGCGAGGTCGAGCGTAAGAAGCCTGGTCAGCCTGGTGCACGTCGCCGCTTCCAGTTCAGCAAACGTTAGTTGCTGCCGTTTTATGGCACAGTATGGTTTTTAAACCGCTCCTTTCGTTTGCTGAACGGCTGCCATACTGCGGAAAAGGTTGAAGACCGGCCATTAGGCCGCTACTTCGCCTTGAAGAAAAGAGACCCCGCGAAGTGGGGACAGTTTTACAAAAACAGAAAACAACAGACAGAAAATGTCACGTACAAATTTCCAGGAATTGCTTGATGCAGGCGTACATTTCGGACACCTGGCCAGGAAGTGGAACCCTAAGATGGCTCCTTATATCTTCGACCAGAGAAATGGAATCCACATCATTGACCTGCACAAGACAGTCGGCAAGATTGACGAAGCTGCCGAGGAGATGAAGCAGCTCGCCAAGTCTGGCCGCAAGATTCTCTTCGTCGCCACCAAGAAGCAGGCGAAGGAGATCGTCAAGGAGAAGGCAGCTTCAGTCAACATGCCTTCAATCACCGAGCGCTGGGCGGGCGGTATGCTCACCAACTTCCCGACCATCCGCAAGGCCATCAAGAAGATGTCTGTCATCGACAAGATGAAAGAGGACGGCACCTTCGACAAACTCGCAAAGAGGGAGCGTCTTCAGGTGGACCGCCAGAGGGCTAAACTCGAGAAGAACCTCGGCGCCATCCGCGACATGAGCCGCCTTCCGTCAGCGCTTTTCATCGTTGACGTACAGAAGGAAGCCAATGCGGTAAAGGAGGCAAATCGTCTCAATATTCCGGTATTCGCAATGGTTGATACTTGTTGCGATCCTACCCCTATTGATTATGTGATACCGGCAAATGACGATGCCGTAAACTCAATCGAGTGTGTAGTCAACATCCTCTGCGCAGCCATCGAGGAAGGTCTTGCCGAGCGCAAGGTCGAGAAAGACAAGGAGGCTGCCGAGGAGGTCGGTGACGAGAAGCCTGCAGCAGCACGCAGACTTCGCTCTCGCAAGGGAGGCGCAAAGGTCGAGGCTGAGGCCGAGACCGCTCCTGCAGCAGAGGAAAAGGTGGCTGAATAATTTGTTCCATTCATAGCATTTACAGATATGGCAATTACAGCAGCAGACGTAATGAAGTTGCGCAAGATGACTTCTGCCGGCATGATGGACTGCAAGAAGGCCCTTGAGGAAGCCGCAGGCGACTTCAACAAGGCCATCGACATCATCCGTGAGAAGGGTAAACTCGTGGCCGCCAAGAGGGCTGACCGCGAGACTTCTGAAGGCGCTGTCAAGGCCCGCGTCGCAGGAGACAAGGGTGTCCTCGTATGCCTCGGCTGCGAGACCGACTTCGTGAGCCGCAACTCCGATTTCCAGAACCTCGCAGAGGCCATCGCCGACGTCGCCATCGCTGCCTGCCCAGCTGATCTCGAGGCTCTCAAGGCCTGCAAGATGCCTGACGGATACACCGTCCAGGAGGCTGTCGAGGCTCAGACTGGCAAGACCGGTGAGAAGCACGTGCTCGCTTATTACGCGCTCGTCGAGGCTCCGTTTGTCGCGGAGTACATCCACAAGATTAACGGCAAGCTCGGTGCGCTCGTAGGCTTCAGCAAGGAAATCCCTGCAGAGCTCGCAAAGGGCATCGTGATGCAGGTCGCTTCAATGAACCCTGTAGCTATCTCAGCTGAGGACTGCCCTAAGGAAGTTCTCGACAACGAGTATCAGGTTGCAGTTCAGAAGACCAAGGAGGAGCAGGTGCAGAAGGCTATCGACGCCGCTCTCAAGAAGGTTGGTATTAACCCTGCACACGTTGACAGCGAGGACCACATCGAGTCCAATACTGCCAAGGGATGGCTCACCAAGGAGCAGGCTGACCAGGCTCGCGAGATTATCAAGACCGTGGGCGCAGAGAAGGCGGCCAACCTCCCTGAGCAGATGATCAAGAACATCGCCAACGGCCGCGTCCAGAAGTTCCTCAAGGAGCAGACTCTGCTCGAGCAGGAATATCAGATGAGCGATGAGAAGATTTCCGTCAAGGATGCTCTTGCCGCTGCGGACAAGGACGTGAAGGTTCTCTACATCAAGCGTTTCTCTCTCAACGACTAATCGGGTTTCCCGACAGACTATAAGAAGGGGATGACGGCTTTGCCGCCATCCCCTTCTTGCGTGCTGCCGATGCTGATAGGCGGGAAATTGATTATCTTTGCGGGATATGCCAAAGTCCGCGAAAACTGTCTGGTACTGCACCTCGTGCGGTAACGAAAGCCCCAAATGGATGGGGCGCTGCCCTGCGTGCGGGGAGTGGAATACAATGGTTGAGGCTCCTGCCGAGAAACGTGGAGGGACTTCCCCTGCGGTGTCTTCCCGCGAACGACTCGAGCATCGGTCGCAGATCCTCAGGGAGATAGACAATGCCTCCGAAAGCCGTATCCCGCTCGGGATGGCGGAGGTCGACAGGCTTCTCGGCGGGGGGATGGTTCCGGGGTCCCTAGTGCTCATAGGCGGCGAGCCTGGCATCGGCAAATCCACGCTCAGTCTCCAGATACCGCTGCACTGCTCTGCGGTCAAGACTCTCTATGTGACCGGCGAGGAAAGCGCCAGACAGGTGAAGATGAGGGCCGAGAGGTTGGGCGGCGACGATAGCAGCTGCCTGATATTCTGCGAGACGCGGATAGAGGATGTCATCGCGGAGGCGGAGAAGATTGGTCCCGACCTGATGATAGTGGACTCGGTGCAGACCATGTATTCCGACGGCATCGAGTCGACCCCGGGTTCGGTAAGCCAGATAAAGGAGGTTGCCGCGAAACTGCTCCGCTATGCGAAGGAGAGTTCCGTCCCGGTCATACTCATAGGCCACATCACCAAAGACGGCTTCATCGCCGGCCCGAAGATTCTGGAGCACATAGTGGACGTAGTCCTGCAGTTTGAAGGAGACAACCGAGGGTCGTACCGTATCTTGAGGAGTATAAAGAACCGTTTCGGCTCGACTTCCGAACTCGCTGTCTTCGAGATGACCGGAAGCGGTCTGCGGGAAGTGAGCAACCCGTCCGAACTCCTGATTCCGATGCACGAGCAGGGACTGAGCGGTACAGCGGTGGCGAACTGCCTCGATGGGACCAAGCCGCTTCTCTTTGAGGTTCAGGCGCTTGTGAGCTCGGCTGTCTACGGCACAGCGCAGCGATCAGCCACAGGATTCGACACGAGACGCCTCAATATGCTGCTCGCGGTGCTGGAGAAGCGTGCCGGCTTCCGACTGAGCGCGAAGGACGTGTTCCTCAACATGGCGGGCGGACTCCGGGTGAGCGATCCTGCCTGCGACCTTTCCGTGGTCAGTGCTATCCTCTCGTCCAATTTCGACTTCGCGGTGCCTTCCGATGTATGCTTCGCAGGGGAAGTCGGACTGAGCGGCGAGATCCGTCCGGTGGGGCAGGCGGAAAGACGCATCAGCGAGGCTGCCCGTCTGGGATTCCGCAGGATTTTCCTCTCGTCTTATTCGGGAATAGACAAGTCTGCTGTCAAGGGCGACATCGAACTGGCGAAAGTGCCGGACGTGCCGGCCCTCGTAAAGGTCCTTTTCAAGCAATAAAATGGAACTTTTCTACTCAAAGGTTATCTCTCCAACCCTCGTCACTCTCGACGGGGACGAGGCGCAGCATTGCGTCAAGGTTCTACGCCATCGCGAGGGGGACATCATCAGCGTGATTGACGGCTGCGGCACTCTCTACAGGTGCCGCCTGCTAACTGCGAACCTGCACGGCGTGGAGGCGGAAATACTGGAGACGACGGAAGGATTCGGCAGTCATCCGTACAGGCTTACGATGGCCGTCTGCCCGACGAAGAATATGGACCGGTACGAGTGGTTCGTAGAGAAGGCGACGGAAATCGGCGTGGACGAGATAGTCCCTGTCATAGGCGACCATTCAGAACGGAAACTCATAAAGGCCGAAAGGCTTGAGCGCCTCCTGGTCTCGGCGTCGAAGCAGTCGCTTAAGGCGGCAGTCCCGAGGCTTTCCGAGCCCGTCCGGGTGCAGGACTATATAGCGTCCGCGGACGCTTCGTCACTTAGATTGATGGCTTACTGCGACGAAACTCTCGACCGCTCGCTGCGGGTGTCCGTGGGTGATGCTCTTGCTCTTTCGGACTCGAGAGCTGTCTGCATACTGATAGGTCCGGAGGGGGACTTCTCGGAGTATGAGGTGACCTCCGCCCTCTCTCTCGGCTGGAATCCCGTGACTCTTGGCGAGAGCCGTCTGAGAACGGAAACCGCCGCAGTCCTTTCGGCAGCGGCGGTGTATCTTCGATATATGTAATTTCTGTCCGAACCGGAGATTATGCGCGGATTATCTCCACTTCGCCCTTGAGGCCGAGCTTGATGATCTGCGAGGCCTTTCCTGATGAAAGTCTTGCGAAAGACTTCGGGACGACGTAGTCAACCGCAGAGAGAATCTCGGCCGGGATGTCATCGAAACTTTTAGGGGAAGTCTCTCCGGAGATGTTTGCCGAGGTGCTGACTATCGGTCTGCGGAGTCTGTACACCATCTCCTTGCAGAAGGCTGCTCCGCTGTTCGAAGCCGTCTCGCCCTCTCCGGTATATGGGATTCTGATGCCTACTGTGCCGTCTTCCGCAACCACGTTCGGAGCGATGTACTGAGCTCCTGGGTAGATGATTGTCATCGGCGCATCGTTTACTTCGACGAGGTCGATGGCGATGGACGGAATCACCTTGACATACTTGGCTACCATGTCAAGGCTGTCGGCGAGCAGTACGAGAGACTTGGCCTCGGACCGCCGCTTGATTTCGAAAACCTTCGCGACAGCCTCTTCGTTGCAGGCGTCGCAGCCTATTCCCCAGATGGTGTCGGTCGGGTAGAGGATGACGCCGCCTTTACGCAGCATCTCCACGGCTTCATTTATTGCTGTCTTTGCGTCCATATTCAGATTCTGTCTTTGTCAAATAAAATTCCGCGTCTCCTCCACGTGAAGATGAGCAGGAAGCCTATGAGCATGCCTCCAAGATGTGCGAAATGTGCTACGCTCTCCTGAAGACCTCCGATGCCGAAAAGCAGCTCGACTGCCGCGAACATCACCACCATCCACTTGGCGCTGAGCGTCACCGGAGGGAAGAGAAGCGTCATGCGGGATTCCGGGAAAATCATGGCATAGCCGATGAGTACGCCGTAGATGGCACCGCTCGCTCCGACTGTAGGGGTGTATCTTATGGCTGCAATCCCTTGGATGGCTGAAGCGTTGCCGAGTGCCGCGCTGCTCATGTAGGACTGCATCTGAAGCCATTCCACCCCGAGGTGCAGCGCTGCGGCTCCGAGTCCGCAGACGAAGTAGAAGAGAAGGAACTTCTTCTGGCCTATTATATTCTCTATCACGCTACCGAAGATGAGCAGGGTGTACATGTTGAAGAGGATGTGGAAGAATCCTCCGTGCATGAACATGTGGGTGATAATCTGCCACCATCTGAAGTAGGGAGAGGTCGGGTAGAACAACGCAAATGTTTCCGTCATGAAACCTCTGTTGATGAGGTAGCCGACAAACACGATGCAGTTGATGATTATCAGGTTACGTGTGATGGTAGGGACGTTTGCCATGAATCCGGAGCGTCCGCCGTTGTTTCCGTAGTAATAAGGCATCTGTCTGGAGATGTGTTGGGTTTAAAACTTCTTGTCTATGTCCTCGACCTTGACTATTTCGACGATGCGTCGTCCATTCGAGGTGAGTTCGGCGTTGTTGCATGCAAAAAGCGTGTCAAGCATCTGCTTCGCTGCTGCGCCGGAACTGACGGGAGCGGTATTGGAGGCACCTAGAGTGGCGAATTTCTCCGCTGTGCGCTGCCGCATCACTTCCGGAAGCGAGCCTCCGTCCTCTGACAAAATGTACACAAGGTCGCTGACAAGCTGCTGCACTTTTCCGGTTTCGCAGCTGTAGCCGTCCGGCACTCCGTTCACGACGACGCTGTCGTTTCCGAAAGGGACGATGTCGAAGCCGAGTTTGGAGAGCGTTTCCGCGTTGTCTTCGAAAAGCAGCCTCTGCTGCACGCCTACCTGCACCTCCACGGGAAAGAGCGCCGTCTGAGTGACGTGTGAGTTGTCTCCGGAGAGTGCTTTGAGTGCCCTTTCGTAGAGTATGCGTTCGAGTGCCCGGTGGATGTTCACTATCATCAATCCAGACGCGGCCTGAGCGATGATGTACTTGCCCTGGATGACGAGCACCCCGAGATCCTGCACGGCAGGACTGCCGTCGAAAAGCCTTTCGTATCCGTCCGTGCTCTTTCTCTGGAGATACTGTGCTCCGCCGTTGTTATGCCTTAACCCTGGTTGACCTCCCTGGCTGCCGTTTCCTGCCGCTCCGAAGTCGAGACTGCTGCCTCCGGCAGGGTCGAAACTTGCGTCCGGCTCAATCTTGAAAGGGTCGAATCCGGAGTCTATGACCGACACGGGGCAGGAGATGCCTTTGTACTGCTCGAACCCGCTGCCGAGTTGAGGGATTTCCATCGCTCCTTCCATGCTGAAATCTATTCCTGCACCATAGCTGCTGCGTCCGAGTGTCTCCTTGATGCAGGCATAGACGACCTGAAATATCATTGACTCGTCCTCGAACTTGATCTCTGTCTTGGTCGGGTGGATGTTGACGTCTATGCTTTCCGGAGCGACCTGAAGGAAGATGAAGTATGCTGGGGTCGTCCCGTTGGGAATCATCTCCTCGTAGGCCTTCATCACGGCCTTGTGGAGGTAGGCGCTGCGGAAATACCTCCCGTTGGCGAAGAAAAACTGGTTGCCCGGGGTTTTCTTCGCCGTGTCCGGTCTGCCGACGAATCCGCCTACCTTGACTATCGAGGTCTCGGTCTCGAGGTCGAGCAGGTCGGTGGCCACGCCGTTGCCGAGCAGGTCCATGATACGGAATTTCAGAGATTTGGCTTTCTTGAACTTAAAGATGTCACGCCCGTTGGAACTGAGCGAGAACGCGACCTCCGGCCTTGTGATGGCGACTCTGGTGAACTCCTCCACGATATGCCGGAGCTCGACGGAGTCGGACTTGAGGAACTTGCGTCTTGCCGGGGTGTTGTAGAAGAGGTTTCTGACTGCGAAGTTGGAGCCTGTCGGCGCCGAGACAGAGGATGTCCTGACTTCGTTGACTCCGGCGACACAGACCTGGGTCGCCGTGTCGTCGCCGGCGCGTCGGGTGCGCAGTGTCACTTCGGAGACTGCGGCTATGCTTGCGAGGGCTTCGCCCCTGAAGCCGTATGTGCAGATTGCACTGAGGTCCTCGGCCGAGGCAATCTTGGATGTGGCGTGCCTTTCGAAGCAAAGCACCGCATCGGACGGGGACATCCCGCAGCCGTTGTCGATGACCTGTATGAGAGTCCTGCCGGCATCGGAAACGATGACGTTCACTTCATCGGCTCCGGCGTCAGCGGCGTTTTCCATCAGTTCCTTGACCACAGAGGAAGGGCGCTGCACCACCTCGCCGGCCGCAATCATGTTCGCAATCTGCGAAGGAAGAACTTTGAGCGTCCCCATCCCTACAGGAGAGAATAGAACTTGGCGACAAAATACAGGATTGCAAAAATCAGAATCAACGTCACTATCCCGATGATGGTCTGAGTCTTGCGCATATGGGTGCGGGTGTGTTGATAGTGCCCGTCGCGCATCGAGCCTTTAATATAGGAGCCGGGGCTGTACGTCCCCTCCTTCTTCTCCTTGTCTTTCGAACCGTCGACTGCGCCGAACTTGCGTCTGCGCTCTTCCTCATTCTGGTCGTAGTATATAGGCCGATAGTTGAAGACCCTATGTTCGTTGTCTCCGAAAAAGTTAAAAAATCCCATAGCCTGCAAATGTAGCAATAAAAGTTTTGTTTGCCACCTTCACGGCGGTTTTTCGGGACTGTACAGATTGCGTCTGCCGAGCACTCCATCCGACGGACGTCAGGCCTTGACATCCTCTCCGTTTTCCTTCTTGCCGGGAGGGCTTCCCTTACGCACAAAAACAGGACGTCAGCATTGTCGGGAAACGCTAAAATGCCTATCTTGGGGCTTTCTTGACATTTGACAGATGGATTTCAGAATAGGCCATGGGTATGATGTCCACGCGATAGTCGATGGACTTGCGATGCGGCTCTGCGGGGTCGATATAGATTGTGACAGAGGTTTCGTGGCGCATTCCGACGGGGATGTGGCGATTCACGCGTTGTGTGATGCCATTCTCGGGGCGCTTGCTAGAGGGGATATCGGAAAGCATTTCCCGGACAGTTCCGCGGAGTTCGCGGGAATAGACAGCCGTCTTCTGTTGCGCAGGGTGGTCGCTCTCGTGCGGGAAGACGGATGGAAGGTGGGCAATGCCGACATCACCATCGCACTCCAGTCTCCTAAACTTGCTCCCTACATCCAGCGGATGCGCTTCGAACTCGCTTCGGTGATGGAGACGGACCTTTCTGCCGTCAGCGTCAAGGCGACGACGACGGAGCGACTTGGCTTCGTGGGCCGCGGCGAAGGCTGCGAGGTCTGGGCCGTCGTCCTGCTGGAGCGGATATAGGGGGATAAAAGATTGATAAAAATTTGCATTTAGACAAAACTATTGTAAATTTGCAGTCCTAAATCTGCTGATAGCAGTAGAAGTGACTCATTGAGATATGGTGTAATGGTAGCACTACAGATTCTGGCTCTGTCAGTGAGGGTTCGAATCCTTCTATCTCAACTAATTCTGCATCAGCGGATTTTTTATATCCGCAAGGGGATTCCCCCGATGCGACAGGGCGGGGTAGCTCAGCTGGTTAGAGCGTCGGATTCATAATCCGGAGGTCGTGGGATCATGCCCCACTCCCGCTACGACAAGAGAGCGTCCGCAGCCTTGAGGCCCGGACGCTTTTTCGGTTTTATGAAATCTTCATGGAAATGAAAAGAATCTGTCTCGTCCTTTTTGTCGCGATTACGCTTGTCTTGCCGGCCTGCGCCCAGACGCGCCATGCCGTGGTGAATGTCTCCGCCTGCTTCCTGCGCTCCGCTCCGGACTATGAGTCGTCGCTTGAAAGCCAATGCCTTATGGGGACGGTAGTGGAGGTTACCGGAGCCGACCGCTATTGGCGCAAGGTCAATGCTCCCGACTACAAGGCCTGCTGGACCAACGACCTCGCACTTGCGTATCTCGACGGGCAGGAACTGGAGAAGTATGTCTCTTCTCCGAAGATGATATGCGTCACCGACTATTCGCATCTGTACGCATCTCCGGCGAAAGATGCTGCGAGGGTGTGTGACTTCGTAATGGGTGATGTCGTCCGCGACGGCGGAGAATGCCGCGGGAGCCGCGTGAAAGTGCTCCTGCCTGACGGACGTGCTGTCTGGGCGGAGGCTTCTGATATCGAGCCTTTCAGCTCCTGGGCGGCTTCCCGCAATGCCACCGAAGAGTCGGTGGTCTCTCTTGCGAAGTCCTTTCTTGGAACTCCCTACATGTGGGGCGGCAATACGGTGAAAGGTTTCGACTGCAGCGGCTTCGTGAAACTTGTCTATATGATGAACGGTGTGGTCCTTCCTCGCAATGCGCGTGAGCAGGTCCGCTGCGGTGAGCCTGTGGACTACGATTTCTCCATGATGCACCCGGGAGACCTCCTCTTCTTCGGGCGGCTCGCTCCGGACGGGACTCCGGCCTCTGTCACGCACGTGGCGATGTACATCGGCGGCGGGCGGATTATCCACTCTTCGCAGATTGTCCGCATCAATTCGCTGCGCAAAGGTGCTCCGGACTTCTATGAGCGGATTCCTATAGCCGTGCGCCGTATTTTGCCGTGGAAGGACGGCGGCAAGGGAGTTTCTAAAGCATCCGCCGCTCCGTGGTTTCTCTTTCCTTCGCAGCAGGCAGAATAAGTCACACATTTTGACTATATTTGCACGTTAAAAAAAGTAAACGATAGAGTATTATGAACCTTAGAAGCATCAAGAAAGACATTGAATATGTTCTGGGCGCGTTCATCGAGGACTGCTCAGTGGTGGCTACCGCCAATTCAAAAGTTGACGTGGGTAATGTCGGCGAACTCATGGAGGAAGCGGTGAACCTCTTCAACGAGTTGAGGGACAAGGTTAACGCCAAGTTCGAAGGCCCTGCAAAGTCATACTACACGTCTCTCCGCAAAGAAATCCTTACTCGGACTGATGCACTTTACGAGAAGCTCTCCGCAGCCGTAAAGGAGTCTGTCGGGAAATGAGAATACGCCTGAATCTGGCGATTGTCGCGCTCCTGCTCACGGGCTGGAGCGCGACTGCCGTTATTCCGCCGGCAACTTCGGCCCAGAAAGTTGCGGAGCAGGTCTGCGCCGCTCCTCCGCTGGCATCTTCCGCGGTGGGGGTGTTTGCGATGCGGATGGATGGGGACACCATCGCCAGCGTGAATCCGAGGGTGAAGCTGGTGCCTGCCTCCAACATGAAGCTGCTGACGACCGGGATGGCGTTCCGGGAACTCGGTGCGGACTTCCGCTTCGAGACGAAAATCGCCTACAGCGGGGCCGTCAAGGACAGCGTTCTCGTAGGTGACCTCTACATAGTGGGCGGGGGTGACCCGACTACGGGTGCGAATGTGGCTTGCGCGGAGCCGCTGACGTCTCTGTTTGCGCAGTGGCTCAAGATTGTCCGCGCCGCCGGCATCAAGTCTGTCCGGGGCCGCATCGTCGCAGACGCGAGGTACTTCGATCTCACCACTCCCGAAGGCCTTGGCTGGACCTACGATGATCTCGGGACTAACTACGGAGCCGGCCCGACCGGACTTAATTTCTTCGAGAACGCCCAGAATTTCCTGATTGTACCCGGGACTTCTGTGGGCGATGCTCCCAGCATCACTCCACGCTATCCGCAGACATCGTGGATGACCTTCGTCAACCATGCCAGGACCTCTCCGGCAAGGAGTGCCAACACAGTCTATTACATCAACACCCATCTATCTCCGGCCGGCGAGTTCGGAGGCAACTTCCCGATAGACAGGAAGGGCTACACCTTCGAGGGGTCCAACCGTTTCGGCGCTTACACCCTCGCGTGGTATTTTCTCGACTACCTCAAGGGGAAGAACTTTTCCGTGGGCGGAGGCTGCGCCGATATCGACGCACACGGGAAACTGAGGCTCTCCGCAGGGGAAATCGCACCTCTGGATGCAGAGTCTGCCGCAGCACAGGAAGCGCTTGTAGTCATCGGCAGCACATATTCCCACAGCCTCGCCTCGATAGCCGCGGAGACCAATTTCGAAAGCGACAATTTCTTTGCCGAGACTCTCCTGAAGGCCGTCTCGCGGCATCGCGGCCGGGGCAGCGACTACGACTCCGCAGTGGCTGCAGCTGCGGATGTCCTTTCAGAGATGGGACTCAACGCCGCATACGGCTGTCGTATCTTCGACGGCAGCGGGCTGTCCCGCAAGAACTATGTGTCTCCTTCGTTTTTCGTGAGTTTTCTCCTTGCAATGGCCTCCTCCGATGAGCGCGATGCTTATATCCGTTCCCTTCCGCAGCCCGGCGGCCGAGGGACACTGGAGTACAAGTTCCCGAACGCTCCGGTAAGCCTGCGCTCGCGCATCCGCATGAAGAGCGGTTCGATGAACGGGGTGCTCTGCTACAGCGGCTACATCCTTTCTTCGGACGGCGACCCCTCCCACGACATAGCCTTCTCCGTCCTGACCAACAACGTGACGGCATCCACCTGGGTGACCGCACCGCAGGTTGACAAGATTATAGAGGCTCTCGCGGCTGAGAATTGACGGATTATTTTTATTTTTGCGCTTATGAGGAAAGTTTTCTCCTGCATGCTTCTGCTGGCCGTCCTGTGCTCCTGCTCGACGGTGTCTTCAATCATACATGACGACGATGTGGTGGCGAAGGTCGGCAAGGACAAACTATACAGGTTGGAACTTGCGGGTTTCATCCCCGTCGACGCGACTCCCGAGGACAGCGCACGTCTGGCTTCCCGATACATCAATTCCTGGGCGATGGACCGGCTCTACGTGAAAGTGGCGGAAGAGCAGCTTTCCAAGTCCGAGATGGATGTTTCCGAGGAACTCGAAGCATACCGCCTGTCGCTTGTGAAGTACCGTTACGAGCAGCGCTACATCAGCAACCGTCTCGACACTCTCGTGTCCGATGCACAGATTAATGAATATTATCTCGCTCATAAAGAGGAGTTTACGCTTCAAAGACCTATCTTGAAGGTGCGCTTCGTCGATGTGATGAAGGACTCGCCGGAGAAGAACCGTCTGCTCAAGGCGATCTCTGTCGAGATAGACGAGGAGGTAGTCATAGATTCTCTGGCGGCATCGGCAGCATTGAGGTATTTCGACAGTTCGCTCACGTGGATTGACGCCCGTGACCTTGCGGTGGAGTTCGGTGTGAGCTACCCGGAGATGCTTTCTGCGATGAAGGACAGGATGATAAAAATCGAGCCCGAAGGCCGCGGCGACTTGTTGGCGGCTTTCGTCTGCGATATTCAGAAAGACGGCACGGCACCTGTCGAATTCTGTGCCTCGACTATCCGGGACATTATTTTGAGCGGCCGTCGGCACGAACTCGTGAAGGGTTTGGAACAAGACTTGCTTGAAACGGCGCTCGAAGACAAACTATTTGTAATTTACTGACGATGAACAGAGCTCTGAAAACAATCGCGCTCGCCTGCGGCCTGCTGTCATGCAGTGCCGTCTTGGCGCAGAAATACAATGGGATAGTGGACAAGTCCGTTGCCGTCGTAGGCAACGAGATGATTACGCTTTCTGACGTGGAGGCGCAGGTCCAGATGCTGCGGGCCCAGGGGCAGGCGACCGATATGAACGCCCGCTGCGAAATCCTCGAGGGGATGATGCAGAGCAAGCTTTTCCTTATGCAGGCGAGAGTGGATTCGCTGACGGTGGACAACGAGATGGTCTCCGCGCAGCTCTCCGAGCAGGTGGACAGGGTCCGCACGACTCTCGGCGGAGACGAGCAGGTGGTGGAGTATTTCAACAAGCCTCTCTACAAACTCCGTCAAGAGTGGCGTCAGCAGCTCGAGGAGAACAGTCTCACCCAGCAGGAGCAGCAGCAGATTGCCTCTGACATCCCGGAACTCACTCCCTACGATGTCAAGCGCTACATCGACACGACCGCCGTCGAGGATCTTCCGATGGTGCCGGCGAAGTATCAGATGAGCCAGATCTGCGTCTATCCTGACCGCGAGGCTGCTGCGATTGCGGTGAAGGAAAGGCTCCTTTCCATCCGCGAGAGGATTATCAACGGCGAGAGGTTCGCGACCCTCGCCAGGCTCTATTCCGAGGACCCGGGCAGCGCACGCAAGGGCGGAGAGCTCGGAATGGCATCGAAGTCAATATTCTGGCCGGCATTTTCCGATGCAGCGATGTCGCTGAAGCCTGGGACGATTTCCCAGATTGTGGAGACACCGGACGGATTCCACATAATCGAAGTCCTCGAGAAAAAGGGCGACATGTTCAACGCAAGGCACATCTTGATAAAGCCTCAATACACTGCGGATGACCGCAGCAAGGCTTTTTCCCGTCTGGACAGTCTGAGGACGATGGTCGTGGTGGACAGCGTGATGAGCTTTGCGCAGGCGGCCCGATTCTACTCCGAGGACCCTGCTACACGCACCAACGGAGGACAGATGGCTGACCCTACGGACGGCTCGACCTATTTCGAGGTCGATCAGCTCAAGCCTGCAGACTATCAGGCCATCAAAGACCTGAAGGTGGGGGAGGTTTCCGAGCCGGTGGAGTCTCTCGACAACGAAGGACGCGACGGCAACCTTGTCTACAAGATTATCCGTCTCGACAAGATTGTTCCCGCACATTCGGCAAATTTCGAGTCTGACTACACCCAACTTCTTTCGATAGTCCGGGGGCAAGCACAGAATGAGGCTCTCTCGAAGTTTATCGACGACAAGATAAAGACCACCTACATAGTCATAGATCCTTTGTTCTCTGATTGTGAATTCTCCCGCTCAGGATGGGCTCAAAAGGTAAGAAAGGACTTCTGACAATCTCTTCTCTGGCAGCGGCTCTGCTGTCGGTGCTCCCTTTGTCTGCCCAGCAGCAAGGGGAGCCTGCCGATTCTCTGCTCCGTCTGATTAGCGCGAAGTACATCGAGCAGCTCGAGACGAGAGACGACTACATCCGCCGCACTCTTGCTCCGACCTTCCTCCACAACGGGACCTATCTCATCTGCGACAGTGCCGTCTGGCATCAGAATACCAACGTCATCAACTGTACAGGGCATGTCCGGCTCATTCAGGGCAGCACCGAACTGAACAGCGAGACGCTGGACTATCTCGTGGACTCCGACCTTGCGCAGTTCCGAGGGACTGTCGTGGAATTGCGTGACAATCAGAATAATATGCTGCGCACCAGGTTTCTGGACTACAACACCAAGGACAGCGTTGCGGTGTTTGTCGGCGGGGCTTCGATGAAAGGAGCCGACGGGCAGGTGATAGAGAGCGACAAGGGCTATTATTTCAACTCCCGCAATCTTTTCTCTTTCGTGGGGCGGGTCGATATGTATACTGACTCGGTCTTCGTCAAGACGGATTCCCTGAACTATCATTCCGATACGGACAAGGCCGACTTCGTATCTCCGATTTATTTCTGGAAAGACGACAATATGCTGCGAGCCGGCGGCGGATGGTATGACCGTCCGGCGGACCTGTTCTTCTTCGACAGGCAGGTCCGTGCCTTGAGCCGGGACCAGGAGAGTTGGAGTGACACTCTGTATTTTCACCGTCTTAGTAACGACATCCTCATGCTCGGCTCCGTCCAGCTTCAGGATACTACCCGCAGTACTGCGGCCGTGGCTGACTATGTGTTCTATAAGGACTCGCTCTCGCAGGTTACTCTCCGCGACAATGCGGCGGTCGCAATGTGGTCGGACAACG
Organism: uncultured Muribaculaceae bacterium; assembly: GCA_964385795.1. Lineage (GTDB taxonomy): Bacteria > Bacteroidota > Bacteroidia > Bacteroidales > UBA932 > Cryptobacteroides. The sequence goes on from CAYLPY010000002.1 coordinate 195,263, forward strand.
GGCAGCAGGTCGACACGACATATTTTGGTGCGGATACTCTGGTCTACCGTACTGTCCCCAAATGTGATGTGGACAGCCTCGCCATAGCTTCAGCTTCGGAGCGTCTCAAGGCCATTACCGGCGACCCGGTCAAGGAGTTCAGACACCGGGCCGCCCAGAACAAGGCCAAGTCGTCTTCGGGCCAGAACGGACCCCAGGTGCAGAACCGTGCTGCCAGGACTGAGAATCTCCCGGAGAGTTTGCCGGACAGAGGGGCTGCCGCTCTGTCTGACAGTCTTTCTGCAGTATCGGCCGACAGTCTTTCCGTAGCGCCGGCGGCAGATAGCCTTGAACTTGCGACGCTGCCGCCACCTACTCCTCCGGACAGCACTCGCATAGGCTTTGTTGAGGCTTTCGGCAACGTGAAGATATTCAGAGCGGATATGCAGGTGAAGTGTGATTCCATGCGCTTTACCGAGCTTGACTCCATTGCCCGTTTCTACAAAGACCCTGTAATCTGGAACGAAGGGAAACGCCAGTACAGCGCCGACAGCCTCTTTGTTCTTGTCAAGGGCGGTGGCGTGGACAGGGCCAACCTGATTTCCAACGCTTTCATAGCAGTTGAGGAGGACAGCGTGCACTTCGACCAGATCAAGAGCTCTGAAGTGATGGCATACTTTGACAGCGACACGCAGTTGCGTCGCTTCGACGCCCTCGGAGGTGCCTCCGCCATCTTCTACCTTCAGGAGGACAGCACTCTCGCAACCGTCAACAAGGTCGAGACCAAGATGCTTTCGGCCACATTGAAGGCCGGAAATCTGGAGCAGGTCTACTACTTCGACAATCCGAAGAACGATGCCTATCCGATAGTGCAGCTTCCTGCCGCAGACCGCACGCTGAAGGGACTTCTTTGGCGCCCCGAACTCAGGCCTCGCGACAAGGGCGACATCACGGACCTTGTCATAAGGCCGTCCGGACGCAAGGTCCTCGAGTCCATCGAGCGCACAAGTTTCCCGCAGACCGACCGTTTCTTCCCCGGTTATATGAGTGCACTGAGGGACTCTCTCGAGGCTGCACGGATGCGGAAAGCAGTCTCCCGAGAATCTTCCGCGGAAGCGGCGGTACCGGATTCTATCGCGTCGGCGGACTCACTGGCCGCTGTCGCAGACAGCCTTGCGCCGGTTTTCCCGGACTCGATTGCTGTAGGGAAGTCGGTGGAACTTCTGCATGAGGGCAGTGACACCACCTCCGTAGCAACCCCTCAGGAAGAAGAGTTTATGTCCAAGGCAGAGTTGCGTCGTGCGCTCCGCAGAGCAAGCCGCGATGCCCGCTGGGCGGCACGCGACGAGCGGGATCGTCTGAAGGCCGAGGAGAAAGAGCGCAGTAAAGCCGAGAAGGCGGCGCTGAAACTCAGGCGCGAGGCGGAAAGAAGGACCAAAGAGAAGGCGGAAGACGACAAAGTCAGACAGAAATACATTGATTATTATACCAAAAAGAAGCTGAAAGATGAAAGAAAACAAAAATCTATCTCTGCCGGAGAACGCGCACCGGGAGCTGAAGCCGGGAGAAGTCTATAGGCCTCTCCTCGGACCAGAGACCAAACCTCTCGAGGTTACTCCGTATTCGGTCATCATGGGCCTGCTGATGACCGTCCTTTTCTCCGCGGCGGCGGCGTTCCTCGGACTCAAGGTCGGACAGGTCTTCGAGGCCGCCATCCCTATCGCCATCATCGCCGTGGGCGTCACCGGGGCACTCGGCAAGAAGGGGGGACTCGGCCAGAACGTGATTATCCAGAGCATCGGCGCCTGCTCGGGCGTGATAGTCGCCGGAGCAGTGTTCACGCTGCCTGCCATCTACATACTCGGACTTGATGTCAACTTCTTCCAGATGTTCCTCAGTTCGATGCTCGGCGGTTTCCTCGGAATCCTCTTTCTGATACCGTTCCGCAAGTACTTCGTCAAGGAGATGCACGGCAAGTTCCCTTTCCCTGAGGCTACTGCGACCGCGCAGGTCCTCGTCAGCGGAGAGAGCGGAGGCAAGAGCGCCAAGACCCTGCTGGTTGCAGGTCTCGTGGGAGGACTGTATGACTTTGCGGTCTCCACTTTCGGGGCATGGGCCGAGACTCTCAGCACCACTGTGATGCACTGGGGACAGGTCGTTGCGGACAAGGCGAAGGTTGTGCTCAAGCTCAACACAGGAGCTGCCGTCCTCGGACTCGGCTATATCGTAGGGCTCAAATATGCTTTCATCATCTGCTGTGGCTCGTTCCTCGTGTGGCTGGTGGTGATTCCTCTCATCAACCTGATATGGGGAGGACAGGTCATTGATCTGATGGGTACAGGTATCGCGACGACCGTCTCGCAAATGTCGGCAGACGAGATATTTAAGGAATACGCCCGCCACATAGGCATCGGAGGCATCGCCACGGCCGGTATCATCGGTATCATCAAGAGTGCCGGAGTAATCAAGAGCGCTGTTTCGCTTGCTGCCGGGGAGTTTCGCCGCAAGGGCAGCGGCGCGGCCGAGAAGTCCGAGCGCACCCAGGAGGATATTCCGATGACAAAGGTTGTGTGGGGCATTGCCTTCGCGCTCCTTGCCGTGTTCTGTTTCTTCGCCTTCGGTGGAATCGTGAGCAACGTATGGCAGGCTCTCGTCGGGCTGCTCATCGTGGCTGTCATATCTTTCCTCTTCACTACCGTGGCAGCCAACGCCATCGCCATCGTCGGAACGAACCCTGTCAGCGGCATGACCATCATGACCTTGATAATCACCGCTCTCGTTCTTGTTGTGACCGGGCTCAAGGGCAATGCAGGAATGGTTGCCGCTATGATTATAGGAGGAGTGGTCTGCACAGCGCTCTCCACGGCTGGCGGTCTCATAACTGATTTCAAGATAGGTTATTGGATTGGAACAACTCCGCGCAAGCAGGAGATCTGGAAGTTTGTTGGAGTCGCTGTGGCTGCAGCTACGGTCGGCGGTGTGATGCTGGTCCTCAACAAGACTTACGGCTTCGTCGGCGACGATGCTCTCGTTGCTCCGCAGGCCAACGCAATGGCTGCCGTCATCCAGCCTATGATGAACGGAGGCAATGCGCCTTGGCTCCTCTACGGAATCGGTGCCGTGATAGCCATCCTTCTCACTGTGTTCAAGGTTCCGGCACTGGCATTCTGCCTCGGAATGTTCATTCCTATCGATCTCAACCTGCCTCTGCTCCTTGGTGGTGCCATCTCCTGGTTCGTCAGCAGCCGCAGCAAGGACAAGGCCGTCAATGAGGCCCGCGCAGCGAAGGGCACGCTCATCGCCAGCGGTTTCATCGCCGGTGGCGCGCTCATGGGAGTGGTGTCCGCCATCCTGAAGTTCGCCAACGTGGACTGGTATCTCGCCGGATGGAATACAGTCAACCCCGGCAGTGTGGCTTCCGGGGCTGAAATGATTGCCATCGTGCCTTTGGCCGCGATATGCGTCTATATGATTCTCTCAACGTTGTCAGAGAAGAATAAAGCATAAGGGGAATTCTTCTCCTTGCTCAGACCCTGGATGGCGAACATGCCGATGAGATGGGTCCCTTCGTGGTCGTCGAGGCAGAGTACGACGGTCAGTGAGAGGATAAACTATCTCAGGCCTGTTCAGCGTAAAGTTTCACAATGTTGAGTATGACCTCGGAGGCCTTCTGCATGCTCTCGAGCGGAACCCATTCGAATCTGCCGTGGAAGTTGAGCCCTCCGGCGAAGATGTTCGGACAAGGAAGACCCTTGAATGAGAGGTTCGCGCCGTCGGTGCCTCCGCGTATCGGCTGGATTTTTGGCTTGATACCCGCCATCTCCATGGCTTTTACCGCCTTCTCCACCACGTGGTAGTGAGGCTCGACCTGCTCACGCATGTTGTAGTACTGGTCTTTGACCTCGAGCTTGATCGTCCCTTCTCCGTAACGAGCATTGATGAACTCCGCGCACTTCGCGACCGTAGCCTTCTTCTTCTCGAACTTGCCTCGGTCGTGGTCTCTTATTATATAGTTGAGTGTCGTTTGCTCGACCGTGCCCTTGAACCCGATGATATGGAAGAATCCCTCGTAGTCCTGAGTCAGCTCCGGGCGCTCGCCGCATGGGAGAAGAGTGTTGAATTCCGAGGCGATTATAATAGAGTTCAGCATCTTTCCCTTGGCATAGCCCGGGTGTACATTGCGTCCCTGCACAGTCACCGTGGCGGAAGCGGCATTGAAGTTCTCGAACTCCAGCTCCCCGACTTCGCCGCCGTCCATGGTGTAGGCATAGTCGGCCCCGAATTTCTTAACGTCGAACTTGACCACTCCGCGCCCGATTTCCTCGTCCGGGGTGAAGCCTATCTTTATCTCTCCGTGCTTGAATTCCGGATGCGCGACGATGTATTGCACGGCATCCATGATTTCGGCTACTCCGGCCTTGTCGTCAGCGCCGAGCAGCGTGGTGCCGTCTGTCGTTATGATGGTCTCGCCTTTGTGTGCGAGCAGCTCGGGGAAGTCGGATGTCTTGAGCGCAAGGCCTTCGACACCCTTCAGAGGAATGTCGGAGCCGTCATAGTTCTCGACAATTTGAGGCTTTACGTTGGCTCCCGGGGCATCCGGGGAGGTGTCGACGTGCGCGATGAAGCCGATGGCCGGCACTTTGGCGTCCACATTTGAAGGGATGCTCGCCATCACGTAGCCCCACTCGTCGAGCTCTGCCTTTACTCCGAGGGCTGCGAGCTCGTCGCGGAGCATCTTGAGGAGATTGAGCTCTTTGCCGGCTGAAGGCTGGTTTTCGCTCTCTTCGTTGGACTGCGTGTCCACAGCGACATAACGCAGAAATCTGTCTTTAATGTTTTCCATATTATTATGATGTATAATCAATCCGAGTTTCGCTGTTGCGAAATCTTCGAAAGATAAGAAGAATTTCGCCACGCAGGGCCTTCTGGCGGGTGCTGGAGTAAATAATGAAAATATTTGAAAAAATTTTCTCTAAAAAATTTGTGAGTAATGAAAAAGTGCGTATCTTTGCATCCCCTTTCGAGGGAACAATATTCAAAAGTTCATTGACAATACTGAGAGAGAACGAGGTAAAGAAGAAAGAAAAGATGAGTCTGTATAAATGATTCGAGTTTTTTCGAGTCTGTTATAGGGACTACAATTTCAAAGAGGCAAATTTGTATATGTAGTTATACATATATGATTCACGAGAAAGAGGAGAAGAGCGAACGGGGGATGCCTTGGCTTCTGGAAGCGAAGAAGGACGTGGTAAGCTGCGAAAAGCTCCGGGGATTTGCAAACAGGAATTGATCCGGAGATATCCGAATGGGGAAACCCGCACGGTTGAAGACCGTGCATGACGGAGAAATCTGTCAAGCGAACGCAGGGAACTGAAACATCTTAGTACCTGCAGGAAGAGAAAGAAATATCGATTCCCAAAGTAGTGGCGAGCGAAATGGGAAGAGCCCAAACCGTGTGCGTTACGGCGTGTGCGGGGTTGTAGGAGCGTTCAGAAAGATACACTTAGGAAGGGGAACCGTCTGGAAAGTCGGTCCATAGAGGGTGATAGGCCCGTACCTGTAACGCGAGTGTGTCGAGAGCGCCACCTGAGTAGGGCGGGACACGTGGAATCCTGTCTGAATCTGCGGCGACCATGCCGCAAGGCTAAATATTCCCAGAAGACCGATAGTGTACCAGTACCGTGAGGGAAAGGTGGAAAGAACCCCGAACAGGGGAGTGAAAGAGAACCTGAAACCGTTCGTTTACAAGCGGTCGGAGCCGAGAGGCGACGGCGTGCCTTTTGCATAATGAGCCTACGAGTTGCTTCGCGCTGGCGAGGTTAAGTCCTTCAGGGACGAGAGCCGCAGCGAGAGCGAGTCTGAACAGGGCGTTCAGTCAGCGCGAGCAGACGCGAAACCTAGTGATCTACCCATGGCCAGGGTGAAGGTGCCGTAACAGGCACTGGAGGCCCGAACCGGTTTACGTTGAAAAGTGCTCGGATGAGCCGTGGGTAGGAGTGAAAGGCCAATCAAACTGGGAGATAGCTCGTACTCCCCGAAATGTCTTTAGGGACAGCCTCGGTTGTGTCTGCGTGAGGTAGAGCTACTGATAGGAAGAGAGGGCTTCATCGCCTATCGATTTCTGACAAACTCCGAATGCGCGCAGATTAGAGACCGGGAGTGAGTCGTCGGGTGCTAATATCCGTCGGCGAAAGGGTAAGAGCCCAGCC
>CAYLPY010000003.1:0-145530 GCA_964385795.1 uncultured Muribaculaceae bacterium
AGCGTGTCTGACCAAGCTCCGGAACCTCTCCGGGAACAACCCCGACACCGCACAGCGTATAGGGCAGATAATGCAGCCCGACACTGAGGAGCACCGCAACGCCATCCTCGAAAAGTTCAAACGGAAAGCAGCGGAGGACATGTCCCACCGTCCAACGCCGCCAGAAGAAGAATCAACAAAGTAAAAAAACAATGATATGTCATCACAAAGCATCGCAAACATCGTAAAGCAGCTACGGCAGGAATCGGCCTCCCTTCTTGTCCGGGAGACCGTATCCTACTCGTGGACTGACGACATCCACAAGGCCGGGGTAGACATTTTTCGGCAAAAGAAGTCAAAATGTAGACATTTGGTTACCGTAGCGCTTTGTGTTTGGGGAAGTTGGATGCCTAAATAAAAGAAAATCAAGGACTTAAGTTTTGCCCTAAATCCTTGACCTTGTGGAGCATAGGGGGGTCGAACCCCTGACCTCAAGATTGCGAACCTTGCGCTCTACCAACTGAGCTAATACCCCAAAATGTGTCCTCCGTGAAACTCCGTCTTAGGAGGGAAGTGTTTCTATATTGACAGGATGCTCAACACGTTTATGAGCTCCTTGTCGATAGGCTTGTCTATCTTTATCGCCCTGGAGATAGGTACGTAGACGATCTGGTCGTTCTTGATGCCTATCATCACGTTCCTCTGACCTTCCTTGAGAGCCTCGATGGAGGCTACGCCCAGACGGCTTGCAAGAATCCTGTCCTGTGCGGTAGGAGTGCCTCCGCGCTGGAGATGTCCGAGGATAGAGACTCTCACGTCATACTCCGGATACTCTTTGCGAACTCGCTCGGCGTAGTGCATCGCTCCGCCGTCCTTCTCGGAAATGAGGACGATGCTGCTGTTCTTGCTCTTGCGGATACCTCGTCCGATGAATGTGGCGAGCTGGTCGATGTCCGTGTTGTCCTCCGGGATAATCGCTGCCTCCGCTCCGGAAGCGATGGCGCTGTTCTGCGCGAGGAAGCCGGCGTCACGTCCCATGACTTCTACGAAGAAGATGCGGTCGTGGCTGGTCGCCGTGTCCCGGATCTTGTCAACACACTCCATGATGGTGTTGAGAGCCGTGTCGTAGCCTATTGTGGAGTCGGTGCCGTAGAGGTCGTTGTCTATCGTCCCAGGAAGCCCGATGACAGGAACGTCGTACTCGCTGGCCAGAACCTGTGCTCCGGCGAGGGAGCCGTTGCCGCCGATTACTACGAGGGCATCAATCCCGAACTTCTTGATGTTGTCAAAAGCTTTTTTGCGCCCTTCCGGAGTGCGGAACTCGTCGCTCCTCGCTGTCTTGAGGAAAGTGCCGCCACGCTGGATGGTATTTGAGACGCTCTCGGTGGTGAGCTCCTTGATGTTGCCCACGATGAGTCCCTCCCATCCGCGGTAGATGCCGTAAACCTTCCAGCCTTCAAAGATGGCTGCACGGGTGACGGCCCTCACACAAGCATTCATTCCGGGGGCGTCGCCTCCGGAAGTAAGAACTCCTATGGTGCCGATTCTCATATCGCAAAAAAATTCGCTGCAAATATAGGGAATTCTGCGAAAATAGCGATACGGATGCCGCCAGTTTTTTCATGAAACAATGTTGATTTCCGGGGCATTCATGCGACTGTGTGTGAAGCTGGAACAAACAGTATGACAGAACAGGAAATCGGACATATCTCTCTGGGGAGCCTGGCAGGCTGAAGGCCGAAAGGGCCCGGCAGCCCTCTTTTCGTGTCGTACATATTGAAATTTTAAGTAATTTAGCACCATTATGAGCAAAAGAACTTTATTTGCGGCTGCGCTTGTTACGCTTTGCCTCACTGCCTGCACGAGCAGTCAGGAAACTTCCGTCTCGGAAGTCGAGAATCCGGTCATTTCGGCAATCATGAACCGTCGTTCAATCCGACAATACAAGGATATCCCGGTGGAGCGGGAGAAACTCCAGCTCATCGCCGAGTGCGGGGTCAACGCTCCGAACGGGATGAATTCACAGCGCTGGGAGATCCGCATTGTCGACAACAAAGAGATGATAGACTCCATTTCCGAGGAGTACCGCAAGGCCAGTCCGGGCAGGATTGATGATTCATTCAAGAACATGTTCCGCAATGCTCCGGCTCTCGTCTGCGTCGCCGTTCCTGAAGGTGACGACGGAGTCAATGCCGGTCTTCTTGGTCAGAACGTCATGCTCTCAGCCTATTCTCTGGGGCTCGGCACAGTTTGCCTCGGAGGTCCCGTCGCTTTCCTCAAAGGTTCTCCAGCGGGACAGGAGTTCATCAGCAGGCTCGCTTTCAGCGACGGCTATTCGCTTCTTTTCATCATCGGGGTTGGCTATCCGGACGAGACTCCGGATGCCAGGCCACGCGACCTCGGAAAGATACGTTTTGTGGAGTAAGGGATGCTGACTAATGCGGAGATAAAGCGGATCCGTTCGCTGCGGGAGAAGAAATTCAGGGACGAGATGTCCCTTTTCGTGGTCGAGGGGGAGAAGATGGTCGGCGAGGCGCTCGCTTCCGGTTTAGATGTGACAGACATATACCGTGTCGAGGATATCGGGCAGCGGGCGATGGAAAGGATCAGCCAGTTCAGCACGCCGTCCTCCGTGCTTGCGATTGTCCGCATACCGGAGTTTAGCTCGGTACGGCCGGAGCGTGGGCATCTTTACCTTGCGCTCGATTCGGTCCGCGATCCGGGCAACCTGGGCACGATAATCCGGAGCGCTGACTGGTTCGGCGTGGATACCGTGTTCGTCTCGCCGGACACCGTCGACACCTATAACTCCAAGGTGGTGCAGGCATCCATGGGTTCCGTGTTCCGCGTGCGTGTCGTCAGGGAGGACATCGCGGGAGTGTGCCGACGCTTCAGAGAAGCCGGCCTTCATGTATATGGGACTCTTCTCGAGGGGCGCGACATATATGCTCAGGCTCTTAGCTCCGAGGGACTTGTCGTGATGGGCAACGAGTCTGAAGGCATAAGTGGGGAAGTCCGCACGGAGATTGATACTCCGGTTCTGATTCCTTCATGGGAGGGCAGCGGTGCGGAGTCTCTCAACGTGGCCGTGGCCACTGCGGTGACGCTTGCCGAATTCAGGAGGAGAAGCCGATGAAACGTAAGTTCCTGCTGCCTCTCCTGTTGGTACCCGCCGTGGTCTCCTGCAGCGTCGTTCGCTCGGTACCCGACGGGGAATACCTCCTGCGTTCGAGCAAGGTCGAGATCGAGCGGTCTACGGCGGAGGACGGGACTCTGCACGCTTCGGAGCTGAGCGATTATATGCAACAGCAGCCTAATTCGACCTTGTTCGGATGGAATCCGTTCATGTCCATCTACGGCTGGTCCGACGGCAGCGGCAGGGGAATCAACGCTTTCTGGGAGAAGATTGGCACGAGACCAGTTCTGCTGGACTCGTCTTCTGTGGCCATGTCTGCGGCGGCAATGAAGTTAAGGCTCGAGTATCTCGGATACTACAACGCGCACGTCAGACCGGAAATCAAGCACAAAGGCAAGAAGGCCTATGTCAGCTACCGCGTCCATCCAGGTCGCAGGCGCGTTGTGGACAGCATCGTCTTCGATGTCCCGAAGGGAGAGTTCATGGCGGACTTCATGGCGGACAGCGCCAACGTCACGCTGCATCCGGGGATGGTCCTTTCCGAAGCTTCGCTGGAAAAGGAGACGAGCCGCGGCGCGGCATATTTCAGAGATCTCGGCTACTACGACTTCAACAAGAACAACTACTTCTTTGAGGCCGACACGCTTTCTTCGAAGACGGTCCTGCATTACAGAATCCGTCCATATACCCGGAATGAGCTGCCAAATGCGGCTGCGGTGCTCTCCAAATACAGGATTGGCGACGTGACCGTCAGCTATCCGGCCGACATCCAATTCCGGGAATCCATGCTCAAGAACTACAATACCATATATCCCGGAGATGTCTACAGCGAGAGTACGGTCAATACCGCGTATTACCGTTTCTCCTCTCTCAATGTCTTCAGTGGGGTCAATGTCGAGATGAGCCCTTCCGACAGCGCGGTGGTGGATTGCAACATTTCCCTGAGTGGTTCGGACGTGATGGGCTTCAAACTCAATACGGAAGCCTATTCGAACTCTACAGGGCTTTTGGGCTTCTCTCCGAGACTGACGTTCTTCCATAAGAATATCTTCAAGGGAGGGGAGTGGCTGACTGCGGAACTTCTCGGCAACTGGCAGGTGAAGCCCGGAACGAACGTAAAGTCCACAGAACTTGGTGTCTCGGTCTCGCTCAGCTTTCCAAAAGCGCTCGGCTATTCGCTCGCCGGCATCAAAGGCCGAAACATCCCGAGGACAGAGTTCAAGTTGAGCTACAACTATCAGAACCGTCCCGAGTACCGCCGTAACATAGCCTCTTTCTCCTACGGCTACAGCGGACAGGTGGGCAACCGCTGGTTCTATCAGGTCTATCCGTTGCAGGTGAACCTGGCGAAACTCTATGATGTCAGCGATGATTTCTCCGGCACGATAGTTCTAAACCCTTATCTTTGGGATTCCTTCTTCGACAAGCTGGACATGGGAGCCGGAGGTACTCTCTACTACACCACCGATGCCGACATAGTCCCGAAGACATCCTACCACTATGTGAGGATGTCTGCGGATCTTGCCGGAAATGTGATTTCGCTATTCGATCCGGTTCTTCCGCTTGCCGACGAACATGAGGAACGTAGGCTGCTCTTCGGTCTGCCGTATGCTCGCTATGTCAAGGCTTCAGTGAGCTTAGGAAAGACTTTCCGTTTCGGTCGAGGCGATAGTCAGGCACTTGCTCTTCGTCTAGACCTCGGGGCCGGCAAGGCCTACGGCAATTCCACGGCCATGCCTTTCGAGAAGCAGTTCTATTGCGGCGGTGCCGGAAGCATGCGCGGATGGCAGGTGCGGTCCCTCGGTCCAGGCAACGACCCGGCAAATGATTTGTTCATCATACCGAACCAGACCGGCGATGCGAAGTTTGAGCTTGACGCGGAGTACCGCTTCCCGCTCGTGTGGAAACTGGAGGGGGCGCTTTTTGCTGAGACTGGAAATGTTTGGCAGATTTCCCGTCTCAAGAAGTTCAGCTTCGACAGCCTCGCTGCAGACTGGGGCGTCGGGCTTAGGCTTAACCTTGATTTCATTCTCCTCCGCATTGACGGGGGATTCCGTCTGCACGACCCTGCACGCGAGGCCGGTTCCCGATGGCTCCGTCCTTCGGAATGGTTCGCACGGGACGGCTTCGCAATCCATTTCGGCGTTGGCTATCCTTTCTGACACTATATGAAAAGAATAATCTATCAGGCGCTCACAAGGCTTTGGGGCGATGGCAAGTTCTATTCCTGGGATGAGAATTCGCTTCGCTATGTGCGCTCTCTGGGCGCGGACTACATCTGGCTTACCGGCATTCCGCGCCATGCCACGGGCCGGGACTTCGTCAAAGGTGAGCCGGGCAGTCCATATTCCATATCCGATTGGATGGATGTAAATCCCTATATGGCCGCTGATCCCGAGCGGAGACTGTCTGAGTTCGATTCCCTCGTCAAGAGGGTCCACGATGCAGGGCTCAAGCTCATCATCGACTATGTCCCGAACCATGTCTCCCGCGACTATCGCGGAGGCATCGTGCATTACGACTACTGTGACGGTGATTGGTCGGACACACTGAAAAACAACTGGACTTCCCCGCAGACATTGGAGGAGATGCACAGGATTCTGTCCTTCTGGACGGGGCGTGGAGTGGACGGCTTCCGCTGCGACATGGTGGAGCTAGTCCCAGCTGAAGCCATGAAGGAACTGATACTGAAGGTGCGCAGCTACGCCCCGGAGACACTTTTCGTCGCGGAGGTCTACGGCAGGGACAACTACCGCAGGTATCTCTATGAGGTGGGCTTCGACCTGCTCTACGACAAGTCCGGGATGTACGACGTCCTGAGGTCTGTCTCCTGCGGCAGGGCCGGTGCAGAGCAAATTACCTGGACCTGGCAGTTCCTTTCCGAAATGCAGCCTCGGATGCTCAACTTCCTTGAGAACCACGATGAGCAGAGGATTGCTTCTCCTTTCTTCCTCGGCGATGCCGGAAAGGGGGATGCCGCTCTTGCCGTGTCACTCCTTTTCAACGATGCCTCCTTTATGCTCTATTTCGGGCAGGAGGCCGGGGAGGATGCCTCGGAAAGTTCGGATGGCCGCACTTCCATCTTCAACTGGTGCCACCCACGCGCGGTAGGTGACCTGTACAGGATGGTGCACAGCGATGAGGAAGGCCCTTCCGCATTGCTGTCTGGAGAGGAATTCGACACATTTAGGAGGTATTCCATCCTTCTCGACTATGCGAAACTTCCCGTTTTTCGGGAAGGCAGCAGCTGGGATCTCTGCTATTGCAACAAAGGTTCGCAGGGTTTCGATTCGGGCTGTCATTTCGTGTTTCTCCGCTATGACAAGACTTCAGCCTATCTTGTCTTCGCCAATTTCTCCGGGAGCGGTGCAGCTGTCCGTGTTGTGATTCCGCAGGAACTGAGTGGAGTCTGTCCTCAGCATGAAGTGCTTGTCCGCTGCGACCCTTACGATGCGGCTGTCCTTTGTCTGCGTGGGCCGGAAGGTGAGTCTTCCGGTCTGTAGCATACTCCGGCGAAAGGACCGCCACTGTACGAAAATGGACGGCCGATAAGGCCGTCCATTTTCTTTTTGCTGGAAACTTATCCGCTTTTATCCGATGAGGATGGACACAATCAGCGCGAGGATGGCGTAGAACTCAGGAAGCGCCGCGTAAATCATCGTGTTGGTCATGACGTTGTGTCCCTGGCTGATGCCGACGATTCCGTTGGCGCAGACCTGGCCCTGACGGATGGCGGAGAACAGGCAGACGAGGCCCACTCCGAGACCTACTCCGAAATAGAGAGGACCGTTTGCCACGAAGTCCTTGCCGAGCCAGAGGACCACGGCGAGGAAGCCGTAGAGACCCTGGGTCGCCGGAATGGCTGAAAGAATCATATAGGAAGATGATTTCTCCGGGGCTTTCTTGAGGGCGCCCTCGGCTGCGTTGCCTGCGATGGTCGTTCCGATTGCGGAACCGACACCTGCGAGACTGAACATAAGTCCAAGACCGAGATAACCGAGAATTGTGTTGATCATAATTGTTTGATTTTATTAGTTTTACTTTTTTCTTATAGGATTGTATTCGGCTCCCAACCCTTCGTAGCCGGAGTTCTTGAAGAACTCGACGAAGTTGAGCCTCAAAGGATGGACGAATGCTCCGAGGCAGCTCATTGCGAGGTTGAGGGCATGGCCCACGAGCAGCACAGCCACAAAAGGAACCCACTGCCATGTAGGGTCAGTCCCCTTAATCATCTCGGCAATCTGGTTGAATGTCTGTCCGAGCATGCCACCGGAAAGTCCGAGTGCATATAGACGGATATAGCTCAGTACGTCACCCATCAGTCCGGAGGCCATGCTGTAGGCGTCCCATAGACCGGAGCCGATGTTCACGATAGGGTTGCGGCCCCACTTGTTGAAGATGAAGATGCCGAGCGCTGAGACTGAAGCTATGCCTATCAGAGTCCATTTCATCGCCGTCTCGGACAGGATACCCGCGAGTCCGACGGTGAGTCCCACGACACCTCCGACTACCAGAAGCGTCCATCCGAGCGCGCTCAGACTGTTTTTGAATCCATTGCGTCTGATGGCCCAGAAGGCTTTGAGAATCATCGCGAGACAGATGTGCAGGATACCTATGACGAGTGAGAGCACCATCTGCTTCGAGTACGAGCTGCCCCCTACCTGCATGTCGCCAACAATCATCAGCTTCTTCATCCACGCCGGAACCCACGTCTGGTCGTAGAGGCTGATTCCGAAGAATCCGCCCATCACGAATCCGACAACTATGGTGCCCACGCCCAGAGTCGTGATGAGATTCCACATCTTCGCCAGACCGCCTTCTTTTCCGCGGAGGGCGAGTCCGATGATGACGAGTAGAATGCCGTAGCCCATGTCGCCCATGCACATCGAGAAGAACAGCAGGAAGAAGATGCTGAGGAAGACTGTCGGGTCGAACTCGTCGTAGACCGGCATTCCGTACATCTTGGTCAGCGGCTCGAACTGCCGCACGAACCAGTTGTTCTTCAGTTTGATAGGTGGTCTGTCTTCAGCTTTTGCATCTTCCGCTATATAGTAGATGGACATCTTGTCCAGCTCTTTGCAGAGCCTTTCCTTTTCCTCCGCCGGAGCGAAACCCTCATATACAACGAGCGAGTTCTCTGCGGCGGCCTTTCCTGTGACGGACGCGAGGTAGAGATTCAGCTGTGCGTACTGGTCCCTGACTTTCTTCTCCAGAGAAGGCAGTTCGCTGCGCCGTCCTTCGAGGCCCGACTTGTAGGCGGCTATGTCCTTGTCGAGCTTCTCGATTTCCGCACGGAGCTCTACGGCCGTCTTCTGTGGGGCAGTTTCCTCCTTGAGAGGGAAGCCTGTGCAGTCGCCCACGATGACGAAGTAGATTTGGCCGTCCTTTTCGCCTACGACCTGCATTGCGTACTGATTCTCCCACTCCGGAGAGAAAGATTTCTTCTGCACCCTGAAGAACTTCACGCCGAAGCGTCCGAGCGCTTCCCTGTCGTAGTCGCCCCAAGGCTCCACCTCGGTCAGTCTGCGGGAGAGGGAGAGCCTCTCCGACGTCATCTCCGAAAGATTGGCATCGGTCCCGAGGGTTATACTCTTGATGAGCGCTTCGGTCTCGCCTATCTCGGCCACTATCTCGGAAGAGATATCGTCCACCGGCTTTGCCGAACGGCTGATGTCCACAACTCCGATGGATTGCAGGGTCTCCAGAAATTCATCCTTGTCCGCGCTGAGGAGGACGAAGGAATATTTGGTCATTGCTGTAATCATTGTTCAGCCTCCTCTTCTTCTTCCGCGTGGCGGGTCTTGACGATTTTGGACGAAGCCTTTGAGAGGTTCTCCTCGTCTTCCATGAAGCGTTTTATCTTCCTGATGGCTTCCTGATACCCCGGAATCTGGACTTTCTCGTAGAGGTTGACTTTCTGCGTTGTCTTCTTCCTGTTGAATTCCAGGATGCTGCGCTTCTGCTCATAGACTTCGGACTCTATCCCGAGGCGCGTCAGACTCTTCAGAATCCTCACGCCGTCCACGAACCATGCCGGTTTGACAAAAGCGTTGAAAGGCTGGAGCTCGTAGTGGATTTCTCCAAGCAGGGGCGTCTTCACGCCGGCAACCTTCACGACATCCAGGTCCACGTCGGTGATGCGTATCAGTCCGGGCTCAAACTCGTTCCACAATGCGGACATGCTGTCGTAGCTAGCCAGTTCTTTCTCGAGTTCCCTGGCAAGCCTGCGCGACTCGCCTTTAGCCTCTATGACGGCGGCGCGAAGCGCGGACTCCTTGTTCTTCAAGGTTGGAAGAGCCTTCTGGCGCACCTTTAGCTGCTTGCCGAGGTTTGTCAGTGAGGTCTTGTTGTATTGGAACTTGATGGCCACGGTCTGTTATTTCTTCCAGTATTTGTCGATGAATGATTGACGAATGTTGGTCTCCGCAGGGGTGAAGTACTTCGCGAAGATCTCCCAGGCGGTGTCGAGCATCTCCTCAATGGAGATGTTGACATCTATCGAGAGAAGCCTCGTCGCGTATTCCTTCGCGTAGTCCAGACACCTGAGGTCATAGTCCGAGAGGTCGAACCCGTTCTCAAGCTTGGTCTTGGCGTTCTGCGCGTCGGCATACAGGCGCACTCCTGCGTTCATCACCTGAGAGTGGTCCTCGCGGGTCTTCTTGCCCTGGACGAGCTGCTTGAGTCGGCTCAGTGAGCGGAACGGGTCCACGATTACCTTTCCGGAATCGGAATCGTTCCTGAGGTAGAGCTGTCCCTCTGTGATATAGCCCGTATTGTCCGGAACGGCATGGGTGATGTCGCCGTCGTTGAGGGTCGTGACCGCTATGATGGTGATAGAGCCTCCGTCCGGAAGCTGCACGGCCTTCTCGTAGATTTTGGCGAGGTCGGAGTACAGCGAACCAGGCATGGAGTCCTTGGAAGGAATCTGGTCCATTCGGTTGGATACTATGGACAGCGCGTCGGCGTATAGGGTCATGTCGGTCAGCAGGACGAGCACTTTCTCATTCTTGTCGACTGCGAAGTACTCGGCCGCCGTGAGGGCCATGTCAGGGATGAGGAGCCGCTCCACAGGGGAGTCCTCGGTCGTGTTTACGAACGAGACAATCCTGTCGAGGGCACCTGCGTTCTCGAACTCGTGGCGGAAGAAGAGGTAGTCGTCGTTGGAAAGACCCATGCCTCCGAGGATAATCTTGTCGACGTCGGCACGTAGCGCCACATCGGCCATCACCTTGTTATAAGGCTGGTCGGAGTCGGCGAAGAACGGAATCTTCTGGCCAGACACGAGCGTGTTGTTGAGGTCGATGCCGGCGATGCCTGTAGGGATGAGCTCTGACGGCTGGCGCCTCTTGTACGGGTTGACAGAAGGACCGCCAATCTCCCTTTCCTCGCCTTCAGTCTCCGGACCGCCGTCGATAGGCTTTCCGTATGCGTTGAAGAAACGTCCGGAGAGCTGTTCGCTGACCTTCAGCGTAGGAGGTGCTCCGAGGAAGGATACTTCGGCATTGGTAGGGATGCCTTCAGTGCCCGAAAAAACTTGAAGGGTGACGGTGTCTCCCTTGGTCTTCACGACCTGTGCGAGCTTGTCGCCCACCGTGGCCAGCTCATCGTTGGCCACTCCCTTGGCGTTAAGCGAGATGGTCGCCTTGGTGATGGACTTGAGCTCGGTGTATGTGCGTTGATATGCTTTTGTTGCCATTATGCGAGAAGTTTGTCCAGCTGTTGCCGGTATTCGTTGAACTTGTCGCTGCGGAACTCTGTGTAGTTCATCTGACGCAGGACGTTGATCATTTCCTTGAAGGCGCTCCGGCAAGTCTCGAAGTCGTCGAAGTTGAACTCGAGGCGGCAGATGTCGAGAATCAGGTCGAGCATGTATTTCTGTCGTTCCATCGGGGTGACCGAATCTACGGGGTCAAAGGCGTCCTGCTGGAGGAAGGCGAAGTCCACAAGTTCAGACTTCCAGAAAGCCTCGTGGTAGCTCATCGGCACGCCGTCGTCGCCAAGGATGTTGATCTGGTCGGACATCTCCTTGCCGCGACGGATTATGTTCTTGACTTCAAGCACTCTTTCGACCCACCCCGTCTCGACGTTCTTGTCGAGGTAGGAGATGATTTCCGGATATTCGAGGTACTTGGAGTAGGATTCGGTCGGGTTCACGGCAGGGTAGCGCTTCTGGTCTGCGCGGTTCTGCTCCAGGGCGTAGAAGCACCTCGCGGCCTTCTTGGTGGACTCGGTGACAGGCTCCTTGAGGTTTCCGCCACTCGGAGACACGGTCCCTATGAAGGTGATGGCTCCGGTCTTGCCGTTGTTGAGCATAACGACACCTGCGCGCGAGTAGAACGTGGCGATGATGGCGGAAAGGTCCACCGGGAACGCGTCCGCGCCAGGTAGTTCCTCCATGCGATTGGACATCTCCCTGAGCGCTTGAGCCCATCTGGAGGTGGAGTCTGCGAGCAACAAGCACCTAAGGCCCATCGCCCGGTAGTATTCGCAGATGGTCATTGCCGTATAGACGGAGGCTTCACGTGCGGCCACAGGCATGTTGGACGTGTTGCAGATGATGGTCGTGCGCTCCATCAACTTCCTGCCCGTGTGCGGGTCGATGAGCTGAGGGAATTCGGTGAAGATTTCCACCACCTCGTTGGCTCGCTCGCCGCAGGCCGCCATCACGATGACGTCGGCTTCTCCTTGCTTGGCAATCGCGTGCTGGAGGACAGTCTTGCCGCAGCCGAATGGGCCCGGAATGAAGCCTGTGCCGCCTTCTGCGATAGGGTCAAGAGTGTCTATTACGCGCACGCCTGTCTCCATTATCTTCATCGGACGCGGCTTTTCCTTGTAGTTCTTGACGGCAACCTTGACAGGCCATTTCTGGACCATAGTGACGTTTACGTCCTCGCCGTCAGCCCCCGTGAGGACCGCTATGACATCGTCTATCCTGTGGTCCCCCTCTGGGACAACGGACTTGACTGTGAATTCTCCTTTGAAACTGAAAGGGACCATTATCTTGTGGGGAAGCCAGCCTTCCATCACTTCTCCGAGCCAGTCCGCGGCAACGACCTTGTCGCCCGACTTGGCAATAGGGGTGAAGTGCCAGACCTTCTCGTGGTCGAGCGGGTCGGTATATTCGCCTCTCTTGAGGAACACGCCCGTCATGGTGGTTAGGTCGTTCTGAAGTCCGTCGTATACTCCGGACAGAAGCCCTGGACCAAGCGTGGCTTCAAGCATCCTTCCGAGAAACTCGACATTGTCGCCGTTCTTCAGCCCACGGGTGCTCTCGAATACCTGGACAGAGGCGTTGACGCCGTTGACCTTGATCACTTCGGCGAGCAGGGATGTCCCGGCCAGATGTATGAGGCAAAGTTCGTTCTCTGCGACCGGTCCGTCCACGGCTACGGTCACGAGGTTGGAAACAATGCCCGTTACCTTTCCTGTTGTCATATCTTGATGTTTTTATTGTCGTATGTTGCTCTGATTTCGCCGACCAGCTTGCGGAAGAACTCGCTTCCTGTCTGAGGGTCGAGTTTCTCCCACCTGTCGATGATTTTGAGTTTGGCGATGAACGCGAGAATTGTCTCAAGGTCGAACAGGTCGGTGAGTGTGATCTCCTCCGCCTTGTGCCACATCAGGTCGTCCAGCGCCCTCTCTCGCACGAGGAGGTTGCTTTCTGCCAGCGCAGCTTCAACCTGCGGGCGCTCCTCGAAGTCAAGTGGGTCGTCCTCTCCGAGGGATACGATGTCCTGACCGTCGGGTCGCGAGAGTGCACGGTTAATCCACGCCACCTTGGTGTTGCGCAGCTTGCGGTCGAAGTCGAGGAACTCCCTGATGAAGCGGCTGCGGTTCTTTGCGGCTGCGGAGTAGAAATCCTTGTCGAGCTGTGTCGTGCCGTCGTAGGCGGACAGAAGGAAATCCACTGTCTTCAAGTCTTTGGAGGACAGGGCGCTGCGGACATCTTCGACGATAGCATCCGCATGGCCCGCGTCCGTTCCGGAAGTCTTGTGCGTGCCGTGCTGAAGAACGGGGAGGGAAGCGACTATGTATTCGTAGTTATTCATCGCCCCCGAAGAGAATCTTTCTCGTCACAGGACGCATATAGTCCTTTATGAGGGACTTGAATGTCTCGTCGGTGAGGCTGATGTACCAGCTTCCGTCTTTCGGAGCAATGGTGAAGCCTCCGGCGACCTTCATTGAAAACTCTGCCGTGATTTCCTTGCCGAGAGTCTTCTTTAGTTCGCCACCCACCCATGGGGCGAGTTCTGACTTGAGGGACTCCGGAAGCACGAGCGAGAGGTCGCAGTTCTGCTCCGTGGAGAACTTGCGGGCAACCTCGGCGATGATTTCCTTTATGAACGAGGCATCGGCGAGCGCTGCATCGACCCTGCCGTCCACGACTGCGTTCATGAGCAGGCCTTCGATGTCCTTTTTTGTCGCGAGCAGGCTCTGTGATGAAGCCATCTTGACATCAGACTCGGCCTTTGCCTTGAGCGCCTCGGCATTCCGAGCGGCTTCGGCAATCATGGCCTCGGCTTTCTCGTTGGCGTCACTTATGATTCTGTCAGCTTCCTTATGGGCCTTGGCGAGCAGAAGTTCGCCTTCCTCCTTTCCTTTGGACAGACCTTCGTTGTACAGCCTGTCGGTTAGTTCCTGTAGTTTGTTGGACATATTGCGGTATGATATTATTCATGTGGGCTGACCGTAGAGGTCAAACATAGCAAAAATAGCAAAAATCAATCCAATGTACAATAAACTGGCGATTATAAAAATCTATAGCGGCAATCGTTGCGGCGCACCTCGGATTTGTCCATGTGTGCATGGGCTGTCTATTGATAATTAATCACTTGCCTTTTTGTCATGTCCACCTTCCAAAGTGACAACATCTCTTCCTTTTTTTCCTAACTTTGTGCCCAGAAAGAATATTATTGTTCCCTTTTTTTTAAAAGCAATCGTCTTTTCTATGTGAGCTCCTTATAGGAGCCTGCACCGGCAGGGTTGAGAAATCAGCCGGCATCAACTATGACTACATGGACACTTCCGTCCGTCCGGGTGACGATTTCGCCCGCTATGCCACGGGCCGTTGGTCTGCCCTCAATCCCCAGCCGCCGGAGTACCCTATGTGGGGCACGGTGACCATAGAGTCAGACGACAACCTTAAGGCTCTGGACTGTCTCTTCAGGGACATTGCCGCAGCCGACAACAAGAAAGGCTCGATAGGGCAGTAAATCGGCGACCTCTACAACATGGTCATGGACTCCATGAGGCTCAACCGTGAAGGAGCCGCGCCGCTCAAAGCTCATATCTCCGAGATTGATGCCATCTCCTCTCGCGAGGAACTCCTCCGCCGCTGCGCCCTCGAACACGAAAACCTCCTGTTCTCCCTGTTCGTGTCGGCAGACGAGAAGGACTCCGACAACAACATAGTCTGTGTAAGTCAGAGCGGGCTTTCTCTCGGCAACAGAGACTACTACCTTTCCTACGACCCGCCGCATGTTTTGGTACGGGAAGCGATGAAGGAATACATCACGAACCTCTTTATCCTACTGGGATCTCAATTACGAGAAGAAGTACAACAAGCCTGCCGACAAGAGCGAATGGCAGATGTCTCCGCAGACCGTCAACGCCTACTACAATCCGACGACCAACGAAATCTGTTTCTCGGCAGGATTCCTGCAGCCGCCCCTCTCAATGTGAATTCGGACGCGGCCGCGAACTACTGAGCTATAGGAATGGTCTTCGGACATGAGATGACCCACGGATTCACTCCGGAGCAGCGCTTCTTCGGACAGGCTCTGGATAAACGGTGCTCTCGCTCAGTGCGACTCCCTGTACGTCTCTCCTGAGAATCGTGTGAAAATCTGGTAGAAGAAGCTTATCTGAATTTCTCGCAGGCTTCTTTATAAGTGTCAAGGCTGCCGATGTCGAATCTTCCGGCACTCATGGGCCAGGCGTGCATCGGGACTCTACCGACCATATGGTGGGCGAGATTCCCCGGTGCATCCTTGCCGCAGCCGTTCTCGACCGAACTCAGCACTTCCGGCAGGTCTTCCCTGCGGTATATGTAGAACGGCGGCACCGCAAGGTCGGTCTTGGGCTTCTGAGGCTTTTCTTCCATGTCGAGGACTTTCATGTCCCCGTCGACAACGATAACTCCAGTCCGCTGGAGTTTTTCTATGCTCTTCTCCCTGTGGCACATGATGCAGGAACTTCCCTTCTCGCGGGCGAACCCGACGAACTCTGCGAAGGAGAAGAAAAGGAGATTGTCCGCAGCCACGACCAGGATGTCTTCGTCTATCGCGAGCGAGCGGATGGCGAAGATGATGTCGCATACGGCCCCGAGCCTGTTCTCGTTGCAGTCCGAACCGTCGTCGAGTATCCTTATGGGTTTGCTGTAGTGCTGCTGTGATGCCCAGTTGGAGAAGGTGTCAGCGAATTTGTGGTTTGTCACTATCACGTGCTCGGAAATCTCGTCGATTCTGTCGATGTCGTCGAGCATCCTGCCGAGTATCGTGCCCTCGCCAATCTTGAGAAGCGGCTTCGGGAAGTTGCGTGTGAGTTCGCCGAGCCTTGTGGCATATCCGGCGGCGATGACTATGTTCTTCATCTGTTTTCAATGGATTAAATGAACCTTGCTCCGTCGTCCGGACTGACATAGTATGTCTGGAAGGTCTTTGAATATTCCGGGAACTTCTTGAGATACCGCTCCTTAAGCACCTTGTCTATGGCTTCCCTCTTCGATGGGTCGATCAGGGCTATGCAGGCGCCCTTGAATCCGGCACCGGAGAAACGGCCGCCGTAGACTCCAGGCAAGGTCTTCATGATTTTGTATATCTCTATCAACTCCGGGGAACCGCATTCGTAGTTGTGGATGCTACTTTCGCAACTGTCGAAGCAGAGCTTGCCGAAGAGTTCGATGTCTCCGCTTTCCCATGCGGTGACGCCCTGTCGGACTCGGCGGTACTCCGAGTAGAAGTGCTCGGCCCTTCGTGCGAAGCGTGCGGGCATTCTCGATGCATTCTTCTCGAAGGTGCTCCGTGGAATCTCGCGGAGAAAAGTCC
Source organism: uncultured Muribaculaceae bacterium (assembly GCA_964385795.1). Classification (GTDB taxonomy): domain Bacteria; phylum Bacteroidota; class Bacteroidia; order Bacteroidales; family UBA932; genus Cryptobacteroides. The sequence goes on from CAYLPY010000003.1 coordinate 16,162, forward strand.
TGCTGAAGTCCTTGAGAGGTTGTTCCTCGTAGGCGAGCAGGTTCCAGGCTGCCGTCTTGCATTCGTAGACGCGGAGGTTGTAGTCGCTGTCTATCAGGCTTCTTGTGAGGCCTGAGAAGAAGATTCCTATCTCGAACGGAGGCATCCCGGGATTCCGCTGGATGACCCTCCACTCGTTGGAGTCGCAGTCTAGAAACAGCAGTCCCTCCTTACGTCCGAGGCAGATGCAGGCCTGGTCGAGCAGGCCGTTGTTGAGGCCGATGTATTCGCGCTCCGCTTCGGAAGCGATTCTCGCCACTTCGAAAGTGGCGAGCTCGACGTTGTTCGCCTTGGCGAGGGCCATCACGTATGCTATCAGGACCGCTGCGCTCGAGGAGAGACCCCCCACCGGGAGCGAGCCTCTGATTACTCCGTTGATGCCGTTTTTAAGCCTTACTTTTTTCTGCAGGGCATATTTGGCTGCTCTCACGTAGTCGCCCCAGTGCCTTTCACGTACCTGGTTTCCCTGCCTGACGTTGAAGTCCACCTTGCCTTCGAAGGTCAGAGACTCGAGGTGTACCGATCCGTCCTCGGTGGGGGAGAACCAGAGGTCCACGCCCTTGTCGATAGCAAATCCGGTCACGAGACCGTGCTGATGGTCGACGTGGGCGCCGATTGGGCAGACTCTGTAGGGGGCGAATATGTGGTTGGAGAATTCTTCCATAATTTTGGCAAGCTTATCTGATTTTTTTAACTTTGGCAAGTTAGCAATTTTTCTTCGGATTTGCTTGAACGATGAGGATAAGGAACACATATTAAACAATACCAATGAAACGCTATTTCGCCATTGCAGCGCTTGCACTTGTTGCCGCTGCCTGCGGCCGTCCGCCGCTTACCTATGATGTGGAGTACTCCGGAACTGTCCCTGAAGGTCTTGAGATGCCTTCCATCGAGAATCTCAGTCCTGTGGAGGCACTGCCTGATCCTCTTCTCTCTGCATCCGGGGAAAAGGTCCGGTCCTTCGGAGCGTGGGAGGCTCGGCGCGGTGAGATTCTTGCTCAGATACAGCACTACGAGACCGGAACGAAGCCTTCGACTGACAAGAGCTGTGTGAGTGCGAGGATGGAGGACTCGACCATGGTCGTGACTGTGACTGTGGACGGGCGTAGCCTTGAGATGCACTGCAACGTGGTCCTTCCCAAGAATAAGAAATTCAGCGGACCTTTCCCTGTGCTAATCGGGGTATCGTCTCCATCCGGCAGCCTGCCGAGGGATATCTTCACTTCCAAAGGAGTAGCTATGGTGTCGTTCCCGTTCTGGGAGGTCATGGAGCACACCCAGGTGCGCGGCCGGCAGCCAATCAATGTCCTGTATCCGGATTTGGAATACATAGGTGCCTATTCTGCATGGCCTTGGGGCGTTAGCAGGGTCATCGACGCTCTTGAGCAACTTGCCCCGCAGCTGAACCTCGACCTCTCTCACATCGGCGTGACCGGATGTTCGTTCGCAGGCAAGATGGCCCTTTTCTCAGGTGCATTCGATGAACGGATTGCCCTAACTATTGCGCAGGAGCCTGGCGGCGGCGGCGCCGCCGCATGGAGAGTCTCCGAGACGCTCGGAGAAGTAGAGACCGTGGGACGGACCAATTATTCCTGGTTCATAGAGGATATGCGTGCTTTTTCGGAGGAGAATGTCTCAAAGCTCCCTATAGACCACCACGAGCTTTGTGCTCTGGTCGCACCGCGTGCGCTGCTCGTGATTGGCAATCCTGACTATCCTTGGCTCGCGGACGAGGCCGGCTATGTCTCCTGCAGGGCCGCTCTGAAGGTATGGGAGAAGTTCGGCATCGCCGACCGCTTCGGGTACACCTTCCAGGCGAAGCACATGCACTGCAGTCTGCCAGATGAACAGCGCGTGGAGGTCGAGGCCTTCGTGGACAAGTTTCTGCTCGGGGACGAATCTGCGAACACGGAGGTGCGTACCGCCCCGATGTTTGAGAATGTGGATTTGAGTAAATGGATAAATTGGTAATCAGCGGGAAAAATAAGTTTGTTTTGGGTTTGACGCTGTCCGTTGCGCTGCTTTTGTGTACGGAATCGCGCGCACAGTTCACGGACAGCACCACTGGTCTGTTGCAGATGCCCACTGCTGAGATGCAGGAGAGCGGCACGTTGATGATAACGGACAACTATCTCAATACCCACTCCCTGCCGACCTCCGGCTGGGGGTATTCGACCTTTGCATATGGCTTCAACCTCACTTTCTGGAGCCGTTTCGAAGTGGGATATGTCTGTACGATATTCAACGGGAGGAAGAGGCCGTCGCCGTCCGAATGGGACAAGATAATGTTCAATCAGGACCGTCATTTCCTTGGGCGTTTCCAGCTTCTGAAGGAGGGTGAGTTCGGGCTTGACTGGATACCGGCGGTGGCTGTCGGTATCAGTGACCCGACCACGGCATCTTCTTCCGGGGGCTATGTGGATGCAGATGTTGCGGGCACAGGCAACGGTTACTTTAACCGAGTCTATGCCGCGGTAAGCAAGAACTTCAGCACTTCATGGGGCAATGTCGGGGCGCATGTGGCCTATCTCTACAACAAGAGGTATGACTATTCGCTTAACGGCCCGGCCGCAGGCCTGACATTCTCTCCAAAAGCACTGCGGGACAGATGGCTGCTTGACGAGGTGAAGTTCGTGGCAGAATACGATGCCAGAACTTTCAATCTGGGTTTCATAGCATCTCTCTGGGAGAACAGGTTCGAACTTATGTTCGAACTCCAGAACTGCCGATGGATTAATTTTGGTGCCCGCTGGAAGATTCGTCTTCGGTAGGACGGTGACATTGTCCTGGAAACAAGACTTGAATGCAAAGCGAAAGGCGGCCTGAGTCATTGACTTCGAGGCCGCCTTTCGCTTATACGCTGCTGAACAGGATCTTATCCGAGGAATCCGAGAAGGATGCCGGCCGCCACTGCGGAACCAATCACGCCGGCCACGTTTGGCGCCATAGCGTGGGTAAGAAGGTGGTTGGACGGGTCGGCTTCGAGACCTACGGTCTCAGAAACTCGTGCTGCATCCGGCACTGCAGAGACTCCGGCGTTGCCGATGAGCGGGTTGATTTTCTTGTCCTTTGGCAGGAAGAGATTCATGAACTTTGCGAACAGGACACCGAAAATGGTGGCGATTACGAAGGAGATGAGTCCGAGGAGGAAAATCTTTACGGAGTTCCCGGTGAGGAACACGTCTGCCTGGGTTGAAGCTCCGACTGTCACACCGATAAGGGTAGTCACGACGTCAATGAGCGGTCCGCCGGCGGTGGTGGCAAGCCTCTTGGTTACGCCGCTTTCCTTGAGCAGGTTGCCGAAGAAAAGCATTCCGAGAAGCGGAAGACCTGAAGGCACGATAAAGGCCGTGCAGATGAAGCCGGCGATAGGGAAGATAATCTTCTCCTTCTGGCTTACGACGCGAGGCTTTTTCATGCGGATGAGCCTTTCCTGCTTAGTGGTCAGAAGAAGCATGATAGGCTTCTGAATCACAGGTACGAGGGCCATGTAGGAGTAAGCTGACACCGCGATTGCTCCCATGAGTTCCGGAGCGAGCTTCGAGCTGAGGAAGATGGCGGTAGGACCGTCGGCCCCTCCGATGATGCCAATCGCGCCGGCCTCGTTGGGGGCAAAGCCCATCGTAATCGCAAGCAGGTATGCTCCGAAGATACCAAGCTGGGCCGCTGCACCTATCAGGATGAGTCGCGGCTGCGAAATCAGTGCGGAGAAATCAGTCATCGCACCGATGCCGAGGAATATCAGCGGAGGATACCAGCCCTGCTTCACACCTTGATAGAGGATGTTGAGGACAGACCCCTGCTCGTAGAGGCTGACCTGAAGACCCGGGAAGACAGGAATGTTGCCGATAATCATTCCAAAGCCTATCGGGACGAGAAGTAGAGGCTCCCACTTCTTGACGATGCCGAGCGTGATGAAGATGATGCCAATCAGAATCATCACGAGGTGCTGCCAGGTGCAGTTGGCAAATCCCGTGAACTGCCAGAACTGCTGAAGGCTGTCGATGATGTTCTGCATTATCCTATCGTCACTATTTTGGCGTCCTCAAGAACGGAATCGCCCTTTGAGACGTGCACTGCAGTCACTGTCCCGTCGAATTCGGCGAGGATGTCGTTCTCCATCTTCATCGCCTCGATGACAGCTACTCTCTGGCCGCGCTTGACCTGAGAACCCTCCCTGACATCCACGCTGATGATTACGCCAGGAAGCGGAGAGACGATGGCTTTGCCGCCTGCAGGTGCGGCAGATGCAGAAGCCTGAGCCGCATCGGTAGAGGCAACCGGAGCAGAGGCAGGAGCCGCCGCAGGGGCAGCGACAGCAGGAGCGCCCTCTATTTCAACATTGTAGTTGACGCCATTGACGCAGACGTCCGCTTTCTGTCCTTCGACACCATTGATGGCAACGTTATATTCTTTGCCGTTGATTTTGAACTTATACTCTTTCATTGACTTTTGTATTTTCTGAATCTGAATTCCGGAGAGTTCCAGCTTGGGGCTGCACTCTTGCGGATGGTGATAACTCCCGGCTCCATATCGTGGACGGAGTCAGTTAAGTAGAGGTGGAGGGCGAGCGCTATCGCAGCCTTCTCGTCTGAGTTGCCGCAGAAGTCGTCGAGAGCAAGCGCTATCGCGGCAGCTGTGGCCGCATCGGCTTCCTTGCCCGACTTCCTTGACTTCCTGAACTTGAACTTGATCTTGCCGGAGAAGATGGCCCCGGAGAAACTGTAGACGAAGTAGAGGATGATGAGCGCGCAGAAGACAACTCCCACGCTGATAAGCGTGAGCGTCCATCCGTGAGGGTCAGTCTGGGCCATCTTGTCGGCCCCGGCCGTCAAAACACTATAAAGGAAGGTTGTCATGTTTCTTTGCAGGCATTTCCTGGCGTTTTCCGCTCAATACCTCGAGAGCGCGAATCACGCGGAAACGGGTGTTGCGCGGCTCGATGACGTCTTCGATATAACCTTTCTTGGCAGCCTGATAAGGATTGCAGAACAGGTCGTTGTATTCCTTTTCCTTTTCCTTGGCGAGAGCCGCGCGCTTGTCTGGATCGGTCTCGGCCTTGAGATCCTTGCCGTAGATGATGCCCACGGCTCCGGATGCACCCATCACGGCGTAGTTGGCGGACGGCCATGCGTAGTTTATGTCGCCGCGCAGCTGCTTGCTGCTCATTACGATATGTGCTCCACCGTAGCTCTTGCGCAGGGTGACGGTGACTCTCGGTACGGTAGCCTCGCCGTAGGCGTATAGAAGCTTCGCACCGTTGGTGATGACGGCGCCGTATTCCTGCTGTGTTCCGCAGAGGAATCCGGGCACGTCGACGAGCGACACGATTGGGATATTGAACGCATCGCAGAAGCGGATGAACCGTGCAGCCTTGCGGGATGCGTTGATGTCGAGCGCTCCGGAGAGGGCACGCGGCTGGTTGGCTACGATGCCGACGCTCCTGCCGCCCATGTGGGCGAATCCAACGATGATGTTCTTGGCGAAGTCTTTGTGGATTTCGAAGAAGTCGGCGTCGTCCACGATGCTCCCGATGACCTCATACATGTCGTAGGCCTTGTTGGGATTGTCTGGGATAATCTCGTTGAGACGGTCGTCAACCCTTCCGACAGGGTCGGTGGTCGGCCTTACCGGAGCAGTCTCGGTGTTGTTCTGTGGGAGGAAGGAGAGCAGCCTGTGGATGGTCGCTATCCCTTCGTCCTCGCTGTCCACGGCGAAGTGGGCGACTCCGGACTTGGAGGCGTGCACTGAAGCGCCGCCGAGGGTCTCCGAATCAACGTCCTCGCCGGTGACATCCTTCACTACGGAAGGTCCTGTGAGGAACATATAAGAGGTGTTCCTTACCATGAGTGTGAAGTCCGTGAGGGCAGGGGAGTAGACCGCTCCGCCGGCGCATGGGCCGAAAATCCCGCTAATCTGCGGCACGACGCCGCTCGCAAGTATGTTCCTCTCGAAAATCTCGCCATATCCGGCGAGAGAGTCAATGCCTTCCTGGATACGTGCTCCGCCGGAATCGTTCAGGCCGATGACCGGCGCGCCTACCTTGGTCGCGAGGTCGATTACCTTGCAGATCTTTTCTGACATGGTCTTCGAGAGCGAGCCGCCGTTGACCGTGAAGTCCTGCGCGTATACGAACACCAGCCTGCCGTCTATGGTGCCCTGTCCGCTGACTACGCCGTCTCCGTCAAAGTGGCTTTCGCCCATGCCGAAGTCCGTGCACCTGTGCTGCACAAACATATCGAACTCCTCGAAACTGCCAGGGTCGAGCAGTTTTGCGAGCCTTTCGCGAGCCGTCTGCTTGCCTTTGGCGTGCTGGGCGTCGATTCTCTTCTGTCCTCCACCAAGAGCTGCTTTCGAGCGCCTCTCGACGAGTTCCTTGGTTTTTTCCTGTTGTATGCTCATATAATCTAAAAATACAATGCACCCGAACGGATGCCTTTTTCAGTTCGGGCGCAAATATACTGAAAGTTGCGGGAAGAATGAAAACCTCCCCGGCAAAAACCCCTCTACTGGTGTGCAGGCCGGAGCAGGTCGAGGACGGTCTTGACAGGGTTGAAAGTCTCGATTGGAACCTCTACGAAAAGGGTGTTCCAGTCGGACATGGCCCCGTTCCAGAGTCCCGGAAGCTCGAGCGCTTTCAATTCCCTTCCGTGGTAGCTCTTGCTGCTGATCAGGCCGGTCTCCTCGTCCACGAAATCGGCGAGGTCGAATTTGTTGCCTTCGTAGTCCTCGATGCAGCAGACAAGATCGACAGGGTTGAAGTGAGTGGAAGTCTTCAGAATCTCCATGCTCCTCGGGTCGTTCTTGTCAATCTGCGCGGACTCGAGAATCTGTAGGGAAGTCGCGCCCTTCTTGTCTCGGATGACGAAAGGGCCTCCTCCCGGCTCTCCCTCATTCTTGACCATTCCGCATACTCTGACAGGACGGTTGAGTTTGGCGCGGAGGAGTTCTGCCCTCTCGCGGCAGTCCTTGGGTTCCGGGATGGTGACGCAGAGGGTGTCCCGAAGGAAGTTCTCAATCTCGTTGCAGAGTTCCTGGCATTCCGGAGTGCTGAACGGGTCGTCGAGGGTGAAGGTGTGGGCTGGTATGTATGCGAAGTCGGATATCTCCTTGCGCATCTGGGTGATCTGGTCGAGGGCGAATATGTATCCCCTGATGCGGTCGCGGATTTGGAGAGCGCGGCCGGCGAGGACCTTCTTCCAGTGCCAGGTGGCCGGCTGCATCCTCTCCACGCAGACGTTGTCTATGTTCTTGATGGACACCAGCTCGCAGTCGAGTGCGTTGAGATTGTGGATAAGTGCGCCGTGTCCGGCAGGTCTTGTCAGGATGCTGCCGTCTTCGAGGAGGAACGGCTCGTTGTCGGAGTCCACCGCGACGGTGTCGGTAGCCTTGTCCTGATAGGTGAAGCTGATGTTGTACTTGACGCCGTAGCGCTTCTCGTACTTCTTCTGAATCTCGTTCAGGGCATCTCGGAATAGTTGCTCGTGCTCCGGAGAGATGGTGACGACGATGTTGACGCTTCCGTCAGGATTGCGCATATACGCCTGACCTTCAATAAGATGCTCTGCCAGAGCGGTGCGGACTTCGTCCGAGTAGCGGTGGAACTTCAGCACGCCCTTCGGCTTGCTCCCGTAGCCAAGTCCGTCGTCTGAAAGGAGCGTATGCGCAGTCCTCGACGGGTCATACGGGGCATAGCCGAAAACTTCCGGCGAGTAGAACGCGAATTTTTCAAGATTCCTGCTCAAGGTCCGGACAGCGTCGTTGGTCTTGTCAATCCCGGCGAAGATGTCCTTGAACATCCGAGATGCCGCTCCGGACGCTGGCACGAACTTGCATCTGCCGTGAGTTTCAGCGCTGTCGGCATAGGCTTCGGCCTCGGCCTCCTGCTCTGCTGTGAGGACTTCGATTCCGTTTCCTATGGTGGCAGATGTCACTATGTCAAGCCATGGAAACCCCTTGCGGAACCTGTTTAATTGTGCTTTAATTGTGTCCTTGTCCATAGTCGTAGTGTTTTTTGGTTGTTCATTTATGTGGTCTAAAGATAGAATTCCCGTCTGTAGCTATAGTTTGTGCGCAGCTCGACGAATTTGGTGGGGTTCATCCTGAACATGAAGTCGTCCGTGAAGATGGGGTAGTTGTACTGAATCATCGCCGCAATTTCGCCCTGGGACTTGTCGAGGACGTTGAGTTTTACGGCCTGATATTCCATTGTGTCGGTGCGCGGGAAGAACTCGTAAAGTTCGCTGATGCCAAGGAAACGGGCCACGGACCTGACCGCCATAGCGGAGCCGATTTGCTTGCCCTGAAGTGAATATCCAGCTATGTGCGGGGTTGCTATGTCAACGAGGCTCATCAGCCTGGTGTTGATCCACGGCTCGTGGCTCCAGCTGTCTATGGCGACCGGGCCGAGTTTTGGAACGGCGTCTATCAGCGCGTCCTCGACCACGATGTCTCCCTGGGCTGTGTTGATAAAGAAAGCCCCGTTCTTCATCTTTGCGAAGAACTCCTCGTTGGCCATCCCTTTGGTGCTCTCGGTGAGCGGGAGGTGCAGGGTGACGATGTCCGAGTGCTCCAGAAGGTAGTCGAGGGAGCAGAACTGGGTGTACCACTCGATGCTTTGCTTGATGGGGTCGTTGCGGAGAATCTTGAAGCCGAGCCCTCTTCCCATCGACTCGACCCGCTGTCCCACGCTGCCGAGCCCTATGATACCGATCGTGGCGCCGGTGAGATCGATGCTCTTGCGTGCTGCCGAACCGTAGAGGGCAGAGAACACGTAGTTTGAAACCCCGCCTGCATTGCAGCCGTAAGCGTTTTTGAAGAATATGCCGTGCAGGCGGCAGTAGTCTATGTCGATGTTGTCCTTCGCGGCCGTGGCAGTAGCTATTATCTTGACGGACGTGCCATGAAGCAAATCTTCGTCGCACCTTGTCCTCGTGCGGATGATGAGCGCGTCGGCGTCCAGAAGATCGTCGTTGCAGATCAGAGGCCCGTCTTTGTAGACGACTTTCGCGTATGGTTCAAACACTCCTTCGACGAAGGGGATGGATTCATCGATGACTATCTTCATTTCAAAATGATTTCGTTTACGTACTTGTCCTGATTCTCTCCGGGAGAGAACAGAATGCTCTCCGAAAGGGACTTGTTGATGCTCCGGCGGATGTCTTCCTTGAGGAACGAGAGCTGGCTGCGGACCACCGAGGAACTCAATGTCACGTAGAGTTTGCCTCCGCGGTAGAACTTCCGGCTGGTGTAGGCGCCGGCACCGGAGACTTTGTCCCAGGCGGAGAAAACCAGCTGCGTGTTGACGGTGTCCGTGATGCCGCTGCGACGGAAAGACTCTTTCATGAGCGTACCGACGGCGACCGTCTTGCTCTTGCGCAGTTTGTTGCCGTTATTCATCGGAGCGGGTGAAGACGCCTCCCTCCGCCTTTATGTACATCCTGTCGGTGGTCAGTGCATCCACTATTCCGTGTGTGCGGACCTTGTCGGAGTCGGTGATGAAAATCTGCCCGAAGTCCTTGTCGGCCACCATGGCCAACAGGTTGGTTATCCTGGACGGGTCGAGCTTGTCGAAAAGGTCGTCAAGGAGCATCATGGGAGGGGTTCCCGCACGGGCTTTCATGAGTTCGTACTGAGCAAATTTGAGAGCCACGATGAAAGACTTCTGCTGCCCCTGCGAGCCGCAACGCCGGATGGGGTGGCCGTCCATGTTGAAGATGAAGTCGTCCCTCTGGATGCCGGCTGTCGTGAAGCGGAGGGCGTTGTCCTTCTCGCGATGTTCCAGAAGGATGGCATCGAGCGGACCTTTGGAAAGGTCAGACCTGTATTCGATGTCGACTTCTTCCCGTCCGCCGGAGATCTCGTGGTAGAAGCGGGACACTCTCGGGACCATGTCTCTGCAGAACTCTCCCCTGCGACTGTGGATGGGCTCGGCGAGAGCTGCGAGCCGTCCGTCGAAAGCGGCGAGAAGATCGTCGTCCGCCATCCCGGACTTGAGCATCCGGTTGCGCTGTAGCAGAAGCCGGTTGTACTGCTGGAGGCAGGCCATATATTCGTGGTCCATCTGCGATAGGACAGTGTTGACGAAGCGTCGGCGCTCGTCCCCCGACTCGCTCACCAGCGAGACGTCGGAAGGGGAGACCATGACCACGGGGAGGACTCCTATGTGGTCGGAAATCTTGCTGTAGGCTTTGTCATCCCTGCGCAGACGCTTCTCGCCGTTTTCGGCCACGCTGATGCTGAAACGAGATTCAAGTCCGTCCTGCATCGTATAGCTGCCTGCAATGGCGAAACGTGTCTGCCCGTGACGGAAATTGAAGCGGTCCGACGAAGCGAAGGCGCTCTTTGTCATTGAGAGATACCAGATTGCGTCCAGAAGATTGGTCTTCCCCTCGCCGTTGCCACCACTGATGCAGTTGATGTTCGGGGAGAAATCCACCTCCTGGAGAACGATGTTCCTGAAGTCCTGGACGACTATTTTATCCAATGCAGACACCTTTACAAAGATAGCAAAGAGTTTTGTAAGTTTAACTATTTTTAATAATTTTGCGGGCTATATAAACGTCGGAAAACACATTTTATTAAAATATGGCTAAGACAAACGCTAAAGACAAGGACGCTGTACGTCAGGAGAATATCGAGAAGACCGTTTCTTCTACCGAGCAGTTTTATTCTGCGCACAAGAACCTCATCTGGGGTATCGTGGGCGCTGTTGTGGTGATAGGACTTGCAATTCTGCTCTGGCATAAGTTCGCTTATGAGCCGAAGTGCAAGGAAGCGATGGAGCAGGCTTATCCTGCGGAGACGAGTTTCCGCAACGGAGAGTATGAGATTGCCCTCAACGGAGATGGCAACAATCTCGGATTCGCGGAGATAATCTCCCGCTATGGCTCCAAGTCAGGTGCGGCAGTTTATTTCTATGCGGGAGTCTGCGAACTTCAGCTCGGCAACTTCGAGAGCGCTCTGTCATATCTCAAGAAGTACGACGGCAAGGAGCCTATCCTCGCTGCCCGTGCCAAGGCCTGCGAAGGTGACGCCTACGTTGGACTCGAGGACTACAAGTCCGCCGTGGCCAGCTTCCGTGCTGCTGTCGAGAAGGCAGATAACGTGTTCGCTGCCACTTACCTCATCAAGGAAGGTCTCGCATACGAGGCGCTCGGCGACAAGGCTTCTGCGCTCTCCTGCTACAACACCGTCAAGGACAGTTATCCGCAGTCCATCGAAGCTTACGAGATTAACAAGTACATCGCAAGGGTTTCACAGCAGTAAGATATGGGAAGAGCATTTGAGTTCCGTAAGGAAAGAAAACTTAAAAGATGGGGGCATATGGCCCGCACCTTTACCAAACTCGGAAAGGAAATCACCATCGCGGTAAAGCAGGGCGGCCCTGACGTAACCGGCAACCCTCGTTTGCGTGCGCTCATGGCCGAGGCCCGCACCGAGCAGATGCCTAAGGAGAACGTCGAGCGTGCCATCAAGAAGGCTACCGAGAGCAAGCAAGGTGACTTCAAGGAACTTATCTACGAGGGATATGGTCCGTTCGGCATCGCTTTCCTTGTTGAGGCTGCTACCGACAACAATACCCGTACCGTAGCTAACGTCCGCAGCTACTTCACAAAGTGCGGCGGTTCTCTGGGCACTTCCGGTTCAGTGAGCTTCATGTTCGATCACAAGTGCACCTTCCGCATCAAAGAGAAGGAGGGCATGGACCTTGAGGAACTTGAACTTGAGATGATTGACTACGGCGTGGACGAACTTTTCGAGCAGGAGGAGGAAGACAAGGACGGCAACGTCACCAAGGTTGTCGTTATATATGGCGACTACTCCGCGTATGGACAGATTCAGAAGTATATCGAGGAGAACGGCTACGAGCTCATCTCCGGAGGTTTTGAGCAGATTCCTAACGTTGAACTTAAGGATGTGACTCCTGAGCAGAGGGTGACTCTCGATAAACTCACCAATCTTCTGGAGGACGATGAGGACGTCACCAACGTCTACTCGACGCTGAAACCTCAGGAGTAACAGCATTCTTCCGGGATTTCCGGCACGAACTACATATTATGGACCGGCCCAGTGGCCGGTCCTTTTTTGTGTCCCGAAAAATCTTTGTAAAATAATTGGAATTTATCGGATAGTGTCTATCTTTGCAGTGTAGTAATAAACTAATACACTATAAAGATATGATTAAAGTTTCTAATCTGGCTTTCAGCTACGGGACCAAGGAGGTCCTGCGGAACATTTCGCTTGAGCTTCAGCCGGGAAAAGTCTATGGACTTCTGGGAGAGAACGGAGTGGGGAAGACCACTCTCCTAACTCTGCTCTGCGGCTTGAAGAAAGTCAAGTCGGGCAGCATCGATGCGGACGGTGTCAATCCGTATCGCCGCGAACCTGGTTTCCTTTCGACTCTGTACTATCTGCCGGATGAACTTGCCCCGGTGAGGGAGAAAGCTTCGCTCTGGGCAAAGTCGCACGGCAAGTTCTGGCCTCGCTTCTCGATAGAGAAGTTTGAGGAAATCATGGGCCTTTTCGAGACGGATGTGGAGCAAAAGATGAACGAGATGTCCTTCGGTCAACTCAAGAAGACCTACATCTCCTTCGCGCTCGCCTGTGCGCCGAACTATCTCATGATGGACGAGCCTACCAACGGACTCGACATCCCGTCCAAGACACAGTTCCGCTCGGCAATCCTGAAATACACGCGTGAGGACTCAACAATTGTGATTTCGACGCATCAGGTGCGCGATCTTGAGAACGTGATTGACCCGATAATCATCCTCGACAGGCAGGATGTCCTGCTGAACGCCTCCCTCGAGGAAATATCAGCCAAACTCTTCTTCGACTACGGCACTCGAATCCATCCGGACAGTCTCTATATCGAGAACCTTCCGGGAGGCTCGCTCCAGGTATATCAGAATACTACGGGAGAGGAGAGCAAGGTCAACATAGAGGCCCTCTTCAACACTGTACACAAGAACAAAGAACTCATCAAAGCGCTTTTCAACAATGAATAGATATTTTGACTTCCGTCGCTTCGGCAACTATCTGCTCTACGATCTTAAGAACGCCTGCCGAGGATTCGGTTTCTCGACCATTATCCTGGGCCTGGCGCCGCTCATCCTGTTCGTCTTCAGTATCCTCTGTGCATGGGTGTTCGCCGGTTCAACATGCGAGATTCCTCTTGCGCTGCGGTGGATGGCTGTGATGTCCGCGTTTACCCTGGCATACACCATTGCCCCTGCGAAGCTCTACGGACCTCTCACCGACAAACGCTACGGTTCCGATTACCTGCTTCTGCCAGCCTCGCAGCTCGAGAAGTGGCTGTCGATGCTCATTGTGCTCTGTATAGCGCTGCCTTTGGTGATGGGCCTTGTCACGGTGGTCAGCGACGCTCTTCTCTCGCTGTGCTTCAGTAGCATTTATTCCGGAACTCTGTTTGCCGCTGCCGACTTCTCTGCCATTACCAAGGTATTCTCGCTGTTTGGATTCAGCCTGCCGCTGCTCTTTTTCTTCCAGTGGTCCTGCAATGCCCTCATCTTTGCGCTCGGTGCCGTATGGTTCAAGCGAGCCAAGATTCTCAAGACTTTGGTCGCCATCTTTCTTTTCGGCATGGTGTTGAGCTTCCTTTCCTTCGCGGCGTTCGGCTCCAACTGGATTCCGGTGGAGAGGATTCTCGAGGACGTGACCGAGGCAGCAGACTCGGCGATAAGGTTTATACGCACCTTCGTGTATGTCTTCATCTGCGTGATGACTGTTATTTCTGCGGCGCTCCTGTATGTCCGTGTCAGAACTATAAAGCATTGAGAATATGGAGTTTGATGTCAACAGGCCAATATACCTCCAGATAGCTGACAACATCTGCGAGAGGATACTCTCCGGGGAGTTCAAGTCTGCGAGCCGAATCCCTTCGGTGCGGGAGTGGGGGATGCAGATCGGAGTGAATCCCAATACCGTCGCCCGCTCCTATGAGCAGCTATCCTCACGAGGAGTCATCTACAATCAGCGCGGAATAGGATTCTTCGTGGCGAACGACGCCATCGACGTAATCAAGGAGTCCGAGCGCCGCAAGTTCATAGAGGAGGAACTGCCGGCTTTCCGGAACCGTGCAGAACTGCTCGGAATCGATGTCGGAACTCTTTTTAAATAGGATACTTTTGTTATACTAATATCGGCATGTGCCTGGATCGGGCTGCGGACTTCTCGTTCGCCCTGATCCCGGCCTTGTCTTTGTCGGGGACGAAAGCCTCGAGAAACCTCTCCCAGAGGATGTCAACGGCGAGGTCTCTCGGGTGCACGAGGTCGCGGTCGTAGAATCTGTAGTCGCGCAGTTCGTCGATCAGAATCTCGTATGCCGGGAAATAGCGGACATTGTCGTGCCGCCTGAGGATGCTGTCCACAGCAAGGTGAAGGATCGACTTGGAGACGGTGTTGGCGTGCGCCCCGCCGGTGAGATGCCTTATTGGGGAGACGGTGAGGATGAAGCGTTTGCCGGGATGCCGCTCCACGATTTCTTCAATGAGTGTCTCGCACTGCCCGACGTTCAGAAGTTCCCTCGAAAATTCGGAGAAAGGCCTTTTCAGGCAGTTGGAGGCCACTTTGCCGCCGTGCGTAAGGACTTTCCATACGAATGCGGTACCGAACGTGAGGATGACCACATCGCTTTCATCCCAGAACTTTGAAGCTTCCGCAAGTCCAGCATTGGCATCGGAGATGAATTCCTCAGCCGTCGCTCTTGCGAAAGAGGTGTGGTGGCTGAAACTGCACACGAGCGGCGAGCCTGCTCCCATCTGCACGCAGTCGCTTTTGCGGAACGGCTCTCCGGAGTCCAGTCGCGATACCGCAGCCGCAATGGAGGCGGGATTGTAGAGCGTTCCGAACGGGTTGCGGCAGAGGGTGAAGCCTCCTTCGGAGAGGCGGGCTGCGATGTTGTCGGAAAAGCAGCTGCCGAGCAGGGTCAGTTTGTCTTCAAGCCCCACTTCGAATGTCGGGTCCTTCTCGGGCCGAATTTCGGTAAAGAGTTTCATACTTAAGGCAAATTTAAGATTCTTTTCTCTAATTTTGCCTGATATGAAAACCTGTCAGAAATTCTTCGCGGTACTCGCATTTGCCTTCCTGGCATTCCAGCCGCTTTATTCTCAAGAGAGAGAACTCCATATCGTCACCACGGGAGATGTACACGGCTCATGGTTCGACCGGCCTTATGTGGATGGAGGTGCGTCCAAGACAAGCCTCATGTCCGTCATGGTCTATGTGGACAGCCTCCGCAATGCTGTAGGTGCCAACAATGTGCTTCTTCTCGATGCCGGCGACTGTCTTCAGGGAGACAATGCCGCATACTACTACAACTACGTCCGGACGGATGTCCCGCACCTCTTCCCGCGCATAGTCAAGTATATGGGATACGATGCTGTCACGGTGGGCAACCACGACGTGGAGACTGCCCATCCAGTCTATGACAGAGTGTATTCCGAGCTTACACAGGCAGGTATCCCGTGGCTTGGAGGAAATGCTCTCAGAGTATGTGACGGGAAGCCGTATTTCCCGGTCTACAAACTGTTCGAGCGAGGCGGGATGACGGTCGCGGTGCTTGGATTCACTAACCCTAACATGAAGGCGTGGCTTTCCGAACCTGTCTGGAGAGGGATTGAGTTCGTCTCCTTAATCCCGTTCGTGCAGCAGTGCGTCGATGAGGTGCGTCAGGAGTGCAGACCGGATGCTGTCGTGGTGGTGGTGCATTCCGGTACCGGTGAAGGGAATGGGGAGTCACTTGAAAGCCAGGGGCTCGATCTCCTTTCTTCGTTGAAGGGGGTCGACCTTATCGTCACTTCCCATGACCATCGTCCTTTCGTCACGGAGAACGGCTCCTGCGTCCTCGTGAACGGAGGAGCCCGCGCCGGTAACGTGACACACTCAGTGATAGAACTCTCTGGAAGCAACGGGAAGAGCGTCCATGGACAGACTGTCAGGATGGACAAGTCCAAAGTCTCAGAGGAGATGGAGCGTGAGTTCGCTTCCGAATTTGATGAGGTCAAGGCGTTTACAATCAGGAAGGTCGGGCATCTCGCCATGGAGATGCGCACCCGCGATGCCTACAGCGGGATGTCGGACTACATCAATCTTGTCCATACCGTTCAGATTTCCGTTCCGGAAGCGCAGATTTCCTTCGCAGCTCCGCTCACATTCGACGGGACCGTTCAGCAGGGCGACCTCATATACAATGATATGTTCACCATTTATCCTTATGAGAATCAGCTCTTTGTCCTTCGTCTTAAGGGCAGCGAGATAAAGAGCTACCTCGAGGCTTCATACGACAGCTGGATTGTAACTCCTGGAAAGCATGTGCTCAATATCCGTGAGGGGGCTGATGCCCGCACCGGGACTTCGCGCTGGGCTTTCGTAAACAGGTCGTACAACTTCGACTCTGCGTCCGGACTTGTCTATACCGTGGATGTCACCAAGAAGCTCGGTGATAGGGTTAAGATCGTCTCGCTTGCCGACGGAACTCCGTTCGACCAGGACTCTTTCTACAATGTCTCGATGACCAGCTATCGCGCCAATGGCGGCGGCGGACTCCTTGCGGCTGCCGGATTGAGCAAGGAGGAGGCAGACTGCAGGGTGGTCGCCCGCTATCCGGAAATCCGGGATATGGTCTACGAATTCGTGCGTTCGCACGCGGAAGTGACCTCCGAACTTGTCGGTGATCCTGGGCTGATAGGGGAGTGGCACTTCGTTCCGGAGAAGAAGGTCGCTCCGCTGATGAAGGCAGATATGGGACTTATCTTCTGAAAGCCTTGAGCCTTTGCTGAAGGGAGCCGTCGACCGCCATCTTCATCATCTTGCGGCTCTGCTCGAACTGCTTGAGAAGTTTGTTCACGTCGGCGAGCGTAGTCCCTGAGCCTTTGGCTATTCTTGCGCGCCTCGAGCCGTTTATGCACTCGGGGTGCTCTTTTTCGTATGGTGTCATCGACTGGATGATAGCCTCGGTGTACTTGAATGCGTCCTCAGGGATGTCTACGTCCTTGAGAGCCTTGTCCATGCCGGGGAGCATCCCCATGAGGTCTTTCATGTTGCCCATCTTCTGGACCTGCTTCAGTTGCTCATAGAAGTCGTTGAGCGTAAATTGGTTACGTGCGATTTTTTTCTTGAGGACGCGTGCCTGCTGCTCGTCGAATTGCTCCTGGGCCTTCTCTACGAGGGAGACCACGTCGCCCATGCCGAGGATTCTGTCCGCGACACGTGCCGGGTAGAACATGTCGAGAGCATCCATCTTCTCGCCCATGCTGACGAACTTGATGGGCTTGCCTGTGACTGCCCTGATGGAGAGCGCCGCACCGCCTCGGGTGTCGCCGTCCATCTTGCTGAGGACGACTCCATCGTAGTCGATGGCCTGGTTGAATGCCTTGGCAGACTCGACCGCGTCCTGTCCCGTCATCGCGTCGACGACGAAGAGGGTCTCGCTCGGCTCGAGAGCCTTGTGGAGGGTGGAGATCTCGTTCATCAGTTCCTCGTCCACCACGAGACGTCCTGCGGTGTCGACGATGACGGCGCTGTAGCCTTCCTGGCGGGCCTTCTGAACCGCTGCCTTGGCAACATTCACCGGGTCATTCTCTCCTTCGAGTGAGAAGACCGGCACTCCGACCTGCTCGCCGAGAGTCTTGAGCTGCTCAATGGCCGCAGGACGGAAGGTGTCGCATGCCGCGAGGAGGACTTTAAGGCCTTTCTTGCTCTTGAGCCTGAGCGCGAGCTTGCCGGAAAAAGTCGTCTTTCCCGAACCGTTCAGACCTGCCACGAGAATTACGGCAGGGGAGCCCTTGACGTTGATTTCGCTGTGCTCTGACCCCATGAAGTCGGCAAGCTCGTCGTGGACAATCTTGACCATCATCTGCTGAGGCTTGACTGCCGTCAGGACATTGGCTCCCATGGCCTTTGTCTTGACGCGGTCGCAGAATTCCTTGGCGACTTTGTAGGAGACGTCGGCATCGAGTAGTGCGCGGCGGATTTCCTTCAGGGTCTCGGCGACGTTGATTTCGGTAATCTTGCCTTCGCCTTTAAGTATTTTGAACGACCGTTCCAGACGGTCAGAGAGGTTCTCGAACATAGTGTGTGAGTGTGTTTCTTATAAGCGACAAATTTAGTCATTCCCGCCCGAAAAAACTAATGTGTATTTCCCTGATTTGGATTGACTCGAGGTTGAAGGTAATTACTGATGAAAGTTGATTATCGAGTCCTATTGCTAACGCAAGTAGCTGGCCGCGTCAGGCAAGACCGAGGCGCAACCGAAGTCGTCATTGGACAAGCGCATGGGATTCGGGGCTAATTGCCGATGATACCAGTTTAAGGAAAATAAAAAATGAGGCCAATGCCTTGTTGAAGTAGCCCGAGTCCACTCCGGAAATGCATGACCGGGACGGAAAGAATGTCTGTGGGGCGATGGAATTGAATGCCGACATTACGGCACTGAAGGAAACGGCGGAGACCGTGTCATCGAAGCTTGGGGTGCAGGTGTAGTTCGTCTCGCCTGATGAAATCCCGCATGGGAGAAGGGATGCCCGCGGATACTGGAGAGACGCAAGGATATACGTTTGCGATGATATCGAGCTGTTCAGGGTAACCTAAGAGTGTACGATGTAAACCCTAAATAATCCGTCACTTCATTCCGAGGTAACGGATTTTTCTGATGATACGCTTTGCATTAAGTTTGTTTACTTTATTTACGGTGCGGGGCGCGTACCACTTCGGTGGGAGCGTGCCGTTCTTTTAATGGTTGCCTCTACGGAAGCCGTCATCAGCGCAGGATGGGAACAGACCAAGGTTCAGGTCATTTCAGTGCCCAACATCTTCAGCACTAAACCGGTTGATGCGAAAAGGTCCTGGCCGCTGCCGTGGGACGGGGAAACCGGAACCGGCGTTGAAGTCCGCAAGGGCACGGGCAGCATCGACAGGATGCGGGAACTTGAGGCGAGACTGAAAAGAAGATGACTACTCGGATTTGGAGCGGTCCTCGATCTTGAAAACGAAAGTGGTCGTGTCTTCGGACGGTTTTTCCTTCTCGTTGGCTTTCCTGCAAATCCCTATCAGGGAACCAACCACCATAGTCGCGACGATGAGGAACAGAAGAACGTCCCATACGCCCGCAAGCCGGACCACTTCAGCGACGCTATGCAGCAACTCATCCATAATAGGGCGAACGTAGCAAATAAAACGGACAATGGCAAACACCGTAACATTCAAGATAAAAATCGAGGGAGAGAAC
This sequence comes from uncultured Muribaculaceae bacterium, assembly GCA_964385795.1. Taxonomy (GTDB): domain Bacteria; phylum Bacteroidota; class Bacteroidia; order Bacteroidales; family UBA932; genus Cryptobacteroides. The sequence continues at coordinate 35,450 of CAYLPY010000003.1, forward strand.
GAGCTTAAGAGCGTCACCGTCGATGCTCTCTCCGCTTCCGCACTGCCTTGTTGTCGCGATGATTGTAATCGCTGCAAAAAGAAAAAACGTCGGCATATGGCATTTTTTCTTATATTCGCAAGATTTAAATGAAGATATGCCTCAGAGCCATCACCATCACGAGACGCGGATAGTCTCGCTCAACTCTACATATTACATCGCCATAGCTCTTAATACCGCCTTCGTCCTGACGGAAGTAGCAGTTGGTTTGGGTTACGGCTCCATAGGTCTTCTCTCCGATGCCGGTCACAAGCTTCTAGATGTCTTTTCGCTCTTCATCGCGCTGCTTGCCTTTAAACTTGCGGGGAGCAGGGAGACGGATAAGTTTAACTATGGCTACCGCAAGACATCGGTCCTAATCTCGCTTTTCAACGCTGTCGTGCTCATAGCTGCAGTCTGCGTCATAATCTATGAGAGCATAGAGAAACTCCTTTCGCCCGTTCAGGTCAGCGGGGCGGCGATTTCATGGACTGCGGGGATAGGCATAGTGGTCAGCGGAGTGAGCGCGGTACTTCTGATGCGTCACCAGAAGAGGGACATAAACACCCGGGGGGCATTCCTCCATATGGCCACCGATGCTCTCGTGTCCATGGGCGTGGTGCTGTCGGGAGTCGTCATCAGCCTCACCGGCTGGAACTTCATCGACCCTCTGGTGAGCATGGTCATAGCTCTCGTCATACTCTACAACACCTGCCGTCTTCTTGTGTCTGCATTCCGCATGAGCATAGATGCTGTGCCGGACGGGGTATGCTACGGCGAAGTCAAGGCCGCCATCCTGGCGGTTCCCGGTGTCTCTGGAGTCACGGATCTGAAGATATGGGCGGTCAGCATCACAGAGACGGCTCTGACCGTGAAGGTTACTGTCGCTCCCGGCTTCGATGCGGAAAAGGTCGCTATGCATATCCATGAAGTCTGCGGAGGCGAAAAAATAGACCTCGTCACCGTGGAGACGAGGTCTGAATGACAGTTTCTGACTGTGACTTCTTTGCCGGCTAATATTCGTCCCAGCTGCGGATGCTGATATTCTCCATCGGCACGGCGCAGATTGCCCTGATGTAGGCGGTGGCAAGCCGGCTGTTGGTAATCAGCGGGATATTGAAGTCGATGGCTGAACGTCTCATCCTGTAGCCGTTGCTGAGTTCGCCTCGGCTGTAGTTCTTCGGGATGTTGATCACGAGGTCTACCTTGTGTTCCTTGATGAGATCGATGGCGTACGGCAGGCCGTCGGTTTCAGTCTCGCTCGGCCAGAGAGCACGCATGGCAGGTACGCCGTTGTCGTTGAGGAAACGTGCGGTCCCCTCTGTGGCGTAAATGGTGATGCCTTTCTCGCTGAGCAACTGGCAGGCTGAGAGGATATCCACCTTCTGGCGGGCGTTGCCCGAAGAGATTAGTACGGCGTGGTCCGGAACTTTGTGTCCCACGGAAAGCATGGCCTTGAGCAGCGCATCGTCGAGGTTGTCGCCGATGCAGCCCACTTCTCCTGTGGAGGACATGTCCACGCCCAGCACAGGATCGGCCTCGTTGAGGCGGGAGAAAGAGAACTGCGAGCATTTCACACCCACGTAGTCAAGTTCGAACGGATCTATTCCGACCGGTACCGGATGCTCTCCGAGCATACACCTTGTCGCAAGTTCGATAAGGTTGACCTTCAACACTTTGGATACAAACGGGAAGCTTCGTGAAGCTCTCAGGTTGCACTCGATGACCTTGATGTAGTTGTCGGTGGCGAGGAACTGGATGTTGAACGGACCGGTGATGTGCAGCTCGGCCGCGATGGCTGCCGTGGTCTTGCGGATCTTTGCTGCCGTGATGCCGTATATCTTCTGCGGAGGGAACTGGATGGTCGCGTCTCCGGAGTGCACGCCGGCGAACTCGATGTGCTCCGAGATGGCTGAAGCCACGACCCTGCCGTTGTCTGCCACAGCATCGCATTCAAGCTCCTTGCATCTCTGCATGAACGAACTGATGACTACAGGGTGCTCCTCGGAGACTTCCACCGCCATGTCGAGGAAGACCTTGAGGTCCTCTTTGCTGAAGCAGACGTTCATCGCAGCCCCCGAGAGGACGTATGAAGGACGCACGAGGACAGGGAAGCCCACTTCGGCGATGAAATTATCGATGTCCTCCATGGTGGTGAGCTCACTCCATCGAGGCTGGTCAATGCCGAGCTTGTCCACGATGCTGGAGAACTTGTTGCGGTCTTCGGCGCGGTCGATGTCAAGGGCTGACGTGCCGAGGATGTTGACTCCGCTGTTCATCAGAGGCAGGGCGAGGTTGTTCGGAATCTGTCCGCCCACGCTGACAATGACTCCCATAGGGTTCTCAAGAGAGCAGATGTCCATCACCGTCTCGTAGCTGAGCTCGTCGAAGTAGAGCCTGTCGCAGCTGTCGTAGTCGGTGGAGACGGTCTCCGGGTTGTAGTTGATCATTATGGCGTGGTAGCCTCTCTTCCTGAGCGTCTGGAGGGCGTTGACTCCGCACCAGTCGAACTCCACGCTGCTTCCGATGCGGTAGGCACCAGAGCCCAGCACGATGACTGAGCGGCTGCTGTGCTTGAAGCTGACGTCATCAGCGCTGCCGTTGTAGGAGAGGTAGAGGTAGTTGGTGTCGGACGGGAACTCAGCAGCGAGCGTGTCTATCTGCTTGACGCACGGGCGGATGCCCATGTCAGTGCGGACCTTGCGGACTTCGGCTTCCTTGATGCCGAAGACGCGGGCTATCTGGATGTCGGAGAAGCCCTGGCACTTGGACTTGCGGAGAAGATTCCGGTCCACCTTGTCGATGGTCTTCAGTGACTCGAGTTCGCGGTAGGTGTTCTCGATGTTCTCGAGCTTGTCGAGAAACCATCTGTCAATCTTGGTAAGCTCGTGGATGCGGTCCACGCTATAGCCGCTCTGGAAGGCCGCGGCAATGGCGAAGATGCGCGTGTCGGTCGGATTTCTGAGGGCGTAGTCGAGATCCTCTGTCTTGAACGGCTTGTTGCAGACGAAGCCGTTGGCGCCCTGGCCAATCATCCTGAGCCCCTTCTGGATGGCTTCCTCGAAGTTGCGGCCGATTGCCATAACTTCTCCGACGCTCTTCATACTCGAGCCAATCTCTCTGGAGACACCCTTGAACTTGGCGAGGTCCCAGCGAGGTATTTTGCAGACAACATAGTCGAGGGCAGGTTCGAAGAAGGCTGGAGTGTTCTTTGTGACTGCGTTGTTGAGTTCGAAAAGTCCGTAGCCGAGTCCGAGTTTGGCCGCTATGAATGCGAGAGGGTAGCCGGTGGCCTTGGATGCGAGGGCAGAGGAGCGGCTGAGTCTGGCGTTGACCTCGATGACGCGGTAGTCTTCGCCGTCCGGGCTGAAGGCATACTGGACGTTGCATTCTCCGACGATGCCGATGTGGCGCACGATGTCTATCGCCGTCTTGCGGAGGAAGTGGAACTCCTCGTTGGAGAGAGTCTGCGACGGGGCGACCACGATGCTCTCTCCGGTGTGGATACCGAGCGGGTCGAAATTTTCCATGTTGCAGACCGTGACGCAGTTGTCATAGCTGTCGCGGACAACCTCGTACTCGATTTCCTTCCAACCCCTCAGGGACTTCTCGACGAGGACCTGCGGGGAGAAGGAGAAAGCCTTCGTCGCCACTGCCTCGAGTTCCTGCTCGTTCTCGCAGAAGCCTGAGCCGAGGCCTCCGAGCGCGTAGGCCGCGCGGATGATGACCGGATAGCCGACTTCAGCTGCTGCCGCCTTTGTCTCCTCGAGGGATTCAGCGGCGTGGGAGCGGATGGTCTTAACCCCTATCTCATCGAGTTTCTTTACGAAAAGCTCGCGGTCTTCGGTGTCGATGATTGCCTGCACTGGAGTGCCGAGCACCTTGATGCCGTACTTGTCGAGAACTCCGCTGCGGTAGAGTTCGACTCCGCAGTTCAGGGCTGTCTGGCCTCCGAACGAGAGGAGGATGCCCTGCGGCTGCTCCTTCTTGATGACTTTCTCGACGAAAAACGGAGTCACCGGCAGGAAGTAGATTTTGTCCGCGACGCCCTCGGAAGTCTGTACGGTGGCGATGTTCGGATTGATGAGGATGGTCTTGATGCCTTCCTCGCGGAGTGCCTTGAGCGCCTGCGAGCCGCTGTAGTCGAACTCGCCGGCTTCGCCTATCTTGAGTGCTCCTGAACCGAGCACGATAACTTTTTTGATACTTCTGTCAATCATTGTCTACAATCTGGAAATGAACTCGTCAAACAGGAATTCAGTGTCCACAGGGCCGCTGGAGGCCTCCGGATGGAACTGTGCGGAGAAGAACGGCTTGCTGCGGTGGCGTATGCCCTCGTTTGTGCCGTCGTTCATGTTGGTGAAATAAGGCTCCCATTCAGGCGAGAGTGTGCTGGTGTCCACTGCGAAGCCGTGATTCTGGGAGGTGATGAAACAGCGTTCGGTGCCGTTCATCCTCACAGGCTGGTTGTGGCTGCGGTGCCCGTATTTCAGTTTGAATGTGCCCGCACCAGCGGCGAGGGACATCAGCTGGTTGCCCATGCAGATGCCGAAGATGGGCCGGTCTTCCTCGTACGCCTTCCGGATGTGCTCAACGGCGGCGGTGCACATGGCAGGGTTGCCTGGACCGTTGGATATGAAGAGACCGTCGTAGCCGATGGTACTGAAATCATAATCCCACGGCACTCTGATGACCTTCACTCCGCGCTTGAGCAGGCAGGCGAGAATCCTGTGTTTCACTCCGCAGTCCACGAGGACCACGGTCTTGTCGCCGGAACCGTATTCGATGACTTCTTTGCAGCTGACGGCCGCAACCTGGTTCTCAAAGTTCGGGTCGTCGAAAGGGATGTCTTCGCTGCAGCCTTCCGGGACAATCTTTCCGAGCATCGCGCCCTCCTCGCGAATCATCTTGGTGAGTTCGCGGGTGTCGATGCCGAAGATGCCGGGGATACCCTGCTCGTCGAGCCATTGGTCGAGGCTCTTGACGGCGTCCCAGTGGCTGTATTTCTCACTGTAGTCGGAGATTATCAGACCCCTGACGTGAATCTTCTCGGATTCGAAGGTGGTGCAGAGTCCGTTCTCGTCAATCTTTTCGGACGGGATGCCGTAGTTGCCTATCAGCGGGAAGCTTACACAGAGAATCTGCCCTTCGTAGGAAGGGTCGGTGAGACTCTCCGGATAGCCGACCATCGCTGTGGAGAAGACTACTTCTCCGCTGCAGGACCTGTCGCTTCCGAAGCTCCAGCCCTCCATTCTGCGTCCGTTACCGAGGACGAGCGTTGCCTTTTTTCGAGTTTCTGCCATATATGTCTTACCAGTTTGATGCTTCTTTCATGAGTTCTGCAATTCTGTCGTTGCAGAGGTTGCCGAGACTGCCGATGTGGGTGTGTCCGAGCGAGGAAGCTTTGAGCGAGGATAGGTCGCCGTAGTTGAAGCGGCCTTCATTGACCTCTTTCCCGACTTGCCTGTAGGCCTCTCTGAACGGTGTCCCGGACTGAGTCCTGCGGTTGACTTCCTCCACTGTGAAGAGGTATTTGTATGCCGGGTTGTCAAGGATGTGCTCGTTGACCTCGATGTGCTCCAGCATGTAGACCGTCATCTGCAGGCAGTCGTGAAGGAGCTCAATCCTCGGGAAGAGGATGTCCTTCAGGAGCTGGTAGTCGCGGTGGTAGCCGTGCGGCATGTTGCTGCACAGCAGGGATATCTCGTTTTCGCAGGCGAGGACCATGTTACATTTGCCGCGGACCATCTCCCAGACGTCCGGGTTCTTCTTGTGTGGCATTATGCTGGAACCTGTCGTGAACTCGTCGGGAAAGTGGATGAATGCGAAGTTCGGACACATATACATGCAGCAGTCTGCGGCGAACTTGTTGAGTGTGAGGGCGATGCTGCCCATCGCAGAGGCCATGCACTTCTCTGTCTTCCCACGGGTGAGCTGGGCGGCTATGCTGTTGATGTCAGGAGAGTCGAAGCCGAGAAGGGCAGTGGTCATATTCCTGTCGAGAGGGAAGGAGTTGCCGTAGCCGGCGGCCGAGCCGAGCGGGTTCCTATTGACGATGCGGTAAGCTGCTTCAAGGCAGTGCATGTCGTCTACGAGCGCTTCTGCATAGGCTCCGAACCAGAGCCCGAACGAGGACGGCATAGCCATCTGGGCGTGGGTGTAGCCCGGCATAAGCACTTCCTTGTACTTCTCGCTGAGTGCCTGAAGCTTGCCGAAGAGATTGAGCGTCTCGGAGCGGAACTTGCGGAGCTCATCGCGCAGGTAGAGCTTGAGGTCCACAAGGACCTGGTCGTTGCGCGAACGTCCGGAGTGAATCTTCTTGCCGAGTTCTCCGAGCTCTCTGGTGAGCAGAAGCTCTATCTGGGAATGGATGTCCTCCACGTCCTGTTCGAGCTGGAACTCGCCTTTAGCGATGGACTCGCCGATGCGGTCCAGCTCCGCGAGGAGCGTGTCGAGTTCGTTCTTGCTGAGGAGTCCTATGCTCTCGAGCATCTTTATGTGGGCTTTGGAGCCTTCGACGTCGTAGGCGGCGAGGCGCAGGTCAAGCACCCTGTCTCCGGCAATCGTGAAGTCTTCGACCCTTGTAGTTGCAGCTGTGCCCTTATTCCAAAGTGTAGCCATCCTTCAATGTATTTATGTAGTTGATATAAGTGTCAATAGCATTCTCAATTTCAGAGACTTGTATGTGTTCGTCAGACTTGTGGGAACGGGCTGAGTCGCCAGGCCCCATCTTGATGGCATCGCAGTCCATCCTCATCCAGTCGGAGGTCGTTGGGGAGGAGAAGGTTTGGATGCCTGTCTTTTCTGCGGCTTTCAGCAGTGGCGATCCGGCGGCAGTAGCGGAGGAGCGGTTGAGAAGGTTCCTTGCGCTGAGTTCGCTACGGCATATGGCCTGAAGTTCCGCGAGAATCTCGGAGTTGTCGTATTTTTCTGTCGGGCGGATGTCCACGACGAAGCGGCAGGTGTCGGGGACGACGTTGTGGGCTGTTCCGGCTTCTATCTGCGTGACGTTGAGCATGACTTCTCCCATGGATTCGGAGTGTCTCGCAAACTTGTGGCGGCGCAGTTTCTCGATGTCCTCTATCGCTATGTAGAGTGCATTCACGCCTTCATTCCTCGCTGCGTGGCCGCTCACTCCTCGGGCGAGTCCGTCCACGACGAGAAGTCCCCGCTCGCTTGTGGCTGCCTGCATTTTTGTGGGCTCTCCCGTAATGGCGAAGTCCGGATACGGGAAATCCTCGGAACTCCCAAAGAGCCCTCCCTCGCGGGCGTAGAGCCAACGTGCTCCGTCGGGACCGGATTTCTCCTCCTCACGGGTAAGGCAGAGGAAGAGGTTGAAGGGGAGCGGCATCTCATAAAAATGACGGAAAGTGGCAATCATCGACACCACACTTCCGCCATCATCGTTGGAACCAAGGCCAAAAACAACATTGTCGTCAATCCCCGGGTCGAACGGGTCTCTCGTGTATCCTGACGAAGCGGGAACAGTGTCTATATGGGCGTCGAGAACCAAAGTCTTGAGTCCCGGGCGGAAACATCTGTTCCTGACGACGATGTTGCCTTTCCTGACGGAATGCTCCATGCCCATCGAAGAGAGCCCATCGGAGAGGAAAGACACCGCCGCAGCTTCGTTTCCGGAGGTCGATGGGATCCGGACGAGGCCGCGCAGGAGGTCTATGTATTCGCCGTACTTGGTCATAACGACAGTCTGGTGCCGAGGTTCTCGTCGAGTATGGTCGAAGCGTGTCTGATGACTACGCCCGCCGCACCGCTTCCAAGAGCGCTGAAGGCATTGTCGAGCTTTGGAATCATCCCGTCGGCAACCCTTCCTTCTGACTTGAGGACTTCATATTCGCGAGGCGTCAGGACAGGGATTACGCTGTTGGAATCATTCCGGTCGTAAAGTACGCCATTTTTTTCGAAACAATAAACAAGTTCGGCGTTCAATGCGACAGAAATCGTCGAAGAAATTGTGTCTGCGTTGGTGTTGAGCAGTCCTCCCTTGCCGTCGTGGGTGATTGGACAGATGACTGGAATGATGTCTCCGTCGAGGAGGGAACGGAGCAGAGCTGCGTTCACATCGTCCGCTTTTACGTCTCCCACGAGCCCGTAGTCTACCGTGGTCTGTCCGTCGGAGAGCAGCTTCGGAGCTCTCTTGCAGGCCTTTATGATATTGCCGTCGCAGCCTGCCAGCCCCATCGCATTGCAGCCTTCTTTCTGGAGGAGGCTGACGATGTGTTTGTTGCAGAGACCGGCGTAGACCATTGTGACCACTTCGAGGGTCTGCGCATCTGTCACGCGGCGTCCCTCGACCATCACGGGCTTGATCCCGAGTTGCTCCTGCATCCGGCTTGCCATCACTCCGCCCCCGTGGACAAGAATCTTCGGGCCTTTCACTCTGGCGAAGTCGGCGCAGAACTTTGCGAGAAGCTCTTCGTTGTCGACGACGTTGCCGCCTATCTTTACAACTTTAATCATAGGCCAAGAAGGATTTCCTTGAGGACGGTCTGGGCGGAGACGACTCTGTTGGCCGCTTCAGGGATGACCAGTGAGCGCGGACTTTCTATGACCTCGTCGCTGACAATCATGTTTCTGCGCACCGGCAGGCAGTGCATGAAGTACGCATCGTCTGTGAGCGCCATCTTCTCTTTCGTGACAGTCCAGCTGCGATCTCTGGAGAGGACCTTTCCGTAGTTGTCGCCATCGTAGGCGGCCCAGTTTTTGGCGTACACGAAGTCGGCACCGCGCAGGGCCTCGTCCTGGTCGTGGCAGATGCGTGCTCCTGCGGTGAACTTCGGGTCGAGGTCGTAGCCTTCAGGGTTGGCGATTACGAAGTCCCACCCAGCGAAGTTCATGCCTTCGGCGAACGAGTTCGGCACGGCCTGAGGCAGAGCTTTCGGGTGTGGGGCCCATGTCATGACAACCTTTGGCCTGTGTCCCGCAGGACGATGCTCATCTATGGTGATGATGTCCGCGAATGTCTGGAGCGGATGTCGTGTGGCTGCCTCCATGCTGAAGACAGGCTTGCCGGAGTACTTGATGAACTGCTCGAGAATCGCTTCTCCGTAGTCTTCATCCTTGCTTTCGAATTTGGCGAAAGACCGGACTCCGATGACGTCGCAGTAGCATCCCATCACCGGGATAGCCTCAAGGAGATGCTCGCTCTTGTCACCGTCCATGATGACTCCGCGCTCTGTCTCGAGCTTCCATGCGCCTTGATTGACATCGAGGACGATGACGTTCATCCCCAGGTTCATGGCGGCTTTCTGGGTGCTGAGCCTTGTGCGCAGGGAGTTGTTGAAGAAGACCATCAGAAGGGTCTTGTTCTTGCCGAGCTGCTGGTCGGCAAACGGGTTTGCCTTGACATATCGGGCTTTCTCGAGAGCTTCCTCGAGAGAGCCAAGCTGGTGTATTGATGTGAATTCTTTCATTTTGCGAGTTCTTTCCATGCGGAGATGAAGACGTCCGCCGTGTCTTTGTCGATGTTGAGTGCGGGAAGGAGTCTTATGACGCTCTTGCCGGCGGCTCCCGTGAAGATGTGCTTCTCGAAGAGCAGGCGGTCCCGGAGGTCTTCGTGTCCTTCGGTGAGTTCGAGCCCTATCATGAGCCCGCGTCCGCGGTATTCCTTGAGGCATGTGGACGAACCTTCGAGCGCTTGGCGGAAGTATTCTCCCATCCTGGCCGCGTTCTCAACGAGATGCTCGTTCTCGATGACGTCGAGGACCGCAAGCGCTGCTGTGCAGGCGAGGTGGTTGCCGCCGAAGGTGGTGCCAAGCATTCCATATTCTGCCTTGATGGCAGGGGAGATGAGCACGCCTCCTATAGGGAAACCGTTGCCCATGCCTTTGGCCATGCTGATGATGTCCGCGCGGACTTCGGACTTGCTGTGCGCGAAGAAGAGTCCGCTTCGGCCGTAGCCGGACTGGACTTCGTCCGCGATTAGCAGGGTCCCGCTCCTGTCGCAGAGGCTCCTGAGGCTGCGCAGGAATCCGTCTTCCGGTTCGTAGATGCCGGCGACGCCCTGGATGCCTTCTATGATGATTGCGGCGTATGCCTTGCTGTCAAGCGCCTTCTCTGCTGCCTCGTAGTCGTTGAGCGGGATGAAGTCCACCTTGCCGCTTTCGTTGAACGGGGCGCGGATACGTGGGTTGTCCGTCGCCAATACGGCTCCGGATGTCCGTCCGTGAAAAGATTTCCGGATGGCGAGAATCCTGTCGCGTCCGGTCTCGAAAGATGCGAGCTTCATGGCGTTCTCGTTGGCCTCAGCTCCGCTGTTGCAGAGGAAGAGCGAGTAGTCGTCGTAGCCGCAGACTTTTCCGAGCCTGGCAGCAAGGTCTCTCTGGAGGGAGTTCTGGACAGCGTTGGAGTAGAAGCCGAGCCGGTGCAGTTGGGCTGAGAGCATCTCGACGTAGCGCGGATGGCAGTGGCCGATGCTGATGACAGCGTGACCGCCGTAAAGGTCGGTGTATTCGACTCCGTCCTTGTCCCAGAGCCGGCAGCCTTCTCCGCGTACGGGCTCGATGTCCCAGAGTTTATATGTCTTGAAAAGTTCCATTTCTAAAATGCTGATGCTTTGAGCTTTAATCCGCAGTCTTCAGGTAGGCCGAAGATGAGATTCATGTTCTGTACGGCCTGTCCTGACGCTCCTTTGAGGAGGTTGTCTATGACTGAGCTGACGACGAGTTTGTCTCCATGCTTCTCGAGCGAGATGAGGCATTTGTTGGTGTTGACCACCTGTTTCAGGTCCACCGGAAAGTTGCTGACGAAGGTGAATGGAGCGTCGGCGTAGTAGGCCTCGTAGAGGTTCAGTGCCTCGTCCTCGGAGAGGGGGCAGTTGAGATGCAGGCTGGCGAAAATGCCTCTCGCGAAGTCGCCGCGCACAGGGATGAAGTTGACTTTCGGTGCCTCGCCGTTCTGAAGTCTGGTTAGGTTTCGGACAATCTCCTTGAGGTGCTGGTGTTCGAAGACCTTGTAGGTAGAGATGTTGTTGTTGCGCCAGCTGAAGTGTGTCGTCGCCGACGGTTTCACTCCTGCCCCTGTGGAGCCTGTGATTGCCGTCACGTTGACCTCTCCCTTGAGAAGCCCCGCTTCTGCGAGAGGCAGTAGCGCAAGCTGGATGGCGGTGGCGAAGCAACCCGGGTTGGCGACCTTGCCTGCCTTGCGGATTTTGTCTCTCTGGAACTCCGGGAGGCCGTAGACGTAGCCTTGGCTCTCGTCGCGGAAGTCCTGGGCGAGGTCAATGACCTTCAGGCGTCTCGGTTTGCTGTGAGTATCCCAGAATTCTTTGCTCTTGCCGTGCGCCGAGCAGAGGAAGAGAACGTTGACTGAGGCGAGGTCGTACTCGCCGCAGAAGCGGAGGTCGGTGTCGCCATAGAGGCCCGAGTGGACCTCGGAGAGAGGCTTGCCTGCGCAGCTTTCCGAATGCACAAAGCCTATCTCGACCTCCGGGTGGTTGACGAGAATCCTGATGAGTTCACCGGCGGTGTATCCGGCTCCTCCGATGATGCCTGCCTTTATCATAGATTCTCCTCGTCCTGATGTTTCGAATAGTATGCCCTGAGCGGTGTGGAGAGGATTTTGATGAATCCCTTGGCGTCTTCGGCCGTCCACCCCTTCTGGCTTTCGCCGTATTCTCCGAGTTTGCTCTTCACGAGGTCGTCAGGGGAGTCTACTCCCACGGTGGAGAAGCAGTATGGGCGAAGTTCGAGAGTGACGGTGCCGTTTACGTTGCGCTGGCTGCTCTCGAGCATGGCTTCAATGTCCCGCATCACAGGCTCGAGGTACTGGCTCTCGTGGAGGAACATGCCGTACCAGTTGCCGATCTGGTCTTTCCAGTACTGCTGCCACTTGGAGAGGGTGAACTTCTCGAGGAACTTGTGCGCTGCGATGATGAGCATTGGTGCCGCTGCCTCGAATCCGACTCTGCCCTTGATGCCGATGATAGTGTCGCCGACGTGCATGTCGCGTCCTATGCCGTATGCGCAGCCGATTTCCTCGACTTTAAGGATGGCGGCGACCGGGTCGTCGAACTTGACTCCGTTCACTTCCTTGAGTTCGCCGTGCTTGAAGCCGAGACTTAGGATTTCGCTTCCGTGGCGGGTGACCTGCTTGAGGTATGCGCTCTCCGGAAGACCTTTGGTGGAGTCGAGAATCTCCCCGCCGCAGATGGATGTGCCCCAAATGCCGACGTTGTAGGAGTATTTCAGCTTGGCGAAATCTGCGTTGAAGCCGTGCGCGTTGAGATAGTCCACCTCTTCTTTGCGGGAGATGTTGCCGTCACGGGTTAGGGTGATGATCTCCATCTCCGGGCACATCACGAGGAAGGTCATGTCGAAGCGCACCTGATCGTTGCCTGCGCCGGTGGAGCCGTGCGCGATGGCGTCGGCTCCGATTTCCTTGGCGTATTTGGCGATTGCAATCCCCTGGAAGATACGCTCGGAGGAGACGGAAATAGGGTAGGTGCCGGAGCGGAGCACGTTGCCGTAGACCATGTAGCGGAGACTCTTGTCGTAGTATTCCCTCGTGACATCGAGGGTGACGTACTTCGTAGCTCCCAACTTGTAGGCGTTCTCTTCGTTGGTCTTGAGCTGTTCCGGGGAGAATCCGCCGGTGTCGGCGCATGCCGCATAGACTTCGTAGCCCTTCTCTTTTGCGAGATACATCACCGTGTAGGATGTGTCGAGACCGCCGCTGAAAGCGACGACAACTTTTTTCTTGTTCATATCAGTTTTCAGTTTGTTCATCAGGATGGTGGATTTCGAGGTGCTCGCTTGGGTTGTAGAGAAGCCCGGTGCAGATGCACATCTTGTAGTCATGGCTCTTGAGGATATCGAAGTGGCGGCAACCCTCGCAGCCCTTCCAGAATTCTGGGTCGTCTGTAAGTTCGGAGAACGGAACAGGTCTGAATCCGAATTCGTAGTTCATCTTCATGACTGCGGCGCCTGTGGTAATCGAGAAGATCTTGGCATTCGGGAAAAGATGCCGCGAGAGGATGAAAGTCTGCTCCTTGATTTTCTTCGCCACACCCATTCCGCGGAAAGCATGCGCGACGATGAGGCCGGAGTTTGCGACGAAACTCTTGCCGCCCCAGGATTCGATGTATGAGAATCCGGCGAAGCGTCCGTCCTCTGAAATAGCTATCACTGCTTTGCCGGCGCGTATCTTCTCGCGGATGTACTCCGGAGTCCTGTTGGCGATGCCGGTCTTTCTTTCAAGCGAAGAAACATAGATTTCCTGCACTATGTCCTCCGCGTACTTCAAGTGGCATTCTTCTGCCACGCAAACGTTTATGTTCATTATTGTACAATAGGCCCCCTAACGGCAAGACAAACCGAGATTGTCAATTGCAATTATTGAGCGAAAATTCTTTTTAAACTGTGAAGTGAACGATGAATTTTCCGAAATGTGGGAGGTTTCTACGCCTCCGGAAGTCGGACTGGATATAAAAGAATGTCAATCGATATTACCTTCATACGGGTGCAAATATAATAAAAATCGCAGAATATTCTTCTGTGACTTGTCAAAAGTCCGAATATTCTGCGACTTATCTGGTTAATCTGGCGTTTCTTCATGGCTCCTGCCGGAGAGATCTTTTCCAGCGGAAGTAGCCGTATACCGCAAGGGCTGTGTATAGTCCGTAGAGTCCTGCATAGAAAGGGATGCCCTTGTAGATATAGAGGCATGTGCTCACTATGTCCACGACAGCCCAGACCCACCATTGCTCAATCCATTTCTTGGCGAGCATCCACAGGCCTATGACGCTGAGTGCCGTGGTGAAGGCATCCTGCCATGGTACGGTGCTGTCCGTGAAATGGATGAGCGACATGGCGGTCAGCGGGAACAGCACGAGGAACACCGCGCACAGCAGGGGAATGACCTTGCCGGGAGTCTTAGTGATGGGAATCTTTTCCTTCTCAGGCCCCTTGCGGCGCCAGTTGACAAAACCGTAGACGGCAGCGAGCAGATAGTAGATGTCTATGGCGAAGTCGGCGTAAAGGCCGGCGCGCCAGTAGACGAAGAGCGAAATCGCCGGCATCACCATCCCGGTTATCCAGAGAGCCCGGCTTGCCTTCAGCTCCTGGATGAGATAGATGATTCCGAGGATGACCCCCGCTATCTCAAGTGCGTGTGTGCTGAGATATTCCCACATATTCTTTTAGAAACTGATGCGTATTGAACCTTGGGCCGTGAAGCCTGCTGAAGGGAAGTATCCAATCTGGGTGTAGCGGTTGTCGTTGCTGTGACCCGCGCTCTCGCAGATGGCCGAATATACCCATCCGGAGCAGGCGTGGTGCGAGTTGAAGATGTTGCCGAGAGCCACTCCGAACTCGATGTACCTCATCCAGCCGACCTTAGGAGTGAGGGTGTAGATGAGGTCGATATCCGTAGTAGTGTATCCCTGAAGGCTGCGGCTGTCGTTGCCGGTGTTGTCAAGATACTGCTTGGAAATGTATGAGGTGTACCATCCGGCCTTGAAGCCTGCGAAGTGTAGGCTGAATCCGCCGCCGAGCACCGCCGAAGGCGAGAATGCGAGAGGCGAGTTGTCGTAGTGGAAGGTCCTGCTGCCGTTGTCCCAGTCTTCAACCACTTCGTCGAAGTCGAGGACCTTGTTCTGGCTGAGTGCGGCGTTCGCGTTGATGTCAAGCCAGCGGGTGGCCTTAACGTTGGCGCTGATCTCTGCACCGGTCCTGTAGGAACGCGCGATGTTGGTGGTGAGGGCTTCGCCGATGTCGCTGAGTTCTCCGGTCTGCACGAACTGGTCGCGGTAGTCCATATAGTAGAGGGTAAGGCTGGTCTGGACGTTGCGGGATTCTATGACATATCCCATCTCGTAGTCGAGGAGCCTTTCGGGCACAGGGGAAGGATAGGAACCGTTGTCTGTGAAGTTGTTCCTCTCTGGCTCGCGGTTGGCATAGGCTACAGATGCGAAGGCTGAGAAGATGCCGATTCGGTATCTAAGACCTGCCTTCGGATTCAGGAAACTGTATTTCTTGTCGATGTTGAGAGGCTGGTTGCGGTAGGTGCCGTCCTCGTTCTTGTAGAACTTGTCGTTGTTGCCGTCTGTCCTGTAGCCGACGAAGCGGTACTGGAGGTCTCCGAAGAACGAAAGACCGATTCCTGTGTCGTAGGTGTATTTCGCGAACGCGCTGAGGTCAGTCTTGGTCGCATCCGAGTCGTAGTATTTGTAGCTGCCGTCCGTGAGAATGTTGTCGGCGAGTTCGCTGTCTGCCACGTAGGTTAGGTGGCCGTAGTGGTTGCCCTGGAAGTTCTGGGCGGAGATGCCGAGACGGAGCTCGCTTCTCTCGCTGCGGCGCAATGCGTTGGCGACGATGCCATAGGTGTGCTGCGCGAGGCCTTTTTCGCGTATGAAGTCAGTCTTGCTGAGGGTGGAGCCGTCGGACTTGGTGAAACTGAGGCCGAACTTGGAGAGCTTGTTGTCCGGGCGGAACTCGCTGTAGTAGCCCTCGCCGTAGGTGTAGTGGAGGGCTGCGGTGGCGCTCCAGAGGTCACTGACCTCCCATGACAGAGAGAGAATGTTGTGGTCCTGCGAGAAGTTGTCCGTGGTCTTCTGGAGGTACGGGGTAAAGGTGTAACTGCCGTTTTCCTGACGTGTATAGTACTCGTAAAGGCAGTTGTAGCGTCCGAGTCCGGCGTTGTAGAGGTCCTTGTATCCGAAGATACCGCTATGCTCGCCGTAGTTGCCGTCGAGTAGGTCGCCTGAGTCCACTCCGCTCCACGCCTGTCCTGTGTGCTCGAAGTTGTAGATATTCCTGTACTTGAGTATGAGGTGGTCATTCATGAGGAGGGTGGCACCGATGGTGGCGTTGCCGGAGTTGCCGTCCGTGCCGTGCAGGTATCCGTCCGTCATGGTGGTGTGGGCGCCTCCATCAAGGATGAGCTTGCCGCCGATAATGCCTGTGGAGATATTGAATCCGGTCTTCCAGGTGTTGTATGAGCCGTACGAGGCTTCGACCTGTGCTGACGAGGTGGCAGAGGCGTTCCTGGTCATGAGCGAGATTGTGCCTCCGAATGCGCCGTCACCATTGGTCGAAGACCCGATGCCTCTCTGGATTTCGATGCCTCCGAGTAGAGATGAGTAGCTGTTCATGTTGGCCCAGAAGACGGTCTGGTCTTCCGGAGAGTTGAGAGGTACTCCGTCCATGGTGACGTTAATTCTGGATCCGGCAGCTCCTCTTATCCTGAGGTAAGTTGTCCCAGTGCCGAGACCGTTGTCCCCCCAGGAGACTACTCCTGGAGTGCGTGAGAGAAGAAACGGGAGTTCCTGTGTCTTTGCCGAGAATCTTGAGAGTTCGGCAGATGTTACCTTGCTGATTGCAAAAGGTGCGCCCTTCGGTGCGCTTGTCACCGAAACGATGGCCTCCGAGAGGTGTTCAACAATCAGGGAGTCGGGCTCCTGCGCCTTGGCAGACCCGAGCGCGGCACACGAAAGCACGTATGCAGCGATGCAGAATGCTGTTTTTTTCATTTTCCTACGCCGGTATTATCCGTATCAGGTTCGAGGGTATGATCTCAGCTCCGTCTCATGGAGCACCCCCAATGAACTGTTTTCGGTCGCGAATATAATCTTTTTTGCCAATATTCTCCGGATTTTGTCTATATTTGCATCGGGAAAGTCGTACACGACCAGCTCCCTCCAAATCCTCCAGGGCCGGAAGGCAGCAAAGGTAGGAGGTCGTAGCGGTGCGATGTGCTAAGCTTTCCCTTTTTTGTTTGTCAACCGTCAGCATTGCGTATGCAGCCCGAAGGAAAGAGGAGGATGCGCGTGCTCTCAATGAATATGAAAACAGACGTTATTATAATAGGTGGTGGCGCTTCCGGCCTGATGGCCGCCTACCATGCTGCAGCTGCTCTGGTCGGAGCTGGCTCTCCGGCGCAGGTGGTGGTCCTGGAAAAGATGCCGCGCCCCGCACGCAAGATAATGATTAGCGGCAAAGGACGCTGCAATCTCACCAATCTGAAGGCCTGGAACGAGTTTTCTCCGCATATCAAGTCCAAACCAAACCTTGTCAAGCCGGCTTTCCATTCTTTGACTCCGGACTCCCTGATTGATTTCTTCGAGCATCAGGGGGTGCCTGTCGTAGTGGAGAGGGGAGACCGTGCCTTTCCGGAGTCCTACCGAGCTTCGGATGTCGTGGACGCACTCGTGAGGGCATGCAACTCTTTGGGGGTGAAGATTATGTGCGACGCCGAGGTTGCGGATATGGCCGTTTCCGATGGATTCGAACTGACGCTCTCGTGCGGCGAGAAGTTTCTCTGCAGTGAACTCGTCATAGCTACGGGTGGGCTCAGTTATCCCGGAACTGGCTCCACTGGCGACGGACTTCGTTGGGCGGAAACTCTCGGGCACAGGATTGAGCCTACGTTCCCGTCCCTCACCGCGCTTGTGCCGGCTGGCTACAAATGCGTGGATTCCAAGGATCTGCACATTGACAGGAGCACTCCTCTCGCGCCGCTTGGCGAGAAACTTTGCGGAATCCATCTGAAGAACGTGGCTCTCTCTCTGTATGTCGGCGGGGACGAAGTGGACAGCGACTTCGGAGACGTGGATTTCACTGACGGAGGTGTCGAGGGGCCTCTCGGGTTCAGGATGAGCCGCAAGGCGGTGAAGACTCTCCTCAACGGAGCGAAAGTGTCTCTCTCTCTGGACTTGAAGCCAGGTGTGAGCCTGACGGAACTGACCGGCAGGGTGAAGGAACTCTGGCAGGAGATTGACCGAGACCCCCGCTCTGCCCGGATTCGCGAGAAGGAACGCTGCCGGATATTGCTCGGCAAACTGATGCCGTGGGACCTGATTCCGGCCTTCGTCGAGATGCATCCCGAGATTTATACGCTCGAGAGACGCTCACGCACGGAGACCAAACTTTGGGTGAATCTTGTAAGTATCGCCAAGGCCATGAAAGCATGGCGTTTCGATATCGCCGGGCACGTCGGCTACGAACGTGCCGTGGTTACGGCCGGAGGAGTCGGAGCAGAGAGTCTCATCCCGAAGACTCTTGAGTCGCGGCTCGTGCCGGGGCTCTTCTTCTGCGGGGAAGTGTTGGATGTGGATTCCGACACCGGAGGGTACAACCTCCAGACGGCATTCTGCACCGGAGCGCTTGCTGGTACGAGCGCAGCCAAGGCTTTTTTAAAAAATGAATGATATGGAACTGAGAAAAGTAGTGTACGGCAGTCCATACCTCAGTTTGATAGAGGTTGTCAATCTGGAAGCTTTTCCCGAGGAGGAGCGGCTTCCGGTGGCGATGATGGCAGAGCTGTGCGAAAAAGGCGATTTCAATCTCTGGGCGGTCTGCGACGGTGAGGACGATGAGTTCATTGGGTTTACGGCCACCGTTCCTTCAGAAGTCGGCGTGTACGTCTTCTTCCTTGCAGTGGAGCGTTTCCATCGCGGCAATGGCTATGGCGGACGCTTCCTCGACTTACTTCGGGAGCAGTATCCCGGCAAGCCTCTATTTCTGGATATCGAACCTCTCGATCCTGCTGCGGACAATCTTGCCCTGCGCGAGGGGAGGAAAGCTTTCTATCTCCGCAACGGCTTCAGCGAAAGCGGCTATTTCTTCAAATATTGCGGGATGGAGTTCGAGGTGCTCTTCACCGGCCGAGACAGTTTCGACAAGGATGCCTTCTGGTATCTGATGAACAAGATAGGCGAGGCTTTTTCCGCATACGGAATAAGCGGGTATGAACCTCGCCTCGACCCTTATCCTTCCTTTACGAAGCAGTAGACCACGAAACTGTAGGCCTCCTGTCTAAGGTCTTGCCCGGCTTCGTATTTGAAGCTTTCTCTTTGAGGGATAATGAGTTCTGGGTTTTTGAGACTGTTGTCCTCATAAAGGGCGTCCGAGTGGAGAACCACCTTTCCGGATGCCTTTATTTTAGTGTGTCTCTTCTGTTTGCCGAAATCAATCTTGATTGAGCGTTCTTCGGACGAGGTGTTGACTACCTTGACGTAGATGCGGTCTCCGTCGGATACGGCGCTGGCGAAGATGCCTTCCTGGCCTTCGCTGCCGCAGAGCGGCCTACCGTCGTCGGCAACTGTCTTGAGGGCCTTCCTGCCACGGAATTCAGAGTAGAGGCTCTGAACCTGCCAGCTTGCGGTCCTGAACGAACTGAGGTTGTCGAACCATATGAGGTCGGGCCGCCACTGCCAGCCATCGATGTGGGCGAAGAGAGGCGCGTATGTTGCCATTCTTACCACATCCGCGTTTCTTTCGAGACCGGTCATGAACGCTGCCTCGAGCAGTGCGGCGTAGAAGTGGTTGTACTTGCGCCCGCGTGCGTGGCAGGCATATTCTCCTGCAAACACTTTAGGACCCTTGCGGTCGTAGTCGTCATATCTTGCACCGTTCGCAAGGAACCACTCGTATGGGCGGTAGTAGTGCTCGTCGACAAGGTCCACGCCGATTCTTTTCATCTCAGGCCAGAGGTAGTCGAACTGTTCGCCTTCCGAGTTCGGCCCTGAGGAACCGACAATCTCAATTTCCGGATGCGCTTTCCTTATGGCTTTGACGAAAGGCTCGAGCCTTGCCGGGTATTCTTCTCCCCATTGCTCGTTGCCGATGCCTATGTACTTGAGGTTGAACGGCTCAGGGTGTCCCATTTCGGCACGGAGAGCTCCCCATGTGGTGCCGGTGTCTCCATTGGCAAATTCGATGAGGTCAAGCGCGTCCTGGATATACGGACCGAGGTCCTCCACCGGGACGTGGGCATCCAAGCTCTTGTTCTGAAACTGGCATGCGAGACCGCAGCTGAGGATAGGGAGCGGCTCGCTGCCAATCTCCTCGCTGAGGAGGAAGAACTCGTAGAATCCGAGCCCGTAGCTCTGGTAATAGTCTGGATAGAACCTGTACGGGAAGCAGTACTGCCAGCGGTTCTGGTTGAGTGGACGGTCCTCTACCGGGCCTACAGAGTTCTTCCAGTTGTACCTCGTGTCGAGGTCGGTGCCTTCCACGATGCAACCGCCAGGGAATCTGAAGACTCCCGGGTGCAGGTCGGCGAGAGCCTGCGCGAGGTCCTTGCGCATCCCGTTCTCGTGTCCCATCCATGTGTCAACAGGAAAGAGGGAGACGTGCTCGAGGTCGATGACGGTGTCTGGAGTCTCGTCGAAGATGCGGAGGGTAGCTTTCTCAACAGTCCTCGGGGACTTCATGACGACTTGATATTTTGTCCATTCGGAAGACGAAATCTCGACTCTCGCCTGCGCGAAGAACTGCTGCTCCTCCATGGATGCCGGTTCGACGAATTCCACCCTGATGCGTCCGTTGCCGCCGAACGGGGCCCTTGCCCATACGCTGAAGCGGTATTCCGCACCTTCCTTGAGGCCGATGCCGAAGAAGCCTTCGTTCTCGATGCCGGTGTATTTCTGGTCATGTCCGGGCGAACTGAACCTTACGTAATGCGGGTTCCGCTCGAACGGGCCGTCGTTCCTAACTTCCAACTTCCCGAAACTCTTCCAACCATGGAGCGCATCAGGGAACTCGAACGAGCGGTTTTTTACGAGCTCGGCGTACAGACCGCCGTCGGCGGCGAAGTTGATGTCTTCGAAGAAGATACCGTACATGGTTGGCGCAATATCCGCGCCTCTGTCGGAGACGGTGACGTTGATGCCGGTCGCTCCGGCCGGCACACCCGCGAACAATGCGAGCATGGTTATGAATTCAGAGGTTCTCATATTGTGTGGTTTTTGTTTCCGCTTACAATCATGATCGCTATGCCGGCGATACAGATCATCGCGCCTGAGGCCACGTTCGCGGTGAACGGCTCACCGAAGGCTATGGTGCCTACCGCGATGGCAGTTATCGGTTCGAAGACTCCGAAGATGGTCAGCAGGACGCTGCCCCAGATTTGCCAAGGCTGCCGGACGCGGAGTATTGCCATTATGACGGCGGTGAAGATAGGGTAGATGTAGACTATGGTGGTCGCGAGCCCGGCAGGTATGCAGTTGTATGCGCTGAACAGAAGGAGGCTGCTTGCGCTGAAGAAGAGTCCGAGGATTACGAGAAACGGAATCTGCTTTCTGCTGACGCGGAAACTTTCCTTCCTTTCCACCATCAGCAGTCCCATGAATATCGTGGCGAAAAGATACCTGAAGAAAAGGACTGCGCTGACGGAGGCCCCTCCGGTGAGAACTTCTTTGCCGAAAAGCGGGTTCGTGCCGTATGCGACTCCTGCCGTGATGCCTGCCAAATATCCGACGAAGGCGTTTTTCTGGTCACCGTGTCTGTACTGCCACAAAATACTTTGATTCATAGAGAGCCGTTACAATAAACGGCTGCGAATATAAGTAAATCCCACGGGCTTAAGAACATTCTTCGTATTTTTGCGCCCGATATCTGGCCAGACGATGTCTGGTATGTCAGCTTGAAAGCCCGGGGCGGAGCCGAAAAAAAGAACCCGATATCACATCGGGTTCTTTCGTTCTGATTCTAACCAAAATTTAACCTATGAAAAATCTATTCGACAGAAATTTTTACGAAAACCGTGCCAAAATGCCCAAAACAAACGCTGCTAGACTGCTTGATGCTGCAAAAATCCAATATTCTTTGATTCCGTACGAGTATACGGATGAAGATCTCTCCGCGCAGCATGTTGCGCGGACCCTTGGAGAAGAAATCGAGAGGATCTTCAAGACTCTTGTCCTCCGGGGAGACAAGAACGGACTCTTTGTTTGCGTGATTCCCGGGGACTTCGAGGTCGACCTTAAAGTCGCTGCCAGAATATCAGGAAACAAGAGCTGCGAGATGGTCCATGTCCGGGAACTCCTGCCGCTGACTGGATATGTAAGAGGCGGCTGCTCGCCAATCGGCATGAAGAAGGACTACCCGACCTTCATCCATGAGTCGGCGCTCCTCTATGACTACATATTTGTAAGTGCCGGGATAAGGGGCCTGCAGATAAAAATCGATCCCGCGGACTTGATTTCGTTCACGGGAGCGGAGTTTTATCCTATTTGAGAAGCCTACGCGAGGAGTTTCTTTACTATCCCCGAGATTGTCTTTCCGTCAGAGAGGCCGGCAAGCTGCGCGTTTGCCGCTCCCATCACCTTGCCCATGTCCTTCATGGTGCTGGCTCCGACTTCCGCTATGATCTGCCTGATCTTGTCTTCCACTTCCTGCTCGGATAGCTGCTTCGGAAGGTATTTCTCCATCACTGCTGCTTCCGCGAGTTCGTTGTCCGCGAGTTCCTGACGTCCTGCGGCGGCGTACTGCTCGGCCGATTCTTTGCGTTGCTTGACCAGTTTGCGGACCATCTTCAGGACATCGGCATCCGTGACATCTCTTGCTCCTCCTTCGGATGTCTTGAAGAGGAGGATTTCACCTTTGACGGCACGGACCGCGTTCATTGCTACATTGTCACGTGCCTTCATCGCGGCCTTTATGTCTTCCTGAATCTGTTGTTCGAGTGTCATGATATCTGCAATCATCTTCCAGCAATGGCATCTATCTCGACCATCGCTCCCTTCGGCAGGGCGGCGACTTCGTAGCAGACGCGGGCCGGCTTGTCGTTCTTGAAATATTCAGCATATACTGCGTTCATGGCGCCGAAGTTCGCGATGTCGTCGAGGAGCACGGTGGTCTTTACTACATCGTCGAAACCGAGCCCGGCTTCCTCAAGGATACAGCCGAGATTGTCGAGGCTGCGACGTGTCTGGGCCTCGATTCCCTCCGGGAAAGCACCTGTCGCAGGGTCTGCCGGAAGTTGTCCCGAGATGAAGAGAGTTCCGTTGAGTTCTACGGCCTGGGAGTATGGTCCTACGGCTGCGGGAGCCTTCGGAGAAGCAATTGTCTTTTTCATTGGAAATGTGTTTTAAGTCCACGCTAAGATAGCAATAATCGGCGAAAAACGTATATTAGCACCGCAATTGCAGAGGCTGTGGAGCTGTACGACAAGTGGAGTTCTTACGCTCCTGACGTGGATGGCGTGATGGTGGCGTATGCCTCCATCCATGGAGGTACGGCCACTGCCTCGAGATACCTTGCGGAAGGCCTTGAGGCTGACGGGATTGCAGTTAAGCTTGTCGACCTTTCTCGTTGCGATGTTTCGAAAGCTGTCAGCGACGCTTTCCGGCACGGCGTGCTCGTGATAGCCTCTTCTTCCTACGATGCCGGCCTGTTCCCTCCGATGTATGACTTCCTCTGGCATCTCCAGATCAAATCATGGCAGAAACGCAAGGTCGCCATCATCGAAAACGGCAGCTGGGCACCGACGGCAGGCAGGGTCATGAGCGAAATGGTGTCGGCGATGAAGGACATCGCCACCATAGGAGAGAAAATCACCATCCGGAGCCGTATGAACGCTACTGACAGGAATGCGCTGGACGCTTTGAGAGCCGCTATTCGAGATACCTTAGTTTGAGGACCTCAATATCTTCGCTGGAGACTTCCAGTTTTTCGTGGATGAATTCCATCATGGAGCCGTATTCTTTCTCGAGAAGGTCGAGTGCGGCTTCGAACGCATTGGCGTTGGCACCGATGAAGGTCTTGACGACTTCGAGTTCGTCTTCCCCCCATCCTTTGTCGAGGGCCTCCTTTGACAGCCGTTCTATGTCTCTGATGTAGAATTCGTTGGATATGGCGTAGTCTTCCAGTACTGTCTCTCTGTCAGCGCCAAGGGAGTAGAGTATGAACGCTGCCGCGAGTCCGGTCCTGTCCTTGCCTTGCGTGCAGTGCCAGTAGACCGCGCCTTTCGGCGTGCCGATCACTTCCCGCATGAAGCGGGCGTACTGTTTCTGAGTGAACGGGCTCATCACCATGGAAGAATACATTGTCTTCGCTGCAATCTTCACGTCGGGCTCCGCTGCTCCGCGCCTGACGACATCTTCGATGCCGGAATAGCCGCCTCTAATCATGTAGGCATTGAACAAATGGCACATCCTGCTGTCCATGGCCGGCAGCCTTATGTTCTCGATTCCCGGGATTACCGGATCAGGGTCGGCGTTGACCTCCTCGTCCATACGGAAGTCGAACACTTTCCTGACGGAATATACCTTGACCAGCCTTTCGATGTCCTCCTTGGTGGCTTTTCCGAGACCTGCTCCGCGGAGAAGCAGGCCGTGCCTGACGCTGCGGCCGTCGGCCATCTTGAAACCTCCGAGTTCGCGAGCATTTATCACAGACCCTATAGAGATGGACTGCGACTTGAAATCTTTCTTCTGCATGGTTGCAAATTTAATCCTTTTAATGCTATTTTTGTGCGGTTCTTCAATATCAGAAACATGAAAATAGTCTATCTCGACGCTTTGACGCTCGGCTCTACGTCTCTCGATGAAATACGTGCCCTCGGAACGCTCACCACCTATCCCAATTCCACCCGGGAGGAGGCCCTCGCTAGAGTCGGAGACTGTGACGTGCTGCTGGTCAACAAGGTCATCGTGGATGATGTCTTGATGAGCAACGCGCCGAACCTTAAGCTTATATGCGAGTCGGCGACAGGTGTCAACAACATTGACCTCGAGGCTGCCTCGCGGAGAGGTATTGCCGTGCGCAATGTAGCGGGATATTCCACCGATGCCGTAGTGCAGACCACATTCACACATCTCCTCTCGCTAGCCGGCAACGCTCCGTGGCTTGACGACTACGTCAAGAGCGGCCGCTACTCGCGCAGCAGCATCTTCACGGAAGTATCGTTCCCGTCAGTGGAACTGAGCGGCAAGACAATCGGCATAGTCGGCATGGGGACTATCGGCTCACGCGTGGCATCAGTTGCCGAAGCCTTCGGGATGAGAGTAGTATATTATTCAACATCAGGAACTTCACATAATACACGTTATCCGAGTCTATCTCTGGAAGAGATGCTTGCCTGTGCGGATGTCGTGAGCATACATGCTCCTTTAAACGAGCATACGCGTGGTCTGATAGGGGAGAAGGAACTCTCGCTGATGAAGCCGAGCGCCTTCCTTCTCAATCTCGGGCGAGGCGGCATCGTCGACGAGGCTGCACTGGCGAAGTCGGTGGACGGCGGAGCCATAGCCGGAGCTGCGCTGGATGTCTTTGAACATGAGCCTCTTTATGCTGACAGTCCATTCCTTTCGCTCAAGCATCCGGAGCGTTTCCGCTTCTCTCCGCACAGCGCCTGGGCCAGCACCGTCTCTCTGGGGCGTCTGGTGACGATGGTGGCGGAGAATATCCGCAGTTTCTTCGCCGGGGCTACGGACGAGTAGAATCCTCCTGTTTCAGAACAGATAGCCGCTGCTTACGTAGAAGGCACCTGCCCCGTCCTGATTCTTGAGAGGGTTGCCGGCTGGGTAGAAATGGCTGATAGGTGTGCCGTACTCTGCTGTGAGGATGAGACTCTCGTTTATCAGCAGCCTGATACCTGCTCCGACGGTGATGTGGGGGATGTCGCTGCTGTGGCCGTTTGAGATATATCTGTCATAGCTTTCCTTCGTGACCGCTTCGTCTGGACCACTGTAGGAGAGGTCCCGTCCGCGGGTCACCATCGTCCCGTCGCTGAATGCGCTGAGTCCTAAGGCGATGTTCTGTCCCCAGAAGGTGGTGTTATAGACTCTCCAGCGCAGTTCCGCGATGTAGCTTGCCATGTCGAGCCCAACGACTCTATTGCGCATGATGCCTCTGGTTGTCCGATATCCACCCATGCCGTCCTTGTCGCAGTTCTCGCCCATGAGGGTGAGATACGGAAGGATGTAGTACGGGGCGTTCTTCCCTATGTTACCTTCGTAGTTGAGACGGTAGGCGAAAGTGAGCACGTCGTTGCCAATCAGCGGGAAATATTGCCTGAATGTGATGGAGTAGCGGTAGAACGGATTCTTTGTTCCGAGAAACTTTGGGGCCGCACAGATGTGGCCTTCTGCCCAGATACCCTTTGTAGGTGCACCTTCCTTGTCGCGGCTATCGTATACAAGCCCGAGCCTTACGCTGCTCGAGAATCCACCGTCTGCCTCGCAGTCATCTATCAGTCCCCATTTCCTGTAGAGGTCGAACAGGGTAGGCTCGTCTTCCGGGTACTGGTTGTAGTAGGCTTTGCCCTTGTTGATGCTGGCCTTGTCTATGCTCCCCTCGCGGAAATAGCTGAAATGATAGCCGGCCTCCCATGAGAGGTGCTCCGTGAGTCTGCCGATGAAGTCGGTCTTGCCGAGAATCTGGATGCGATCTACCTTGTAGAAGGGGCCGTAGAGGTGCTTGGCCGGATCCTGGCCGCTCTTCGCGTTGGCCTTGCCCAAGGCTATCCTTTCGTAGTCGTAGAAGGCGGAGTATCCGTTGAAGCCATAGAAGTCCATCGCCTTGTCTATCGACGTGCTGAATGCTGCAGACAGGCGGACATCGGGGATGAGTCTGACGTTGTCGTACATGAGGTTGTACATCTGCGAACCTTTTGAGAATAGGTAGGCCTCGACGTATGTCTTGGAGTGGTAGTCCGGATAGATGTCTCCGTCTCCGTAGTTGTACAGGCCGGCGAAGACTCCATACTGCACTCCCTTGTCTGCATCGAATGCCACGATGGGGAATGGAAGGAAACTATAGCCGGTTTGAGTGATGGTATTCTTCTGCTGGGCGGAAACGCTTATGGATACTGCCAAAAGGCAGAGTATGAGTGGGTTATTGCGCATCTTGACCTCTGTGTTACTCTTTCTGTAAACCTCTGTTGGAGGATGTTTTCAATTATTCTTAAAAAAATTTCAAAAAAAATTTGGAGGATAAGTTTTTTGTTGTACCTTTGTACTCGGGTTGAGTAAGTGGTCGTTCTGATCCGTCAGCCTATTGGTTATTAGTTTTAGTGTTATTAATTATGTGGTTAGCATGAGTTGTCGCCGTGATGGTTACAACTCATTTCTTTTTTATGTCCTTCATCGTAGCTCCTCGGCGATTTGAACGTCATCCTTTCCCCGCTTTCCGGGTGCTCCAGTTCCAGACTCTCAGCGTGCAGGTGCAGCCGGCACATTGAGCAGTCTCCATACAGTTTGTCTCCCTTGATGGGGCGTCCGAGCCCGTCTCTGTGGGCGGCGTGGACTCTGAGCTGATGGGTGCGTCCTGTCTTTGGGGTCATCCTGACCTCGATTTCTCCGTTAGGAAGCATCTCTATTACCTCGTATGCCGTGATGGCCTGTTTTCCGTGCTCGCGGTCGACCATCTGCCGCGGCCTGTCGTACCAGTCCGGTGTGAGGGGGAGTGCGATGGTGCCCTGCCTCGAATGTCTGAACGGCTGCGCGGCTGCCGCGAGCCGCAGCCTGTATGTCTTCCGGACACTCCTTGCAGCAAACTGCGCTTCGATTTTCTTCTTCGCTTCAAGCGTCCTCGCGTAGACCATGACGCCGGACGTGTCCATGTCGAGCCTGTGGCAGGAATGGACTTCGCCGTACTTCCCCTGCAGCCTTTCGAGGAGGGAGACCCGGCTTCCTCGCCCCGGGACAGCGAGCATTCCGGACGGCTTGTCAACGACTATTATCTGTTTGTCTTCGTGGATTATGTCCGGTTCTGTGAACGTGTATTCTTTATCGAGCGGATTGGGCTCCATCTCCAGGCCTTCGGTCATGAAACTCAGCAGCGGTCCGCATTTGCCTATGCAGGATGGGTAGAAACGTCCCTGCTCCCTGACTTCGTTTCTCGGGGATTCCCCATACCAGAATTCGCCCATGGCGAGCGGTTTCATCCCGTTGATGAACGCATATTGGAGTAGTTTCGGCGCGGCGCATTCTCCGGTGCCTCCGGGTGGGACCATGCCTTTGCGGGCGAAGACCTCCTTTATGCTCATGGATTCTCCGAGCGCGTTGGAGACCATGTATTGGCAGAAAAGCCATTCCTGAAGCCGTGAAGAGGCTTCGCTTTTCTCCTTGCCTTGTGGCATTGCAGAGATTTCGGCCTCGCGCTTGCGGAAAACTCCGTCCTCGCTAGAGTAGTCGAAAATCGGCGGGACGAAGCCTGGAATAGTCGAACGGCCTTTTGCGAGGCCGCTGAACGCGTGAAGGAACCCTTTGTCCGTGAGGAGGATGCCGAGCATCTTGCCTTCGCTGAACAGGGCCTTCAAATCTTCTGAACCCTCTATCTCGGAGATAAGCTTTCGGGATTCTTCGACGATTTCTTCGCAGGGGACATATCTGAACGGATATGTGAAGCCTCGCGGAATCATTTGAGGAAGTCCTGAAGTTCGCTTGCCACCAGATGGACAGGCAGCCCCATTATGGTATAGACGGAGCCGTGGATGGCCTTGATACCCACGTAGCCTATCCATTCCTGAACGGCGTAGGAGCCGGCTTTATCGTAGGGCTTGTAGTTGTCTATATAATAGTCTATCTGTTCGTCCGTCAAGGGGATGAACTCGACCGTGGCGAGGTCCGAGAATGTCTTCTCCCTGTGAGCGTCCCTTATCGTCACGCCTGTCACCACCTCGTGGGTGCGTCCTGAAAGCGTCTTCAACTCCCTAATCGCCTCTTCTCTGGAGTGCGGCTTGCCCATCGCGGTGCCGTTCACGATGACGAGGGTGTCGGCCGTGATGAGAACTTCGTCTTCCTCGAGCGGGCGGTGGAATCCGTGGGACTTGCCGATGCTCATGTCAATCGGGACTCTGTGAGGGTCGACTCCTTCCTCCGGACCTTCGTCGAAAAGATTTTCGCTGTCGACCTCGAACTTGAGATCGAGTCCTGCGAGCAGGGCTTTGCGGCGTGGGGACGTGCTCCCCAAGATTATGCGTTTCATCCTAATAAATCTGGTCGTACTTGTCTTCGTCGAAGTGCCATTTGTCCTGGGCCTTCATAATCATCTCGATGCCCTCCCTCAGGCAGCCATGCCCTCCTGGTCTTCGCGTAACGAAGTCTGCGGCCAGCCTTGCTTCTGGGGCGGCATCCGCCGGGGCGAAGCCTGCACCGCAGGCTCTGAGGACCTGAGTGTCGGGGATGTCATCTCCGAAGTATGCCACTTCGGATGCGTCGAGCCCGTTGTCCTTGCAGAAAGCCTCGAAGACCTTGAGCTTGCCACGGACTCCGAGGTGCAGGTTCTCCTCGCTCGCTCCCATGTGTCGGCATCGGCTGTGGAGTGCCG
The DNA here is from genome assembly GCA_964385795.1 of uncultured Muribaculaceae bacterium. Taxonomy (GTDB): domain Bacteria; phylum Bacteroidota; class Bacteroidia; order Bacteroidales; family UBA932; genus Cryptobacteroides. The sequence goes on from CAYLPY010000003.1 coordinate 64,480, forward strand.
GGGTGTCTCCACCTGAGATGACTCCGATGACGAAGCCTCTGGCCGCGGCTACCCTCGATGCGAACGAGTCCTTCGCGTCGACGATTCTCACGAGGTCCTCGGGATTTGGGCCGACGGGTATGATGCAGCCATCGGTGAGGACTCCGTCAATGTCGTATACTATGGCCTTGATTGTCTTAAGATTTGGTACCATTGGGGGTCAGGTCTGCTAAGTTGATTGTGTCCGGCGTTCCGTTTCTCGACGGATTCTCAAGTTCGATTTCTCCGAACTGCGCCTCGTATTTGCTGATGTTGTCGCTCAATGCTGCCAGAAGCCTCTTGGCGTGCTCCGGAGCCATCACAACGCGGCTCTGTACCTCCGTCTTCGGAAGTCCCGGCAGGATGACCGCGAAGTCGAGCACGAACTCGCTTCTGGAATGGGTGATGACGGCGATGTTGGAGTAGCAGCCTTTCGCTACCTCGGCCTTGAGCTCGATATTCAGACGATTGTCTCCGTTGTCCATTGCATGATGGTTTTGTGAGCGGCAAAGTTAATAAAATCGTATTGAAAAATTGCCTATCTTTGTGCCTTATGGAAATTGAGTCAAAATACAACCCGTCCGCAGTCGAGGACAAATGGTACTCCTATTGGACCGAACATGAATTCTTCCATTCCGAACCGGATGGACGTGAACCATATACCGTAGTCATCCCACCACCTAACGTGACAGGCATTCTGCATATGGGCCACGTGCTGAACAACACCATCAACGATGTCCTAGTCCGCAAGGCCCGCATGGACGGCAAGAACGCCTGCTGGGTACCCGGCACCGACCACGCCAGCATCGCCACCGAGTCAAAGGTCGTGGCGAGGCTCAAGTCCATGGGCCTCTCCAAGGAGGACCTCTCCCGCGAGGAATTCATGAAGTATGCCTGGGAGTGGAAGGAGGAGCACGGAGGCATCATTCTCCGTCAACTCCGCAAACTCGGAGCATCATGCGACTGGGACCGCACGCGCTTCACCATGGAGCCTGAACTCACCCAGGCCGTCATCGCAACTTTCTGCCATTTCTACAAGAAAGGCATGATATACAGGGGAGTGCGCATGGTAAACTGGGACCCAGTGGCACTTACCGCCATCAGTGATGACGAAGTCATCCATAAGGATACCAAGAGCCATTTCTACCATCTCAGATATTATATCTCCGACGGTCAGGGGAATCCTACGGACAAGTATCTCGTGATTGCCACTACGCGTCCGGAGACCATTATGGCGGATGCCGCAATCTGCGTCAATCCTGCCGATGAGCGCTATCACTGGCTTCGTGGCAAGAAAGTGCTCATCCCTCTCATTGGCAAGGAGATACCTGTGATAGAAGATGGCTACGTGGAGATGGATTTCGGTACGGGATGCCTCAAGGTGACTCCTGCGCACGACGCACACGACTACGAAATCGGACTCCGTCACAATCTTCCTGTCCTCGACATCATCGACGACCATGGCCGCTTGAATGAGAAAGCCTGCATACTTGTGGGAGAAGACCGTTTCGAGGCGCGCAATAAGATTGTGGAGATGCTTTCCGAAGCCGGAAACCTTGAGAAGGTTGAGGAATACACTTCACCTGTTGGTTACTCGGAGCGTACCAACGCTGTCATCGAGCCGCGTCTTTCCGCTCAGTGGTTCCTCAAGATGGAGGATCTCGCGAAGAAGGCTCTCGACAGCGTGGAGTCCGGCAGAATAAAGTTCATCCCGGATAAATACCGCAACTCATACCGTCACTGGATGGAGAATGCGCATGACTGGTGCATCTCCCGTCAGCTTTGGTGGGGACAGCGGATTCCTGCCTACTACCTTCCTGACGGCAGCGTGGTCGTAGAGGAGACTCCGGAAAAGGCTCTTGAGGCTGCTCGCAGGATAAACCCTGCGCTTCAGGCCTCCGACCTGCGTCAGGACGAGGATGTGCTTGATACCTGGTTCTCAAGCTGGCTGTGGCCGATTTCCGTATTTGATCCTCAGTTCCCGGGACATGCCGGACACAAGCCAAACAAAGATCTCTCTTATTATTATCCGACCAACGACCTCGTGACCGCCCCGGACATCATCTTCTTTTGGGTGGCGAGGATGATTATGGCAGGCGACGAGTTTATGGGCGATGTGCCGTTCCGCAACGTGTATTTCACCGGAATTGTGCGTGACAAGCTCGGGCGCAAGATGAGCAAGACGCTCGGCAACAGCCCTGATCCTCTGGAACTTATCGCCAAATATGGCGCTGATGCAGTACGCCTCGGTATGCTGCTCTGCTCTTCAGCTGGCAACGATATCCTCTACGATGAGTCTCAGGTCGAACAGGGACGTAACTTCTGCGGCAAGATCTGGAATTCCTGGAGGCTTGTCTCCGGATGGAAAGTCGACCGCGAGGCGACCCAGAGTCCTGAATCTGCAGTTGCCGTCAAGTGGTTCGACAACCTCCTCTCCAAGTCTATCGAGACCATTGAGGAGCACTACTCGAAGTTCCGCATCAGCGATGCGCTTATGACCATATACAAGCTCTTCTGGGACGACTATTGCAGCTGGTATCTCGAACTCGTCAAGCCTGCATGGGGCGCGTCAGTGGACGGAGAGACTTATGATGCGACCGTCATATTCTTCGAAAAACTCTTGAAGCTCATCCATCCGGTGATGCCTTTTATTACGGAGGAGCTCTGGCAATCCATTACGGAACGTCCTGAAGGTCAGACAATCATGTTCGAGCGCACACCTTCGGCCAGTGCGTATGACAAGGCTTTCCTCGACACTGTCGACCTCGCCAGAGAGGCGGTTGTCTCCGTGCGCGGAATCAGGGCTCAGAAGCAGATTTCCCCGAAGCAGGCTCTCTGTCTCTATGTGGACGGAAGCATCTCGGAAGAGGTCGTGCCTCTTCTCCGGAAAGCTGCTAATCTTTCTGAAGTAAAGTCAGGCAAGGCTCCGGGTGCTTCTGTCTCGTTCATTGCAGGTGCAATCGGCATGAGCGTGCCGCTCGAGGGCTTCATCAACGCCGACGATGAGAAGGCGAAACTTGAGGCAGAACTCGAGCATCAGAGGAAGTTCCTCTCGTCTGTGAGGGCAAAACTTTCCAACGAGAAGTTCACGGCTCATGCCCCGGAGGCTGTGGTGGCATCGGAGCGGAAGAAGGAGAACGACTGCCTTGCGCGAATCGAGGCAATCGAGGCTTCCCTGAAGGCATTGAAGTAAAAACGATAGAGTATGTTGTTGGTTTATCCTTTGATGATTGGATGGTGGGAAGCTGTCATCATCGCCTTTGTGGTCCTCCTCCTGTTTGGCGCCAAGAGAGTCCCCGAACTGATGAAGGGGCTCGGGAAGGGAGTTAAAAGCTTCAAGGAGGGGATGTCCGGCATCGATGACGAGAGAAAAAAGGTCGATTCCGGCAAGAGCGGCGACCCGGACGACAAGAAAGATTGACGGTGGAGCCGGGGAATCCTGGAGGAGAGATGACCTTCTGGGATCATCTTGACGAACTCAGGTCCACGATTCTTCGTTCGGGCCTGGTGTTGGTCTTGTTGTCCTGCGTGGGGCTTGTCTTCAAGAAGTTCCTTTTCGACGGGCTTGTGCTGGCGCCGTCCAGACCTGATTTCTGTGTTTGGCGTCTCCTCGGGACAGATTTCCGGATGAGCCTCATAAACACCGATGTCAGCGCACAGTTCTTCGCGCATCTGAGAGCGTCCGTCGGTCTCGGTTTCGTCCTGTCATTCCCGTTCATAATCTGGGAGGTCTGGAAGTTCGTGGCTCCGGCTCTGTATGCTTCCGAGAAACATGCCCTGCGTTCCGCATTCTTGTTCGCCTCGCTGCTTTTCTACATCGGTGTGGCCGTCGGCTATTTCTCGGTTTTTCCGATGTGCCTGCAGTTCTTCATGAACTACTCTGTCTCCGATGCTGTCGAGAACACCATAACCTTGCAGTCATATATGTCTATGTTTACATCAATGGTGCTGCTTGTGGGACTGGTTTTCGAGTTTCCTACGGTCGTGGTGGCTCTGTCCCGCATGGGAGTGCTGGACCGGAGTGTCTTGAGGAAGGGGAGGCGGTATGCAGTAGTGGTGATTCTTGTGCTTGCCGCCGTCATCACGCCTGCCGACCCTGTCTCGATGATTATTCTCGCCGTTCCGATGTATCTCTTGTATGAAATGTCAATACTGCTATGCAAGTCCTCAAAACAGCAAAGAAATACGGCATAGGATGCCTTGACTGGCCGGAAGAGTTTCCGTATAAGCCTGAAGTGTCGCTTGAGATAAGCTATGACGACGACCTGCTTCACCTGCTTTTCTGTGTTGAAGAAAAGGCGACTGTTGCCCGCTGTCGTACAGACAAGGAAGAGGTCTGGACGGACTCTTGCGTGGAGTTCTTCTTCGCTCCGTCGGACGACGGGCTCTACTACAACATCGAGTGCAATCCGACGGGGCGCATCTACATGTGTTGCGGACCGGACCGGGCGCACCGGGAGTTTCTTCCCCGGAGTGCATACGACGGCATTGTGAGGACTCCTTCGCTCGGGACAGAGCCTTTCGAGCTTCGTGAAGTCGCGGAGAAATGGAGCGTAGGATTGGACATTCCGGCATCGACTTTCGTGCATCACCGTCTGCAGTCTTTCCGTTCTCTCTCTGCCAAAGGAAATTTCTACAAATGCGGCAATGTCCTAGGAGAGAAGCACTATCTGTCGTTTTTCCCTGTCAGGACTTCGCGTCCAGATTTTCATCGTCCGGAGTTCTTCGGACCTATAGTTTTTGATTAAATGATTTCTATTGAAGACGTTACAGTCTCATACGGAGGCTTTGTCCTGCTGGACGACATAAATTTCCACATAAGCGAGACTGACAAGATTGGTCTGGTCGGGAAGAACGGTGCCGGCAAGTCCACCATCCTGAAACTTGTTTGCGGCATTCAGACCCCGACTTCCGGGCGCATAGACAAGCCCAACGACTTGAGCATAGGCTATCTACCGCAAATTATGGAGCACCACAAGGGGTTGTCGGTCCTTGACGAGGCCATGACGGCCTTCGACTCGGTGACCTCCATCGAGAAGGATATAGAAGCCGTGACAAGGGAACTTGAGAGCCGGACCGACTATGAGTCGGAAGCATATTCCGAACTTATCATCCATCTCAACAATCTTAATGACCGTCTGTCGATCAGCCACAGCGAACCGCCGGAGGTTCAGGCTCGCCGTACCTTGCTTGGACTTGGATTCAAAGACGAGGAACTGGGTCGCCGCACCGAGACTTTTTCTCAGGGGTGGAACATGCGCATCGAGCTTGCGAAGATTCTCCTGCGTTCGCCGCAGGTGCTGCTTCTCGACGAGCCGACGAACCATCTCGACATAGAGTCCATAGAGTGGCTTGAGGACTATCTAAAGTCCATCCGCTGTTCCGTTGTGCTGGTGAGTCATGACAGGCGCTTCCTTGACAATGTGACTAACCGCACCGTGGAGGTGATGCTCGGCCACATTCACGACTATAAAGTCCCGTATTCCAAATATCTTGAACTGCGCGCCGAGAGGATTCAGCAACAGACTGCTGCCTACGAGAATCAGCAGAAGATGATTCAGAAGACCCAGGAGTTCATACAGGCCTTCCGTTACAAGCCGACGAAGTCGAATCAGGTGCAGTCACGCATCAAGGCCCTCGAGAAACTTGACCGGATAGAGATTGACGAGACCGACAATGTCCGGCTCTCGGTCAAATTCCCTCCTGCTCCGAGGGCCGCCGATGTTGTGTTCAAGGGAGTAGACCTGACTGTAGGATTCCCAGAGAAGGTTGTTTTCAGCCACGCCGACATCGAGATACGTCGGGGAGAGAAGGTCGCTTTCGTCGGGCGAAACGGCGAGGGCAAGACGACAATGATGAGGGTCATCATGGGAGAACTCTCCCCGATATCCGGAGAGGCAATGGTTGGGCATAACGTCAAGATAGGTTATTATGCTCAAAATCAGGAGGATGTCCTTGATAAGAACGAGACTGTGTTCTCTACCTTGGACAGGATTGCGGTGGGGGAGATTCGCACTAAGCTGCGTGACCTTCTGGCGCAGTTCCTTTTCCGTGGAGAAGACATCGACAAACGGGTCTCCGTGCTTTCCGGAGGGGAGCGGGCAAGGCTCGGTATGGCGAAGCTCATGCTCCAGAGCTACAATCTCCTCGCGCTCGACGAGCCTACCAATCACATGGACGTCAAATCGAAGGATATTCTCAAACAGGCCCTTGCCGCCTATGACGGCACTCTTGTGGTTGTCTCTCACGACCGTGACTTCCTCGACGGACTTGTGGACAAGTTGTACGAGTTCCGTGACGGGCAGGTCAAGGAACACCTCGGGTCCGTATCCGAGTTCCTCGCGAAGCGAAAGATAGAGAACCTTCAGGAACTCGAGCGCAATAGCTCGTCCACGAAGGCAGAGCCGGCGCAGACGGTCGAGAAGCAGGCCGCTTTCGAGCAGAAGAAGCAGGTAAGCAGGGAAGACCGCAAGAAAAAGAACAGAATCTCCTTTCTGGAGAAGGAGATTGAATCGATAGAAAGGAAGATGAAGGACATAGAGACGGTTCTTGCATCTCCAGGAGAAGGGGACGACATCATGGAGCTTACCCGCTCATACCTCGAGCTGAAGAGGGACATTGATGCCAGAACCGAGGAATGGGGCAGTCTGATTGATTGAATGATATGATGACTATACTTGATGCCCACTGCGATGCTCCTTCGCAGATGCTGCGTCTCCGCGATTTCGGCAAAGACAATCCAGGCGTGCAGGTGGACTTCCCTAAGATGCGTCGTGGAGGAGTGTCCGCTTCGTTCTTTGCGGCGTACGTTCCAGCAAGCCTGCGCGGAGCGGATGCCACCCGCCATGCCGAGTCTCTTCTGGACGCGTGTACCGGACAGGTGGGAGAGAACTCTGACTATGTCAGTATAGCCCGCACGGCAGAAGAGGTACGCAGCAACTGCGCCGAAGGACGGATTTCCGTGATGCTCGGCATTGAGAATGCATCGGCCCTTGAGGGCGGGGATGCGTTCGAGCTTCTGGGGCATTTCCTCGGGAGAGGCGTGAGGTACATCACGCTTACCCACAGTGCCGACAACCTTGTCTGCGACAGTTGCAGTGGGGAAGGCCGCTGGGGAGGTCTCAGCCCGTTAGGAAAGGACCTTGTGCAGGAGATGAACCGTGTGGGGATGCTGGTCGACCTGGCGCACTCTTCCGAGAAGACCATGCGTGACGTACTTGAACTGTCTTCAGCACCTCTCGCATATACACATGGCTGCTGCAGTGCCCTGTCCGCTCATCGCCGCAACATTTCCGATGAGATAATCCGCGGCATAGCCCAAGGGGGAGGCGTGGTCTGCATGAGCATCTATCCTCTGTTTCTGGACTGCGGTTTCGAGAAGACTCTGGAGACATCCGGACTGGATGAAAATATGTGTCTCGAAGACGAATTTATCAAGGATCCCTCCAATCCCCGGAAGCGTGCAGCGTGGGAGGAAGTGCTCCATGAACTTTCGCTTCTGGAACGTCCGACCATCAGCAAAGTGGTTGACCACATAGAGCACGCAATCTCCGTAGCCGGGATTGAACACGTGGGGATAGGAACTGACTATGACGGCATCGAAGTGACCGCCTCAGGCCTCGAGGACATCTCGAAATTGCCGATGGTCTTCGCAGAGATGAGACGCCGCGGCTACTCGGAGAGCGATGTTGAGATGGTCGCCGGAGGCAATCTTCTCAGGTTGCTTGATGAAGTTGAAAGGCAGTCGTTCGGGGGCGAAAATCAGCTATAATATAGAGCTATTTGCGCCGTTTTTGTGTTAACATTTTTGTTTGTAGCCTATACAAAAATGTTATATCCATTATTTTACAGCTTGTTGTGCTAATTCAATAATGTAACGCTCCAAAGTTTCCAATGCAACCATGGCGAAGCGCCGTATGTTGCCTTTTCGACCGTAATCGCATTGGAAAAGTCGTGTTCTGGTACCGTCCGGTCCGCTGACTCCAATCCAGACGGTCCCTTCCGGATAGTGAGAATCGCCACCTTCGGCAAGACCGGTCGTCGCGACGGAATAGGTGCTTCCGCTCAAGCGACGGACTCCTTCTGACATCGCTGCGGCCACCTCGCTGCTGACGACTCCAAACTCTTCGATGGTCTCCGGCGGGACAGAAAGTACCCGCTCCTTGATGCTTATCGCATAGGATGTGACGCTGCCGAGATAGTAGGATGAGGAGCCGGAAACCATGGTGACGAGATGCGAGATGTAGCCGCCGGTGCATGACTCCGCCGCGCTCAAGGTCGCACCGCTCTCCTTGAGAAGGTCGGCCAATCTATACTGTACTTGCTTGTTCATTATAGGCTTTGTTGAGAAGATATTTGAGTGCCTTGCCGATGATTCCCGGACCTTGCTTAAGGAGACCGCTACGCAGTTCAACCAGCGATGCTCCGCAGGCGAGCGCCTCTGCCGCCTGTTCTGGGCTGTCGATATGGCAGTTAGCAATTATCGGCAGTCTGCCGTGCGTGAAACTGTTCAGCTCGCGAATCTGCTCCTTGGAACGTACTTCTATGCCGTCCACGTTGTTCATCAGGCAGAAATTGGCCGTTCTCTGCAATTCTGGGCCTTTTATGTAGTCGGGAATCTTCACCACGACGGGTTTGTAGACCGACTCCGCTATGCGGGCTTCAAGCAGCGGATTCAACTCTTCCGCACTCGGATCCGCGCTGATGTCTATGACAAAAAAGTCGAAGAAGTCGTAGGCGAGAGTGAAAGCATTTGCATAGTCCTCGTCGATGCATACGGCGAGTATGTCGTTCTGGGGATCGGCCTGAATGTGGGCTATCGCCTTGCGGACTCCTTCCGAACCCATCGGGCCTATTTCAACGAAACTGAAGCCGAGATTATTGAGATCGTTGTAGAGTTCTCCGCGTCTGTCAAGTCCTGCTCCTAGCCCTATTGGATTGTAGAAATCAAGGCCAAAGACTTCCCGCTGGAGCCCTTGCTCCTTGTTGCCGTAAATCCATCGGACGAACTTCCGTCCGAAAGGAATCTTGCCGATAATCTGGAAGTACCGCAGTCCAATCCGGGATGCCTTTTCCACGTCCATATTCTTTGTGAACGGGGTCACTATGAGATTGTACAGACTCATGCGGCAAATTTAGCCATTTGGATGGTAACTCGGCAAAATTTTGCCTGTTACGCACCGAACTATTTCAATTCTTGGTAGGTATTGTCGTCAAAAAACACTACAACTCTTGTTATATGTCGCTGATGTTCCGCGTATTCGCGCGGTTTATCTATAGTTGATGCTTTATGTTGGGAGAGCGATTCCTTGATTGTGGGTACGTCAGCGGCCTCCAATACTCGATTCTCGGAGACTTCAGATGTGTTTGATTCCTCGCCGTGAGTGAAGAGCGAAGGAGTGACCGGCGGCTCTTGTCCGCTCTTGTACATTCTGCCTTTGCCGGTAATAAGCCATTCCAGATTGAGGGTGGGGTACTTTTGTGACATGCTCGCGATGAATTCGAAGCCTGGCTTGTTGCGTCCGGCCAGAATATGTGACACGCTTGCCCGTGCCACTCCGATAGTGTCTGCAAACTGCGACTGGCTGATATTTTCCGCTTTCAAAAACTGTTCGAGGCGACCGTTCATCTTGTAAATCTATTTTTACAAAATTAAACAACCGTTCTGTGAAATACAAGTTTTACACTTGTTAACAACAGGAGAGTGTGGAAAACTTGTTGATGAAAAGACTTTGATTTATAATATAGATAAGAAGTGTAAAATACTGATAAACACGATGTCTGTGTTTGATTTTGGCGGCTTATAAGTGGCTGAGTCGCGTTTTACAGTAGAATGGTGAGGTGTTTAATAAATTTTTAATATAGGTAAAGTTACATAAATAGCTGATTATGCGATATATAAATACATGTCGAGGTAAGTAATAAGAAATACTTATCAATTCGTGGGTTTACTTCTGTTAAGAGGGTTAAAATAAATGTGAAATTTACAAAGTAAAACGGTGATTTTGGAAATGTAAACAAATGCGACGCGCTTTTCAGGACTTCCGGAGGCATGTCGTGAGCATTCTATATAATTTGCTAAATTTGTCGCAGCTATGATACCAGAGATCAGAATAGAAGATTACAGTTATCCGCTTCCGGACGCGAGGATTGCAAAATATCCCCTGCCGGAGCGTGATTCCTCAAAACTGCTTGTATATAAGGACGGCAACATAAACGAGAGAATTTTTCGCGAAATACCACAACTGCTTGACTCGGGCTCGATGATGGTGTTCAACGACACCAAGGTCGTCCCTGCACGGCTTTTCTTCCGGCGTGAAAGTGGAGCACATATAGAGGTGTTCTGCCTTGAACCTTATCAACCAAGTGATTACAACGTCAACTTCGCTTCTGAGCAGAGTTGCTCATGGACTTGCATTGTCGGCAATTCGAAGCGTTGGAAAGGTGAGCCGCTCATGCTTGACGCATGCGGCAACAGTGAACTTTCGTCTCTGAATCTCAGGGCTGAAATGGTTTCCAGAGATGGAAGGACATCCGTGATTCGTTTCTCCTGGAATCATTCAATTCCTTTTTCACGGGTGCTGGAACTCTGCGGGCAGGTCCCAATCCCACCATATCTCAACCGGGGTACGGAACAGATTGATCTTGAGCGTTATCAGACGCTCTATGCGCATATCCGAGGCTCCGTGGCCGCCCCGACGGCCGGGCTGCATTTCACACAGTCCGTGCTTGACGCCATCCGTGCGGAAGGCATCGACATGGAGAATGTGTGTCTGCACGTGGGGGCGGGGACGTTCCTGCCTGTGAAGAACTCACTCGTGTCTGAGCATCCGATGCACCGGGAGCCTTTCTCCGTGAAGCTCTCTCTTCTCAAGCGGATACGTGACCAGAAAGGGCATCTGATTGCCGTCGGAACGACTTCCGTGCGTACGCTGGAATCCTTATACTATGTGGGGGTTTCCTGCATCGAGAAGTCCTCTCCGGAGGATGTCGCGCAGTGGGCTCCTTATGAGAGGGAGTATACCTACAGCACTGGAGAATCTCTTGATGCGCTTATCGCCTACCTTGAGTCCAACGGTCTTGACGAGATAAAGGTCGGAACCCGCATCATTATAGTTCCGGGTTTCCGATTCCGGCTTGTGGACAGGCTCGTGACCAATTTTCACCAACCTCAGAGCACGCTTCTACTGCTGATTTCCGCGTTTGTAGGCGGAAACTGGAGAGAAATATACGACTATGCGCTTGCGCGTGATTTCCGTTTCCTAAGCTATGGTGACAGTTCTCTTCTGTACCGGGCGAATGACTGACTGCCATGGGTGTTAACATAGATGACATACGGCCTTTCAATGACGCCGAGGCGGTCAAGGCGCTACGGCGAGCTTCGTTCAATCCGCTCGCGCTGCTGATTTCGCGATTTGTCTTTCCGGACCACTCCTGCCTGGAACTCCCGAGGACTCTTCGCCGTGTTGCTTCAATCGATGACTACCAGCGCCGGATGATGTCGCCGCTGGTCGAGAATACCGTGGCCAGGACATCTTCTGGTTTCAGTTTCGACGGGTTCGAGAAGATAAGTTCCGCCGGGAAGTTCCTCGCTATCTCCAATCACCGTGACATGATTCTCGATGTAGCTCTGACTCAGTGGATTCTGCTGCAGAAGGGACTGCCTCTGATGGAAGTGTGTGTCGGGAACAATCTCAGCCGTGACAATGCGCTGATGTCTGACCTGCTGCGCTCCAACCGTATGGTGAGCGTGCTGCGGGGACTTCCTCCGAAGGAGATGTATGAAGCCTCGTCGTGTCTCTCCGAATACATACGTGAAAGCGTCTCTTCGCAGCGCTGTTCTGTCTGGGTCGCGCAAAAGGAGGGACGTGCTAAAAATGGCAAGGACCGTACTTCCCAGGGTCTGCTCAAGATGCTGAATATGAGCGGAAAAGGCTGTTTTGCAGAGAATTTCGAGGAACTCAATATCGTCCCTCTTAGCATCTCGTATGAGTATGAGCCGTGTGACCTTTTCAAGGCCAGGGAACTGTATGTCTCGAAATCGAAAAAATACCGCAAACGCCACGGCGAAGATACCGGAAGCATTATCGAGGGAGTTCGTCAGTGGAAGGGCGGTATCCATCTTTCGGCAGACAAGCCGATAACTCATGAGGAACTTTCGACGCTTGAGGGCAAGTCGGGCAATGACCGTTTCCGCCTTATGTGCCGGATCCTCGATGAGCGTATCATCCGTGGATACAAGTTGTGGAAGACCAACTATATAGCTTACGATTTGCTCCATGGCGGGGAGAAGTATAGTGGGGAATACAGTCTTGAGGAACGCGACGAATTTGTGGAATATGCGGACTCAAGGATTGACAGAGCTGGGAAATTGGTCTCCGACAGGGAGGAATTCCGCAAAGTCTTCCTCGGAATCTATTCGTCCCCGGTCTCCGACAAAGAGGATCTTGGGCTATTATAGGGCTCGTCTATTGGAATTTACCTTGCTTTTTATAAAGTTTTTATTGGGATGAAAGTCAAGATTACAGCCGTGCGCAAGGTTTGCCATGAAGACTTGGCTGCTCTGTATGAGAATCCTATTGAGCATACCTGTGAGGTTCTCGAAGGCATGTTCTGGATAAGTGACAGCGGCGAGTGTCCAGAAGGTTTGTGTCGGGAGGCGTGGAAATCGATGCGTGAGTTCGTGGAAGCGTTGTCGAGGGGTGAAGGAGATTTCTTCGGCGGTTGGATGAAGAACCCGATGAGCGCGATGATAAGTTGCAACGACGGTTTCCGTCCCGTGAGTTTTCTGCTCGAGGCGATTAGGGATGATGGTGCGGATATCAAATGATAAACTTTATAAAGATTATTAAATCCCGTTAGAGGGGGCGTCTGTGGAAGGATTCGATTTCGGAAAGATTACCGCAAGTTAACATAATATAAATTATGTAACATTAATTCCTCGGCATTTGCTCTTTCAGATGTCTATCGTCATCAATTCGTCGATGTCGGTGAGATAGTTCGGAGTCCTGTGCTCCGAGCGGACTTTCCATACCCCATCACTTCCACCTTCAGTTGCGAGGTGCACAGTCTTCAAGCCGAACCTGCAGTTCAGGGCGTCCATGCAGCGCGACAGCTCCGCCTTCCTCTCCCTGTCCTCTCCGATGTCGAAGAGTGAGGAATGTACGAGGCCGCTGATGATGCCGGAGAGCATGACGCCCGACTTTTTGTACTGTATTCCCGGCCTGTAGAGCCTTTCGGCGAGTGAGGTGGCGGCTTTGGTCAGCTCCAGCGTGTCTGATGACGGCAGCGGGAGACGGACGGTCCCGCTGTTGAAGTACTGTGGCAGGTCCTTACGGAAGCGGTTGCTCATCACGAATACCGTCACCTCCGATGCCGAGGAGCCCTGCGAGCGCAGGGTGGCGGCACAGCTGGAGACGAAGGAGGCGACGGACGCTCTCAGGTCGTCGAGCTCTGTCACCATCGTCCCGAAACTCCTGCTGGTTGTGATGGTGCGGCGTTCGGCGAGTTCCGCTGTGTCGATGCAGGGGACGCCGTTCAGTTCGAGCCATGTCAGGTATTCCGGCTTGTGGAAGTGACTCCTCACCCACTCCCCCGTCTTGTCGGCGAACTCAAGCGGGGTGGTAATCCCTAGCCTCATGAGGCTTTCGCAGGTGCGTCTTCCAACGCCCCACACGTCGGAGAGGTCGAACATAGACAGGGCTTTTCTGCGCTTCCGGTCGCTATCTATCAGGCAGACGGAGCGGTAGCCCGGATAGTTCTTCGCGAATTTGTTGGCTACCTTGGCCAGAGTCTTGGTCTGCGCTATGCCGACGCTTATCGGTATGTCCGTCCATAACCGTATCCTCTCCACCATCCCGCGCATCAGGTCAGTGAGTTCCTCCCCTGTCCCGTATCCGTCGAGATATAGGAACTGTTCGTCTATGGAGTATGACTCGGTGCGGGACACTGTCTGTCGCATTATGCTCTGCACCCTCTCCGACATGGCGGCGTAGAGCATGAGATTCCCTGAGAACACCGCCGCGCGGTTCCTCTCAAGGATGTCCCTTACCTTGAAGTATGGGTCCCCGCGCCGCACTCCGAGCGACTTCGCTTCCGGGGTGAGCGCGACAACGTTCCCGTCGTTGCTTGAAAGTACGCAGACGGGACGCCCTTTCAGTCCGGGATGCAGGGCCTTCTCGACGGAGGCGAAGAAGGAGTTGCAGTCGGCGAGCGCCACCATGTCCTATTCCCTTGCCTTGTGTATTATGTACGTCACCGTCCCCCAGATGCTGAAGTCGTCCTCTCCGGTGATTCTGATTCTGGGGTAGTCCGGGTTCGCCGGCACGAGCCATCCCTGCCCGTCCTCCTCCACGAGGCGCTTGAGGGTGAACTCTCCGTTCAGCTCGCATACGGCAATCTCCTTTGGGGAGGGCCGGCGGTTGCTCTTGTCGACTATGACTATGTCGCCGCTCATCACCCCGGCATCGATCATGGAGTCGCCGTTGACGCGGACGAGGTAGGATGCCTCGGGATGCGGGCAGAGCATCCGCAGGAGGTCGATGTCCTGCGACCGCTCGTTGCTGTCCAGCGGGACTGGGAATCCCGCCACCACGCGCGCATCGAAGAATGGCAGTCTCACGGTGCCCAGTTCCCCGGCGCCCACTGCGCTGCCTATGGCCTCCAGCGACCGCTCCTCGTCAAGGGCCCGCCATAGGCTCCGCTTAATGAACTCGGTGCGGTTATGTCTGGCATCCAGACGCTCCGCGAGGTCACCAGGCGCGCGGAACGTCACCATGCGGCTGTCCCCTTTCGGGCGTCCTGCCCCAGGGCGGCATCCGCCCCGTGCATTCTTCTTTTCCATAATCTGTCCTCCTGCTTTTGACTGCAAATATATGGAAAATTACGAAAGTGTATTACGGAAATCAAAAGATACTGTGTCAAAAGTGCGCCTAAGTAGATAAAGAAAAAAGTCGACGGAATTCTTTGTCTTTGTAAACGGCAAAGAATAAAACAAACTATACTTTATTTTCTCAAAACTGAATGCGGGCATTCTCGGAAAAACCGCAACAACACTGCGAGTATGCTGAAGTTTGTCAGAATGCCAGAATCTTTTCAAAGTGCGCAATTGTTTCTGCAACTCTTCATCAACCAACTTCATTGCATCGACATTGGTCTTCTCCACAATGTCAATATACGGTTTCATGGCCTGGGAGTTGGAGTGGTTCATTTCAAATTATGACATGGACCTTTGCAGGTGAGCCGAAAAAGTTTTATATTTGCAGTCCATCAAGGAAAGATGCTCGAGTGGCTGAAGAGGCACGTCTGGAAAGCGTGTGACCGTCCAAAGCGGTTCCAGGGTTCGAATCCCTGTCTTTCCGCAGGAAGGAGGAAGTAGCGGCAGCGCGGCTTCCTCTTTTTTATTGTCTGGGAGTTCCGAAATTTTTGAATGGTAATTCCGGAGATGAAGACGGAGCAGATAGCCTGCTGGTCGGTACAGCGACAGCAGCAACTTCTGCACGGACTTCTGGAAACTTATGGGGATATCCGCTGGAGAGTGACGGACGTTGGCTCAGGAAGCCTCCCCCTGACTGGTCCGGCGGTTCAGTGCTATGCGGGCTTCGAGCTCCAGAGTGCGGAGGCTGTCCTTGTAGTAGTTGTTTGCGTTGGCCTTCTCCACCGGTAGTGCAGCGTCGGAGTTCCCGCCCCAGCGCCGGCAGTCGTAGAGCACGTCCCAGATGCGCCCGATGCGGTAGGTGCGGCTGATGCGGAGCGCGACGGCATAGTCCTCGCCGTATTTCACGGTCGGGAAGTTAATCTCCCGGAGTAGCGGAGTCCAGAATCCCCTCGGTGCACCAAGGCCGTTGATACGCAGCGCATTGTTCCTTCCGTTCTCCTCGGTCCATTCTCTATGGTCGATCACTCCGGGCGGAATCTCATTGAGGTCGAAGTCGGTGAGCCGGTATGTGCCTATCACCATTGCGCAGTTTTCCCTGCGGAAAGCGTCCACGAACTTCTGGAGGGTGTCCGGCCCTGAATAGACATCGTCGGAGTCGAGCTGTATGGCGAAGCGTCCGCAGTCTGGATGGTGGACGGCGGCGTTCCAGTTGCCTCCGATGGCGTGGTAGCTCGGGTCCTGGGCGATGTATACAAGGCGCTTGTCGTCAAAAGACTTTATGACCTCAACAGTGCCATCGGTGGAGTTGTCGTCTACGACGATGACGTTGAACGGGAAGTCTGTCTTCTGGCTCAATGCGGAACGGATGGCGTCCCCGATGGTTCTGGTTCTGTTGCGGCACGGGATTACCACCGATGCCTCGTAGCGGAAGTCTCCCCCGCTCTTGAGGTCTACGTCCTTGAACTGTGGCGTCAGATAGCCACCGACGGCTTTGAGGTGTTCCGTGCAGGCTTGTTCCATCTCCACCTGCACCGCCCTGTTGCGCGGGTCCACGTAGTCGAAAAGCTTTTCGCCGGACTTGCGCGTGTCGGTCTCCACCTCATAGTAGAGGAACTCCCCCGCATGGACGAGAGGCCCTTTGCGCGAGGCCCTGAGCCGCAGGTCATAAAGTCCTGCGAACGAATACTCTACGTCCATCTCGCTGGCGCAGGCCTTGAGGATGTCGGTCCTGTACAGCTGTACTCCGCCGAAGTCGAAATCGTCTCTGAGCGCTCCTTTCTGGAAAGGGATGACCGGCTGCTCGGAGGTCTTCCCGTCAATGCTTGCGAAATGGTCTGCATAAGCCATCGCGGCCCCGCTGTCGCGGGCAATCTGGACGAGTCTTTCCAGACCGAAGTCGACCCACCTCAGTCCTGTGGGTTTGGTGTAGATGAGAGTATACTCTGAACCCGCCTCCGAAGCAATCTCCTTGATGCGTGCAGTGCTTGTACGAAGGGGAATATCGAATCTGTCAATCATTGTCGGTACGTCATTTGCTGCAAATATAAGAAGCCCTTTTCAAAAAAGGGATAATGAAGAAAAATTCAGTATTTTTGCGTGATTTGCAATGAACGTGATATGGAACGGAAACTTGTCATAATACCGACCTACAACGAGATTGAGAACATAGAGAAAATCATCCGCGCAGTGCTCTCGCTCGAAGGCGACTATAGCATTCTCGTCATCGACGACGGTTCTCCCGACGGGACGGCAGCTGCCGTGGTCTCGCTGCAGGACGAGTTTCCGGCAAGGCTTTTCCTAATAGAGCGCGAAGGCAAACTCGGACTCGGGACTGCATACGTCGCCGGTTTCAAATGGGCCTGCAGGAACGGCTATGACTATGTTTTCGAGATGGACGCCGACTTTTCCCACAATCCTGCTGACCTTCCGAGGCTGCTTTCGGCCTGCGTCGACGGAGGTGCGGACATGTCCGTCGGCTCGCGCTACTGTGACGGCATCAATGTCGTGAACTGGCCGATTGGAAGGATTCTCATCTCCTACTGCGCCTCCATATATGTCCGTCTGGTACTCGGATTCCGGATTTACGACAGCACGGCTGGCTTTGTCTGCTATTCGCGCAAAGTGCTGGAAACCATAGATCTGGACGCTGTTAAGATGAAAGGCTACGGCTTCCAGATAGAGCTCAAGTACACGGCACGGAAACTCGGTTTCAAGATCAAGGAGATTCCTGTGGTGTTCGTCAACCGTCGCGAGGGTACATCCAAAATGTCCGGAAGCATTTTCGGGGAAGCGTTCTGGGGTGTGCTTGCCCTCAGGTTCAGGAAAATCCATCCAAAGAGCAGATAATCCCATCATCCAAGAACTATTATGAAGGAACTGTATGTCAATCATATTGCCTCGCAGCTCGGGCTTAAGGCGTGGCAGGTGGAAAATTGTGTGGAGATGTTTGCTGACGGCGACACCATTCCTTTCATCAGTCGCTATCGCAAGGAGAAGACAGGAGGGATGGATGACGCCCAAGTCGCTGAACTGCGGCACTGGATTGATGTGTATGATGAGATGGAGAAACGTAAGTCCACCATCCTCAAGACTATAGCCGAGGCTGGAGCGCTCTCTGATGAACTGCGCGGGCAGATTGAAAACTGTGTCAACGCAACGGAGCTGGAAGACCTATATCTTCCATACAGGCCGAAGCGCAGGACGCGGGCGACTGCTGCCAAAGAACTCGGGCTTGAACCTCTCGCAGACCTTATGTGGAATGTTAAAGGCTGCGCCAATCCTTCAAGTGAGGCACGCAAGTACTTGTCCGACAAGGTCGTGAGTGTCGATGCTGCGCTCTCCGGAGCGCGAGATATTATAGCCGAGAGACTTTCGGAGACGGCCCAGATAAGGGAGAACCTTAGGGAGATATTCCGCAGCCGCCGCATAGTGTCGTCGGCGACAAGGGCCGCGAAGTCCTCGCCGGAGTCCGCGAAGTACCGCGGCTATTTCTCTTTTACCGCTCCGCTCTCAAGAATTCCGGCGCATAATCTTCTTGCGATGCTCCGTGCGGAAAACGAGGGTTTTCTCAGTGTCTCGATAGACGCTGATCCGGAGAAATGTGCGGCAAAGATATACTATGACTTCTGCAAGTCGCATTCGTACCCTTCCGCGTCTCTTGCCGAGCAGATAAAGGAGGCTGTCGCTGACTCTTTCAAGCGTCTTCTGGAGCCGTCCATCTGCGGGGAGGTAATCAAAGAGGCGAAACGCAAGGCTGACCTTGAGAGCATCAGGGTGTTCGGGGAAAATCTTTCCCAGCTCCTGCTTGACGCTCCGCTCGGGCAGAAGCGCATAATGGCGATTGATCCTGGATTCAGGAATGGGTGCAAGATAGCCTGCCTCGACGAGTACGGCAATCTTCTCTGCCATACGGTAGTGTTCCCCCACCCGCCGCAGAACGACAAGATAAAGGCAATCACTTCGGTGCAGGCGATGGTTGACAAGTATGGGATAGAGGCAGTGGCCGTCGGCAACGGTACCGCTTCCCGTGAGACTGAAGAGTTCATGCGACGGATAAGACTGCCGGAGGGCTGCAAAGTGTGGCTTGTGAGCGAGGACGGCGCATCCGTCTACAGCGCGTCCGAGATTGCGAGAAGCGAGTTTCCGGACGAGGACGTGACCGTCCGCGGGGCTGTCTCCATCGGGAGGCGTCTCATGGATCCGCTCGCGGAGCTAGTTAAGATTGATCCGAAAAGTTTGGGGATAGGTCAGTATCAGCATGATGTGGACCAGTCTCTCCTCAAGGAGCAGTTGGACAACGTCGTCGAGAGGTGCGTCAATTCTGTCGGGGTGAACCTCAATACAGCCTCCCCCTACCTTCTGTCATACGTCTCCGGCATCGGGGCAGCGCTTGCAGCTAACATCGTCGCATACAGGACAGCCAACGGCGGTTTTGCGAGCCGTGAAGATCTCAAGAAGGTGCCGCGTCTCGGAGCGAAGGCCTTCGAACAGTGTGCTGGCTTCCTGAGGATAAAGGGAGGGTCAAACCCGCTCGATTCTTCAGCTGTGCATCCGGAATCCTACGGCATCGTAGACCGGATGGCGAAGTCTCTCGGAGTGGACGTGGCGTCGCTGGTTGGCAATCTGGAACTGTGCTCGAAGATTTCCGCAGCCGACTTCGTCTCGGACAGCGCGGGGCTGCCCACGATAAACGACATCCTAAAAGAACTGGCGAAGCCTGGACTCGATCCTCGCGAGGGTGCGGAGGAATTCTCTTTTGCGGACGACATCCGCAGTATAGACGACCTCAAGCCGGGGATGGAACTTCCCGGTATAGTCACCAACATAACGAACTTCGGCGCTTTCGTGGACATCGGACTTCACGAGAACGGACTGATCCATGTCTCCAGAATGGGGCCGCGCGGCATCGTACCGTCTTCCGTACTGAAGCTTCACCAGAAAATACGCACCCGGGTTGTCGACGTGGACGTCGAGCGTGGCAGGATTGCCCTTGAACTGCTGGGCAAGGCCGCTTCCTAATCCCCCTGTGAGATTTCTTTGAGTTCTGCCCTGTACGCGGACAGCAGCCTTGATTTCGAGATGAAGCCGAGGTACTTGCGGTCTTTGTCAATCACCGGAAGCCTCCATGCTCCGGTCGTGTCGAATTTCTCCATAACGGTTTCCATCTTCTCTCCGTAGTATATGTACTCCGGAGGTGTCTCCATGATGTTGTAGACGTGAGTGGTGTCGTAACTCTCCGCGCTGAACAGGTATTTGCGCACCGCGGCGAGGTCCACCATGCCCTGGAACCGCCCCTTCGAGTCGATGACCGCGAGCACAGCGGCGTCCGAGTCCGTGGATGAAATGAGGTCCACTACTTCGCGGAGTGTCGCGTCAATCTTCACTTTCGGGTATTTGTCGCGTATCAGGTCGTTGGTACGCATGAGCGTGAGCACCGCCTGGTCGCTGTCGTGTGTGAGCAGGTCGCCGCTCTGTGCTATACGCTTGGTGTAGATGGAGTATTTTTCAAAGATTCTCACAGTGCCGAATGCCACCGTGGCGGTCATGATCAGCGGAATAAGCAGCTCGTAGCCGCCTGAAATCTCCGCTATGAGGAAGATTGCGGTCATCGGAGCCTGCATGACCGAAGCCATCAGCGCCGCCATCCCCACGAGGACAAAGTTCTGCTCAGGCACGCTGGCGCCCATCAGGTTGAAGCAGCGTGAGATGACGAAGCCCAGGATGGCGCCGGCGAAAAGCGTCGGCCCGAATGTCCCTCCGACACCTCCGCCGGAGTTGGTCAGAGTCATCGTGACGATTTTGAAGAATAGAATCAACACGAAGAAGACCGGTACACCCCATCTGTAGTTGAAGAGGAATGAGAGTATGCTGTCGCCTTCGATGGAAATCTCCTGCCCGTTCAAAAGGCTGTGGAGCGAATCGTAGCCCTGGCCGTACAGAGGCGGGAAGATAAAGATCAGCAGTCCGAGCGCAACTGCGCACAGAGCCCACCTGAGATAGGTATTGGCGAACTTTCCGAGTTTCTCCTCCAGCCAGAGGGTTCCGTTGGTAAAATACAGGGAGAAAAGGCCTGCCGCTACGCCGAGAACTATGTAGTAGGGTATGTTCCCCATGGAGAACATGCTGAGGTCACATTCAAACACCGGTGTCTGTCCGCGGAAGATGTATGCGATTACCGTGGCAGAAATGGTGGAGAGCAGCAGAGGGAGCAGCGACTTCATGGAGACGTTGAAAAGCAGGATCTCCATCGTGAAGAGGACTCCAGCGAGCGGGGCTTTGAAGATGCCCGCCACGGCGCCCGCTGCTCCGCATCCGAGAAGTATGGTGATGCTGCGGTACGACAGCCCGAAGGCCTTTCCGAGATTGGAGCCTATCGCGGCTCCAGTGTAGACGATAGGGGCTTCGGCTCCCACCGAACCACCGCAGCCGATGGTAAATGAGGATGTGAGAACGGAACTCCACATGTTGTGGGGCTTTATTCTTGATTCGTTCCGCGACATCGCGAGCAGCACCTTGGTCACTCCATGGCCGATGTTGTCCTTGATGACATAACGCAGGAGAAGCAGGGAGATGAACATTCCCACTCCCGGAGAAACGAGGTAACTCCACTCGTACCGGCCTCCGCCTATGCCTTTGACAAAGGCGGAGATAGTCTCGATAGCCCAGTCAAGAATGACAGCGGCGCACCCAGAGAGCACGCCGACTATCAAACTCAAAAACAGAAGTTTCTGATGTTCTGTAATCTTGATTCGTGGACTATTCGCTTGCATCTGCAGGTTCATCGTCCGCCCCATATTGGGATATGTTCTCGTCCGGAAGCGGTCCGCCCTCTTCCGAAGAATCCCCGACGGTTCCCGCAACCTGCTCGTTCTCAGCCTCTTCTTCGCCTTCGAGCCATCTTTCGATGTCGTCGGTGTCATCAATTTTGACCTTGATTTTTACAAGGTAGATAGCGTCAGGTATCTCGATGAGCACGGCATAGAACGGCGTACCGTCCGGCTTTGTGTACTTCTCCAAATCCGGGAGATAGTCGCTGAAACCTTTAGGATACTTCTGCGCAAATGCCTCCGCCAATTCCGGCGACATATTCTCATAGCTGACGATACGACGTTTTTTGTTGTCTGGTGCCATATTTTATCTCTTGTTCAAATCGGCTGCAAGTATACAGAATTTTCTGAAAACTTCTCAATGAAATGCAGAAAAACTTGCAGCCTCTTCACAATAGTCCTACATTCTGTCCGGAAGTTCAATCCCGAGGATTCCCATGGCTGAGCGCAGGACTCTCGCGGTCGCTGCAATCAGTGACAGCCTCATCTCCAGAAGGTCGGTGTCCGGCTCGCGGAGAATGGAGGTGTCGTGGTAGTACTGGTTGAACTCCTTGGCTATGTCGTAGCAATAGTTGGCTATCAAGGCCGGAGAAAGCGCACCGGCGGCCTCCGCGACCTTCTGAGGATATGCGGACAGCAACTGGACTATCCTGATTTCCTTCGGGCTGAGTTCCACGCCTTCCGCTATTCTCTCCTTCCTGCCGGCTTCAGCAGCCTTGCGGAGAATTGACATGATTCTGGCGTGCGTGTACTGGATGAATGGTCCGGTGTTGCCGTTGAAATCGATAGATTCTTTCGGGTTGAAAAGCATCTTCTTCTTCGGGTCCACCTTGAGGATGAAGTACTTGAGCGCTCCGAGGCCGATGATATGGTAGAGCCTGTCCTTTTCCTCGTCTGAGATGCCGTCGAGCTTGCCGCTCTCTTCGGAAGTGGACTTGGCTTCCTGGTACATCTTCTCGATGAGGTCGTCCGCATCGACAACCGTGCCTTCCCTGGACTTCATCTTGCCTTCAGGGAGTTCCACCATTCCGTATGAGAG
Organism: uncultured Muribaculaceae bacterium; assembly: GCA_964385795.1. Classification (GTDB taxonomy): domain Bacteria; phylum Bacteroidota; class Bacteroidia; order Bacteroidales; family UBA932; genus Cryptobacteroides. The sequence goes on from CAYLPY010000003.1 coordinate 87,239, forward strand.
ATGGTAGATGCAGTCTGCCCACGAGAATCCGAGCTTCTTGAGGATGAGCTTGAGAACCTGGAAGTGGTAGTTCTGCTCGTCGCCAACGACGTAGATGTGCGAGTCGAGCTTGAACTCCGTGAACCGGCGCTCAGCAGTGCCGAGGTCCTGTGTGATGTAGACGGAAGTGCCGTCTGCTCGGAGAAGGAGCTTGCGGTCCAGTCCGTCCGCCGTAAGGTCGCACCATACGGAACCGTCAGGGTCCTTGACGAACACACCGCTGTCGAGTCCTTTCTGGACGAGTTCCTTGCCGAGGAGGTAGGTGTCGTGCTCGTAGTAGGTGCGGTCGAAACTGATTCCGAGGGCCTTGTAGGTCTGCTCGAAACCTTCGAACACCCACTCGTTCATCATCTGCCAGAGAGACCTCACGGCAGGGTCTCCTTCTTCCCACTTGACAAGCATCTCGTGTACCTTGTCCATCACGGACGGGTCTTCCTTCTCCATCTTGGCGAACTCCACGTAGCAGTCGCCCACGAGGTGGTCACCCTTCTTGCCGCTGCTCTGCGGTGTAGCTCCGTTGAAGCGCTGCTGCCAGGCGTACATGGACTTGCAGATGTGGACACCTCTGTCGTTGACAAGGGTCGCCTTGATGACGTCGTTGCCAGCGGCTTTCAGGAGTTCGGACACCGATGCTCCGAGGAGGTTGTTGCGGATGTGTCCGAGGTGGAGCGGCTTATTGGTGTTCGGAGACGAGAACTCGACCATAATGCGCTTCCCGTTGGACGGCAGCAGCCCGAAGTCCGGATCAGAGACGATAGCTTCGAGACACTCCTTCCACCAGGTGTTGGAAAGGCTCAGGTTGAGAAACCCCTTCACTGAGTTGAATGCGCTGATTTCAGGGCAGTTGGACTTGAGCCACTCCCCTATCGCGTTGCCGCTTGCGTCTGGGCTCTGGCGAGTGGTCTTGAGGAGCGGGAAGACGACCAGAGTGTAGTCTCCCTCGAACTCTTTGCGTGTCGGCTGGATCTGAAGGGCGGACGCGTCCACGTCGGCGCCGTATATGGCCTTGACGGCCTCTGCGGCCTTTGCCGCGATGAATTCTTCTGCTCTCATGTCTTCTATCCGAGGTAGGTTTTCAGCAGTTTGCTGGCTGCTGGTTTCTTGAGTTTGCGTATAGCCTTTTCCTTAATCTGACGGACTCTTTCCCTCGTGAGGTCAAGTCTTTCGCCAATCTCCTCAAGAGTCATCTCCTGGCAGCCTATGCCGAAGAACGACTTGATGATCTCACGTTCCCTCGTGGTCAGAATCTGGAGTGCGCGCTCGATTTCGGTGCTGAGCGACTCGTTGGTGAGGCCTCTGTCCGCGCTTGGAGAATTGTCGTCCGGAAGTACATCGAGGAGGCTGTTGTCCTCACCTTCCACGAAAGGAGCGTCCACGCTGACATGTCTTCCCGAGACGCGGAGGGTGTCTGCAATCTTGTCCTTGGGGATGTCAATCATCTCCGCGAGTTCCTCCGTAGATGGCTGACGCTCGTTCTCCTGCTCGAATTTGCCGAGCGCCTTGTTTATCTTGTTGAGAGAGCCTACCTGATTGAGAGGGAGCCTGACGATACGGCTCTGTTCCGCAAGCGCCTGGAGGATAGACTGGCGGATCCACCATACGGCGTAGGATATGAACTTGAACCCTCTGGTCTCATCGAATTTCTCCGCAGCCTTAATCAGTCCGAGGTTGCCTTCGTTGATGAGGTCCGGCAGGCTGAGTCCCTGATTCTGATACTGTTTTGCGACGGACACCACGAATCGAAGGTTCGCTCTCGTAAGTTTTTCGAGTGCTTCGCGGTCGCCTTTGCGGATCCGTTGCGCAAGCTCGACTTCCTCTTCCGGGGACACAAGTTCCTCGCGTCCGATTTCCTGAAGGTACTTGTCAAGGGATGCGCTTTCGCGGTTTGTGATGGACTTTGTAATTTTAAGTTGTCTCATATACTATAGAAAAATCGATCTTTTCAGGTTCGCCTCCTTTGTGCTTCGCTCATATATACGCTTCTTCCGAAGGAAAGTTTCACGCCTTGGCTTCAAAACGCGGGCAAAGATTCTCTTTCCCGTCGCCCTACTCTTGGGATACAAAAGACGGACGGCCAAGTAGCCGCCCGTCGCAAAAACGTCGTGGACTTTCTCCTATTCGTCTTTTCCGAAGCCGAAGTACCCCGGTCTTCCGCTTGCCGTCAGACCTTCGATGAAGATGGACCTGCGGCTCTTCTTTGCAATGTCGATAACGTCCTGAGGCTTGCTGACCTTCTGGTCGTTGACATAGAGGATGATGAATCCGTCCATGCCGCCCGCCTTGCTGAGTTTGCCGTTGCCGGCGGAGACAATCTCTACACCCTTCTCGGCTGCCTTGAGACTTGCGCCGTAGAACATCACGGTTCCGTCCTGGGTTACCTCTCCGGAGAGAGTGTTGTCATCAATGAAGGTGATAGGAAGTTCAATTGTCTTGCCGCCGCGGATGAGCTTGATTACAGCCTTGTCCCCAGGGTGGAAGGAGTTGACCTTTTCCTGCAGCGATGATGGGCTCTTCACCACTGTAGAGTCGATGGCTATGATGACATCTTTGGCCTTCACGCCGGCCTTGTCGGCGGAACCGCCCTTCGTCACTCCTGCGACGTACACGCCGTTGAACGATGAGAGTTTCAGCTCTTCGCCGAGCTTCTCGTCGATGGCGGTGATGCTGACGCCGAGTTTGGCCCTCTTGACAGAACCGAAGTCAATGAGGTCGGCTACCACTTTGTGGACGATGGTGGAAGGCACCGCGAATGAGTACCCGCTGTAGGAGCCGGTCGTGGAAACTATAGCCGTGTTGATGCCGACCAGCTCTCCTTTCTTGTTGACGAGCGCTCCGCCAGAGTTGCCGGGATTGACGGCCGCATCGGTCTGGATGAACGACTCGATCTTGAATTCTCCGCTTGAGGACATCGAACGTCCTTTGGCGCTGACGATGCCGGCGGTGATTGTCGAGCGCAGCTGCTCGCCCAGAGGTGAGCCGATGGCAAGCACCCACTCTCCCAAACGAAGTTTGTCTGAGTCGGCGAACTGAAGTGCTGGAAGACCTTTCGCGTCTATCTTGATAAGTGCGACATCGGTCGCGCTGTCCGTTCCGATGATTGTGGCGTTGTATGACTTGTTGTTGTTGAGAGTGACCTTGACGCCGGTGGCGTTGTCGACGACGTGGTTGTTGGTCACTATGTAGCCGTCTTCTCTGATGATTACTCCTGAGCCGCTGCCTTTGCGCTCACGGCTTCCTTCTCCGATTCCTTCTCCGAAGAAGTAGCGGAAGAATGGGTTGATGTATTCTGAGGAAGGCGATTTTGATGTCACTTCCACATAGACAACAGCCTCGACTGCATTCTCTGCGGCGTATGTAAAATCCGGATAGTCCGAAAGTGACAAATTGACAGTCTTCGTCACTTGTCCGTCGGGACTGTACTCTACCGTCTGGATGGCGTGCGGAGTCTGTGCCTTGACGATTCCATAGGCTGTCAGTCCGCTCAGAAGCACGGACGCCAATACGATGATGATACCTTTCTTCATATCATTTAGCATTAAAGTTTCTTCATTCTAAAAAGTCAAATTGTATGCCAAGTGTCAGGAAATATTCCTAATTTTGTAAAAATGAACTTATATAATTTATGGAATTCAACATTTCAAGTGCCACGCTTCTGAAAGGCCTTCTGGATGTGTCAAAGGCCATTCCTACCAAGACAGCGATGCCGATACTGGAGAATTGTCTCTTCGTCCTCAAGGATGGAAAACTCGAGATTACCGCATCTGACAAGGAGCTCACGCTCAGGACCTACGTGGAAGTTGCCTCTTCCGAGAGCGACGGCAGCATGGCCGTCCCGGCAAGGCAGCTCACCGAACTTCTCCGCTCCCTTCCTGACTGTCCTCTGAACATCAAGGTGACCGCCGAGGGCAGTTTCGAATGCAACTGGGGTGTGGGCAACTCTTCTCTGCCCTATTTCCCTGCGGAAGACTATCCAGACATCAATGTCGCGACCGGAGATGTCCAGAACGTTACTTTTCCTGCTTCTGTGCTGCTTGCCGGAATCGGCAGCACCATCTATGCGACCGCCGATGACGAGATTCGTCCGGCAATGAACGGCATATTCTTCGACATGGACGTGGACAGCACGACGTTGGTTGCAACGGATTCCCATAAGCTCGTCTGCTATACTACAAATGAGGCAACGGTGTCGCAGAAGTCATCATTCATCCTTCACAAGAAGCCGGCATCCGTGCTGAAATCATCCCTCGACAAGATTAACGAGGATGTGAATGTTGAGTTCGACGCGAGCACTGCCGTCTTCAGTTTCGGCAGCACGACGATGATATGCCGTCTTGTGGTCGGCAAGTTCCCAGAGTACCGCAGGGTGATACCTCAGAACAATTCCAACGTGCTCAGCGTAGACCGCTATCAGTTGCTCAATACTGTAAGGCGTGTGGCCGTATGTGCCAACAAGGCCTCCAACTACATCAAGTTCGACCTTGCTCCGGGCCAGATTGAAATCACCGCACAGGACGTGGGCTTCGCTCTCGCCGCCTACGAGAAGATAGAGTGCGACTACCGCGGAGACAGCATAAGCATAGGCTTCAAGTCGTCTTTCCTCATCGAGATGCTTTCCAGCATTGACTGCGAGACAATCGTGATGAAGTTCGCGGACTCCCGAAGAGCTGCGCTCGTCGTGCCTTCGGAGGAAGAGGCTTCGAGTGTCAACATCTGCGGCATCCTCATGCCTATCATGCTCTCATAATCACTTACGGCCATGCAGCTCAATCTTCAGAGACCTCTGATTTTCTTTGACATAGAAAGCACGGGCCTTGTTATTCCGTGTGACTCAATCGTGGAGCTGAGTTTCGTCAAGGTGTTCCCCGACGGGGAGCAGCGCGTCAAGACTTGGCGGATAAAGCCATGGGACTACGAGAAGCGATGTCAGCGCCATATTGGAGAGGAAGCCTCTAAGGTCAACCACCTTACGGACGACATGTTCAAGGACTGTCCTACCTTTTTCGATTATTCAGACGACATAGCGTCATGGCTGAAGGACAGCGATCTCGCTGGGTTCAATTCCTCGAAGTTCGACCTTCCGATGCTTGCAGAGGAGTTCGAGCGGGTGAAGGCCGCCGGAAAGAACCTCGAGGTGGATCTCCACGCTCCGCTGATGGTGGATGTGCAGAACATCTACCACACCATGGAACCGCGTAACCTCAAGGCTGCCTACCGTTTTTACTGCGGCGGAGAGGATTTCGAGAATGCACATTCCGCAGAAGCGGATACGCTGGCGACATACGAGGTGCTCAAGGCGCAGCTTGACCGATATGGCGACGTGCTCAAGAACGATGTCAAGGCCCTCTCCAGCTATGTGCCCAAAAGGTATGTGGACTTCGCTGGATATCTCATTCTCAACGACAAAGGCGAGGTCACGGTAAACTTCGGCAAGCACAAGGGGATGAGTCTGCGGACCGTCTTCGACACTGACCGTTCGTACTTCGACTGGGTGCGGCGCGGTACATTCCCGCTCGATACCAAGGCGCAGTTTACCAAGTATGAGGAGGAATATAAGCGCAGGGACAAGGCACCTGCTACCCTGGATGACCTTGCGCGGTTGAGCAGCAAGTTCAATGTTCCTAAGGATGGGCGTCTGTTCTGATGAACATAGTCACACTCACCTATGGCGGCCGGACTGTCGTAAGGCCAGACACGACCTGGGAGAAGGACAATGAAGACTTCTTCGTCCCCGAGTTCGTAGACTGCCTGACTTTCGCTCCTGTGGTTTTCGCCCGGATTGTCAAGCCTGGGCGCAGTATCGGCCGTTCTTTCGTACATCGCTATTTCGAGAAATTTGGCTGCGGCCTCCTACTCTATCCGGAAGACTTCATCGCCGCAGGCGTACCGGAAGGATTCGCACAGGCATGCTGCCTTGACCATACTTCGTTCCTGCCTGGGGAACTGACAGGAAAGGATGCCGTCTCTGAAGGTGACTTTGTCGTGTCGGCTAACGGTCGGGAGGTTTTCCGCTCCCACACTTCCGGTTTTTCTGTCCTTGAGGACGGCATCCCGGAGGTGAGCCGTTTCTGCTATTTGCGGATTGGTGACTTGGTGGCAGTGGAACTGTCGGGACGCAGGGTACTCTGCCATAGGGATTCTGGGAATTTGTTTCACATTGAAGCCGGGACTGAAGAAGACGAACCGGCACTTGATTTCAGTATTCATTTTTAGCTTATGAGCTTCATTTCCACCTACGCCTGGAAAAGACAGGCAGTGAAATTGTCCAACAAGAGCAGCAACCTCGCCGACCAGCCTTGGTTTCAGGGAGTCCTGCTGCTCGCATGCGTCTTTGCTGCGATGCTTCTCGCCAATTTGCCAATGACGAAAGAACTTTACCATGGGGTTCTCCATACTGGGCTGCAGATTCATGTGTCCGGCGAGAACGTTGACCTTTTCTTCCCACGGGACATGACCGTAGAGAAACTGATCAACGACATCCTGATGGTCGTCTTCTTTTTCACCGTGGGCCTTGAAATCCGTCGTGAAATCGCCTACGGTGAACTTTCCTCTCCGAAGAAGGCACTTCTTCCGGTGATTGCGGCTTTTGGTGGGGTGCTCGTTCCGGCTCTGATTTTCACACTCATAAACCATGGAACTGTAGCTTCAAGCGGTTGGGGAATCCCGACGGCGACCGACATCGCCTTCGTGGTGTGCCTCCTTTCTGTACTTGGGGACAAAGTCCCAGTCGGGATAAAGGTATTCCTCACGGCTCTTGCAATCGCTGATGACCTGATAGCAATTCTTGTGGTGGCTCTCTTCTACGGGTCTTCGGTGAACGTGCCGCTGCTCCTGGTGGCCGTACTCGTGTGCGCAGCGGCCGTGGCGATGAAGAAACTTGGCGAGAAGAGAATGGCACCCTATCTCCTGTGTGCGCTGCTCGTATGGATTCTGTTCTATTATAGTGGGATACACGCTACGATGTCAGGGGTCGTGATGGCTTTCCTGATTCCTGCGGAGCCGCGATACAGCAGGGCAGTCTACACCAAGAAGCGTGACCGTCTGCTCGCAAAACTATCGAGCCTCAACGATGAGACTGCGGGAGATCCTCTATTTACGAAAGAGGAGCAGAAAGAGTGCCTGCGCAGGCTTGAAAATGTGGCCCACGGCACTATGGGAATGAGCTACCGCGTGGAGAAGGCTCTTTCGCCATGGGTCAATTTTCTCATAATGCCAGTCTTCGCCCTTGCGAACGCAGGGGTCGAAGTAGGAAGTCTCTCGAATCTCAACATCTTCCGCTATGACCCTGTCTTGGGCAGCGTGTCGATGGGTATCTTCTTCGGTCTTGTCATCGGCAAACCGCTTGGAATTACGCTTTTCAGCTGGATTGCCACCAAACTTAAGGTAGGAGTCATGCCGACAGGCTCCACCTGGTCGACGATATTCGCTGCGGCTTGTCTCGGCGGCATAGGTTTCACGATGTCGATATTTGTGGATACGCTGTCGTTTGCCGGCAATGCGCCGGAAGTCACTCTCGCCCTCAGGGATGCAGGAAAGATTGCCGTTCTGATCTCCTCTGTTGCTGCGGCCGTACTGGGAACCGTTATGATTAATATCGTGAGTTCAGCACAGAAGAGATAGATGACTTTTCGGATTATTTGATTTTTTAATTATCTTTGCAGTCCTAAAGCCACTTTAGCTCAGTCGGTAGAGCAGCGCATTCGTAACGCGCAGGTCGCCAGTTCGAGCCTGGTGAGTGGCTCAAAGCAAGAAGGATGTCCGTAAAGGACATCCTTCTTTTTTCTTTGTTCGGCGTGTAAAAGGCCCTATGCGGACATTTTCATTAGAATTTTCTTCAAGGATTTCAATAATCTCGTCCCGGGAGAACTACCGACAGTAGCCGGGAATGAGAAGGCAGGTAGCTGCGATTTGTCGTCAGAGGTCGAACTTCAGACCGAGCGAGAGATTGAAGTTGAGCGGACGTTCCTTGTAGAAGTTCTCGATATGGGAGCCGTTGGAGAAGCAGTAGTTTACCGACGGCTCGGCAAAGAGGTTCATGCCTCCTGACAGATGCCACTGCAGGCCGAGACCCGCGAAGGCTGACCACTGCGGGACCTTCTCAGTAAGACGCGTGGTCTGGCGCTCGTTGACCCTTCCGTCAGCCCTGTAGGCTGTCGCGGAGGTGCCGTAGATGTTCTGCTCGACGCGGCCGCCAAGTGCCAGATAAAGACCGAGTCTGTCCGCCAGCGGGATGTTGTAGTTGAGCGATAGCGGAATACCTATGTAGTGCAGGGCCTGACGGATCTCGTAGTTGTCGGTTTCCGTGCCGGAAGTCAAATCGGAAATCAGACAGGAGTAGGAAACGCCGGACACTACGGACAAGTTGCGCAGGACCTCCATCCCGGCGAGAAGTTCGAACTGCAGAGGCTGATAGTGGGTCGTGGATGTGCTGACTTCCTTATTTTTGTTTCGCAGAAGCACGTTCGACAGGCCTGCTGTGGTGAGTCCCGAGGAACTCGAGAGTTGGCATGTCACGTCGGAACTGTTCATCGCGCTGTAGCCGCCCTGCACGGTCGTGTATGGGCTGCCGTTTGAGAAGGACAGCCGGAGAGATGCCCTGTGCCTCCGCACTTCCCTGCCCTCGCGTTCTTCTGGGAAATCGGCGAAGTATTTCTCGGGAATCTCGCAATCCTCTCCTTTTCCAGAAGCGTCCACATTTATTATTCCGACCGGCTCGTCCTGTGATGGTACATGACTTTCCAACGTTTCTTCAGACGTAATGAAATCCCTGCTCTCGCTTGAGGACATCAAGTCTTCCACTGCTTCTGAGGATAGCTGTGCCGCAGCATTTGCCGAAGGCTTTGTGGCGTCTTCAACAGGCTCTTGGAAAGTTTCGACCGTGCTGACCTGCGGGGCCTTCCCGCGGGCAGTCATGGCCGGGCCATTATCGCCCGTTGATCCCGGTCGTACATCAGCCTCTGCAAGCCTTGTGCCCGGCTCCAGGCGAATCAAGTCCACTTCGGATTCTCCTCTTGGGGAAAGCGTTAGGATGAGCGCGGCTGCAGCGCAGGCAAATGTTGCGGATGCGCCAGCGGTCCAACGGAGAGCTTTCCGCCGTCTGTTTCTGCGGAGACCGCTGCTGATGACTTCCCAAAGTCCGTCAGGTGCCGGCTCCGTGTAGGAGTCGAACGATGCCTGAAGTCTGTTTTTCTTGTCAGTCGTCTCCATTCTTTCTGTAGTTTTCTATCATCTTCGCCAATTTTGACTTCGCCCTGCTGTATTGAGAGAAAGATGCTCCTTCGCTGATGCCGAGCAGTGCTGCGATTTCCTTGTGGCTACGCGCCTCTATGGCGTAGAGGTTGAACACTGTCCTGTAGCCGTCCGGAAGGGAGCGAATCATCTCCTGAAGCTTGCCGAGTGGGATGCCTTCGGTGTCCGGAACTTCATCGTCGGCCACCTCTCCCGCTTCGTCCTCAAGACTCACCGTAGGATGTCGCAGCCGGCCCCTCAGTGCCATCAGCGCATTGTTCACGAGGATTTGCTTCATCCATGCCTTCAGCGAACCGGGCCCGCGCCACTCGAAACGTCCTATGTGGGAGAATATGGTGATGAAGCTGTCCTGAAGGATATCCTTGACCTCATCTTCATCATTGATGTATCTGCGGCAGACAGCGGCAAGATACTGCACGTTGGCTTCATAGATTGCCTTCTGTGATGCAGCGTCCTGCCGTTGTGCTCTGCGGATGAGTTCCTCTTCGCGCCGTTCTGTCATGCCCGCAGCCATTTGGAAGAAACGTGTCCTACTGGATTCTGATGCCCTTTGTGAGTCCGGTAAGCGATGCCTTGCCGGTCTCGGACTTCTCACCGGTGCAGTAGTCGAAGCTGACCGTCTTCTGCGCTCCGTCGAATGAGTTGTATCTGATTTTGAGTTTCACCGTCTTGCCTTCCGTGGACGGAAGGTCATTGAGCTTGAAGGCTATGATTCCGGTGCTCATGACTCCGAATCCCGGAGTCGGTCGGAAGATGTCCTCAAGATTGTTGTGTCTGAGTTCGAGAAGATAAGGATCGTCTGCGTCCACTCCCGTGACGAGATTGATGGAGTGCGGCTTGCGGGTGTCACCCCACATTGCGGCGAACGAGAGTGTCATATATCCGTCCTCGAGCACGGTGACCCAGTTGCCGATGATTTCAATCCTGTCGGTCCCGTATTGCTTGTCGTCCTCTTTCTTTCCGAGGCTGAGCACGGAGTCCTTGGTCCGGACGCTGTCTACCCAGTTGACATAGCCGGACTTGTCGAATTTGAGCCCGTCGTCTCCGACCTTGTATGCAGTGACGTCGGAGATGTTGGTGAGAGCCCTCACCTCCTTGCTGTAGGGAGCTTTCTTTATGTTGGAAGGACGGAGAGTCGTCTCGTCGTCGAGCTGGAGGTAGCAGACTCCGTCCGCTGTCTGCTTGACGGTTACTATGGCGTTCGGGTAGAAGGTGTCGTTCTCATTGTCCTTGAAGCAGGAAGTGAGGCTGACCGCGCACAAAGCGCAGAGAATGAAGAATTTAAATGTCTTTTTCATGATTGATATGTTTCGTTTTCCAATATAATGCCGACTTTCCCAAAACCTTGCACCGCAGTCGCGGATTTATTTACAGAAAAGGGCGGTCCCGAAGCCTTTGACCTCGGCGGCCGCCCTCATGCCTGTCGCTGTTCCGGATTCAGAAGCACCGTGTGCGGAGTTCCTGAACGGAGAAGCGTCTACCAGTTGAGAATCTTCTTGAAATCGTAGTATTCAGGATTGTCCACATATTCCTTTGCGGCTTCGTAGTCGGAAGGAGCGAGGAAGTGGCAGATGTGCTGGAAGTAGTTGCGGGAAGTACCGCAGTTGATATCCACGCGCCGCGGCGGAATCTTGCCGTCGGCGTTCTGGAGGTCGCGGAGATACAGCGGGCGGGACTCGCCATAAGCGTCCACGTATACCATGCATCCGGTCTCGCCTTTTTCGTAGAGGTCATAGACGCCCATAGCGAGTTCGGTACAGTAGGTGAGGTCGAATGCTACAGGATCCTGGCAGCGCACATCGTAGCCGATCTCTACAGGGCGGGTCTTGACCTTGAGCCTGGTCTTCTTCATGGCCTTCTCGAGTAGCTCGTCGAAGAGGACGGACTTGGAAATCTTGCCGAGTTCCGGATGCCCGTGCTCGTCGTAGGTCATGTGTACGCCTGCGGACTTGATATCTTCCTCAGTAAGGTCGTGGAACACGCCTTCGGCAACCACTATTGTGCCGTAGTCAATGTCGAGCACCTTGCGGCGGATGATGGACGAAAGAGCCAGACGGATGATCTTGTCGATGGTGATGTCGGTCTTGTTGAACATCTCTGGGATGATGGTCATAGGACAATGAGTGGCCTCGCCTATGCCGAGAGCGAGATGTCCGGCCGAGCGTCCCATGGCAGAGATGAGCAGCCAGTTGCCTGAAGTGCGCGCATCCTCATATACAGTGGATGCTATATGCGCACCCTCGTTCTTAGCAGAGTTGAACCCGAAGGTAGGAGAGTTGTCCGGAAGAGGAAGGTCGTTGTCGATGGTCTTCGGGACGTGTATGTTACGGATAGGGTATTTGTGCTTCTCGAGGAACATGGCAATCCTGTTTGCCGTGGATGCCGTGTCGTCACCTCCGACCGTCACAAGAAGCTTGATGTTATTGTCCTTGAAGAGATTGAGGTTGAAATTCTTCTCGAAGTCCTCGTCAGTAGGCTTGAAGCGGCTCATCTGCAGGTGGGAACCGCCGCGCTTGAAGTAGTAGTCAGCCTTGAGGAAATCTATGTCCTCGGTGTGCGGAGTCTTGGAGAAAAGACCGCTGTATCCGCCATGAAGGCCTATGACTCTGAAGCCGTTGCTCAAAAAAGTCTTTGCTACGGAGCACACCACGGTGTTCATTCCCGGGGCAGGACCGCCACCGCACAAGATGATTATGGAATCTTTCATTTGGGTTTAAAATTAAATCTCACAAAGATACTGATTATGCGGAAAATGCGCAAGAGCATTGAGCGGCCGGATTGTGAGGATGATGCCTTTTTGGTATTCGGACAGGTTTATTGTATTTGTGCGTATAGAAATCATTGAAAATAATAAGTTTCTTGACAGGCTCTGGATGGCCAATCCTGGCGTCCGGGAAGCTTGTTTGGCAAAGATGAAACAGTTTCGTAAATTTGTGACTTTCTATATATGGAAAAGAACGCAGCGCAAATACGGATTGGGCAGCTCCGGCAGACTCTTCGGGAGAACAGCCGACGCTATTATGTCGACAATGCTCCCACCATGAGCGACTTCGAGTTCGATGCCCTGATGCATGAGCTGGAAAAACTGGAGAAAGAGTGGCCTGAATTCGATGCCCCGGACTCCCCCACCCATAGGGTCGGTTCAGATCTTGGCGTAGCGGCCCCGGACAGTCCGGACAGGACGCTTCAGGGAGGATTCGTGCAGAGACCGCATCGCTACCCTATGCTTTCGCTCGGCAACACATACTCGATTTCCGAGATAGAGTACTTTGTCTCACGTGCGGAGAAACTGCTCGACAGGGAGAAATTTTCGTATAGCTGCGAACTGAAGTTCGACGGCACTGCCATCTGCTTGACATACAGGAAAGGTGTCCTGGTACAGGCTCTCACGCGCGGGGACGGGGTCAAGGGGGATGATGTCACTGCAAATGCCCTGCGCATAGCCAACATACCACGCCGGCTCCATGGCGATTTTCCGGAGGAGTTCGAGATTAGAGGTGAAGTCCTGATGCCTTACAAGGCATTCGAGCGTCTGAACAAGGAGAGGGAGGACGAGGAGGAGACTCCGTTCGCGAACCCGCGCAACGCCGCATCTGGCTCTCTGAAACTCGCTGATCCTGAAGAAGTCGCAAGGCGCAGGCTGTGGTGTACCCTCTACCATATCCCGGCGGACTCCATAGACTTTGATTCACATTCTCAGGCTCTTGATGCGGCGGCGTCCTGGGGGCTTCCGGTCTCCGACAAAAGGCGCATCTGCCACAACATCGCAGAGATTGAAGAATACATAAACCATTGGGATACAGAACGCAAGATGCTCCCCTACGCCACCGACGGCATCGTTGTCAAGATAAACGAACTTGCATGTCAGAGGGCGCTGGGCTACACGGCGAAGTCGCCGCGATGGGCAGTCGCCTTCAAGTTCAGGGCGGAGCAGGCCTGTACCAGACTCGAGAGCATCGACTATCAGGTCGGCAGGACCGGCGCAGTGACACCCGTTGCGAATCTTGATCCTGTACGCCTCGGGGGCACGGTCGTTAGACGTGCCACGCTCAATAACGCCGACCAGATGGCGCTGATGGATATCCGTATGGATGACTTCGTCTTCGTTGAAAAAGGCGGGGAGATTATCCCGAAAATCACAGGAGTGGACCTCTCGAAGAGAAGCGCCGGGGCGGTTGTTCCGGAGTTTCCTGCGGTGTGCCCTGACTGCGGGGCCAAACTTGTGCGTGAGGAGGACGAGGCGAAGTGGTTCTGTCCAAACGCCGACGGCTGCCCTATGCAGATAAAGGGACGACTGCTGCACTTCGTGTCGCGCAAGGCGATGAATATCCTCGCCGGAGAGGCCACCGTCGCTCAGTTCTACGACTGCGGCATCGCCCGCACTCCAGCAGACCTCTACGACATCGGTTTACTTTCGCTTTCCGGGCTTGATGGCTGGAAGGACAGGTCTGCCCGCAAGTTCATCGAAAGCGTCGAAGCCTCGCGTGCGGTGCCGTTTGAGCGAGTACTGTTCGCTCTCGGCATAAGGCATGTCGGGGAGACTACCGCGAAGAGCATCGCCCTGCATTTTGGAGACATCGACGGCCTGATGGCGGCGGGCAAGGATGAACTTACCGCCATAGAGGATGTCGGAGCAGTCATAGCCGAAAGCGTCTATGATTTCCTCCACGACGAGAAGCATCTCGGTGAGATTGAGCGTCTCCGCAAGGCCGGTCTTCGCTTCAGCGTCGAAGAGAGCGAGGCGCTGTCGGATTCTCTGTCCGGGAAAGTAGTCGTGATTTCAGGCAATTTCAGCTTCAGCCGCGACAAGATGAAAGAACTCATCGAGAAGCACGGAGGTAAGAATTCGTCCTCCGTCAGCAGGAACACGAGTTTCCTGCTCGCAGGCAGCAAACCGGGACCGGAAAAACTGCGCAAGTGCACAGAACTTGGCATTCCGGTCAAGTCGGAAGAGGAATTCTTCGGCATGCTCCCGTCTTCAGTGCAGGGAGCACGTCAGGAAAAAGTGGAGGAGCCGAGCCTGTTCCAATGATAAGAATCGCCGACAAAATAACCGTGCTGTTTACCGACGGGATATGGTCTGTCGACACCTCCGGGACGATGAAAGGCTATGCCCGGCTTGTCCGGCTGGTGAAGCTGATAAGGATTACTGTGGATAGTTTCTCGCGCAACAGGATGGGCTTCCAGTGCATTGCGCTCAGTTATTTTGTAATGATGGCCCTGATTCCATTCGTTGCCTTCCTCTTTGCCGTCACTGGCGGCCTCGGGCTTTCGGACGTGGTTGCGGAACTGCTGTTCAAACTCTTCCCTGCGAATCCTGAATTCGTGGACACGATGATGGAAAAGGCCAACGGGCTGCTCACGGTGGCTAAAGGCGGGATTCCCGGACTGATTTCTTTCCTCGTGTTCCTGTGGGCCATAATCTGGATGATGTTTCAGGTGGAGACGGTATTCAATAATGTATGGGGAATCCGCAAGATACCGCGCAAACTCTACAAGCGCTTCGGCTTCTATCTCATCGTGCTGATGTTTTCCCCTCTCGTGGTCGTCCTCTTCGGTGCAGGAATTGCATTCTACACCAACGCCACCAATCTTTTCGGGCTGGACCTCTCGAATCTCGGCTTCTTCCCGAAAGCTGTCGGCTATCTCTGCTTCTATGTTTTTTCGGTCTTAACCATGAGCGCGATGTTCGCATGGATACCGGCGACGAGGGTTGAATACAGGAATGCACTGAAGTCTGCGCTGATAACCGCTTTCGTTTTTCTGGTTTTTCAGTATCTTTATCTCGAAACGCAGATGTTCGTCGGCAAGCTCAGCATGGTATACGGAGTGATTGCGGCGATTCCGCTTTTCTTGATTTGGCTCAATTATAGTTGGCAGATAATCATATACGGAGCCGAGCTTACGTTCGGTTTCCAGAATTTGGACAAATACAATGCCCCTGAATGGGACAGTGAGAACGGTAGGTAATGAGTTTTTCAGAATTCACAAAAGATGACTATGCACTGATTTCGCGGGAGTACGCCTCGCTGATGGAGGTGGCGCGGACGCGCTGCCGCAACCAGGAGCAGGTGGACACGGTGCAGAAGGCCTTCGAGTTCGCCAATCAGGCGCACAAGAATGTCCGCAGGCGCTCCGGAGAGCCGTACATAGTGCATCCTATAGAAGTCGCAAAGATAGTGGTGTCGGAGATTGGGCTGGGCTGCAAGTCAATTTGCTCCGCCCTTCTTCACGATGTCGTAGAGGACACTTCCTTCACGGTGGACGACATCCGCAGCCTTTTCGGAGACAAGATAGCCTCGCTGGTGGACGGACTCACGAAAATCAAGACAGTCCTTGACAACGAGGACCGCAAGGGCGAGTCCGTCAGCACCGAGAGCCTGCAGGCAGAGAACTTCAAGCGCATCCTACTTACCCTCAACGACGACGTGCGCGTGGTCCTGATTAAACTTGCAGACCGGCTCCACAATTGCCGGACAATCGAGTTCATGCCGGAGCACAAGCGAGACAAGATTCTCTCGGAGACCATGTTCATCTTCATCCCTCTCGCGCACAGGCTTGGACTGTACGGGGTCAAGACCGAGATGGAGAACATCTGGCTCAGATACAAAGAGCCGGAGCAGTATGCCGAGATAACCGCCCGCATCGACGCCAACATGGCCGAGCGCGAGAAGGACATCGACGAGTTTATCGCCCCGATTGACAAGGCTCTGCGCGAAGCTGGGTTCAACTTCACGATAAAGAAACGCATCAAGACCCCGTATTCCATCTGGTACAAGATGCACACGAAGCACGTCCGCTTCGAGGAGATATTCGACCTCTATGCGGTGCGGATCATCTTCACGCCGAAGACCGACGGACCTCGGACTGAAAAGGACCAGGCATACCTGATATTCTCCTCAATCACAAACCTCTACAGCGAGAACGTGAGCCGACGCAGGGACTGGATCTCGCAGCCGAAGAACAACGGTTACGAGGCTCTCCACTGCACCCTCATGAGCCACGCGGGCTTCTGGGTGGAGGTCCAGATACGCTCGCGCAGGATGGACGACATCGCCGAGAAAGGCATCGCGGCCCACTGGGCGTACAAGAAGGACGGATACATCTCCGAGAACGATTCCGAGATGGACAAGTGGCTCGCTCAGGTTCAGGACATCCTACTCAGCGATGATGTGAGCGCACTGGAGCTGCTCGACATTATCCACAAGGACCTCGTAAGTTCGGTGATAGTGGTGTTCACGCCGAAGGGCGAACAGAAATCCATCCTCAATGGTGCCACCGCACTTGATTTTGCATATCTTATCCATTCACACATAGGTCATTCGGCCATTGCAGCTAAAGTAAATATGAAGCTTGTGCCGCTGTCCCAGACACTCAAGGCCGGCGACCAGGTGGAGATTATCACCGCGACGAACGCCACGCCAAAGGTCGAATGGCTTCAGTTCCTGCAGACGCGATATGCGCGCAACAAGGTCATCGAGTATTTTCGTGCCGACCGCGACAGAATCTCGGCTCAGGGCAGGAAACTCTACGAGGAGCGCATCCGGGTGATGGGGCTGAAGAACACGTATGTGCTGCTAAAGAAGTTTATGGACTACTGCCAGCTGCGCGACGCGGACGAACTGTATTTCCGCACCGGGCTCGGAATCCTCGGACCGGAACAGTTCAAGACCATCATCGACGAGTGTGACCTGTCGAGCGGAGAGAAGAAGAAGTTCGTCATCAAGTCCGGTTCGGACAACATCACCTACAAGATGGCGGAATGCTGCAACCCTATTCCTGGAGACCCGGTCGTGGGTTTCTTCACGGACGAGAACACCATAGTGGTCCACAAGAAGTCCTGCGAAGTCGCCGAGAGGCTTGCCACTAAGTACGGCAACCGTCTCGTCAAGCCGCAGTGGACTGCCAACGAGCAGCAGGAGTTCCCTATCAGGATTTCTCTCAAGGGTCTGGACAGGATAGGGCTTCTCAGCGACATCTCGAGCTTCATCTCGCAGACTCTCGGCATCAATATGCGCAAACTGTCCCTTGCCGTGGAAGGCGGTCTCTTCGAAGGCTATATCGAACTTCTCGTCAAGGACAAGAAGATTCTTGAAAACATGGTTGACGGGCTCGGGAAAATAGAAGGAGTCCAGGATGTTGTAAGAACAGACATTTAGTTATGAAAAGATTTTTTCCGCTGCTTGCGACGCTGCTACTCTTCATCGGTCCGCTTCTCGTCTCTCATTCCTGCGCCAATACGACCGAGGCTCCGAGCGGTGGCGACAAGGATAGCATACCGCCTTATATCATTGACATTAAGCCTCTTCCAGGAGCAACGAACGTGCCCCTGAAGGGCGCGAAGTTCGTCTTCACCTTCAACGAGTTCGTCAGCTTAAAGACTGCTTCCAACATATATCTCTCCCCTCCTCAGCGGAAGCAGCCGAAGTCGAGGCTGAGAGGCAAGAACCTCATCGTAACCTTCGAGGATTCACTTGCGCCCAACACGACCTACACCATCAGCTTCACCGATGCCATAGCGGATGTCAATGAGAGCAATCTCTTCGCAGGTTACACCTACGTCTTTTCGACAGGCTCCAGGATAGACTCCATGATGGTGACCGGAACGGTTCAGGACTGCAACACGCTCAGTCCAGTCAAAGGCGCCACAGTAATTCTCCACACAGATCTCGGGGACTCTGCCATCTTCAAGACACGGCCTTTTGCCTCAACCAAAACTGACGACTGGGGCTACTTCGTCCTACCCTTCATCAAGGACACTACCTACCGTATCTACGCCATCACGGATGGCGACAACGACAACGTTCTCAATCCGGAAACGGAACTTGTCGCGTTCCATGACTCCATCATCCGTCCGCGCTACACCGCTTCCGACACAGTGCGCGAGATGCTTCGCTATGACATGACTGACACCATCGCCTGCAGAGCAAGGCGAAGCGAATATGAACTGAACCTCTTCCGTGAACGGCCGAGCAAGCAGTACATAGTGAAGAAGGAACGGACAGCCGAGCGGAGCGCATATCTCACGTTCATGGCCCCGGGGGCCGTGGTTGACTCGATTTCCATCAACAACTACCGGCAGACCCAGATAGTCAGCCAGTTCAACCGTCTCAGGGACAGCCTCGAACTCTGGATAAATAGCCGCAGGGCAGCACCGGACACAATGAAGCTCTCCGTGACCTACTTCAAGACAGACTCGCTCGGCAAGCTCTCCCGCCAGACAGAGGATATCAGGCTTTCACTTTCCAATGACAGGAGAACTTACTCCAAGCGGACAAGGAAGAGTATCAAGCACGAGGACACAACCTGCGTCTACACGTTCTCTCCTGACTCCAAGACCGTCGAACAGAACGGTTTCCCTATAGAGTTCAGGAATCCAATCATCTCGGAACACTTCGACTCCGTGAAGTTCACTGCAATTAGTCCGCGTCAGACTCAGGCGTCCGTCCGGTTCACGGTAGAGCGGGACAGCTTGAACCTTCGCCGATATATCATCAGACCTTCCGAGCAGCTGCTTCAAGGATATGAATATGTCGTGAAGATTCCACACCGGGCATTCCGAGACATAAACGGCTACTATTCAGACAGCACCGAGTTCAAATGCTCGCTTCCAAGTTCGGACCGGCTGAGCACTCTTGAGACTTCCATAACGGGAGTTGACGGGAAATACATAGTCGACCTTCTGACGGAAAAGCGGGACAAGGTGCTGCGCTCCTATGTCATAGACTCGGACACTACCCTTAAGTTCCCTTATCTCGACGAGGGCAAGTACTGCATCCGCATCACGGCAGACCTTAACCGCAACTCCATAGTGGATACAGGTTCTCTGCTGGAGCATCGCCAGCCGGAGAAGGTCAGGTTCTATGAACTCAATGGAAACAAGTTCATCAACATACCGGCCGGGACGGAACTGTCCCAGACCTTCAATCTGAAAAAGGTATTCGAGAAATGATTGAAATGAAAAGGTTCACATCCACTCTGCTGCTGATTTCCGCCATGTCATGCTTCTGTGCAGGCGCGCAGGAGACCACCGTAGCCGATTCGACTCTGCTACTCCAGGAGGAGCCGGTCAGGGAACGTCCAATCAACGACTATTCCATGATTGGGGTCAACTATGGCGTCAGTTTCACCAACACCTATTTCAGTCCGAGCAAGCACAACCGGACTTTCTCCTTTGCTCCGCACTATATCTCCGTGACCTACACCAAGTTCAGCAAGATGTTCGACACGCTGCCATATTTCGCACTCGTACTGGGGGCTGCCATGGGCGACGAGGGTTATGCATTCATTGCGGATCCGGAAACGGGCATCTCCGCCGACGTTGACGGGGCGACGCAGTGCAGCATGAAGGTGTTTGAGGTCCCTGCCATGATGCAGCTGCACCTCGACTTCGATCCAGGCAAAATCATGCTGAATGCCGGAGTTTACGGAGGTTGGCGCAGCACGGTCAATCGCTCCGGCCCGAGCCTTGCCCCGGAGTGGACCGACAAGTTCCGCAGCTACGAACGTCAGCTGGACTACGGCTTTCAAGGCGGTGCCGGCTTTGCACTGATATTCGCACCTGTGGAGATTCACTTCAACTGCCTTCTGCGTTGGTCGTGGTCTAATCTTTATGCCCCGGACTACAATAGCGCCTACTACTACAACTACGCCTACCCGATGGACATCATTGCCACCGTCGGGCTTCACTTCCACCTGTCGCGGCGCAATGGCAAGACAAGAAAAGAACTGAAACGAGAAGCATACGAAATCGTTTATGGAAAGACTCAAGACAATTCCGGTCAGAATCGGTGAATCACTTATCATAGGAGGAGGCAATCGCATTGTCGTCCAGAGCATGTGCAATACGCACACCTATGATGTCGATGCCACGGTTTCCCAATGCCTTCGGCTTGCGGAGGCCGGCTCGCAGCTTATCCGTATCACCGTCCCGGGAATGCAGGATATCCCTCACCTCAAGGAGATCAAGGACAAACTTCGGGCTGCCGGCTGCCTCACTCCCCTTGTCGCCGACATACACTTCTCCTCAAAAACTGCGATAGCTGCGGCTCAGTTGGTCGAGAAAGTGAGGATCAACCCCGGCAATTTCCATCCGGACCACATGACTGCACGTGAAGAGTTCGGCCATCTCATAGATGTGTGCCGGCTGCACGATACGGCGATACGCATCGGGCTCAATCACGGGTCTCTCGGGAGTTATATTACCGAGCAGTTCGGCAATACCCCGCATGCTATGGCTATGGCTGCGATGGAATGGGTCAAGATGTGTTTAGACAAGGACTTTAACAGAGTTGTTATATCGCTCAAGGCAAGTAATACTATTGTTATGACGGAGGCATACCGGGAACTTGCCAGGATGATGGCGGCGGAGGGCTGCATTTTCCCTCTGCATCTCGGCGTGACGGAAGCCGGCAACGGTGATTCAGGCCGAATCAAGTCCTGCGTCGGCATATCTGCGCTGCTTCAAGAAGGCATAGGCGATACCGTGAGGGTCTCTCTTACGGAGCCGCCGGAGAATGAGATTCCGGTTGCCAAGTTCCTTGCCACCGGAGAGGGAGGAGACGAGATGCTGAGGGCAGCCGTCACATGGGGACCAAAATTGCTCAAAAGGGAAATCGATGAAATTCCTGCGAATGCTGGAGTGCCTGAATATCTCCGCGACGAGATAATGCAAGCTGCCAGACGGCGTTTCTATCGTCCGGAGTACATCGCCTGCCCTGGATGCGGAAGGACCATGTATGATTTGCAGACCACCTTTGAAGAAGTCAAGCGCCGTACTTCGCATCTCAAGGGCATGGTTATCGCCGTGATGGGGTGCATTGTCAATGGTCCCGGCGAGATGGCTGACGCCGACTGGGGCTACGTCGGAGAAGGCGGCGGGAAGGTTTCCATCTACAGAAAAGGCGAGGCCGTGATGCGTCACGTCCCCGACAATCAGGCCATCGACGAACTTCTAAAGCTTATTCAACATACAGAAGGAGACCTTTGAGGTACTCCCCCTCCGGATGGTAGATATTCACCGGATGGTCCGCTCCCTGACAGAAGCGGTCTATGATTCTGACGCTTCTTCCGGCCTGCGCTGCGGCCGAGAAGATGGTGTTGGCAAAGCTGATCTTGTCTACCACCTGCGAGCAGCTGAAGGTGAAGACCATACCTCCCGGGGCGACCTTAGCAATCGCGGCTGCATTGAGCCTCTGGTATGCCCTGAGCGCATTGCGCAGTGCATCACGATGTTTGGCGAATGCCGGCGGATCCACTATCATCAGGTCATACTTTCCCTCCTCGCTCTTTCCGAGGAACTCGATGGCATCTTCGCAGTAGTTGTGGAAACGGTCGGTGTCGTCTATGCCATTGAGTGCTATATTCCTATCGACCATTCTGATGGCCTTTGCAGAGGAGTCTACAGAATCCACCAACCTGGCGCCTGCAGCAAGAGCGTAGATACTGAATCCTCCAGTGTAGCAGAAAAGGTTGAGAACAGTCCTTCCTGCAGCATATTTGCCCACAAGCGCACGGTTGTCCCTCTGGTCAAGGAAAAAGCCTGTTTTCTGGCCTTCCTCCCAGTTGACGAGGAATTTCCTGCCGTTCTCAAGTACCGGACACTCCTGCATGTTGAATCCGTCGGATTTGTAGAGGTAGCCGTCAATGAGTTCAAGACCGGCCTTGAAAGGCGCGGTGCCTGAACTTTTGTCATAGACGGCCTTCAACGAATCGCCGAGGACGGCCTTCAGTGCTTCGCAGATTTTAGACTTTGCGCGAAACATCCCAACCGAATGCGCCTGGATTACGCACACGCCGTCGTACCAGTCGACAATCAGACCTGGTAGTGAATCTCCTTCACCATGCACGAGACGGAAGCAGTTGGTATCTCCCGGATGCAGGCAGTCGAGTCCCACAGAAGCCCTTACAGCAACTGCACGGGCGATGGAATCTTTCCAGAAATCGGCGGAGAGAGGGTCTGCATCGAATGAGAGAATCCTCACCGCTATTGAGCCTACCTGGTAGTGCCCGCAGGCGAGATACTCCCCCTCTGAACTGTATACGGCAACGATGTCGCCTTCTTCAGGAGTGCCTTGAACCGTGGCTACGGCACCGCTGAAGACCCAAGGGTGGAAACGTCTCAGGGAAGCGTCCCTTCCGCGTTTAAGTATTACTTTGACCATTGTTTGCTGTCATTTCTGCTTCCGTAAGCGGATGCTTCTCGGAAGACTGCAACTTGAGATACATTTCGCGGCATATCCAGGCATCTGTAGCGGCATACATCTTTTGGGCTGCCGTGAGCTCTTCAGCCTCCCAGTTTGAGAGCTGCTGAGTCTTGGAAATCTTGCAGCCGAGGATTATCGCCGCCATCTTCTTGACGCTTTTGTCGCGTATTCCCCACTCGCAGACTATTTTCTGAAGGTCCACGAAACCCCGCCCCTCGAACTGTGCATAGTGCTGAAGGCCGCGGACATCATCATGGACAGCCGCACCCACTTTAGCTATGTTTTTGTTGGACAGGATATTGCACAACATCTTTCGCATCCCGAGCTTGTTCACTCTGAAAAGGTACGCCTTGTCCGGCCCGGAAAGCTGGAGCAGGGCCACATGGTTATGCTGGGCCTTCGGAGCGAAGACCGGTCTTGTTTCAGTGTCGAATCCGATGATTTTCTGCGACATCAGATAGGCTATCGCCTTGGCATACTCCAAGCCGATTCTGTCTATTATGTGTATTTCTCCGGGGAAGTTGCCAATCGGCATCTTTTCAATTTCCTCCGGCAATATGCTGATTTTGAACATACGAAGCAGATACCAGGATTAGAGAACCGTCCTCTGAATCCGGCATTGGTGCCGGGAAACTGTTCTCCACCAAAGGCATTGATATATTGTGTGTAAATAGGTTGCCATCCCTCAGGATGCCGTAGACCCGCGCAACTGTCTGCTCGAAGGAGTCAACTACAAGCAGTTCTTCTGAAAAATATCGCGAATAGGTGATGGAGCTCTCGTTCATCACGGACACAAGTCCGGCTATCTCGTTCTTGAGCGCCTTAACATCCGTTCCGATGTCGTCCACTATGACAGCATCGATGGCACCTCCGTGTCCGCTGTCCACATAGCGGTGCACCATCCTGCTCACAAATTCCGGGTCTGAATCCGCAGGTATCGCGAAACATGTGGAACCAGAGTGCGAATTGGCAGCGGTGTAGGCGTTGAAGATACTTTCCACGGTAGGCTTGTCAACGATTAGGGAGTCGTATATGATGCCGATGTTGAGCATACTGCCCGGCTTTATCTTATCGGAGTGGAACAGTGAGCCGAGGGATAGTTCTATTGGCGAAATGACAGGGACATTGCAGGAACTTCTCCGCATCAGAGTGTCTACGTCGAACATTCCGTATGCAGTGGCAAGAGGACTTCCGAGGATGATGACCTTGGAAGATTTTTTTCTCCCCATGCCCTCTATGTCGTATGGACTTATGTGGAGAGACGTGTCAAGGGCTGCCAGAGAGAGACGGACGCATTTCTCGCGAAGCAGCGTCCGGGCATCGTCGTCAGCAGCGTATTTGAGTGAGTCATCGAATATGCAGAAGAGGGTCTCGCCGGCGAAGTCCGCGAGCCCGTCCGGAGATAGACGGCCGTTGACATTGTCCCTCACGTCGTAGGAAACGAATCTTTCCGCAAACTTTTCCGCAAAAGCCTGAGGTGCTATCAGCGATAGGGCCTCTCTGGAACTCGGCACCGCGGAGCGCTGAAGAATGTCCATCTCTGTGGAATTCCTGCTTGCGAGAATCGTGCGGACGTATGGAATCGTCGGATTCTTCTCGACATTCGAGCGCCGGCAGGCCTGCATGGCAAAGACGGCGCAGAAGATGAGTGCGGCGGAGTATATTTTTCTCATATCCTGAAAGCGGCGTAGATGAGGTTCTTCAGGATGTAGCACAACATACTGAAGAAGACTGCAAAACTCCAGTTCAGCGAGCACGACAGACAAATCGCACTGACTGCAACCACGATAATCGCGAAGGCAATCCGCTTGACCTTGAGGACACGGCCGTCGGTCTTGTGGAACTTCATCGAGAACATAGGAATCTCGCTGATCATCAGGACACCGAGACAGATGGAGAGAACAGGGATGAATACCGGTCCTGCGGACCACTGGGCGAGAAAGCTGGACGGATGGTAGCAGACGAAGCAGCACAACGCCCCGCACAACAGTGCGCATACCGGCACGGGAAGCCCAAGGAACGAATCCGTCTGCCTTTTGTCAACGTTGAATTTCGCAAGTCTCAGCACACTGAACACCGCGAGCACCAGAGGTATCCAGCAAATTAAGCTTTCTCCGAACATCAGCGTCTTCATCAATGTGTACAGCATAACGGCAGGCAGAACTCCGAAACTCACTGCATCACAGAGTGAATCAAGTTCCTTTCCGAGGTCAGAATATGCTCCGAGCAACCTTGCGCAGAAGCCGTCGAGAAAATCGAAGACCGCCGAGCTGACCATCAGGTAAAATGCTATGTCAAGCCGCCCTTTGAACGCAAATACCACCCCGATGATGCCGCAGACGACATTCAACGAGGTGATAAAATCAGGAATGTAGCTCCTAAGCTTCATTATTTGATGCCAAGTTTCTTCTTGAGGTCCTTTGTGAGCGCTGACTTGTGAATCATAATGTCCATGCTCTGGTTCTTGACAAATGCCTCGGAGCAGTACCAGATTCCATTGTACTTGCCGGTCTCGCCCCATGAGTTCTTGACCATGTAGAACTTGTTGCCGTCCTGGTCTTTTGCGATGCCGTAGATGTGCATCCCATGATCGTCGGTAATGGTCTTGTTGTCGTACTCAAGTTGTCTCGACTCAGCCGTCGGGACACTCTCGACAATCTTGGTGACGCTCTTGTGCTCGCCTGCGGACTTGCCGACCCAGTGCTCCTGGTCAGAGCCTGCGGCATTGGTGGCCGGGATGTCGATGAGGACACCGAGACCGTTGCGTGTGAATCCGGCGTGGCTCACGTCAGCTCCCCATGCAGCTGTGTAACCCTTCTCGATAGCGTTGTCGAGAACCTCCATGAATACGTCGATAGGGACGTTGTAGAGAGTGCTCCAGCGCCAATTGTCTGACACCTCGAGCGGAACCCACTTGTAGTATGGTTGATATGCGAACGAGCCGATGCAGATGTAGTCGTCAGGGTTGATTTTCAGCGCATCGCGATATGACTCGGGAGTATACTCAACTCCGTCTACCGTGAACTTCTCGGGAGCTTTCCCAAGATATGCGTCAAGGATGCCCTGAAAGCCTGCCTTCCAGGCTGTGGAGAGAGTCCTGTTAGGATTTGCCGCAACCGCTGAGATGTATCCCTTGAGGACAGCGTCGAGCTCTGCCTGACGCGGAAGCGGTGTGCCGTAGTTCATGCCGGTCATGTCCTTGTTCGGAACGATGCCGTAGTCGCGGATGACCTCGAGTACATCGTCTGCCTCTGAACCGGCACCGAAGTTGAGTTTGCCGTCAAGACGGACGTACTTCACTGCCCTGTCCATATACGAGTGGGAAACGACGAAGAATTCAGAGAAGTCAGGGTACTTGAGAGTGTCCTTGATGTTTCCGAGCCTGATTGCTTCAGACTCGAAGAAACTGATTGTGGAATAGGCCCAGCAGGTCCCGCTGGATGCCTGATTCTTCACGGAGGTGATTGGGTTTGCCTTGACCGTGGTGAACTGGTACTCGACGTCTGCGAGCGGCGACTTGGTCTGCGCCACGGCGAGGAGGCCGGCGCAAAGTGCAAGTACTGAAACAACTGTTCTCTTCATATTCTATGTTATTTACGTTGTCGCGTATGTCGTCGCAACTCGCAAAGTAGCGACGCACAAAATACAAATATAGCAAAACAGACTGACAAATGCATCCGCAGCCGCTTAAATCAGCAGAACTGTTTCTTAGAAATGGATGGCGGAACTTATGCCGCAGGCCAGGGTGTTGAGCCACTTGACACTGCCGCTGTGAGGAGGAAGTAGGTTCCAGTCGAGGAAGAATCTCACTCCGAAGTGTTCCTGAGCAAGGTAGGTCGCAGAGACACCGCTTCCGAAGCAGACTCCGCCGCTTTTCGGCAAATCACGCCCGATAATCTCGAATTCGGGATATCCCGCATAGCCGCATAGCAGCTTCGCACCGGCCAGCCAGCGCTTCGTTACAGGATACGAGTAATAGGGGCCGGCACAGAACTGCGCTACGTTGACCGCCTTGTCGGACGTGTTTTCCGTGCTGGCGATGTTTGTACTGGAGACGGTCATACGTCCGCCGAAGCCGAATCTGCGGCTGAAGAACCATGCTCCTTCAACCCCCGCCGAACTTCCCGGCGACATCCGGAGCACGTTCGCCCCGTCAATGTCGTATTCGCTCAGAGGAATGCTCATTCCGAGGTAAAGGCTCAGGAACGAAGGGCGGTGGTTCCTGTCATAGACATTCTCCCATGTGTCGTGGACATATAGACCCTTGTCCTTGAAAATCAGATCTCCAAGCCAGTATCCTATCTCCGTGGACAGGACTCCTATTCCGGCTCCTGTCAGCACGTCGCTGAGCCAGTGCTTGTTGTTTGCCATCCTGCTTAGTCCTGTCAGAGATGCCACTCCGTATGCCACTCCCCCTACCCAGGGACTCAAGTATCCGTATTCCTTGGTCAGCATAGTCGCGGTCATGAATGCAGTGGCGGTATGCCCCGAAGGGAATGAGCGGTGGTCTGAACCGTCAGGCCTCGTCACGCGGAAACATTCCTTCATAAGGTTGACCGTACCGGCCAGCACGGCGGTGGAGAATGCATCTGAAGTCAGCATCCTGCCCCATGAACTCCGGCTCTCGATGCCAAAGCTCTTCATCACGAGCATCACTGCCGCAGGGCTGTACTGCACATAATCGTCAAGCGAATAGCGGAACTGCGGCATATACTCATTGCGCAGGTTTCTGAAGTGGCTGTCCTCGCTCTTTGCAAGGACTCCTGCAGCAATGAGCGGCACTCCTATGTGGGTCATCTGGTAGAATTCCTTCGAGGATACCTTGCCTATGTCTTGTCCGAGTTGTTCCTGTTGCAGCTGCAACTGCTTTGTCAGGCTGTCAATCCGTGCGGTGCTGAATGACTGCCCGACACCGGCTGACGGTCCTGCGGCAGCTATGGCTGCGCCAAGGAAAAGGGCAGTTATGGAAACAGCAAAACGCATTATCACTACTGTCTTACGAGTTTCATTGCGACAGTGCCGTCAGAGGTGCAGAGCACGATGGTGCTGTCATTCTCGACCTTTACTTTTTCAACTTCGTTCAGCGCGTCGAGCACTGCACGCTCGGTCTCACCTGTCGGTCCTGCCATCTTGGTGACTCCGACTGCCGAGAAAGTAATCTTGTCGCCCTTGACGACGTAGCCGCCAAAGAAGTTGTTGATGCTGGTGTTGCCGTTCATCTCTCCGTTGAGTCCGAAGTTGATGACCGGCTTTCCGAAGCCGTCTTCCGTCGGAGTGCCGCCGGCTTCGGTGATGGTCCAGTTTCCTACAACTGCCTTTGAAAGGTCTTTTCCTGTGCCGCAGGCCGCGAGAATGGCTGCCGCAACGATGAGCGTGAGTGTCTTTTTCATGAATCTATTCTTATTTGAGAATGCTCTCCAGTAGAAGCAGCGCTTACAGATAGGAGGCCGCAACTCTTAATGGGGCGGTGACCCATTGGGCCCACTCATCTACCGCAGCAGGTTCTTTCCTGTTTCTGGCTCTTGCTGAATCGGACATACCGGCAGCAGGCATCGCATTCCCTGCAGTGGCCAGGCAGAGAAGTGCACCGCAGAGGACTAAAGTCGTTTTTCTGATTTGCATGTGGTATATGATACTAACCCCGGAGCAAATATACGAAAAAGAGGAGAACCGGACCAAGCCGGAACTCCCCTTTCGTCTTGAATTGCGGAGATTACTTCGTGATGACGCGTGCCATCTCGAGAACCTTGTTGGAGTAACCCCACTCGTTGTCGTACCATGCACAAACCTTCACGAAGGTAGAATCGAGCTGGATACCGGCCTTAACGTCGAAGATTGAGGTGCGTGCATCGTTGCGGAAATCGGTTGAAACGACAGCCTCGTCGGTGTATCCGAGGATACCCTTGAGCTCGCCCTCAGATGCCTTCTTCATGGCAGCGCAGATCTCCTCGTAGGTGCAAGGCTTCTCAAGCTCTGCGGTAAGGTCTACGAAGCTGACGTCTGAAGTAGGGACACGGAGTGACATGCCGGTGAGCTTGCCGTTGAGAGCAGGAAGCACCTTGCCTACAGCCTTTGCAGCGCCGGTAGATGAAGGGATGATGTTCTCAAGGATTCCACGTCCGCCTCTCCAGTCCTTCTTTGAAGGGCCGTCAACGGTCTTCTGGGTAGCGGTAGCTGCGTGAACGGTGGTCATGAGACCTCTCTTGATTCCGAAGGTGTCGTTGAGAACCTTGGAAATAGGAGCGAGGCAGTTAGTGGTGCAAGATGCGTTGGAGATGATGTCCTGACCAGCGTAGGTCTCGTGGTTTACACCATAGACGAACATAGGGGTAGCGTCCTTAGAAGGAGCGGACATGATGACCTTCTTAGCGCCGGCGATGATGTGCTTGCGTGCGGTCTCGTCGGTGAGGAAGAAACCGGTTGACTCAACGACAACTTCTGCGCCGACCTCGTTCCACTTGAGGTTTGCAGGATCCATCTCAGCCGTGATGCGGATCTTCTTGCCGTTTACGACGAGAGAGCCGTCCTCAACTGAAACCTCACCCTTGAAAGGCCCGTGTACTGAATCGTACTTGAGCATGTAGGCGAGATACTCTGGATCGAGAAGATCGTTGATGCCTACGACCTCGATGTCGTTGGAGAAATTCTCCACTGCAGCACGGAAGACCATACGTCCGATACGGCCGAATCCGTTAATACCAAGTTTTACCATTTCTGAAATAATAAGTTATAAAAACGTTAACCTTCAATCTATGTGCATAACCGTAAGGCGCTGCAAATTTATCAAAAAATCTAATCAAACCAATCAAAATTTTAGTCAATGAATACAAAAAACAATTTATCATTATCTTCGCGACATGAACATTATCGTAACCAATGACGACGGCTTCGAGGCTAAGGGACTGAAGGCCCTCGTGGAGATTCTGCGGGGATACGGCCACCTCACCGTCGTGGCGCCCAAGAAGCCGCAGAGCGGGATGTCGATGGCTGTCAGCATGGGCCATAGGCCGATTGCCGTGAAGCACTTGAGCTCTGCGCCGGGCGAAGACACCTGGTATCTTGACGGCACGCCGGCGAGCTGCGTAAAGTTCGCGGTGGACAACATCCTTCATCCAACCCAGGCCGATCTCGTCGTAAGCGGCATCAACCACGGAAGCAACGCCGCGACCGCGGCCATCTATTCCGGGACTATAGGCGCTGCGATGGAAGGGGCGGTCAACGGAATTCTCTCCGTCGGGGTCAGTCTCGACACCTATGACCCAGATGCTGACTTCTCCGCTGTAGCGGACAAGTTACCCGCGATTCTCGACACTCTCATATCGAAGAGCGAGGGACGTCACGGGCTGTTCTACAATGTCAATTTCCCGGCGGTCCCTGTATACAGCATCAAGGGGGTCAGAGTCTGCCACATGGGTATGGGGCATTGGGAGCGCGAGTACCGGCGGTACGACGACTTTCTCGCCTCCGGCGGAAAGGTTCCCGACAAGAGCGCTGAAGACTACATTGCATGCCACGAGGAAGGAGAAGAGATATATGTCATGGCCGGCGACTTCACCGATGAGGACAGGAATGTCTGTCCTGCAGACCACAGGCTTCTGGAAGAAGGCTACGTCACAGTCACCCCTCACAACATAGACAACACAGACAGGTACGAAAAAGAAAGGCTATGCGGTATTATATCATAGCAGGAGAAGCGTCCGGCGACCTGCACGGAAGCAATCTTCTGCGAGGACTTCTTGCGAAGGACCCAGATGGGGAATTCCGCTACTGGGGCGGCGACATGATGGCGGAGGCGCTCCGGGAAGCCGGACGGGAACAGAAGCCGGTGCGGCACTACAAGGATGGAGCGGTCATGGGACTGTCCGCGGTGCTCTCGAAAGGTTTCAAACTGCTGGACAACCTGCGTTTCTGCAAGGAGGACATCCTCGCATGGGCTCCTGACGCGGTGATTCTGATAGATTATCCGGGCTTCAACATGAAGATAGCCAAGTTCTGTCACACCTGCGGCGTCAAGGTGTTCTACTACATAGCACCGAAGACCTGGGCCTCACGCGAAGGACGAAACAAGAAACTTAAGGTCTGGGTAGACAGGCTATTCATCGTTTTTCCTTTTGAGAAGTCATATTTCAGCGCTAAAGGCATACCTTTCATATATGAAGGTAATCCGCTCGTGGACGCTGTCGACTCGCACAGATACAGCCGCCCGGTGGACGGCAAGTATATAGCTGTTCTCGCGGGGTCGAGAAAGGAGGAAATCTCGAGGATGATGCCCGTCTGCATGGCTCTCGTCGACAGACTTTCTTCATTGGACGCCTACAGGGATTTCTGTTTCGTAATAGCCGGCGCACCGGCGCGCTGCGAAGCGGACTATGCCCCGCACATCGCCGGAAGAAAGCAGGTCAAGCTCGTCTTCGGCAGGACCTACGACGTTCTGAAATACGCGGAGGCCGCCGTAATCAATTCCGGGACTGCCTCGCTGGAGGCAGCACTCATCGGCACCGTACAGGTGGTCGGATGGAACACTTCAGCGCTGACGTTCTTCGCGGCAAAGCACATCCTGCGTGTACAGGACCACGTAAAGTTCATCTCGCTCGGAAACCTCTGTCTCGACCGTCTCGCATTTAAGGAGATGATTCAGGATGATTTCAACGCCGACGCTCTGACTGCAGAAGTCAGAAGGCTTGTGGAAGACGTGGCGTACAGAGAAAAGATGCAGTCCGACTATCGTGAAATCCGCCGGCTGCTCGGCGGTGGCGGCGCTTCCGAAAGAGTCGCCGGGGCGGTGGTGAAGGAACTCCGTTAGATGAGTTCCCTCTCTCCGAAGATTGCTGTCCCCAGTCTGATTGTCGTCGCGCCGTAGTCAAGCGCAATTTTCCAGTCTTCGGACATTCCTATCGAAAGCTCACGGAAGTCATCGTATTCCGGGAAAAGCTCCCGGAGATAGTCATAGCAAAGCTTGATTCTCGTGAAGTCTGACCTGATGTCCTCCTCGCAGGAGGTGTGCGTCGCCATCCCCATGAGGCCGCAGAAGCGGACTCCCGCATAGCTCTCCGCACGGAACATGATGTCGAGTACATCCTCTTCGGCAAAGCCCTGCTTGGTCTGTTCGCTCGCAATGCGGAGCTCGAGAAGGACATTGACTTTCTTTCCGTTAGCCTTGCCCCAGTCATTTATCGCCTCAAGCAGATGCAGAGAATCGACAGACTGCACCATATCGGCATAAGGGAGCACCATCTTGAGTTTGTTGGTCTGCAGATGCCCGATGAAATGCCACTCGAATTCACCGCGTGGCAGTCCCTGCTCTTCGTGGATTGCCTTGAACTTCTTGAGGAACTCCTGTGGACGGTTCTCCCCGAAGCGTTTCTGTCCGGCGGAATGAGCCTCAAGAATGGCATCAAGAGGGTGATATTTTGAAACTGCCACCAGTTTAACTTCCGGTGGCAGTTCGTTTAGAATGCTTTCTATTTTTTCCTTTATCATCAGCGGCGCTTTTTCTGCTGGGCACGAAGTTGTTGCTCCTGCATCTTCTGCGCCTCCTCGAGACGCTGCTGCCACTTGCTCTTCGGAAGCGGCTTGCCCTCGGACGCACGGACTTTCGCAAGGATAGCATCCTTGTTGATGGACTTGCGGATTATCCATGTCTGGGCAATCGAGATGAGCTGCGAGAGGAGGTAGTAGTAGCTGAGTGCAGCGGAAAGGTTGTTGCAGATGAAGAACATCATTATCGGCATGAACCACAGCGTCATGAATCTCATCGAAGCGGCATTCGGATCGCCCGCGTTGGGCTGGGAGGACATCGAAATCTTTGAGGATACCCACATGGTCACGGCCATCAGCAGCGCGAAGAGGGAGAGGTGGTCGCCGAGAATAGGAATCCGGACACCATAGTCCAAGATGGAGTCGTAGGCCGAAAGGTCATGGCACCAGAGGAAAGACTGCTGGCGAAGCTCGATGGATGCAGGGAAGAAGCGGAACATCGCCCATAAGATAGGGAATGTCAGCAGCATAGGCAGACATCCACCCATCGGGCTCACGCCCGCCCGCTTGTAGAGCGCCATCGTGGCCTGCTGTTTCTTCAACATTTCCTGCTGGTTGTCGGAGTTCGGGTACTTGGCGTTTATCTTGTCCATCTCCGGCTTGAGCGCGCTCATCTTGGCTGAAGATGCCAAGGACTTGTATGTGAGCGGGAAGACCACAATCTTGATGACGATGGTCATCAGAAGAATAATCAGTCCGAAGTTGCTGATGAAGCGGTTGAAGAAGTTGAACATCGGGATGATGGCATACTTGGTAAACCATCCCACGAGCCAGCCGCCGAGAGGAATTATCTTCTCGTACTTGTGGCCGTAGCTCTTAAGCGTGCTGAAGTGGTTCGGCCCGAAATAGAACTCCATCGGCACGTCCACCCTGTCGCTTCTCTGGAGATCCATCCTCATGAGGGCAGAGCAGGACATAAGGTTGTGTTCGGGGTCATCCTGTGGATGGAACTGCACGGCAAGTTCTCCGGAAGCGAACTGCTGAGGCGAGCGGACTATTGCGGAGAAGAACTGCTGCTGGAATGCGAACCAACTGAGCTTGGAGTCGACTCTCTTCGAGGCATTGCGTCCTTTGCCAATCTCGACAGGCTTCTTGTCTCCTTCAAAGTAGTAGTCGAGCTTGGAGTATTGGGTCTCGTTCTTGTAGCCTTTCTCCATTCTCGGCATGGTCACGTTGAAATCGAGGTCGAACGAGCTGACGTTGCGTGGAATCACGGTGTCCATCCCCACGAAAGCGATGTTGTTGTCGACGCGGTAGCTGTCACCGACGAGGGTGTAGCTCTGCTCAATGTATCCGCCCCCGGCAAAAGGCAGTCTCAGCACAGCAGAAGAGTCTGTCAGCGAAGCAACCTCAAAGTTGAAGTCCTTTGTCTTGATGTACTCGCCGGTGTAGACGCTCACTGAGTACTCAGCATCCCCTGGATTGAAAATATGAAGGGAAGTGCTGTCGTAGTTGCGGTAGTTCTTGAGCCTTACCGAATAAGGCTGCGCACCCATCGTGTTAATCTGGAACTCGAGAACATCGTTGGAAAGCGTGATGACACGTCCCGCCTGAAGGTGGGCCTTTTCGAGCAAGGAATCCTTGTAGACGCTCTGCACCGAGGTGATCTTGTCGCCGGCTCTCAATTCCGGGTCGATTACGGCAAGCGAATCCTGCCGTATGGCGGGTTGCTGGGCAAGGGCGATTGAGTCAAGCTCTGCCTGATATTCTGCGAACTTACGGGCGCGGTTGGACTGGAAGGCTGAGAATCCGATGAAGATTAGCGCAATCAGGACGAATCCGATAACCGAATTTTTATCCATTACTGAGCGTCCTCCTCTGCTTTACGAATTTTGGCCTCAAGCTCCTTGAGTTCTTCTTTCGCCTGATCTATCTTGCTCTGCATCTGACGTATGAGCGGCTCGCTGTTCTTGGATGCGGAGAAGAATCCAATGTTGTTCTCGTAGGTGGCGATATTCTGCTGGAGGGTGCGGTGCTTGCTGACGAGCAGGTCTTTAGGGCTTTGGACAGTCTGCCTGCCGTAGCCTCCCCTCTCCCTTCTCCGGGAGAACAGCGGGAACTTCTCCCTCATGGCATTGTTATAGTCGTCGTTGACATTGTCCTTCTCCTTGAACGGAACGTGGCCGATGGCGCTCCAACGCTCGCTGAAAGAGCGCATCTTATCGGCGTTGTCGGTCTCGTTGTCGGACGGGGTGAAAGCGAGGATTTCCTCGACGAGTTTGCGCTTCGCCTTGAGGTTGGCGTAGAAATCGTTCTCGCCTGGAGTCGCGTTGGCGTCACGCTTGGCGAAGAACTCGTCGCAAGCTGCGCGGAAGCGTTTCCAGAGCTGGTCAGACTTTTTGCGAGGGACTGCGCCAATCTCTTTCCATTGCTTCTGGAGAGCTATGTACAGCTCGGTGGTCTTTTTCCACTCGGTACTGTCCTTCAGAGCTTCAGCCTGCTCGATGAGAGCCTGTTTCTTCTCGAGGTTCTCCGTCATGTTGTTCTTCACAGATGAGTAGTAGTCCCTCTTGCGGGCGAAGAACTCGTCACAGGCTGCGCGGAAACGGTCGTATATTTTCTGGTTCTCCTTCTTGGTGGCGAAGCCAATCTTGCGCCACTGTGCCTGCAGGTCCTCGATTTCCTTCGAGAGGGCGTTCCACTCCGAAGAAGACTTGACCTCCGTAGCGGAAATCTGCTCGAGGCGCTCGCAGAGCTCGCGCTTCTTGGCGAGGTTCTCTTCCTGCTGCTCCTTGATGCCCTCGAAATGAGCCTGATATTTCTTGTTGATGACAGCCGTGGCTGCCTTGAAACGGTTCCAGATATCTTCACGAATCTCCTTGGCCACTGGCCCGTACTCCTTCCACTGCTCGTGGAGTTTCTGCAGTTCGTGGAAAGCGTCAACCACATTCTCGTTCTCGGCAAGCTTTTCAGCTGCCTCGCAGAACGCCTCCTTTGCCTCGAGATTCTTCTTGAAGTCGAGGTCGCGCAGGTCTCGGTCTATCTTGACCATGTCGTAGAATTTCTCGACATAGAACTGATAGGTGTCGTTGATGTCGCGGTAGGATTTTGCAGGCACCGGCCCGGCCTCCCTCCATTTGTTCTGGAGTTCGCGGAATATTGAGAAACGGGAGCTGACGTCTTCTTGCCCTTCGACAAGGGCTTTCAGAGCTTCTATGACTTCCTGCTTCTTGGCGAGGTTGGCCTCCCTCTGCTCGTCCTGAAGTCTGTTGTATTCTGCACGCTCTTTCTTATAGTCTGCGTACATTGCCTTGAAATTCTGTTCCACGACCTCGAACGGGTTCGCCGTTCCGCCGTTCTCGCCTTCATCTCCCTTGAGTTTGGTGAGGAGCTTGTAGAATGCGGACTTGATGGCCTCCGCTTCCTTCGAACGGAGCATCCGGTCCGGTGCTGACTTGAGGGCGACGAACAGTTCCGAAAGTTCGGATAGCGACTTGCCGGAGAGTTCTTCTGCTACATCTGAAACGACCTCTTGGATCTTTTCAGGGATGGTGTTTTCGCTCATGATTAAGAGTTGTTGATTAGTTACGAATGACAAATATAACTAAAATCCCACAATGATAATTAAATGATGAATAAAGAATAATTTCTATTTTTGGGCTCGAATTCCAGAAAACCAGTTTCAGAATGAGAATTGACATACTTTCAGTCGTGCCGCAGCTTCTCGAAAGTCCCCTCGCCCACTCCATAGTCGGACGTGCAAGAAAAAAGGGAATCGTCGAGATTGAAGTGCACGACCTGCGCAAATACGGCACCGGACCTCGCAAGAACGTTGACGACTACAGCTATGGCGGCGATGCGGGTATGGTGATGACCATCGAGCCCGTGTTCAAGATGATAGAGGAACTCAGGGCCTGCAGGGGCTACGACGAAGTCATTTACATGTCTCCGGATGGAGAGCGCCTCACTCAAGGCATTGCCAACGAACTATCGCTGAAAGGCAACTTAATTGTTCTGTGTGGCCACTACAAAGGCATAGATCACAGAATCCGCGAACACCTCGTGACGAGAGAAATATCTGTGGGAGACTATGTGGTCAGCGGTGGGGAGATTCCGGCGGCCCTGCTTGCCGACTCCATCGTGCGTTTGCTTCCAGGAGCGCTTACCGACGAGACTTCCGCGCTGTCCGATTCTTTCCAGGATTCACTGCTTTCCCCTCCAGTGTACACCCGCCCTGCAGAATTCAACGGCTGGAAGGTCCCGGAAGTCCTGCTCAGCGGAAATCCGAAGCTGATTCGCGAATGGCAAGATGATCAAGCACTTAGGCGAACTCGCGAGTTGCGTCCGGAATTACTTGATAAAAAAATTTAAAAACAAAATAAAAATTTCTCAAACTTTTTTGAAAAAAATATTGCAAATCAAATTTTTTGTGTACCTTTGTCATCGGAAATGAAACAACTCATACTCCGGTTTTCCGGAGATGTCTAACCAGCTATAATTAACCTTCTATAAGGTAATACACTACTAACTAACCGTAAAACCCCGCTGCGAAGCGGGGTTTTTTCGTGTCTTGGAAGAAGTCCGGTCTTCAAGATGATGACATTGATGGGCCGGTCTGTTCCGGAGGTGGCCTTTGCCGACTCGACAAGACAAGTCGTCTGCCAAGCGCTGGCGCCGGGATCGCCCTCGACGCTGATTAATCTCCGAGAGCAGAATTATCAGAGTTGAGGGACGAGCCTGACCTCATACAGCCTCGGCCAGTTCTTGCCTGTGAGCCATATCCTCCCGGTTTCTGGGTCGCAGGCTATCCCGTTGAGAACATCCGTGTCCTGATTCCGAAGACTCTTAGGCAGAAGACCACTGCAGTCAATCCTCGACTCGACCTTGCCCGTACGGGGATCTATCACCACTATCATGTCAGTCAGGTAGACGTTTGCCCATATCTTCCCGTCTATCCATTCGAGTTCGTTGAGATTACGTATCGGCCGGCCGTTCATCGTCACGTCCACGCTCTTCTGGAGCTTGAAGTTCTTGTCCAGAAAATACAATCTTGAAGAGCCATCGGAGGCAATCAAGGACTTTCCGTCCGTGCAGATGCCCCAGCCCTCGCGCGGATAGGAGTAGGACTTCTCATAGCTCAGGCTCTCTGCGTCATAGACGAAGGCGACCTTGTTGGTCCAGGTAAGGATGTATATCTTTCCGTCCAGCAGGCAGGAGCCTTCTCCGAAATACTTGCGGTTAAAGTCCAGCCTGCGGAGCACCTTGCCGTCCTCTATCGAGACGACCCTGAAACTCGACTTTCCGTACTGACCGGTGCTTTCATAGAGAAGTCCGCCGTCATGATAGAGTCCCTGGGTATAGGCTTCGGCATCGTGAGGATGCTCCGCAACCACCGTTACCTTATATTGTCTGACATCCGCGCTGCACGACTGCTGGGAGGTCGCGAGCAAGGCTAAGCAGAGAAAACAAATGTACAATGTACGTTTCATAGTCGCGAATTTACAAAACTTATTGCTATATTTGCGTCCCGTTATGGACACAAAGTATATTTTCGTTACGGGAGGAGTGGCGTCTTCACTCGGTAAAGGCATAATAGCCGCATCATTGGCAAAACTTCTTCAAGCTCGAGGCTTGAGAGTTACAATCCAGAAATTCGACCCCTACATCAACATCGATCCAGGCACACTGAATCCTTACGAGCATGGAGAGTGCTACGTCACGGAGGACGGGGCCGAGACCGACCTTGACCTCGGCCACTACGAGCGTTTCCTCGGAGTGCACACCTCCAAGGCGAACAATGTCACCACCGGCAAGATATACTATACCGTCATCACCAAAGAGAGAGAGGGCGCATATCTCGGAAAGACCGTCCAGATTGTGCCTCACATCACCGATGAAATCAAGCGACGCATGCTTCTGCTTGGAAAGAGCGGAAAGTATGACGTGGTCATCACCGAGATAGGCGGAACCGTCGGAGACATGGAGTCGCAGCCTTTCGTGGAAGCGGTGCGTCAGCTCCAGTGGGAACTTCCGGAAGAGGACTGCCTGTCCATTCACCTGACTCTCGTCCCTTACCTCAGCGCGGCCAAAGAGCTGAAAACCAAGCCGACGCAGCATTCGGTACAGATGCTCCAGCAGACAGGTGTCCAGCCTGACATCATCGTATGCCGTACCGAGCACCCGCTCACCCAGGAACTTCGCCGCAAGGTGGCGCTTTTCTGCAATGTCAAGCCTGGGCACGTCATCCAGTCCATTGATGCTTGGAGCATCTATCAGGTCCCTCTCAACATGCATGAGGAACACCTCGACGAACTTGTAGTGAGACATCTCCAGATCGAGAATTTCACGCAGCCGGACATGACTGCATGGAACGGTTTCCTCGCGCGTCTCAAGAATCCGAAGTCAGAAGTCGACATCGCCCTCGTGGGCAAATACGTGGAACTTCAGGACGCTTACAAATCGATACTTGAATCCTTCGTCCATGCGGGTGCCGCCAACGAGTGCAAGGTCAACGTGCACACCATTCACAGCGAGCACCTCAACGACGCCAACGCCGAGGAACTTCTCGGCAAGATGGACGGCATACTCGTCGCTCCTGGATTCGGTGAGCGCGGTCTTGAAGGAAAGGTCATTGCTATCCGCTACGCGAGGGAGCACGGCGTTCCATTCTTCGGCATTTGCCTTGGAATGCAGATGTGCGTGGTCGAGTTTGCCCGCGACGTGCTTGGCTATATTGATGCCGCATCCGCCGAGGTTAATCCGAAAAGCACCCACCCGGTCATCGACCTTATGGAAGACCAGAAGTCCACGACCATCAAGGGCGGCACGATGAGGCTCGGAGCCTACGACTGCGAACTCAAGGAAGGATCTCTTGCCAACAGGATTTACGGTACGAAGATGATTTCAGAGAGGCATCGCCACCGCTATGAGTTCAATTCCGAATTCCTCGACGAGTTCGAGAAGGCAGGACTCAAGGCCACCGGACGCAATCCTCAGACAGGCCTCGTGGAGGTCGTTGAGATTCCGGAGCATCCTTTCTTTATCGGAGTTCAGTTCCACCCTGAGTTCAAGAGCACCCCGGAGCATCCGCAGCCTATCTTTACCGCTTTTGTCAAGGCGGCTATGGAACGCAATTCCGAAAAATCAAAATAGCCTCGTCAGCAGTCTTCCGAGGTGCATCCCCTCCGGCAGAAACCGGCCGGCACAGACTACACACAAAAAAGGAACGGCCCAAAAGACCGTTCCTTTTTTTGTATGACGGGGAGCTGAGTCTACTCCGTGACCTTGGCCAACGGAGCGAGCGTGACAGGACCGAGCAGCCCGGAATCCTCCACTCCCCACTTCGCTGCGGAGAAAAGACCGTCCGCGCCCCTGCTCTCGCGTGTGCGGGCAGAGATGTTGGCGTTATAGAAGATGCGCCACTTGATGTTGTTCCTGTCCATGTAGGCGATGCGGTTCTCGCAGGACGAAGACACCCGAATTTCAAGCTTTCCGCCCTCGGCTGCCTGCTCCGGAGTCAGAGTGACAGAGAACGGCTTCTTAAAGAGAGTGGTCAGATACTTGCCGTTGAGCCATACTGAGGCGCTTTCCCTCACGTCGCCGAGGTCAAGCAGCCAGGCATCCTCCCCCGTCTCGGCAGAGTTCATGGAAGGAAGAGAGGCCGTATAGAGTGCGCTTCCCGAGAAAGCCTCGTATTCTTTGCCATATCTGGTCCATGAGCCGAGAGAAGTCACGGTCTTTGAAGCCGGGAGCGTAGGGCCGCCTTCGGTGAAGCGGACGGTCCATTGGAGGTTGAGCGCTTCAGGTTCGGCTGACTCTTTGTAGAAGTCGTATGTCCTGCCGCTGTACTTTCCGGCAAAAGTCTCCAGAAGGAACGACTCGTCCGGAAGGATTTCCATAAACACTTCGGTCCTGCCGTCGGCAGTCTCCCTCGACAGTCCATAGCCGAACACTTCGGTCATCGGATTGTAGATACCCACACTGCCGCTCCTGACATCGACCGGAATCCAGCCACGGACAGTCTTCTCGGTGCAGTTCTTGAGGAAATAGTACCTGCCTCCGTCATCCTTCACGCGGCTTATGCACTTTAGACCGAGGTCATACATGGTCTCGCGGCTCACGCCTACATAGTCGAGAGCATCCTGGAGATTCTCGGAAAGGAGGAAACGTCCTTTGCCACAGGATGCAAGTTTGAGTGCGCCGTCGTCTTTGAAGTCAAGCGCCGCCTCAAGTTTGTGGAGTTCATTGCGCCTGCTTTTCAGATCATAGAGTCCCGGAACATCCTCCGGCAGTGCACCTTTCACAATTACGGAAGCCCCTTCGCGAGCGAGAGAGACAAGCTTTTCGAAAGTCTCCAGTTCCATCTTCCCGCATTCCGGGACAACGATGGTCCGGTAGGCGTTTCCTCCATTAGTAAGGAGACGTCCCTTCCGCACGGAGACATTTTCCAGAAGCATCTTGTCGGAGACATAGTCCCAGGTGTAGCCATTCTCATATAGGGCTGAGGCGCTCTCGCCTATGGCGCTCATCGCAGGGGTGTTCTGATTCATGTGGTAGAGCATCTGTTCGCGTCCGCGCGTAGACTGGAGGTCGGTTGCATCGAAGAACAGAAGGATGTCATTGTCCGGTTTTCCTGCCTGAAGAAAAGACTGGCAGTGGGCGATGTAGCGGTTGAACGCACCGAAATCCGGCCAGAAACTGTTGGTCGGCTGGAAGTGAACCGCCGCATAGAAAAGCCATCCCGGCCACTGCGCATCATTCGGAGACATGCAGGTCCCGTGATAGAAGACGTGGTTCACTCCAGCGAGGAAGTAGACGTCCATCGCGGTCTTCACGTCGCCGAGTGTGGAGCGGAAGTGGTCGTTGAGCCAAGTCGCTGACTCCGAGGAGGTGAGAGGCTTGTCGGTCACGTGTGCGGCGGAGGATGCCGTCTTCATGCCGATGATGCTGCGGCCTTCTGTCTCCGGAACGTCACTGACGGCATAGATGTCGAGGATATTGGCAGGCGAGCCGTGTGCCTGGTTGCGTATGCCCTTGCCCTGTGCAGCAGCCCATTCCTGCCATTTTCTTGAATAAGTGTCAATGAGCAGTTCGCTGATTGTCTTGCGGTAATCGAACACTACCCTGTCGTTCAGTTCCTGGTCGCTGTTCAGACCGAGAAGTTCCGGCATGTGCCCCTTGAGGTCATAGCCTCTGCGAGCCTCGAACTGCTCGAAGAAATCTTCCGTCCAGTCAGAATTGCCGACTGCGTCGTCGACTTCGTAGGAGTCATTGAAATAATAGCGTATCTTGCTGACATCGTATCCCTTGAATGCATCGTCAAACTTGGAGAGATACTTTCTGATGGCAGTCTCCGAGAAGTGGTCGATGACATCGCCTTCCCCTCCGGGGCCTGCCCGCTCGACGAGTTTGCCGTGCCATCCGAGGAAGAGCGCGCAGATTGTCCAGTCGCCATCCGGAGCAGTCCAGTCGAGGGTGCCGTCCTCAAGGACCTTGCCGGTGAGGTCCTCATAGCGGCCGTCACTGCTGTTGGCAGTCACAGCGACGAGCGGAAGAGGAAGCGGGTAGCGCACCTGCTCGAAAGCGTGCTGTTGGAGATTGGAGTTCGCGACAATCGGATACTTGAGCTCTTCGATGGCTGCCGGATTGCCGATGGCGCGGACCATCGGCTTCTCCACATATTTGACCTTCTCCGGGAGTTTCTCGCCCCCCTTCAGTTCATAGGTCTTGTAGGCTAGGTAGCGGCAGGAGTAGTCCGGTGTCACCCAAGGGCCTCCGAACGGCCAGCCGGAAGCGTTGGCAAGGTCAATCCCGAGCCCGAGGCTGTCGGCCTTCTCGAGCGTGTAGGAGAAGAGGTCCATCCAGTCTTTTGAGAGGTAGTCCAAGAAACGGTCCTCGCTGCCTTTTGCTCCATAGATAGTGGTAACTTCAAGACCGCCGAGTCCGGCTTTCGAATACTGAGAAAGCATAGTGTCCATGTCGGCTTTTCCGACTGCGCTGGCCGGCCACCACCAGCGAGTCCACGGTTTGTTCTGCCTTGTGATTTCGGGCCAGGACAGTTTGCCAGTTTCCTTTGTCCTGGAGGACTCACCGCTTGAGCAGGAAACCAACAGGCAGAGGCCTGCGACGGCCATCAGGAGTTTGTGGGTTATATGTGTGTTCATATCTCAAAAATAAGAAGTATTTGCAAGAAAGCCACTCTCCCGTCTCCGAAAGTCCTTCAGAAAGTCGTAAATTGGCGCCACAACAGAACCACCATATGACCAGAAGACGATTTTTTACATCCGCAATCCTCGCACTGACGCTTCTCTGTCCGGCGCTCCATGCGGACCCAGTTCATGACAATGTTCTGAGCCTCAACGGAAAATGGAAATTCGCCCTCGCGACGAACGACAGGCAGGCTAGAGCGCTCGAGGATTTCTACCGTGACGAGAGACTCGCAAGAAGATTCTCTGACATAGAAGTCCCATCAAACTGGGCGATGCAAGGTTTCGAAGAACCGAACTACCGCAATTTCAAGGAGAACCGAGGCAGCGAAGGCTTCTACTTGAAGAATTTCGCCACTCCTGAAGGCTGGACTGACAAGAGAGTTCTGATGAAATTCGGAGGTGTCTGGCAAAGCTGCGACATCTGGCTCAACGGCACATTCGTCGGAGAGCATCACAACGGATTCACGAGTTTTGCCGTCGACGTGAGCGGGCTGCTCCGCAAGGACGGGGACAACACGCTTGCGGTCCGCGTCAGACAGACAGACTTCGGATTCAAGCTCGATGTATACGATGACTGGTCGCTCGGCGGAATCTTCAGGGACGTGGCTCTTGAAGCCATGCCGCAAGACCGATGGATAGAATATGTCAAGGCAGTGACCCACTTTGACTCATCCTACCGTGACGCCACCCTTGAGGTGAAGGTGATGGTAGGCGATCAGAAGAAACTCCCAGGAGGCGGCAACTATCCGAAGCCAACCTCCGACTACCATCTCGACATCAGGGTGGAGACTCTCGACGGACAGACTGTCGCGTCTCGCCGCTTGGATGTCGGCGGGCATGTCCTCACGAGCCGCGAGAGTGTCGTTTCCCTGCCGGTCGAAAGCCCACGCAAGTGGACGGCGGAGACTCCCGAACTGTACCGTCTTTCGGTGGACCTGATTGAAGATGGAATAAGTGTCCAGTCATGGAGCGAGAGGATAGGTTTCCGCGAGGTTTCCACCAGAAACGGAGTCCTGACGCTCAACGGACAGCCGATAAAGCTCCGCGGGGTCAACCGCCACGACGAGCATCCTGATGTGGGAAGGGCTACCCGCAGGGAGCATTGGATGCAAGATCTCCTGCTGATGAAGGAAGCCAACATCAACTATATACGCTGCGCCCACTACACTCCGGCACGAGGATTCATAGAACTCTGCGACTCGCTTGGCTTCTATGTCGGAAACGAGGTAGCCTTCGGAGGAGGTGCTTCCTCAGACTACAACCCGGCACTGCTCGGCTACGGACTGCAACGGTCCTACGAGACGGTGATGCGTGACATCAACTCTCCGTCCATAATATATTGGTCGGTCAGCAACGAGTCGCCGCTTTCCGAAATTCAGCTCGCCATCATCAAGAACGTGAAGAGCCTCGATTCGACGAGGGGTATCCTGATGCCATGGAGGTTCGAGTCCTGGATGCCGGAAGAGACCGACATCCTCTCGGTCCACTATTGGCACGCTCACGAATACGACTCGCTCGCAGGCAACAGCAACAGACCTATAATCACCACGGAATACACCCATGCTTATGGTTACACCGGCATGGGCGGTCTCGAAGAGCGGTGGAAAGCCCTTACGAGGCATCCTGCCGGAGCTGGCGGGGCGGTGTGGATGTGGGCAGACCAGGGACTAAGGCTGAAA
The DNA here is from genome assembly GCA_964385795.1 of uncultured Muribaculaceae bacterium. Classification (GTDB taxonomy): domain Bacteria; phylum Bacteroidota; class Bacteroidia; order Bacteroidales; family UBA932; genus Cryptobacteroides. The sequence continues at coordinate 131,093 of CAYLPY010000003.1, forward strand.
ACTCCGACGCCAGGCTTCAAGAGCAACAGTCTCAACAGCGGCGACGAATACCTCCGCATCTCTTCCGAAGGCTGGGATGGCATCACGGATAGCTACCGCAATCCGACTTCCGACTTCTATGAACTCAAGGCCGTATATGCGCAGGTCTATCCGAGCGTGGAGAGCGTTGTTTTCTCACCTGGAGAAGACGACGTATGGATTCCCGTGCAGAATGATTTCGATTTCACCAACCTCGACAAAGTCAGCGTCCGCTGGCAAGTCTTCGAGGAAGGGACACTCCTCGGAGAAGGTGAGTCGCGGCTCAGCGGTGCCCCACACGCAAGCACGCTCATGAAACTTCCGCTCGCGTTCAAGACCACCCCTGAGAGCAGTTGCTACGCTCATCTGACTTTTGTGGAGGACAACGGCCACGAATTATCCCGAAGAGCAGTGGAACTTGTCCCGAGATTTCCTTCAAAGGCTGCTCCTGCGGAAAGGCTGGATTTGAAAGTCAGCGAATCCCAGGAGGCGGTCGTCGTCTGCCTGGGAGATTACAAAATAGAAATAAGCCGCAGGACAGGCCAGATTGAAGCCATATCGAACGCAGGCCGAATGCTTTCATCTTCCCTCCACCCCGACATGTGGAGGGACTGGGACGACTGCGAAGTGACTTCCGTCGGCAAAGCCAACCGTAACCTGCGCCGAGACTACGACGCCTACAAGGCCGAATTGCTTTCCATAAGCACGCAAGAGGATGGAAATATTGTCTGCATATCCTCCAAGGTGCGCTACAGTTTCGACGGCAGTCAGGACAGTTTCACGGTCGCCTACGACTATCGCTTCTCTCACGACGGAAGCGTCCGTATCCACTATTCTATAGACACCGACCTGGAGACTGAATACCTCCCTTGGGTTGGGCTGAAGATGGATTTTGCAGGGGAAGTTCCTGAAATACACTGGCTCGGACTCGGATCGGAGGATGCGTTCCCGAACAGGAAGTCAGCGCCGGTTTTCGGCTACTATAAGTATGCCCGTGACAGTTTTCAACCATATTCGGTCAAGCAGACGAGGAGGATCGACTGCCTATACGACGGCTTGAAACTCCAGATTTTTAACAACGGTACATATATGGCGGCCGATTCCGAGGGCTTGGGTATCTATTCCGAAGTATACCCTCGACCTGAGAAAGGCCGCAAGGCAGCGGAGAACTGGTTCCCGTCACTGAAGACCCGAGAGAAAGCCTTCGTCGGAGAATTCGAGTTCCGCTTCAGATGACGGCCCGGACAGATTGATGCAATATGCGCCGCTGCGGCAATGCTTAGTTGCCTCGGTGGCGTTATTGTCAGTAAGAAATGCTAAATTTGCGTCCGCTATGGTTAGACACAATAAGATATTGCCGGTTCTCGAGAACCTTGTTATAGAAAACATCGCCGCAGAAGGCAAATGCATCGCCCATGCGGACGACGGAATGGTGGTCTTCGTCGAATACGCCGTCCCAGGAGACGTGGTCGACGTACAGCTTACGAGGAAGAAGAGAAATTTCGCGGACGGAAAGATTATACGTATAGTGAAGCCTTCAGAACACCGTCTTGAGCCGTTCTGCGAGCATTTCGGAATCTGCGGAGGCTGCCGTTGGCAACTTATACCATATCAGATGCAGCTCGACGCCAAGAGGCAGCAGGTCGAAGACCAGTTCCGCCGCATCGGGCATCTCCAGTTCGACGGGGTGTCCCCGACCTTCGGTTCCGAACACACCACCCTCTACCGTAACAAGCTCGAATTCTCTGCTTCAAACAAGCGCTGGATTCTTCCGGAAGAGGATGCGGAGGAGATTCCTCAGGAGCAGAGGCAGGGACTAGGCTTCCACGTCAGCAAGTTCTTCGACAAAGTCCTCGACATCAGGAAGTGCTGTCTCCAGAAGGAGCCTTCCAACGCCATCCGTCTCTTTGTCCGCGAGTATGCGATTTCACACGGGATTCCGTTCTACGACCTGCGAGAGAACGAGGGTGTCTTCCGCAACATGTTCGTGCGCACAACCGATGACGGTCAGGTGATGCTCATCATGTGCTTCGCAAAGGATTTTGACGGACGAGAAGCCATGCTTGACGAAATCGCCGTGGCTTTTCCGCAAATCACGTCACTCTACTATGTCATCAACACCAAACTCAACGACAGTATCGCGGATCAGGAATGCATCTTGTACAAAGGCGACGAAGCCATCTACGAGACGATGGAAGGGCTGCGTTTCAGAATCGGACCGAAATCTTTCTACCAGACCAACAATGCACAGGCGCTGCGCCTTTATTCAATAGCTCGCGAGTTTGCCTGCCTAAGCGGAAACGAAGTGGTCTATGACCTCTATACCGGAACCGGGACGATAGCGCAGTTCGTGAGCTCCGGAGCAAAAAAAGTCATCGGAATAGAATATGTTCCCGAAGCCATCGAGGACGCGAAGCTCAACGCCCGTGTCAACGGAATCGGCAACTGCGAGTTTTTCGCCGGCGACATGAAGGATATCCTTACGGAAAGCTTCATAGCGGAGCATGGCAATCCGGACGTGATAATCGTCGACCCTCCGCGCGCCGGCATGCACCCGGACGTGGTGAAGACAATTCTCGGAACAAGTCCGCGCAGAATCGTCTACGTGAGTTGCAACCCGGCTTCGCAGTCCCGCGACCTCGAGCTTCTCTGCACGAAATACAGAATCGAGAAAGTCCAGCCTGTGGACATGTTCCCGCACACACAGCATGTTGAAAATGTAGTTTCTCTCCAATATGTTGACTGACATCCTTCTCCTCCTCCTCGGCCTCGCGCTCATCGTGTTCGGGGCTGACTGGCTCGTGGACGGCGCATCCGCAGTGGCGAGACGTGCTGGCATAAGTGAATTCGTAATCGGCCTCACCATAGTGGGTTTCGGCACAAGCTGCCCCGAACTCGTGGTCAGCCTGACCGGAGCATTCCAAGGCAACGCTGACATCTCAATTGGGAACGTCGTGGGGTCCAACACATTCAACACACTCCTCATACTGGGGCTCACCGCAGTTCTTGCCCCTGTCGCAATGACGAGGATGAATGCCCGCAGGGACATACCAATCACGCTGCTCGTGACCATACTTTTCGCCGCAACGGGCTTCTTTGCCGGGCAGATTGGCAGAACGGCAGGCATTGTCTTTCTGCTGGTTTTCGCGGCTTACATGTACTACTGCTTCAAGTTCGACAAGGGAGATGAAAGAGATGCCTCTGAAGGCGGTAAGTCCAAGAACGTATTAGCTGCCGTGGTGCTCATCATCGCTGGACTCGCGGGCCTGATAATCGGAGGACAGACGTTTGTCGACAACGCCACATCCATAGCGAAGGTACTCGGAGTCTCCGACAAGGTCATCGCGCTGACCCTGCTCGCAGGCGGGACTTCATTCCCGGAACTTGCGACCTGCATAGTTGCTGCAGCGAAGCACAAAGGCCAGCTGGCACTTGGCAACATATTGGGTTCAAACGTTTTCAACATACTCCTGATACTCGGTCTTTCTTCAATCGTCACCCCGCTCTCGACGGTCTCCATGACGGCTTTCGACTATGGTGTGCTCATCGTTGGAGTTGGACTCCTCGCACTTTGGGCATACACCGGAAAGAAGAACCGGATCGACCGTTGGGAAGGTGCTGTGATGCTTCTCGTGTACGCGGCCTACCTGTGTGTGCTCTTCGTTAAATGATGACTGAGTTCAGAAATTGACCGCCATTGTAAGAGAGAGAGAATAAATTCTTGAGATACTGCTCCTTACATTTGACTTGTGTACGAACCCGGATCCTTCAGGATTGACAACTGGAGGAGTGTCGAACAAGGCCCTGAAGCTCATCATCAGGTCAATGCTGCAGAAAGGTGTGAGACTGACCCTGTAGCCTTCCCCTATGTCCACGAGATACGGAGAACTCTGGCCAGCCTCTCCATGCATGGGCTTCAAGGCTAATCCACCGTCCGCGAAGGTAAAGAATCCATCGCCGCGCAGAGGATGTCCGGCCACGTAGACCCGCAGCAGCAGCGGTATCATCCTCTGTCCGGATGTCATTCCGGAGTATCCGCCGAGGACGGAAATGTTGAGTTTGTCCGTGACATCGTATCCGATGCTTCCCATGAGTATGCCGTTCGGACAGAAGACAAGGCCGCTTGTGGTCTCGTTGATGCGGAAGCCTTCCTCACTTATGATGTTGTAGTGTCGGAACTGATAGAACTGCTGCGAATATCCCCACTCCACCCCGAAACTCATCCTGTCAAAGAATGTCGGTCCGTAGATTTGTCCGGCACGCGCCGTGGTGCTGCAGAGCAGAATCAATAGAAGAGGAAGCAGAAAAGAGATTCTTCGCATATTGTCAAAAACGGTAGCAGATGTTCAACTGAGGGGTGAAGGCGTAGTAGATGCCGCGCTTGTACATGGCGACGAGCCAGCCGACGTCGTAGTTGTCCCGTCGGATGTGTAGCCCGGGATTGATGCAGAAGCGCAAGTCCATGCTGAGCTTCTTGTCAAAAAAGTCCACGAGAAGACCAATATCCCCCGAAAGTGCCACCACGGCTCCCATCTTCTTGGCAGTCTCCACGTTGTGCGAGAAGAAATGCCGCTCATAATCATGCACATAGCCCAGCAGAAAACCTGGGCCGCTGTAGAGCGTGAGAGTAGCGTATTCCAATTCCGTGTAGTCGAGGACATAGTTCCAATGGATGTCGGCCGCAACACCCACGTCCGTGGTTCTGCCGGAGAAAACGCCGAACATGTCGACGTACAGGTCAAGGGCGAGCATCTCCGAGCCGGACGGCCTGTCGGAAACGTACGAAACACCCATACCTTTCATAGAGTTGAAAATCCCAACGTAGCGGCTCTGAGCACTTGCGAGGGAGCCTGTCAGCAGAAGCAGAAGCGCGACTGCGGAATATGCGCGTCTCATTATGGACATCTTCGGCAAGATAGTCATTTCTTTGCATATTTGGAGCAAAAGGCTAACTTCGCGACACAAAGTTTGAATATGGCGACCATTTCCATAATTATCCCGGTCTACAAGGTCGAGAAATACCTCAGACGAGCGCTTGACAGCGTTCTCGGCCAGACATTCCAGGACTGGCAGGCAGTGTGCGTGAACGACGGAAGCCCTGACGGATGCCCCGCGATACTTGAAGAATACGCGTCCAAGGACTCTCGTTTCAAGATTGTCGACAAATCTAACGGAGGACTTTCCGACGCGAGAAACGTCGGGCTGGAGGCCGCAGAGGGAGAATATGTCGTGTTCCTCGACTCGGACGACTTCATCCATCCGCAGACGCTCGAACTGGCGTACGCGCTTGCTCGCAGGAACTCCTCCGACATAGTGTCCTGGTACAAGGACACTAATTACCGCAACGTCTGCTTCGTCCGTCACGCCCTCGGTCTAGACACCATAGATTTCAAGCCTGCGAGTTTCCGCAGGCGCTATTCTGCAGAAAAGATACACTTCTGCGCCGACAAAGACATCTTCGCGCACGTGACGGAACTCTCCCATCCCGGAGCATCCAAGATGTGGCCTCTCAAGCATTTTTACGTGTGGCGGCATCTTCTGCGCAGAGAACTCGTACAGGATATCCGTTTCGTAAGGGGCATCACCTTCGAGGATTTTCCGTGGTGGAGCGAGGTCATCCTCAAGAAGCCGTCAGTCACAATCACACATCTCCCCTTCTACTATTATTATCCGAACTTCGGCTCGATTGACCTGAGCTCTTCACGCATGAAGAAAGTCACTAACTGGTGCATGGGACTTGACAGATGCCTGGAAGTCTATGCAGGCGCAGAAGAATACGAGATGGAGATGTGGTCCCGCAACTGCAAGTGGCCAGTGATTACCAAGCAGATAGCCAAGCACCTCGGAAGTTTCGACCGCACTTCGCCGGAAGGACGTACCTTGTCAGACCTGCTCGGAAGCCTGTGGGACAAAGGGGCTTTTTCGGATCCTGCCAACAAGGCGGAAGTCAAGTCACGTCAGGCTGTTGCAGACTTCGCAGGCCGGAGTTAAAAGGGGGTTTTTGAAAATTTCGCACGAAAAATGTATCTTTGTTGCGCAGTATACTATAATCTTGACCAAAAATGTCAGTAGAAATCAAAGAAGTACGTACGCGCAAGGAGCTTCGTACGTTTGTGAATTTTCCCGAACTTCTCTATAGGCACAATCCATATTATGTACCGCCCCTCGAGTTTGACCAGATGGACACTCTCGACCAGAAAAACGGTGCAGCGCAGGAGTTCTGCGATTCGAAGTTGTATCTCGCGTACAAGGACGGCAAACTCGCCGGCAGAGTCGCTGCAATAGTGAACCATCTTGCCAACAAACAATGGAATCACAAGGAAGTGCGGTTCGGCTGGTATGACTTCATAGACGACCGAGAAGTTTCCACCGCACTTATGGAGAAGGTGGAAGAGTTCGGACGCAAGTACGGCATGGAGTCCGTCGTAGGTCCGCTCGGTTTCACGGATTTTGATCCGGAAGGGCTTCTCGTCGAGGGCTACGACCGTCTCAGCACGATGGCCCTGATCTACAACTATCCTTACTACGTTGACCACATCGATGCCTTGGGTTTCCGCAAGGATGCCGACTGGATTGAGTACAAGGTCTTTATCCCGGAAAAACTTCCAGACAGAGTCTCCAGAGTCGAGGACGTCATCCAGCAGAGAGCCAACGTCCACCTTGTTCCGCTGACCCGCAAGCTCGTGAAGAAAGGCGACTACGGCCACAAGCTCCTCAAAGTCATCAACGACTGCTACAAGAACCTCTACAACTTCACCGTCCTCCCGGACAAAATGGCGGACAAGTACCTCGGATTCTACCTCAGCATTCTTGACCTGAAGTTTGTCAGCGTAGTCGAGAACGACAAGAACGAGATAGTCGCTTTCGGCATCACGATGCCTTCCATCGCGCGGGCGCTCCAGAAGAGCCGAGGGAAGCTTTTTCCTTTCGGCTGGTGGCATCTGATAAAGTCTCTTTTCATCAAGAGAGAGGAAGGTGTGGAGATGCTTCTCGTCGGCGTGATGCCGGATTACCAGAACGCCGGATTCAATGCTCTCGTCTTCGCCGACATGTTCCGCAAATACAGCGAAGCTGGTGTGAAATGGGCAGAAACAAACGCTATCCTTGAGACTAATCTCAAGAATCAGGGACAGTTCAAGGACTTTGAGCACGAATGCAAGAAACGTCGCCGCTCTTACATCAAAGAACTTGAATATAAGTAGGTTCAACAAAAGTGTTCGAATCGAAAACAATAATGTTACCTCCTCTTCCGGAGAGGATGAGGCCGAAAAAGCTGGAAGAATACGTCGGACAGCGGCATCTGATTGGTGAAGGCTGCGTCCTGAGGCGGATGGTGGACTCCGGCAACTTGACATCGTTCATACTTTGGGGTCCTCCGGGAGTAGGAAAGACAACTCTTGCGCGCATAATTTCCAACACTCTGGACAGGGCGTTCCATACCCTGTCTGCCGTAAGTTCGGGAGTGAAGGACGTCCGCGAAGTCATAGACGCAGCGAAATCCAAGTCCCTTTTCTCCTCTGCTTCGGCACCAATTCTTTTCATAGACGAGATTCACCGCTTCAACAAGGCCCAGCAGGACGCGCTCCTCGGTGCCGTTGAAGCCGGCGTTGTCGTTCTCATCGGAGCAACCACGGAGAACCCTTCCTTCGAGGTTATCACTCCACTTCTCTCCCGCTGTCAGGTCTTTGTCCTCAAAAGCCTTGAATCTGAGGACCTTCGTCAGCTTCTTACACGGGCAGTCACCGAGGACTCCATACTGAAGACGCGGGACATAGAGATTCGAGAAGACGGCGCTCTTCTCCGCCACAGCGGAGGTGACGGCAGGAAACTGCTCAACATCCTCGAGATGGTCGTGGACTCATTCTCCGACGGCGAGAAAGTCATAATCACAGATGCGCTCGTCACTGCCTGTCTACAGGACAGTGTGGCCATATACGACAAGGGGGGCGAGATGCACTATGACATCATATCCGCCTTCATCAAGAGCGTCCGCGGCTCAGACCCAAACGCAGCAGTCTATTGGATGGCCCGTATGCTTGACGGCGGCGAAGACCCTCTCTTCATTGCCAGAAGGCTCTGCATCCTGGCCGCTGAAGACATTGGACTTGCCAACCCCAATGCCCTTCTTCTTGCGGACGCCACTTTCAGGATTGTACACAGCATCGGGATGCCAGAAGCTCGTATCCCACTGAGCGAGTGCGCGATATATCTTGCGAGTTCGCCAAAGAGCAACTCCGCATATCTGGCAATAGACTCAGCTCTCGAAGCTGCAAAAAGCAACCGCACCGCCGCCGTCCCTCTCTACTTGAGAAACGCTCCCACGAAACTTATGGCCGATCTCGGCTACAACGACGGCTACAAGTACGCCCACAACTACCCTGGGCACTTCGCAGATCAGGATTACCTACCCGAGGAATTCTCCGGACATGTCTTCTATGAGCCACAAGAAAACAGGCAGGAAGACAATCTCAAGAAATACCTTCTTGCCTGTTGGCCTAAATACTATTCGAAGTAGCTTTCAGTCTCCATTTTCACTATGGAAGCGGAATCTTGAGTCTCTGACCGACACGAATCTTGTCGCTCTTGAGTCCGTTGGCCTCCTTGATGTTATCTGCACTGACTCCCGGATAAAGTTTAGCTATGTTGTATAGGGAATCGCCGCTCTTGACCGTGTACCATCCGGTCTTCGTGACTTTTGCGGAAGATGTCGATGAAGAAGAGGATTTGCCGCTTCCAGTTGACGAAGAAGCCGAGCCGTAGATGTAGAGAATCTGACCGGCCCTGATGTTGGAGGACTTGAGATTGTTCCACTTCTTCAACTGCGAGACACTCACCTTGTACCGGCTCGCAATTTTGCCGAGATAGTCGCCGCTCTTGACTCTGTACGCAAACCTCTGCGTCTTCTCGGAGGATGCGTTCTGCACGTCCTTGAGGACCTTCTGGCTCATCAGCGAGTCTGCCTTGAAGTTGTAAAGGGAATCGCGGTCCACCTCAAGAAAAGAATTCGTCCATGTGTATGGGAGTTTCAGCGTGTAGCTGTGGTTGCTTCCGGGGATTATCTCGTGGATGTACTGAGGATTGAATGTACGGAGGGTCTCCACAGGCACGCCGACCACGGCATTAATCTGGGCGAAATGCAGGTTTCTGTGGATTTCGAAAGTGTCGGTTTGGGCGGGCATCCCAACATTCTGCGGCACTATGCCGTATTCCCTGTAGTAGGTCATCGCATACATCGCCGCCACAAATGCCGGCACATATCCCCTCGTCTCGCGTGGCAGGAACGGATAGATGCTCCAGAAGTCACGGCTTCCGCCGGCCCTGCGGATTGCCTTCGAGACATTGCCTGCACCGCAGTTGTATGAACTTATCGCGAGAGACCAGTCCCCGAAAATCTTGTAAGCGTCGCGCAGGTACCTTGCCGCTGCGTCCATGGACTTCTCCACATCGAGCCTCTCGTCCACAAAGGAGTTGATCTCCAAGCCGTAACTGCGTGCGGTATTGTACATAAACTGCCACATCCCCTTCGCCCCGGCCCTTGAAGTCGCTACCGGATTCAGCATGGACTCCACCACCGCCATGTATTTGAGTTCGAGAGGAAGCCCGTATTTTGAAAGCACCTCCTCGAACAACGGGAAGTAGTAGGTGCTCAGGCCCATCACTCGTCCCATTCGGCTAGGCATCCTTTCTGAGTAGAGGACAATATAGTTTTTGACATTCTCATTGAACGGCAAGGCTATGAAGGAGTTCATCGCCGACAACCTGTCCATCATCTCCTTGTCGCTTACGTTGGAGGTGAACTTTACGGAGTCCATGTCGTACTCGCTGACGGCATCGAAGTCTGCGGCGAACGAGTTCTTGTACCACAGATGCAGAAGACTGTCGCTGACCTCCGGCGTGTATTCTATCCTATCGTCGTCCTCTTGATTGCCTTCGATGACGGCTATCAACTCTTCGTCCTCAAGATAGCGCCGCTCCGCGAGGCTGTCCACCAGCGCCTGAAGCGAGTCAAGGCTCGCCTTGAGTGAGGCGTTCTCTGTCTGAAGTGACTTGCGGGTAGGACGTCTGAAGAACTCAGAGAGGCTTTGTGCATTTAAAGTGAAACTTGCGATGAATATCGCCAAAATAGCTGTTATCGATTTCTTTGTCATCTGGCTGAACTAAAAATTAATGCCGACGCGCATCCCCAAGGCCGGATATGGAGATGACGGCCCAACGGAGGCAAGCTGGTACTCAGGAAGCATCACTGTCGGAGACATACTCATCGAGATATCGTCGCTGACTTCGAAATTGTGCATGTACGAGAACACGTTGGCATCCAAGATCTGGAGCACATAGACGGCCGCGACACACAAGAGCGCGTAGTCTCGGTAGCGTCTGTAGGTATTGCGGTAGTACAACGCCTGGTCGGCCGATATAGGTCCGTCGTATGTTATGTCCGGATTGGTGGCATCCTTGTAGATACTGCGGAAACGCTCGAAATTGGTTTTGCAGTCAAGGTAATAATGGACACCGAATCCCATAAGTCCGAGATACAGAGGAATTTTCCAGTATTCTCTGTTGTATGCCTGTCCAAGTCCAGGGACAAGCAGGGAATACATTGTGGCCTTACCTGCCTGCGGATAGTCGTCCGGCCTGTAGCTGACAACTCCGTCCATCATGGCTGCCCAATAGGCGACACCGGCTCCGATGAAGCACCACCGTGCGGCATCGTGTCTTCCCTGAGTATTGAGGTATATGCCTGCACCGAGCGAGCCACCGATTGCCGTGTAGACTATGGGCAGTTTCCAGTAGTCTCGGTTGTAGATCTGGCTGCCTCCCACGAAGAGAGCCGAGCCGAGCGACATGGTCCCGACCTTGATGGACTTCTCATGCCGGAGTCCGGCAAAATAGTCCTTGAAGGAAAAGAGCACATCAGTCGTGTCCGCCTTAGACGGAGGATCCGAATTGTACTGTTGTGAGAATGCCTCGTTGCGGAACTGGGCAGACACGGAAACGGCACCTGCAAAAAGCAGTACAATAATCAAGACAAACTTCCGCAAAGTCCTCATTAGCATTAGAACTGCTTATCTTCCAAAGCCTTGAGAAAGGACTTCACTTCCTCGTCGGAGTTGAAGCGTATCGTCATGCTTCCCTTGCCGGAAGAACTGCGCTTCATTGAGATGCTGTTTGAAAAATATTTACCGACTCTCTCGAGGACGCGGTAATAGTCGTCCGGCAGATTCTGTTCCTTCTTCACGGTCTCGCCGCCTACCTTGCGCGGCTCGAGGGCCATTTTCCTTGCAAGGGACTCAAGTTCCCTCACGGACAGCCCGTCCCGTATCACAAGATCGCAAAGTTGCTCCTGCAATTGCGGATCCTCTACTCCGAGTATCGCTTTTGCATGCCCCGTGCTGAGAAGCCCGACCTTTATGTCATGCTGGACTTTTGCTGGGAGTTTGAGCAGGCGGATGGTGTTGGCGACGGTCGCCCGCTTCTTGCCAACCCTTTCCGCAAGACGATCCTGCGTCAGAGAACACTCATCGATGAGCCTCTGATAGCTGAGTGCCAACTCGATAGGGTCAAGATTCTCCCTCTGGACATTCTCAACTATGGCCATCTCGAGCATGCCTTGCTCGTCTGCGTCGCGGATGTAGGCCGGGATTGTACCCATCCCCGCAAGCCTGCAGGCCTTGTAGCGGCGCTCTCCGCTGATAATCTGATAGCGGTTGTCGGTTATCCTGCGTACCGTAATCGGCTGGATAAGCCCGAGAGTACGGATGGAATCCGCAAGCTCGTCGAGCGCCGTCTGGTCGAAGGACATTCGCGGCTGGAATGGATTCGGCTCTATCATGTCCACAGGAATCCTGAGGATGTCCGCCGTGTTTGTCTGCCGTCCTTTCGTGCCGACAAGTTCCTTGTTCACATATCCGACAGGCTTTCTGAAGCTGTCGGCCCCCGGAACTTCTCCGAGGAGGGCACTCAAGCCCTTTCCCAGACCTCTCGGTTCTTTGCTCATACTTTCTCTCCGTTGTGCTCCATCACTTCCTTCGCAAGGTTGAGATAGTTGTTGGAGCCGTTGCACATGATGTCGTAAAGGATGATAGGCTTCCCGTGGGACGGTGCCTCACTGAGACGAATATTTCTCTGTATAACAGTCTTGAAGACCATTTCCTTGAAGTGCTCGCGAAGCTGTGCGAGGACCTGTCCGTGGACTTTGGTCCTTCCGTCGAACATGGTGACAACGAATCCCTCGATAGAAAGGTCAGGATTGTAGCCTCCCTGGACGAGACGTATAGTCTGCAGAAGTTTGCCGAGTCCCTCGAGGGCGAAGAACTCCGGCTGCACCGGAATCATGACGGAATCAGCAGCCGTGAGGGAATTGATTGTTATCAGCCCGAGCGAAGGCGAGCAGTCAATGATGATGTAGTCGTAGTTGTCCTTGATGGGGTCGAGTACCGACTTGAGGACGGACTCGCGGCGTTCGGTCTCGAGCAGCTCGATTTCTGCGCCCACGAGGTTGATATGGGAAGGTATCATCTGCAGCCGCTCCATCTCCGTCTGGAGAAGCGCATCGGTTATGTCAATCTTGCCAATCATCACCTCGTAGAGAGTCCTCTTCTCATCGTTGTCCGGAGAAAAATTCAACCCCGAGGTCGTATTGGCCTGAGGGTCTGCATCTATGATAAGGACTTTCTTCTCTAGAACGGCGAGCGAGGCGGCCAGATTGATGGCCGTTGTCGTCTTCCCCACCCCTCCTTTCTGGTTTGCGATTGCTATGACTTTACCCATATTTACTATTAGCGATGAATGCAAAAGTAATAATTTATTCCTACATTTGCGGCATGTCCGACACAAAAACCGATTGTTATTTCATCGTTAATCCCAGGGCCGGCTCAGGCAAGACGATGTGCGAGTGGCTTCCTGCCGAACGCAAGCTGGAGCGCATGGGTGTCCCCTTCATGACAGCTCTTACTGACCATAAAAGGCACGCCACGGCTCTTGCCGCAGAAGCAGCGGCCAACGGATACAGAAGGATTTTCGCAGTCGGCGGCGACGGCTCCCTGCACGAAGTCTTCAACGGAATCTGCGAGTGGTGCGCAGCCAATTCCGTCCCGACGGAGAAGTTTTATCTTGGAGTGGTCCCAATCGGTTCCGGGAATGACTGGATTAAGTCTTTCAGCGTGCCCAACGACGTTAGCGAAGTCGTCGACCTCATCATCAAAGGCACCTACACAAAGATGGACGTAATGAGCGTCCGCTGCTCCGGGGACAAGATCTGCTATATGGCAAACATCGGCGGCACCGGCATCGACTCCCATGTCTGCCAGATTGTGAACTCCCAGAAGGAAAGCGGAAAGCGGGGCAATCTCATATACCTCAACGCGCTGAAGACAATCCTGCTGAACCTTAAAGCGATAGATGTGTGCATCGTAGCTGATGGGACGGTCGTCTTCTCCGGCCCCTGCTATTCGATAGCTCTCGGCAACGGCAAATATTCCGGCAGCGGGATGCGTCAAGTGCCCCTCGCCCTTCCGGACGACGGGCTTATAGACTACACTATCATCCCGAAACTCGGGCTCAGCCGCATACTGCGGGAAGTCCCGCGTCTCTACAAGGGTAATCTCTCCGATTGCAAGTACATCCTCGGCGGCAAATGCAGAACTCTGCAGATAATGCCCATGAACGAGGACTCCGCCGACGTGATAGAACTTGACGGAGAAATAGAAGGCTGCCTTCCTGTGACGATTGACGTCGTCGGCAGGAGCATCAATGTCCTGACAGGGCAGTCTGCGGACTGACCCCGCAGCTAAAGGCGGAATTTTGCAATCGCCAGCGAAGCAAGCCTGGCGAAAAGCCAGCCGAATATGAAACCGACAATGAATCCCACGCTGACATCGCCGAGGAAGTGCTTCCCCACGAAGATTCTGCTCATCCCCACCAAAATTGCCCATACGACAATAAGCGCGAAATAGAGTTTGTGCGTATGCTTGAGGTCGTTGCGGTATCCTAGGCCGGAGCACACCGCGAAGCCAAGAGCATTTGCGGCGTGTGCCGAGTAGAAGCCAAACTTGTCGCCGCTGCCCTCAAGCTGATGGAGATGCCCCAAGACGCTCGGGTCCCAGCAAGGCCGGAGCCGCTTGAAGAAATCCTTGGAGACATTGCCGAGCTGATCGCATACCACGACCGTCAGCACACAGGCAAGAATCACGACGAGAGCTTTCTTCCAACCGAGCCTCCAGACGAGAAACACGGCTACGGCGAGGTACAGCACATACCAGATTTCCCGGTTGGAGAAGACCGTCCAGATAAAATCAGTGACCGGAGTGTGAAGAGCATTGAGTGCGAGCGTAGCTGCCTTGTCTGAATGTTCGAGAACGTCCCATACGGCTAATCTTGCAATGCCTTCCATAATTCATCTTTCAATTTGTCAAGACCTTTTC
>CAYLPY010000004.1:0-57650 GCA_964385795.1 uncultured Muribaculaceae bacterium
TATCTTGTTCTCGGTACTTGCTTGTACTTGTCTTTCAGTATTATCAATGAACTTGCCCCTGCCTTTTGGAAAGGGATTGCAAAGATAGGTGACTTTTTTAATCTGGCAAAATTTTTTTGAGGTTTTTTAATAATATTTTTTCTCTCCGATTTTATATATTTGCCCCAGAAGCCACACATTAATAACCAATATCCGTTTATGGACAACTACAAGAAAACATCACCACGCTATGAATCAATGAAATACCGTAGGTGCGGGCGCAGCGGTATTCTCATGCCCGAAATTTCTCTGGGCTTCTGGCACAACTTCGGGGAGGGCGCCTCGAAGGAAAAGAGCCGTGACATCATCAAGTGCGCCTTTGACCACGGCATCACCTATTTCGACCTCTCCAACAATTATGGACCTCCCGAAGGAGCGGCGGAAACCCTCTTCGGGGAGATTTTCGCTGAGTCTTTCGCGGCACATCGCGATGAAGTGCTGATTGCCACGAAGGCTGGGCATGACATGTGGCCGGGGCCATACGGGGAGTGGGGCTCGCGCAAGACTCTGTTGGCCTCCCTCGACCAGAGCCTGAAGAGGCTGCGGGTGGACTATGTGGATATAATCTACTCCCACCGTCCTGATCCCCTTACTCCCATAGAGGAGACTATGCAGTCGCTCGTCGATGTGGTACGTGCCGGGAAGGCACTCTATGTCGGACTGTCGAAGTACCCGCCAGAGATGGCGGCAAAGGCCTATGCCTATCTTCGTGAGAGGGATGTCCCGTGTCTTGTGTACCAGGGACGCTACAACATGCTGGACACGGCGGTCGAGGCGGAGATTCTCCCGCAGGCCGCGGAGTGCGGAGCCGGTTTCGTGGCATTCTCACCTCTCGCGCAGGGGCTTCTGACAGGGAAATATCTTAACGGAATCCCTGCCGGATCTCGCATGACGCACAGCGGATTTCTCCGTCCAGAGATGCTGACTCCGGAGGTGCTTTCGAAGACCTCTGCCTGGAATGAGGAGGCTGCTGCAGAAGGGCTTACCCTTGCGCAGTATGCCCTCCGCTGGATTCTCCGCCGTAAGGAAGTCACTTCGGTGATTGTGGGCGCCAGTTCCGCAGAACAGCTCCTCTCCAACCTTGCGGCCATAGGCTGATGCGCTTTGCCGCATTTCAGCCAGACTGAAGCGGTCTCGCTCATGTCTCTCCGCCGCTTTTGTCGAGCAGTCGGAATCCTGCAGCCTCCATCAGGTGGGCGGCAGTAATCCTTTCAGAATCTTCGAGGTCTGCTATCGTGCGCGCGACCTTTATGATTCTGAACCATGCCCGGAGCGACATCCCTGAGTTTGCGACAAGCTTTTCAAGAGAATTTCTGCTCTCTTCGTCGAGGGGGCAGAATTTTTCTATGTGCCTGTTGCGCATCTCCGCGTTGACGCTGATGTCTTCGTCCCGGAACCTCCGTTCCTGCAGAAGTCTGGCTTTCTTGACCCGTACCGCCACTGCGGCAGAGCACTCTCCTTTGGCGGAAGACCTGAGTCTCTCCGGGCTGATGCCGTGTACCCATACCTGAAGGTCAATCCTGTCCATCACCGGTCCTGAAAGCCGTTTTATGTAGGTCTCTCGCTGGAGGGCCGTGCACCTGCAGCGGCTTCCTTCTCCAAAGTAGCCGCAAGGGCATGGGTTGGACGCGGCCACTAGCATGAACGAGGCGGGAAAGGTTAGCTTGCCGCTCATCCGCGATATGGTGACGCTGCGGTCCTCAAGAGGTGCACGCAGTGCTTCGAGGATGCTTCTCGGCATCTGGGTAATCTCGTCGAGAAACAGGACTCCGTTATGGGCGAGCGTGATTTCGCCGGGGATTATTGCGCTGCCGTTGCCGCCTCCGATGACTGCGGACATGGACGATGAATGGTGGGGAGTGCGGAACGGACGTTCAGTGACCAGACCTCCATGCCCTTTAAGCAGCCCGGCCGCGGAGTATATTCGGCTCGTCTCGACGGACTCGCTCCTCGTGAGCGGGGGGAGTATGCCAGAGAGAGCCTTGGCCAGAGAACTCTTTCCCGAGCCTGGAGATCCAATCATTACGAGGTTGTGCCCTCCTGCGGCTGCGATTTCGAGTGCTCTCTTTGCCTCTTCCTGGCCGATGATTTCCGAAAGGTCCAGCCCCGAATTTTTTCCGGGCAGTACGGCGCGGAGTCCGGTCGGACGCATCAGAAGATCTTCGCAGTTTTCCTTGCCTTCGAGGATTTTTATGACTTCCGGCAGACAGTCGACGCCGTAGACCGGCATCTCGACGATTTCGGCGGCTTCCCTCGCCGACTCTCTCGGCAGGATGATTCCCTTCAGCCCGAGTCTTGCGGCCAGTTCTGCGTATGGGATAGCCCCGTCTATCGGCCGCAGTGCGGCATCCAGGCTCAATTCCCCCATTATAAAGTAGTCTGAGACTGTTTCGAACACATATTTCTCCGATGCCGCGAGTATCCCCACCGCTATCGGAAGGTCATACCCGCTGCCGTTCTTGCGCATGTCGGCCGGGGCGAGGTTGATGATTATCTTCTTGCCGGGAATCCTGAAACCTATGGATGTCAGAGCTGTCGTGGTCCGCAGGAGGCTTTCCTTTACGGCCACGTCCACGAGCCCAACGAGATGGATTCCTATCCCGTGGTCTATCTTAGTCTCCACTATCACCTTTACCGCCTGCGTCCCGATGCATTTGGCGGCATTGACTTGTATCAGCATTTGCCTTTTTGTTTATATTTGTCTTCTGTATATGCAGCATTCTATTCTGATAAAGGACCTGGCCGGCATCGCCACGGCTGCCCGTGAATTTCTCGATTCGATTGGAGACCGTACTCTGATAGCCTTCTATGCGCCTATGGGCGCCGGCAAGACCACGTTCATCAAGGCCTTGTGCGACTGTCTCGGAGTGCGTTCGGATGCTGTCGGTTCTCCCACCTTCGCCATCGTCAACGAATATGTGGCCGGTGGCGGGGAGCCTGTCTATCACTTCGACTTCTACCGCATCACCAAGGAAGAGGAGGTGATGGACATCGGCCTTTACGACTACCTTGACAGCGGCAGCTTCTGCCTGATGGAGTGGCCGGAAAATGTTGAGTCCCTGCTTCCTGGCGAGACGCTCAAAGTCTCCATCAAGGTCGGCGATGACGGCTCCCGCACCATCAGCTGGGCAGACTGACCTCAATCCCGCTCAGATAGCCGTGGAGATTCAGCGTGAACGACCTCTCACCGGCAATTATTCGTTGGATGTCGGAGCTGCGCGGTGTGAGCGCTGCGAAAAAGCAACCTCGGGCGGCTGCGCAAACCGGGGTCATGAGGGAGCATTCCTGGCCGAGATCCATCGTTCTGTCCCGCAATCGTATCTGCATCCCCGCGCGGCTGGAGGCGATTACGGCCACGTCGCAGCCTTCACAATGGTATACCTGTGCTCTCTGAGGGGATAGCCGTATGTCTTCAAAATCCTGCGAGAGCAGCCCCGAAAATCCGTCGTATCCGCTTTTCGAGAAGTATCCGGAAATCCATGGACCGTCCTTGCCGGTCCAGATTCTTCCGTCTTCGATGCTGTACGGTCCCATCCTCGCCGTGGCTGCGAAGACTCTGCCGCCGGACACTTTGAGGTCGGAAACACAGTCGCCGTCGCACACTGTACTTTCCACGGTGCCGAGGACGACGTGGCAGGATTTTCCGGGACTTCTGCCTTTGCTGTAGCAGAAGCAGAGCTCACCTTCGTCATCATATAAAGCTCCCGTACTTCCGTATGACGGGTCAAGGAGGTCTCCGAAAGCTGTGCCCGCTTTCCTCTCGAGCAGCGGAACCCCGTCTCTGCGCAGTATGAGACTCTCCCCGTCCTGTGTTGCGGAAAGGGTGTAGACTCCATCTTCGCAAGGCAGCAGACCTTTCAGAATCTCGCATCCTTCGAAAGAAAAAAGCATTTGTCCGTCGCGGCAGATTACTGTCAATCCGTCCTTTATGGCTTCCGTGTACAGGTGTCCGCCGATGATGTGATGCGTGTCCGGGTCCGGGCTGACGATCCCGGAAGAAGAGGGGATTGTCAGAATCTCCGCCGAGTCTCTAAGCAGCAGTACCTCGTATTCCACCGCACCTCTGGCGCTGTCGGCCCTCCAGTCATACGATTCCGGAAAGCGGACGGCGGAGATGTAGACGGCGGTGTCGGCTTTGGGGTTCCCGCCGGGGCCGGTATCCTCTTTGGATGGCGGTCTGTCGCATTCCTGTCTGGGTTTTCCCCTTGCTGGAATCGGGTCCTCGAAAATGCAGCCAGTAAGCAAGGCGGCCGCTGTAACGGCAAGCAGTAAAGACGAAGTTCTCATAGCATTAAGTTTGCCGGCAAATAAAGATAAAAAACAGACATCCGAAGGCGGAAACCTTCGGATGACGTTCAGATTTTGATGTTTTTTATCAAAAAAGGATGTTTCTTGCTAAAAGTTGAACCTCAACCCGGCATCGAGATTGATCATCATCGGCTTGTCGGTCCTAATGCTCTTCGGCTGGTCGCAAGGGAAAAAGTATCGTACTCCCGGGTCAACGTAAAGACCGACCTTACGGCTCAAGGTAAATTCGATTCCGAGACCGCCTCCTATGGAGTACTGAGGGCTCTTGACAGGATCGCTGCATTTTATGTCCGGCGATGCGTAGAGCGTGTAAGTGTTGGCTATGCACCATTCAACCTCTCCGAGGGCGTATGCGTAGAGCTTGAACTTGTCGGTTCCGACTACATCGTAGTATAGCCCTATCGGGATACCGAGGTACTGCACGGAATGCAGCACGCTACCGGCCTCGGAAGCCATGGATTCCATGTCGGTATATCTTCCGGTGAAGGTCCTGGTGAGCAGGGAGTAGTCCACTCCGCTGCCTATTGACAGACGCGGGAGGAAATAGTATCGGAATCCCACGCCGAGGGAGAAAGGAATGCCGTATGTCGAGGTGCTCAGCTCGCTGATGCCTTCGCTGCCGCTGCCTGGTGCCATGGCAGGATGTGCGCTTGAGAGACGCATGTCGGCATCGTTGCCGCCGACGGCTCCTTTGGCGTATGCCGCCCACCTGCCGGCTTTGCGGGCGGTGTTCTCTTCCATGGCGAGGAGGTCAAGCGTTTCGCCTTCGGTGGCTTGGGCTATGTCCCCGCTGCGGTAACGGTGTCTGTCCGGTCTCTGAGTCCTGAATGAAGAGCGTGCCTCCTCTTGTCCTGCCTCGATGTTGCTGTCTGCGGACAGGGCTGAATCTTCCGTCTCGGTAGGACGTGCAGGTGCAGCATCGTAAGCCTCGCTCCTGACGTGGCGGCTCTCGCTGGACAGTACAGCCATGCTTCTTTCAGAAGGAACCGTTGCTGTCAAAACATGCGGGGAAACGTTGTCTGCGAGTGTCTTATGTTGACGGTCTCTGACGAGACGTATCGGGTCTGCATCACTGCCTGCCGTCCTCGTGAAGAACAGGCCTGCGCCCAGTGCTGCAGCAACGGCAAGCGATGCGCAGGCCCATCTGAACCAGATGGGGACACCCGCATGTGCGGCCTCGGAAATTGCGTCAAGCCTCGACGACACGCCTTTCCAGACGTGGCGTGACGGCTTTGCCTCGGCATCTTCGAGCAGCGACTTTATTTCAAGATCAAAAGTGTCGTATTCGTTCTGCATCTTTCAGTATCTGTCTTTGATCTTTGACTGAAGCAATACCCTGGCCCTCTGCAACTGTGAGCGCGAGGTGGTTTCCGAAATCCCCAGCGCTTCGGCTATTTCCTTGTGCGAATAGCCTTCTATCACGTACATGTTGAAGACCGTGCGGAATCCTGTCGGAAGCGCCGACACCATCTTTAGCAACTCCTCGTGTCCTATCTTCTGGATTGCGGAAGGGTCAGGGGTGGAGATGCTCCACGCGGCATCAAGGTCTTCGGTGTTCTTCAGCGCATCTTTCTTGCGGAGACTCATCAGGGCAGTGTTTACAAAGATCCTTCTTGCCCAGCCCTCGAAAGAGCCGGTGCCGGAGAAACTGTCAAGTTTTGAAAAGAGTGTCACGAAACCGTCCTGCAGGATGTCTTCAGCCGCTTCCCGATCCCCCATATATCTGAGGCAGACTGCAAACATCTTGTGGGACAGAAGGTCGTAGATGGCTTTCTGCGATCTGCGGTCCCCGCTTTTCGCTCCCTCTATCAAATCCTCCTCTCGAACATCAAGATGCCTGCCGTTTCCGAAAAGTTGCATTTCCGTTTTGGATTATTGGCACGAAAGTAGCCAAATAATTTTACAAAATTGCATACTTTTGTGATTGCGATGGTCAAGAGAATCCTTTCATATATTGCGCTTCTCGGCATCTGTGCCGTTTCTGCCGCGCAGACTGCCGCAGACTGCGGACTTTTTCTCGATGCCGCCGGCACCTACGCCTCCGGGGACTACGCTTCGGCCAAGTCCAAGTTCGCCTCTCTGCTGGAAAGGGCTCCGGAGGACGATGCGGTCAGCTATTATCTTGGGATGAGCGAATATGCGCTCGGGGACTACGCCGCCGCCGTCGACCATATCTCTGCCGCCGTCCGGATGGACTCCACCAACGCATGGTATCTGCATTCGCTCGTGTCCATATACAGCAGCCGTCAGGACTCGTATCGTGCCGGCAAGGTCTGCGAGAAACTTCTCAAGATGAAGCCGGGCCTTTACAATACCCCGTACACCCAGACCCTGATTGGCGACAGCTATCTCATGGAACGCCGAGATTCGGCTGCCGTCTCACATTACTCTCAAGCGCTTGAGATGGATCCGGAGTATATCCCGGCGGTGTTCGGGCGCCTGGAGGCATACCGGACTGCAGGCAACTATCCTGATTTTTTCGTGGACCTCGGGCGCCTCATCTCCGACAGGAATGTCCGCTCCTCGGTCAAGGGCGATTACCTCGACGACATAGTGCAGAAGATGGACTCGCGGTTCTACTGGGTATACGGAACTCTGCTGGAAGAGAAGATAGACACTTGCCTCGCAATACATCCGGACAATCTGAAGATTCGTGAACTTAAGATAGCGATGATTTCAATCCGGCAGGACTGGGACAGCCTCATCGCGGAGTCGGAAAAACTTGCGGAACTGGCGAAGTCTCAGGGGAACGACGAGAAACTGGCCCTCGCCTACTATTATATAGGTGATGTGAACTATCAGCTCGGCAATGAGAAGAGGGCATTTAAGGCATACGAGCAGGCTCTGAAGGCGAAGCCGGACTATCCGGTGGTGCTCAACAACTACGCGTATTATCTTTCCCTGAAGAAGAAGTTCTTGCGCAAGGCTTTGAAGATGAGTCAGAAAGCTATTGAGCTTGAGCCTGACAACGCGACCTACCTGGACACTTGCGGCTGGATTCTTTATCTGCTCAAGCGTCCGGAGGAGGCGAAGCCTCATTTCAAGCGGGCCATGATTTTCGGGGGCAAGGACAGTTCGGTCGTGCTCGAACACTACTCAAAGGTGCTTGAAGCACTTGGTGAGGATGACCTTGCCAGCTACTACCACTCTCTTTCTGTTCAAAAGGCCGGGCAATGATGACGCTGCTTCGGCGCATATTTCTTGCGGTGTCGCTCTCGCTGGTCTTATCTGCTCCGTCTCTCTTTGCGCAGGATACCGGGGAGCAGGTGAAGCGGCGCGCCGTCCTGGAAAAGGAAATAGCGCAACTTCAGGCGCAGATAAAGTCTAATTCCGGCCGCAGTGCAAATGCTCTCAACGAGCTTGCCCTGATCCGCAAGCAGATTTCGAACAGACGGTCGCTGCTCGACGAGAGCGATCGTGAAATACGTGTCATCACGGACAGTATCACTGCAGCCCGGCGGCGCTACAACACGCTCCGCGCACGGCTGGACACGATGACTGTGTACTATCAGAGGCTTGTGAAGGGGGCCTACCGCAATCGCGATGCAAAGACGTGGTACGTGTATGTCTTCGCGAGCGACAATCTTTCTCAGGCGGCACGCCGGTATGCATATCTGCGCAACCTTTCCTCCTACATGAACGTGCAGGCAGCGAGAATCAAGGATGCCCAGCAGGAACTCGAGGTTCAGCTCGAGAAGCTTGAAGGTATGAAGCGGCGGGCCCAAAGCATGCGGGCGGAAAGGGAGAAGGAACTTGAGAAACTGCGAGGCGAGGAGAAGAAGTCCGACATGCTGATTGCGAACCTGAAGCGCGACAAGACGAAATACCAGAAGCAGCTCAACACAAAGCGCCGGCAGGTTGAGGCCCTGAACAAGGAGATAGAGCGGATTATAGCGGCGTATGTCGCAGAGAACAATCAGAAGTCATCGAAAGGCGGCGGCAAGGCTGCTGCAGCGGTCAACCTTGAGCTTGCGGCAGAGTTTGAAGCCAACAAGGGCAAGCTCCCGTGGCCGGCCGACGGGCCGGTAGTCGAGAAGTTCGGCAAACATACGCATCCAGTCTATACGTCAATCGTTATGCCGTTCAACAACGGTATAGGAATATCACTTGATGCCGGAGAGGCCGTGAGCGCGGTCTTCGACGGTGAGGTGAAGAGGGTGATTCTCATGCCCGGCTACAACAAATGCGTTCTCGTCAGCCACGGCAACTATTTCACGTTCTATTGCAAATTGGGGACTGTCAAGGTGAAGGCTGGCGACAAGGTCCGCACCGGGCAGGCCATCGGCACGGTGGATACCATCGACGGCCAGACCCTGCTGCACTTCCAAGTTTGGAAAGGAAAGACTCCGCAGAATCCCGAGGGCTGGCTGCGGAAGAAGTAGAGGGAAATTAGTCTCCGCAAATCCAGACGAGTACGTGCCTGTCGAAGGTCATGTACTCGAGGTGCATCTCCTCCTCGAATCCGTCCTTCTGCGTGAAGGTGGCGTACAGTTCGCCCTCGCCGCGCATCCTGAAGTCGTCAATCTCGATTTGCTCCGCGAAATCCACGTTGTGCTGGGACATCTTCTTGAAGACGGCCTCCTTTGCACACCAGTATATGGCGAGTTGCTCATTGCGCTTGTCCTCGTCGAGACCCTCGATTTCCTCGTCAGAGAGAGCCTTCTTCTCGACGGCGGAAAAGTCCCTGTCCAGAGATTCGCAGTCGATGCCGACATCTTCGCTGTCGTTGATGATGACGGCCACGTACCTGTCAGTGTGGGTGATGCTGATGTTGATGGAGGAGTTCTCGATGTATGGCTTGCCGTTGTCGTGATGCGACAAGTAGACTTTTTCCTCGAACATTTCGTCAAGGAGAGCCCTTACGGCGAGCTTCTGCTTCCTTAAGGATTCGCTTTTGATGTAGGATATCTCTTCGAGTTCGTCAGATGGAACTGAAGCGAGTCTGCGAAGTTCTTCTTCCGACTCTGTTATCTGCCAGACGCCTATTTTCGAGTGATAGTCGTCGTCAAGATCCTTGATAAGATATAGTGCCATAAAATTATTATAACGTCGCAAAGATAATGATTTTTATTATATTTGCCCCGCTTTTGAAAAACGTCAAAACTTTGATATTGTTATGAAATACCTTACTGATGAAAAGTTGGTCATTGTCGGAGCTGCAGGAATGATAGGTTCCAATATGGCCCAGACAGCTCTGATGCTTGGACTTACTCCAAACGTATGTCTCTATGATGTCTACGAGCCTGGTCTCCGCGGAGTTGTAGCTGAAATGGACCACTGCGCATTCCCTGGGGCAAACCTCAGCTGGACTACCGACCCTGCCGTTGCGTTCAAGGACGCCAAGTACATCATCTCTTCAGGCGGAGCTCCTCGCAAGGAGGGTATGACCCGCGAGGATCTTCTCAAGGGCAACTGCCAGATTGCCGAGGATTTCGGTAAGAACGTCAAGAAATATTGCCCGGATGTTAAGCACGTCGTTGTAATCTTCAACCCGGCCGACCTCACCGGACTTGTTGTCCTTCTCCATTCTGGTCTGAAGCCTGAGTGCGTGACCACCCTCGCAGCGCTGGATTCAACTCGTCTTCAGGAGGCCCTTGCGCAGGAGTTTGGTGTGCAGCAGAGCAAGGTGACAGATGCATACACCTACGGTGGACACGGAGAGGCAATGGCTGTCTTCGCTTCAAAGGCTCTCATAGACGGTACTCCTCTCGCGGAGAAGAATCTTTCTGCGGAGAAATGGGCTGAGATTAAGCACAACACTATCCAGGGTGGTTCCAACATCATCAAACTCCGCGGACGCAGCTCATTCCAGAGCCCTGCCTACAATGCGGTCAAGATGATCGAGGCAGCTATGGGCGGAGAGAAGTTTACCTGGCCGGCAGGATGCTATGTCAACAACGCTGACTACCAGAACGTCATGATGGCCATGCCTTCAGTGATTGACGCTTCCGGAGTGCACTTCACCACTCCTCAGGGCACAGCCGAAGAACTTGCCGATCTCAAGGCTTCCTACGAGCACCTCTGCAAGATGAGGGACGAGATTATTTCTCTCGGCATCATCCCTGCAGTGGCTGACTGGAAGAAATCAAACCCTAATCTGTAGCAGAACGCTGAGTTTGACAATAAAGGCGCCGACCAAATTATTTGGCCGGCGTCTTAAGTTTAGAGGTTTTAGTACGCTTGTCTCAGAGCCCTTTTCTGAAGATATCTATGGCGTCGGCGGTAAGCCCCGTCGATGAGAAGCCCCCGTCGTGGTAGAGATTCTGCATTGTCACGTGCTTTGTCAAGTCGGAGAAGAGCGTCACGATGTAGTCCGCGCAGTCGGACGCGCTGGCATTCCCCAGAGGGGACATCCTGTCGGCGTACTCGAACATATCCTGCATGCCTGCGATGCCGCTGCCGGCAGTCGTCTTGGTAGGGGACTGTGATACGGTGTTGATACGGACGTGGTGCTTCTTGCCGTAGATGACTCCGAAGCTGCGGGTGATGCTCTCAAGCAGCGCCTTGGCGTCAGCCATGTCATTGTAGCCTTCGAAAGTCCTCTGGGCGGCGATGTAGGTGAGGGCCGCGACAGAACCCCAGTCGTTGAGGGCATCCTTCCTGTAGAGCACGTTCAGGAGTTTGTGGAACGAAAGTGCGGAGATGTCGAGAGTCTTGTTGAAGAAATCGTAGTTGGTCTCTTCGTAAGGCTTGTTCTTGCGAATGTTCGGCGACATTCCAACAGAATGGAGGGCAAAGTCGAACTTGCCCCCGAAAACTTCCATCGCCTTATCCACAAGGTTCTCGAGGTCCTCGATGCTGGTGGCGTCCGCTGCGACCACGGTGGCGTTGCACTCTGCGGCGAGCTGGTCGATGGTCCCGAGCCTGATGGACACGGGGGTGTTGGTCAATACAAGCTGTGCACCTTCTTCGTGCGCCTTCAGAGCGGCCTTCCAAGCGATCGATTGGTCGTTGAGCGCTCCGAAGATTATGCCTTTCTTGCCTTTTAATAATCCGTAAGCCATTGTTGTCATTTAGTTAATTTGTCGTTTGGCACCAGCATGAATGTGAGCCTTCCCTGACAGCAGAGCTGGTCGTTCACGGTGGCTTTTGCCTCGATGATTACCAGAGGTCCCTTCTGTCCGATGCAGTGAGCACGGGTGCAGACGGTATCTCCCGGGAAGACGGAGTGCTTGAACTTCACGTTGTCGAGTCCGGCATAGAGAGCGGTGTGCGTCTTGAGTTGCCCGGACGGGATGAGCAGAAAACTTGCCTGCGCCATAATCTCGCACAGAATCACTCCTGGCACTACTGGGTATCCCGGGAAATGGCCGGTGGTGAAGAACTCGTTTTCTTTGATGGTGTACTTGGAGACTACATATTCCCCCGCCCTTTCTGTTTCATCTACGAGCAACATGGGCTCCCTATGGGGGAGGACGGTCTTGATTTCTTCTCTATTCATAATATTTTCTTAGGGCTACGCAAACATTGTGCCCGCCGAATCCGAGGGAATTTGACACGGCCACTTCGAGGTCGCGTTTCTCGGCGGTGACAGGGGTGTAATAGAGGTTGCACTCCGGGTCCGGCTCCGTCAGTCCGATGGTCGGAGGGACGATGCTGTCACGCAGTGCAAGAGCGCTTGCCACGAGTTCCGCCGCTCCGGTCGCGCCGAACATGTGTCCGGTCATGGATTTGGTGGAACTGATGGAGGCCTTGTGAGCGTCGGTTTCCCCGAGAGCAAGCTTTATGGCCTTGGTCTCGGCTGAGTCGTTGAGGTGGGTTCCGGTGCCGTGGGCATTGATGTACAGAGCTTCGCCTTCGCGATACCCGGCCTGGTCGAGGGCATTCTTGATGGCTCTTGCTGCAGGGACTCCGTCGGCGCGTGGCGCGGTGTAGTGGTAGGCGTCGCAGGTGCAGCCGTAGCCGCATACTTCGGCGATGATGCGGGCTCCGCGTGCTTTGGCGTGCTCATATTCTTCGAGCATCATAAGCGCAGCTCCTTCCGCCATCACGAATCCGCCTCTTCTCCTATCGAAAGGAAGGCAGGCCTTCTCCGGGTCTTCCTCGGTGGCGAGCGCCTTGCAGTTGGCGAACCCGCCGATTGCAAGCGGTGTGACTGCCGCCTCGCTGCCTCCCGCAAGGATTGCGTCGGCCCTTCCGCACTGGATGGCGAGGAAGGCTTCTCCGATGGAGTTGGTGCCGGTCGCGCAGGCGGACACGTGGGAGAGGCACGGCCCTTGAGCGTTGTATTTGATGGCGACGTTGCCGCCGGCGATGTTGGGAATCATCATCGGAATGAACAGAGGTGAAACCCTATTCGCTCCTTCCTCGAGCATCACCTTGGTCTGGGTGACGAAGGTGTCTATGCCGCCGATGCCGGAGCCGAGATAGACTCCGAATCTCTCCGGCGCGATGTTCTCTCCGGACACGATGCCGCTGTCAGCCATCGTCTGGCTGGCCGCCACGAGGGCGAACTGGCTGTAGAGGTCGTTCTTCCTGCGTTCGGCTGGTGTGAGGGAGGAAGCCGCCTGCTCGAAGTTCTTGACGCGGCCCGCAACGTGGATGGGAAGGTCATAGTCCTCGTAGCCTTCGAGTTTGCCTATGCCGCAGCGTCCGTTGCGGAGGCTGTCCCAAAAAGCGGAGATGTCATTGCCGACCGGAGAAACGACCCCGAGGCCGGTAATAACAACCCGTTTAAGTGCATTTGTCCTATTCATACATAAACCTTCTGATGCTTCCTTTCGGGGTCTTGGCGAACGAATCGAAGCGGAGTTCGTAGGATGCCACCTGCGAGTATGCAGGGATGCTCTTGTTGAGGGCCACGAGGTTTGCATCCATTACGCTCTTCAGACCGGAGGCGTCCATGTCGCCGATTAGGTTCTGGTTAGGCACGATGAGTGCCACGAGCTTGCCTTTGCGGGAGACGATGAGCGACTCCCCTATGTAAGGAAGGGCGTTCAGCAAGACCTCTATTTCCTCCGGGAAGATGTTCTGTCCGTTGGTGGAGAGAATCATGCTTTTGCAGCGCCCCACGATGAAGACGCTGTGGTCTTTGTCGACTGTTCCGAGGTCGCCGGTACGGAACCATCCGTCCTCAGTGAACACTGCTTTGGTGGCTTCCTCGTTCTTGTAGTATCCGGAGAATACCACATTTCCCTTGATGAGAATCTCGCCAGGGATGTGCTCCTGGTCTGCTGAATTGATGCGGAGGTCGACGCATTCGTCAACATATTCGCCGCATTCCTTGAGCTTATACTTGCCCTTGTGTCCGAGGCAGATGGTCGGAGCGGCTTCTGTCATGCCGTAGCCGGTGACGAACGGCAGTTTGAGCTTCTCTACCATGAGCTTCTCGAGGTGCTCCGGAATGGCTGCGCCTCCGGTCACGAACAGTTCGACATTGCCGCCGAGGGCCTTCATGAAGATGGTAGAGAGTGCCTCGCAGTAGTCTTCGTTGTTGCGGTAGTCGGCAAGTTTGGCCGCGCCGCTCTTGCTGTGGATGAATTCGCCGATTGCATCTTCAAGAAGTTTGGTAAGGATGAGCGGAACAGCGAAGAATACGTGAGGAGTGAATTTTCTGAGGGCTGGCTTGAGGTTTGCCGGCACCGGCGGGATACAGAGCACGATGAGGTGCATGCCGTAGCAGAGAGGCGCAAGCATGTCATATACCATTCCAAAGATATGAGCATAAGGGAGCACGCTCACGTAGTTGTCCTCTCTACGGTAAGGGAAATGATTGGGGATAAGAAAGATATTTGCAGAAAGGTTCTTGTTGGAGAGCATGACTCCCTTAGGGTTTCCAGTGGAGCCGGAGGTGTACATAATCGCCGCGAGATCGTCAAGCGGACGGAGCTCGTAGTGGATATCCTCCGGAGTGAGCCCGTTAGGGTGGGCTGCATCGAAGAGGGATTCGGCACTTGCGTCAACCTTGTCGTAGTCGCCTCTGAAGGCGAGGAGCTCGAAGGACTTGGTGTCATAGACTGCGATTATGTCGTTGAGTGTATTGAAGTCAATCTTGTCAAAGATGGCCTTCTCGGTGTAGAGGATTCGGGCGTCGGAGTGGTTCACGAGGCCCGCGGTGTCAGAAGGGGGGAAGCCGTTGAAGATTTGGACGGCCACGAATCCTCCAATCTGCGCTGCAAGGAATATCTTCGCCCAGTTGGATGAGCTTCTTGCGTTGATGACAATTTTGTCGCCTGGTTTGAGACCTGCCGCTTTCCACACAAGAACCATTTTCTCAAGTTCGGTGGCGAGCTCGCCGTAGGTTACGCTGCTGGTGTTGTAGTCGTCGAGTGCCGGCTTGCTCCAGCACTCCTTGACGGACTGCTCGAAAGTGTGGATGAAATTGTCTGTCGGTTTGAGTTCGTACATAATTCTCTGTTTTTGTGATGTGGGCGAGGGCTGGGTTCCCGCCCTTGATGAAACAACGTCGCGAAGGTAAAAAGAGAAAAATGTCAGGGCTTCAAATGTGCCGCGTTTGTGGCTAAAAAACGCCGTTTTGTGGCGGAACGTCCGATTCTGGGGGCGAATTGAGATAGAATTTTTTTGTCAAATCAACGTATTCCGCCGTCCGGGAGCCTCCGTCCATGAGGGTGAGAAATTCATCTTCGGTGAGTTTTATACGGGAAAACGAGAATTCCATGACGAGTCTTCGGATGCCCTTTTTCGGCGTGGTCCTTATCCTCAGAATCCTGAACGGGTACAATCCGAACGAGGCGGCGTAGCGCAGGGCAGGGACCTCCCGCTCCGAAGGTAAGATGAGCGAGAGCCTGCCTTTCGGGGTGAGGTTCCCTGAGGCGAAGCGAAATATTTCCTGGAGCGGCAGCGACTCGTCGTGTCTGGCTGCGGCTTCCCTCGCATCGGGGTTCTTCAAAGACGCATCGTAGTAGGGAGGATTGGAGAAAATGAGGTCGAAACGTCCTTCGGCCTTGAATGCGGCGAGAGATACGTGCACGGCGGAAAGCCGTTCGGACCACGGGGAGCGGATGAAGTTTCCTTTCGCCTCCTCGCAGGAGGCCATGTCGATGTCGATGCCGGTGATTTTGCACTGGGGGCTGCGCTGGGCGGCCATCAGGGCTATCACACCGGTGCCTGTGCCGATGTCGAGCGCCGACGCGTCGGAGTCTTTGAGTGTCATGGCAGCGCCGAGAAGGACCGCGTCCGTGCCTACCTTGAGAGCAGAACGACAGTTCGCCACCTCGAATTCCTTGAAGCGGAAGACTTCTTGTCTTGAAGACGGGCTCATGAGGTCGATTTTCAGCCTTCGACGAACATTCCGTCCTGCATCCTCAGACATCTGTCGCAGAGAGCTGCGAGCTGGGAATCATGGGTGACGATTACTATGGTCTGGCCTGTCTTGTCGCGCAAGTCGAAGAAAACTTTGTGGATTTCCTGCTTCGTCGCGCTGTCCAGATTGCCCGTGGGCTCGTCGGCGAAGAGGACGCAAGGGGAGTTGATAATCGCCCTTGCTATGGCGGTGCGTTGCTGCTCTCCGCCGGAGAGTTCGGACGGCTTGTGGTTGAGACGCGAGGAGAGACCCATGCTGTCGAGGAGCTCCTCGGCCTTTTCCTTTGTCCTGCGGTAGGGCGTCCCCGATATCAGGGCGGGCATCATCACATTCTCCACCGCGGTGAACTCCGGGAGGAGGTGGTGGGCCTGGAAGACGAAGCCTATCTTCTCTCCCCTGAAGCGGGCCAGGGCCTCGCCGCCTTTTTTCAGCACGTCTTCTCCGTCTATGGTCAGAGATGCGCCCTT
Source organism: uncultured Muribaculaceae bacterium (assembly GCA_964385795.1). Classification (GTDB taxonomy): domain Bacteria; phylum Bacteroidota; class Bacteroidia; order Bacteroidales; family UBA932; genus Cryptobacteroides. The sequence continues at coordinate 16,078 of CAYLPY010000004.1, forward strand.
GTCAGGTGAGGAGAGGGTGCCGAGAATCTGCAGCAGAGTTGATTTTCCTGCACCGGACGCCCCAACTATGGAGACTATCTCGCCTTTCTCGGCAGAGAAGTCTACGCCTTTGAGGACCTCAAGATTGCCGAAACACTTGCGTATATTGTGACCGTCTATTATCATATCATCTTCAAAAATAGAATAAAAAATGCAATTATTTTGATTTTTCCCGAAAAGGAAGTATATTTGCAGTCCCATTCGGGAATTCGGGGTGTGGCGCAGTTGGCTAGCGCATCTGGTTTGGGACCAGAGGGTCCTGTGTTCGAGTCACAGTACCCCGACATTGAGGAGACGAAGACTGTTCGTCTCCTTTTTGTATATTTGCCTCGATGGATATTCCGCACACATATCCGCGCGGCAGTGCCTACCGGATTGACTTCTTTTCCCTGCTGCTGAGCATGGCGGCGGCCCATATCGTAATCGGCAATCCGTTTTTCGGCGCGACGGTCTACCTCTTCGCCGACATCATCAAGGCTCTCTTCCTCTGCAATATAGTGAAGTTCCGTCATCACGGGGGAGGCCAGTATATCTCCAATTTCGTCAAGGCTCTCGTGTTTACGGGAGGCCTCTCGGTCGCATTCCTCTATCCGGTGCTTCTCGGGCAGCCGGAAGCCAATTACCTCTCTCTCTTCGTGGTGTCCATGGTGGTCAGGGACTACCTCTCCACCTCGTCCTTCGAACTTCAGCGTCCTTTCGAGAAGAGTATTGACAGGTCACGGACGGCATTTCTCTGCCTTGTGCAAGGGTGTTTCGACGGCTTATGTATCTACCTCCTCTGCGGCAGGGTCGAGGCTCCGGTGCTGTATGTCCTCATTGCTGCTGTCGTTGTGACGGGAGTGGTGCATCTGCTCTTTCCGGACTGGAACATACCTTCCGATGTGAAAATCATTGAAAACAAGTACGAGGCCCTCGCGTCATACAGGCTGTTCGAGGATATGCACCTCTATTCCACCATTGCTCTGAATCTGGGGGTGATGGTGTTCTTCTTTTTCGCCCTGTCGCCTTCTGCCTCCGTTTTTGTGCCGGAGGTGTATGTCGGACTGGCACTATGGCTGTCCATGATCTACCTTGTCCTCTTCATCTCCTCCAAACTTATCAAGCGCCGGTGGAACGGACTTGCGCTGGCGGAGTTCCTGATTGGCTGCATCACATGGTGCGTCGGCGTGGTCTTTCTCTACAGGGTGGAGAGCATCGTCAGCTGGATGATGTGGACGCTAGTCTGGGGAGTGGGGCTGGCGCTCATCTCGGAGTCCATCAAGAAATTCCACAACGACTTCGAGGCAGTGGGCAGCATCGCGGACGGCACCTACGACAAGGCCTCGCTGGACATCAGCAACATCATAGCATCGACTACCGCTTCTATCATCTCGTCTACGGTGATGCTTGCGCTGATGGCGTTCTGGACATTTGTCCTGCCGTTGCTGCCGGAAGGAGAGGGCATCTCAGACGGAGGCCTGTGGGTGCTGCACATGCCGGTGCTGTTCATGATTCCGGCGCTGATATTCGCATTCCGTCAGCCGCTCGACTACCGCAATCGCGAGAAACTGATGCGCTTCATCGAATCGCGTTCCAAGACGGACAGGATGCGGAAGAATCTTCAGGGGCTTTTCGTCAGCAAGTATCGGATGCGTTTCGGAGTCAAGATTCTCTGCACGCTCGCGCGGCCGGTCCTTCGTCTGAAAGTGTCCGGCAGGGAGCATCTGGACAAGGAGGATAGTCCGTCGGTATTCGTCTGCAACCACGGTTTCATCTACGGTCCGATTTCGGCGGTCATCTATCTTCCGACGTATTTCCGGCCGTGGATACACAATGTGATGCTCGTTCGGGAGAGTGCCTATAAGGAGATGTCCAAGTCGCTCCGGGTGTTGACGAGGATTTTCGGCAAAGCCATAGGCGGGAAGATGATATGGTGGCTTTCGAAAGCAGTGTGCTGGGTCCTCAATTCCTGCAATCCCATCCCCGTCGTGCGGGGAGCCTCACGGGATGTGTTGTCAACGTTTCAGATGAGCCTCGACGCCCTCCAGGATGGCGACAATATCCTGATTTTTCCCGAGAAGCCGCGCAATCTCATCAAAGCCACCCCGGGAGAGGAATACAAGGCCGACACCGTAAGGACTTTCTATACCGGATTTGCACATATCGGCAAGCTCTACTATGAGCAGACAGGGAAGTCCCTGCTCTTCTATCCGCTTTTTTCGGACAGGGAGAAGCGGGCCTTCAGAATTGGCGAGCCCGTGCGGTACAACGCCGCTCTCGACTCACATGAAAGCAAGCGCGTCCTTGCCGAGGAACTCCAGTGCAAGATGGAGGAACTTATGTCGGAGAAGTCTTAAAGGGCTCCCATGAGCAGCGTCCACGCGAGGAAGCGCAGAGCCTTGCCGACAAGCAGGAGCAGCGCAGTCCATCCCTGCGGGGTCTTGTAGAAGCCGAGTGTCAGGACCAGCACATCGCCGACTATCGGTACCCACGCAATCAGCGCGAGCCAGACTCCGTATCTGCTGACTTTCTGCTGCTGCTTCTCAAGCGTCTCCGGCTTCACCTTGAACCACTTCTCAATCCATTCCCACTTTCCGAGCCTTCCCAAGTAGTAGGTGATGAGGCTGCCAATCCAGTTGCCGGCAGTGCCGACCAAAAAGCAGGCGAGCGGCCGCTTTATGACGGCGAGGACGGCTATGTACAGGGCGTCCGAACTGAAGGGGACTACTGTGGCTGCGAGGACGTTCCCGATGAAGAGACCGAGAAGTCCGAGATTCTCTAAACCGAACATTTGCACAAATATCTCTAAATTCGTGGAAAATCACAATAAATGGTTATTGCCGGGGGTGGCGTGAATCTCTACTTTTGCCCTCATACAAACAGAAGATTAATGGAAAAGGAAAACAGGGACAATCTGGTCCGCATCATCGCGGCAGCCGTGCTGCTGGGCGTTGCGGTTGCCGTGGACAAGCTGTGCAGCCTTCCGCTGTGGCAGCTGCTGATAATTTATCTCGTACCCTATCTCGTGGCGGGCTACGACGTGCTTAAGGAAGCGGCCGAAAGCGTGGTTCATCTCGAGGGGCTTTCCGAGGACTTCCTGATGAGTGTGGCCACCATAGGGGCCTTGGTCATCGGATTCCTTCCCGGTGCGGAGCACCAGTTCCCGGAGGCGGTCTTCGTGATGCTCTTCTTTAAAGTGGGCGAACTTTTCGAGGAGATTGCCGAAGGCCGCAGCCGCAAGTCGATATCCCATCTCATGGACATCCGTCCCGACACTGCCTCCGTTCTCAGGGACGGCAGCATCATCGTGGTGGATCCGAGAGAGGTGAAGGTCGGAGAAATCGTGGTCGTGAAGCCTGGCGAGAAGATTCCGATGGACGGTGTGGTGGTCGAAGGTGCTTCCAGCCTCGACACGGTGGCTCTCACGGGCGAGAGCCTGCCGCGGACGGTGAGGGAAGGGGACGAGGTATTCTCGGGATGCGTCAACCTCAGCGGTCTGGTCAAAATCCGCACTTCCAGGCTGTTTGGCGACTCCACGGCATCCAAGATTCTGGATCTCGTCGAGAATGCTGCGACCAACAAGTCCCGAAGCGAGAATTTCATCTCGCGCTTCGCGAAAGTATACACTCCGATAGTGGTCGCGGGAGCGGTGTTCCTCGCATTGCTGCCGCCGCTTTTCTCCGGCGCTTTTTCGGAGACTTTACCTGTCTGGCTCTACAGAGCTCTGACCTTCCTTGTGGTCTCCTGTCCTTGCGCTCTCGTGATTTCGGTTCCGCTGACCTTCTTCGGCGGTCTCGGTGCGGCCTCCCGTAGAGGCGTGCTCGTCAAGGGCTCCAACTATCTTGAGGCCCTCTCGGTCACGGACACCGTTGTGTTCGACAAGACCGGGACTCTCACTCGAGGAGTATTCGAGGTCGCTGTAGTGCATCCGGAGACAATCGATGCGAGCAGCCTGCTCCATCTTGCGGCTCACGTCGAAAGGTATTCGACCCACCCAATCGCGGTCTCCCTCCGCAACGCCTATCCCGCCGAGGCTGACTCGTGTACAGTATCCGACGTGGAGGAAATCGCCGGCAAAGGAGTGCGCGCCGCCGTGAACGGGAAGACTGTCCATGTCGGGAATTCCAGGCTCATGGACAGCGTGGGGGCGAAGTGGCATCCTTGCGAGAAGCCGGGGACAATCATACACGTGGCGGTCGACGGAGAATATGTAGGGCATATAGTAATCTCGGACAAGGTCAAGGACGATGCTTCCGAAGCCATCGCCTCTCTCAAGGCGGCAGGAGTCCGCAGGGCCTTGATGCTCACTGGCGACAAGAAAGAAGTCGCCGACAACGTGGCGAAAGAACTCGGTCTTGACGAATGGCATTCAGAGCTTCTGCCTGCCGACAAGGTGGACTGGATGGAGAAGATAATGGCTGCGGCTCCAGCCGGGCGCAGGACGGCTTTCGTCGGCGACGGCATCAACGATGCCCCGGTCCTGGCCCGTGCCGATGTCGGCATAGCTATGGGCGGACTCGGCTCGGATGCCGCGATAGAGGCGGCCGATGTCGTCCTGATGGACGACAAGCCTTCTAAAATCGCCGTGGTGATTGGTGTTGCGAAGAGGACTCTCCGCATAGCGCGTCAGAATGCAGCTTTCGCGATAGGTGTCAAACTGCTGGTGCTCCTATTTGCCGGTCTCGGGCTTGCCGGGATGTGGATGGCGGTCTTTGCCGATGTGGGCGTGACCGTGCTCGCTGTCCTCAACGCCACGAGGGCTTTGAGATAGGCTCAGGAATCTAGTTTCAGCACTGCCATGAATGCGCTTTGAGGGACCTGTACGGTGCCTATCTGGCGCATTCTCTTTTTGCCTTCCTTCTGCTTCTCGAGGAGTTTGCGCTTTCGGCTCACGTCGCCTCCGTAGCATTTGGCCGTCACATCCTTGCGTACCTGCTTTACGGTTTCGCGGGCGATAATCTTGGAGCCTATGGCTGCCTGCACCGGTATGTCGAACTGCTGGCGCGGGATGAGCTCCTTGAGCTTCACGCACATCTTCCTTCCGAAGTCGTAGGCGTTGTCCTCATGGATGAGGGTCGACAGCGCATCCGCCGGCTCTCCGTTAAGGAGGATGTCGAGCTTGACGAGTTTCGCCTGACGGAAGTCCTTTACGTGGTAGTCGAACGAGGCGTAGCCTTTGGAGATGGTCTTGAGCTTGTCGTAGAAGTCGAAGACAATCTCGGACAGCGGCATATCGTAGTTCAGCTCGACTCTGTCGGCCGTGATGTAGTGCTGGCCCACGAGTGTGCCGCGCCTGTCGAGGCAGAGTTTCATTATGGGCCCGAAGAATTCCGATTTGGAGATGATCTGTGCTCGGATGTAGGGCTCCTCGATGTGGTCAATCATCGTCTGTGGCGGCAGTCCGGAAGGGTTGTGCACGTCGAGTACTTCTCCCTGGGTGGTGTATACCTTGTATGAGACGTTCGGCACGGTGGTGATTACGTCCATGTCGAACTCCCTGAAGAGCCTCTCCTGGACGATTTCAAGGTGTAGCAGACCGAGGAATCCGCATCTGAAGCCGGAGCCGAGTGCGAGCGAGCTTTCGGGCTCGTAGATGAACGAGGCGTCGTTGAGCTGGAACTTCTCCAGTACGCTGCGCAGTTCTTCGAACTTGTCGGCCTGCACGGGGTACATTCCCGCGAAGACCATCGGCTTCACTTCCTCGAATCCCGCGATAGCGTTCTCGCACGGGCGTGCGACATGGGTGATCGTGTCGCCGACCTTGACTTCGGCGGCGCTTTTGATTCCCGTGATGACGTAGCCCACATCTCCGCAGCCGATTTCGTTGTCGGGTATGAGCTTCATCTTGAGATGTCCCACCTCCTCAATCTCGTAGTCCATCCCGGTGGCGAAGAACTTGACCTTGTCGCCCTTGCGGATGCGGCCGTTGCGTATCTTGAAGTAAGCTATGACGCCGCGGAAAGAGTTGAATACAGAATCGAAGATAAGGGCCTGGAGCGGAGCGTCCGGGTCTCCGACCGGTGCTGGAATCTTCTCCACGATGGCGTCGAGCAGAGGGGCGACGCCCATGCCGGTACGGGCGGACACCTTGAACACGTCATCCGGGGTGCATCCGAGAAGGTCACAGATTTCGTCGGTCACGACGTCCACCTGCGCGGAATCCATGTCTATCTTGTTGAGGACGGGGATAATCTCAAGCCCGTGGTCTATGGCCATGTAGAGGTTGGAGATGGTCTGCGCCTGCACTCCCTGCGAAGCGTCGACCACGAGGAGGGCTCCTTCGCAGGAGGCTATGGAACGGGAAACTTCGTAGGAGAAGTCCACGTGGCCCGGAGTGTCGATGAGGTTCAGCTTGTATTTCTCGCCGCCGTGCATGTACTGCATCTGGATAGCGTGGCTCTTGATGGTGATGCCTTTCTCTTTCTCGAGGTCCATGTCGTCGAGGACCTGGTTCTCCATATCCCTTGCTCCGAGCGTGCCGGTGATTTCGAGCAGCCGGTCGGCAAGGGTGCTCTTGCCGTGGTCTATGTGCGCGATTATGCAAAAGTTGCGAATGTTCTTCATATCCATATCGATGCAAAGATACTTCATTTTTGACACATTTTCCTTTGCCGCGACATTCGGCTGTTCTGCCGTGGCTGCGGATTCCAAAAAATATAGTAACTTTGTCACCCTCACATAGGAACACTCAACAATAGTTATATGGCAACAATCGAAGAACTTTCAAAGATTTCCTCCCAGATACGCAGGGACATCGTCAGGATGGTCACTGCGGCCAAGTCTGGCCATCCGGGCGGATCTTTAGGCATCACGGACGTGATGACGACTCTTTATTTCCATGAGATGAAGCACGACCCGGCTACCTGGACCCGCGCTGCCAAGGATCAGGACGTCTTCATCCTTTCAGCCGGGCACCTTGCTCCGGTCTACTATGCGGAGCTCGCCCGCGCAGGCTATTTCCCTGCGAAGGAACTCGGTACTCTCCGCAAGTTCGGAAGCCGTCTTCAAGGACATCCTTGCATAACTGACGCCCTTCCGGGGGTCTTCAAGCCTTCTGGCTCTCTCGGACAGGGACTTTCCGTAGCTGCCGGCATTGCTCTCGGCAAGAAGATTGACGGTAGCGACACCCGAGTCTACTGCCTCTGCGGCGACGGCGAGAGCGAGGAAGGACAGATTTGGGAAGCTGGCATGTGGGCCGTGCACCACAAAGTTGATAACCTCATCGCCTTCACTGACTGGAACGGTCAGCAGATTGACGGCCCGACCAAGACCATTACCGGCCTTGAGTGTCTGAGCGAGAAATGGGGCGCATTCGGATGGGATGTGATTGTCACCGATGGACACGACTATCAGAGCATCATCGATGCCTTCAAGCTTGCCCACAATGCAGACGGCAAGCCTAAGATGATTCTCTTCAAGACGGAGATGGGCCATGGCGTCGATTTCATGGCAGGTACCCACGAGTGGCACGGAAAGGCTCCGTCTGCGGAGCAGTGCGATGCGGCCCTCAAGCAGTTGGACGAAACTTTAGGAGATTATTAGTATGAAGAAATATATTGACACTGGCAAAATCGATACCCGCAGCGGTTTCGGAGAAGGACTCGTGCTTGCCGGACGCGCGGACGAGAGAGTCCTCGCGCTTACTGCGGACCTCAAGGGCTCGCTCAAGATGGGCGCTTTCGCTAAGGAGTTCCCTGAAAGGTTCATCCAGTGCGGAATAGCGGAGGCCAACATGGTCGGAGTGGCAGCAGGCCTTGCCATCACCGGAAAGGTACCTTTCATCGGCTCGTTCGCCGAGTTTGTCACCGGACGTGTGTATGACCAGCTCCGTCAGGAGGTTGCCTACGGCCACACCAACGTCAAGATTGCGTCTTCCCATGCGGGCATCACCCTCGGCGAGGACGGCGCGACTCACCAGACGATGGAGGACATCGCGCTCATGCGCGCTCTTCCTGGGATGGCTGTCATCGTCCCTTGCGACTATAACCAGACCAAGAACGCCACCATCGCCGCCGCCAAGTACGACGGCCCTGTATATCTCCGTTTCGGCCGTCCTTCAGTGCCTAATTTCACCGGTGCGGACGAGCCGTTCGAGATTGGCAAGATCTACAACCTCAACGAAGGCACGGACGTAACCATCATAACCTGCGGACATCTCGTATGGGAGGCTCTCCTCGCTGCCGAGGCTCTTGAAGCCGAGGGTATCAGCGCAGAGGTGCTCAATGTGGCCACCATCAAGCCTCTTGACGGCAAGACCATCCTCGAGTCCATCGGCAAGACAGGCTGTGCAGTGGTCGCTGAAGAGCACAATATGGCAGGCGGTCTCGGAGAAGCTGTCGCAGCCGTGCTCGCTGGCAATGCCCCTGCTCCTGTGGAGTTTGTCAATGGCGCCGACCGTTTCGGCCAGTCCGGAACTCCTGCCGAACTGATGAAGGCATATGGTCTTGACTCCGCTCACCTCGCAGAAGCTGCGAAGAAGGCAATCGCCCGCAAGAAGTAATCCCTGCCCGCAAGGGCATTTCCGATAGAGGGAGGTGGTCTTTACAGGCCATCTCCCTTTTTTAATTGTCCGTTCCGGAACGGGTTTCATGGACCGTGCCCCGTGGTGGTCGTCACTCTCGGCATCACTGCGGATTACGAGCCGACATTGACGAGACAAGTCCGTCCGGGGTTCAAGGCACAGGGTCATACCCGCTGCCGCCCCATGGGTTGCAGCGGAGTATCCTTTTAAGACTGAGCCAGAAACCTTTTATCGGGCCATATTTACGGAAGGCTTCCAGTGCATATTGCGAGCAGGTGGGAGTGAAGCGGCATGTGGGCGGCTTCAGCGGGGAGATGCAGAGCTGATAGAACTTAATCAGCAGGACAAAAGGCAGCGTGAGCGCCCGTTTCAGAAAGCTTTTGGCTGTCATTGTCTGCAGGCCTTGCATATCCTGGAGAGGATCTCCCCGACTTCGTTCTGTATCGTCTGGAAATCAGCGATTTCCTTCCCGTTCCATGCAAGCATCAGATTTACGCCACTAACTTCGAGGCAATGCTTCTGCAGACGGTAGGACTCGCGCAGACGCCGCTTGAGGAGGTTGCGCTTGACGGCTCTTTTGAAGAAACGCTTCGGGACGCTGACCATCAGACGGTTGACTTCTCCGTCAGGATTCTGCTTCCAGCAGTAGCGCAGATGTGAACTCGTCCCCCACTTCCCAGAAGCGAGAAGCGCCGAGATGCTGCTCTTCCCGCACAGCCTCTCCCCCTTGCTGAAAGTGAAAGAGGGACCGTCCATGCTACTTGCTCTGGCTTTCAAGATAGACTTCCAACGCCTTTCCGACGGAAGGAGCCTCGGGGGTAGGTGCTTTGAAGGCAATCTCCAGACCGGCTTCTTCCATGGCCGGGACAACCCCCTTGCCGAAGGTGATGAACTTGATGTCCTTCTGTGTGAAGTCTGGGAAGTTCTCCTTGAGGGAGACGACATCGAAGTTGTTGTACATCACGATGATGTCGAATGAGTGGAGATCGAGTCCGTGCAGATCCTGAGAGACGGCCTTGGTGATTCTTCCGAGAGTGTAGTCAAGCCCCGCGGCTTCGAAAAGCGAGGTCATCGCGTCCGAATTGGCTCCCATCGAGGCGGTTATGAGGAACTTCTCGTTCTTGTGCTTGGGCCCCACCAGCGCCACGACGGATGCGGGGGTGCCTTCTCCGAAGAAAATCTTCCGTTTGCGGTAGACGATGTGCTTCTGCAGATAGAGGGCCACGGCTTCTGTGGTGCAGAAGTACTTCATGGTCTCAGGCACATTGAAACGCATCTCTTCGCAGAGTTTGAAATATGCATCGATGGCGAGTCTCGACGAGAAGACGATTGCCGTATAGTCCGAAAGGTTGATTTTCTCGGTTCGGAATTCTTTCGCGCTAAGAGGCTCTATGAGGAAGAACGGATGAGACTCCACGGTCGCGCCGAATTTGTTCTTGATGACATCAAACGACGCAAGATTCGTCGGAATTTGTTGAGAGACAAGAATTTTCATCTTTTTGCAATCAAAAAAGCACTGCGCTCGCCACCACGGCAACTGCAGGCGGAATTTCAAGACCGCAAAGATACAAAAATGTGGAAAAATGAGAGCAGGTCGAATTTAAAATCTGTCCTTCCCGCAACAAGAAAAAAAGAAAGAACGATGTGATAATCAGCAGAATCACCATTCTTATGATTTCATCGCCAACTCCGGTCAGGGTAAGCGCCCCGACTCCGGCCAGGGTGAATACGGTCATAGCTATGAAGAAGTCGTATGCGCATTTCCTGCATGAGGTGCGGGCCGTCTGACCGAGCCTTTTGGGGCGGATGAACACGTGCATGACCACCCTCAGGAGAGCGTAGCTCAAGACAATGCCGAGCGTCGCGGCGGCACTCCACATCGGCGGGACAGCCGTCCAGAAATCGGGACTGTAGACCTCGAACCTGTCGAGAAGGAGAGAGAAGGGGAGTACGAAGGCGAGGGCTACGGAATTGCGCATCCTGGCGAGACTGACATTGTGCTCCAGGCTGACGCTGCCTCTTGCGCGGTCGAGGCTGAATAGCAGGCTCGGCGCGAGTCTGATCATATCCTTAAGGAGAAGCAGCATGAACATAACGCTTACTCCGACGGCAATCCGGTTAGTCAGCAGGTCTCCCCATGCGGCGGCCTTATCCGGCGCGGCGACGGGGGAGGTGGACATCTCCAAGATCCCTTGTCTGAAGATATCACCCGTGCTCATCAGTTGCCTCTCTTTGCGTTGTATCCCATCCCGACGAGAAGTTCGGTGACCTTGTCGCGGAGGTCGCCCTGAATGGTGATTTCACCGTCCTTCGCCGTGCCGCCGACTCCGCACCTTGTTTTCAGAGTCTTCGCAAGGGTTGCGAGGTCCTCGCTGCGGCCTCGGAATCCCTCCACGAGGGTGACCTGCTTGCCGGCACGCTGCCGCCTGTCTATACGGACGACGAGCCGTTGCCTGCCGGGAGATAGAGTCTCCTCTTCCGGGGCCTGCGCCGTCTGATACTGAAAGTTAGGGTCGGTGGAGTATACGACCCCGAGTCTCTTCTTCCAATCCTCCGCCATTTTTGATAATTTTTGCAAAGATAGCCATTTGGGTGTATATTTGCGAGATATGAATCTGAAGAAATTCAACTTGTGGAACAGGGTCTGTGCGCTGTCTGCCTTGGTAGTTTCGGCGGTCACATACCTTCTGACGATAGAACCTTCCGCGTCGTTCTGGGACTGCGGAGAGTTTATCGCGTCTTCATATAAACTGGAAGTCGGGCATCCTCCTGGAAACCCTGTGTTTCAACTGATTGCGCGATTCTTTACGCTTTTTGGCGACAATATGCACGCTGCCGTGCTCGTGAACGCGATGAGCGCTCTGTGCTCCGCTCTGACGATATTCTTCCTGTACCTTTCGATAGTGTGGTTCGTGCGCCGGACACTGCCGGCCGCCGGCGACGGCTCGTACAGTCCGGGGACTGCGGTCGCCATCTACGCTTCCGGTCTCGTGGGCTCTCTTGCCTATTGCTTCTCCGATACCTTCTGGTTCTCTGCGGTGGAGGGTGAGGTCTATGCGATGTCGTCACTCTTCACGGCGGTCGTGTTCTGGCTCATGACGATATGGTACGACAGGGCCGACAGGGCCAATTCCGGAAAGTGGATAGTGCTGATAGCCTTCCTCATGGGTCTCAGCATCGGAGTGCACCTGCTCAACCTGCTGATGATTCCTGCGCTCGTCTTCATGTACTACTTCCGTATGCGTGAAGACAAGCCGTACAACTTCTGGGCACTCGTCAAGATTTTCCTCGTAGGAGTGCTGATTCTGGCTCTTGTCCTCTTCGTCATCATTCCGTGGCTCCCGAAACTTGCGGCCTACTGCGATCTGCTGTTCGTCAATGTCTTCGGCCTTCCGTTCAATAGCGGCGCTGTGGTCTTCCTCGTGGGGGTACTCGCGCTCTGCTTCTGGGGAGTGTTCAGGACGCTGCGCAAGAAGAAGGTCTTTCTCAACACGGCGCTTCTCTGCCTCACCACTATTATCATAGGCTTTTCCGTCTTCAGCATAGATATCATCCGTTCCTGCGCCAAGACTCCTACCAACGAGTATCAGCCGGACAATGCCTTTACCCTCGTCCGATACCTTTCCCGCGAGCAGTATGGCTCCACTCCGCTCCTTTACGGCCAGTATTTCGGTGCACCTTATGACCTTGAGAACTCGAAGTACTGGGCGCCGGTCGGAGACAAGTACAAGAAGGTCGACGGACCTGTGGACGCGAAGTATCTCCCGGAAGGCAAGATGCTCTTCCCGAGGATGTGGAGCACCAGCCCGGACGGACGTTACGAGGAGTTCTACGAGTCTTATATGAACGGCAAGGGAACCAGAGTGCCGGGGGCCACTGCTCTCAAGCCGACTTTTGGCGCGAACCTCAAGTTTTTCTTCGACTACCAGATGAACTGGATGTACTGGCGCTATTTCATGTGGAATTTCGTCGGACGGCAGAACCAGATTCATTCGCCGGTCCCTGGGGACATATTCCACGGAAACTGGGAGAGTGGCATAAAGTTCATAGACAACGCGCGTCTGGGTGACCAGAGCGCTGCGCCGGCACCTCTCGCTGAGGACAAAGGCAAGAACCATTATTTTTTCCTGCCGCTGCTGCTCGGGCTGCTCGGACTGTTTTTCCAGTTCGACAAGGACAAGCGCGGCTGCTGGCTTACTTTCCTGATGTTCTTCATGACCGGCATAGCCATCGTGATTTATCTCAACCAGCCGCCGTATCAGGTTCGGGAAAGGGACTATGCCTACGCCGGTTCGTTCTATTTCTTCAGCGTGTGGATCGGAATGGCCGTGGCAGGCATCATTTCGCTCATAAAGTCATGGCGCAAGGGCATGGACTCTGTCGTGGTCTCGGCTCTTGTCGGCGCAACTTGCATGCTCGTGCCTGTGCTGATGGCGAGCCAGAACTGGGATGACCACGACCGCTCGAACCGCCGCACCGCTGTGGAGATGGCCCGCAACTACCTCAACTCTGTGGGGCCGAACGGAATACTCGTCACCCACGGTGACAACGACACCTTCCCTCTATGGTATGCCCAGGAGGTCGAGGAAGTGCGCGCCGACGTCAGGATCTGCAACACCTCGCTGCTCGGTACGGACTGGCACATCGACCAGATGAAGTGGGCCGTCAACGAGTCCGCTCCGCTCCCAATCACGGTCGGGCAGGAGCAGTATCTCTATGGCACTAACGAGTATATTCCTATATTCGACACGCGAGACACTGTCATGGACATCGCCGACGTGATGGCCATCTTCAAGCATCCTCAGGCGAAGGCCTCTATGACGAGCGGACGCAAGGTGGACTACATCGCCTCCCGCAAGATAAGGGTGCCTGTGGACAAGGAGAATGTCATCAGGTCCGGAATCCTTTCCGAGAAGTATGCGGACCAGATTCCGGAGTCGATAGTGCTCACTATTTCCAAGGACAAGGATGCCGTCACGAAGCAGGAACTCTTCATGCTCGACCTTCTCTCCGGCTACAAGTGGGATCGCCCGATCAATCTGCTGAGCATGGGTGGAGACATCAATATCGGCATCAAGGAGTATCTCGAGTACGCGGGATACTCGTTCAAACTGGTGCCAATCAAGAACAAGACGACGTCCACCGTCGCCGGTTTCGTGGACACGGACGAACTCTACCATCTGATGACTCAGGTCTATAAGTGGGATGCACTTTCTGCGGACAACTACTTCATAGACTATCAGAACGAATATACTCACCTCGGAGTGCTGTCCATCCGCAGCATGTTCGTGACTGCCGCCAACGCCTTCATCAAGGCCGGCGAGAACGACAGGGCGCTGGAGATGCTCGAGAAGTGCGAAAGCGTGATGGCGAACTATCCTCTGGAGACCATCTCCATCGGATTCTCCGGCAACGACTACATGGTCGTGAGCATGGTCGAGGACTACTACGCTCTCGGGCGGCCCGAGAAAGCTCGTGCGCTTGCAGAGAAGCTTGCCAGGGAACTCCTTGTGGGGGCTGCGTTCTACACCGATTTCTACGAGTGGGCGCAGGACGAGTTTGAACTCACCGGCAACTACATCTACTTTCTCTCCGAAGCACTTGCGAACGGAGGAGATGCCGAGATTGGCAAGAACCTGACGGATACATTCCTCGCTCTCTTTTCGACGGAGAAAGGGAGTTAGAACAGGAGTTTTTTAGAGGGACATCCTCAAGACTATCGATAACGGGAGGACTTTACCGAAGCGGTCACGCAGGGCGAGTTCTCCCGTCTGTATCTGGGTATCCTGCATCTTTTTGGAGCCGAACGCCTCCCTGACCACGGTCTCGCCGAGAAGAGGGGAGAATCCGTTGGAGTAGAGGTTCAGCACGAGAAAACTGTCTTTCGGGGAGAGGATGGTGGAGACTCCGCGCATCATCTCGAAAAGGCACTCGTCGAGTTTCCACTTCTCGCCGTCAGGACCATGGCCGTAGGCGGGTGGATCCATGATGATGCCGTCGTAGAGGTGGCCTCGCTTCTGCTCGCGGCGGACGAACTTCATCGCATCCTCCACGACCCAGCGGATGCCGTCCAGTCCCGAGCGCTCCATGTTGTCCTTCGCCCAGGTGACCACCTGGCGGACTGAGTCGAGGTGCGTGACATCGGCTCCTGCAGCCTTGGCGGCAAGTGATGCCCCGCCTGTGTAGGCAAAGAGATTGAGCACCTTGGGTGTCTTTCCTCCAGTGGCGAGCCGTCCAGTCTGGCGGAAGATGTACTCCCAATTTGAGGCCTGCTCCGGGAACACTCCCACATGCTTGAAGGAAGTGAGGCCCAGACGCAACGAAAACTCAGGCCCGCCGTCCGCTCCGCCGTAGCGGATGTACCATCTGTCGTCCTTTGAGGAGAGCATCTCCCAGGTGCCGCTGTCTTCCTTGCCGGCCTTGCCGAATCCGGCTCCGGGACGGAAGCGCACGTCGGCCATCCTGCTCCAGTCCTTTTCTGTAAGGGACTTGTCCCAGAGAGCCTTCGGCTCGGGCCTTATGAGGAGGTGGCCTCCGAATCTTTCAAGTTTCTCTCCGTTCCCGCTGTCGACGAGCTCGTAGTCTTTCCAAAAACTGCCGGGGTATTCTGCCATAATGGTTGCAAAGATATTGAGTTTGTGAGAAAATTGCTAAATTTGCGGACTTGAAAATCTTTATTATTCGATATGCAAAAGTACATTGACTCTTACGATTTCTCAGGTAAGAAAGCCATCGTCCGAGTGGACTTCAACGTTCCTCTGAACGAAAAATTCGAAATTACAGACGATACCCGTATCCGTGCGGCAATCCCTACTCTCAAGAAGGTGCTTGCAGGAGGCGGGTCTCTCATTATCATGTCCCACCTCGGACGTCCGAAGGGAGTTAACGAGAAGTTCTCCCTCAAGCACATCGTGGACCATGTTTCCGAGTGCCTCGGAGCGCCTGTGAAGTTCGCTCCTGACTGCCAGAAGGCGCAGGCAGAAGTTGCAGCCCTCAAGAGCGGTGAAGTTCTCCTGCTCGAGAACCTCCGTTTCTACGCTGAGGAGGAGGGCAAGCCTCGCGGACTTGCCGAGGATGCCACCGACGAGGAGAAGAAGGCTGCCAAGGCAGCGGTGAAGGAGAGCCAGAAGGAGTTTGTCAAGACCCTCGCCTCCTATGCCGACTGCTACATCAATGACGCGTTCGGCACCGCCCACCGGGCACACGCTTCCACCGCGCTGATTGCCGAGTATTTCCCGAACGATAAGATGTTCGGCTACCTTATGGAAGGTGAGATTAAAGCTATCGACAACGTCCTCAAGAACGCCAAGCGTCCGTTCACCGCAATCATCGGAGGCTCAAAGGTGTCTTCCAAGCTCGCAGTGCTCGAGAACCTTCTCGACAGAGTCGACAACCTCATCATCGGCGGCGGCATGGGCTATACCTTTATCAAGGCCGAAGGCGGCAAGATTGGAAGCTCCATCCACGAGGATGACCTCATTCCTCAGGCTCTCGAAATTCTCGCGAAGGCCAAGGAGAAGGGCGTGAACATCTCGCTTTCAGTGCAGACCCTCGTGGCCGACGACTTCAGCAACGATGCCAATACCAAGATTGTCCCTTCGCACGAGATTCCTGACGGATGGGAGGGTCTGGATGCAGGTCCTGATTCCATCAAGAACTGGAAGGAAATTATCCTCAACTCCAAGACCGTCCTTTGGAACGGCCCTGTCGGAGCATTCGAGATGTCTAAGTTCGCCAACGGAACACTCCAGATTGCAGAGTGCCTTGCAGAGGCTACCGAAAAGGGCGCATACACCCTCGTCGGAGGCGGTGATTCAGTGGCTGCCGTGACCCATATGGGCTACGCCAATAAGGTCAGCTATGTCTCCACCGGCGGCGGCGCCATGCTTGAGGCCCTTGAAGGCAAGGAGCTTCCGGGAATCGCAGCTATCCGCGAATAATCATTGACTGACACTTCAGAAGGGATGGTCGGCTCCGTACTGACCATCCCTTTTACAGATTTTATATGTTGGATTTTCTTTTTATACATTGGAACGTCTCTCCGGTCCTTCTCCATATCGGAAACCTTGAGCTGAGGTGGTACTCGCTCCTCTTTGTCTCCGGCTTCGTTATCGGATGGTTCATCTTCAAGTGGTTCTTCAAGCGCGAAGGCGTGGACCTCAAATACATGGACACCCTGCTCTATACGCTGCTCATCGCGACCATCGTCGGGGCGCGTCTGGGACATTGCCTTTTCTATCAACCGGACTATTACCTCGGTTCGTGGCAGGGGTTCTGGGAGATTTTCATGCCGTGGAAAGGAGGGCTTGCGAGTCATGGCGGCGCAATCGCTCTGCTGCTCGCTATGTGGTGGTACTCAAGGCATTACGGTAAGGAGGCGGGGTTTGACTTTCTTTGGATAATGGACCGCCTCTGCATCGCTGTTGCCTTCGCGGGCTGCATGATCCGTTTCGGAAATCTTTTCAACTCCGAGATTTACGGCGACGTCACCAATCTCCCGTGGGGCTTCATCTTCGAGCGCAGGGGTGAGACCATGCCGAAGCATCCGACGCAGATCTACGAGGCGCTGTCCTATCTTCTCCTCGGGCTTCTGCTGGTGTGGGTCTATAGGAACAGGGTGCAGAAAGTCCACCGGGGCTTCTTCTTCGGTGCTTTCCTTCTCGGTTGCTTCGGGATGCGCTTCCTCATTGAGTTCATCAAAGAGCCTCAGGTCGGATTCGAGGAGAGCATGTCGCTCAATATGGGGCAGTTGCTTTCGCTTCCGTTCATCGCGGCGGGGATTGCGCTACTCGTGTGGTCCTATGTCCAGAAGTTGCCTTGTCTTCTCGAAAAGAAGAAAAAATAGGCATCTTTACATACACTGCAGGAGTTTTTGGGGAATGCCTTCGATTGTGGCCTGAAATTTGACTATCTGCGCCATGGTATTTTAGTGTATGAAGACTATAGCTTTAACAGTTGTATCGGCGTTCGCCTTCACAAGTCTGGCCTTTGCTCAAGGGATTGAACAAGCCCCGGACACCACTGCAGCGCCGAAGTTGATCACTCTTGATCAAGCTCTCCAGATTGCGGTCAGCGAAAATACGTCGGTGAAAGTCGCCGACATGGAGGTTGAACGCACAGGCTATGCCCGCAAGGGAACATACGCCTCTCTCTTTCCGCAGATTGACGGTTCCGCAGCTTATCAGCGCACCATCAAGAAGCAGGTGATGTACATGGACTTCGACATGTCCGCCCTGACCGGCGGCGCTTCCGGCGGGGATTCTTCCGCCGATGCCGGCAGCGGCTCAACTTCCGGGGGCGGCACGGCCGCGCCGACTTCCGGCGGAGGTATCGAAGTCGGACGTTGGAATACCTGGTCCGCAGGTGTCTCCGCCGCGATGCCCCTCGTCAACGCCCAGCTCTGGGAGAGCCTTAAGATTACAGGGCTTGACGTGGAGCTTGCTGTGGAAAAGTCGCGCAGTTCGCGCATCGAGACCGTGACTCAGGTGAAACAGGCCTATTTCGCCTGTCTTCTTGCCAAAAAGTCTTTCGAGGTCTACAAGTCTGTCTACGAGAACGCTCTCGAGAATCTTAAGCAGACTCAGCAGAAGTACAACGTCCAGCGGGCTTCGGATCTCGATCTTGCCAGGGCGAAGACCACTCTTGCCAATGCTGTCCCTAATGTCTACGATGCCGAGAGTTCCGTCATCCTGACACTTTGGCGGCTCAAGGCGGTGATGGGCGTGGATCTTGACGAGAACATAGACGTGGCGGGAAGCCTCGAGGACTTTGCCGGCACTATGCTCCGGGATATAAAGAACTCCGAGGAACTCTCACTTGAGAACAACTCCACTCTCCGACAGCTCAGCATCCAGGCCGAACAGTTGGCGAGTGCCGTGAAGACACAGCAGTACGCCTATCTGCCTACGCTCTCGTTGGCATTCTCTTATAGCTTGAACGCTATGACCAACGACTTCGTGTTCAGTGAGTACAAGTGGTCTCCGTATTCATATCTCGGAATAAGCCTCAGCGTTCCTATCTTCTCCGGCGGCAAGCGCTACAACGCTGTACGTCAGGCGAAGGTGCAGAAGGCGGAGCTTGCTCTCCAGCGAGAGAATACCGAGCGCCAGCTCAAAATATCCATCCGCCAGTATCTCAACCAGATGGAGACTGCGATGAAGAGCTACGCCTCTGCTGGCAGCGCACTTGAGTCCGCTGGCAAGGCTTATGACATCGCAAAAGCTTCCTACTCAGTGGGAAGAAGCACTCTGACCGACCTCAACGATGCCCAGCTCGCACTTACGCAGGCGCAGATGGCTGTCTCGCAGGCCGTGTACAGTTTCGCCATCGCGAAGGCCAACCTCGAAGGTGTGGTCGGTGATGACTTCATAAGCGCAGAATGAAATCCCAATTGAAAAAACATACGACAATGAATAACAAGTTAGTAGCAGTATTGGCCGCTGCGGCCTCCCTTTGCGCGTGCTCCGGAGGCGGAAAGAATCAGAATGCGGCGGTGGAGGAGGAGAAGACCCCGGTCGTCTCCGTAGTCAAGGCTTCACGCCAGATTGTGCCGCAGGAAGAGGTGTATTCTTCAAATATTCAGGCCAATGTGGTGAACAACATCGCTCCGCAGACCAGCAACCGTATAGTCAAGCTCAATGTTGAGGTCGGCGACTTCGTCTCCGAGGGGCAGGTCCTTGCCGAGATGGACAAGGCCACTCTTCAGCAGGCGGAGCTCAAACTCAAGAACGACGAGGCGGAGCTCGAGCGTGTAAAGGCGCTGCTCGCCGAGGGCGGCATATCCCAGTCAGACTACGATGCTCTCGAGCTCGCTTTTCGCGTCTCGAAGACCAGCTACCAGAACCTCCTCGACAACACTGTCCTCAAGGCTCCCGTGAGCGGGGTCGTTTCGGCGCGCAACTATGATCGCGGTGACATGTACTCCATGTCTTCTCCAATCTATGTCGTGCAGCAGATTACGCCAGTGAAGATTCTCATCGGCGTTTCCGAGGTGGACTACACGAAAGTCCAGAAAGGCGACAAGGTGACCCTCACCGTCGATGCCATCCCCGGGAAGACCTTTTCCGGCTCAGTGGCACGTCTCTATCCTGTGATTAACCCGGCTTCGCACACTTTCGATGTCGAGGTGCAGATTCCCAACACGGACCGTCTTCTCCGTCCTGGCATGTATGCCCGCGTGACTGTCAATATGGGAGACAACAACAGCGTTGTCGTTCCTGACGCGGCCGTCGTTAAACAGCAGGGGTCAGGCCAGAGACTCGTGTATGTTCTCGATGCCGATAACTGCGTGGACATCAGGATTGTCACTGTCGGCCGCCACTTCGGGACCAGTTATGAGATTCTCTCCGGACTCGAGGAGGGTGACGTGGTCGTTACCGGCGGCCAGGCGGCTCTCAAGTCCGGCATTAAAGTGGAGGTCGTAGGATGAGCCTGTATCGTTCAGCGGTCAACAAGCCGGTAACCACTGCGCTCATCTTCATAGCGTTCGCCGTGCTCGGCATCTTTTCGTTGAGCAAGACGTCCATCGCGCAGTATCCGGAGTTTGACTCAAACACCATCATGGTGATGTCTTCGTATGCCGGCGCCAATGCGCAGGATATCGAAACCAACCTTACCAAGGTCCTTGAGAATTCCCTGAACGGTGTCGAGGATTTGAAGGAACTCAATTCACAGTCAAAGGAGAATATCTCCTTGCTGACCCTCACCTTCGAATATGGAACCGATATCGAGGAGGCTACCAACAATGTCCGCGACAAGCTGGACATGGTCAACTCGACCCTTCCGGACGGGGCCACAACTCCTGTGATCTTCAAGTTCAGCGCGGATGACATGCCTATCATGATGCTCTCCGCCACGGCCAAGGAAAGCCTTGAAGGGCTCGACAAGATTCTCGACGACAAGGTCTCCACTCCTCTGGCCCGCGTCAAGGGCGTGGGAACGGTGTCCGTGAGCGGTGCGCCGACCAGGGAGATCCAGGTCTACTGTGACCCTGTTAAACTGCAGGCTTACGGGCTGACGATTTCGGGCATCTCGTCCATCATCGCCGCCGAAAACCGCAATGTCCCTTCCGGCAACATCGACATCGGTTCCGAAACCTATACACTCCGCGTGCAGAAGGAGTTTACCGATCCGACAGAAATCCTCGACATCGTCGTGGGTTCAGGTAACGGCAGGCCTGTCTATCTCCGTGATGTCGCCACGCTCCATGACGGTGGTGAGGAGAGGGAGCAGGAGTCCTATACAAATGGGGAGCGTGCCGCCCGCATTATCATCCAGAAGCAGTCCGGCGCCAACACGGTCAACGTGATCCGCGACGTCAAGAAGCAGCTCGCGCAGATTGAGAAGACACTTCCTGCCGATATCGAAATCGTCACTTTCGTGGACGGATCCACCGAGATTATCAATACCATCAACACCTTGTTCGAGACGATTCTAATCACGTTCATCGTGGTGGCTCTCGTGGTGTTCATCTTCCTCGGCAACTGGAAGTCCACTATAATCATTGTCCTGTCCATCCCGCTTGCCCTGTTGGCATCCCTAATATACCTCTTCGCGACTGGCAATACGCTGAATATCATCTCCATGTCGGCGCTTTCCATCGCAATCGGAATGGTGGTGGACGACTCCATAGTCGTTCTGGAGAACGTCTCTACGCATCTTTCCAGAGGTGAGAGGTCAAAGGAGGCTGCGGTCCATGGGACTTCCGAAGTGGGTGTCTCCGTCATTGCGTCCACCCTCACGATGCTCTGCGTATTCCTTCCTCTGACGATGATTTCCGGCATGGCCGGCATCATGTTCCGGCAACTCGGCTGGATTGTCAGCATTATCATGATCGTCTCCACGCTCGCGGCGCTCACCTTCGTGCCTATGCTCTGCTCGCGCTGGCTCAAGGCTGATGTTAAGCACGGCAAGGCCTACAACGCTATCTTCGTGCCAATCAATCGGTTTATAGACTACATCTCAAGAGGGTACGCCCACATCATCCACTGGGCCACAAAGCGTCGCAAGACCGTGATATTTACCTTCGCGGCCATCTTTGTCCTTTCGCTAGTGTTCCTTGTGCCGGGTCTCAAGAGCGAGTACTTCCCTCGCGGAGACTCTAATCGCCTTTCGGCCACGATTGAACTTCCTATGGGAACTGCCCAGAGTGTCACCAGAGATTTCTATAACGAAGTATATGCCGAAATCAAGGAGGCAGTGCCGGAGGCGAAGATTATCAACGGGACTTTCGGTCAGGCAGATTCCGACAATACCTTCGCGAGTATGCAGGGCAACGGAACGTACCTCATCTCCATGACTCTCAACATCGGGACGAGCAGTACCCGAGAGAGGTCTTCGGCAGAGCTTGCGGATGTCGTCCGTGCCGTGATTGCAAAGCATCCTGAAGTCCGCAGGGCTCTCGTCACAGAGGGCATGGGCGGTATGGGCGGAGCGTCGTCCATCGACGTCGAGGTCTACGGCTACAGTTTCGAGAACACGGACCTCGTGGCCCGTCAGCTCCAGTCGAAGCTTCTCGAAAGCGGCGCGTTCACCCAGGTGACCCTCAGCCGTGACGAGTACACTCCGGAGTATCAAATGAACTTCGACCGCACCAAGTTGGCTCTCAACGGACTGAACTCCACCACCGCGGCAGCCGCATTCAGCGCTGCGATGTCCGGGTCAGTGTCGTCCTACTACAGGGAGGACGGCGACGAATACAAGATTCGCGTCCGCTATATGCCAGAGGCACGTACCAGCGTTGAAGACATGGAGAATATCCTTGTCACCAATGCCGCAGGCCAGCAAATCCGTATGAAGGACCTCGGCGAAGTAGTCGAGACCCTCGTGCCTCCTACCATCGAGCGAAAGGACAGGGAACGTCTCATAACCGTCACGGGAATCGTAGCTCAGGGCTCTGCGCTCAGCGACGCCGTCGTGGCAGCCAACGCTGCGATTGCAGACACCCCGATGCCGACCGGCATTTCCACCATCGTGGCCGGTGACTATGAGGACCAGCAGGATATGTTCTCCGACATGCTCGTGCTCATCATCCTCATGATTGTCCTTGTCTACATGGTTATGGCTTCGCAGTTCGAGTCCTTCGTATCTCCGTTCGTGATAATGTTCTCCGTGCCGTTTGCGCTCGTCGGAGTGCTGCTCGGACTTAGAATCACGGGCACTTCTCTCGGAGTGATGGCCATCATCGGTATCATCATCCTGATTGGCGTCGTCGTGAAGAACGGTATCGTGCTCATCGACTATACGATACTCTGCCGTGAGAGAGGTATGAACATCCGTGATGCTTCCACCACAGCGGCAAAGAGCCGTCTCAGGCCTATCCTCATGACGACCCTCACCACCGTGCTCGGTATGCTTCCTATGGCTGTCGGCACCGGAGAAGGGTCGGAGATGTGGCGCTCGCTCGGTGTGACTGTCTGCTGGGGACTTTCTATCTCCACGCTCGTCACCCTTGTGCTCATCCCTACGTTATATTGTGCATTCGCTTCAAGACAGGAAAGGAGGAAAAATAAATGAAAGCAGTATTCATAGTCTACAATCAGGCCTACAATGAGGAGATTGTGGAGACGCTCGCGCAACTCGGTCAGAGGGGGTTCACCCGCTGGACGGATATCGAGGGAAAGGGTGGGTTCAACGGTTTTCCGCGTTTCGGCAGCCATGCCTGGCCGGAGATGAACCATGCGGTCCTCACGATGGTCCCGGACGAGAAGGTGCAGCCGATACTCACCGTACTCAAGGCCAAGGACGAGGCTACACCTGATCTCGGGCTTCGTGCGTTCGTCTGGAACATAGAAACCTCGTATTAAAGAGTTCTCAAAAATAAATTGCTATATTTGTGACCGTCGCCCTTTTGGCGGCGGTCATCTTTTAAAGTATAAACGTTATGGCAACGGTAATAACAAACACCAATATCGAAGAGGTTCTCTCTTCTACAAAAGTTGTACTTATCGATTTCTGGGCGACTTGGTGCGGCCCTTGCCGCGTCCTTTCCCCGACTGTGGACGAGGTCGCCGCCGAGTATGAAGGACGCGCGGTCGTTGCGAAGTGCAACGTTGACGACTGTGAAGACATCTCTGTCAAGTACGGCATCCGCAATATCCCTACGCTGCTTTTCTTCCAGAACGGACAACTCGTGGACAGGACGGTGGGTGTCGTGTCTAAGCAGGACATTTGTTCAAGAATCGACCAGTTGATTTAAATTAAGGAAATGAAAAAGTGTATCATCGCAGTAGCTGCCGCTTTCGCCATGGCGTGGAGCGCAAACGCACAGGTCGGAATTGTCGCCGGTCTCACCTCTTCCTCAAACAACATCGAGCAGGCCTACGCTGACGCGAAGAACATCAACCAGTACCACGTGGGTGTTACCTACAAGCTCGGTCTGGGCAATCTTCTTGCCGTGCAGCCGTCCCTCATCTACAATATGAAGGGTACCAAGATGGGCAATATCGCCGGCGCCGGAGACATCGCAAGCCTCGAGTACAAGACTGGATATCTCGAGCTCCCGGTGCAGGTCCAGGCAGGCATCGGGGTCCTCAATCTCCTGAGAGTCTATGGCTTCGTGGAGCCGTTCCTCGGATATGCCATTTCCAACAAAGTTGAAGGGGAAGCCTTGATAGGCTCCACGAGCGAGTCAGGCTGGGACAACGTGAAAACCAAGTTCGAATACGGTATCAGCCTCGGAGCCGGTGTGGAAGTCTTCAAACATCTCCAGGTGAGTGTCAAGTATTTCTGGAATCTCGGCAATGTGTACGGGGCCGACATCAACATCGGTAGCTTGACGACGGAACTCACCTCCAGCAAATGCAGCGGTGTGGCTGCTTCAGTGGCATTTCTTTTCTAAACGAGCTGTATGTCAGACAAAAAGGCGGTATTCTTCTGTTCCGCCAGTTATGAAATAAAGTCAGAGTACAATCAAGCTGCACGGGAAATTGTCCGTGCGGCTTGTTTGTCCGGATACGGTATAGTCTCCGGAGGTACGGTCAAGGGGACTATGGGGCACGTCTGCGATGAGGCTTCAAACTGCGGCGCGCCAGTCATAGGCGTGGTTCCGCGCTTTATGAAGGGGATTGAGCATCCGGCTCTTACGGAGTGCATCTGGACCGATACGATGTCCGAGAGGAAGGAGGCGATGCGTGCGGGGACCTGCCTCGCGGTCGCGCTTCCGGGCGGTATCGGGACCATGGACGAACTCGCCGAGACCTATTGTCTCGCGAAGATGGACCTCTACAAGGGTCGGGTCATAGTGTTCAACATGGACGGCTTCTACGACCCGTTCAAGGAGCAGTTGGACCTCTTTGTCCGCAAGGATTTCCTGACGGCTGAGGCACGTGCTCTGATAAGCTTCCCCGAGACAGTTGAGGAAGTAAAGGCACTTCTGTGAATCTCGAATCCATAATAACCCTTCTGGGCGGAGGTTGGCAGCGGGTCAAGGAGCTCATCTCCTCCGACTTGCGCTCCGATGTGCGTCTGCTTCAGAGTATCAACGACTCGCTTGCCGCCAACTCAGGCAAGATGCTGCGTCCGATGATTTCCCTTCTCGTGGCCAACGCTATAGGCGCTCCGGAGGAGGACAGCTACCGCTTTGCGGCGGCTTCAGAGATGCTTCACAACGCAACCCTAATGCATGATGATGTCGCGGACAGCAGCCAGGAGCGCCGAGGGCGTCCGACGGTTTCGGCCCTGCTCGGTCCGTCCGGCGCCGTGCTCGTGGGGGATTTCTGGCTTGCGAGAGCCGTGGAGATGGTGCTCTGCTCGGAACACTACGACAAGGTGGTCCGGCTCTTCTCCAAGACCTTGACCGATCTTGCGGAAGGCGAGATGTTACAGATGGAGAAGGCTCAAAGCGCTGACACTACCGAAGATGACTATTTCCGCATCATAAGGTGCAAGACCGCTTCCCTTTTTGAAGCTGCCGGCGGCGCGGCGGCATATTCTGTGGGCGCATCTCCCGAGATGGTGCAGGCAGCCAAGGATTACAGCGTTGCTTTCGGTATAGCTTTCCAGATAAAGGATGACATTCTTGACTATGCGGGTACCGATGCGCTCGGCAAGCCTACTGGCGTGGACCTCAAGGAGCAGAAAATCACGTTGCCTCTCCTCGGGGCGATGAAGGCTAACGGCGACGAGCAGCGCTGGCGGGGGATGGTCAGAGGGATTGCCGCCCGTCCGGAGAATGCTGAAGAACTGCGCTCATTCGTGATGGAGAGCGGCGGTATCGACTATGCCTCCTTCGTGCTCGACTCCTACGTGGACAAGGCGGTCTCGGCGCTTGCTGCTTTCCCGGATACGCCCTACAAAGAAGCGCTGGCCTTGCTCGCACATTTCAATGCATTGAGGCAGGTATGAAGTTTTCTCAGCTGGACGCGGATCCTTCCCTCGTGAAGGCGCTTGTCGGAATGGTCGATTCCGGCAAGGTCCCGCATGCAATAATCTTCCACGAGGATGACGGCGGCGGGGCTTTCCCTCTGTGCACGGCCTTCCTCCAGTATCTCTACTGCCAGGACCGCAGGACCGGAGACTCCTGCGAAGAGTGTCCGCAGTGCAACAAGATCGGCAAGTTTATCCACGCCGACGTCCATTTCATCTTCCCCGTCTCACAGCCGAAGAATTCCTCGTCCAAGACTCCTAAGATTTCGGCGGATTTCGCCGGCTCGTTCCGCTCGCTTGCTTCGTCCAACCCTTCCTTTTCAGAGTCTGAACTTTATGCCGCTCTCGGCTTTGAAGGCAAGAATACCAACATCTCTGTTCGGGAGGCCTCCGTGCTGCTTGATACCCTGTCGCTCAGCGCATTGGAAGGCGGATTCAGCACCGCCGTCATCTACCTTCCGGAGAAACTCGGGGCAGCTGCAGCCAACAAGCTCCTGAAAATCATCGAGGAACCTCCGCGCAAGACTCAGTTCCTCCTGATAACCCACAAGCCGGATGCAATCCTTCCGACTATCAAGTCGCGCTGCCAGTATTTCAGACTTCAGCCCAGGACGTACGGCTGCGCCCGTCCGGATTTCGACACTCCCGAGGCTTTCGATGCTCTGATGGATGCACTTGTCTCGCGGGATCTTGTCTCCGTGCTTGAGGTGATGGATTCAAATGTGGAGAAACTCTCCTCGAGAGAAAGTTCGAAAGCTTTTTGTAACTTTGCCAATTGGCGTCTCAGACAGATTTTCCTTGCGCAGTGGGGCATGACTCCTGCAGAGGACGACAGTGTGCTCCGCTGGTCTGCCGCGCTGCCGAAGACTTTCCCGCGTGCGGCGGCAAGCCTTTTCGACAGAGCCTATATGCTGACTGAACGCAACGTGAACGTCAAGATCCTTTACACGGACTTGGCCAATAGATTGTTTAGACTTATATGAATCTGGAAAGCCTTCAATACGATTGCTCGCGCGGATGTGTGGTGGCGCATGACGAGCAGAGCGGTGAGACCTCCTGCACCTACCGTGCGGGATGCTGCAAGCTCGGAGACTACAACTATCTCAAGGATGCCCAGGACGGTTCCTGCGCCGGACTTTTTGAGGTCCGTTTCAAGAACACCCGCAAGGGCTTCTATGTCAACGATTCCCCGCAGAACATCAGGGTGGGGGATCTCGTGATGGTCGAGGCGACCACCGGGCTTGACCTCGGTATCGTCACGCTCGAAGGCCCCATCGTCGGGAGGCAGATGAAGTGCAAGGGCATCGATCCGGCCACTGCCGTGCTCAAGAAAATCTACCGCAAGGCCCGCCAGATAGACATCGAGCGCTGGCAGGATGCGATTGCTAAGGAGCAGGACACGATGATAAAGGCCCGCAGCATCGCTGCCGAGATGGGGCTTGAGATGAAAATCGGGGACGTCGAGTATCAAGGCGACGGTTCCAAGGCCATATTCTACTACATCGCGGACGGCAGAGTAGACTTTCGCCAGCTCATCAAGGCGTTCGCGGAGGAGTTCCACATCAGGATTGAGATGAAG
This sequence comes from uncultured Muribaculaceae bacterium, assembly GCA_964385795.1. Classification (GTDB taxonomy): domain Bacteria; phylum Bacteroidota; class Bacteroidia; order Bacteroidales; family UBA932; genus Cryptobacteroides. The sequence continues at coordinate 43,560 of CAYLPY010000004.1, forward strand.
CAGATCGGAGCACGTCAGGAGGCGGGGCTCATCGGAGGCCTCGGTATCTGCGGCAGGGAACTCTGCTGCGCGAACTACATCTCGTCTTTCCAAAGCATCTCTACGGCGGCGGCACGCTGTCAGGACCTGTCCCTCAATCCGCAGAAGCTGGCCGGTCAGTGCGGCAAACTCAAGTGCTGCCTCAACTACGAAGTCGCCAACTATCTCGATGCGCAATCGCGCATCCCGAGAGTGGCTGAGCCTCTTGAACTGGAGGACGGACTTGCCTACCTGCGCAAGACGGATATCCTCAAGGAAACGCTGTACTTCTCCTACGACAAGACTTCCGATGCGCAGCTTTTCCCTCTGTCTGCTGATGAGGTACGGAAGATAATCAAGATGAACCGCAACGGCGAGAAGCCGGAATCTCTCCGTGGAGAGCAGGAAACTGCCGCGCCGGAGTTCGTCACCGCGGTCGGAGACGACAGCATCAGCCGTTTCGATGCTCCCAAGCGCCGCAGGGGTCGTGGCGGAAAAGGCCGCCATGGTTCGGGCGACCGCAAAGGCCGAGACGGACAGCGCAGGCCTCTGGCTGACGCAGCGCCGAAGAAGTCTGCGACTCCGAAAAACTCCGAAAAATGATGTCAAGGGGCGGAGCATTTGCTTTGTGCGTGGCGCTTTCTTGTGTTATTGCGTGCTCTGAGCCGACTTCCCGTGAGAGCTTTGTCTATTCGAAGGACGCGGTTTCCGGAGTTTACAGCTTCCCTGTGCAGATGGAGGACTCTGCTGCGAGCTACGACTTCTGGATTTATGCGAGGACTCTATCCGGGGAGATCGACAATCTGGAGATAAGGGCACTGTGGCTCACTCCTTCTGGAGAAAGCCTTGCGGAGACGGTATACATGGAGACTGTGGATTCTCGAGGAGTGAGGGAACTGTACCGCAGAGCGGTTGTCCCTTCGGAACTCGGGGAGTGGGAACTCAATCTCAAGCCCGTTGCCGGGGCATCCCGGCTGCTCGGGCTCGGAATAGTTCAGAAAGAACACGATGGGACACGATAAACTAAGAAAATTCGCGGAGAACGAGACCTTTTCCTGTCTTGTGCAGGCCAGTTCGAAGGAACTCCTTGCCGACGGCTACTTCAATCTCAAGGATCATCCCATGAAGGGCCACTGGAGGGAAAAGATGTTCCCTGCCAACGGAGCTGACGCTCCGCTGATTTTGGAGCTTGGATGCGGCAAGGGCGAGTATACCGTAGACCTTGCGCTGCGCAATCCCGGCTGTGATTGTGTCGGAGTCGACATCAAAGGCGCACGTCTCTGGAAAGGAGCCGGCTATGCCACGCGGGAGAATCTCCAGAACGTGGCTTTCCTGCGGACGAGAATCGAGTTCATCTCGGCATTTTTCGCACCCGGCGAAGTCTCGCAGATTTGGCTTACTTTCTCCGATCCGCAGTTCCGCAGCGAGAATTCGCGCCTCAGTGCCCCAATCTTTCTCGAGCGCTATCGCCGCTTCCTCAAAAAGGGAGGGGTGGTCCATCTCAAGACAGATTCCACATTTCTCTACGAATACACCAAGGCTGTCTGTGCCGTAAATTCCCTGACCGTCCTCTGCGACGAGAGCGACCTCTACGCTTCGCGGCGTCCTGAGATCTCCCCGGAAGTCTACGAGGTCAGGACTTTCTACGAGAAGATGTTTCTTGAGCAGGGATATGCCATCAAGTACCTTTCTTTCCTGATTGATTCTGATGCGTCTCTCGTCAGTCCGCACGATCCAGAAGACTTCGACTCGCTGCACTGGCGCTCCGTCGAGGGACCGAGGCTGCTCTTTGGCAGAGACTCCGCCGAGACCCGACGCCAGAAACTGAAAGGCCGCTGAGCTCTTATGTGGTTTATATTTGCCTTCCTCTCAGCAGTTTTCGCAGCGGCGACATCCATCCTCGCGAAGGTGGGAATAGATGGTGTTGACTCCAATCTCGCCACAGCTATCCGTACAGTGGTGGTCCTCGTCATGGTCTGGGGAGTCGTCTTACTGGCCCACCGGGCGGGGCATCCTTCGGAGAGCCTTTCGCAGACTATCGGGAGTATCTCTCCGCGCAGCTGGCTCTTCCTCATCCTTTCCGGACTTGCCACGGGTTCATCATGGCTCTGCTATTTCTACGTCATCAAGGTGGGAGAGGTGAGCAAGGTCGTCCCTGTCGACAAGTGCAGTCTGGTGCTGACGATTCTCTTCGCGGCAATCTTCCTCGGGGAGTCCATCACGTGGAAGACGATTGTGGGTTGCCTGATGCTGCTCGCCGGCGGACTTATCATGATTCTTTAGGCCTCGAGGAGGCTGTCCGGATCGACCCAGTGGATGCGTATGCCGCTCCGTTCCATCCCTCGAAACCATGTCATCTGGCGCTTGGCGAACTGGTGGATGGCTATGGCAAGTTGTGAGCGCATCTGCTCGAACGTAAGTTCGCCGAGCAGATGCAGTGTAACGAACTTATATTCAAGTCCATACGAAATGAGGGTCTTGGCGGGTACGCCTTTGTTGAGAAGCCCCCGTATCTCTTCGACCATCCCTTCCTTGAGTCTCTCGTCCAGACGACGGTCTATCTTTTCGTTGCGGACCTCCCTTGACACGAGAGTTCCGATGAAGAAAGGATTCTTGGGGAAACCTTCCCTCGCGGGCTGTTCCGTGCGGCTTTCGCTCAGGGCGTGCCTGCTTTTGAAGTCGTAGCCTGCCGTGACGGCGCTGATGTACATTCCCGTGCCTCCACAGAGGATAGGGACTACGTTCCGCTTCCGCAGGTCGGCCCACGTGCGGCAGAAGTCCAGTTGGAATCTGAAGACGTTGTATTGCTCTCCCGCCGGGAGGATGTCGATGAGATGGTATGGGACATCGCGGTATTCGCCGAGATCCTTGCCGGTGCCGATATCCATGCCTGTATATATCTGACGTGAATCGGCGGAGATGATTTCCGCGCCCTCTATCCCGGGACCGTCGGTCATCCTTGCGGGGCAACCCTCGAGAAAGCCTATCGCGGCGCAGGCATCTATCTCTTCAGCGAGCCTGACGGCATACTTTGTCTTCCCGGAAGCGGTCGGTCCGAGCACTACGACAAGGTCGCAGCGCCCGTCGAGATAGTCGCGCGCGAGAGCCCCGAAGTCGATTTCTTCGGGCTGCGGGAGTTCGGCGATTACGGATTTTATCTTGGGCATGGCTCTAACCGCGCTCGAGTTCCCTGCGGATATCCTTTTCCTTGATGGACGCTCTCTTGTCGTACTCCTTCTTTCCCTTCGCGAGGGCGATGTGGAGTTTGGCGTAGCCGTTGTCGGCTATGTAGAGGCTCGTGGCGACTATGGTGAGGCCTTTGGTCTTGACAGCCTGGGCGAGATGCCGCAGTTCACGCGCCGTAAGCAGTAGTTTGCGGTCTCTGAGCGGCTCGTGGCTGCTCCATGCGGAGGCCCAGAAGTAGGTAGCTACGTTCATCCCGCGGACATACAGCTCCCCGCCGGAGAAATAACAGTACGCGTCCTGAAGGGAAGCTTTCCCCGCACGAATGGACTTTATCTCCGTGCCGACCAGCACAATCCCCGCATCGTACTGGTCGAGAAACTCGTACTCGAACGATGCCTTCTTGTTGTTGATCCGGACTTTCTGCTGTGTCTTTGGCTTCGGCATGGATTGAACGCTTATTTTCCGAATTCTCTGCGGAGCAGGTCGACGCTGTCCAGTTTCTCCCAGCCGAAGAACTGTATCCCATCCTTGATGTACGGCTCACGGCCAAAGTGTCCGTATGCGGCACAGGGCTCGTAGATAGGATTCTTGAGCTGGAACTTCTCTATGATGGCCGCCGGACGAAGGTCGAAGAGTTCCTTGATTTTCTTCGCTATGTGGGCGTCGGCATCTTCGCCCTGAAGCCCCCTGAGGGACGAGGTTCCGTAGGTGTCCACGAAGACGCTGACCGGCTCAGCAACGCCGATGGCATAGGCTACCTGGACGAGGCACTCGGTAGCCACCCCTGCGGCAACGAGGTTCTTGGCGATGTAGCGTGCCGCGTAAGCAGCCGATCTGTCGACTTTGGACGGGTCCTTTCCGGAGAATGCTCCGCCGCCGTGCGCTCCACGGCCACCGTATGTGTCCACTATGATCTTGCGCCCTGTCAGCCCGGTGTCGCCAGCAGGGCCGCCGATGACGAACTTGCCCGTAGGGTTGACGTGGAGGATGAAGTTGCCGTCGAAGAGGGCCGCCGTCTCCTCCGGAAGCGAGTCGATGAGTCTCGGAATTACTATGTCGCGCACGTCTTTCTCGATTCTGGTGTGCATGCGCTCGTCCGTGTCGAACTCGTCGTGCTGCGTGCTGACTACTATGGTGTGGACCCTTATCGGGCGGTGCTTCTCGGAAAACTCCACCGTGAACTGCGCCTTCGCGTCCGGACGGAGATACGGCATGAGGTCGCTCTCTTCGTGCCTGATGTCCGCGAGGATGCGGAGAAGTTTGTGCGACAGCGACAGAGCGAGAGGCATATATTCTCTCGTGTCGATGCTGGCGTATCCGAACATCATGCCCTGGTCGCCAGCGCCCTGTTCCATCAGAGACTGCCTGACGACTCCCCGGTTGATGTCCGCGCTCTGCTCGTGGATGGTCGAGATGATGCCGCAGGACGCGGCGTCGAAGCCATATTCTGCCTTGGTGTAGCCGATTTTCCTGATGATGCGGCGGGCGGTGGCCGGGATGTCGACGTATGCGTCCTCTGAACGCACCTCGCCTCCGACTATTACGAGACCTGCCGTGCAGAACGTCTCGCAGGCTACTTTCGCCTCCCTGTCCTGACGGAGAAACTCATCGAGGATTGCATCTGAAATCTGGTCAGCAACCTTGTCAGGATGCCCTTCGGAGACTGACTCCGATGTGAAAAGATAGTTCATTTTAGCATTTTTTAATACGAGGTTGCAAGCATACAAATCTTTCCTCGTAGGTTAATGGGGCAAAGATAAGCATAATTTAACAAAATGTTAACACCGAAAGGCTTGTCTTAGTCGTAGAGGTGAAGTAAATTTGCGGCGTCAAAAGTTAGTAGCGATTGGGATTCGCCATACATAACGTTCGATTTTCTAAGGTTTTAAAGCGGGATTCGTTTTTCCGCTTTGATATTTTTGTATATTTGCGCCGGATAAGTGAAAATCTATTACACTTTGTTATATTTATTAAACGGTATGAAACAAACAGTCAAAAGTCTATTGCTGTCCTTCGCAGCGATGCTTTTTGTTACCTCTGCCTTTGCACAGGTGACAACTTCTTCCTTGACCGGTAAGGTTACCGATGCCAATGGAGAGACTCTGCCGGGCGCGGCCGTGGTCGCAGTCCACACGCCTTCAGGTACCCAGTACCACGCAATCGTTAATGCGGAAGGCCGTTACTTCATCAACGGAATGCGTGCCGGCGGTCCTTACACCGTCGAGGTAAGCTGCCTTGGTTATCAGACGGTCAACTTCACCGACATCGCCATCCAGCTCGCCGAGTCATACAGCCTCGACGCGTTCCTTAACGATGACAAGGAGATGCTTTCGGAAGCTGTGGTTGTCACCAGCGCGTCCAGCAAGTTCGTGGTCGAGAAGACCGGTGCTGCGACCAACATCAACAGCCGTCAGATTACGTCCCTTCCTAACGTAAACAGAAGCATCACTGACCTCACCCGTCTTTCTCCTTACGGCGGTGACGGCATGACCTTCGGCGGTGCGGACGGACGTACTGCCAACTTCACGGTCGACGGAGCAGACTTCAACAACAACTTTGGCCTTAACGCAGGTCTCCCTGGAGGCGGCAGCCCTATCTCCATCGACGCTATCGAGGAGGTACAGGTGGTCATCTCCCCTTATGATGTGCGCCAGACCAACTTCATCGGCGGCGGCGTGAATGCCATCACCAAGTCTGGCTCCAATACCTTCAAGGGTTCAGCATACGTATATCACCGCAATGAGAATATGCGCGGCAACACCGTTTCAGGCCAGGAGATTGCCGGAGCACGCGACACCGACCGCAACACTACATACGGTTTCACCCTCGGCGGACCTATCGTTAAGAACAAGCTCTTCTTCTTCGTAAACGCCGAGTACACCAAGTCTCCATCCGTAGCAGTGCGCTGGAGAGCATCTCAGGATGGTGTCGGGGATGAGAAGAAATATCTCTCATACGCTTCCGTAGACGATATGGAGAGGGTTTCAGCCCACGTTCTTGAAAGATATGGCTACGACACCGGTTCCTACACCGACTTCCCTGCCGACGAGAGCAACACCAAGCTCCTTGCGAGAATCGACTGGAATATCAACAACAACAACAAACTCGCTCTCCGCTACAACTATACCAACAACACCAGTTGGATTGCTCCTAACGCCTCTTCAATGGACGGCGGTACCCGTTCTCCATACAGCCGTACATCCCTCTACTCAATGGCGTTCGCGAACTCGATGTACTCGATGAACAATATCGTGCACACCGCTTCCCTCGACCTTAACAGCCGAATCAGCGACAATCTGAGCAACCAGTTCCTCGCTACCTTCTCAAAGCTTGACGATGTCCGCGGCACCAACTCTGAAGAGTTCCCGTTCATCGATATTCAGGACGGTTCAGGCAACAACGTTCAGTATATGTCTCTTGGCTACGAGCTCTTTACATGGAACAACGCGGTCCACAACACCGTTCTCAATATCAAGGATGATCTCACCTACTATCTTGGAAACCATAAGATTATGGGTGGTATCAGCTACGAGTATCAGCTTGCCGACAACGCCTACATGCGCAACGGTACCGGATACTATCGCTATGCCAGCGTCAACGACTTCATCAACGGAGCTGCTCCTGAGATTGTCTGCCTCACCTACGGCTACGACGGAGAGACCAACCCTGCAGCCCGCGTAAGGTTCAACAAGGTAGGTGTCTACGCACAGGATGACTGGAACGTTACTCCTGAGTTCAAGCTCGTGGCTGGCCTGCGTCTCGACGGTCTGTTCTTCAACAACGCCGACCTGATGACCAACAACGCCATCTACGACCTTACCTACTATGACAGCAAGGGAAATGAGCGCCACATCGATACCGGCACCTGGCCTAAGGGCAGGGTATCAGTCTCCCCTCGTATCGGTTTTACCTGGGATGTCCTCGGAAATAAGTCCCTCACTCTCCGTGGAGGTACCGGTTTCTTCTCAGGCCGTCTCCCTCTGGTGTTCTTCACCAATATGCCTACTAACTCCGGTATGGTTCAGTACCAGGCTCAGCTTAGCTCAAAGAATACTGACATGAGCCAGTTCGCCGGCGGTCTCGTCACCGACGCGAACGGCAAGGCCACCACGGCGGCTCTCTATGACAAGCTCATCAGCATGGGCTATCCTGATACCATCACTCCTGAGGCTGGCACCAAGCCTTCTTCAATCTCAGCGGTTGATCCTAACTTCAAGATGCCGCAGGTATGGAAGACTTCCCTTGCCATCGACTACTCTTTCCCTACTTCGTTCCCATTCTCCGTAACTGCTGAAGGAATCTTCAACAAGACCATCAACGGAGTCATGGTTTCCGACTGGAGCATGCTCCCTGTAGAAGGCTTCGCAAGGTTCAATGGAGTTGACGCACGTCCTGTATATCCTACTCCTTTCAGGAACGGCACCAAGGCGTTCGTCCTCGAGAACACCAACCAGGGCTACGAGTACTTCGGCAACATCACTTTGAACATGCGTCCTGTGGACGGTCTTTCCCTCATGGCATCCTACACTCACTCCGCTTCAAAGGAAATCACCAGCATGCCTGGTTCCGCAGCTGAGTCAGCCTTCACCTACGTGCCTACCTACGAAGGACCTAACAACATCAAGCTCCACAACTCCCAGAACGTTACTCCTGACCGTTTCGTGGCGTCAGTCACCTACGATGACAAGAGCAACAACCACTACAGCCTCATCTTCGAGGCCAAGAGGGGTGGATACAACTACTCTTACATGCTCACCAACGATATGAATGGCGACGGCTACAGCTACGATGCCATCTATGTCCCTACCGACGAGCAGGTTGCCAACAACGAGTTCCGCTTCGTCTCAGAGAGCGACCGTGACCGCTTCATGGACTATGTCCACAAGGACAGCTACCTCAGCAAGCATCAGGGCCAGTATGCTGAAGCGTACAGCGTATACTCTCCATGGTTCAGCAGACTTGACTTCAGCTACAAGCACGATTTCAAGGTAAGGGTCGGCAACAGCACCAACACCCTCCAGCTCAACCTCGATGTCAAGAACCTCCTCAACCTCTTCAACTCCAACTGGGGCGTGATGAAGGTCATCAACCCGAGCATCACCGACGCACGTATCCTCACTTACGAGGGTGCCGATGCTGAGGGATATGCAACCTTCTCAACTCCTGCTGCGGTCAACGGCAACCTCCAGACTTTCACTCCTAACTATGCTATAGGACAGTGCTGGTATGCTTCCGTAGGTCTTAAATATATGTTCAACTAATCAGATCGTAGAATAATTATGAAACTGAAATATTTGTTCTCTGTTGTCCTCTCTTCTGCGCTTCTGTTCGCAGGATGCACCCAGGAGGGACCGACCGGATCCTACGACAACATCAGTCTTTCAAAGACTTATGTTTCCATCCCTGAGGCAGGCGGTTCTACGTCTGTGACTCTCACAGCTACTGAGGACTGGGCTTTCGTAATCACCAACGCGGATGGAGAGTCCACCATCCCTGACTGGCTCACCATTTCTCCGCTCGTAGGCGGAGAGGGCGAGACGGAAATTACCTTCACGGCAGAGACGTCTGCCGGTGGCCGTGAAAGCGATTTTTCAATTGTTGCGGGCAACCATACTCAGAAGGTCATCGTCCGCCAGGGGTCTCTCGAGGCCGTAAAGGCTACTGTGGCTGATGTCATCGCCGGTCCTGAAAGCAAGAGCTACATGGTCGAGGGCACCGTCGCTGATATCTACAACACCACCTACGGCAACTGGTACCTCGTGGACGATACAGGAAGGTTGACCATCTATGGAACTCTCGACAAGGACGGCAAGACCAAGAACTTCGAGTCCCTCGGTATTGAGAACGGTGACTATGTAGTCGTTTCTGGTCCTAAGACCACCTATGGTACCACTGTAGAGCTTGTTGACGTCACCGTGCACAAGATTGTCAAGGCCCTCGTCAAGGTAATTTCAGAGGAGCCTACCCTGAATAAGGAGGGCGAGACCTTCAAGGTTAAAGTTGCCCACAAGGGCAAGGGCTGCTATGTCGACATCCCTCAGGGACTCGACTGGGTTGCATACAAGTCTGCGGAGTTCACGGAGGGCGTCCCTTCCAAGATTAACCCTAATCCTGCCGACACTACCGTGTTTACTTTCGAGGCCCTTGCCAACAACGGCGGTCTCCGCGAGGGTTTAGTGACCTTCAAGTCAGGCTCTTCTTCTGTGGACTTCAAGGTCTCACAGGAAGGCTCCATCGTCGATGCCACCGCTGAGGAGATTAATACTGCTCCTGACGGAACCGCTCTGTACCGTCTCACCGGATATGTGAAGAGCATCACCAACACCACCTATGGCAACCTCTACATCGAGGATGCGACAGGCTCCGTATTGGTCTATGGAACTCTTGACAAGGACGGCCAGACCAAGAACTTCTCTTCTCTCGGCATCGCGGAGGGTGACATCATCACCGTCGTAGGTCCAAAGTCAAGCTTCAACAAAACCCCTCAGCTTAAGGACGTGAGCGTTGAGAGTATCAAGAAGGTGACCGTAGCCACCATTGAGAAGTTCCTCGAGGCATCTGTCGCAAGTGATGTGTACTACCGTCTTACCGGTACTGCCACCAATGTGAGGAGCGGCGACGTTTACGGCAACTTCGACCTCGTGGATGCTACCGGTTCCGTATATGTGTACGGCCTTCTCTCTGGCTGGGGCGGTCCTAAGCAGCAGTTCGCTTCTCTCGGCATCAAGGAGGGCGACACTGTCACCCTCGTTGGAGTACGCGCAGAATACGGCGGCAAGGCTCAGGTCGGAAGCGCATTCCACGTTTCCCATACAAGTCCTGCGGAGTAGCACAGGCTTCAGATAGATTGAGGACCGGCACGTAACAGTCACGTGCCGGTCCTTTTTGGGCACATCAGAACCTTTCGTGGCATCGTGGATGCCTTAGTCATAAAAAAGCACTATCTTTACAATTTAGAACAGAATACAAACTTGATTGACAGATGAAAGCATTCAAAACTTTAGTACTTGCTGCAACAGCCGTCTTCGGTCTGGCAGCGTGTGGTAAAACTGCGGACCTCGGACCTGCCAAGGTGACGCTTGATGGAAAGGCCGAACTGGTCTTCGACCTTGATGCGACTCAGCAGCAGAAGACATTCTCCCTTGAAGCCACTGTCGACTGGGCGGTCAAGGGCGACGTGCCGTCGTGGCTTGCCCTCTCCGAGGAGAGCGGAAGAGCTTCGGCTTCTGCAAACACCCTCACTCTCAGAGTTATGGCGAATCCTGACATCGACCGCAGCGCCGAGCTTACTTTCGCCGGCGGCGCCAAGTCTGCCAAACTGACAGTCCTCCAGAAGGGGGAGAAAGGCTCTGGCCAAGATCCTTCCGACTCGGCGCCTGAAAGTGCCGTCAAAGTAAGCGTAGCCGACTTTCTCAAGAAGAGCGTGAATACCACCGACTGGTACGAACTTACCGGCTCCATCAGCTCCATCACCGGCGCGGCATATGGCAACTTCTACCTCAAGGACGAGACGGGGACGGTCTATGTCTACGGGCTTGTCAAGGAGTGGGCTGACGGAGGCAACAATCAGTCATTCGGAAAGATAGGTCTGAAAGAAGGCGACGAGGTCACCATCTGGTCCCTCCGCTCCGAGTACAACGGTGATCCTCAGGCCGGCGGCACCATCCCGGCTCTCTACAAGTCGCACAAGTCGGGGACTGCTCCTACCTATCCGGCAGGCAGCGTGATTCTCACTTTCCCTGACGAGAACAAGGAGACCAATGGATACGACGGATATGACAAACCATGGACTGCCAAAGTCGGCATCAATGAATTTAACGTCACCGCTTTCAATAACCATAAGTGGGATGACGGATGGACATATATCCGCTGCGGGCGCAAAGCTGTCGCCTCCGAGGCATCAATCGTCAGCAAGACTCCTGTAGCATCCAAGACCACGAAACTTCTTGTGACTTTCGGCAAGATGAAGGCATCCGACGTCAATTCCGTAAGTTTCGCCGGCTATTCTGACGCCGACCTCAAGACTCAGGTCTTCTCGGTTGCTGCCGACGGTGACCTTAAGGTCGGAGAGTGCAGTTTCTCTGTTCCTGCAGACAAGCAGGCTGCAGGACTGTACTACGAACTCTCCATCGACTGCAAGACGAGCTCCGAGTCGAAGAACGGTTTCGTTGAAATATCAAAACTGATTTATGTCGCTGCAGAATAAGTTCACGATAGCATCTCTACTCCTGCCGCTGATCCTGCTGGTGTCATCCTGTGGTGCCACTAAGCAGGAAGGCGGGGAGGTCTCGCTCCGCATCGGGGAGAATACAGTGTCCGAAGATGCCGGCAGCCAGTTTATCAAGGTGACTGCCTACACTTCCTGGACTCTTGACTTGTCCAAGACATGGGCGAAGGTCGACAAGGCTTCCGGCGACGGCAACGCCTCCGGCATAACCTTGTCCTGGGAGGAGAACACCGGGGCCGAGAGGACCTGCGACATATCCCTCATCTGCGACGGTAGGAAACTCAACTATACCCTCACCCAGGCGAGGACGACCAAGCATCTGGTCGCGGACACGCCGGGCAAGTGGCTGGAACTTCCCGCCACAGACAATCCGGACCTCATTTTCATCACCCACGACATGGCGGTCTCGGGCAAGAAGATGAGGAATTACTCCATCTACTACGACACCAGAGCGAAACTCTCTCTCTGGGTGGCCTATCCGCTCAACAGTTCCCTCAGGGGCAGCGGCTCCCGCACCGACAAGTGGGGGCTTGACCCGAAAGTCCCGGAGGCTTTCCAGCAAGTCCTCTACAAGAGCTACTCCGGACCGTATGACAGAGGGCACCAGCTTCCTTCTGCGGACCGTCTGAGCAAGGCGGCCAACGAAGATACCTTCTACTTCACCAACATGACTCCGCAGTCGAGCGAACTCAACCAGAACGCGTGGGGCAATCTTGAAGGCATGGTGAGGAACTGGAGCAACAAGACGGATACCCTCTATGTCGTGACCGGCGCTGACTTCAAGAACTCCACCGAGACCGTGGGGGACAATGTGGGCTCGCGCATACCTATCCCTACCGGCTATTTCAAAGCCCTTCTCGGCTACAGAAACGACGGTTTCGACGGCGCCGGGAAGTATGTCGGGATAGCCTTCTACTTCGAGAACCGCAAATACGAGAATTCGCAGGAAGCCATAATGAAGCAGTCGATGAGCATCGACGCGCTCGAGGAGAAACTTGGGCTGGACTTCTTCGTCAACCTGCCTTCGGCTGCCGGCGAGAGCGATGCCGTAAAAGTCGAGTCTGACGTAAGCGCATGGTGGAAATGAGAAAGTTTATCCTGACTCTTTTCTCGCTCGTTCTGATGCTGCCGCTGTCGGCGCAGAAGTCCGTAGATGCCGCATATGTCATCGGCTTCTACAACGTCGAGAACTTCTTTGACACTTCGCACGACGAGGGGAAGAACGACTATGACTTCCTACCCGACGGACGCTACGAGTGGGACGGAAAGAAGTACGGGAAGAAACTTGGCAACATGGCCCGCGTGCTCAATGAAGTGAAGCGCGAGACGGGCCGGTACCACACCATACTCGGACTTGCCGAGGTGGAGAACGAGAACGTCCTTAAGGACATCGTCTCCACGGCCCCGGCGCGCAAGGCAGGCTATCGCTACATCCATTATGAAAGCCCGGACCGCAGGGGAATAGACGTGGCTCTGCTGTATAGTCCGGACCAGTTCACACTGCTGGACAGCGAGAAGATTCCGTTCAGCTTCGATGGCTGCCGCGTCCCACTGACTCTTGATGCCAGGGAGCAGGCGGAGTTCCGCACGAGGGATATCCTCATGGTCCGCGGACTTCTTTCCGGAGAGCAGGTGGCCGTCTATGTGGCACACCTTCCTTCTCGCATCGGAGGCAAGGGCAAGGACCTCCGCGCCGTGGGAGCCGACATCATATACCGCCACTCGAGGCAGTTGACCCAGAAGTTTCCGGGCATCCGCATAATCGTGATGGGCGACATGAACGACGATCCTTCCGACGAGAGCATGTCCACCTGGCTTCGCGGCAAGGCTGACATTTCAGAAGTTGGGCACGAGGATTTCTTCGACCCGTTCTTCAATATCCTCGCCGACGGCACGGGCTCTCTTGCCTACAAGGGCGCGTGGAATCTCTTCGACATCATCATGGTCAACTCCGCTCTCGCGCATGGCGCTGACGGCGGACTCAGAATACTTCCTTCCGATGGCGGCCCGTACTACGGGCGTGTCTTCAACAAGCGTTTCCTAACCCATCAGAAAGGTGAGTTCAAGGGGACGCCGTTCCGCACTTTCTCCAAAGGAGTCTTCATCGGAGGCTACTCTGACCACTATCCGACCTACATTGAAATAGGCAAATCACAAAAGAAATGAAAAAGATACTTGCAATGGCGGCAATCGCAGCAGCGCTGACCTCATGTGGTAACAGGGTCAATCCTTTCCTTACAGAGTGGGATACCCCATACGGGATACCTCCTTATGACAAAATCCTCCCTTCAGACTATATCCCAGCCATCAAGGCTGGCATTGAGGAGCAGAACGCAGAGATAGATGCAATCACGTCCAACCCCGACGTTCCGACCTTCGACAATACGATAGCTCCTCTGGAACTCTCTGGCAGGACTCTCGCCAAAGTTTCCGGAGTCCTCTACAACGTCAGCGAGACTGACCGCAGCGACGCTCTCGACGCCGTGCAGGACGAGGCCATTCCTCTGCTCAGCGGGCACTCCGACAACATCTCTTTCAACAAGGCCCTCTACAACAGGGTGGCGGCTGTCTACAACTCTGACCAGTCGTCCCTGACCCGCGAGCAGCAGGTTCTTCTCAAGAAGATCTACGACGGTTTTGTGCGCGAGGGTATTTCTCTC
>CAYLPY010000004.1:57750-119724 GCA_964385795.1 uncultured Muribaculaceae bacterium
GCAGGTTCTTCTCAAGAAGATCTACGACGGTTTTGTGCGCGAGGGTATTTCTCTCTGGAACTCTCTGGCAGGACTCTCGCCAAAGTTTCCGGAGTCCTCTACAACGTCAGCGAGACTGACCGCAGCGACGCTCTCGACGCCGTGCAGGACGAGGCCATTCCTCTGCTCAGCGGGCACTCCGACAACATCTCTTTCAACAAGGCCCTCTACAACAGGGTGGCGGCTGTCTACAACTCTGACCAGTCGTCCCTGACCCGCGAGCAGCAGGTTCTTCTCAAGAAGATCTACGACGGTTTTGTGCGCGAGGGTATTTCTCTCCCGGAGGAGCAGCAGGCCGAACTTCGCAGTATCAATATCCGTCTTGCCGAACTCACCCAGAAGATCGGCAACAACATCCTCGCGGAGTCCAACGCTTTCGCCGAGAAGTTCGGATTCAGCGTCTCAGCATATCCTGACAAGATGACGTCCACCGAAGACAGGGACCAACGCCGCCAGTACAACGAGGCCTACACGAGCCGTGGGCACAACGGCAACGACAACGACAACCGCGCGCTCATCCTTGAACTTCTCGGGCTGCGTCTCCGCAAGGCGCAGATGCTCGGCTACGAGACTTCTGCTGCCTACACCCTTGCTGACAAGATGGCATCGACTCCTGCGACCGTGGACAACTTCCTCGCCGGTATCATGGATTCGGCCGTGAAGAAGGCGAAGGAGGAACTCTCCGACATGCAGGCCGTCATGGACGAGGACATCGCTGCCGGCAAGCTTCCTTCTGGCTCTACGGTGCAGCCTTGGGATTGGTGGTACTATGCGGAGAAGGTGCGCAAGGCCAAGTATGACCTTGACGAGAACCTCACCAAGCCGTATTTCAAGATCGACAATGTGGTCAATGGCGTATTCCTCGCGGCGAAGACCCTCTATGGCGTGAACATGGAGAAACTTGAGGGAGTACCTTCCTACAATCCGGAGAAGGTGACCACCTACAAGGTGACCGCCGATGACGGCTCTCTCATCGGCATCTTCACGACCGACTATTTCCCTCGCGCCAGCAAGCGCGGCGGTGCGTGGATGAACAATGTCAGGGAGCAGTACTACGATGCCGCAGGCAACAATGTCCGCCCTGTCATCGTCAATGTGGGCAACCTCTCAGAGTACCTAAGCATTGATGAGGTGCAGACCGTGTTCCACGAGTTCGGGCATGCCCTGCACGGGCTCCTGTCACAGTGCCACTATCCTTCTGTGAGCGGCACCAGCGTGACCCGCGACTTCGTGGAGATGTTCTCGCAGTTCAACGAGAACTGGGCCTTCCAGCCTGAACTTCTCGCGCAGTATGCCCGCAACGATTCAGGCGAGGTTATCCCAGCTGAACTTGTCGAGAAGATTAACGCCGCGCTCAAGTTCAACCAAGGCTTCATGACAACAGAACTCTGCGCCGCATCCATCCTCGACATGAAGTGGCATGAACTCAAGAGCGTCGAGGGTGTCGACGTCGATGCTTTCGAGGCCCAGGCCTGCCGGCAGATGGGGCTCCTCCCTGAGATTGCTCCACGTTACCGCTCGACCTACTTCAACCACATCTTCGGAGGAAGTGGCTACAATGCAGGATATTACGGTTACCTCTGGGCCGAGGTTCTGGACAAGGACGCGTTCAGCGTATTCGAGGCTTCGCCTAAGGGTGTCTGGGACCTTGAACTTGCAGCCAAGTTCAAGCAGACATTCCTTGAGAAGGGCGGTTCAGAAGATCCTATGACCCTCTACAAGTCTTTCGCCGGCAGGGAACCGGATATCCACGCGATGCTCCGCGGACGCGGTCTGGAAGACTAAGTATTTATAAGCAAAGTATTCAACATCAATAGAAAAATCAGATATGGACAAGAAAGTACTCTTGATGATTCTCGACGGCTGGGGCGAGGGACGTCACGACCGTTCAAACGCGATATATGCCCAGGGAGCGCCGTTCATCGACTCCCTGAGGTCGAAGTATCCCATGTCCCACCTTCAGGCCTGCGGCGAGTATGTCGGTCTGCCTGACGGACAGATGGGCAACTCCGAGGTCGGACACATGAACCTCGGAGCCGGCAGGGTGGTCTATCAGGACCTGGTCAAGATCAATATTGCCTGCCGCGAGCATAAGCTTCTCGAAAACAAGGAGATAAAGGCGGCGTTTGATTATGTGGAGAAGACCGGGGCGAAACTCCACTTCTTCGGCCTATGCTCCCACGGCGGAGTGCACTCCTCGCTCGACCATCTCTACGAGTTTCTCTCCGTGGCTGCGGCCAGGGGCCTTGACAAGGTCTATGTGCACTGCTTCATGGACGGACGCGACACCGACCCTCGCAGCGGTCTTGGCTTCGTGAAGGAACTTGAGGAGAAGATGGCATCCAGCACGGGCAAGGTAGCTTCCGTCTGCGGACGTTTCTACGCGATGGACCGCGACAAGCGCTGGAACAGAGTCAAGGAGGCCTATGACCTTGTCGTTGAGGGTAAGGGTGACGAGTTCGCTTCTGCCGCCGAGGCTATCCAGGCTTCCTACGATGCGGGAGTTACGGACGAATTCATCAAGCCGGTGGTAATCACCGAGAACGGTGCACCTGTGGCGAAGGTTGAGCCGGACGATGCCGTGATATTCTTCAACTTCCGCAACGACCGCGCCCGCGAGCTTACCAACGTGCTGACGCAGACCGACATGCCTGATGAGGGGATGCACACGCTGCCTCTGTACTACTGCTGCCTGACTCCTTACGACGCTTCCTTCAAAGGACTCCATATCCTCTTCGACAAGGAGGAGGTTAGGGATACTCTCGGAGAGACCGTGGCGCGTGCAGGCAAGAGTCAGCTCCGCATTGCCGAGACAGAGAAATACGCCCACGTGACGTTCTTCTTCAACGGCGGACGCGAGACTCCGTTCGAGAACGAGGACCGCATCCTCGTCAACTCGCCTAAGGTGGCCACCTACGACCTTCAGCCGGAGATGAGTGCCATCGAGGTTACCGACAAGCTCTGCGAGGCCATCCGTTCAGAGAAAGAGGACATGATTATCCTCAACTTCGCCAACGGCGACATGGTGGGACATACCGGAGTCTATGACGCCATTCGCAATGCAGTGGGCTGCGTGGACGGCTGCGTCGAGGCCGTAGTCACGGCTGCGCTCGCGCACGGCTATGTGGTGCTTCTCACGGCGGACCACGGCAATGCCGACTACGCCGTCAACGAAGACGGCACTCCAAACACTGCCCACTCCCTCAATCCAGTGCAGTTCATCGTGATTGGTGCTGGGGACGAGGTTAAGACGGTTAAGGACGGTGCGCTCTGCAACGTGGCACCTACCATCCTCAAGCTGATGGGTATACCTCAGCCTGAGGCGATGACCGCCGAACCGCTTATATAGTTCCGATGTACAAGTTCACTCCGATACTCAAGACTCTGGTCTGGGGCACGGAGAGCTGGGTGCTCTCCTCTGTCCCAGGCTCGGAGTCCGTCGTGTCGGACGGACCTGACAAGGGACGCACGCTCGGGGAAGTGTACGGGCGGCTCTTTCCTCTGCTCATAAAGTTCATCGACGCCCGCAAGGACCTTAGCGTACAGGTCCATCCCAACGACAGCATCGCTTCCGTCCGTCATGGCTGCTCCGGCAAGACCGAGATGTGGTACGTCATGAAGGCGGAGAAGGGGACGAGACTGATTAGCGGGTTCAGCAGGAAGATTGACAAGAGTGAGTATGTCTCTCTCGTGGAGAGAGGCGAGATACTCTCTGTCCTCTCCTCCTGCACTGCATCTCCGGGCGATGTGTTCTATCTGCCTGCGGGACGTGTTCACGCAATCGGGGCTGGCTGCCTTCTTGCAGAAGTGCAGCAATCGTCGGACATTACCTACCGAATCTTTGACTACAACCGTCCGGGGCTCGACGGCAAACCACGCCAGCTCCACACAGAGATGGCCCAAGACGCAATAGACTATGATGTCTGTGACGACTACCGCACACACTACACTCCGGAGATGAATGCCGAGGTAGAACTCATTGACTGCCCTTATTTCAATACCGGGCTTCTCTGTCTGGACTCCCCGAAGCGGAGAAGCCTTGCGGACTGCAGGGATTTCATCGCTCTCGTCTGTCTGGAAGGCAGAGGTGTGCTGACTTCCGGGACTGGGAGCAGACAGTCTCTGCAGGAGGGGGAGGCTGTCCTTGTCCTCAAATCGGAAAAGGACGTTTTATTTGAGCCGGACGGGGAGATGAAGGTCCTCACGGCGCACATTTAGAAAAAGCCAGGCCGGGACGGATTCCGGGCCTGAGATTGCACAAGAAGATGGAAAACAGAAGATTCAAAGGCGGCAGGAAGAAGACGAAAAGCCGCAGCGGAAAGCGGAGCGGGACTGCGAAGAAAGTCCTCCGCGAGGTTGTAGGAAAAGTTCAGATGACCCGTGACGGGTTCATCTTCGTGATAGTGGACGGGCAGGATGACGACATCTTCGTCAAGGCATCCCGCACCCGTCACGCTCTGGACGGGGATACGGTTAGAGTAGCGGTCACCAAGGAGAAGCCGGCCGAAAGCGAGACCCCGGAGAAGAAGCGTCAGGGGCGCGGGCAGGCATCGCAGAAGCGTTGCGAGGGCACGGTAACTGAGATTCTTGAGCGTTCAGAGAAGCCGTTTGTCGGCATCTACCATACCATAGGCTCACAGGCTTGGGTGTTGATGCAGAGCCGCTCGATGCCGTATGACATCCTCGTGGATGCCGAGAAGGCGGCCGCACAGGGCGCACAGCCCGGCATGAAGGTCGCTGCCGTCGTGGACAGATGGGACAGGGGAGCCGTCAATCCGAGCGGGCATATCGTGGATGTGCTCGGAGAGCCAGGCAAGAACGAGACCGAGATGCACGCCATCCTGGCGGAGTTCAACCTCCCTTACCGCTTTACCGCAGCGGTGGAGAACGCAGCCGACGGGATTTCCGACAAGATCGGGCCGGAGCAGCTCAAGGGCCGCCGCGACATGAGGGATGAGTTCACCTTCACCATCGACCCGGCGGATGCCAAGGACTTCGACGACGCTCTTTCCTTCCGCAAGCTGGACAACGGCAACTACGAGATAGGCGTACACATCGCTGATGTCTCCTACTATGTCACTCCTGGTTCCGTCGTGGACAAAGAAGCTCGCGAGAGGGGTACTTCTGTATACCTCGTGGATCGCACCGTACCGATGCTTCCGGAGAAACTCTGCAACAAACTCTGCTCCTTGCGTCCGGACGAGGACAAACTGACTTTCTCCACCGTCTTCGAGATGACTCCTAAAGCCGAAGTCAAGTCCCGCTGGATAGGCCGCACCGCAATCCGTTCCAATAAGCGTCTAGACTATGACGGGGCGCAGGCCTTCATCGAGGCGGGGACCGTGGACTCGCAGCTTTCGGAAGCCATTGTCACGCTCAACGCCTTGGCTCTCAAGATGAAGGAGAAGGCGCGTAAGGCCGGAGCAATAGACTTCGACCGCCCGGAGATGAAGGTTGAGGTGGACGAGGAAGGCCGTCCGGTACGCGTCTACGAGAAGATTTCCAAGGAGGCCAACTGGCTCATCGAGGAATTCATGCTTCTTGCGAATCGCACCGTGGCTGAGTATGTCGCTACCGGTGGACGGATGAACGGAGTGGAGCAGAAGAATGCAAAGACTTTCGTGTACCGTATCCACGGCGAACCTAACGAACTCAAGCTCGAGGGACTTATGAACTTTGCCAAGGGATTCGGATACAAGTTCAAGGGCGAGGCACCGTTGAGCGGACGCGGGGCGGCCAAAACGCTGGGTACTCTGCTTGACTCTGCGAAGGGCAAGCCTGAGTTCGAGGCCATGGAGAACCTGGCTCTCAGGGCTATGGCAAAAGCCTGCTATAGCACCGATAATATTGGGCATTACGGACTTGCCTTCAAGTTCTACACCCATTTCACTTCGCCTATACGCCGCTATCCTGACCTGATGGTGCACAGGCTTCTCGCCAACTACCTTGCCGGCGAGGAGAGCGCAAAGAAGGATTACTACGAGCAGGAGTGCCGCTATGCTTCCGAGAGGGAGATTGTGGCCGCGGATGCCGAGCGCACTTCCGTTAAGTACAAGCTCGTGGAGTTTATGCAGGACAAGGTCGGACAAGAATACGACGGTAGTGTCTCCGGCATTACGGAGTGGGGTATGTATGTCGAGATTGAGCCTACGAAGGTAGAGGGCATGGTTTCGTTGCGTGAGATTAAGTCCGATTTCTTCATCTACGACGAGGCTAAGTACCGTCTTGTCGGCAAGCGTACCCACAAGGTCTACCGTCTGGGAGACAAGGTGCGCATCCGTGTCAAGAACGCAAATCTGGAGCAGCGTCTCATCGACTACGAACTGGTTGAACCTGAAAAATAATCTCTTATGGCAAAGAATTCATCACTCTTCACTTTTCTCACCGGAGTGGCGGCAGGAGCTGCACTGACGGCATATCTGCGTACCGAAGAGGGGCGCAGGACTGTCTCCAAGGTCAAGGAAGCGGTGGCTTCCGGGCTTGCCGATTTGGAGGATTCCATCAATGACGTTCCTGAGGAGGGCGATGCCGAGGACGGCGTGGCTTCCGGCAGCCAAAGCGATGCAGAAGATGATTCCGGAGATAAATGAGATAGAGCGTCTCGCTCAGGAGGCGAAGCGCTATGCCGACCTTAAGACGGATGAACTGAAGCTTAGAGCGGTGCGGGGACTCTCCACTGCTCTTTCAAGGCTGATTTCGTTCCTCCTTATATTCGTCGTACTGTCGCTGGTGCTGGGCTTGCTTGCGTTTGCTCTGCTGCAGTGGCTCAATGTCCTGCTAGGTGTGCCTTGGGGGACGTTGCTTGTACTGCTGGTCTTCGTGGTGGCGCTGGCGGTTCTCATATCACAGCGCAGAAAACTGTTCTCCAGCGCGTTTGTCAAACTTTTCATGGATGCTTTCTATGACAAAGATTAGTAACCACCCGGAAGTCCGCGACATAGCTTCTCTGGAGGCGGCGCTCGCCTCCGCCCGCGAAGAATGTGAGGCGCAGCGTAAGGTTCTCGCCGAGGGGTATGAGTCTCTGAAGGCGTCTGCATCTTCGCCTTTCTCACTTGGCGGTGCGATACGCTGCGGCAAGGAGGTCTTTAATTGGGGCACTATTGTGCTCGGCGTAGTCCGCGCTCTGCGCCGCCGCAGATAGGTTTCGGCTAGTTCTCCCAGTGCGCTTGGGTCTGGCTATCTGAATTTGCCGCTCTCCTCGAGCATTCCGAGATAGGAACTGTATCTGAGTTCGCTGAGTTCGCCGCGCTCAAGCGCCTGCTTGACTGCGCAGCCCGGCTCGTGCGTGTGGGTGCAGGGGGCGAAACGGCATGAGTCCGCGAGTCGGAGCATCTCCGGGAAATAATTTGCAATCTCTTCTTTTTCAAGATTTACCAGTCCGAATGCCCGGAGTCCCGGGGTGTCTATGACGAAACCTCCTCCGCTGAGAGGGTACATCTCCGAGAGGGAGGTGGTGTGCCTACCCTGTAGGTGGCTGACCGAAATGGAGCCTGTCTTGGGCTGCAGCGTCGGGTCTAGGGCCTTGATTAGGCTTGATTTACCGGCTCCGGACTCTCCGGAAAAAAGGCTCGTACCCCTGCTGCATTCTTTTCGCAGTTCGTCTATCCCGCGGCCGTCCTTGACCGAGGTCTCGATGATTTTGTAGCCGGCATTTTCATAGATGTCTCGGAATTCCTGTACCTGCTCTGCGGCTTCTTCTCCGTAGAGGTCCACTTTGTTGAGGGTGAGGACCACGGGAATCCCGTATACCCCGCAGGTTACAAGGATGCGGTCGAGAAAAGGCAGCTTTATTTTCGGGAAATACAGGCTCACGACGACCACCACGCGGTCCAGGTTGGCTGCGATGACGTGCGACTCTTTGGAGAGGTTCACCGACTTGCGTATCAGGTAGTTGCTGCGCGGCAGAATCTCCACTATGTTGGCTGGGGACTCTTCGGAAACTTCGCCTTCGCACTCATACATGACGCGGTCTCCGACGGACACCGGGTTGGTGGCGCGGCTGCCCGCGAGGCGCACTTTCCCCCGGAGCACAGCCGGGAACAGACTCCACTCAGGGAGTGGGCTCAGCAGGTAGTGGCTTCCTGCGTTCTTGACTACAGTGGCTTCTCCTCTCATTTCGCCCTTCCGACAAGACTCTCGGCGAATCTCTGCAGAACCTCCATATTGTGCTTCTCGGGATGAACTTTGCCTGCCGCTTCAAGAGCCAGCTGCGTAAAGCGGATGACTTCCTTTTTCGCGTCTTCAGCTACTCCGAGCTCTTCGTAGAGCTTCTTGATTCTGGCTATCTTGTCAGATTTCTCTTCGCTGCTTTCGGCCGGTGCCTCGAAGGATGCTGCGAAGGCTTCTTTGTCGGAGACTTTCTCCATCGCGCGTATGGTCAGCCAGCTTTTCTTGCAGTTGACGATGTCACCGCCGATAGGCTTCCCGAAGAGTTTTTCGTCACCGAAGGCGTCGAGGTAGTCGTCCGCTATCTGGAAGGCCATGCCGAGCTGGTAGCCGTACTCATAGAGGGCTTCGCACGCTGTGGCGCTACCTCCTCCGATGAGTCCCCCCATCTTTGCGGCGCAGGCGAGCAGGACGGCTGTCTTGAGCCCTATCATCTTGTTGTACTCGTCCATGCTGACGTCGCTGCGGCTTTCGAAGTCCATGTCGAACTGCTGGCCTTCGCAGACCTGGGCCGCCGTCTGAGAGAAGAGTTTCATGACTTCTCCGTGGACATGATGCGGGGCTTTGGTGATGCGGGTGTAGGCATCGATGAGCATCACGTCTCCGGAGAGGATGGCCGTGTCTTCGTTCCATTTCTTCCAGACCGTCGGCATCCCGCGCCTGAGAGGGGAACGGTCCATGATGTCGTCGTGCATGAGGGTGAACGAGTGGAAGACTTCAAGGGCCATGGCAGGCTGGAGAATTTCTTCGGAGAATTCGTCCTTGAAGAAGGAGTATGTCGTCAGACAAAGTCTCGGGCGCACTCTTTTGCCTCCAATCTCTATCATATATCTCAGCGGGTCGTAGAGCCCGGCCGGCTCTCTGGTGAAGAGTATCTCGGCGAACATTTCCTTGATGGTCGCATCGAGCAAGGTCTCAGTTATCATTTGCGGTCACTGCTTTGTGCAAATTTAGCAAACCTTGTCCAATAACTTGAATATTATTCGAGCATCTTTATACTGGGGTTCCACCCCAAACCCCGGTGCCCTTTGGACAGTGAGCCGTCCTCTGGGCTTCTTAACCCCAGCCGAACAAGTCGGCAGCCCCTGTAGGGGCATCATCATGCACCTCCGGCGCGGCCCCTGCGGAAGTCCGTATTTGCTGGCGCAAATACCCGGTCCGGGCGTTCCGCAAGTGAGCAGAGGAGTGCCGTGATGACCAGGACAAACTGCTATGGCTGTTTGAGTACGGCTCGGTGTTGGAGGGTCTGCCGTCGGAGCTGCCGCGGAGCAAGTCCGTTGAGGAACTGATGGCGGCGTGCGAACTGGCGGCGCTCCCCGCTCATCTGGCGTGGTAGGCAAAGACGTAGGATGATAATGCGGCTTCCAATAATCGTATGGTCTGGAACCGCCAGATGTTCGCGTTTTTTGCCACCTGTCGAAAGAAAAGAGTATTTTTGCAGCGTGAAAAAGACGGAACTTGAAATAATGGCCCCGGCGGGCAACTTCGAATGCCTCAGGGCCGCCATCCAGGGAGGAGCAAACTCGGTCTACTTCGGCGTGGGCCAGCTCAACATGCGCAGCCATTCAGCCAATAACTTCGCACCGGAGGATCTTCAAGAAGTCGTCCGCATCTGCCGCGAGGCCGGGGTCAAGAGCTACCTCACGCTCAACATCGTGCTCTATCAGGAAGACCTGCCGGCTATGCGGACAGCTCTCGACGCAGCCCACATAGCCGGAGTGGATGCGGTCATAGCCTCAGACATGGCCGCCATCGAGTACTGCCGCCGCATCGGGCTGGAGGTACACATCTCCACCCAGTTGTCCATCTCCAATGCTGAAGCGCTCCGCTTCTATGCCCGCTTCGCCGATGTCGTGGTCCTCGCGCGAGAGCTCAATCTCGACCAGGTACGCGACATCCACGACACGATTGTCCGCGACCGCATCTGCGGACCTTCCGGGGAACTCGTGCGGATAGAGATGTTCGCCCACGGCGCATTATGTATGGCCATCAGCGGCAAGTGCTACCTTTCCCTGCACACCTACGGAGCTTCAGCCAACAGGGGAGCATGCTACCAGCTCTGCCGCCGCGGCTACGAAGTGACCGACCTCGAGACGGGGACGAAACTCAACATAGACAACAAATACATCATGTCCCCTAAGGACCTGTGCACCATAGAGTTTATGGACAGGATAGTGGAGAGCGGCGTGCGGGTCTTCAAGATAGAAGGCCGAGCCCGCTCTGCCGAGTATGTCAAACGCTGTGCATCCTGCTACCGCAGAGCTGCTGATGCGGTGTGCGACGGGTCATATACACCAGAACTCGCGGCCGGACTGAAGACGGAGCTTGCCGAGGTGTTCAACCGCGGATTTTGGGACGGTTACTACCAGGGCGCGAAACTCGGCGAGTGGAGCGAGGTCTACGGCTCGCAGGCTACTCTGAAGAAGGTCTACTGCGGCAAGGTCACCAACTGGTTTGACCGCATCGGCGTCGCGGAAATTTCCGTTGAGTCAACTCCGCTGTCCAAGGGGGACAGGGCGATGGCAATAGGGAGCACCACCGGAGTCGTGGAATTTACCGTGGAGGATATGAGAGTGAATCTCCGGCCGGCGGAGCTCGCTTCTAAAGGAGTGAGATGCTCGGTCGCCGTCGATCCGTCTATCTGCCCGGACCAGCGCCTGCGCCGGGGCGACAAAGTCTATATCTGGAAAGAGAAGTAGTCGCTTGGGCTCTCAAAACTGCTGCTTGCCGAGGAACTCCGCCATTGCGCGGAGCGCAGCGCCTCTGTGGGAGATGGTGTTTTTCTCGTCGTCGGAGAGTTCAGCGACGGTCTTGTCGGGGTGGGCGTCCGGCGTGAATACGGGATCGTAGCCGAAGCCGTTGCTCCCTCTCCTCTCAAAGGTGATGGCACCTTCCATCTTTCCTTCGAAGATGTGCTCCTCTCCGTTGACTATCAGAGTGATGGCCGTGCGGAATCTGGCCCGTCTTGAGACCTCCGCACCTTTCTTCTCGAGTTCCGAGAGCAGTTTTGCGATGTTGGCGTTGTCATCGTGTCCCTTGCCTCCGGCGTACCTTGCCGAGAAAATTCCCGGTGCCCCGTCAAGAGCGTCCACCTCAAGACCGGAGTCATCGGCGAAGCAGTTGCATTTCAGCAGTCCATACAGGTGCTGCGCCTTTATCCGGGAGTTCTCCTCGAAACTCTGTCCCGTCTCCTCGACATCCGAGTCCACCCCCTTGCTGGCTGGGGATACAACGGTGTATATGCCTTCGAGGATTTCCGAGGCCTCCTTGAGTTTGCCCTTGTTGAGGGTCGCGAATACCAATTCTTCCATGTCTGTGTGTATCTGTTGCCGCCGCTGCGGCGGGATTATCTGTAGAGTTCCTTGAGGACTTCCAGTGAACGGACGGAAAGCTTGATGTCGGAGTGGTAGCCTATGTACTTGACGAGAGCTTCGGCTATCTCTCCTCTGGCCTTGCCGTTGAGCGGCTGGAGCATCGCTTCCGGGAAGTCCGAAGCGAGCATGGTCCGTATCTCCTGCTCGTATCCCTCTGCGAAAGGGACAATGTCTTCGCTTCCTGGGGAGAATCCGAGCGCGACCGCCAGTTCCAGAAGAAAACGGAGGTGAAAATTGCTGAAATCCCCCGACAGGCCGTCCAGCAGCAGAATCGAGCGCCGGCACCAGTCATAGAGGCCGTCATCGGCGGACGCCTCCCTCACCGTGCGGTACAGCACCTCGCTGACGAACATCGCGATGGAATTCTTGTGGGCGCTGTTGCGTATGCCGTTGAGCGGGCAGGCTGGAGAGATGTTGCGTATCCTCCAGAGGTCATACCTGGAGCTGGTGAATACCTCGCCGTCTATTATGCTCAGCGGCAGAAACAGGGCCATGCTTGCCGCACGTATGCCGGTGATGAAGCTCCGTCTTCCCCATTCGCGGGCCAAAGTGTGCAGGACCACGGACTTTTCGCCGACCTTGGTGGTGTTCAGAACGATGAGCTCCGATTTTGTCTCAGCCATCAATACTGCTTGAGCCTCTCGGCCGTGAGAGCCTCCTTGAGTGCGTCGTCGTAGCGGATTCTAATCTTGATGCCGCCTTCCTGGAAGTAGTATCTCGTGGCTATCTCCTCCTCGATGAAAGGCACGATTTCGCCCTTCTTGAGCCTGAGGAAATCGGCTTTCTCGATATTGATTGCCTTCTCAAGGCTGTCCATCTGAGGCTTCAGCGTCTCGGAAAGCCCGTCCTTGGAAAGCTCGTCCTTCATCCTGTCGAAGTATGTCCTGGCGGTCGAACGGTAGTCGAATTCCTTGCCCGAAGCGAACTTCACGAAGTCCTCGAAATCCTCGTCGGAGAGATGGAAGTCATCCGCAGGAGCTATGTCCGTATGGGTGCGGACAAATTCAAGGGCGTAGTTCTCGAGTATCCCGTAGGCCACCAGCGCGTAGGTGATGCGGCTGTATTCCTTGAACTTGAGGCTGACGTCTGGGGTGATGCCGCCGCCGTCCTTGACAATCCTGCCATGGGCAGTCCTGAATTCCTTCGTGAGAGAATCAGGAATCTGTCCGACGCTGCCGTCATCCCTCCTGTGGGAGTAGTCGAGCGCCTGGACGCAACGTCCGGACGGGGTGTAGTACTTCGCGGTCGTAACCTTGAGGTCGCCTCCGTATGGCATCGGCTTGATGCTCTGGACCAGTCCTTTGCCGAAGGTGCGTGCGCCCATTATCGTAGCTCTGTCCATGTCCTGGAGTGCGCCGGACACAATCTCAGAAGCCGAAGCCGAACCTGAGTCAACCAGAACGATGAGAGGGAGCCGCGTGTCCACAGGCTCTCTGCGGGTCACGAGGGTGTAGTTGCTTCCCTCCTCACGTCCCTTCGCCGTGACCACCAGCGAACCTTTCGGCACGAAGATGGACACAATCTCGGCAGCTTCCTCCATGAGACCGCCGCCGTTGCCGCGAAGGTCGAGGACAAGAGTCTTCATCCCCTGCTTCTTCAGTCTGATGACAGCCTCGCGCATCTCCTTTCCGACCCCGTCGGTGAACCCCGTCTGGGAGATGTATCCCACTTCATCGGAAATCATGCCTGCAAACTCGATATCAGGGATGCGGATGCGCTCGCGGACCACGTCAATCTCCACTGTTTCGCCGCTGCGCAGTTTCTTTACCTTGAAATGGACCGTTGTGCCGGGCTCTCCACGCATCTTGTCGCTGCATTCCTGCGATGTCTGCCCGACCACCGCCTTTCCGTCGATTTCGAGGATCTCATCCCCGCAGACCAGTCCGTTCTTCGCTGCCGGAGATCCTGCGTAAGGTTCGTTGATTATGACGTTGCCGTTCTTGTCAGGCTTGTATATTACCGCCCCGATGCCTCCGTAGGTCTTGTGGATCATCATCTGGAGATTTTCATTCTCCTCTTCCGGGATGTACACCGTGTAGGGGTCAAGTCCGGCAAGCATAGCATCCACGCCGGCCCGTTCAATCTTGTCGACTGGCAGGGAATCCACGTATGATTTCGAGAGCTCCTTCAGGAGCGCCCCATGTATTTCTGTCCATTTGCCGAGTGTGAAGTTCTTGGACTGAGCTCCTGCGCTCAAGGTGATGAGGAGTACCGGGACAATAGCTGCAATTCTTTTCATATTCCGCAAATTTAGCAAATAATCATCAGAGGATGCTGCCGGAGGAGTCAAGTTATTAGCTTGAAGCGAAAAGCAAGAGGGCAATGCCGCCCATGAGGAGGACAAGGTCCACGGCCTTGCCGCGGATGTGGCTCTCCTTGAAGACGAACGCTCCGAAGAGGAACGTTATCACCACGGAGCTGCGCCTTATCATCGATATTACCGACAGCAGCGCCCCTTCGTCCTTGATGGCGAAGAAATACAGGGTGTCGGAGACCGTAATCAGCACAGCGATCAGCACCAGCCGCCAGTCCCAGCGGAAGCGCTCAAAGCCGCTCCTGTCGCGGAGATACCTGACAGCAATCAGCACTGCGAGCGCGGCGGTGATGTAGAGGTTGGACCAGCTCTGCACGAACATCGGCTGGAGATGCGCGAGTATGTGCTTGTCGTATAGTGCGCTTGCGGCACCCGTGAGTACCGACACGACCATCCAGACAATGCCTTTGTTGGAGACGAATGAGATGCCCTCCTTGCGGCTCGAGCGCCCCAGCAGGAACAGAGCTGCGAGCACGAGCACGACTCCCGCCCACTGCAGCGGGCTGAGTCTCTCGCCGAAGAGGATGATCGAGAATATCACCACGAACATCGGCCGCGACGCCTTGATGGTGGAGACGGTCGTGAGCGGCAGCAACTTCATCGCCTCCAGACCGGACACCCACGATGACGAGACCAGCAGCGCCTTGACCACCAGACTCAGATGGTCGCCGAGAGAACCTCCCGTGAGGAAAGGGCAGAGCAGCACGGTCGTTATGGCCGTGGTGCCGAGAAGAATCCAGAGGACTCCGTTGCGCTTGAGAGATTCCTTCTTCGCTACGTCATACAGGCCCAGAAGGACAGCGGAACATACTGAAAACCAAACCCACATAAGTTGACATACTAATGTATGCGCGGCAAATGTACGAAAAATAATTCTTCTTAAATTTGCACTCCTCAATATGAAGCAGGATACTCTCATAGAAGTGCGTGGCGCTAGGGCCAACAATCTCAAGAACATAGACGTCGACATCCCTCGCGGCAAATTCGTTGTCATCACTGGAGTAAGCGGCAGCGGCAAGTCATCGCTTGCTTTCCAGACCATCTATGCCGAAGGCCAGAGACGCTACATGAACACACTGTCGCCATATGCGAAGCATTTTATGGGCGTGGTCGAGAAGCCGGAGGTTGAGAGCATCACAGGGCTCAGCCCTGTCATAGCGATAGAGCAGAAGACGACGGGCAACAACCCTCGTTCGACAGTGGGGACAATCACCGAAATATCTGATTTCCTGAGACTTCTCTACGCGAGGGCCTCCACGGCGTATTCTCCCGACAGTGGAGAGAAGATGGTCCGCTACACAGATGCCGCGATTGTGGACCTCATAATGCAAGAATATCGCGGTCGCAAGTGCGTGCTCCTCGCTCCGATGATACGCGGCCGCAAGGGGCACTACAAGGAGCTTTTCGCTCAGCTTCGCAAGCGCGGGTTCGCGCAGGTGCGCATAGATTCCGAGATAGTGGACCTCGCCGGTGTCGAGACGGTGGACCGCTACAAGCCGCATTTCATCGAGCTCGTGGTGGACAAACTTAAGCCTGGAGACGGGGATGACAGGCGGATCCGCTCCTCGGTGTCCTCTGCCCTCTCTATCGGCAAAGGCTCGCTGGCAGTGTTGGACATCTCCGACGGCAGCCTGAGGCATTATTCGAAACATCTTATGGACCCTGTGACCGGAGCATCGCTGCAGGAGCCTGCACCGCACAGCTTCTCCTTCAATTCTCCAGAAGGATATTGTCCCAACTGCAAGGGCCTCGGTACAGTTCCGGATGTCCACATGGACAGCATCATCCCTGACCGGAAGGTTTCCGTCGCCGACGGAGGCATAGTGCCACTTGGGCAGCTTAAGAATTCCCGCAAGTTTGAGATTATCCGCGCCATCGCCCGCAAGTACGGCGTGTCTCTCTACGACCCTATCGAGGCTCTTCCGGACGAGGTTGTATCGCTTCTCGTCTACGGTTCGGACGACTTTTTCCGCGTTGGCGAGGGGGCGCTTTCTGAGATGGAGAGTTGGCCTGGTGTCATCGACAATATAGAGAATCGCATCGTTTGCCCGGTCTGCCACGGCACGAGGCTGAACCCTCAGACACGCTGCTTCCGCATCGACGGCAAGGACATCTCGGAGGTGAGCGCGATGGAGATGGGCGACCTCGCCAGTTGGCTCAAGGAACTGCCTTCTCGTCTGGACAGTAGAGAGAGGGCCATCGCCCACGACATTATACGCGAGCTTGACGACAGGGTCCAGTTCCTTCTGGGAGTTGGTCTGGACTATCTCAGCCTCGACAGGGCTTCCGCGTCCCTTTCCGGCGGGGAGGGCCAGCGCATCCGCCTTGCCACACAAATAGGTTCCAAACTGGTGAACGTCATCTATATCCTCGATGAGCCGAGCATCGGACTCCACCAGAGGGACAACAGAAAACTGATATCCTCGCTCAAGAAACTCCGAGACGAAGGCAATACCGTGATAGTTGTCGAGCACGACGAGGAGACTGTGCTCTCTGCCGACTGGACGGTGGAGGTCGGACCAGGTGCCGGCGAGAACGGAGGCCGAATCTGTTATGCCGGCCCTGCGCGTCCTCTCGTCAACCCGAACGTCACCCCGAAGAGCAGAAGAAGCGGCAACGGTTTGTTCCTGACTCTGCGCGGGGCCACCGGCAACAACCTCAAGTCCGTAACGGCGCGTTTTCCGCTCGGCATGATGATAGGTGTCAGCGGAGTGAGCGGCAGCGGCAAGTCCACGCTCATCAACCAGACCCTCATGCCGGCTCTGCAGGGGAGGTTCTATCATGTACGTCAGCAGCCGTTGCCTTACGAGGCTATAGATGGGCTGGAAAACATAGACAAGGTCATCCAGATTGACCAGAGCCCTATCGGGCGTACTCCGCGCTCTAATCCTGCCACGTACACCGGAGTATTCGACGACATACGCCGTCTTTTCGAGAGCACCCCTGATGCAAAGGTACGCGGATTCAAGGCCGGGAGGTTTTCCTTCAATGTGGCGGGCGGCCGCTGCGAGGAATGCAAGGGCGCAGGTATCAAGGTGATAGAGATGAACTTTCTGCCGTCCGTCAACGTTGTCTGCGAAGCCTGCGGGGGCAAGCGTTACAAGGAGGATACTCTCGCCGTGAAATATCGTGGCAAGAATATCGGAGAAGTCCTCGAGATGTCCATCTCCGAGGCTTATGAGTTCTTCCGGCCGTTCCCGAAGATTGCGCCGAAGCTGAAGGCGCTCGTCGACGTGGGACTTGGCTATGTGCGTCTCGGGCAGTCCGCTGTCACTTTGTCAGGAGGCGAGAGCCAGCGCATGAAACTCGCCGCCGAACTCTCCCGCAAGTCCACCGGAAAGACCCTCTATATGCTTGATGAGCCGACCACCGGGCTTCATCCTGAAGACATTGCGGCCCTGATGGACGTGCTTCAGAAGCTCGTTGACCAAGGCAACACCGTGATAGTGATCGAGCACAATCTGGACGTGCTCAAGTGCGTTGACTATATCCTGGACATGGGCCCTGACGGAGGTGCGGGAGGCGGCAGGATTATTGCAGAAGGGACTCCCGAACAAATCGCATCGGACCCCGCCTCCGCGACGGGACCGTTTCTTAAGGAAGTACTATGACGAAGGTAGAAGCCGCAAGGCAGGAGTACGCCGACTGGTGCAGCGCCATAGGCGTGGATACGATAGAAAAACTCAACGAGACCCTCGAGTCGGGTCACGCCGTCGAACTTATTAATCTCTGCGAGGCCCGTCAGGAGCGCAACTATGCTGCCGCTGCTGACCAGATAGCGTGGTGCCGCCGCAAGTGTAGGATAGTGATGATGTCCGGTCCGTCTTCGAGCGGCAAGACAAGTTCTTCGCTCCGCATAGCGCAGCAGGCCCGGGTGCTCGGGCTCAATCCGAAGGTGATTGAACTGGACAATTATTTCCTCGACCGTGAACAGACTCCTAAGGATGAAAACGGAGAGTATGATTTCGAGGCTCTCGAGGCCATGGACGTGGCTTTCCTCAACAGGCAGCTCTCGGCATTGCTCTCAGGCGAGGAGATTGAACTCCCGAAGTTTGACTTCACGGCGGGCAGGAGAGTCTCTTCCGGCAAGCGTCTGCGGCTCGGTGAAAACGATATTCTCTTCATGGAGGGAATCCATGCGCTCAATCCGGCGCTGACTCCGGAGATACCTCAGGAAAGCATCTACCACATCTACATCTCCGCACTCTCCTCTCTTCCGGGGGGCGAGAAGGTGCACGGGTCCACCACGGACAAGCGGCTTCTCCGACGAATCGTCAGGGACAACCGCACGAGAGGGATTTCGCCGGAAGCCAACATCCTCCGCTGGCCTTCAGTGCGCCGTGGAGAGACCAAGTATATCTTCCCATATGAAGAGAACGCCAACCTTGTCTTCAACACGTCGACACTCTTCGATCTTCCTCTGCTCCGCTATTATGCCGAGCCGCTTCTCTGCGGAATCAGCGAGTCTTCTCCGGCACACGGAAAGGCGGTGCAGCTCCTCCAGTTCGCCCGGATGGCGAGATGCCTGAAGCCGGAGGAAATCGCTGCGATTCCTCCGACCTCCATAATGCGTGAATTCATCGGGGGCCAGACCCTTTAGAATATCTCCACCCACATGTCTGGGGACGTGGCGGAGGCGGTGTTGTCATACATCGTCTCAGCGCTTGTTGCAGGCACGTGGAAGCGACCCTTGTATGCGGCTGTGAGCTCGACGGTGACGGTTATGCTCCTGCCGCCTCCGAGTGCGAAGAAGCTGCTGACGCTCTCGTCCCTGTAGTCCTGATAGTCAATCCCTTCAGGGTAGGTGTTTGCATCTCCTGCGGCGAGGCGGTCGTTGCTTATCTCCCAGCCTGACGGGAAGAGCTGCGAGAGGGCGATGTCCTTCATGTCCGCCGCGCCGTTGTTGCGCACGGTTACGGCGGTGCTGAAGCGGTCGCCGACTTTAAGGCTGTCGGTACCGAGTCTGAGGGCCGTCCCATCGGCTTTGCGGTATTTCACGTCAAGGCTGAGTCTTGAAGAGAATACCTTGCTCGTCCCGGCTGCCGGGATGCCGCTCTGCGCGAGCACCACGTGGAGAACGTCCTTTCCTTTGTTCTCGAGATTCAGCTTTACCTTGCCCGGACCGGATTTCTCGCGGAGCGTCACGGAAGCTACGGCCTTGCCGGTGTCTATGCTCCTGATTTTCCCGCCCTCGGAAATGTCGGCCTTGACACCTCCTGCGGATACTTGCCCGTATGAGGCGACGGCATAGAGAGCCCAGGCCGTACTCTGCGTGCTCATATACTCGTCGCTGCTGAGCTTCTTCGAAAGCTGTCCGCAGAGTTCCATCGCGGTCGTCCTGTCCCCTGTGAGCAGGCTTGTCTTCAGTGCTATCGCCATGTTGCGGATGTCGCTTCCGTAGCAGCTGTGCTCATCTGTAACATAAGGCAGACCGGAGGTGATTTGTCTGGATATGTCGGCCTTCCCGTCCATCGCGTATGCGGCCGCGAGAATCCATAGGGCATCGCGGGAGGTTTTCTTGTCCGTCCTCATTATGTTCATCAGGCTGCGTCGTGGAGCCCCTGCGCTGGCTAGTGCGTAGAGCGCGTACGCGCTCTCGAACCCTTCTGGCCTTGCGGCTACGGATGCGGAAATGGCTGAGCATAAAGAGTTTTTCAGGTCTGAAGGCACTGCGAATCCGGCATTCTCGGCTTCGCACAGGAAGTGCAGCGCGTAGCTTGTGCAGAAGAGGCTCTGGTCGCTGCTGCCCGGCCAGTATGAGAGACCTCCGTGAGAGGTGAGGTACTTCCCGATGCTGTTGATTGCTGCGGTGACGTTGAAGCTGCAAAGCTTGGCCTCGTCTTCCGAGCAGTTGTTCAGGAGCGGTAGGAACAGTTGAGGGAAGGCCTTGGAGATGGTCTGTTCCGCGCAGCCGTACGGGTAGCCTGTCAGATATTTCATCCTTCTTCCCAGATTGACGGGTTCGATGGATGAAAGTTCCGCGGAGAGCGAGTTGCTCCCGTCTATGCCGTTCATCTCGACCTCCACGTCCTTTTTCTCGCCGGCGGCAAGAAGGAGTGTGGTGGACTTTGAAACTTCCGGATTTGGATTCATCACGTTGAACTCGGCGCTTGAGACGGACTTGTCGGAAGACGTGGCGCCGACAGCGGTGAACTTCGCCACTCCGGTCTTGCCGTTAGCCTTGAGGCGGAAAGTGACGGTCTGCGAGCCGCTCCGTGTCAGAGTGACGCTTTCCTTTCCGGAGCCTGCCAGCTCCACAGGTCCTGACACCTCGACGTTCAGCTTGACCGTTCCGATGCCGTCCTCGTTGGCGATGACCGTGACAGGCACGCTGACTTCCTCGCCTATGCGCAGGACTCTCGGGAGGTTGGCCTGCACCATCATGGGCTTGCTGACGGTGACGTCTTTGCTGAAACTGCCATGGGCCTTGCCGTCAGTAGCTATGACCATGGCCCTCAGCAATCCTATGTATTGCGGGAGATCGATGCTGTGCTGTGCGCTGCGGCCCTTTTTGAGCTTGAAAGGTCCGAGGTACCGCACAATAGGCGGAAAGCGGTCCGCGCCGTAAGGCTTGAGCGCCGGCATCGCCTCGTCCGAGCCTCCGATAGCGAAGAGTTTCTCTATCTCGCCACCGTAAGCCCCGATTATCTCGTCGTACTGGTCCCATGTGCGCACCCTGAGCGCCTGTTTGGCATAGAATGTATCCCAGGCATCCGGAGTCCTGAACCCTGTCAGCGACAGCAGGCCCTCATCCACCAGGGCCACCACGTAGCTCATTGCCTTTCCGTCCTTTTCTTTGACCGTGAATTTCAGGCGGCTTTCGGGGCTTGCCTTGTCCGTAATCTCAAGCACCGGGTTGAGGCGCGTGTCCTTGTCGTCCACGTTTATGTTGGCTATTCCGTACAGGCGTACAGGCGCGTCGTTGGCATCGTTGCCGTGCGGTTGCACGAGGGCCACCCAGACGTATGCGTTCGGGGCCATCTCGGAGCTTACCGGTATGTTGATGAGCGTGGACTCTCCCTTGCAGATTATCTGGCGCGTGCCGAGGATTTCTCCGCCCTTCTCAATGGAAACTATGGCCAGCGCGCCTACTGCCGACGGGATGGAGAGCTTTGCGGTCTCTCCCTTCTCGTAGCGGTCTTTGTCGAGGACCATGTTGAGCTTCGCGGCTGCATCGGAGACATCCGTGACTCCGTTGCCGTCCAGCGCCTGACACATCAAAGTGCTGGAGTGTTTTCCGTTCATGTCCTCGACTCTGATGAGGTAGGCTCCTTCTGGGACGCTTTCCGGGAAGTCGAAGCTGAATTCTCCCTTGCCGTCTCTGGTGCTGAAATCCTGCTTGTGGACAACTTCACCCACGTTTCCGGAAGCGTAGGCTGCATCCCCGGACATCGCGTTCCACCACCAGCTCCAGCTGACGTGCACTATGGATGCCCGGAGTTTGTCCAGACTGACAGGGCGTCCGTCACTATCCAGCGTCACCACATGGAACTTGTGGGACTTGCCCCGTTGGAGAAACTGTTCTCCCCATTCGTTCTTGTCCTGCTCCACCCGGAGGCCAACATAGTTCTCGAAAGGAGACAGCGTGAATGTCCTGAATGCCGTGCTCAGCCCTCCTTGCGGCTCGTAGGCCTGCATGGTGAAGGCCGCGTTGAGTTTGCCGGGAATCTGTGATTTCTTGAGGCTCGGGTTGAAAGTGAAGCTGCATCTGCCGTCACCGTCGGTGACCATGTCCTTTATATTGAAGCTCTGGGAACTGAATGTCTTCTGGACATCCTTGAACGTGTATTCTTCGTATCCTTTGAATGAGGTGGCCGCACCGGAGAGGGTGACATTTCCGTTGACCTTCAGCCCCGCGCCCTTGCCGCCGTACATCCAGGACACGTCTATATCGGCGATGTTGTCCTTTGTCGCCTTCTCTCTAAGCTTGATCTGGTCGGAGCCGAACTTGAGCTTGATGTCCAGATTGTTGGGCCTGATTGTTTCGACGCGCAGCGTCTTCTCGAAGGCGCGGTCTCCGATCTTCACCGTGACGTTCCATTTTCCAGTAGGCGCGTCGGGCTCGGTAGTGAACGGGAAATGCAGGATGGACGTCCTGTCGAACTTTCCCTTGAGTGTCTGGGTGACCTGCCAGTTTGGATTGCGCAGCTCCGCGATGACAGGGTAGCCCGCAGGGAGCTTTGCGCCGTCATCCATCACAATGGTGCTGACGTGCAGCGTGTCGCCCGGCCTCCATACGCCGCGTTCTCCGAACACGTAGGCTTTCAGCCCGTTCACGCTCTCTGCACCTGCGACATCGAATCCGCTGGTTGATAGGGATTTCCCGTTGTCGAGCCTAAGATATGCGTAGCTTTTGCCAGACACTGCCGTCACGAACCCGGCGTCCTCTATGCCGCTGAAGACAACTCTTCCCTGTCCGTCGGTGCTGCCTTTTGCAAGCTCCTGCTGGGTGAAGCTGTATAGCCTGACTTTCGCTCCTTTCGCCGGCTTGCCGTTGCGGATATTCATTGCGGTCACGTCGTAGCCCCTGTCACCATGCTTGACGATGAGCGTGAGGTCGCTGGCGAGCAGGTCCATCTTGTCCTGGGTAGAATACCATTCTTCCTTCATGGTCGGCTCCAGACCTTGCAGTTCAAAGTGATAGACTGCTCCGGTCTCGGGGCTGATGAGGTCCTGCAGGTCGAGCGCATAGGTGCGGCTCTCCGGCAGAGTGCTGTCGTCTTCCGCTCCGAGCACTATCGTGGTGTCGGCGACCACATCGGCTATCTTGTACATCTCCCAGCTTCTCTCGTATGTCCCGAGCTGCAGGAACTGCAGGATGTTGGAAGGGTAGACCTTCTTTATGGTCACCTGAGCCTTCTTGTACGCGCAGGCTTTGAACATGATGTTCAGGTCTCCGCCGGACGGAAGAATCGAGCCATTGCTCACGAACTCGATGGACGCAATCGCAGGACTGCCGGAATCTCCTGTGGCCATCGTCTCCGTTTCCGCCGCAGTTGTCTTTGCCGTGGTTGTGGTTACATTGTCATGACGGCTGCTTTTCCTGCCGCCGCAGGCGCAGACGGCGAAAGCCGCCACTGTGCATAGAAGTAAGCTGTGAAGTTTCATCGGTGTCTATGAAGGTAACAGTTCGAGTATCTTTCTTTACCTTGACAAATATATGAAAAAGGATGATGCGCCCGACGGACGCATCATCCTTTGTAGTCCCTACAGGAATCGAACCTGTATTTAAGGTTTAGGAAACCTTCGTTCTATCCGTTGAACTAAGGGACCGCGCAATCGCGGAGGATTACTCCGCGTCTTTTACGATGATCTGACGACCTCTGTAGTAGCCGCACTCAGGGCATACGCGGTGATACATCACCGTGGCACCGCAGTTTGAGCAAGTAGCGAGCGTAGGGACCGGAGCAAAATCGTGCGTACGACGCTTGTTCCTGCGCTGCTTTGAAAGTTTGTGTTTCGGATGTGCCATTTTTATTCTTTTTTTAAATTATTTACTCAAATACTTTACAGTCTCGCTGTTGCACTCTCCTTCCGGATGCATGCGCTGCATCGGGAGAGCGGTGCAGACATAGTCGTAGACGTCCTGACTGAAGTCCAGCTCCGCGCCTTCCGGAGAGTATGACTCCTCGAAAGAAACCTCGAGCGGCAGTTTCAGGTCTTCCAGGCATCTGTCGCAAGCCACGGTGACATTGCCTTCCATCCTGCATGAGACCGCCACAGTGAGGCCTCTGTTCACGAGGTCCGCTTCCACTGAAAGCGCTGCATCCAGAATTTCGGCATTGCCGAAAGTCTCAAAGAACTCTTTCCCGACACTCCACTCAAACTGGTTGGAGCCCGGTCTCAAGTCGGTCAGTCTGACTATAAAGGGTTGCAAAGATAATAAATTTTTTCTAATGTCAATCGTCGTTTTCGCTATTCCTCTTTCTTGCCAGCGGGTCAAGCAGGATTTTGCGGATCCTCATGAAGTGAGGTGTCACCTCCACGAGCTCGTCTTCCTGAATGTATTCCAGCGCTTCCTCAAGCGAGAACTTGATGGCCGGAGGGAGGACAATCTTCTCGTCGGACCCGGCTGCACGCACGTTGGAGAGCTTCTTGGTCTTGCAGATGTTGATGTTGAGGTCCTTCTCTCTGGTGTGTTCTCCGATGACCTGTCCGGCATAGATGTCCTCGCCCGGTTCCACGAAGAAGCGTCCGCGGTCGAGAAGCTTGTTCATAGAGTATGCGATGGCCTGGCCGGTCTCGAGGGACACGAGAGAACCGTTGTTTCTTCTCTCAATCTCGCCCTTGTACGGCTGGTATTCCTTGAACCTGTGGGCTACGATGGCTTCACCCTGAGACGCCGTGAGCAGGTTGGAACGCAGTCCCATGAGTCCTCTGGTCGGAATCTCGAATTCCAGCAGCGTGCGGTCGCCTCTCGGCTCCATGTGGATGAGAGCGCCCTTGCGGCGTGTGGAAATTTCGATGGCGGCGCCTACGAACTCCTCCGGAACCTCGATGGAGAGTTCTTCGATAGGCTCGCATCTCTGGCCTCCGATTGTCTTGTCGAGAACCTTAGGCTGTCCGACCTGAAGTTCGAACCCTTCGCGGCGCATGGTCTCGATGAGCACGGAAAGGTGGAGTACTCCACGTCCGTAGACGACGAAGGAGTCGGCGGTGAGACCCGGCTTCACGCGGAGCGCCAGATTCTTCTCGAGTTCTTTCTCAAGCCTTTCCTTGATGTGGCGTGAGGTGACGAACTTGCCGTCCTTACCGAAGAAAGGAGAATTGTTTATGGTAAAGAGCATGCTCATCGTAGGCTCGTCGATGGCAATCGGTTCCAGTGCCTCTGGACTCTCCGCATCTGCGATGGTGTCGCCGATTTCGAATCCTTCTATGCCCACGACGGCACAGATGTCTCCGCAGTGGACTTCATCCACGTTGGCTTTGCCGAGACCCTCGAACACCATGAGCTGCTTAATCTTCTGCTTCTGCACAACATCGTAGCGCTTGCAGAGGCTGATCTGCTGGCCGGTCTTGAGGGTGCCTCTGGATATCCTTCCTATTGCGATGCGCCCGACATAAGGGGAGTACTCGAGGGAAGTGATGAGCATCTGCGGAGTTCCTTCCTCGAAGTGAGGTGCGGGAATCTCCTTCAGGATTGCGTCCAATAGAGGGGTGATGTCGCTGGTCGGCTTCTTCCAGTCGAGCGACATCCAGCCCTGCTTGGCAGAGCCGTACACGGTGGCGAACTCGAGCTGGTCTTCGGTGGCGTTGAGGTTGCACATGAGGTCGAACACTTCTTCCTGCACCTCGTCCGGGCGGCAGTTTGGCTTGTCGACTTTGTTGATGACCACGACTGGCTTTTTGCCCATCTGGAGGGCCTTCTGGAGTACGAATCTGGTCTGCGGCATGCAGCCCTCGAAAGCGTCGACGAGCAGCAGAACACCGTCCGACATGTTCAGGACTCTTTCAACCTCGCCGCCGAAGTCGCTGTGTCCCGGAGTGTCTATAATATTGATTTTGACGCCTTTATATATAACTGAAACGTTTTTGGCAAGGATGGTGATGCCTCTCTCTCTCTCGAGGTCGTTGTTGTCGAGAATGAGCTGGCCGAGATTCTCCGGTTGGCGGACAAGATTCGCCTGATATATCATCCTGTCCACGAGGGTCGTCTTGCCGTGGTCGACGTGGGCGATAATCGCTATGTTTCTTATTTCTTGCATAATCTGATAAATCGTGCAAAGTTACGGAAATCCACGGAAAATCATAATTCAAATTATTCCTTATATTTGTATGATATGTTCAAGAGAAATCCGATACTCCTGCTGGTTATCATGTCTGCGTTTCTCTCCTGTTCCGGGAACGGGCGCTCCGGGCGAGATGAGGCTTCCCTTCCGGATATTCTGGTGGCGGTTCCCTCTGATGCAGTGAGCGTTGCAAGTGCAGACAGGCTTGATGACCTGCTGCCGCTCGTGGATTCATCTTCCGCGCTCGGGCGGCTTCGCTACTCTTCCTTCTCGGATTCTCCGGCCATCCTTTCCCGCAGTTATACTGGCTCTCTCGTGCCGCTCCTGACTGTCGGCATAGGAGAGGTGGAACAGAGCGAAGTCTTCGCACTCAGGAGCAGGGCATCCCGCGAAGGCCTCTTCTCTGAGTTTTTCCCGGGGGAGGAAGGCCGTCAGGCCGTCTTGAGCATAACGCCTTCAGAGACTGTGCTCAACTCGGTGCGCCGCCATGTCCATGAGGGCCGTTCCATCAAGGACGCGCCTGACTTCATCGAAGCCGCACTGCTGCCCTCTGACAACAACTTCCTGATACTCCGCAATTCCGCTGCCGGCAATCTCGTGACGAGCGATTTCCTCAGCGGCGTCTATCCGAGAAGACGTGCCGCCGCCTTCATCAAGACACTGTCCTCCTGGGCTGTCATTTCCCCGTCAGGCGACAGTTCGTACGCTCTCAGCGCATTGAGCCCGGAGAACGAAGTCTCGTTCGCTAGACTTTTCTTCAGTCTGCCCACGGCGCCGAGCCGGCTTGGAGAGATACTTCCCGATAGTGTAGATTTTGCCCTCTCGCTTCAGCTACGACCCTCCTCGTTCCGTCCTGTCTATGAGGAATACAAGGACGCGACGGTGAAGAAGGTGCAGTATCTCCGCGAGATGTCCTCTCTTGCATCCTCACGAGGCAAAGACCCTCTCAATTGGGAGGTTGAGGCCGATGTCAGGGAAGTGGCGCTGATGCGCTGGCGCGGAGAGATTTTTGCTCTCTACCGTTCGGGAAAGAAGCTTGCGGATGCTCCTGCCGATGACAACCCGTATCCATCCTTCCTCCCGGCTCTGTACGGCATGGCATTCGCTGCGGACGATGAGTCCTGCTGCGCGACGGTCCATGGCTGGACGGTCATCGGTAGCAGGGAAGGAGTAGACTTGTTTTATAAAGAAATGTCCGGTCGTGAGAAATACCTGCGCAACCCTGCGTGGCCGGCAGGTGCCTGCCGCTTTGTCTTATATGACGGAGCGCACATCGCGACAGACGAAGACAATACTGTTAGAATATGGAATTCCACTCTGTAAACAAACTGCTCGAAAAGAGTATACGCGAGAATTGGGAGCGCGAGGCGTTGTCCAACTATCAGGGAGCGACGCTGCGCTACAAAGGCCTCGCGAAAAGAATAGAATATCTCCACATCGCATTTGAGCATTGCGGTCTGCAGAAGGGTGACAAGGTCGCCATCTGCTCACGCAATCAGGCGAACTGGGGCGTGTGCTTTCTCGCCGCGATGACATACGGCGCCGTGCCGGTGCCGATTCTCCACGAGTTCAAGGCTGAGAGCATCCATCATCTCGTGAACCACTCCGAGGCCAAGGTCTTCTTTGTGGACGAGGTCATCTGGGAAGGACTCTCCGAGTCGGAGATGCCTGGTCTCGAGGTCATAGTGCATATCAACACCTTCAACTTTATCTACACCCGCAATGCCAACTGCCTCGAAGTTAGGCGCGGGCTTGCCGATACTTTCGCGAAGAAGTATCCGCATCGCTTCTCTCCAGAAGACATCTGCTATGTCGAGGACAAGGCGGACGACCTCGCACTCATCAACTACACTTCCGGCACGTCAGGCTTCTCCAAAGGAGTGATGATTCCCTACAGGGCGCTCTGGACCAACCTATACTTCGCCGGGACGGTTGCCGAGCCTCAGCTCAACTGCGAGTCGGAGGTGGTTGCGATGCTGCCTTCCGCACACATGTACGGCATGATGTTCGAGTTTCTCTTCGAGATGGTCATCGGCGCCCACGTGCATTTCCTCACAAGAGTCCCGAGCCCGAAGGTGATAATGAAGGCTTTCTCGGAGATCAAGCCGGACATCATCATAGCCGTCCCTCTCATCATAGAGAAGGTCTACAAGAGCCAGATAAAGCCGGTTGTGGACCGCAAGAAGGCGTTCATGCGCATCCCTATCCTCGACCAGATAGTCGTCAAGAAGATTCGCAACGCGATGATAGAGGCCTTCGGCGGGCGTTTCGAGGAAATTATCCTCGGCGGCGCCGCGTTCAACCCTGAAGTCGAGGCGTTCATGCGCAAGATCCACTTCCCGTTCACTGTGGGCTACGGAATGACCGAGTGCGCCCCGATTATCACCTACTCCAAGTGGTGGAAGGCCCGCAAGGGCTCATGCGGCGTGGCAGTCCCTGGATGCGAGATAAGGATTGACTCCTCCAATCCTGAAAAAATACCGGGAGAGGTGCAGATCAAGGGAGACAATGTCTTCCTCGGCTACTTCAAGAATCCGGATGCCACAAAGGCGTCATTCACCAAGGACGGCTGGTTCAAGACAGGAGACATCGGCGTTGTCGACAAAGACGGCTACCTCTACCTCCGCGGCCGCTCCAAATGCATGGTCCTCGGCCCGTCCGGACAGAACATATACCCTGAAGAACTGGAGGCTGTCATCAATAACGTGACATACGTGGTGGATTCCCTCGTCATCGAGGACAACGGAGGGCTCACTGTGCTCATCTATCCGGACTACCATCAGGCGGAAATCGACGGCCTCAGCCCCGAGGAGCTGGAAAAGCGGCTTCTCGACGGTCTGCCGGAGATCAACAGACAACTCCCGAACTATGCGCAGATCCGCAAGATGGAGTTCCTTCCGGAAGATTTCGAGCGCACTCCGAAGCGCAGCATCAAGCGCTACCTGTATCAGCGCAACAAATAACAGTACCTGCCAAACTTGAGAATATGAACAAGTTCGATGAAAAGTACATTGCAATGGCCGAGATTTGGGCCGGCAATTCCTACTGCAAGCGCCGCAAGGTCGGTGCCTTGCTCGTGAAGGACAGGATGATAATCTCAGACGGCTACAATGGCACTCCGTCCGGCTTCGAGAATATCTGCGAAGACGAACTCGGCGTGACGAAACCATATGTGCTTCATGCCGAGGCTAACGCAATCAGCAAGGTTGCCAAGTCCGGCAACAACTCCCTCGGAGCAACGCTCTACGTGACAGCATCGCCTTGTATCGAATGTTCCAAGCTGATTATCCAGGCTGGTATCAAGCGCGTAGTCTACAAAGACGAGTACCGCCTGAACGACGGGGTTGAGCTTCTCCGCAAGGCCGGTGTGGAGGTAGAGAAAGTGGAGACGAAATGAAAGACAATATCCCTTCATACGTGGTCGCGCTGCTGGGCATCGTGGTAGGTGCCCTCGCTGTGCTCACGGTCCAGTCGATGTCCGGGCCCATGGCCCGCAGAGAGGCACCGTCCGAGGAGTGGCGCAAGATGAATCTTGTGCTTAACACTCTGGATGCCAATTATGTCGACCCTGTCGACCACAAGAAAGTCACAGATGCTGCGGTGAGCGCGGCGCTTTCCTCGCTCGACCCGCATTCCATCTATATGCTGCCGCAGACCCTCGAGTCTTCCGAGGAAAGTCTTGCGGGCAACTTCGACGGCATCGGCATCCAGTTCAACGTCCCGAACGACACGGCCGTCGTCATCGAGGTCATCCCCGGCGGTCCATCTGAAAAGATAGGTCTCCAGCCGGGCGACCGCATCCTGAAAGTGGACTCCCTGAATATAGCCGGCGTCAAGTATCCGCAGGACAGCATGGTCCGTCATATCAAGGGACGTGCGGGGACAAAGGTCTCCGTCGTGGTGCGCCGTGAGGGGGAGGACATTCCTTTCGAGATAACGAGAGGAAAGATTCCTACGCATTCTGTGGACGCAGCCTTCATGGTTGGGGACACCACAGGATATCTGCGGCTCTCCAAGTTTTCGCGTACTTCCGACAGGGAGGTTGCCGATGCCGGCAAGTCGCTACTCGACCAGGGGATGCGCAAACTTATCCTCGACCTTCGGGACAACTCCGGCGGCTTTCTTGATCAGGCTCTGAACCTCTCCAACATGTTCCTCCCGAAGGGGGCGCAGATTGTGTATATGGAGGGGGGCCGCCGCAGAAGGGAAGACTTCAAGGCGGACGGCAAGGGATTCATGAGGGACATTGCTCTCGAGGTCCTGATCAACGAGGGCACGGCATCCTCCAGCGAGATTCTTGCGGGAGCTCTGCAGGACAACGGCAGGGCCCGAATCGTCGGCAGGCGTTCCTTCGGGAAGGGGCTTGTACAGGAGCCGTTCTATTTTTCGGACGGTTCGGGGATGAGAATTACCGTCGCCCGCTTCTACACTCCGTCCGGCAGATGTATCCAGAAGCCATATTCGGAGGACTATGAATATGAAATCTACCGCCGTTATGACGGGGGAGAGATGGTCAGCGCCGACAGCATGAAGGTCGAGAACGGCGGCATCCTGCCGGACATCTTTGTGCCTGCCGATACCACGAAAGCTGGCGCTTTCTACATGGCCGTGACCCGAAAGGCCACCGCGATGAGGTTCGCTTCGGCTTTCTTCGATGCCCACAGTGGAGAACTCAA
Source organism: uncultured Muribaculaceae bacterium (assembly GCA_964385795.1). Taxonomy (GTDB): domain Bacteria; phylum Bacteroidota; class Bacteroidia; order Bacteroidales; family UBA932; genus Cryptobacteroides. The sequence goes on from CAYLPY010000004.1 coordinate 88,049, forward strand.
GGCGATAGACGACTACTCCCGCCTGCTCGCCTATCTCGACAAACACGTGACGGACAAAGCTTTTCTCGACTATGCCTCCAGGGTTGACAAGATTTCTCCGTCGGAAGGGGAGTGGAAGACCGAACGCCAGTATCTGATGACTCAGGTTCGGGCTCTCGTCGGGCGCTATTCCCGACTCGGCGACAACGCCTACTATCATCTTTTCCTATCGACGGACAACTGCTTCAAGACAGCGATGAACATCAACTGACAAGACTATTACTGATATGACTGTACTGCTCTGCCTGATGGCGATAGTGATAATCGCCTGCGTCCTCCTCAACAACGCCTCCAACAAGATTGGAATGCCGGTCCTGCTCGCATTCATCCTCCTTGGCATCGTGTTGGGCAACAACAGCGTGGTGCCCATCCGTTTCGAGGACTATTCTTTCGCTGAAAACCTTTGTACCGTCGCCCTCATTTTTATAATGTTCTATGGCGGTTTCGGAACCCGTTGGGAATCAGCCAAGTGTGTGGCTCTTCCGGCCGGACTGCTGGCCAGCGTCGGAGTGATTCTCACAGCCGGTCTTACAGGATTCTTCTGCCATTTCGTCTTGCGCTGGGGCTGGATAGAGAGCTTCCTGATGGGCTCAGTCGTCAGTTCCACCGATGCGGCATCGGTATTCTCCATCCTGCGTTCCCGCAAACTCGGCCTCAAGAACAATTCCGCGCCTATGCTCGAGATCGAGAGCGGCTCCAATGACCCGTTCTCATATATGCTCACCATCATAATGCTCTCCATGCTCACCTCAGACGGTGTCAGCGCGGGCAGGGTGGCGTGGCTTTTCTTCTCGCAGATTGTGTTCGGAGCAGGTCTCGGCGTGCTCATCGCCAAGGTTAGCATGATAGCGCTGAAGAAGATAAAGTTCTCCACATCCGGCTTTGACTCTCTCTTCATCTTTGCGATAGCCCTCATCTCCTACGCGCTTCCTTCTGCCGTTGGAGGCAACGGCTATCTGAGCGCCTATCTCGTGGGCATCATGCTCGGCAACGCCGAGTTCCCGGGGAAACGCAATCTGGTCAGCTTTTTCGACGGTGTGACAGGGCTTATGCAGGTGGTGATTTTCTTTATGCTCGGTCTGCTCGCAAGGCCGTCGATGATGCACAAGGTCATACTCCCAGCGGTCGGGATATTCCTCTTCATGCTCATCATTGCCAGACCGCTCTCCGTAAGCGCCATACTTGTGCCGTTCCGGAAGTACAAGTTCAAACAACAGGCTCTAATTTCCTTCGTAGGACTCAGAGGAGCGGCATCCATCGTGTTTGCCATATTCGCCACCGTAGGCAACGAGGCACTTTTCCAGAACGATATCCTCAACGTGGTCTTCTGCATAGTGTTGCTGTCCATATCGCTTCAGGGCTTTTTCCTGCCGCTTGTGGCTAAGAAACTCGGGCAGATAGACGACGATTCGGATGTTATGAAGACTTTCAACGACTTCTCCGAGGAGACGGACCTTCATTTCAGCAAGATAGTAGTCACCTCCGACAATCCATGGTGCGACCGCATGATAAAGGACCTCGGGCTTCCGAGGAATATCCTCTTCTGCATGATAGTCAGGGAGGACGGTGCCTCCGTAGTTCCGAAAGGCAACACCCAGCTGCGCAAGGGCGATAGTGTCATCATGTGCACGAAGGCTTTCCGCAGCGACACGAGCTTTCGGCTCGTCGAGCAGGAGATTCCGAAAGGAAGCAAGCTCTCCGGTATCAGTATCCGAGACTACAGCGAGACGGAGAAGAACCAAGTCGTCCTCATCAAGCGCGGCTCTTCAAGCATAATCCCCAACGGGAGCACCGTGCTCCGCGCCGGGGATATACTCTATATCAACATGGGCAGCTAACCCGCCCGTGGCGGAGTTGTTTTACTTGCCGATACCAATGTTCTCATTGAAGAAGTCGACGATACGTCTCTGCTCCGCCTTGCCGCAGTGATGGCCGCCATTGAATATTTCGGTGCTCAGTCGGCCTTCGGCTTCTTTCTCCTTATATATGGCCTGCATTTTTTCGTAAGCTTTCTCCACTGACCACAACGGGAAGAGATGGTCGGTACTTCCGCTCAGGAAGAGGAACGGTCGCGGCGCGAGTTCTCCGGCTATGTCAGGGAAGTCATATTTTTCTCTCAGTTCCGGTATCAGCATCGAGTAGTCGGATGCCTTGTATGGCTGTGCGCAGGTTTCCTTGAGAGTGATCCAGCACAGGGCAACCCCGCAGGCGATATCTTTCCTCGCTGCGGCGAGCAGCCAGGTGCGATGAGCGCCCATGGACCATCCGAAGGCTCCGATACGGCTGGCATCCACGTAACCGGTGCTTTTGAGGATGTCGGCGGCATAGCCGTCCTCTTCGACGGTCTGTTTCGCCCAGACGATTCCTTTTTGGGCGAGGCTGTCGTAGACGGCTTTCTGGCCTTCATAGACGGCATCCTTGGCTGCTTTGATGTCGCCTTCTTCCCCGCAGAAGCGCATCCTTGACCATTTCTGGCAGACTTCTGTGCTGCGGGAGCCCCAGTAGAGCATGTCAGGGACGATGACGACGAAACCGAGTGATGCAAGGGAATCAGCAAAATAAACTCCGTCAAATCCGCCTTCTACCCATTCCTCAGAAGAGAGCTTTATGTTCTGAGGGGCGGAAGCCATTGGCTTGACCAGTTTCTCCTTGCCTATGTCGAATCTTGCCCCGTGGTCGTGCAGCAGCACGAGCCCTGGTCTGCTACCGTCTTGCTCTGCACCGTCCGGTACAAGGAGATAGGACTTTACGACTTCTCCGGATGGCAGGTCATACTCTATCAGGCTGCATCTGTAGCCGTCCCTCTGTTCTTCTTCAACGACTGAAAACGTCTTGCCCGGGCCTTTTGTGCAGGCCGCGATGCACAGGGCCAAAGTTGCGAGAATGCAGCTTTTGGCAAGGAAACACGATACTTTCATCTTGGTTTGTTCTGGATATGTGGAAAAGCGCTGTCTCGTCCGGCAAACCTTTTTCCGCCATGCCCGAAACAGTGTCCAAATATAGACAAAAAGAAAAAAAGGACCGCGGTGTGCCGCAGTCCTTTTTCAATATGTTCTGTCGCAGAAGTGCTAAAGCTCGTTGAGTTCTTCTGTGTTCTTCTTCAACGACTGAAAACGTCTTGCCCGGGCCTTTTGTGCAGGCCGCGATGCACAGGGCCAAAGTTGCGAGAATGCAGCTTTTGGCAAGGAAACACGATACTTTCATCTTGGTTTGTTCTGGATATGTGGAAAAGCGCTGTCTCGTCCGGCAAACCTTTTTCCGCCATGCCCGAAACAGTGTCCAAATATAGACAAAAAGAAAAAAAGGACCGCGGTGTGCCGCAGTCCTTTTTCAATATGTTCTGTCGCAGAAGTGCTAAAGCTCGTTGAGTTCTTCTGTGAGCTCGTCCTTGCGTCCCACGATGAGGTCCTGATATTCCTTGATACCGGTACCGGCAGGAATCAGGTGTCCGCAGATGACGTTCTCCTTCAGGCCCTCGAGATGGTCCACTCTACCGCGGATTGCGGCTTCGCTGAGCACCTTGGTGGTCTCCTGGAAGGATGCTGCGGAGATGAAGCTGTCGGTCTTGAGGGCTGCCCTCGTGATACCCTGGAGAATCAGTTTTGCAGTTGCAGGCCGTGTCGGACGTGCGGTCACGAGCGCGAGTCCCTGACGCTCAAGCGAAGCGTTCTCGCTGCGGAGATCCCTTGCGCTGATAATCTGGTCGACCTCGAATCTCTGGGAAGCACCTGCGTCGAGCACGATGTACTTGCCGTAGATGTTGTCGTTGACATCGTTGAACTTCCATCTGTCGGCCATCTCCTCGTTGAGGAACTCGGTGTCGCCAGGATTGGTAATCTCGACCTTGCGCATCATCTGTCTTACGATGATTTCGAAGTGCTTGTCGTTAATCTTCACGCCCTGGAGTCTGTAGACCGCCTGAACCTCGTTCACGATGTATTCCTGTGCCTTGACAGGCCCGAGGATGTTGAGGATGTCGCTTGGAGAGACACCGCCGTCGGAAAGCGGAGTTCCCGCCTTGACGTAGTCGTTCTCCTGCACAAGAATCTGCTTGGTGAGAGGCACGAGGTACTTCTTCTCGACGCCGTTGGCGTTCTTGACGATGATCTCGCGGTTTCCTCTCTTGACAGAACCCATCTTGACCTCTCCGTTGATTTCGGACAGGATGGCAGGGCTTGCCGGGTTACGTGCCTCGAAGAGCTCGTTCACTCTCGGAAGACCTCCGGTGATGTCGCTTGCCTTGCCGACAGCACGAGGAATCTTCATGATCACGTCTCCGACCTTGACCTTGTCACCGTCCTCAACGATGATGTGGGCTCCTACAGGGAGGTTGTATGACTTGAGGTTCTCGCCAGCTTCGTTCACGATGACGAGGGTAGGACTCTTTGTCTTATCCTTGGACTCGGTGATTACCTTGTCGGTGTTGGCAGAGAACAACTCGTCCGTACTTTCAGTCTTGTAGGTACTGCCGTCAATCATGTTCTCGAACCTGACGGTACCTGCGGTCTCCACGATGGTGGTCGCGTTGTACGCATCCCAGTCGCAGATGAGGTCACCCTTGACCACCTTGTCTCCGTCTTTCTTGTAGAGCACGGCTCCGTAAGGAACGTCGTACTGGGAGAAGGTGATGCCGGTGTTCTCGTCGATGATGCGGAGCTCGGTCATTCGGCTGACTACGACCGTCTCGGTCTTGCCATCGGCCGTGCTCCTCTCGATGGTACGGAGTTCCTCGAACTTGAGGAGACCGTCGTACTTGGACTCGATTGAAGAATCAGCAGCTGAAGAAGAAGCTGTACCGCCGACGTGGAAGGTACGCAGGGTAAGCTGAGTACCAGGCTCGCCGATGGACTGTGCGGCGATGACTCCGACGACTTCTCCTCTCTCTACCATCCTGCTGGTTGCGAGGTTGCGTCCGTAGCACTTTGCGCAGACACCTTTGCGGCTCTCGCAGGTAAGTACCGAACGGATCTCGACCTGCTCGATAGGGAGGGTGTCGATGAGGTCAGCCTCTTTCTCGCTGATTTCCTCTCCGGCCTTGATGATGAGTTCCCCAGTGAGCGGGTTGAATATGTCGTGTACGGAGGTGCGTCCGAGGATTCTCTCGCCGAGAGACTCCACGACTTCGTCCTTGTTCTTGATAGCTGTCGCAATCAGACCTCTGAGCGTCCCGCAGTCCTCCTCGGTGATGATGACATCGTGTGAGACATCCACCAGACGTCTGGTCATGTAACCTGCATCGGCCGTCTTGAGTGCGGTATCAGCAAGTCCCTTACGTGCACCGTGGGTGGAGATGAAGTACTCGAGCACCGTCATACCCTCCTTGAGGTTGGACACGATAGGGTTCTCGATGATGTCCGCTCCGGATGCGCCGGCCTTCTGAGGCTTCGCCATAAGTCCACGCATACCGCAGAGCTGCTTGATCTGGGTGGTTGAACCACGGGCTCCAGAATCCAGCATCATGAAGACAGGGTTGAATCCTTGCTGGTCGGCTGAAATCTGGTTTGTGACAATCTTGGTGAGTTTGTTGTCCACTGCTGACCAAAGATCGATGACCCTGTTGTAGCGTTCGTTGTTGGTGATGAAACCATTCTCGAAATCTTCGCGGATGGAGGCCACCTGCTTGTACGCATCTTCCACGAGGGCGGTCTTCTCCGCAGGGACGAGCACGTCTCCGAGGTTGAAGGAGATGCCGGCGCGGAACGACTGGTCGTATCCGAGGTTCTTGATGTCATCGAGGAACTTGGCGGTTCTCGTCACGCCGGTGTGCTTGATGACATTGGTGATGATTTTCCTGAGAGCTTTTTTGCCGAGGACCTCGTTTACGAAAGGTACCTCGTCAGGAACGTACTGGTTCACTATGATGCGGCCCGCGGTAGTCTCGACCATGGTGGTTCCCTTTGAAGAGTCCTGCTTGTCGGCCGGGATGCGGACGTTGATCTTGGCGTGCATCTCGATGGCCTTCTCGTTGTATGCCACGATGACTTCCTCCGCTGAGTAGAAACTCTTGCCCTCTCCCTTGGCTCCGGGACGAATCTTGGTGATGTAGTACAGACCGAGAACCATATCCTGTGACGGTACCGTGATAGGCGCACCGTTGGCAGGGTTGAGGATGTTCTGGGAACCGAGCATGAGGAGCTGTGCCTCCATCACCGCTGCGTTACCGAGCGGGAGGTGCACCGCCATCTGGTCACCGTCGAAGTCGGCGTTGAACGCGGTACATGCGAGAGGGTGCAGTTGGATGGCCTTGCCTTCGATCATTCGAGGCTGGAAAGCCTGGATACCGAGCCTGTGGAGGGTAGGTGCACGGTTGAGGAGCACAGGATGTCCCTTCATCACGTTCTCGAGAATATCCCAGATGACAGGGTCCTTGCGGTCCACTATCTTTTTGGCTGACTTGACAGTCTTCACGATGCCGCGCTCGATGAGCTTGCGGATGATGAACGGCTTGAAGAGCTCGGCTGCCATGAACTTAGGCAGACCGCACTCGTGCATGTTGAGTTCCGGACCTACAACGATGACGGAACGCGCGGAGTAGTCCACACGCTTTCCGAGGAGGTTCTGACGGAATCGTCCCTGCTTTCCCTTGAGGGAGTCAGAAAGGGACTTGAGAGCCCTGTTGGACTCGCTCTTAACGGCAGAGGACTTCTTGGAGTTGTCGAAGAGAGAATCGACGGCCTCCTGGAGCATGCGCTTCTCGTTGCGAAGAATCACCTCAGGCGCCTTAATCTCGATGAGCCTCTTGAGACGGTTGTTGCGGATGATGACCCTGCGGTAGAGGTCGTTGAGGTCGGTGGTCGCGAAGCGTCCACCGTCGAGCGGAACCAGAGGGCGGAGATCCGGCGGAATGACAGGGATGACCTTCATGATCATCCACTCCGGGCGGTTGATGCCCTTGGACTCCTGGAACCACTTGACTACCTGAAGCCTCTTGAGGATGTCGGCCTTGCGCTGCTGGGAGGTCTCCACGTGGAGACGGTCCTTGAGCTCCTTGCCGAGCACGTCTACGTCTATTTCCTTGAGAAGGTCATAGATTCCTTCCGCGCCCATCTTGGCGACGAACTTGTCCGGATCGGAATCCGGGAGGTTCGAATTGCCGTGAAGCTTTGCGAGTACGTCGAGGTACTCGTCCTCGGAGAGGAGGGTCATTTTCTCCAGTTCTGAAGCTCCAGGACGCACGACTATGTATTTCTCATAGTAGATGACGGACTCGAGTTTCTTCGCGGGCAGACCCAGAAGCGCTGAAATCTTGTTCGGCGCGGACTTGAAGTACCAGATATGTGCGATAGGGACGGTGAGGGTGATGTGTCCCATCCTCTCACGGCGGACCTTCTTCTCTGTCACCTCGACGTTGCACCTGTCGCAGACGATTCCACGGTAGCGGATGCGCTTGTACTTTCCGCAGTAGCATTCGTAGTCCTTGGTAGGACCGAAAATCTTCTCGCAGAACAGACCGTCCCTCTCAGGCTTGTAGGTCCTGTAGTTGACGGTTTCCGGCTTGAGCACCTCTCCGTGCGAACGTTCGGTGATGTCCTCCGGAGACGCGAGCGAGATGCTGATTGTCTGGAAGTTGCTCTTTATCTTATTGTCTTTGTTGTTGAATGCAGGCATATTGCTGTTCCTTCAAGTAATTTACTCCAAATTAACCTTAAGTCCGAGACCACGCAGTTCGTGCAGGAGCACGTTGAGGGATTCCGGTATACCTGCTGGAGGAATAGGGTCGCCCTTCACTATGGCTTCGTATGTCTTGGACCTGCCGACAACATCGTCGGATTTGACGGTGAGGATCTCCTGGAGAGCGTTGGCTGCGCCGAATGCCTCGAGTGCCCAGACCTCCATCTCTCCAAATCGCTGACCCCCGAACTGGGATTTACCTCCGAGCGGCTGCTGGGTGATGAGGGAGTACGGTCCGATTGAACGCGCGTGCATCTTGTCGTCGACCATGTGGCCGAGCTTAATCATATAGATGACGCCGACTGTCGCAGGCTGGTCGAAATAGTCTCCTGTGCCGCCGTCGCGCAGATGTGTCTTTCCGAATCTCGGCACACCGGCCTTGTCGGTGTAGTTGCAAATCTCATCTATGCTCGCACCGTCGAAGATAGGAGTGCTGAACTTGAGTCCGAGTTCTGCGCCTGCCCATCCGAGAACAGTCTCGTAAATCTGTCCGAGGTTCATTCGGGATGGCACGCCGAGAGGGTTGAGCACTATGTCGACAGGAGTTCCGTCCTCGAGGAACGGCATGTCCTCCTGACGGACAATCTTGGCCACGATACCCTTGTTTCCGTGGCGGCCCGCCATTTTGTCACCTACGGTAATCTTGCGCTTCTTGGCAATGTAGACCTTTGCGACCTGCATCACTCCGTTAGGTAGTTCGTCGCCGATCTTTATCTTGTCGAGTTCTCTCTTGCATATCGCTTCCTCTGTCTTGACTGCAATGCAGTAGTTGTTGATGAGGTCGCGGATGAGATCGTTGGTCTCCTTATCAGTCGTCCACTTGTTTGAGTTGACGTTGTTATAGTCGATGCTCTTTAGAACTTCAGAGGTAATCTTCTTGTCCTTGGCGAGAATCTCAACTCCGTAGAAGTCGGTAATGCCCGCGCTCTTCTTGTTCTTGGTGAGGAAGGTCAGTCTCTGGATGAAGTCCGTGTAGAGTCTTTCCATCTTGCGGTCTGATTCGGCCTGGCGCATCTCCAGACGTGCCTTCTGGTCGTTGCGGGCTGCGCTCTTGCGGCCTCCTTCTTTGGAAAGCTTGGTGTAGAGAGCCGTCTTGATGACCGTTCCGCTGAGCGACGGATTCGCCTTGAGAGAAGCATCCTTGACATCGCCGGCCTTGTCGCCGAAGATGGCCTTGAGAAGTTTCTCCTCCGGAGACGGGTCGCTCTCTCCCTTAGGCGTGATCTTTCCAATCATGATGTCGCCCGGCTCGATGTGTGCTCCGACTCTTACGATACCGTCTTCTGCGAGGTTCTTTGTGGCGTCCTCGCTGACGTTAGGGATGTCTGAGGTGAGTTCCTCCATACCGCGCTTGGTGTCGCGCACTTCCGTGAGATACTCGTCCACGTGGACGGAAGTGAGTACGTCCCACTTCACAATCTCCTCGGAAAGGACGATGGCATCCTCATAGTTGTAGCCCTTCCATGGCATGAAAGCTACCTTGAGGTTGCGTCCGAGGGCGAGTTCTCCGTCCTGCGTGGCGTAGCCTTCCGTGAGCACCTGTCCCTTCACTACCTTGTCGCCTTTCTTGACGATAGGCTTGAGGGTGATGGTCGTGCTCTGATTGGTCCTGCGGTAGATAGGCATCTTGTATGTCGTCTCCTCAGGAGAGAAGCTGACGAACACTTCACCTTCGCTGCGGTCGTATTTGACTCTAATCTCGTTTGCGTCGACGTAAGTGACTTCTCCAGACCTTTCGGCCACCACCTGGGTGCGTGAGTCTACGCATGCCCTCTCCTCGAGACCGGTGCCGACAATAGGGGCTTCTGGCTTGAGAAGTGGAACTGCCTGGCGCATCATGTTCGCTCCCATCAATGCACGGTGGGCATCATCGTGCTCGAGGAACGGGATGAGTGAGGCTGCGACGGAGGCCATCTGGTTAGGAGCCACGTCCATATAGTCCACCTGGTCCTTGGTGACGACGGGGAAGTCCGCTTCGAGGCGGCACTGGATGCGGTCCTCGAGAATCTCTCCGTTGTCGCCCATCTTTACGTTGGCGAGCGAGACGAGTTTGTTCTCCTCTTCCTCAGCACTCATGTAGTGGCAACCCTCGTCGCTGAGGTCCACCTTGCCGTTCTTTACATCGCGGTACGGAGTCTCGATGAATCCGAAGTCGTCGATGCGGGCATATACGCAGAGTGAGGAGATGAGACCGATGTTAGGTCCTTCAGGAGACTCAATAGGGCAGAGTCGTCCGTAGTGGGTGTAGTGCACGTCTCGCACCTCGAATCCCGCGCGGTCGCGGCTCAGTCCTCCAGGACCCAGCGCGGAAAGACGCCTCTTGTGGGTGATTTCCGCGAGAGGGTTGGTCTGGTCCATGAACTGGGACAGCTGGCTCGTTCCGAAGAACGAGTTGATGACTGAAGAAAGGGTCTTCGCGTTGATTAGGTCGATAGGGTTGAACTGTTCGCTGTCGCGGACGTTCATCCTTTCCCTGATGGTGCGGGCCATACGGCTCAGACCGACGCTGAACTGGTTGGAGAGCTGCTCTCCGACCGTGCGGACGCGGCGGTTTGAGAGGTGGTCGATGTCGTCGACCGTGGACTTCGAGTTTATGAGCTGGATGAGATACTTGATAATCTCGATAATGTCCGTGTTGGTGAGAACGCGAGTGCCTGGGTCAATGGAAAGGCCGAGCTTCTTGTTGAGTCTGTAGCGGCCTACATTGCCCAAATCATACCTCTTCTCTGAGAAGAAGAGCTTGTCGATGACGTCCCTCGCGGTGCTGTCATCAGGCGGTTCCGAATTGCGGAGCTGCTTGTAGATGTATTTGACAGCGTTGATCTCCGTATCTGTGGTATCCTTCTGGAGGGTGTTGTAGATGATGGCGTGCTCGTCTGAGTTTGCCTCGTCCCTCTGGAGCATGATTGTCTTCTCCTTGGACTGGAGGATTACGCTGATAGTTTCGTCGTCGAGAATTTGTCCGCGCTTGACGATTATTTCGATTCTCTCCACATCGGTGGTTTCGCCGGTGTCCTCGTCGCTGAATTGCTCGAGTCTGGTGTGGAGTATGTTGCTCGCGAGTTTGCGGCCCTTGTTCTCTTCAAGTATGGCCTCGCTCACCTCAACCTCGTCGGCGAGGTTGAAGATATTGATGATGTCTTTGTCCGTACTATAGCCTATCGCCCTGAGGAGGGTGGTGACAGGAAGCTTCTTCTTGCGGTCGATGTAGGCATACATCACGTTGTTGATGTCCGTGGCGAACTCAATCCAGGAACCCTTGAACGGGATAATCCTGGCAGAGTAGAGCTTGGTACCGTTGGCGTGCATGCTTTGGTCGAAGAATACGCCTGGAGATCTATGCAGCTGTGATACGATGATGCGCTCGGACCCGTTGATGACGAAAGTGCCGGCCGGCGTCATATACGGAATGTCGCCAAGGTACACATCCTGCACCCTGGTGTCGAAGTCTTCGTGCTCTGCATCTGTACAGGAGAGACGGAGCTTAGCCTTGAGAGGAACGGAGTAGGTCAGCCCTCTGTCAAGGCACTCTTCGATCGAGTATTTTGACGGCTCTACGAAGTAGTCGATAAACTCGAGCTTGTAGCTGTTCCGCGTATCCTCGATTGGGAAAATCTCCTGGAAAACCTGATACAGGCCTTCGTTCTTCCTGTTCTCCGGTGTGGTCTCAAGCTGGAAGAAGTCCTTGAACGACTTCAGCTGCACCTCCAGAAGATCCGGGTATTCCAGAATTTTGGATGTAGCAAAGTTTATGCGCTTGTTATTGGTCTGTTTTGACATATTCTGCCGTAGAAAATAGAGAAAAACTTAAATACGGAAAAAAGGTTTAGAGCCTATTATCCCTGGCTCTAAACCTGTTTATCCCCTAAAGCAGGGAGAGGCGGATTTATTTGATCTCAACCTCTGCACCGGCCTCCTCAAGTGCTGCCTTGAGAGCTTCAGCCTCTGCCTTGGAAATTTTCTCTTTTACTTTTGAAGGAGCGCCGTCAACGAGATCCTTTGCTTCCTTAAGACCGAGACCGAGCTCGCTCTTAACAACCTTGATGACGTTGAGCTTGGCCTGACCTGCAGAGGTGAGGATTACATCGAATTCAGTCTGCTCAGCCTCGGCTGCGCCTGCTGAACCACCGTTGTCAGCAACTACGACTGCAGCTGCTGCAGGCTCGATACCGTACTCTTCCTTAAGAACCTTTGCGAGTTCCTGAACATCTTTCACGGTGAGGTTTACCAACTCTTCCGCGAGTGCTTTTACATCTGCCATAATCTTTTATTTTTTAAATTGTTAATAAATCTTGATGTTTATGCAGCAGGGGTTTCCTCAACTGCAGGGTTTTCTTCAGCTGCAGGTGCTGACTCAGCTGTAGGTGCAGCCTCTACACTCTCGGCCGGCTTTGCTGAACCAATCTTCTCGTTATCTCCCTTTCCTTCTGCGGCGTTCTCGAGTGCGGAAACGACGTTGCGGACTGGGCTCTGGAGGAGACCGATGATGTCGCCGATGAGTTCTTCGCGAGTCTTGATAGCTGCGAGCTGGTCGAGTTTGTCCTCACCGATGAACACGCATTCCTGAACGAAAGCACCCTTTATGACAGGCTTGGTGAAACCGTCGCGTTGAAGCTTCTTGATGAGCTTTGCTGGTGCTGCAGGAGCGTTGGTGTACATGATGGCAGTGTTGCCTGTAAGGGTCTCGGCAAGAGTCTTGACTTCCTCTCCTTCGAGTGCGTTGAGCACGTGAGCGAAGAGGGTGTTCTTGACAACCTCAAGCTTTATCCCCTCGTTGAAGCACTCGCGGCGGAGCTTGCTTGTCTGTCCGGCATTCAGGCCTGCAATATCCGTAACATAGAAGTTAGGATACTGTCCAATCTGCGCTGAGATGCTTTCAATAATCTGACTTTTAAGTTCTTTCTTCATAATATTGAATTTTTACTCAGCATTGTTGAGGAATGCCTTGAGATCAATCTTAATGCCAGGGCTCATGGTTGAGCAGATGGCTGCGCTTTTCATATAAGTGCCCTTGAGTGACTGCGGCTTGAGCTTGGCGATAGCGTTGAGCACCTCGGCTGCGTTCTCGTAAATCTGCTGTGCGGAGAATGAAGCCTTGCCGATGGCCGTGTGGACGATGCCGGTCTTGTCGACCTTGAAATCAATCTTTCCGCCCTTGGATGCCTTGACTGCTGCGCCAATCTCCATGGTCACGGTGCCAGTCTTAGGGTTCGGCATGAGTCCGCGAGGTCCGAGAATCTTTCCGAGTGCGCCGACCTTAGCCATCACTGAAGGGGTGCAGACGATGACGTCAATGTCTGTCCAGCCGCCCTTAATCTTCTCGATGTACTCGTCGAGTCCTACGTAATCGGCACCCGCCTCCTTTGCCTCGTTCTCCTTGTCAGGAGTGCAGAGTGCGAGGACTCTTACGGTCTTTCCGGTTCCGTTAGGGAGGGTGACGACGCCGCGAATCATCTGGTTCGCCTTGCGAGGGTCGACTCCGAGGTTTGCGGAAATCTCGATGCTTGCATCGAACTTGGTGAAGGTGATATCCTTCACGACCTGACACGCTTCACTGAGCGGGTACAGTTTCTGAGAATCATACTTCTCTGCAACTGCCTTCTGATTTTTTGTCAATTTACTCATATCTCGCGTGCTTTAAATGTCTTTAGGGAACTCGCCGCTTACGGTGATACCCATACTTCTTGCAGTTCCGGCAACCATCTTCATCGCCGCTGCGAGCGTGAAGCAGTTGAGGTCCGGCATCTTGCCTTCAGCGATGGTCTTCACCTGATCCCAGGTGATCGAGGCCACCTTCTTTCTGTTAGGCTCACCTGATGCTGTGGTGATTTTTGCTGCTTCCTTGAGAGATACAGCAACTGGTGGCTGTTTTACCTCAAAGGTATAGGACTTGTCGGAGTAGACTGTGATCACTACTGGGAGGATCTTACCAGCCTGTCCCTGCGTTGCGGCATTGAATGCCTTGCAGAAGTCCATTATGTTCAAGCCTTTTGAACCGAGGGCCGGTCCTACAGGAGGTGCCGGATTGGCCGCACCACCCTTGATCTGTAGCTTGATGTATCCGGTAATGTCTTTTGCCATAATAGATTGTTATTCTTTTGTCACTTGAGTGAAGTTGAGTTCCACCAGGGTCTTTCTTCCAAAAATCTCAACACCTACGACTATCTTGCTCCTATCCTCCAGAATCTGGTCGACAGTGCCGCTGAAGCCGTTGAACGGTCCGTCGGTGATGCGTACAGCCTCTCCGATTTCGTAGTCAACGCAGGTCTCCGCGCCGTTGTCGATGTTTTCATCCTGATTGCCGAGAATCCTCTGCACCTCCTCGTCGCGAAGCGGTACAGGAACTCTCTCGGACTGGGTGCCGTCCTCTTTCTTTACGATTCTGTTTTCCGTAAGGAAACCGGACATCCCCGGAACGAGATTGCGGATAATGTCCTCAAGCTTTGCGTTAAGCTCAGCCTGAATAAGGACATAGCCAGGGAAAAGAAGCCTGTCAGCCGCCTTTCTCTTGCCGTTTTTGGTAACTATTTCCTTCTTTACTGGAACGAGCACCTGACCGACCTGCTCCTGCAGGCCCGCCCTTTCAATCTCTTTCTCGAGGTACTCTTTGGCTTTCTTTTCTTTGCTCCCCGCTGTGCGCAGGACATACCATTTCATTTCACCCATTGGAGTCCGTCGATAATTTACAGTGTATAGATGCCTGTCATCAGAGACTGGAATGCAAAGTCTACGACCCAGAGCAGCGCGGCCAGAATTATCGTCGTTACGATAACAAGCAAAGCGGAGCTCTGAAGCTTCGCCCAACTCGGCCAGGTAGTCTTCTGCGTCAACTCTACGTAAGAATCCTTCAAGGAATTGATAAACTTACTCATCTTTACATTTAATGGACACCGCTTTTGGAAGCATTTGTCGATGTCTGTTAAACAATTATCAAATCGTAACCTTTGATATTTTGCAGGGGAAGCAGGAATCGAACCCACATGGACGGTTTTGGAGACCGCTGAACTACCATTGTTCTATTCCCCTAAAAGGACAGACTCGCCTTTAGACTGGAAAGTCCGTCCTGAATTTCGGGATTTATCCGAGAATCTTGGTTACCTGACCGGCTCCGACAGTGCGGCCACCTTCGCGGATAGCGAAACGGAGACCCTCGTTAAGAGCGACCGGAGTGATAAGGGTAACGTCAATCTCGACATTGTCTCCAGGCATTACCATCTCGACACCTGCAGGGAGAGTAATCTCGCCGGTAACGTCGAGCGTACGGATGAAGAACTGAGGACGATACTTGTTGTGGAATGGAGTGTGACGTCCACCCTCTTCCTTCTTGAGGACGTAAATCTGTCCGATGAAGTGCTTGTGAGGGGTGATTGAACCTGGCTTGGCGATAACCTCACCACGTCTTACGTCTTTCTTGTCGATACCACGGAGGAGGAGACCTACATTATCTCCGGCCTCACCCTGGTCGAGGAGCTTGCGGAACATCTCGACGCCGGTTACGACAGTCTGCTTAGGCTTGTCGCTGAAACCTACAATCTCAGCTGGATCGTTCACGTGGATGGTACCGGTCTCGATACGTCCGGTAACTACTGTTCCACGGCCGGTGATTGAGAAGATGTCCTCGATAGGCATGAGGAACGGCTTCTCGTTCTCACGAACCGGAAGCGGAATATAGCTGTCGACAGCATCCATGAGCTCCATAATCTTGTCCTCCCACTTTGGCTCTCCGTTGAGAGCACCGAGTGCTGAACCGCGGATGATAGGAGCGTTGTCTCCGTCGAAGTCATACTTGCTGAGGAGGTCGCGGACTTCCATCTCGACGAGGTCGAGCATTTCCTCATCCTCAACGAGGTCAACCTTGTTGAGGAAAACGACTATCTTAGGCACGTTAACCTGCTTTGCGAGAAGCACGTGCTCGTTGGTCTGAGGCATAGGACCATCAGTAGCTGCTACAACAAGGATGGCACCGTCCATCTGAGCGGCACCTGTTACCATGTTCTTCACATAGTCGGCGTGTCCCGGACAGTCTACATGCGCATAGTGACGGTTTGCGGTCTGATACTCGACGTGTGCAGAGTTGATGGTGATACCACGCTCCTTCTCCTCAGGAGCATTGTCGATCTGGTCGAAGGACTTGACTTCGCTCAGACCCTTCGCAGCAAGCACCTTGGTGATGGCTGCGGTAAGGGTGGTCTTGCCGTGGTCAACATGGCCGATGGTGCCGATGTTAACATGTGGCTTGTCCCTTTTAAAAACTTCTTTTGCCATAATATTACGTATAAAAGTTGTTGCAAAAACAAGCCGGCTTTTTAGACCGGCATTGAGCCGATGATGGGAATTGAACTCATGACCTCATCCTTACCAAGGATGCGCTCTACCCCTGAGCTACATCGGCAATCTTCGAGCGGGGTAGGAGAATCGAACTCCCATTTCCAGCTTGGAAGGCTGGCATAATAGCCATTATACGAACCCCGCGTAATGGAAGCTTTTCTTCTTCCTCTCGTGGTGGGCAAGGATGGATTCGAACCACCGAAGGTAAAACCAGCAGATTTACAGTCTGCCCCATTTGGCCACTCTGGTACTTGCCCAAGTCAATGCGATGAGCCGATGGAGGGAGTCGAACCCACGACCCCGAGATTACAAATCACGTGCTCTGGCCATCTGAGCTACATCGGCTTTATTTCAAAGTCCTCAATACGATAAGGGATTGCAAAGATAGGCATTATTTCCAATCTTCAAAAACTTTTTGCAATCTTTTTTCGATACCTTTTGCGTCGAGCCCGCATATTTCAAGCTGGCGGCTCTGCCTGGCATGCCTGATGAAGCGGTCGGGAACGCCGATGCCTTCAGCGGAAGGACCTTCTTCGAGAGGCGCAAGGTATTCACATATTGAACCGTACAGGCCACCAATTGCAGCCGCGTCTTCCACGGTGATTATGTGGCGGTAGTGCTGGGCTATAGAGTCAAGGGCTCCGGTGTCAAGCGGCTTGATGAAGCGGAAATTGAAGACACCGACTCTGCCTGGGAAGGCACCCGCCGCTTCGACTGCCCTGCAGACCTCCGGTCCTGTCGCGATGATCGCTACGTCGGACCCCTCAAGCAGACATTCTGCCTTGCCTACGGGGAGAGCGGTGTACGGAGCCTCTCTCCAGGCTTTGCCCTCGCCCATCCCTCGCGGATATCTGATAATGAACGGTCCTGTCCTGGCGAGGCTGGCGGTGTACATCAGGTTCTTTAGTTCCGTTTCGTCTTTCGGCGAGGAAATAATCGCTCTCGGGATGCTTCTGTAGGCGGAGATGTCGAACAGTCCGTGGTGAGTTGCCCCGTCCTCGCCGACGAGGCCGGCACGGTCAAGGCAGATGATTACCGGAAGCCCCTGGAGCGCGACATCGTGGATAATCTGGTCGTAAGCCCTCTGAGAGAACGACGAGTAGATGTTGCAGAAAGGTTTCATCCCGCCGGCCGCAAGCCCGGCGGAGAATGTCACGGCGTGTTCTTCCGCGATGCCCACATCGAAAAATCTGTCAGGGAATGCTTCGGCGAACTTGTGCATCCCACATCCGAGCGACATCGCCGGAGTTATGCCGACAATCTCGGGATTCTTGCTGGCCAGTTCCGTGAGCACCTCTCCGAAGACGTCCTGATATCTGTCGTTGGGATGGGATACCGGCAGAATTGTCCCTGTTGACGGGTCGAATTTGCCGGGGGAGTGCCAGGTGACCGGGTCTTTCTCGGCGCACGCGTAGCCCTTGCCTTTGACGGTCATGCAGTGCAGCAGTCTCGGCCCGGGCATGTCCTTGAGTTTGGACAGAATCTTGACTACCTCCGTGATGTCATTGCCGTCCACCGGACCGAAATACCTGAATCCAAGAGATTCGAACAGGTCTCCTCCGGTCTTCTTGACGAACCATGACTTGAGGCTCCTCACCCAGCGCTGGATGAAATCGCGCAGGCGGCCTTCTCCCAGAAGGTCCCAGATGCGGCGCTTGAAATTGTTGTAGGAGTTGCTGGTGGAAATTCTGAGGAGGTATTCGTGTAGGGCTCCTGTGTTGTGGTCAATGGACTGGTTGTTGTCGTTGAGTATGACCAGCAGGTCTGCGTGACTGCCTCCGGTGTTGTTGAGGCCTTCGAAGGCGAGGCCGCCGGTCATCGCCCCGTCGCCTATGACTGCCACCACTCTACGGGAAAGTCCCTGCAGGCGACTCGCTTCGGCAAGCCCGAGCGCGGCGGAGATTGAAGTCGACGAATGCCCGACGCCGAAACTGTCGTAGGGACTTTCGTCCATGCGCGGGAAACCGCTGATGCCGTCTTCGCTCCTCAGAGTGCTGAACTCTTCGCGCCGTCCGGTTATGATCTTATGGGCGTAGGCCTGATGCCCGACGTCGAAGACGAGCTTGTCTGTAGGAGTGTCGAAGACATGGTGCAGGCCTACTATGAGTTCTACGGCTCCAAGGCTTGACGCGATATGCCCGGGATGCTCGGAGCAGCAGTGGATGATGTCATCGCGGATTTCTGCGCAGAGCAGCTGCAACTGTCCGACATTTAAATTCTTGATGTCGGCAGGTGAGTTTATCTTGTCCAGGATTTCGTACATCTTCTATTCTACTTGCCGTTTGCTTTGTCCAACAGGAATTCCGGATGCCGTGCCGATGAGCTGCGGAGCGCGAAGGCCGTCGCCACGGCGAGTACTCCAAGACCTATGAAAATGTATTCCGCCCTGCATGCAGCCTCGAGCGGGGCTGCAGAACGGAAAATCCTTCCAACGAAGACCGGCACCAAGAGCATCCCCATGTTCTGTATCCAGTAAATCAGCGAGTACGCTGTCCCGAGGTTGCGCTCCGGCACTATCTTCGGAACGCTGGGCCACATGGCGGACGGCACTAGAGAGTATCCAATGCCGAGCACCGCTATGGAGAAGTAACCCCAGAAAGGCACGCCCTGCGGCGCGAAGCGGAGCAGCAGGTGGGCGGCGAGCACCATCAACGCTCCGGCTACCATCCACATCGTCCCCTTGCCGACTTTGTCAACGAGAGCTCCGAAGAGGGGAGTGAAGAAGACTGTGAAGAACGGAATCATCGAAATTACCCATTTGGCGCTGTCCACGTCCATCCCGAAGCGTGGAATCACTATGGAAGTGCCGAACTTCTTGAACGAGATGATGCAGCAGTAGAAGAAAACGCAGAGCAGGGACAGCATGATGAACCTCGGATTTGTCAGCACCTTGACTATGTCGCTGAACTTGAACTTGTCCTCTTCCTTGACGCTGCCTCTAGACATCGCTATGCCTCTGGCCTTGTCGAAGCTGTGGTCCATTGCCACGAATATCCCCCACAGCATGACCCCGACCATTATCAGGCAGAGCCCGAAGGTTGCCGGACGTGCCGTCTCAGCGAGGGAGTACATATCCCCGGCGGCCTTCTCGCGGACGAGTACCGGTGCCAGTATGAAGGCCGCTGCGGTGCCCAGCCTCGCTACCGCCACCTGAAGTCCCATCGCGAATGCCACGTTCCTGCCTTTGAACCACTTGGCTATGGAGCGCGTGACGGCCACACCTGCAATCTCACTTCCCAGGCCGAAGAGCATACATCCGACGTATGCCACGGCGAGGGAAGTCTGAGGAGGAAAACCTGCTCTCAGCGCTACGAGCACAGTGGCTGCTCCTGCGGCCATAAGCCCGACGAAGACGGAACCGACAATCCGGACTCCGAAGATGTCGAGAAGCACGCCGCAGACAATCAGCCCACCGCAGACGCAGAGGAAACTGTATCCTCCGGCATAGAAGCCATAGTCTGCGCTGTCCCAGCCAAGCTGCAGAGCCTCAGGGTGCTGGAATATCTGCGACAGCGTCGAGAACATGTCGTCGAAGAAGTACGACGCGAACATCGGCACCATCAGGCATATGAGAGCGATGCGGCAGGCCGTCCTGCCGGTTATCCAGGATTTTCCGTCCATCTCCGGATTTGGCTACTTCTGGATATTTGGAAGTTCGAGCCCCAGATGTCTCTTGCGGTCGAGGCTCTTGAGGTATAAGGCAATCAGCAGCGCGAGGACACCGAAACATGCGAATATTATGAGCGGAGTTGTGTAGTTATATGGTATGAAATCCGCTCCGGCGGCCTTGGCTGCAATGACTGCCTCGTTGGTTGCGTTGGAAGTCTCGAGCACCTTGCCGATGAGCACCGGGACGAAGCAGAGTCCGATGTTCTGTACCCAGAAGATGAGGCAGTAGGCGCTTCCGAGAATTTTTTCGTCTATAATCTTTGGAACGCTCGGCCAGAGGGCGGCAGGCACGAGGGCGAAACTGATGCCGAGAATTACAATGGTGGCGTATGCGAGAACTCTGCTATGGGTGGCCGGTAGTACGAACGCGAACACGAGGTGGCAGACAATCAGAAGCATCGCTCCGAAGATGAGCATCGTGGCTCCTTTGCCCTTATGGTCGAGATAACTTCCGAGGATAGGGGTGATAACGGCCGCTCCGATAGGGAACCAGCGGAAGATATTGGCTGCTGCTTGCGGAGTGATATCACCGATGTTACACTGGAGCATGTTGGCTCCGTAGCGCTGGAACGGGAAAATCGCAGAGTAGTAGAGTACGCAGAGCAGGGCCACCACCCAGAAGTTGAGGGAACCGAAGATTTTTCCGAGGTCCTTGAGCTTGAACTCGTCTTCCGGGGAATCCTTCGACAGTTTGCCGGCTGCGATGAGCTGGTTGTCAAACTTTCTGTCCATCACCGAGAACACTATGAAGTTGATGACTCCGATGAGCAGGAGCACGGTGCAGAATCCTACAGGTGCTGCGACAGTGCCCATCTTCGCCGCGATGGACGGACTTATCGAGAAGACCGCGAACACGCCCACGCGCGCAATCGCCATCTCGATGCCCATCGCGAGGGCCATCTCCTTGCCTTTGAACCATTTGGCTATGGCTTTGCTGACGGTGGTGCCGGCCATCTCGCAGCCGCAGCCGAATATCATGAATCCGAGAGCGGCCATCTTTGCGCTGCCCGGCATCTCGGTCCACCATGTGCCGAGCCATTCGCAGAACGCCGTGCCCTGAAACCAGTCGCTGATGCCTATGAACTTGATGCTGGCGCCTACGAGCATCATTGAAGTGGAAAGCAGTCCTGTAAAGCGGACGCCCATCTTGTCGAGGATGATGCCGGCGATGATGAGGAAACCGCAGACGTTGAGGATATACTCGGCACTAGCGTATGTTCCGAATACTCCAGGAGTCCATCCTCTTTCCTTCTCGACGAGAGACTGGATAGGGGACATTACGTCCACGAACATGTAACCGAAGAACATCGCGAGCGCGATGAGAGTGAGCGCGGCCCATCTTGCCGCAGGGTAGTCGTTAAGCAGCTTGCTTACTTTTTCAGCCATTTTGGGTTCTTTTTAGCGAGTTGGAAAATTCCTAGAACGGAAGGTCGTCAGGATTGTCGTTGGAATCTATGTCCGCTGACGGGGCGGAGCCTTGACGTGAGGCGAAACTGCCGGAGTCCGGAGCCTGATATGAAGGTCCTGTCGATGGCCTTTGAGACTGGTACTGGCCTCCCGCCGGGGCTGGACTTGCGCTCTGGTCGTCCCTGCGCCCGAGAAGCTGGAGGTTATCCACGTTAATCTCCGTAGTGTATCTTTTGTTGCCGCTCTGGTCGGTCCAGGCGTTTGTCCTGATTCTGCCTTCAATGTAGAGCTGGGTGCCTTTCTTGACAAAGCGCTCGGCGATGTCGGCAGACTGTCCCCACGCTACGATGTTGTGCCATTCCGTGAGTTCCTTGTCCTTGTATCTCTCCGTAGTGGCGAGGGGAAACCTTGCAACTTTCCTGCTCTGTCCGGCAGAGTTGTTGGAATCGAGGTAACGTACTTCGGGGTCTTTGCCCACGTTGCCTATAAGCATTGCTTTGTTGAGTGACATAGTGATGAGTTTTTTCAACTGCAATTTAGGAATTTTTTCGCGAAACGCTTACCTTTATCTTATGGAAAACACGATAATCTCTCTGCTCGGCTTCATGGGGTGCGGAAAGAGCAGCGTCGGCAGAGTTCTTGCTGAACTTCTTGGCGCGGACTTTACGGACCTGGACGCTCTGGTGGAAGAGCGTGAGGGAAAGAGCGTTCCGGATATTTTTGCTCGTGGGGAAGCTGCCTTCAGGGAGGCGGAACTCGCTGCGCTGAAGGACTTTCTGGATTCCCGCTCCGATGCCGGGTGCGGCCTGCAGATTCTCTCGCTCGGTGGCGGGACTCTTACCGGTCAGGAAGCTGCGCAGCTCGTGTTTTCTAGGACTGTTGGGGTCTATCTTGATACTTCCCTCGAGGAACTCAAGCGCAGGGTCGGAGCGCAGGGGACAGCGCGTCCGCTGTTTTCGGCGGCCGATGCTCTGTACGAGAGACGGCGACCTGTCTATGAGAAAGCGCCGTTCCGGGTCATTACCGACGGACTTGGTGTCGGGCAGGTGGCGGAGAGGGTCAGAGATATACTTTCCGCATCGCTTCCGGATTAGGTTCTTTCCCGGACATGATTCCATAGCCGAGAAGCGCCTGTCGGAAGTGCCATTCGGTGCCGGGGATGTATCCCTCATGACCTTTGAGGCATGGATCCTTGTAATTGGCCTCAATCAGAGTCCTGCAGTTCAACTTGTCGATGCCCTCGACCGCTTTCGGTAGGGTGAAGATAATAACGTCCGCCTCAACTCCGTCTGCTATGCCGTCATGCCTGAGCAGTGTGGTGCTGAATCCGGAGTCCTCAGCAGCTGCGAGCGCTGCCTTTCCAGCTCCGCCCCAACCGATTACGGCCGCAGTGCCTTTCGGCAGCTCGTCAAGGATAGACTTTACCCCGAGGTAGTCCGAATTGAAAGCGTGGACACCATCGGAGGTTTTGACACAGAGGTTGGTCGCTCCGGTCTTGAGGCATTCCGGGCTTTTGAACTCCGCTTTCCGGAAAGCATCGACCTTGAACGGTGCGGTGACGTTGATTGCCTTGTAGTCGTCGAGAAACCGCTGCCAGGCTTCCTCGAAGGAAGCTGTCTCGATGAGGTCGTACTCGAACTCCCCGCCGTATGCGGCGCGGAAGAGACTGGGACTGAGGGAATGGGCTATCGGACAGCCTATTATGCCGAATTTATCCATTGCGTTGTCTTACTGCTTCAAACAAAAGTATTGCTGCGCTCACGGAGACGTTGAGAGAGTCGAGTCTCCCGAGCATTGGGATGCGGATGTGGGCGTCTGCGGCTTCTCTCCACTGCGTTGTGAGGCCCGTGGATTCGGTGCCCATAACGATGGCCGCGCTGCAGGTCATGTCGCAGTCGTAGTAGGGGGAGGAGTCCTGGAGCTGAGCCGTGAGGATGCGTATGCCTTTGCTCTTCAAGAACATGATGGCTTCCTCGCTGCTGCAGCTTATGCATGGTACGGTGAATGCGGCACCGATTGACGCCCGTATGAGGTTTGGATTGTAGATGTCCGCTCTCGGGTCGCAGACTATCAGTGCATCGACACCTGCCGCGTCGCAGCTTCGGAGAATAGCCCCGATGTTGCCGGGCTTTTCCACTCCTTCAATGACGGTGACAAGCGCTCTGTCTCCGAGATTGAGGCTCTCCAAGGTGCGGGGGCGTGCCTTGATTTCGGCAACTATGCCCTCCGTGCCTCCGCGGTAGGCGATGGTCTCGTAGACTTCGCGGCTGACCTCGAAGACGTTGCATTTCGGGAGTTTGGCATCGGGAAACAGTTCGGGGCAGACGAAAACCGCTTCGGGGGTGAATCCTGCTTCCATGCAGCGCTCGAACTCCCTGCGGCCTTCAATGACAAAAAGGGAGCGCTCCCTCCGCTCGCCGGATTTCTGCTGCAGCGAAAGGAGCGCCTTAATCTTGGGATTGCTCTTTGATGTTATCTTCTCGGCCAAAGCTACTTGCTTTCCTTCTTGAGGATTTTCTCCGGCCTCATCTGCGGGAAGAAGAGGACGTCCTGAACCGTGGTCTGGCCCGTCATAAACATGGTCAGGCGGTCGATTCCCATTCCGAGACCAGAGGTTGGCGGCATGCCGTATTCAAGGGCGCGGACGAAGTCGTAGTCGATGAACATGGCCTCGTCGTCGCCGTTGCTCTTGAGGTGGGCCTGGTCTTCGAATCTCTCAAGCTGGTCGATAGGGTCGTTGAGCTCGGAATATGCGTTGGCGAGTTCCTTTCCGCAAACAAAGAGCTCAAAGCGCTCCGTGAGGGTAGGGTTGTCGCGGTGACGCTTGGTCAGAGGAGACATCTCCACAGGGTAGTCGGTAACGAAGGTCGGCTGGATGAGCTTCTCCTCGCAGAACTCTCCGAAGATGGCATCGATGAGCTTGCCCTTGCCCATGGACGGCTCAGTCTTTACTCCGAGTTTGTCACAGGTCTCGCGCAACTGAACCTCGTCCATTCCGGACACGTCCACTCCTGCGTATTCTTTGATGGCGTCAAGCATAGGAAGCCTGCGGTATTCTCCGCCGAAGTCGATTTCGTTCTCGCCTATTTTCGTAACTGTGCTTCCGTTGATGGCCGTGCAGACCTTGGCGAGCATCTTCTCGACGAATTTCATCATCCAGTTGTAGTCTTTGTAGGCTACATAGATTTCTATGCAGGTGAACTCCGGATTGTGGGTCTTGTCCATGCCCTCGTTGCGGAAGTCCTTTGCGAACTCATAGACTCCGTTGTATCCGCCGACGATAAGTCTCTTGAGGTACAGTTCGTTGGCGATGCGGAGATAGAGCGGGATGTCGAGTGCGTTGTGGTGTGTGACAAACGGACGGGCCGTCGCTCCGCCAGGAATGCTCTGTAGAATAGGGGTCTCTACCTCGAGGTAGCCGGCCTGGTTGAAGTACTCGCGCATCGTGGCTATAATCTTGGCCCTCTTGACAAAGACATCCTTGACCTGAGGGTTTATTATTAGGTCCACGTATCTCTGGCGGTAGCGGAGCTCCGGATCGGTGACGGCGTCGAAGACCTGGCCGTCCTGCTCCTTGACGATAGGGAGAACCTTGAGTGACTTGCTGAGGAGGATGAGTTCCTTGGCATGGACGCTGAGTTGGCCCGTCTGGGTGATGAAAGCGAAGCCCTTGATGCCGACGATGTCGCCGATGTCGAGGAGCTTCTTCCAGACGGTGTTGTACATCGTCTTGTCTTCGCTAGGGCAAATCTCGTCGCGCTTGACATATATCTGAATCCTGCCGGTGCTGTCCTGCAGCTCTCCGAATGAAGCTGCGCCCATGATGCGGCGGCTCATCAGGCGGCCTGCGATGCAGACATCCTGAAAGTTGCCTTCTTCCGGTCTGTAGTCGGCACTGATTTCAGCTGCGGTTGCGTTGACCGGGTACTCGGCTGCGGGATATGGATCAATCCCGAGTTCTTTAAGTTTTGCGAGGGATTCCCTGCGCAAAAGTTCCTGTTCGCTATATTCCATGGTGCAAATTTACTATAAATATGGAAATAATTGATTAACTTTGCTTGATATGGCAAAAGACAGCAGATGGGTAGTCAAGGAGCCGGCGGACAAAGAAAAAGTCGACAGGCTTGCCGCTGAGACCGGCATTGACAAGGTGCTTGCCGACCTGCTCGTCAGACGCGGGGTTGAGACGTTCGATCAGGTCCTCAAGTTCTTCAAGCCGAGTCTGGACAACCTGCTCGACCCCTTCCTGATGAAAGATATGGACGTGGCGGTGGAGAGGCTTCGCCGCGCTGTCGTGGCCGGGGAGAAGATTCTCGTGTACGGCGACTATGACGTGGATGGCACGACAGCCGTAGCGCTTGTTTACTCGTTCATCCGCAGATTCACTTCCTCGGTGGATTTCTATATACCGGACCGCTATGATGAAGGCTATGGCGTCTCTTTCAAGGGCATAGACTGGGCGGCCGACAATGGCTTCTCCCTGATGATAACCCTTGACTGCGGTATCAAGGCCACGGGCAAGGTAGAATATGCCCGGACCAAAGGGCTGGACGTCATCATATGTGACCATCACCTTCCGGAAGCCGAACTGCCACATGCGGTGGCTGTGCTGGATCCCAAGAGGGAGGATTGTCACTATCCGTTCGACGACCTGTCGGGCTGCGGCGTCGGTTTCAAGCTTGTGCAGGCATATTCTTCCCGATATGGCATAGACTTCAGTACCCTCATTCCGCTTCTGGACCTTCTTGCGGTGAGTATTGCCTCAGACCTGGTCTCGATGACGGGTGAGAACAGAATTCTCGCGCACTTTGGATTGAAGCAGCTGAATGAGAATCCCTGCGAAGGGTTGAAAGCCATGATAACCCTCTCCAATCTGGAGCAGGGACATATCGGAGTGGATGACATCGTGTTTAAGATTGGTCCGCGTATCAATGCGGCAGGCCGAATGGAGTCCGGTAGACTTGCCGTGGAGCTTTTGATGGCGGATAATGAGAAGACGGCGCTCGCTATCGGGGAGAAAATCAACGAGAGCAACAACGAACGCAAGAACATAGACAGGGAAATCACCCGCGAGGCACTGGAGATGGTACAGGGAGGCTCCTGCCTCTGCCGTAACAACGTGACCATCGTCTACAATCCCAAGTGGAACAAGGGCGTGGTCGGGATAGTGGCGTCAAGGCTCGTCGAGGCTTACTACAAGCCGGCGGTCGTGCTTACGAAGTCCAACGGGTTCGTGACAGGCTCGGCGCGTAGCATTTCAGGCTTCGACCTCTATGAGGCCATCGAGAACTGCGCTGGGCTGCTCGAGAATTTCGGCGGACACATGTATGCCGCCGGCCTCACCATGAAGGAGGAGAACCTTGCAACATTCGCCGACAAGATGGACTGTTTCATCGGAGAGCGGATCACCAAGGAGATGAAGTCTCCGGTCATCGAGGTGGACGCCAAACTGGACTTTAGCCAGATTTCTCCGAAGTTCGTCCGTTTCCTCAAGCAGTTCCAGCCTTTCGGCCCGGGCAACAACAATCCGGTCTTCCTTACAGAGGATGTCTACGATGCGGGCAACGGACGCAAAGTCGGCGCAGGAGGTGTCCACATGAAGCTTGACCTCATCCAAGAGTCGCAGCCGTATCATCAGATTCCAGCAATCGCGTTCAATATGGCCGACTTTTTCGACTACATCCACGAAGGAAATCCTTTCGATGTCTGCTACACGATAGTGGAGAACTACTACCGTGGCAATTCCTCAATCCAGCTCCGCGTGCGTGAACTCCGCGAGAGGGAAGATATCTACAAATAGAGCGGCTGCAGCCGTCAGGATAACAGAAAGCCGGCCCGGAAAAGGGTCGGCTTTGCTGTAGCGTTTCCATGCCCGTCAGAAAAGCGTTGGCTCTTCGAATGACCCTTCATTGTCATTGATGTCGCCGGCTTCGTTGATGCCTGTGGCGATGCTGGACAGGCCCGGAAGTTCATTCTCAATGCCGAGGTCTATAGGGCTGTCTGCCTCCGTCTCGGGGTTTTCCTTTATGAGCGGCTCTATGAATCGAACGCTCTGGACCTCGCCCTTAGCGGTGCATTTCTTGCCTTTCGCGTTGACGCTCTTCTTGGCTATCCATTCCTCCGCGTCCACGGCTTCCGGCTGCTTGTCGTCAAGTTTCCATCTGACCTCATACTGTGGGTGGAGGTCATCGCTGATGTCCACGAGGTACGACTTCGGGCTGTCGGAGATGAAGCACATCGGGGTGTTGTCGCTCGGGATGAAGGAGAACCTCTTGACGTAGAAGCTCTTGGCCGCTCCGTCGTAGTATAGGGCGGTGTAAGTCTTCGAAGAGTCGAGCTTCTCAATCTTAAGCAGGTCTCCAGAATAGCGGTTCACCACCTCGAAGGAGGTCGTGTAGAACGTTCCATTGCGGAAGATGGCGAGAACCTTCTCCCCGTCCTCGAACTGTCCGAGATACAGGCCTCGAGACTCGTCGTTGAGTTTCTGGATGTCCGGGTCGAACCAGATGTCCTTGCCCTCGATGGTGCTGATTCCCTTGTTCCGGAGGGAAATCTTCTGTATGACGTTTTTCGTGACAAGGTTACCCCTCGCTGTCCTGCTCTTGATTGCGAGGGCCGAGAAATCATACTCGAATGACAATTTCTTGAGCTTCGGGCGTGACCTGAGCTGGACTTTGACCGTCTCCGCTTCACCGTTGTGGTTGGCCGAGAACCATACAATCTGAGATCCTGCCTCTCCGGTAGTGATGTCGTAGTCCTTGTCGCGCGTCACTGAAGTGACGGCGAATCTCTTTGCGTAGTAGATGGACGTCTTGCCCTCGCGGTAGATGACATTGTAGACCGTGCGTGAATCCCCTCTGTTGAACACATTCACATAGAGGAGGTCCTTGCCGAAGAAAGCCTTGTCGCTGACTTTGGTGATGCGGTACTTGCCGTCCTTGCCGATGACGATGATTTCCGAGAGGTCCGAGCAGTCGCAGATATATTCCCCGCCGTCGTCCTTCTTGAGGCCGATGCCGACGAATCCTTCAGCGAGGTTGGCCTGCAGACGAGCGTTGTTATTGACGACTTTTGTCGCTGCAATAGCTTCGAATCCTGCGAGTTCTGTGCGGCGCGGAAAGTTCGCTCCGTACTTTTTCTTGATGGATTTGAACCAGTTAATGGTGTATCTGTCGATGTGGTCGATGTCTTCCTTGATGTCGAGCATCTCCTTCTCGATAGCGAGGATCTTCTCGTCCACGACCTTTGTGTCGAACTTGGATATCTTGCGGACAGGCTTCTCCACGAGTTTGAGGATGTCTTCCATCACAATCACGCGCTTGAGGAGGTCCTGATATTCCTTCATCCTCGCGAAAATCTCCTGGACCTGGGCATCCCAGTCCTTCTGGTCCTGCTCGAGGACTTTGTATATGCGGTTCTCGAAGAAGATTCGTTCGAGCGAGAGGTAGTGCCAGTCGCTCTCGAGCTCTCCGAGCCTGATCTGCAGTTCCTGTAGGAGGATGTCTCTGGTGTGGAAGGTGCTGTATTCGAGTATGTCGTTGACTGTGAGGAATTCGGGCTTATCATTCCTGATGACACAGGCGTTGGTAGCAATGTTGTACTCGCAGTCCGTGAATGCGTAGAGCGCGTCGATAGTCTTGTCGGGAGAGACATCGTTCGGCAGATGGATGACGATGTCGACCTTGTCGGTGGTGAGGTTCTCGATCTTCTTGATCTTGATTTTCCCCTTTGACTTGGCGCGGACGATGGACTCTGTGATGTCGTCAGTGTACTTGCCGTACGGAATCTCGGTGATGGCGATGGTATTCTTGTCAATCTTCTCGATTTTGGCCCTGACTTTGACGCTGCCGCCCCTCTTGCCGCGCATGTATTTGCTGCAGTCGGCGAGGCCTCCCGTCGGGAAGTCTGGATAAATCTCGTACTCGCGCCCTTCCATGATGGCCACGGATGCATCGAGAAGTTCGTTGAAGTTGTGCGGGAGAATCTTGGATGCGAGGCCCACGCCGATGCCCTCCGTGCCCTGCGCAAGCAGGAGAGGGAAGCGGACCGGAAGTTCGGTCGGCTCGAGGTTGCGGCCGTCGTAGGAGTGCATCCAGTGGGTCACCTTAGGGTCAAAGATGACATCCTTGGCGAATTTGCTGAGTCTTGCCTCGATGTATCTCGGTGCGGCGTTGGAGTCTCCAGTGAGGATGTTTCCCCAGTTTCCCTGGCAGTCCACGGTGAAGCCTTTCTGGCCCAGCTGGACGAGGGCTCCGAGGATGGACGCGTCTCCGTGTGGATGGTACTGCATGGCTTGTCCGACGATGTTGGCGACCTTGGTGTAGGAGCCATCGTCCATCTTGAACATGGTGTGCAACACTCGGCGCTGCACCGGCTTGAGTCCGTCGATGATGTGCGGCACGGCGCGGCGCAGGATTACGTATGAGGCGTAGTCCAGATACCAGTCCTTGAACATTCCCGAGAGCTTGAACTTGCGGGAGTCCCTCTCGAGGAGTTTGTCGTATCGTCCGCTCTCCGGGCCGTCCGCCACGGGAGCATCTTCTTCCGTGAATTCTTCTCCGGTGATGATGTCCTCTTCTTCCATATTTTATTCCTCGTATCCGAATCTTCTCAATTCTTTCCTGTTTTCCCTCCAGTCGGGATCTGTCTTGACGAAAAGGCTCAGGAAGACCTTTTTTTGGAAAAAGTCTTCCATCTCGAGGCGGGCCTGAGTGCCGACCTTCTTGAGCGCGGCGCCTTTCTTGCCTATTATGATGCCTTTCTGGGACTCGCGCATCACGTAGATGACGGCGCTGATGTCGTACCGTTCCTCTCCTTCCTTGAAGCTCTCGATTTCGACCTCGCAAGAGTAGGGTATCTCCTCCTTGTAGTTAAGGAGAATCTGCTCGCGGATGATTTCCGAAGCGAAGAACCTCAGATTCTTGTCAGTGAAGGCATCTTTGTCGAACCACGGCGGGCACTCAGGAAGCCTTTCCTTGACCGCGCCGAGGATGCTTTCGAGGTTGAATCTCTCCTGTGCCGATACCGGAATTACGAGGGCTTTCGGAAGACGCACCTTCCATTCGCCAATCAGATTCAGGACAGCTTCCTCGCTGCTGATGTCTATCTTGTTGACCACGACTATCAGCGGGCATTCCAGATCCTTGAGCCTGTCGACGTACTCGGCGTTTTTCTCTGCTGACTCGACCGTGTCAGTCACGTAGAGGATTATGTCGGCGTCGCCTATCGCTCCGTCGACGAACCTCATCATGTTTTCTTGCAGTCTGTAGCCAGGCTTGAGTATGCCCGGGGTGTCGGAGTAGACTATCTGCCAGTCTTCTCCGTTGACTATGCCCATAATCCTATGCCGGGTGGTCTGCGCCTTAGCCGTCACGATCGAGAGTTTCTCTCCGACCAGTGCGTTCATTAGCGTGGACTTCCCGACATTCGGATTGCCGATGATGTTTACGAATCCGGAGCGATGCGCCATTATACGTATGCTCCCATCTTTAGGATGTTGGCTTCTCCCTCGGTGAGGTATCTCCACTCGCCTTTCTTGAGGCCCTTCTTGGTGAGACCTGCGAAGTACACTCTGTCGAGAGCCTTGACCGTGTAGCCGAGGGTCTCGAAGATGCGGCGCACCACGCGGTTCTTCCCGGAGTGGATCTCGATGCCGAGCTTGCGCTTGTCGTTGTCGTCGATGTATTCTAGTTCGTCGGCCTTGACTTCGCCGTCGGTGAGGGTGACCCCGCTGAGAACCTTCTCGAAATCTTCCTGGGAGAGTTCCCTGTCGAGAGCTACCTGGTAAATCTTTTTCTTGTCGTAGGCCGGATGGGTGAGCCTCTCAGCTATCTCTCCGTCATTGGTGAGCATGAGCACACCGGTGGTGTTCTTGTCGAGCCTTCCCACAGGGTAGACCCTTGCAGGGCAGTCCTTTACGAGGTCAACCACAGTCTTCTCCGCATGAGGGTCGCTGGCTGTGGTGACATATCCCTTAGGCTTGTTCATGATGATGTATACCTTGTCCTCGCCCTTGAGACGCTCGCCGTTGAAGCGGATGTCGTCGTTGTGGATGTTGACCTTGGTGCCGAGTTCTGTCACAACCTCGCCGTTTACGGTCACCACGCCTGCCTGGATAAGGGTGTCGGCTTCCCTGCGGGAGCAGACGCCCGAGTTCGCGATGAACTTGTTGAGGCGTACCACGTCTTTGATCGGGGAATCGAATGCTTCTGCGCTTTCATTGCCGTTGACTATCGGACGGCGCTCAATCATCCTGCTGATTCCCTCGTATGAGTCCTTGTTGAATGGAGAGTCCAGGCCTTTCTTGCCGCCGAACTGTTTTTTGCCGAAGCCTCCCTTGCGCGGAGCTGCTCCGCGTGGTCTGCGATCCCCGCCGAATGAAGGACGGCCTTCGCGGTTCTCGCCGAACCCGCCCTGATGTCCTTCGCCGTAGCCTCCACGATTTTCGCCGTACTGGCGCGGACGGCGCTCGAAGAAGTCGCCTCGTGAGCGGTCGGAGTTGCCGGAGTAGCTGCGTCCGTATCCGCCGCTGCGTCTCTCGCCGTAGCTCGGTCTGCCTTCTC
>CAYLPY010000004.1:119824-143079 GCA_964385795.1 uncultured Muribaculaceae bacterium
CTGCGTCCGTATCCGCCGCTGCGTCTCTCGCCGTAGCTCGGTCTGCCTTCTCGTCTGTAGCCGCCCTCGCGTCCTTCGCCATACTGGCGCGGACGGCGGTCTTCTGAATTTCTCTGTTCACCATTGTCGCCTTCGCGGCGATCGCGGAAATGAAACTCCACCTTCTCGAAGTTGGAATGATCTTGACCCTGAACTGCTTTTCTTGGTCTAAGTTTTCGGCCTTCTTTTGTGAATTGGTCCATCACTACTTAAGATTAAAATAATAAGTTATTGTTCCTTCCTGCATCGCTGGGGCATCACTGCTCACGTTGAAGTGAGTCTCCATCGCTGCCTTCCTCGCCGAAGCAAGAAGCGTCTTGTTTAAAACGGTGGTGCCGTCACCTCCCGGTACGGCTTTGACCACGTTGCCGTAGTTGTCTACCCATATGTCTACAACCACTATGCCGCTTTCTTGCACATTGTAGGCCGGTCGCGGTATGTTGCCCACTGTGTTCCGCCCTCTGAGGTGGGCGTTCGGTTTGCCGTCGGTCCTTCCTTTCGCCGTGTTGCCGTCGCTCTGGCCGGCTTTGGTTCTGGAAGAGCTCTCCTCTGCGGCGTGGGCGGCCGTCAAGGATGTGTCTTTCTTTGCCATGCCGGGGAAAGCCGCTCTTGGGTCGAGTTTCGGCTCCTCGGGTTTTTCCTCCTTCTGGACCGGCACGTCTCCGAAGTCGTCCGCTGCGCTTTCCGGGGTGAGGTTCTCTCGGTCCGCAACGTCAGGAGACTCGCTCTTCTGGACCAGATTGACCGGCGCAGAAGGGTCAGGGGTCTCTGATCTCGGTGCGTTGCCCCTGAATTCTTGAACCATCGTCTCCGGCTCATCGGAGAAGTCAATCAGCATGGTCTTCTCCTCCGGCGGCGGATAGATGTACTTCAGTCCGGTGAACGAGACCAGAACAAGCGCCGCGGCATGGACCGCAAGCGTTAGCCCAAGACCTGTTAAGATAGCCCTGCGGTCGTTCTTGTCATCGTTTTTCCGTTCTTTGCCCATCACTCCGCCTGAGTTGCAAGGATGACTTTGTAGTGGTTTCGTTTGGCAATGTTCATTACCCGCACGATTTCCCCGATGGGAACGCTCTCGTCGGAGTATATCGCGAATGTCGGGTCTTCTTCATTCTGCAGCAGGCCGACAAGCTCATCCTCCACTTCGATGAGGGGCATGGGAGCCTGATCTCCGTTGATGTGGAAGGTGTATCTGTCATCGCCCCAGTCCTTTATTGACACGCTTACAGTGGCCTTTGCGCCTACCTGTCCGGTGCTTTTAGGGAGCAGAAGCTTAAGCGCGTTGGGGTTGACCAGAGTTGAGGTCACTAGGAAGAATATGAGCAGTAGGAACACAATGTCCGTCATTGAGGACATCGAGAAGTTCGGGTCTGCCTTTGTGATTCGTCTCAGTGCCATTTCAGTTCTCCTTTGTGCTGCCGTCAGGGGACTCGAGGGCGTTCATCAACTGCAATGTGGCACTTTCCATCGTGTATACCAGAGCCGTCACCTTCGCAGAGAGGAAATTGTATCCGAAATATGCGAGGATTCCCACGATAAGACCGCCTACGGTGGTAATCATCGCCGTGTAGATGCCTCCGGAGAGAAGAGTGATGTCGATGTTGTTGCCGGCGTTGGACATGTTGAAGAACGCCTGGACCATACCAATCACCGTCCCGAGGAAACCAATCATCGGAGCTCCTCCGGC
This sequence comes from uncultured Muribaculaceae bacterium, assembly GCA_964385795.1. Classification (GTDB taxonomy): domain Bacteria; phylum Bacteroidota; class Bacteroidia; order Bacteroidales; family UBA932; genus Cryptobacteroides. The sequence goes on from CAYLPY010000004.1 coordinate 121,551, forward strand.
GATGGTCGCGAGGTATGGAAGTCCCCTCTCAAGCTTCGCAATCTCCATGTTGCCTGTGTTCTCGACTGCAGTCTGGATGTCGGAGAGCGGCTTGCCTATGTGGGTGAGCCCCGTGGCGACCATCCTCGCTACCGGGTTGTTGTATTTGCTACAGAGTGTCTTGGCCGACTTAATCTTGCCCTCGTGGACATAGTCGCGGATGTCCATCATGAAGTCTTTGTCAATCTTCCCCGCCAGATGGATGGCCCACCATTTCTTTCCGAAGAGGTATATTGCCACGATGGAGAGAAGAAGGAGGACAATCATCAAGGGACCTCCCTTTGCGGCCATCTCGAAGAGACTGTAGGACATCTCCTGAGGGACCGGTGTGACTTCGGTCATATCTGTCTGGAGCAAAGTGAAAAGCATTTCTGTGTGTAGTAACGGTTGTTAAAAAACTATAAGGCGTGCGCGGCTACTGACACCCGCGCACGGCAAAGATAATCAATTATTTTGATTCTTGTCCGATGATGACGGAACTTGAGAGCTCCGGAAAATCCATGCCGGAGAGGCCTGGAGCCATGCCGGCGGGCGGGCTGGGGTACTCAATCCCGGAGAGGAAGAGGGCGTGCCCTGGGACACTTTCTCCGGCTTCACAGCGAAGAGTCCGGCGCTTTCCGTCAGCCTCCTGGATGCGCCCGTCTTCAGGCGCTTCCCTAACCAGAGCGGCGAAGTCGTCTATGCTGCGCTTTCCGCGTCCTACCTCCACGAGAGAGCCGACGACGGCGCGGACCATGTTCCTGAGGAATCTGTCGGCGCTGATACGGAAATACCAGTACCGGCAGTTGCCGTCCGGATTTGACTGCCCCGGTGCGACGGGCGCTTCTGGAGTCGTCTTTGGTGCGTCCGGGGAGTCGAGGCCCATGCCGAAGGCGCTGATGTTCGGGGTATAGTGCTTCCAGAAAGCTTCGAAGACTGTGCAGACAGATGTCCGGGCATTGCCTCCGCTCTTCTCGAAGCAACTGAAGTCGTGTCTCCCCGGAAGCACGCGGGCGGCTTCGTTCATCTTCTCGAAATCCAGTTCCGGATATGCACAGAGGTAGGAGAAACTTGACACGAACGGGTCTTTGACCCTGTGCAGGAAATATGTATATTCACGCCTTGAGGCGTTGAATCTCGCATGGAAATCGTCCGCGCATTTGCTCAGCGAAATCACGCAGATTCCGGCCGGTAGGATGGCATTTAATTTGTAGGCCAAATCATTCCTGTGGATTTCGTCCGGGGTTTCGAAGTGGGCGGTGTATCCCAAGGCGTTGACGCCCGTGTCGGTGCGGCCAGCTCCCGTCAACTGGATTGGGTGGCGCAGCAGGGTGGAGAGTGCCTTCTCCAATGCCCCCTGGATGCTCGGGGCGGAAGGTTGAATCTGCCAGCCGTTGAAACCGGCTCCGTTGTAGGACAGCACGATACGATAACGCATAATGTTGCAAAATTATTAATTTTATATGGAAAGTGTAAACATAAGGGAACTCAACGACCGCATACAGAAGGAAAGCGGGTTCGTGGACATTCTTTCCCTTGAGATGGGCAAGGTGATAGTGGGACAGAAGCACCTTGTGGAGAATCTCCTGATTGCCTTGCTCGCCAACGGACACGTCTTGCTTGAAGGTATGCCTGGACTTGCCAAGACATTGGCGATCAGTACTCTGGCGAAGGCCGTGGACGTGAAGTTCAACCGTATCCAGTTCACTCCGGACCTGCTTCCTGCGGATGTTACCGGAACTTTGATATACTCCCAGAAAAAGGAGGAGTTCGAGATTCACAAGGGCCCTGTCTTCGCCAATTTCGTCCTTGCCGACGAAATCAACAGGGCACCGGCAAAAGTCCAGGCGGCCCTTCTCGAGGCTATGCAGGAGCGTCAGGTGACGATTGGTGACAGCACCTATCCTCTTCCGGAGCCTTTCCTTGTCCTCGCTACCCAGAACCCTGTGGAGCAGGAAGGGACTTACCCTCTTCCGGAAGCGCAGGTAGACCGTTTTATGCTCAAGGTGGTGGTGGACTACCCGAGCCGCGAGGAGGAGAAACTTATCGTAAGGATGAACAACAGCGGGACTTTTCCCACCTCACAGAAAGTCGTCGGGCCAGAAGATATACTCCGGGCGAGGGAAGTGGTCCGCGAGGTCTATATGGACGAGAAGATTGAGAAGTACATAGTGGATATAGTCTATGCCACGCGCAAGCCTGAAGACTGCGGGCTCGCAGGCATCAAGGACTACATCTCATACGGAGCCTCTCCGCGTGCCAGCATCAGCCTGTCTATGGCTGCGAAAGCATACGCCTTCATCAAGCGCCGCGGGTATGTGATCCCTGAAGATGTCAGGGCGGTGTGCCCGGAGGTCCTCCGCCACAGAATCGGCCTGAGCTATGAGGCTGAAGCCGAGAATGTCACGAGCGAGCAGATAATCGAGCAAGTCATCAATGCCGTCATCGTCCCATAGCAAGTCTTCGGCGACAGACCTTCTCTCGAAAGTCCGCAAGATTGAGATCCGCACCCGGGCACTCTCGCACCAGATCTTTGCCGGAGAGTACCATTCGGCCTTCAAGGGAAGGGGAATGGCGTTTTCGGAAGTGCGTGAGTATCAGTGGGGAGACGATGTGCGCTCCATGGATTGGAACGTCACGGCGCGTCTGCGCTCGCCGTATGTCAAGGTCTTTGAGGAGGAGAGGGAACTCACCGTCATGCTTCTCGTGGACGTGAGCCGCTCCGGGCTGTTCGGGACGGTCTCGCAGACCAAGCGTGAGCGCATCGCAGAAGTGGCCGCCGTCTTGTCTTTCAGTGCCATACTCAACAACGACAAGGTCGGTGCCCTGTTCTTCTCCGACAAGGTCGAGAAGTTCATCCCGCCGCGCAAGGGACGCTCCCACCTGCTGCACATAATCCGAGAGATGCTCGACCTTCAGCCGACATCTTCAGGGACGGACATAGGGTTGGCACTGAAGTACCTTACCAACGCCATCAAGAAAAGATGCACCGCCTTTTTGCTGAGTGACCTCATAGATGCGGAATCCGACGGGACTCCTCGTTACGAAGAGGGGCTGAAAGTCGCCGCTATGCGGCACGATCTCAGCGTGATAAAAATACGTGACCCGCGTGAGAAGACGCTGCCTCCTGTGGGGCTGGTGCACATAAAGGACAGCGAAACAGGCCGCGGCGCCTGGGTGGACACCGACAGCCGCAAGGTGCGCGCTTCGTATGCCGAGTGGTTCGGGAGACTCGATGCGCGGCAGACCGCCATGCTCAATAAGTACGGTATCGACAATGTGGAAATAGACACTGACTCCGACTATGTGAAGGGGCTGATGTCACTGTTCAATCGTAGATGAGGTTCATTTTAGCAATAGTTCTGTCGGCTTTTCTCGACATCGTTCCTTCGGGTCAGTCGTTCCTGCGGCCGCTCGCGGAGCGCGATTCCGTCCTTATTGCAGACCAGCTGGAATATGGTTTCCGTCTGGACTCGGTGCGGGAAGGCACTTCCTTAGCTCTCCAGGATTTCTCGCAACTTTCCGGCGACACCCTTGCCGTCGTGAGGGGGTGGAAGATTGACACTCTGAAAAACCGCAGGGGGCTTCTGGACATAGAGGGGAGCATAGTCATCGCTCCGTTCGAGGAAGGTCACTATGACCTTCCTGGGATTGCCCTGCGCAGGCTTTCTCCTCAGGGAAAGGTGGATACTCTCGTCTTTGACGGGGCAGTCATGGATGTCAAGACCATGCCGGTGGATACGGCCACGTTCGTGCCCCACGACATCAAGGGACAGATTGCCTGTCCTGTGACATTCGGTGAAGTGCTGCCATACGTGCTGGGGGGGCTGCTGGCTGCCCTGCTTGTGGCGCTGGCGGTGTGCCTCATTGTCAGAAGCAGGCGCAAGTCGTCGGAGACGGCCCACGAGGACGATCCTCCGCATATCGTGGCGCTGCGGCGGCTTGACAAGTTCCGCGGCAACAGCTGGTGGGCGCCGGAGAAGCAGAAAGCCTTCTATTCCGGCATCACCGACATTCTCAAGGACTATATCGCAGTCCGTTTCTGCATCGACGCGCCGGAGATGACCACGGCCGAACTTTTCGCCGCGCTCAGGTCCAATCCTGATCTTACGCCGGAGCTCTATGACCAGACCATGGAGCTTTTCGAACGGGCGGATTTCGTGAAGTTTGCCAAGCACTCCGCGACGGACGAAGAAAACGCAGCCGCGCTTCCGCTCGCCGTGCGTTTAGTGACATCGACATACAGAATCGAGCCTGAGGAGGGGGCGAAGAAGGATGTTCTTTGAGTACCCTGAACTACTTTGGCTGCTTGTGGTCCCTCTGCTCCTGCTGTGCAGATACCTCTATATCGAGATTCGGGACCGTCGTCCTCATCTCAGGGTCAGCACCTCCGCTCCGTGGACAAGCGCGGGGCTTTCTCCGCTTGCCGTGCTGCGGCATTTTCCTTTCGCGCTGCGCCTTGCTGCCATGTGCCTTGTCATTGTGGCTGTCGCGCGTCCGAGATCTTCGACCGACGTTGAGAAGCGTGAGACGGAGGGCATAGACATAGTCTTCGCCATGGATGTTTCCACGAGTATGCTCGCGCGGGACTTCAAGCCCGACCGGCTTTCGGCCGCCAAGGACATCGTCATCGAATTTATTTCCCAGAGGCCTTCGGACCGTATGGGAATCGTGGTTTTCGCAGGGGAAAGCTATACGCAGTGTCCTCTTACGACCGACAGGGCCACGCTCATCAATCTCATGAAGGAAGTCCAGACCGGCCTCATAGAGGACGGTACGGCCATCGGGAACGGACTTGCCACAGCGGTGGCGAGGATTATGGACTCTTCCGCCCCGAGCAGGGTTGTGATACTTCTGACAGATGGTGTGAACAACCGCGGCGAGGTGGCTCCGCAGACGGCCGCCGAGATTGCCAAGACCTACGGCGTGAGAGTATACACCATAGGGGTTGGTGCGAACGGGATGGCTCCGTATCCTGTTGTCACTCCTTTCGGGGTTGAACTGCGCAATATGCAGGTTGAGATTGATGAGGAGCTTCTCAAGTCCATCGCCGCCGTTACCGGTGGCCGGTATTTCAGGGCTACGGACAATACCAAGCTCGCGGAGATCTATGCCGAGATCAACAAGATGGAGACGGCCCGCACGACCGTAGACAGTTTTCCGGTCTACAAGGAACTTTTCTCGGGGTATGCGCTTGCCGCCCTCGTCTGCCTGCTGCTTGAACTGCTGATTTCTTTATTCTTGAGGAGGTTGCCGTAATGCTGTATTTTGCTCAACCTGTATTCTTGTGGCTGCTCCTGCTGGTGCCGATGTTTCCGCTGGGCTATGGCGTGCTGAGGCATTTCCGCCGCAGACGGCTCCGCCGTTTCGGCAACGAATGTCTCGTGAATGGCCTGATGCCTTCGGTCTCTTCGGCGAAAGGATGGTGGAGGACGGTGCTGTATGCGCTTGCCTTCGGTTTCTTCGCCATCGGTATGGCCCGTCCTCTGATTGGTGCGAAGCTCGTGGAGAAGGAGATAAAGGGAGCCGAGATAGTGATATGCCTGGACGTGTCGAACTCGATGCTTGCCCAGGACTATTCTCCTGACAGGCTCTCTCGGGCAAAGCTTGCGATTTCAAGGCTTGTGGACAGGCTTGAGGGTGACCGCATCGGGCTTGTGATTTTCGCCGGGACTTCTTTCGTGCAGTTGCCGGTGACGACCGACTACATCTCCGCGAAGATGTTCCTCTCGTCCATCGACACCCAGTCCATTCCTGTGCAGGGGACGGCAATCGGCGAGGCCATACGCACGGCTGCGAAGAGTTTCAGCGCGCAGAGCGAGAAGAGTCGCGCCATCATCGTCATAACGGATGGAGAGAACCACGAGGATGATGCCGTTGAGGCGGCAAGACAGGTGGCCCAGACGGGGATAAAGATATATACAATCGGCGTCGGAACGCTGAGTGGAGAGCCGCTGAAGGTCGGCGGGGAACTGCTCAAGGACAAGAATGGGGAGATTGTGGTGTCGAGGTTGGACGAGCAGACGCTCAAGCAGATAGCTTCATCAGGAGGAGGTGCTTACATCCATGCCGGCAACGAGGAGTTCGGGCTGAATCCGATTGTTGATGACATAAAGAAACTTGAGGATGAGAGGTTCCAGTCCGTGGTCTTCGAGGAGTATGACGAACTGTATATGTATTTCTTCGCGGTGGCTCTGGCGCTCTGGCTGCTGGAGATGCTGATTGGGGAGAGAAAGATGAAAAGGAGGTTGTTCGACTGATGAAGAATGGATTATTGATGGTGGCGCTGCTTTCTGCCGGTCTGTTTTCCGCCGGCACGGGGACCGTGGTTCATGCGCAGACTGAAGGTAGGCACGAACTCAGGACAGGCAACCGCAAGTTCAGGAAAGGCAACTTCAAGGAGTCCGAGATAGACTATCGCAAGGCTTTGCTCAAGGACTCGACTTCGGTGGCGGCTTCCTACAACCTCGCTTCGGCGCTTTATCGTCAGGAGGACTATGACGGAGCCGGGAAGGCTCTGGAGAAGGTGACTTCTTCCGGTGAGGCACCTGCGCAGGGCCACTTCAATGCCGGGGACGTGGCTCTGCAGAAGAAAGACTATGCTGCGGCGGTCAACGCTTTCAGGGAGTCTCTTCTGCTCGACCCTGACGACATGGATGCCAAGGAAAACTATGTCTATGCCAAGAAAATGCTTGAGAATCAGCAAGGTGGAGGCGGCGGACAGGGACGTGACGATGACCGCGGCCAGAATCAAGACAAGAATCAGAGTGGGCAGCAGCCTCCGCAGAATGACGGTCAGGGCAACCAGGACAACCGGAACGACCAGAGGGAAGGAGAGCAGAATAAGCAGCCGCAGCAGTCCGGCGGCGACGGGAAGGAGGAGTTGAGTCAGCAGCAGGCTCGTCAGATGTTGCGCGCGGTACAGGCGAAGGAGAAGGAGACCATGGACAAGGTCAACGAGGAGAAGGCGGCGCTCTTGAAGTCAAAACAGAAGGAAAAGAATTGGTAATGAAGAGAACAGTATCGGTATTGCTTGCTCTCGTCGCTGCGGTGTGCAGCGTCGCTGCGCAGACATCGTTCAACATACAGGCCCCGAATCTCGTCGGTGTCAACGAGCAGTTCAACGTCACGTTCGTGATTTCTGGCGACGGGGAAGTGTCGGACTTTAGCTGGGATTCTGGCAATGATTTCCAACTTGTCTGGGGGCCCAAGAAAGGCGTGTCGTCCTCGACTTCCTTCATCAACGGCAAGGTGTCCAGGTCTTCGCAGACGACCTTCACATACATCCTGATGCCGAAGAGCGTTGGTCATTTCACTCTGAATCCTGCTCACGTGAAGGTCAAGGGCAAGGAGTATGTGTCAAATGCACCGCAGATTGAGGTCGTCTCCGACGGGGCAGCCTCCCAGGGGGGCTCCGGCGGAGCGTCTTCGGGCAGTTCGTCCACGCGCTCTTCGACTTCGTCGATATCTTCTGACGAACTTTTCCTGCGGCTGTCTTTCAGCAAGCGCCGGGTCATGGTGGGCGAGCCTGTGACCGCCACTCTCAAGCTTTACCAGAGAGTGACCATTGCAGGTTTTGAGAATGCCAAGTTTCCTGATTTCAACGGCTTCTGGAGCGAGGAGCTGCTGGCTCCGCAGAACATAGAATTCCAGAGGGAAAACCTTGACGGGCGTATCTACAACTCTGCGGTCCTCAGGAGCTGGACTCTTATCCCGCAGAAGGCCGGGGACATCAAGGTCGATGCTGCGGAACTGGTCTGCCTCGTCAACGTGCGAGTTCCGTCGGTCTCCACCGGCAGTATCTTCGATGATTTCTTTCAGGACGACGTGCAGACGATCCGCAAGCGGATTGCGACAGAGCCGGTGACCGTCAAGGTCACGGAGCTCCCGGCGGGAGCTCCCGCCTCCTTCGGCGGCGGGGTCGGCCGTTTCCGCGTAGAGGCGACCCTGACGCGGGATACTCTCAAGGTCCACGAGGCGGCCTCCCTGAAGATTTCCGTCACGGGCACGGGCAACACTGCGTTGCTCGAGTCTCCGAAGCCTGTGTTTCCTCCAGATTTCGAAGCCTATGACGTGAAGTCGAGCGACGTCGCGGGCGGCAAGATTTTCGAGTATCCGTTCATCCCGAGAAGCCCGGGCAGTTTCACCATAGCACCTGTCAAGTATTCATATTTCGATATGGACTCCGGCAAGTACGTGACTCTTGAGACGGAGCCTATGGACATAAGAGTAGCCAAGACAGATGCGGCCTCCGGCGGAGAGACTGCTGGCGTGATGAAGGCCGTTCCTTCAGGCAAGGATGTCCGCAACATAGGCAGCGACATACGCTTCATCATCACCGGCAGGCCGTCGCTCTCCCGCGCAGGCTCGGTTTTCGTCGGGACAGCGGGATACTTCCTGCTCTACCTGCTGCTGATTGCCGTGGCGGTTGCGGTCTTCCTGATACTCCGCAAGGTCGCCGGCTTGAAGGCCGATTTGGCAGGCAGCCGGAACAGAGGTGCCGGCAAGATGGCGCGCCGTCGTCTCTCCCGCGCGTCGGAATTCCGTGACAAGTCACTACAGTCAGCATTCTACGAAGAGTTGCACAAGGCTTTGCTTGGCTACGTCTCGGACAAGCTCAATATCGACATGGCCGAGATGAGCAGGGACAACATCGTCTCCCGACTTGTCGGGAGCGGGGCTTCAAAGGGCCTTGCGGAGGATTATGCATCTCTGCTGGATGCCTGCGAGTATGCACGTTATGCTCCTGACAGCGGGAGTGAGCAGATGTCTTCCCACTATGAGAAGGCAGTCGAGGTTATTTCAGAAATCGAAAGTGAAATGAACAGGAAACATAAGTCCAGAGGTAACGGCACTGCTGCGGTCGTACTGACGGCGCTGCTTGTGTCATCTCTGGCCGGAGCTGAACTTCGGGCTGCTTCCGCAGAACCGGCCGACTCCCTGTGGACAGCCGGCGTGAAGGCATATTCGGAGGGGCAGTGGGATGCGGCATTGCAGGACTGGGAGAGTATACGAGAGAGCGGGCTGGAGTCTGATGCGCTCTACTACAACTTGGGCAACGCCTACTTCCGCTCGGACAATCTGGCTCAGGCCATAATCAACTATGAGCGGGCCCTCAAACTCAATCCAAGCCACTCTGACGCGCGCTACAATCTGGAGTTCGCGAGGACAGGACTGCAAGACAAGATATCGGCAGTCCCGGAGTTCTTCCTTGGTGCGTGGTTCCGCAGCATCCGCGCTCTGATGTCTTCGACCGCCTGGGGAATCGTCGCGCTGCTTCTCTTTGCGCTTTTCCTCGGGATGGCACTGCTGTTCGGGCTTGCGGGGAACAGTGTCGGCAGGAAAACCGGTTTCATCGTCGGGATAGCGGCGCTTGTCCTGTCGCTGTCTGCCAACCTCATGGCTTTCAGCCAGCGTTCAGGCTACCTTGACGAAAGCTCAGCCATCGTCACGAGTGCGGTGGCTTCCGTCAAAAGCTCTCCTTCGGGGGATTCCTCGAAGGACCTTTTCATCCTTCATGAAGGCACAAAGGTCCGTCTGCTCGATGAAGTGGGCGGTTGGCGCAACATCGAGCTCGCTGACGGACGTCAGGGCTGGATGCGCTCCTATGACATCGAGGTCATCTGACGGCTGCCTGAGGTTGTCTGCCCTTGTCGTTGGCCCTGTAATGCGTGGCGTAGAGCGACTCTATGCTGACAACAGGTGAGCTGAACACTCCTTCCTGTACCACGAAGAGAGTCTCGCTGACGGTGGTCTCCTCCTCCGGCCAGGAGTCGAAGTCAAACACGCTCCTGTCGCCGTAGACGCTCCTGTAGCCTTGCGGGGCGAAGCCCATCCACGAGGCGCCCAAGGTCTTGGCTTTCAGTCTATAAAGTCCAGAAAGCCGTTCTGCCGGGCGCAGTGCGGCACTTCTCGGTGCGGTCAGGCGCACGAAACTTCTGTTCTCGTCGTTCTTTATCCGGTAGATGGCCTCTATCTTCTCTCCGACGTGTAGTGTGTCTCCGTCTTCAAGCAGCTTTCCGTCTCGCCAGTATTCTCTGCTGATGCTGAACCCGTTGCCAGTCGTCGCGATGTCTTCAAACGGAAGCGTGGTCTCTCCTTCCACTGCGATAATCATGGTGGAGAGAGTCTTCTCGGTGCCATTCATCACCTCGGCTATGGCTTCGATGTAGGCCGGGTCGGAAGTCCACTCTCGGGTTTCTTTCTGTACCGTTGTCCAGAGCCTTATGCCCTCTGCGATGTCGTTTCTGCCATGTTTGCCAAGAAGCCGGCATATGGTCGCGTGCGCGTAGGCTTCGCTTTCAAGAAGTCCTCTCCACGGGAGCACGGCGTTCGGGAAGTAGAATCCTCCGCTGCTGTGGCGTTCGGCGTATTCGGAGAGCGAAGCGACATCCTTGTCGAGAGAACGCCTTAGCCGTGCGGTAGAGCGAAGCCTGATTCCGAAGGAGGACGCGAGCTCGCGCCCCTTGTCGCTGGCGAGCAGGTTGCTGAGAGTGAGCATCCTGCGCGACTTGGCGAAAACCATTCCGTTGAGTCTGCGGGCACCTGTCGGGACAAGATAGCAGGAAGCGGCTTTTCGGAATTCCTTCACGGTCTTCGGGTCGGCGCCATCGGTGTCGAGAGCGACCTCTGGAAAGAGGGAGCGCACGAGCAGGTACTGCTCGAGGCTCAGCCTTCCGCACCAGAACGGCCACTCGCTGCGGCTGAAGAACTCTCTGTCGAGGAATCGCACGGCTGCCGGAACAAGAGCCCGGAGCTCTTTCGGGCAGTCGCCGCCCATCATGGCAAATCTTTCCAGCGCCACAGCGGTGACGACCGCGGAGGAGCGCATTCCGGCATACCATCCGAATCCTCCGTCTTCGTTTGCACATCCTAGGGCCTTCTCTATGGTCTCTCCGGATATCTCCGGTGCTTTGCCGAGAAGTTTTCCGGAGAGGCATGAGGCATATAGAGCTTCGCTGACCGCTACAATGTTGTCGCCTTTCGGTTCGACTCTTTCGGGGATTGCTGCGAGGAGCATGTCCTTTATGGATATTTCTCTGACTTTCAGTCCTTCCTTCGGTACATTCACGAAGCATGAGCGGAGAGAGTCCATGAGAGCAGCTTTGTCCTGTCCGCTCAGAAGTAGGGCAGAGTGGGCTTCGCGTAAGGTCTGCACAGGACGCTTAATCGGGATGGTGACGAACACGGCATCGTCTCCGGACTCTCCGCCGACAGGCGAGACTCTGCAGAGAAGACCGAGAACCTTCGTGTCAGGCACTTCGGCTGCGCAGTCAAAGGTCCGGACATTACCTGCCGGTATGCTGATTGACTCTTCTCCGGATTTTAAGACTTTTGCACTGCGGTAGTCTCCGCCGTCGAGGAACTGTATCCTCACCACGGCTTCGATGTCTTTATCCGAAGAGTTCGATACAGTCACTCTCGCACGATATATGTCGCCTTCGTAGAGCTTTGACGGTTCCACAACGGCTATCTTTACCGGAAGCGTTACCACCATATCCCTCCGGAGGGCGGCGTTGTGCAGATTCTTGTCGTGCACGAAAAGCTGCACATGGTATGTCGAAAGCTTGTCGGCGTTGCGGAAACGCAGCACGGCTTCTCCGTTTTCGTCGGTGCGCAGGAACGGCTCCCACGCGACGGTCTTCGAGAAGTTCTGACGCACGTGGTGGGCCTGCCCTCCATAGGCCGGGCTTCCGTTCGTTTCGCTGCCTTCTTCGTTGGTCGCCTCCTCGAAATAGCCTTTGGGGCTCTCGTATACTACCATGTCGCTCATGGCCGACGAGCGGGCATTCGCCTTGGCGTAGAGAATAGGCCTCGCACCGTAGAAGAAACCTCCGTCTATTCCGGGCACATCATCTCTCTCGACCATGACGTGCGCCGGTCCTGAAGCGCGGCGTACGGCATTCCATACGTTAGGCTGGAAGGCATCGGCTGAAGCATCGAATATGGCTGCGGCGAGCTCCGTTCCCGGCGCGGAGGCAATCAGGAATTCATATTCCTCCCCCGGGACGGTGGTGTCGAGAAAGCGAGTGAACCGCAGCGGCATTACATCTCTTTCTTCTGCTTTTGACGAAAACTCCATCACGTATGAGAACACGTCTTTGTCCTTGAACCACAGTACGGCGATGCTCCGATAGCGGCAGGTGTCGAAACCCTTGGGGAAGCCTATTGTCCGGAGGGAAGCTTTCTCTCCGCTTCTGCCGGCGAAATGAAGAGTGTCCCTTCCGGCGAGGACGTTGCCTTCCTTGTAGAATTCAACCACGGCCCAGACCTCCCCGGTCGTCGAGCCAAGCTGGAGCGAGTCTCCCTGCATCTCGCGGAAGAAACTTCGGAGTCCGCCCATGAGCGAAGAAGCGTTTTCCGGCATATAGAGGAAATTGTTTTCTGCCTCTTCGACGTAGTCTTTGCCGCTCGAAGATATGGCGCTCAGCTTTGATTTGAGCCGGTATCTGCCAGCCGGAAGGCTGCTGAGGTCAAGGAGGAATCCGACGTAGCCGTCAGTCCTGCCTTTGAGGACGACGGCTCCATTGTCATCGTGGAGCTCGTACTCGCACCTTGCGCTTGGAAGCAGGCACTTGTCTTCCGGCTCAAAGCATACGGAAGACTTCCCGACGATAGTCCCGCTGGAGCTGTCATGGGTCCGCCGCCTGTCGCCGCTGCTCTTCTCGACGGCATCGAACCGGCCCTTGTCGGCATTCTTGATTGCGTATCCGAACGGGATATGGCGGCGTACCATCCGGTCTGTGGTGAACTCAAACGTCTCTCCCGTGCCGTCGGTGACCTTGACGTTTATGCTTGGAAAGGAATAGTCCTCCTTGCCAGCGCGGAAAGGAATGCTGAAACTGCCGTCGTCGGCCAGTTCGAGCTGCCCCTCCGCGAGAGTCGTCCTCCGGTTCTCGTCACGCACGGAATAGATGGCAGCTGATGAGCCGAGGCTGTGCCCTGACCATGCCCGGATACGGCCTTTGACGATAATCTCGTCCTCAGGGAGATAGAACCTGCCGTCCTCCTCCCATGTGAGGTCGAAAGTAGGCGTCGTGAGCTCGTCCACAGTTATGCTCGTGCCCGTGATATGCTTTTTCCTATCGCGGATTTCGATGTGGTAGCGTCCGCCTTTTGAGCCTGCCGGTATCTTGAACTCTCCTGCCGCCGAGCCGAATTCTCCGGTGGTCAGATGCAGAGCTGCGACCCGCTTTCCGTCGGTGTCGCTGAATATGGCGTCTATCGCCGTCCCTTCACGGACGGTGCGGGTGTCTTTACCGTCTTTGCTGAAACTCTCGTCAAACAGGATGACCTTGAAGTTTACGCTTTCCCCCTGATTGAAGGCTTTCCGGTCCGTAAGGACAATACCGCTCTCTATCCTGATTTCCTCTGCTGTCGAAGCCGTATCCTCGGCTCTAGCCCGCGCAGAAATCTTCCGGCTGCTTCTTGCCTTTCCGGAGGCGTCCACGAGACTTGCCTGGAGAGTGTATCCCCATTTCTTTGGGGACATCGCCATCTCGAACATCTCTGGAACTGGAGTGTAGCCTCCGTCCGGACGGAAGTCCTCCGCGCTGGCGACAATCTTGCCGGAGCCGTTGAGGAGGGTGAGCGTGCAGCTTTCAACAGGCTTTCCGCTGCGGGAATCGGTAATGTATACTCCGAGCCCGTCGGAATTGCGTCTTGTCGCAATCGAGAGGCTGTGCTTTGAATAGGATGTCTGCTCAGAGAGTTTTCCGCAACTTGCCGAAACCATGTACTCGCCGTCGTCAAGGTAGCGGAGCTTTACTTTCAGGGTGTCTGGGACGAAGAAACTCTTTTTTGGATTGGAGATTTCTTCTGTGTAGAGAGTCTTCCTGCCGGACTTGATGCCGAGTCTCGCCGATGGGACATTGCGGAGCAGCAGCACTGCCGTTCCATCCTCCACTTCCATGGAGATGCTTCTGTCGTTGAGCCTGCGGTGAAGTCCGTCGGCTGCATTGCAGCATAGGGCCAGAGTCTTTTCGTCGGCTCTGAAATTGCAGAGACGACCGTTGAGTGTCATGCAGTCTTGGTCAAGGACGAGAAAGTCCTTTGCGGAAGCGCCTGCGTTGAGGAGAGAGTCGAATCTCATGAGGAGAAGGTCTTCTTCCGCGAGAGCGGAGGCTGCGCTGGAGGAGTATTTGGCCGCGAACTTCTTGAGAGCCTGCGCTCTGGATGAGTCGCTGGCGTGGATTTCGGAACTTATGCGGCTGTATTCCACCAGCGCGTCGTAAGGGTAGATGCCTCTGTAGCGTTCTTCCATAGCCTTTAGGACGCTCTCGTCATCGCCATTTTCTCCAAACAGGGCCCAAAGGGCGTAGTCATAGTCGCTCGGAAGCAATTTGCAGAGAGCTTCACGGAACTTGAAGCCGTCGAGTCTGGAGTCTCGGGCATAGAATTGCGGGAAATATGAATTCAGGAGCGTCTCCTTGTCGGAACCGATGGATTTGAGGCTTTCCGCCGGAGAGGCGTTTGTAGCTGCGTGGAGTGTGTTGAAGAAGAAAGTGAGAGTCGGGTGGTTGAACTCGTGGACTTCCTTGCCGAAATCCGCCCACGCTTCATCGGCGAGTTTCCAGTTGGTGGCCCTGCGGACCTGGACGTATCTCTCGCAGGCATCGTAGTAGTCCCAAGCGAGCTTCTGTTTCGCGGCTTCCTTCTTGATGCTTTCGAGGATGGAGAGCTGCTTTTTAGGCAGGTCGTCCTGCTCGGCCTTGAGGTAGATGTCCCACAGCGTAGTGAGGGCGTGTCCGTCCTTGTCTGCGGCGAAGTTGTTGAAGTTGATGGCGCTCAGCATAAGAAGCAGTGTAAGGATGGCCTTTTTCATTCCGTTGTCTTTTTCTGTCCCAGATATGAGATGCACTCGGCTACGACAAAGTTGCTTCCTCCCACGTAGACGAGGCTCCCGGGAATTTTCGAGGCATCCTGCAGGGCGGCCTCGACCCCCAGTGCCACGCTGCCGAAGGCTTTCCTTTTAAGTCCTTCGCAGGCAGCGTCGAGCTCCTCCACGGGGAGAGACCTTCTGATGGCCGGCGCGACGAGGTAGTACCTGGCCTCGGCGGGCATCATGGGCCTTATGGCCGCGAGATCCTTGTCAGACATGATGCCGTAGACGATGAAGAGCGGTCTGGCGCTCTCCTTGATGCGCGCGAAGTTTATCTTCAGGGCTTCCGGATTGTGGCCTATGTCGCAGATTGTCTGCGGAGAGTCCAGGACCTGCTCCCAACGGCCCCGGAATCCGGTGGCCCTGCCGCAGCAGGATATGGCGTCCTTCTCCGCCGGGATGCCCAGAATCTTGAGGGCGGCGAGTGCGGTCCGGAGGTTGCCTCTCTGATACGGGCCCCTGAGGTCCGTCTGGAAATCTTCGGCTGGGAACTCGTCTGCATAGTGGAGCGGGCAGCCTACCTGCTGCGCTTGGCGCTCGAAGACTGGCGCTGTTTCGTCGTCCCTGACCCCGGCCAGCGCCGGGACGCCGTGCTTGAAGATGCCGGCTTTCTCTCCTGCGATGGCTTCTCTGGTGTGTCCGAGCATGGCGCAGTGATCGAGTCCGATGCTCGTGATGATGCTGATGCGCGGGGTGATGATGTTGGTGCTGTCGAGTCTGCCGCCGAGTCCTGTCTCTATCACGGCCGCGTCCACTTCGGCTTCCTTAAACCACGCAAACGCGAGGCCGGTGGTGATTTCGAAGAACGAAAGACCCTCGGTCGGGGCGTTCCGGAGGAAGTCGTACACGAACTCTCTCGAAACCATGGAATAGCTGTCGCCGCTCACCGTTTTAACTCTTTCTCGGAAGTCCACAAGATGCGGGGAAGTGTAGAGACCTACTTTCAGTCCCCTCCCCGCGAGGGCGGCGGCGAGCATCGAGCTGACAGAACCCTTGCCGTTTGTTCCGGCTATGTGGAAACATTCATACGAGCGCCAGGGTGAGCCGAGTGCTTTGTCGAAGCGTTTCATTCCGTCGAGCCCCGGCTTGTACGCGTCCCCTGAGAAGCCGACGCTCTGCACCGACGGATGTCTATCGAATATGTCCTTGACCAAGGCATCGTATGCCTCTATGCTGAAATCGCTCATTGCCTTCAGTTTTATTGCGTATGCAAATATGAGTCGTTTTTCGCGAGAAATCACTATTTTTACAATCCGAATGTCCTGTGACAGGCGGGTACGGACTTAACTGAAGCGTGACATACAATGTCAGAAATGGAATCTGCCTTATATTCGACTTTCGTCATCGACGGCGTGCGCAAAGAGTACACTCCGGCGCAGTTGCTGTCTGCGGTGACCGAACATGATCTGATCCCCGCCGGGAAGACTGTGACTGAGCCGGTTATGGACGAAACCATGGACCCGCCGCTGAAGGTGACTTCCGGTACGGAAGTGAAAGATTCCGTGGCGCTGCTCGGCAGCGTCGTCGGTGTGAAGAGAATCTTTCCTCTCGCGTATTCTGATTCGTTCACGCGGATGAGGCTTGCCTCGGCGATTCTCGGGACACTTTGGCACAGAGGACATTTCCGTCTCCGCGACCTTAATCTTGCCGTCTCATGGAAGTGGAATCCTTCGCCTGTGGGCGCGATGGCGGCTTTCTACGAGAGTGTTCAGGCTGCCGCGGACTATGCCGACGCGCTGGGCCTGCACTTCTGCGACGTGGCGTGCACGGATACCCGGGGAGGCTGCGAGGTCTCCTTCAAACCTTCGCTCGAGCAGGACGGAATCGGGGAAGATGACGGTTTCGTACTGGAGCCTTTCAGAAGCCACAACCCCAAACTTCTGCCCCAGAGATCCTGTCCTGCGCACTTTGTCCTGGACACTCAGAGCTGGGTGATATACATCCCGTTCGACACGGCAGATTTCCGTCTCGGAGGCTCCGCTCTGGCGCAGGTCTCCGGATTTGGGGGTGCTTCCGTCAGGATAGAGGATGCGGACTGCTTCATAGACTGCTTCGAAGTGGTTCGTGAGTTCGTCGAAGACGGTGTGCTCCTTTCGGCCTGCAGTGTGGAAGACGGCGGGCTGCTGGCTGCGCTTGACCGCATGGCGGAAGGCTCGTGTGCTCTCGACGCAGACATTTCCGGCATCATCCGCTCCTATCACGGCGAATCTCCGCTCCGAGTGCTCTTCGCGGAAGTTCCGGGCGTCGTGGTACAGATTCGGGATGCGGACTTCGACTACGTGGATGCGGAGCTGTTGCTCCAGGATGTGGCCTATTTCCCTCTCGGACATCCTTCCGAGGGCCGTGGGGTGAAGGTCCGTACATCCGGCGCATCCTGGATTCAGAACATTCTTGACTCGCTCATCCAATATGCCGAGGGCGAGGACTGATGACAATACTTACATTTCTATGGGAAAAGCAAAGATCTTTGTCTTGGACACCAACGTCATCCTGCACGACTGCCGGGCCATCAGGAGATTCCGTGACAACAACATCGTGATTCCGGTTGCCGTGGTCGAGGAACTTGACAAGTTTAAGAAAGGCAATGACGCACTTGCATACAACGCACGCGGATTCATGCGCGACATCGACCGGATCACCGGCGACCGCGGCTTCGGCAAGGACGGCCTTCCGATAGGAAAGGGGCTCGGGCTCATAAAAGTCGAGCCCAACCATCCTTTCTCCGCCGAGTATGCCTCGATGTTCGTGGACAACATCCCGGACCATAGGATTCTCGCCACTGCCATGTGGGTTAGAGACAACCATCCGGGGGTCTTCGTCGCTCTTGTGACCAAGGATGTCAACCTGCGTCTCAAGGCCAAGGCTGCCGGGATGGCGGTGCAAGACTATCTGACGGACAAGGTCGAGGAGCAGAAGATTGAAAAAGCGCAGAAGGAAGTCCAGTCCGAGCGTCTTTCCTCCGAACTCATGCAGAGCCTGTGCTACGGTCCTCAGACTTCCATCCCGAGGGCGGAGGTCGTGAAAGAACGTCCGGCCCCGAACCAGCTCTATAAGTTCAGTTGGGCAGAATCGGACAAAGGCGTCGCTTGTGCGAAATACGATGACAGGCAGGACCGCTTCGTGCTTGTCAAGTCCCGTGAGGCCTATGGTATCAAGCCGAGGAACGACGAACAGATGATGGCGCTCGATGCGTTGATGGACAGGAGTGTCTCGCTTGTTTCGCTGACCGGCGGGGCGGGCACCGGGAAGACCCTGCTTGCTCTCGCTGCGGCGCTGGAGCAGGAGAGGGAATATGAGCAGATAGTGCTTTCGCGGCCGGCGGTGGTGCTTGGCAATCAGGAGCTAGGATTCCTTCCGGGAGACCAGAAGACCAAGATGGCTCCGTTCCTGCAGCCGCTGATGGATAACCTCAACGTCATCAAGTCGCAGTTCCGTCCGAGCTCGAAAGAAGCGCTTCGCATAGAAAGCATGCTCACGCAGGAAAAACTTGTCATAGAGCCGCTTGCGTATATCAGAGGCAGGAGTCTCGGGAAATGCTATTTCATCATCGACGAAGCGCAGAATCTCACTCCGCACGAGATCAAGACCATCATCACGAGGGCCGGCGAGGGGACGAAGATGGTCTTCACCGGCGATATCTTCCAGATCGACCAGCCTTACCTGGACCAGTGGTCCAATGGTCTGACGCATCTCGGCGAGAAGATGGGCGGGCAGAGGATTTTCCAGCATATCTTCCTGCGCAAGGGAGAGCGCAGCGAGCTTTCGGAACTTGCTGCGAAACTGCTCTGATGCCCCTTCCTTGCCTTTCGTCTGGAATAGGTTTCCGGGCTGTGCTTTGGCTTGGGGATGACGGAGGAATCAATATTTTTCAATACATTTGTAAACTATTACAGCGTATTCTTGAAAAACTCAATAGATACACGATATGTTTGAAATCAAGAAAAGAGTCTACTGCTTCGGCGGGAAGACTGCCGAGGGAGACGGCTCGATGCGCGAGCTCCTCGGAGGAAAAGGAGCCAATCTGGCTGAAATGAGCAGGCTCGGCATGCCTGTTCCTGCGGGTTTTACCATCACTACCGAATGCTGTGCCGAGTACTATGAGCTTGGCGGAGGCTACACTGAAGACCTCAAGATGGAGGTAAGAGCCGCACTCAATGCTACCGAAAACCTTATGGGAAAAAAGTTCGGCGACCCGAAGGACCCTCTCCTCGTGAGTTGCCGTTCCGGAGCGAGAAGCTCGATGCCTGGAATGATGGACACCATCCTTAACATCGGCCTCTGCTCAGAGACAATTCCGGGCCTTATCGAGAAGACGGGAAATCCGCGCTTCGTCTATGATGCCTACAGGCGTCTCATCATGATGTACTCTGACGTCGTCATGGAGAAGGCCGAGGGAATCGAGCCGGCCGACGGGCAGGGAATCCGCCAGCAACTCGACCGCATGATGGCCGAACTCAAGGAAGCGAAGGGCTATTCGTCCGATACAGACATTACTGCAGAAGAACTCAAGGACCTTTGCGAGAAGTTCAAGGTAAAGGTCAAGGAAGTGCTTGGAGTCGAGTTCCCTGACACTGCCAAGGAACAACTCTGGGGCTCTATCGGAGGCGTGTTCAAGTCATGGAACGGCAAGAGGGCTATTGCCTACCGCCGTATCGAGAAGATTCCTGATGACTGGGGCACGGCAGTGAACGTGCAGTCCATGGTGTTTGGCAACATGGGCAACACCTCAGCCACCGGTGTTGCGTTCTCCCGCAACCCTGCTTCCGGAGACAACAAGTTCTACGGCGAGTGGCTCGTCAACGCTCAGGGCGAGGATGTGGTTGCAGGTATCCGCACTCCGAATCCTCTCAACGAGGCTACCAAGAACGAACATAACAAGGATTTGCCTTCTCTTGAGAAGGCGATGCCTGAAGTCTATAAGGAGCTTGATGGTATCCGCAAGAGCCTTGAAGCCCACTTCCACGACATGCAGGACATCGAGTTCACCATTCAGGAAGGAACTCTCTGGATGCTTCAGTGCCGTGTCGGCAAGAGGACCGGAATCGCTGCGCTCCAGATGGCTATGGATATGCTCGATGAAGGCATGATTGACGAGAAGACAGCCGTGATGCGGGTTTCACCTGCACAACTTGACGAGATTCTTCATCCTGTGCTTGATGCTGCATCGGAAAAGGCTGCCAAGATGGTCGCACGCGGACTTCCAGCGTCTCCGGGCGGGGCAGTGGGAACTCTCGTGTTCTCCTCCGAGGGTGCCATGGCTGCCGCTGAAGCTGGCCGTAAGACGATTCTCGTACGCGAGGAGACCTCTCCTGAGGATATTCAGGGCATGAGGGCTTCCGCCGGTATCCTCACGGCACGCGGAGGAATGACCTCCCACGCGGCGCTCGTCGCTCGCGGGTGGGGTAAGTGCTGCATCGTGGGCTGCGAGTCCATGGTGATTGACCTCGCCAAGAAGACCGTCAGGTTCGGCAAGGATTCCAAAGTGTACAAAGAGGGCGACTGGTTCTCCCTCAACGGTTCCAAGGGTATTGTCTATGCTTCCAAAGTGGAGACCATGGATGCCAGCGAGAACCCTCTCTTTATCAGGTTTATGAGCATCGTGGACAAGTATCGCCGTCTCGGCGTGCGCACCAACGCAGACACTCCTGAGGACGCGCAGAAGGCGCTTCAGTTCGGTGCCGAGGGTCTTGGACTCTTCCGTATCGAGCACATGTTCTATGGCAAGAACGCCGATGTCCCTCTCGCGAAACTTCGCAAGATGATCCTCTGCAACACAGACGAGGAGCGCAAGGCGGCCCTTGCGGAACTGGAACCGTTCATCAAGGCTTCGGTGAAGAGCACTCTCCGCATCATGGACGGCAAGCCGGTGGTGTTCCGTCTCCTCGATCCGCCTCTCCACGAGTTCATCCCTAAGACCAAGGAGAAGGAGCAGGAGATTGCCAAGGAGCTCGGAATCAGCGTCTCCGAGGTTGTCAGGAGAGGGGAGAGCCTCCATGAGGTGAACCCAATGATGGGTCTGCGCGGTGTGCGTCTGCACGTGACCTACCCGCTCATCGCGGAGACTCAGTACAGGGCCATCTTCACGGCAGTAGCCGAACTC
The DNA here is from genome assembly GCA_964385795.1 of uncultured Muribaculaceae bacterium. Lineage (GTDB taxonomy): Bacteria > Bacteroidota > Bacteroidia > Bacteroidales > UBA932 > Cryptobacteroides. The sequence continues at coordinate 142,550 of CAYLPY010000004.1, forward strand.
CAGAAGGAGGGCTACCACCCACAGCCGGAAATCATGATTCCTGTGACTGTGTCCGCACGTGAGCTCAGCTTCCAGAAGGCCATCTGCGACCGTATCAAAGCGGAAGTGGAGGCTCATACGGAGCAGGCAATAAACTACCATTTCGGTACCATGATTGAGATACCTCGTGCGGCTCTCACCGGAGAAAGGATGGCGCGTGCTGCGGAGTTCTTCTCCTTCGGAACCAACGACCTCACGCAGATGACCTTGGGATTCTCCCGTGACGATGTCGGTACTTTCATGGGTAACTATCTCGGACACAAGATTCTCGATGCGGATCCATTCCAGACTATCGATACCAAGGGAGTCGGCAAACTCGTTGAGTATGGCGTGCAGTCAGGTCGCGCAAGGAGGGCCGACCTTAAGTGCGGTGTCTGCGGCGAGCACGGCGGCGACCCTGATTCCATCAAGTTCTTCAACAAGATTGGCATCGATTACGTCAGCTGCTCTCCGTACCGTGTCCCTATCGCGCGCCTCGCAGCTGCTCAGGC
>CAYLPY010000005.1:0-137588 GCA_964385795.1 uncultured Muribaculaceae bacterium
AGACACTGCACTCGTGGTTGCCGAAATTACTGCACTTCTGACTTCCGTTAACAAGAATGGTCTTGCATCTCCAATGGATGACAGCACCGATGCGTCATACGAAGATTATTGGACAAGGCACAAAGTCCAGCTCGCCTTATTCGATTCCAGACGATACCCTCTTTACAACGGCAAGAAAAATCAATAAAACAATTCTTGTCAAGCCTTTTCAGAAAGGCCCATCAACAGATTCATACCCCCTTCAACGTGCACGGCACTGAAGCGTCAAGTCAGTGCCGTGCACATTGAAGGCTCATTTAAGGGTCAGTCTGATATCGTTGACATCGCTTTCAGACAGTTCAAACCATTCTCCCCTCAGCCTTTTGTCACCAAAAGCTTTATGCAGAGCAAACTCAATAGCCTCTGCGATTGTTCTGGAAGGATATAGCTTTGATGCTAAAAGTTCAATTGTAGGCTTTTCGCTTTGAAGAGTATGCTCTCGATATTGAGGGTTATTGGAGATACCTATCTTGAAGAATCCATTAGACGTATCAGCCATCAAATAAACGAAACAACCATCTTCTGCAGACTGAAGAACCTCGCCACAATCTGTTTTGATAGCCCTCTGAGGCCAACAAAAGCCATATTCCTGCAATGCAGCATCAAAAGCCCTAGCATAACTCATAAATAAGCTATGCATTATTCTGTCAGAAAACCTCTCGTTCGAATTACTGAAAAGAATTTTAGAACTCCCACTATCAACCCTTAACAGCAAGAATGGTTTCGAAACCATTACCGCCAAATCATTTTGGGACACACTCAATAGTGCTTCTACCGTATCATCAGGGTACTTCTCAACATCAGTAATTGAGTAGTTTAGGACTACTCCACCATCAAAAAGCAAGTGAATCTGTCCATTCTTCTTTATCCCACAACGTTTACTCTGACATCTGAAGAGCATAATGGGCTTTCCCGATTTAACATTAAAAGACACCAAACCTTTTCCTTTCGACAGGGGATAGTATTCTTTATATAGTCTGTTTCGATTCTCTCCGACAGATGTCCACGCGATGAACTTATCGCCCGTCATCTCATCCGTATCAATCACATACAACGATTTATGTGAATCAATATACTCTTGCTCCGTCAATATCGTATAAAACAAGTCACCTTCTTTGACAGGCTTAGTATACCTAAGGCTATGTGAAAAAGCGAATAAATGAGAACGGCTTACCAATCCGTCACAAGGCGCGACCACATCCCCACAAATAACGACATTCCCCTTATCATCCACATACTTTAAATCGACGATGGAATCCCCTTTTCTAACATAAAAAGGGTCGTCTATGTTCCTAAAGGAAAAAGACAATGAATTTGAGTTCAAATCTACCTGCTCAAACACTTTCGGCAGCGAATCCTTTGAAAAATAAACATTTATCATCTATCTTATCCACATTTATGGAACAGCCTAATTCACCCGGATCTTCTGTCCCGGACGGATCTTGTCGATGTTGAGCCCCGGATTGAGTTTCCGGATGGTCGCCTGCGTCTTGCCGTACTTGTGCGCGATGCCGGAGACCGTGTCGCCGGACTTCACGGTGTGCCACTTCATCGCGGCACGCTCCGCTGCAATGCGCTTCTCCTCCTCTATGACCTTCTCGTCGGAGGAATAGATCTTCTCTTCCTCGTCGATGGACTCGGAGACATACCTCGACGACGGGTCGAGATAGCTGCGCCTCAGCGCGAAAGCGTTCTTACGCAGAGTCCCCGCCTCGAAATCAATTATCCACTGAGGATCGAAGGCATAGCCCTGATATCTTGTCTCGAAGTGCAGATGCGGACCAGAAGACCTTCCTGTGGAACCGCTGAGCGCAATGGTATCCCCCGCCCTGACCCAGTCGCCCGGGACAACATTGCGCTTGGAAAGATGTCCATAGTAGGTTTCCAGACCGTTCTCATGCCGCACCACGACGAGGTTGCCGTAGCCCCGCACATATCCGGAGTAGCGCACCCTTCCGTCGAAAGCAACTCCGACCGGAGTACCTGTCGGCACCGGGATGTCCACTCCCTGATGCCTGCGTCCCCTGCGGTAGCCGAACTTCGAGTATACCTTGCCTGTAATCGGACAGCGAAAAGTGCTTAGAGAATCCACCAGTGCAATCGACATCCTGTAAGGAAGCGAAGCCAACGGCACCGAGGAGTAGGAGTTCACCACCCGGTCGGACCAGTATTCCCGGTAGACCTGCGCGTCTTCAAGTTTTTCCTGATTCTTGACATACTTCCAACTGAAGTCGTCGAAGAGAACTATCTGCAGATAGCCGTCACCCACGTCGAGAGTGTCCACCGGAGCACCGTTTCCTTTGCAGAAAGAGCCCGGCTCGGAGATGAAACCCTCCGGAACGAGAGTCTTGAGGGGAGGAGCAATCGGGGCCACATACACGCTGTCCTTTCCCGACAGCACACCATCCCTCTGCTGAGCCGATGCCACCATAGGCATCGCCAGCAACAACAAAGCCGCCAGTCTCTTCATTACGCCCTCACAGCTCCGAACCTGCTTTCCAGAAGTCCCTGCACGTCCTCCACGATTGAGGAAAGCTTCTCCGCGCTCCGCGCCTCGCAGATAAAGCGGAGATACGGTTCCGTGTTGGAAGGACGGATATTGAACCACCAGTCTTCGAACTCCAGCCTGTAGCCGTCAAAGTCCATCAGCTTTAGTACTTCCTCCTTGACGGAGAAATACTCCTTCACGGCTTCCATCGCGCCCTTCTTATCCTCAAGGCGGAAGTTGATTTCGCCCGAGTTGTGGTAGAGAGTCATCTCGTCAATCTGGGCGCTGAGTGTCTTGCCCTTCTTCTTGAGGGCCGCAACGATGCGCAGGACAATCATGGATGACAGCAGTCCGCTGTCTGAATAGAAGAAGTCCTTGAAGTAGTAGTGCCCTGCAAGTTCGCCCCCCCACAGACCGTCAATCTCGCGGAGCTTCGGTGCAGCGAAAGCGCGTCCGACCTTCCAGGTGTGGAGGTCTGCACCATATCTCTCGAGGAACTCCCCGACTGCCTTCGAACTGCGTATCTCCTGCAGCACACGAGGATTCTTCTCGCCCCTCTCGTCGCAGAAATAGAGGGCCATCAGCGCAATGACAAGGTCTGGGGAGACGAATCTAGCCTTGTCATCCACGAACATCACCCTATCTGCGTCACCGTCGTAAATCACGCCGATGTCTGCGCCGGTCTTGCGTACAAGCTGCTTGAGAGGCTCCACGTTCTTGGCGACCAGAGGGTTAGGCTCATGATTCGGGAAGCGTCCGTCGACAGTGTCGAAGATATATTCCGGTTCTTCTCCATAGACCCGCTTCGCAAAGAGGTTCGCCATGCCGTTGGAAAGGTCGAATGCCACCTTCAGATTTGAGCAGTCACCCTTGAACTTGCTCATGAACGCGATGTAGTCGTCCATAATGTCCATCTGGTGGACCTCCCCGCGCTTTGCGGCGGAAGGAGTCGAACGGTTCTCGTCTATCCATGCCTTTATCTGTCCCAGACCGGAGTCAAGTCCCACTGGGAGAGCGTTTTCGCGGCTTACCTTCATTCCGTTGTATTCCGCAGGATTATGGCTCGCCGTAATCTGCACGGAGGCCTTGAAGCCGTAGTTTGCAGTCCCGAAATACACCATCGGAGTGCTGCTCAGCCCGATGTCGTACACGTCCGCCCCGGCATCGAGGATACCCTCGACGAGACTATCGTGAATTTCCGGAGAGGATACCCTGCAGTCGCGGCCCACCAGGACCTTGTCTGCCTTGAGAAGTTCCGGAAGGAAATATCCAACCTTATAGGCCGTCTGCCTGTCGAAGTCCACTCCGTAGACTCCGCGTATGTCGTATGCGTGAAATGCTCCCATTTTTCTATTTTATTTTGGATTTGTAGGAGGTTCCCACCTTGCCATGGGCAATGTTCTGAAGTTTCTTTGCGATAATCTTTCGGCGGATTGGAGCCACGAGGTCGGTAAAAAGGACTCCGTCCAGATGTGAGAACTCGTGCTGAACCATCCTGCAGGCGAACTTGTCGAAGCGTTCGCGGTGCTTCTCGAGGTTCTCGTCATAGTATTCGACCTCGATGGCTTCCGGCCTCCGGACATCGGCATAGATGCCAGGCACGCTGAGACAGCCCTCGTTGTATTCGCAGAAGGTCGCGCTCTCCAAGACCACCACAGGGTTGATGAAAGTGCGCCTGAAGCCTTCGAGATATGGAAACACATCCTTCATCACGTCACCGTCCACGACCACGACCCTGCTGCTTACGCCAATCTGGGGCGCGGCGAGCCCACAGCCGTCGGCGACCGCGAGAGTATCCCAAAGGTCCTTCACAAGGGAAGCCAGTCCTTCCCTGTCGTTCAAGTCCGCATCCTGCGCAGTCTCGCGCAGCACTGCGGATCCATAAAGGTAGATAGGTTGTATCATCTATTCTTGTTTCTGTCCAAAAAGCCCTGCAGGATAATCGCGGCGCTGATCTTGTCGACGGAGTTCTTGTCCCTCCGGTCCTTCTTCTTCATCCCGCCGTCTATCATCGCGCGATGCGCAAGCACGGAAGTAAACCTCTCGTCCTCGAGGACTATCGGGATATCCGGGAAGGCTTTGGCAAGTCTCTTCAGAAATGCGTCCACGTCCGGGGCGCACTGGGCGGGGGCTCCATTGAGATTGAGCGGATAGCCCACCACGAATCTCTCCACGGTCTCAGAGAGGGCGTATTTTTGGAGATATTCTATTATCTTTGCAGATGGAACCGTCTCAAGCGGAGAAGCGAATATGCCGAGAGGATCACTCACCGCAACCCCCACTCTGGCTTTGCCATAGTCTATCCCGAGAGACCTGTTCATCACCGCGAAATTAAGCAAAAAGTATGGGACGACAAAATTCAAGGCGGCAGGAGAAGGTCTACAGGCTCACCCTTACCGAGAACGACACCCACAGCTCAAAAGGTTCAATAGTCTTCACAAGGGCTTGGGCCATCAGTTGGACAGTGGTCGCGGTCGTAGCGTTCATACTCCTGATATACTGTATCATAGCATTCACCCCACTACGCAACACCATCCCGGGATACCCCGATGCCAACTTCAAGAAGACGGCCATCGCCAATGCCATCAAGATAGACTCCCTCGAGAGCGCCGTCACCAAGTGGAACCTCTATGCGAGCAATCTGAGCAGGGTCCTCAGCGGAGAGTCGACGATTAGTTTCGACAGCCTCATCAGGGGCAACGCCGTGAGATATCTCTCCGACAAGTCCCGCGAAGAACTGGCAGCCAAGGATTCTCTGCTCCGCGAGACGGTCCAGAACGAGGAACGCTTCGGGGTCAGCGCAGCCGACAGGACATCGACCCCTGTGGAGGGCCTGCACTTCTTCACCCCTGTCAAGGGAGTCGTGACCACAGGGTACGATGCGGTCAGCCATCCGGCTATCGACATCTCCAGTCCCGCCGGCAAGGTGGTAAGTTCGATCCTCGACGGGACGGTCATCTACGCAGAATGGAACGAAGAGGGCGGATACATCATCATTATCCAGCACCGCGACAACCTAATAAGCATTTATGACAACAGCCGCAAGACACTTGTCGCGGCAGGAGACGTGGTCAAGGCCGGCACGCCGATAGCGCTCACCGGAGGCGAGGAAGGCGCAGGGCATCTGCATTTCGAACTCTGGCACAACGGCCGCCCGATCAATCCTACCAGATACATCAGTTTCTAACAGTGAAAAAGAGAAGAATAGCCATACTCGGTTCCACAGGGTCCATCGGGACGCAGACTCTGGACGTGATACGGCAGCACCCTGAACTGTTCGAGGTCGAGCTCATCTCCGCGAGGAGCAGCACAGACCTTCTCGTCAGCCAAGCCAAGGAATTTGACGCAGCAAACGTCGTGATCTGTGACGAGGGCAGGTACAGGGAGGTTTCCGCCGCACTTGAGGGCCGAGACACGAAAGTTTGGGCGGGCATCGACAGCCTCTGCTCTCTTGTCAAGTCGGACGCGGTGGACATCGTAGTCGGCGCGATGGTCGGATTCAGCGGCCTGCGGCCCACGATAGCGGCTCTCGAGGCCGGCAAGATCGTCGCTCTCGCCAACAAGGAGACTCTTGTAGCGGCCGGCAGCATCGTCACCCGCATCATGCGCGAGCACAGCGGCCTGATTCTTCCGGTGGACTCCGAGCATTCAGCTATCTTCCAGTGCCTCCTCGCAGCTCAGGGCAACGAAATATCAAAGATTCATCTCACGGCCTCCGGCGGGCCTTTCCGCAAGTGGAGCAGACAAGAAATTGCAGCAGCGAAGGCATCCGACGCACTCAAGCATCCCAACTGGAACATGGGGCGCAAAGTCACCATCGACTCCGCCACGATGATGAACAAAGGTTTCGAGGTCATCGAAGCGCGGTGGCTCTTCGATGTAGCTCCGGACACAATCAATGTCGTGGTGCACCCCGAATCCATCATTCACTCCATGGTCGAATACACCGACGGCGCGGTGATAGCCCAGTTGGCATGCCCGGACATGAGGGAGCCTATCAGTTTCGCCCTGGGTTTCCCGGGAAGACTCAGCCTCGACAGCCGCAGACTCGACTTCGCATCCATAGGTTCACTCAGTTTCGAGTCTCCTGACCTTGACAGATTCCCATGCCTCGGCCTTGCCTACGAAGCAATAAGGCGCGGGGGAAACGCCCCGTGTGCCCTCAACGCAGCCAACGAGGTAGCCGTAGCCGCCTACCTTAAGGGCCTCATAGGCTTCTACGACATTGCCAAAATTGACGAGCTCTGCCTCAATGGCCTGGATTTTGTCGCAGACCCGAGTCTCGAAGACATCTTCGAGACCAACGAAGAGATAGCAACGATTGCAAATGGTTATATTGATTAAGGCCCTCCAGGTCATTCTGGCCCTTTCCATACTCATCCTCATACACGAGCTCGGACACTTCACATGGGCGAAGATATTCGGCATCAGAGTGGAGAAGTTCTACCTTTTCTTCGACATAGGAGGCAAGGCGATAGCCAGATGGAAGTGGGGAGAGACCGAATTCGGGATAGGTTGGTTGCCGTTTGGAGGATACTGCAAGATTTCCGGGATGATTGACGAGTCCATGGACACAGAACAACTCAAGGGTAAGCCCCAGAGTTGGGAATTTCGCACACACCCGGCATGGCACAGGCTAATCGTCATGGCCGGAGGAGTCGTCAACAACTTCATCTTCGCGATTCTCACCTACATCGCCATCATGGCCATATGGGGCCAGTCATACATCGACAACAGCGCCAGCAGCATATACGTCAATGACCTCGCCTACGAGATGGGCTTCCGCTCTGGGGACAAGATTCTCTCGATGGACAACTACTCCCCGGAGAATTTCAACTCTCTGCAGGCAGATCTCGTCAGACGTGACGTCGGATGCGTCAAGGTGCTGCGCGGAGCCGACACGCTTGACATCTACATCGACAGGTCGATGGTCGGGGAAGTGCTCAACTCGCCTCTGATGTTCGACCTCGCCATTCCGTTCGTGGTCGACTCCGTTGCGTCCGGAAGCCCGAACGCAGCCCTCGAGAAGGGTGACCGGATTGTGTCCATAGACGGCAGACGGACAGACTACCTGCAGGACTCCAGAGCCGTGCTCGCAGATCTCAAGGAACGCACTGTCGAGGCCACCGTAGTCCGCGGCGCAGACACGCTGCAGATACCTGTCAGCGTGGACACGCTCGGAAAACTCGGCATCTATATGGAGATGCCTACTGTCGTCAAGACAAAGCACTATAGCCTCCTCGGCGCCATCCCAGCAGGCCTGAAGCTAACCGGGAGCTCCATAGGCGGATACGTTCAGGATCTCGGACTGCTCGTCAGGCCGTCCACAGGAGCCTACAAATCAGTGGGGAGTTTCATCGCCATCGGGCAGGTCTTCCCGGAGACATGGGACTGGTACCGCTTCCTGAGCATCCTCGCCATCCTGTCGATAATGCTCGGAGTGATGAACCTGCTGCCTATACCTGCGCTTGACGGCGGGCACATCCTTTTCACCCTCTACGAGATGGTCAGCGGGCGCAAGCCGAGCGACAGGTTCCTGACGGTCGCGCAGATGATCGGGATGCTGCTACTGCTCGCTTTGATGTTCCTCGCCTTCGGCAACGACATCGCAAGGATTCTCTGACCATCCGTCCCCGTCCGTCCAGCCCCCATTTTGCCGGCATGTTCCGCATGAAAGAGATTATCGGCCGTTGCCGACGAGGCTGACAAGGCGACATTATTGCGTCAGTACCGTTCCAGCGCACGGCCGCAGAAATGTCCAGTTCCGCTTTCAGCACCGCTCCAGCCCCAGCCAATAGTTGCAGAAAGTGCCGGCAGAAATCGGGCAAGTTCAAGAAAAGTGCTATATTGCATAGTTAGTTAAAAACAACCGATATATGAAAAAGATACTTTTGTTTCTGTCTCTCGTCCTCACCCTTGCAGGCTGCAAGAGCACCAAGGCACTGCTGCCCAACGTCAGCGGCAAAGCCGGAGAAATCGTCATAGTGATGGACAGGGAGAACTGGGAAGGCTCCCTCGGCAACGCCACCCGCGAATTGCTCGCGCAGGACTGTCCCTATCTCGCCCAGAAAGAGCCGCTATATTCTCTCGTAAACGTCTCGCCGACAGGCTTTGCGGACCTTTTCAAAATCCACCGCAACATAGTCATCTTCAACATCAACCCACAGGCAGACACCACCGGAGTCTTTCTCCGCTACGATGTCTGGGCCAAGCCACAATGCGTCGTGCAGGTCAGCGCCTATGACGCGAACGGCGCGATAGAGTACGTGCAGAACAAGGGTGCCACCATTGAACGCGCCATCGAGCAGGCAGAGAGGGACCGGGTCATCCGTAACACCCTCCTCTATGAGGAGAAGAGCATTGCCAAGGCAGTGTCCGAAGAGTTTGGGGGCTCACTGCACTTCCCTACCGGCTACAAAATCAGGAAGGCGTCCAAAGACTTCTTCTGGATTGCCGACGACAAGCAGTATGTCTACCAGGACGTGTTCATATACAGGTACCCTGCTGGAGAGGACCATCCTTTCTCTTCCACCAACATCATCGCTCACCGCAACGAAATTCTGAAAGACAACGTCCCGGGCATGTTCGACAACACCTACATGACCACAAGCGCCTACTTCACCCCTATGATAGAGTACCTTCGCTACAAAGGACGTGACTTCGTGCAGACGAGAGGCATGTGGGAGGTCGAGGGCGACTTTATGGGGGGCCCGTTCGTGTCGCACTCGTTCCACAGCCGCGACGGCAAGGACATCATTGTGGCCGAAGCCTTCGTCTATGCGCCTCGCTACGACAAGCGCCAGTATCTCCGCCAGGTAGAATCACTGCTCTACTCATGGGAGTGGACGAAGGAGGAATAGGTTCAAAATATATTTGTCAAATAGGAAAACATTTTCTATATTTGCACTCCCTATTCAGAACCTTCTCTGTTTAGGGCAAGGTACGGTGGGTTCGTATAACGGCTAGTACTCAAGATTTTCATTCTTGCAATAGGAGTTCGATTCTCCTACCCACTACAAAATATTAAAAGATTAAATAATGGCAAACACAGCTTCAGCTAAGAAGGCCGATCGCCAGAGCGAAAGGCACAGATTGCATAACAGGTATTATGCAAAGACCACAAGGAACGCGATTCGCGACATTCGCAACACCACCGACAAGGCTACTGCAGAGAAGAATGCCCCTAAGGTGTATGCCATGATTGACAAGCTCGCAAAGATTGGCCTCATCCACAAGAATAAGGCTTCCAATCTCAAGAGCGGCATTGCAGTCTACATCAATAAACTTGCATAGCGCAAGTTTATTTTTTTCGGGATGTAGCGCAGTTGGCTAGCGCACCACGTTCGGGACGTGGGGGTCGTCCGTTCGAGTCGGATCATCCCGACCAACATCAAAGCACAAACGATGGCTGAAAGTCGAAAGACATTCAGCCATTTTGTTTTGCATCCATAGAGACTACCAGACTGTTGAGAATCAGCCTTTCGGCTCCCTTGGCTTATGGGGCCTCCTACGCCGCCGAGGACAACAGCGGACAGTTTGCCACGGAAAGGGTTTTATCGCCTATACGAAACGAGTCGGGCCGATGCCGAGACCAGATAATTCAGCAAGCCTGATGCAATCAATCCACACCTTGCCCGGTGCAAATTCTAAACAGATGAATCGGCAGCAGATGAAGACGCAGTGCCGGGGACAGACTGATGAACTGGTTCGGAGACAGACGAACGAGCAGCGTCAGCTGCGCGATGCTTCCAGTTGTCACGGGCAAACTGCTGCATATCGCGCACCGTATCCTTCTCGTCCACGATTTCGCTGCCAAGCAGCGTCTCTATAACATCCTCCAGAGTCAGAACCCCCTGAAAACTGCCGTACTCGTTGATGATGACGGCAATCTGCTCGTCCTTGCTGAGCATCTCGTCCCATATCGCGTCCAGAGGAGAGTCCTCATAAAACGAAGCAATGTCGCGACGGATTGTCGAGAGCGTCTTGTCGAACTTATCCTCGGCAAGCAGTTGCAACGCATCCATACGGAGGATATATCCGGTTATGTACTCGTCATTGTCGGCATACACTGGGATGCGGCTATGGTGCAGGAAACGCTTGTCCTTATAGAACGCCCGCATCGTCATCGACTCAGGAGCAATCGCACACACCACCCGCGGCGTCATCGCATCGGAGGCCGTGACTTCGTCCATGTTGATAAGATTCTGTATGATGGCATTCTCGTCCTCCTCCAGGTCACCCTCCTCCTCGGCCACATTAGCCATCGCACTGACCTCCTCTCGGGACACCGCAGCCTCGGAAGACTTCGGAGTGATTAGTTTCGAAAGCCCCTCCACCATTATCACGAGAGGGTACATTATCACGATAAGGACCGATATGCAAGAAGTCGTCAGGCCCATCAGAGATTTCCAGTATGAAGTACCGATGGTCTTAGGGATAATCTCCGAGAAGACTAGAATCAGCACCGTAGTGATGGCGCTGACAAGCCCGAACCACTCGGAACCGAAGATTGCGGTAGCCTGCGCTCCCACGCCAGCAGCTCCGATAGTATTGGCGATGGTGTTCAGGGAGAGGATTGCCGCAATCGGACGGGAACTCTCCAGTTTGAACGTCTTGAACTTCTTTGCCGGTTTGTAGCCCTCATCCTCCCGCATCGTGATGTAGGAAATAGGGGTGGACATCAACGTCGACTCCAGCACAGAACAAAGGAAGGAAATCGACATCGCGACCAAAAGATACACGAACAATAAAGCCATAATCCTCGCAAAGATATGCAAAAAAGGAGGCAAACGCAAAGCGCCGCCTCCTTCAGTCAGAAGCCCCGTTCTCCACCGTTTCAGATAGACTGCACATCCCTTTCAGCCCGAACGCTGCAGCCCACAGAAGCGACAGGAGGGAGATAACGTCAGAACGTGTACTTAGCCATCGCCTGAACCCTGTGGTTCGTCACCCAGTGAAGATTCTCAAATGAGAGCGTAGCCCATGAGACAACGTCGCCGTACTGGGCCGAGGTCAACTCAAACTCGAGTGCGAACTGAAGTTTGCCAAGATTGTAGACCACCGTCGGAGTAACCCTATAGAGCCTTGACAGATTGGAGAAACTGTTCTTGCTGAAGTACAGGTCACCGACAAAGTCGGAGGAAGCTCCGAGATTGCGCACATACCCCGCGAAAAGCACCCCCTGGAGTTTCGTTCCGTAACGGACGCTGAACCATGAAGAAGAATTGCGCGTCGGAGTGTACATCAGGCTCCGTCCGTCAGATGCGTACCCGACGACACCGTAGCCGCCGTTGAGGTTGAGATGCTCGCCGGCCTCGGCAAAAGTTGTCTTCGCACGCAAAGTCAGAGGACCGTCGACATACTGAGCATACAGATAAGGGGACACGGTTGTGATGCGGTCGTTCACCTTGAGTCCATCAGCACCGAAGCGGCGCGGCTTGATGGAAAGCAGGTCAGCACCTGCCCTAACAAGGAACTTGTCAGCCTTGTAGTTAACGCCGAGATAGAGTTCAGGAGTGCAGCCGTATTTGATGTAGTTGGCAGACTGCCCTTCAGGCCCCGCTGAATTGTACTGCATCTGCCAGATGGCCGCACCGGTCAGCGAAAGTCCGTTACCGAAACTGTATTCCGCCAGGACCATAGGGCTGCGGTTGAAAGGATTGAAAGGTGCACCTGCACTGAGCGAAATCACGTCCGGCATGTCGGCAGACATAGGATGCCAGGCCTGCCCGAGACGCAGGGAAAGCCCCCCGCGCGACATCCCCATATAGGCCTGTCTCAAACGGAGGAGAGCCGTGCCGCTCACGCCGGATACTCCGGCATAGAAGTCAGCCTCAATCTTGGCAGAAACCGCCCAGTCGGAAATCTGATATCCCCTGACATCCAGACCGATGCGGGAAGTGATTGAAGTGAAGCGGAAAGAGCTGACCTGGTTTACATCCACATCATCGACCCACTTCTCGTCCTTCGGGAGATAGTAGAAAAGGTCACCTGTACCGGCCACCCCTTCGCGGGAGTCATAAGTGAAATAGTTGCGGATAAAACCGTACCACTTGAACTCAGTGCCGCTCTGCGCGAAAGCAGACACGGCACCGGTAAAAGCAATTAGCGAAAGTGTAAGAAATCTTTTAAGATTCATTATAAGCTGTTATGCTGAAAACGGGAATATCACTGTAAGCAGGAAATATCCAAGGACGAAGCCTATCGCACCCAGGATGATGCCAACCTTCATCATATCCTTCGTCTGCACGAGTCCGGTGGAAGCCGCAATCGCGTTAGGAGGCGTAGAGATAGGGAACAGCATCGCAAGCGAAGCGCAGACGGCGATGAACGGAATCATCGAATACATTCCTCCGAGAGCCACGAACTGGGCGTTGTTTGCCGCAGCAGGATCCGCCATCGCCGTGCCCACTACCACAAGGATAGGGACGAGAAGAGCCGCGGTTGCGGAATTGCTGATGAAATTGGAGAGGAAGTAGCAGATAAGACCTGCGACAAGGATGACCACCACGACATCCATCGTGCTGAAAGGAATCGCGTTGATGAGGGTCGCGGCAAGACCTGTCCTGTTGAGCCCTGTGCCAAGGGCGAAACCTCCGGCAACGAGCCAGAGTACACTCCAGTTGATTTCTTTGATTTCCTCCTTGGTGAACACACCAGTGCAGGTGTAGACTGCGAGGGGTATGAGGGCAACGATGTTGGAGTTAATTCCGGTCAGGGACTCCGTCACCCAGAGGAGAATAGTGAGGAAGAAGGTAATCCAGGCGACGTAGGTCCTCCAGTCCTTCTTGCCGGCCTTGCTCTCAATCTTGAGTTCAATCCTATCGGACTTGAACGGGAAGAAGACACGGAGCAGCACCCACGCAAGGAGAATCATCACGATTACGTAAGGTATCATCCTGAGCATCCAGTCCACGAAACTGATGCTGTAGCCTGCGTTCTCCATCGCGCCGAGGGCGATGGCGTTAGGAGGAGTTCCGATAGGAGTTCCGATGCCTCCGAGGTTGGCTGCTACAGGGATGGAAAGAGCAAGCCCGACCTTTCCGGTCTCATTCTCCGGAAGGCTCTTGAGCACCGGGGCGAGGAACGCGAGCATCATCGCGGCAGTCGCTGTGTTGCTCATGAACATCGAGAAGACACTGATGACGATAAGGAAGCCGAGAAGCACGAACTTAGGCTTCTTGCCAAAGAGTCCGAGAAGGAACTTGGCAATGGCCGCATCCATGCCATACTTGGATGCCACGATGGCGAGGACGAAACCTCCCATAAACAGCATCACCACCGGATCGGCGAAAGATGCCATGATGCTCTTGTAGTCCACCAGAGTGCCGTAGGCAGGATCGCAGAACAGTTTGATACCCTTGTTGGAGACAGACAGCAGCATCAGAACAATGACGATGAGTGACGTGGTCCAGTTCGGGATGATTTCAAACATCCACATAAGGGCAGCGAAGACGAAGATGGCAATCATCCTCTGCTGTACGACAGTAAGCCCCTCAATACCAAAGAAGTCGACCGGGACAGCCCAGAGGAATATTGTGACGAGCAGCACTATAGGCAGCAGCACACAATACTTGACTGAAATTTTTTTGTTTGACATTGGTGTTATTTTATCTGAATAATTTCCGTCAATCAAGTCCACAAATCTACATAATAATTCCCGTAAAAGCAGGCGGAGAGACCCAAAAAAGTGATTTTTTGAGCCTCCCCATCTGACTGTCATCCGCACCGGATCTGGGCGGAGTCCCCTGTTACTTGTCGGCGTTCCTCACGCAACGGACTGAACAGCCGGAACGGTATGACGAGTATGCAACATTGAGAGTGCCGGCATTCTTGTTCAGCATGAAAGAGTAGTACTGGACGTTCTTGAGCGAACCATCAGTATTGGCTGTCTTCTGATAAGAAGTTGAGCCAAGGACATATGCTGTGTTCATGGCCTTCTCCGGAGCCTTTCCGACTGGGCCAATCAAAGTGCCGGCCGCTGCGGTGGCGTTTGAGACGTTCACAAGTCCAGTGATAGGGAAGATCATGCCGTCGGCGGCAATCTTCGCAATCGAACCATATTTGAGATCCGCATCATAGTAAGGAGCATCAACGTTGTCTGGATAGACCTTGCTGTCGCTCGTATGTCCGAGGAGCGCGAAGCACTCCTCAAACGTAGGGATGTGCCATCCTTCCGGGCAGATGCCGCGGGTGCCGGCGAGTTTGTCAAAATTGCCCTCGGTAATCTCAGCTCCCAAAGCCACGGATGCGGTGTAGAGATAACCACATTCATTGATATAATTGTCGGTCTTGTCAAAGAAAGTGTCAGTGCCGTCGGTATTGACAGGATACCAGATGCCGTTGGCGATATTCTTGAGATCATCAGAAACCGTCTTTCCTGAAGGGACATAGCGAAGATTCTCGGCCATCCAGTAGTTGCCGTCCTTGAGATATACAACCTTGTAGGTCACCCCGCCATACTCAAGAGACGGAGCAGGCTGCTCGAAAGATACGGTCTTGGTGTCCGACAGGCCGTCGCTGTTCTCGAACTTTATCAGGAAGTTCCAACTGATTGAGTTCTGGGTGGTGTTCTTCGGGACGGACACAATGAGTTCCGTGGTCCCGGAGACCCCATCTATCATATTGAAAGACAGGCCTTTTTCCTCACGGACACCTACCGTCCAGTTACAGTTGGAAGTCACGGTGTACTTAAGATCTCCACCCCAGTAAGGGACCTGCTGCTCGGCAGTGACAGCTTCCACACTTCCCTCGGGAGCAGGAACTTCCTTCTTGCAGGCTGCAAAGCAAAACAGGGCCGCAAGAGCAATCAAAACAAACTTTTTCATTTCCATATGAATTTAAAAAACAAAATCCTAAAAATCATATTCCACCCTCATCCCAGCAGTCCAACGTCCAGGCCCTGGCGCATACTCCGTGCGGAGCGCATGCCGGTACTCCCCGAAAGGCATCACGGAAAGCCCCCGGGCAATCCGCCAGCGCAGCGAAAGCCCGGCGGAAAACAGCGGAGCCGTCTGCATCTCGCTGTCCCTCAAATACCAGTCCTCCATCCTGTACGGAGCTTCGACCCCGTCAGCGGATGCGGCAGGGGACAAACTTTCCACGTCCACACTCCAGCCTTTAGAGAAAGAAGCCGCAGCAGAAATATCGAAATGCCATATATGAACCGTACCGTCCACGCCGGCTCGGAAAGTCTTCGTATCGTTCGTGTAGATATATGGATACTTCGGAGAGACCACAGTCCGGCGGAAATTTCCTTCCACCGCAGCCCTCGCCTCCCAGAGCCGGCCGAGACACTCGTACTCCAGACTTGCGGAGGCATCGCCTCTGGATAGAAGCTGGTTGCTGCCGTACTCATGGACGATGGTAACTCCCCCTTCCACCACCTTGTCCATCACACTCTCGCGGCTTGTAAGCTGCTCGAGGGCTGCACGGGCGCGGATGCTGTGCCTCCCGAAGCGCAGACCTGCCAGGCCCGAGAGCCTCGGTCCGGCGTAGCGGTACCAGACTATCTGCCGCTCGCCCACGTGCCCGTCAAGCCAGGACGCCTTCACGTCGAGATAAATCCCACTCCACTGAACCTGCATGGCTGCCCCGAATGCATTCTGCACGACAGGCAGTCCGCTCACACCAGCTTCGCTGAGATGCGTCTGGCTTCCCTTCCACGCCTGCAGCGCCCCCGTCATAAGACCTTCGTCGAAGAAAGCCTGCGGAGCAGACGTGGAAGAGCCTATCTGCTCCGCCGAAACAGTCTCCGTATCACGCTCATAGACAGCGCTCAATCCAAGCACGAAGCCTTCGCCGCGATAGAGCACGGAAGGAGTGAACTTCATCGAAAGCGCATAGTCGGTATACCGCAGATCCTTACGTTTGGCGGTATTGGCGGACAGGAAATCCAGAGCCGCACCGACTGTCCACCCACTCCCGAGGTCCACCGACACCCCGCCGTAGAGGAAATACTCCTGCGAAGTCTTCCTCCCAGGAGTGAACTCCAGGACATCCATCGGGAAGTAGCCCGGGTTTCTGAACATGGAGCCGCAGGCCTCATAGTTTTCCCGGTCGACAAAGCCGAACGAACCGCGCATCGAGAACTTGTCCAGATGCTGTACCGCCATCGCGGAAGCCCCTGCCTGCCAGAAAGAAACAGGCTCGCTGCCGCCCCTGAAGTCGCCGCCACGGTAGAGTCCGTCCACCTGTGCGGACGCGAAGTTCTGGCTGTCCAGCCTCAGCCCTGCGGGGTTCGACCCCTCGTTCCAGAAATTGGCACGAAGCAAAGTCTCATGACGCGAGAGCCCCTGCGCCGCAACGGCCCCTGCCGTCAGAAGGGCAAAGGTTATGGAAAGCAGTTTTTTATTCATCTTTAAGCCCCTGTGTCTCACGCTCATAGAAATCAAACGAACTGTTGTTGGTATCCGTCAGGACCTCGTACCCGAGTTTCTCGCTGCGGCTTTCGTTGCGCAGTCTCATGACGCTTCTCCCCTCATGCACATTGGATAAGGTGACATACCCGGCATCAACCTCCGCACCGAGCCTTTTCTTGTTGACGGAGGACTGGCCGTTGAACACCTCAACCCCGTCGAGCACCCAGTCCACCGGAACTTTTACTATCCTCTCACGGGAAGTTCCAGGCTTGTAGACGACGTTGTCGACAGAAGACACGAACTCTTGTATGCTCATCCCGCGGCTCTTGAAGATAATCACCGTCGGTGAACTGATGGAGAAAGTGTAGGCATTTGACTGTCCAGTCTTTATGACGACGTTCAGATAACGCTCAGGCCTGACCTTGTCGCCCGGAGAAGGATGATAGGCCGTGTTCGGGAAATAAGTCGGACTGTAGCAGGTGAAGACTTCCTCGCGGTTAAGGTTGACCGACAACGGATATTGCGCCGTATGGTCTATCGCCCCGAAGATGGCAACCACCGCATCCTGTCCCTTCTCGAGCGGAAAGGACCTGCCGTCGCCAGGGAACTGCCAGATGGCTTGTATCACAGGACAGAAGTCTATTCCCTCGTCCCACACGGATATGCTGTTGGAGTTGTAAGGGTCCAGAGTTCCGAAGCAGAGGCTGTCAAGATAGATGGTCTTCTCGGAATTGTTGTGAAGGACAATGTAGGAATCCGAATGGTATGTCCCCTCGGCAGGCAGCTTCATGCAGCCGCCGCTGTAGATTTCCTTGACCACTATGTCGCTCGTGGCGCTGCGCTTCAAGTTCAGCACCTCCGAGACGTCCTGTCCGTTCAGAACGATGCCGCTCCTCGAGCCGTTGAACCTCTCCCCTTCCACGAGCGCCCCGACAGAAACCCGGTAGAGACCGTTCGGAAGTCTGATGTCAGCAATGCCCGAGGCATCCGCCACCGCACCGTAGGAAGAGTCGTCGTTGACGTTGACCACGCTCACCTCCGCGCCGGACAAGTCACCTCCATAGGATTCGGGCAGCACAAGACTGACCCTCAGCCTATGGAGGTCCTTTTCATACGGATCGGAGCCGTCCACGCGCACGCAGGAGCCCGCCGAAACCGCGGCGAGGCAGATGCAAAACAGGAAAGTCAGTTTCGTCTTCATATCTTGATTCTGCAAGTGAGTCCGTAATAGAAAGAAGGAGTGAACACTGCGCCCACACCGGTGGCTATAGACACCACATAAGGACGGGCGTTGGTGAAGTTGTTCGCAAAGAACGAGAGGCTCACATGGTCGCCTATCTCCTTGGTTACGCTCAAGTTAGCCGATGCGTACGCTCCGTAGCCGTCAAGGGCGAATACATAGTCGTTATTCGGGACGATAACCAGGTCTCTAAATTTAGGCTTGTCGCGGTCGGCTTCAGTGAACGGGTGAAGCACCGGCACTTCATCCTCGACATCCAGATATGCCACCGGATAGAGAGCATCCTCGCCGCCGGCGGCTATGTTCTTCGAACGCGAAAATATGGATGCCTCAACCCTCAAAGTAATGACGAGACGCGCCTCCGGGATATGCGTAATCGTCGTGAGATTGGCATCCAACGAGCGGCTGACCTTACCCCTCGTCATCATGTTGGAGCCACCGCCGTTGGCGTAGACACCGACATACTGATAGGACCTGTTGGAGAGAGAGGTATGCGACCATCCGTTGTTGTAGTAGTAGTACAGCCCGTCGTCATCAGTCCTGGACCAATTGTAGGCAGCATCAAACCGCACAGAAGTGCGCAGAGGTCTAATTTCAGGAAAGTCCGCAGTGAGTTCGACACCCGCACGGTAGACTGGTGCACCGTTGTCCTGGCGACGCGTGGCCACGAAAGTCCGGTCTGTGACTCCGCCCCTCTCGAGAGAAAGCGGCGTGTAGCTGTTGGTGAACTTGTATGGATTGCGGGTCGTGTTGCTGAAAAGTACCAACGACACAAGCGTCCCGAGCAGATTCGCATCGAGCCCTATTTCCGCATTCTCATTGCTCTGCCACTTTAGGCCGGGGTTATACTCGATGCTATGAGGCTTAGTGTAGTACTTGTAGTAAAGCGCCCCTGAAGCATCATAGCCGCTCTCCGTCAGAATATCCAGGTATTCCTGCTTCGGATAGAGGATATAGAAGGACGGCAGTTTCTCGGCAATTCCCCATCCGGCCCTAACCGAAAAGTCTCTGCTCACCTGCCACTTGGCATTGAGACGAGGAGAAAGGGAGCGAACGTTGCCGTACGAAGAGCCCTTCACAATCACGTCCTCGAATCTAAGACCAGCCGTAATCCTGAGCCCGAAAGGCAGCGAAAGATCCTCTTCCGCATAGGCCGACACGTTGTGCATGAACGGATAGTCGCGGTAAGGCCTCGGCCGGTATCCGTCTTCCGCAAGGGATGGATCCAGATAGTACTCACCCTCGCCCACGTTGCCGTTGGCCTTCCATTGTACGCCTGCCTTGAGATTGCTCTTTATCTCGCCGAAGCGCTTGGAAAGCGTATACTTGAAAGACGCTCCGTAGTCCAGTTCGCGGGAATCCACCACCCTGTCGGAAAAATAAGTCCCCTCCGGAAGCAGTTCAGCGAACGAATACCCTTCCTGCTCGAAATGCACCGCAGGAAGCCGGGAAGAAGCCGAATGGTAGTCGTGTTCCCGGCTGCGGTTATCGTGGTATGAGAGGAACGCGTCAAACTTGAGGTTCGTGACGAAACGGTTGTTCAGAAGCCATGTCAGCGAGGTGTTTGCGCGAAAGTCATTGTCGCGTGCAAAGGAATATGCTCCCACGAAGGCATCCGGATCATCCTTGCTGTCCATGCCGCCAAGGTTTCCGTTCACTCCAAGTTCAAAACGAAGCACCTTGGCCCAGGTCGCGGAGTAGCTGGCCCCGAGCCCACGGCGGGTATAGGACTCATACGGAGAAGTCAGTTTCTTGCTCGCCCGCGCCCACTCGGCACTGAGATTCAGCACCCCGGCATCTCCGGGAAGACCTATCCCTTTTGAGAGTGAAGTCTGATAGGTACGTGGATTGACTGTAAAACTGAGGTTCAGCGGAGTGCGGCCTTTTCTGGTATGGATGCGGACCATTCCGCTGCCGAAGTCGCCATACTCCGCGGAAGGCACGCCAGTGAGAACCTCCACCGACTCCACATTGTCCACGGACACGCTCCTCGTGTCGGCCCCCGACATCTCCCCGAAGGCAGCGTTGTTACCTATCCGCACTCCGTCCACTTCAACGGCCGTGGAAAAAGCGGCATTGCCGGCAGAAAGGCCTGTCGAGCGGATGGAAAAGCTGTTGGAAGAAGTCAGGTCCGGATTTGTGGTCTTACCTCCCGGAAGGAGCGCAGACATATCAGTCATATTACTGAGTTGCAGATGGTTGAGAGCGTCTCGCCCCACGTCATGAGTCGTTCCGATACCGTCTTTCGGACGGCTTGCCGTGACAACCACCTCTTCCAGAGCAAGACTGCTGACCTTCATGGTCAGGTCAAGTCCGGAGATGTCCGAGCGGACATCCAGCTTCTTTTCCACATCCACGTAGCCTAGCAGGCTCAGTTTCAGGGTATATACTCCAGCGCTCAGCTTGTCGATGCGGAATCCGCCATCTTCACCGGTCACCGTCCACAGTTCGTCAAGATTGACCACCACCCCCGCAAGGCTTTCCCCAGAAGAGGCATCCTTCACGCTGCCGGACACGGAATACAAGACCGTCTGTGCCGAAATTATGGACAACGGAGCAGACAGCAGGGTGCAAAGCACGGCTATAAGATATTGAAAAAAGCAATGACGCATACCCGACTCTATCTGATGCAAAAATAATTATTTCATTTTATGAAAGGAGTCATTAATTATAAGTATTTTTGCGCCAACCGACAAATAACACGCAAATGAATATCAAGCGTTTTCTAACAGCCTGCGCAGTCACCTTTATCTGTACCGCCGCCTCGGCCGATGAAGGGATGTGGCTGGTAAACTCAATCAGCGAGGCTCTTGCCCGCAAGATGCAGGAATCCGGACTCAAAATCGACTCTAGGGAAATCTATGACGTCGACAAGGTCTCGATTACCGATGCCATAGTATCCCTCGACTTCGGATGTACTGGAAGCATCATTTCGGACAAAGGTCTGCTCATAACGAACCATCACTGCGCTTACGCCGATGTCCACGCGCTGAGCACCCCTAAGCACAACTACCTCGAGGACGGGTTCTTCGCGGATGTCTGCTCGAAAGAAATCCCCATCAAGGGCAAGCACGCCTACTTCCTGAAGAAAGTTCTCGACGTCACCGATGAGGTCACGGCACTTAAGGAGGAGATGACCCGGTCCGGGGAGAATGTCGGCATGCGCAAGCTCAGTTCGATAATCGAGCGCCGCTACCGCACCGCCACAGGCTACGACGCATCACTCAGTTCAATGTGGGCTGGATCACGTTACTACCTTGCGCTCTACGAAGTCTACTCGGACATCCGCCTGGTCGCCGCACCGCCGGTGAGCATCGCCGCGTTCGGCGGAGATGTGGACAACTGGGAGTGGCCGCAGCAGAAATGCGACTTCGCGATGTACCGCATATGGACGGCCCCGGACGGAAAGCCGGCTGACTACTCCGAAATCAACGTTCCGATGAAGCCGCGAAAATACCTCGAAATCAGCACCGCCGGGCTTCAGCCAGGAGACTTCACCATGGTGATTGGCTATCCAGGAAGGACATCGCGGTACTCGTCTTCAGCGAGAGTTCGCCACCTTCAGGACGTCACCCTTCCTATTTCCAACAAGGTACGCGGCGACCAGATGGCCATCATGAAGGCCCACATGGACGCTGACCCGGAAGTCCGCCTGAAATATGCCGACAAGTACTTCTTGCTCAGCAACGTGCAGGAGAACAACGAAGGCATGGTCGCCAGCTGCATACGCGATGGAGTGGTCAAAGAGAAGAAGGATTTCGAGCGCGGGCTCGACAAGAAGGGCCGCAGCATAGCAAAATCCCTCGAGAAGACCTACAAGGCAATCCGCAAGGCCGAGACCGACAAGGTATGGTACCGCGAGACGATGGTACGCGGAACGAATCTCGCGCTCATAGCGACAAGACTCAAGAACAGAAAGACCTACAACCCGGCAGATGACTACAGTGCTCTTGACCTCGGGCTCGAGAAAGACCTTTTCGGCTACTGCGTCAAGACTTTCTATGAAAATGTCGACAGGAGCATGTGGGGGCCTTACCAAACGGAGATTGCTCGTCAGTTCAGCGGAGACTGGAAAGCCGCTTCAGACCACCTATGGA
Organism: uncultured Muribaculaceae bacterium; assembly: GCA_964385795.1. Classification (GTDB taxonomy): domain Bacteria; phylum Bacteroidota; class Bacteroidia; order Bacteroidales; family UBA932; genus Cryptobacteroides. The sequence continues at coordinate 22,225 of CAYLPY010000005.1, forward strand.
CGGACTCAGTGATGGACAGGGACTCTCGCATCTACAAGTTCTTCACCGACATCTCGATAACAGAGTTCAACCAGGCAGAGGAAGCTGCCCTGAAGGGAGTTGACCTCACCGGGCTTGAAAGAGAATACACCGCCGAGGTGTACCGCTGGAAGGATGCTCACGGGTATCTCCAGTACCCGGACGCCAATTCCACAATGAGACTGAGCTACGGAAAAGTGCGCTCGTTCGAAAGAGACGGAGAGCCTCTCCAGTGGAGGACCTTAGCATCCGAGATTCTCGCGAAGGAGAAGCCTTCCGATTATGATTTCCATCTCCTGCCGGAGTGGAGAAAGCTCCTTGAGGACCAGGTTTCAGCAGGTCAGGACCTCACCGTCGACTTTATCAGCGACAACGACATCACCGGAGGGAACTCCGGCTCGCCGGTCCTCGATTCTGAGGGCAGACTGATCGGCCTCGCATTCGACGGCAACAAGGAATCCCTCGCTTCCGATGTCAGTTGGACCGATAAAGTCAACCGTTGCGTCAACGTGGACATCCGCTTCGTCCTCTGGACTCTGGAGCACTACGCCCACGCCAGCAACATCCTGAAAGAAATCAATCAGCACAAATCATCCGAAATGGAAAATCCGTTGCTCGTCCCGTCACCGCTTCCGTATGGGGCACCGCAGTTCGACAAAATCAGGCCGGAGCACTATCTCCCGGCATTCAGACAGAGCATAGCCGAGGCGAAGAAAGAAATTGACGCCATAGTCGCCAATCCGGCAGAGCCTGACTTCAAGAACACCATCGAAGCCCTCGAGTTCGCGGGCGAGAGTCTCAACAACGTCTCTTCGATATTCTACAACCTTCTCGAGGCAGACTCGTCCGACGAGCTGCAGCAGATTGCAGAGGAAATCTCACCGCTGATGACGGAATTTTCGATGTACTGCTCCCTCAACGAAGGTCTATTCCGCAGGGTAAAGGCCGTGTGGGAAAAGAGAGACGTGCTCGGACTTGAGAGCGACGCGCTCAAACTGCTCGACGACACATACCAGGACTTCGTGCGCGGCGGAGCACTGCTTTCGGGCGATGCCAAAGCCCGCTACAGCGCCTGTCAGGAAGAGCTTTCGCTCCTCCAGCTCCGCTTCAGCAAGAACCTCCTCGCCGCCACCAACGCATTCATCCTCCACCTCACCGGCGAAGCTGAGCTCGACGGACTTCCGCAGTACGTCAAGGACATGGGACGTTCAGCAGCCGAGGAGAAAGGGCTCGACGGATGGGTGTTCGACCTTTCATATCCGAGCTACTCCGCCTTCATGCAGTTCAGCGCCAGGGAGGACCTCCGCAAAAAGTTCTACCTCGCCTATAACTCGAAGGCTTTCGGCGGAGAGTTCGACAACAGCGGGATATGCGTCCGGATAGCCGACCTCAGACTCGAGATTGCCAACCTTCTCGGATACGGCACCTACGCCGACTATGTTGCCGAAGACAGCATGGCTGGCAGCGTGGACAAGGTTAAGAAACTCCTCGACGACCTTCTGACTCCCTCCCTGCCAGTTGCCAGAGAAGAAGTCGCGAAAATTCTTGCATACGCTCGCCAGAACGGCTACAGACACTCCACGCTTCAGGCCTGGGACTTCAGTTACTGGTCAGAGAAATACAAGACCGAGAAGTATTCCATCAGCGACGAAGACCTGAAACCATACTTCCAGCTTGACAGCTGCATCAACGCCGTCTTCGGCCTCGCGACGAAACTCTACGGCCTGCAGTTCATCGAGAGGCCGGACCTCCCTGCCTACCACAAAGACGTGAAGGTCTACGAGGTCAACGACGGTGCGGGACGCCATCTGGCACTGTTCTACGCCGACTTCTTCCCTCGCGCAAGCAAGCGTGGCGGAGCCTGGATGACAGCATTCCGCGAGCAGAGTATCCGTAGTGGAGTCGAGCGGAGGCCATTCATCAGCATCGTAACCAACTTCAGCAAGCCTTCCGGCGATGCTCCTGCCCTTCTCACCCACTACGAGCTCACGACCTTCCTCCACGAATTCGGTCACTCCCTCCACGGGATGCTCGCCGAAGGCCGCTACCCGTCACAGACCGGGACCAGCGTTGCGAGGGACTTCGTCGAACTGCCTTCGCAGATTATGGAGAACTGGGCATATGAACCCGAGTATCTCAAGCCGTTCGCCAAACACTACAGTACAGGTGAGCCTATTCCGGACGAACTGATAGAGAGGATTGTCGCATCGAAGAACTACCTTGCCGCCTACCTTCAGGTGCGTCAGCTTCAGTTCGGTCTGGTCGACTACGCATGGCACAACCGCAGCAAGGCAGTGACCGAGAACGTCCGCGCCCTCGAGAAAAAGGCGCTCGCGGGTGCGCTCACCCTCCCGTCAGTCCCGGGGACCAGCATCTCCACCATGTTCAGCCACATCTTCTCCGGAGGATACAGCGCAGGATACTATTCCTACAAATGGTCGGAAGTCCTCGAGGCTGATGCCTACTCCCTCTTCGAAGAGAAAGGCATCTTCAGCCGGGAAGCCGCGGATGCCTTCCGTATGAACATTCTCACAAAGGGCAGCACCGAAGAGGAAGCCGTCCTATACAGAAAATTCCGGGGCCACGACCCAGAAGTCGAAGCTCTGCTGAAAAAATCAGGAATCACGAAATAAGCGTTTTACAAAATGGCAAAGAAGAACACCATCCGCACCAACTGGCAGAAATACACCCTCCAATGGGGTGTGCTCGCGCTGCTCATTTTCTTCCTCAGCGGCCTCGCCGTAAAGATTTTCCCGAAGATGGACACTCCCGACCCGGAGGCATACTGTCCGTTCGGAGGATTGCAGGCATTCGTGACCTACGTCACAAGAGGCTCGCTGCCTTGCTCAATGACAAGCCTTCAGATTGTGATGGGGCTCGCACTTGCTGCTGCCGTCGTGATCTTCAGCAAGCTTTTCTGCGCCTACCTCTGCCCTATAGGCTCGGTGGAAGACCTGTTCAAGAAACTCCGCAAAGCCGTGGGCCTCAAAGGATTCAACATCCCGACTGGCAGTATCGCAGACAAGGCCCTCCGCATCGTCAAATATGGCCTGCTGTTCTGGATAGTTTACATGACCGTAGGAGCAAGCGAACTCTTCTGCAAGAACCTTGACCCGTATTACGCGGTGGCGACCGGATTCAAGGGGGAGATCACCCTGTGGATGTCCATCGTGACAGTAGGCATCGTTCTACTGCTCGGACTGGTCATAGACCGATTCTGGTGCAAGTATATCTGCCCACTCGGGGCCATCAGCAACACACTCAAGTTCTGGACATGGCTTCTTCTGCTCGCCGCGATATGCATCGGCCTCAACATCCTCGGAGTGGGGATTGCATGGTGGTGGTATCTTGGAGCTTTCTGCCTTGCCGGCTGGGCTCTCGAGGTATTCAACTCCCGCCCTAAATTCCAACTGCTCAGCGTCACCATCAACCAGAGCAGGTGCGGACGCAGTTGCTACTCATGCCGCAAGAACTGTCCGTACAACATCGATGTCCCGTCCTTCGGTGACAGAGTGACCTCTGTAGACTGCACCCTCTGCGGAGAATGCGTCGCAGCCTGCCCGTCCGATGCCCTCGCCATAGGCGTGACCCACTACAACGGCAACGAAAAAGTGCGCCGCATCACCCGTTTCATCCCGGCAGTGCTGGCCGTGCTCATCTTGGCCATCGCCTGCTTCATTGGCGGACGTTTCGAACTTCCTACCATCAGCGAAACCTGGGGAATCACGCCGGAGATGAAACTCGAGACCATTAAGATTGAAGGGTTGCGCTCCGTGAAGTGCTATAGCAGTTCCAAGGCATTCAAGGCCAGAATGGAGGCCGTCCGCGGTGTGCACGGCGTCAAGACATACGTCGGCAGCCATAGCGTCGAGGTCAGCTACGACCCTACCGTCACCACCGCAGAGAAGATACAGGAAGAAGTCTTTATCCCTTCTCATTTCAGAGTGAACTCCCCGGCCCCTGCAGCAGTGCCGGAAATCAAGAAAGTTACAATCCGCACCGAACACATGTATGACCGTCAGGACCTCAACTACCTAGGAATACAGATGCGACTCAGCGGTAAGAAAATCTACGGGCTTGACTCCCAGTATGACTGCCCGCTCATCGTCAACGTCTACATGGACCCTGCGGAGCAGGTGGACGAGGAGTGGTTCAGGCAGATTGTGGAGATGAAGTCCATCGAAATGCCTGTCCACGGCGGAGGAGTCAAGACGACCCCTGTGAACTTCGAGTTCGTGAGGATGGAGAAGGGAGAGACCATGATTCCTGTTGCCGACTACCTCCACTCGATGTTTGACGGGTTCACGGCAGAATACAACGGACGATATCCGTCAGGCGACAGCACAATAGTCCGCAATCGCACGGAAGTCTATGCCGACAGCCCTCAGTACGTCTACGAAATCTCGGACCAGAACTACGAGAAGCCTATCGTCAAGAGGGCTCTCCCTTATCTGAGCAACCATCTCTCCCGCGAAGAAGGCATCATCGGGACATACCTGCGTCTCAACGACAAACTTGTCCCGAGCATCCAGATACGTTTCGCGGCGCCGGTCAGGGCAGAGAAGATATGGGAGCTGATTTCGATGGATAAATGGACAATCACCTACTCGCAAGACGATGTGCGCGAGGAAAATGCAAGACTCCAGTTCAGCACACCGGGAGAAGTCCTTCCATACAAGGCTGACAGCGGTGAATAGGATACTCAGTCATTTCACGGACAACGACCTCTACACCTTCACCTGCCAATACTACATTCTGGAGAAGTACCCGCGCGCTGAAGTTGAATACACTTTCTTCGACCGCAACGGATACCGGTATCCCGAAGGGTTCGGCACTCTCCTCAGGGAGCAGGTGGAGATGATGAAGGACGTGGTCATCACGGATGAGGAAGTGGAGTTCATGGCCAACCGCTGCGCGTGGCTGCCGCTGTGGTATTTCACTTTTCTCAAAGGCTACAGGTTCAACCCCGGGGAGGTCAGCATCCGTCAGGACCAGGAAGGCCATCTGAAAATCAGCGTGTGCGGAAAGTGGTTCTCCACCATAATGTGGGAGATGCCTCTGCTGTCGTGCATTTCGGAACTGATGCACTCGCTGAGAGGAGACATGGACAGATACGATGCCGCACTCGAGGAGCAACGCAGCCGGGAGAAGGCCCGACAGATTATCGAGGAAGGGCTCAAACTCGGGGACATGGGCACCCGCAGGCGCTTCAGCTACGAGCATCAGGACATGGTCGTGAGGACAATGTGCGAGACCGACAGGACCCTCGGTGGCCCTGGCAAGTTCATCGGCACATCCAACGTCTGGTTCGCCATGAAATATGGCTGCTCTCCGCTCGGCACGATGTCCCACCAGCTCATCAGCTTCGAGGAGAACGTGAGCGGAATCTTCGAATGCAACTTCAACGTAATGAAGAAGTTCAGCGATGTCTTCGACGGCGACAACGGTATCTACCTCTACGACTGCTTCGGCGACAAGGTCTTCTTCTCCAACCTCTCCAAGAGGATGGCGATGATGTACAAGGGGCTACGCGTGGACAGCGGCGACGAATTCGAGCAGATTGAGAAAATCATCGCGAAATACACCTCGCTCGGCATCGACCCGTCCACCAAGCAGGTAGTATTCAGCAACGGTTTGGACATCGACAAGGCCATCGCGATACACCGTTACTGCGACTCCCGTGTTCAGGATTCCTACGGTATCGGGACCTTCCTAACCTGCGACGTGAGCGACTGCGAACCTATGAACATCGTTGTCAAGCTCACCCGCTGCCGAATCACGGAGCTCCGCGAATGGCACGACTGCGTGAAGCTTTCCTGCACTGCGGGAAAGACCCTCGGCAATCCGAAGAAATGCGACTATCTGCTGAGCCTCCTATAGAGCAGGCACACACATACGACAATGGGCCGGTCAAGTCTGACCGGCCCATTTCCTTTATATCACTCCAGAGAGAAACTGCCTCATACTGTCCCCTGCTCGAGCATTGCGGTAGCTACCTTCATGAATCCGGCGATGTTTGCGCCCTTCACGTAGTCGACCTTACCATCCGGCTGAGTGCCGTACTTGACGCATGCCTCGTGGATTGACTTCATGATAAAGTGCAGCTTGTCGTCGACCTCCTTGCCGCTCCAGCTGATGTGGGATGCGTTCTGGGTCATCTCAAGTCCGGAAGTAGCCACTCCGCCGGCGTTGACGGCCTTTCCAGGTGCGAAGAGGATTCCGCTCTTCTGGAAATAATGGATGGCTTCAGGACGGCAGCCCATATTGGACACCTCGCAGCAGCACCATGTGCCGTTTGCAACGAGTTCCTTCGCATCGTCTTCCGTGAGCTCGTTCTGGAAAGCGCAAGGAAGAGCGATGTCGCACTTCACGCTCCAGGCCTTTTTACCAGCTGTGAAATGGGCCTTGCCCGGGAACTTGTCTGCCATATCCTCCACTCTGTTGCGGTTGGAGGCACGCATGACAAGCATATAGTCAATCATCTCCCTGGTGATGCCGTCCGGAATCTCGCAGACACCGTCCGGACCGGAGATGGCCACGACCTTAGCACCGAGTTCTATTGCCTTGAGGCTGGCTCCCCACGCCACATTGCCGAAGCCGGAAACTGCGATGCGGCAGCCCTTCAGTTCTTTGCCGGCCTTCTCGAGAAGATAGTGGGTAAAATACAGCGCACCATATCCGGTAGCCTCCGGACGGAGTATTGATCCGCCCCATGTAGCTCCCTTCCCGGTGAGGACTCCGGTATTGTATTGCCTTGCAAGTTTCTTGTACATTCCGTAGAGGTAGCCTATCTCACGTCCGCCGACGCCGACATCTCCGGCAGGTATATCCTGGTCCGGTCCGATGCAGTTCCAAAGTTCAAGCATGAAAGCCTGACAGAAACGCATTATCTCGTCGTCAGACTTGCCGGTCGGGTCGAAATCCGAGCCGCCCTTGGCACCGCCCATAGGGAGAGTGGTAAGGGAATTCTTGAAAGTCTGCTCAAAGCCGAGGAACTTCAGCATCGACAGAGAGACAGCCTTGTGGAAGCGCAAGCCTCCCTTGTATGGGCCGATGGCGCTATTGAACTGCACTCTATAGCCGGTGTTGGTCTGGACTTCTCCACGGTCATCCACCCACGTGACACGGAAAGTGAAGATGCGGTCAGGCTCGACCATCCTCTCCACAATCTTAGCCTTCTCGAACTCCGGATGCTGGTTGTAGACATCCTCGATGGACTCCAAAACCTCCTGTACGGCCTGGAGATACTCGCTCTCACCAGGGTACTTGGCCTGAAGACGGGCCATTATGTCTTTAGTTTTCATTGTTATTGAATGTGTGGTTTATTTGACCTCCCAAGTTGAGCCACTGTGCAGGAGGTCATCTACACAGTGTATTTTTGATTTCGCCATAACCTCCTTGACTTGATCGCGGACGCCGTCGTCGTAGGTGATGTCCTTCACGTCGCGGATGACGCCGAGCGCCACCGGATAGTCAGGCCCCTTCATCTCGGCAAGAGCCATGTGGATACCTATATTGTCGGTGTGCGCATCATGGACGAGGATATCCTCCTCGGTGAAGCCACCCTCCCCGACATGCACCACGCGAATCTTCCTACCGTCATAGATGAGTCCTTTGTCGCGGTTCTTGCCGAAAATCATCCTCTCCCCGTGACGGAGGACTATGGTGCTATCGGCCTTAAGTTCCGGATCGGAAAGATGCTTGTGAGCCCCGTCGTTAAAAATCACGCAGTTGGTCAGCATCTCCATCACAGAGCAGCCGTCATGGATTGCAGCGGCCGTCATAATCTCCTCGTTCAGCTTCAGTTCGATGTCCAGCGAACGGGCGAAGAATGTCCCTTTCGCTCCGAGCACGAGAGCTCCAGGATTGAAAGGATGCTCCACGGTCCCGTAAGGCGAAGTCTTCGTGACAGCCCCGAACTTGGAAGTCGGAGAATACTGTCCCTTGGTCAGACCATAGATCTGGTTGTTGAAAAGGATGATATTGATGTCTATATTGCGCCTGATGGCGTGGATAAAGTGGTTGCCGCCGATTGCGAGGGCATCTCCGTCGCCGCAGGCCTGCCATACTGTAAGCCACGGATTCGCGACCTTGATGCCAGTGGAAATCGCGGTCGCCCTTCCGTGGATGCTGTGGAAGCCGTAGGTGTCCATATAATACGGAAGCCTTGAGGAACATCCGATTCCGGAGACCACCACATAGCGCTCCTTGTCATAGTTGAGAGCCTGACTCACTTTCGGGAGTGCCCTCTGGAGAGCGGCAAGCACTGCATGGTCGCCGCAGCCGGGACACCAGCGCACTTCCTGATCGCTCTTGAAATCTTTGAACGTCAATGTAGCCATAGTTTATTTCTCCTTGTTTATCGCGTCCTCGAGCTCGCTCACGAGGAACGGCTGGCCCTGAATCTTGTTGAACTTATGAATCTCGAGGTGGGGGAATCTGGCACGCAGGTAGTCGGAGAACTGTCCGCTGTTGAGTTCGCAGACGAGTATCTTACTGAACGCGGATAGGACTTCCCCGGTATTGGAAGGAAGCGGGGATATGTAGTCGAAGTGTACATACGACACATCGTCCATTCCGTGAACTGCCGCATACAGATGACCATATGTTCCACCCCAGCCTACAACAAGCAGTTTTCCTGAAGAAGGTCCGTGGATAATCTCGAGTTTAGGGATGAAGTCGGCGATGCGCTCTATCTTCTCCGACCTCTCGCGGACCATCATCTCATGGTTCTGCGGGTCTGTCGAAAGGACTCCTGCATGGTTCTTCTCAAGTCCGCCCACGCGGTGCTCGTAGCCCTTCTGGCCCGGGATGGCCCAGTGGCGCACGAGTGTCTTCGGGTCGCGCTCGAAAGGCTTGAACTTCTCTCCAACTTCTGGCACTCCCCGCACGAACGGCGGTTTAATCTCAGGATAGTCCTTCATGGAAGGAATCCTCCATGGTTCGGAGCCATTGCCGAGGAATCCTTCCGAAAGAAGAAGCACCGGAGTCATGTGCTCAAGCGCTATTTTAGCCGCGTTGAAGGCGGCATCGAAGCAGTGCGCAGGTGAATGGGCCGCAACCACCGCGACAGGACACTCCCCGTTTCTTCCATAAAGAGCTTGGTTGAGGTCGGCCTGCTCCGTCTTGGTCGGAAGCCCGGTGGAAGGGCCTCCTCTCTGCACGTCCACGACGACGAGAGGAAGTTCGGCCATCACAGCCAGCCCCATGGCTTCGGACTTGAGCGACAGTCCCGGCCCAGAAGTGGTCGTAACGGCAAGGTTTCCGGCAAATGAAGCACCGATGGCGGTGCAGATGCCCGCAATCTCGTCCTCCGCCTGCAGAGTCTTCGCACCGAGGCTCTTGTGGATGGCAAGTTCCTCGAGGATGGCCGTCGCAGGAGTGATTGGATAGGACCCGCAGAAAAGCGGAAGCCCGGACTTCTCCGCCGCCGCGAGCAGTCCCCATGCCACAGCCTGGTTGCCGGTCATATTGCGGTAAACACCCTTCGACAGATCGTGCACAGGCTCAACGGTATAGGTGTTGGCTATGATTTGAAGATTCGCCGCATAGTTGAAGCCATCACGGAGCACCTTCTTGTTAGGCTCTATCATCTCCGGATGCTTCTTGGAGAACTTCTTCTCAAGGTAGGAGAATATGTAGTCCAAAGGACGGTTGTAGATAAAGCAGGCTATGCCCAGAGTGAACATGTTCTTGCACTTCACGACGGACTTGAAGTCCATACCGCTGTCCTTCAGACTCTCTTTGGTGAGCGTCGTGATTGGAGCGACGATTAGACAGCGGTCATCGACCTTGAGTTCCTTGAAAGGGTCATCGGTGGTGAAACCGGCCTTGGCGAGACCGGCCTCGTCAAACGCGTCCTGGTCTACGAGGATCATCGCATGCCTCTTGCACCACTTGGCGTTTGTCTTGAGTGCGGCAGGGTTCATCGCCACGAGCAGGTCGCAGTAGTCTCCAGGCGTGGAGACCGCAGTATTTCCGATGTGAATCTGGAAGCCGGACACCCCGGAGACGGTTCCATGCGGCGCACGGATTTCCGCAGGGTAATCCGGGAAAGTGGAAAGAGCGTTGCCGTATATGGCCGACATATCTGCAAAGAGAGACCCGGTGAGCTGCATGCCATCACCCGAATCTCCCGCAAATCTGATCACCACATCTTTGGCATCGATTATTTTATGCTGCATTATGTGTTTATTGGTAATAGTCTTAGGGCACAAAGACGCGGACGGGAATCAGTCCGTCCACGTCTTGATGTGTGGCTCTGCCCTACTGGGCTGACTGCTGGGCAGCGGCCTTGGCCTGAAGTTCCGCCTGAAGGCTCTCAAGCGTACGGTCAGCAGGGATACCCAGGGCCGTGCGTGCTTCCGGGGTAAGGTCGGTACTCTGCGCGTCATCGATGTAGAGAGCGGAACTCTTGTCGAATACATAGATATAGCCTCCCTTCTTGGCAAGACTCTGGATAGTCTCGTTTACCTTGGTATAGATAGGAGCCATCAGCTGGTTCTGCTGCTGCTGAAGTTCTGCCCCAATCTGCTGGTTGTACTCCTGGATACGGGTCTGGATGTCGCGGAGTTCCTTCTCCTTGCTGTCGCGTATCGCCGCCGTCCAGGTCGAAGCCTTGGCTTCGTACTGCCTGTACTTTGTCTCGAACTCGTCAGTCATGGACTGGAAAACTTCCTCTGCCTCTTTCTGGGACGCTTCCATGGTCTCACGAGCCTTGTCCGCCTCAGGGCAGAGCTGCACCAGCTCGGAGAAGTTTACGTGCGCGAACTTCTGCTGCGCACCGAGTGAAAGTGTCATAAATGCCGCTACGGCAATCAAAAGAAACTTTTTCATATTCTGTTCATTAAAATTGTTGTCCTATCACGAAGTGGAACTGGCTCCTCCTGCTCGCATCGGTATTATCGAAACCGTAACCCCAGTCGACGCCGAGCAGACCGACCATCGGAAGGAAGATGCGCACACCGACTCCGGCGCTGCGTTTGATCTGGAAAGGATTGAACTTCCTGATGTCCGACCAGGCATTTCCTCCCTCGAGGAAGACAAGCGCATAGATCGTGGAAGTAGGCTGAAGGATGACAGGATACCTGAGTTCGACTGTAAACTTGTCGTAGACATTGCCGGCATAAGCGTAGCCGTTGGAGTTGTATGAAGATGGCTCGTATGGGGTAAGGGAGTAGTTCTCGTAGCCACGGAGCGCGACGACTTCCGAACCGTAGGTATTGTAGCCCGACATTCCGTCACCTCCGAGCAGGAAGCCCTCGAACGGAGAATATCCCCAGTTCCTGTTGTAGTAGCCAAGGTAGCCGAACTGCGCGCGGGTCATCAGGACGAGGTCTCCGACAAGTTTGGTATAGGTGGTGCCGGAAAGTTTCCACTTGTGATACTCAATCCACTTGTAGCGCTGGCGTGAAGACCAGTTGTCGTAGTCCACGTCCTTGTAGCTGCCTACCGCGAACTTGTTTCCATTGGCGTCGTAGTCATACTTGCGGAAGAGCGAGAACGGTGGAGTCAGCTGTAGTGAGAACGAGAACTCCGAGCCGGTACGCGGATAAATCTGCTGGTCGGTAGAGTTTCTCACGAGACTCAGCGAGTAGTTGACGTTGTTGGCGATACCGTCGTCAAATATGAAATATCCCGAGTACCAGTTGGTCAGACGGTAGGACTGCCAGTTGAGTCCGTTGTAGAGGACGAAGTAGTTGTCCGGCCACTTGAGGCGCGTACCGAGAGATGCCGAGAATCCGAACACCTCCATCTGGCGGTCGTTGTTGAGGAAGTTGAGCGCGAGATAGGAGTTGGTCTGCCTCGTATAGTAGGCACCGAGGTTGAGTGAAGTCGGCTTCTTGCCGAAGAGCCACGGCTCGGTGAAGTTCGCCGTAAGCGCGGTGTAGTAAGTACCGTTGGTCTGGAATCGGAAAGCCAGGTTCTGCGCGTCGCCAAGCGGCACAGGACGCCACGCGCTCTTGTCGAAGAAACGGTGTGTCGAGAAGTTGTTGAAACTTACGCCGACCGTGGCGACGAAGGTTCTTCCGCCCCATCCTCCTGAGACCTCAAGCTGCGAGGACGGCTTCTCGGTGACGTTGTAGATGATGTCCACCGTGTTGTCCATCGCATTCGGGACTATGGAGTAGCCGGTCCCCGGAGCCATAATAGCCTCAGCATCGAACTGTCCGAGGGAAGCAATCTCACGAATCGAGCGTTCGAAATCGCTCTGGCTGAACAGATAGCCCGGGCGGGTGAAGATTTGCCTGCGGACAATCTTCTCGTTGGTAAGGTCGTTGCCGTTGATGATTATGTTGTTGAGCGTGGCCTGCTTGCCTTCGGAGATGCGCACCTCCACGTCAACCGAGTCATTCTGGATGTTGGTCTCGACCGGGGTCAGACGGAGGAAGAGGTAGCCGTTGTCGCGGTAGAGCTTGGAGACATCATAGTCGCTCTGCTTGCCGCCGCCGAAAAGGCGTTTCTCCATCGTCACCTTGTCGTAGACGTCACCCTTCTTGATAGAGAGGATGCCGTTGAGGACATCGGACGAATAGACGGAGTTGCCCGTCCAGCTTATGTCGCGAAAATAGTACTTGTCGCCTTCGTCGAAGACGAGGTCGATGCCAAGACGGTTCGGGGAGACATAGTATACGGAATCCCGCACGAGCCGGGCATCGCGATATCCGGCCTCGTTGAAGGCATTCAGTACAGTCTTCTTGTCGTTGGAATATTCCTTCTCATTGAACTTCTTGCTGTTGAAGAAGTTGTAAAGCTTGTTGGATTTGGTCTTCTTCATCGAGCGGGCGAGCTTGTAGTCACTGACGTGCTCGTTGCCGATGAAGTTGATGTCGCGGACCTTGATCTTCTGCCCCTTGTCGATGGCGAAGTTGACCTGAATGGCATTCTTGATGATGGTATCCTTGACAACCTCGGTCTCAACCTTGCAGAGCAGGAAGCCCTTCTCCGCGAAGTATCGTCTGATGATGTCGGTGGTGGTATTGTCGACATATTCCGAGAACTCGCCTCCCCTGCGGAGATTGGTTCTCTCCTGAATATCCTTGCGCTCGCTGGACTTTACACCGGAGAAAGTCCAGCGTGAAACCCTCGGACGCTCCTTAACGTGGATGGTGAAGTAGGCGGAGTCCCCGACCGCGCTGAGGCTGTCTACGGTCATCGAAACATCCTCGAAATATCTCTGGAGCCACAGCCGCCTCACGATATTGGCCATTTCCTCGCCCGGAACAGTCACTTCCATACCCTTGCGAAGGCCTGTGTGGGCTATAATCTGCTGGTCACGGTAGTAGGTGTTCCCTTCGACCCTAACATCTCCAACTACATATTTGCGGGGGTGAATATAATCTACTTCAACTCCGGATTCCTGCGCCCCGGCAAGTGCCGATACAAGGAACAGAGCAAAAACGACAAAAATCCGTCCTATCTTCATCTCAATACTATATACTGCAAATATAGCCCAATTATTTGACTTTTCCGAAACGCCTGTCGCGCCGGCAATATTCTTCAAGCGCAGCGAGATACTCTTCACGTCGGAAATCGGGCCAGAGGACATCCGAGAACACGAGTTCGGTGTATGCAGACTGCCAGAGCAAATAATTACTTATTCTCTTTTCCCCGGAAGTACGAATCATGAGGTCCGGATCCGGAATGCCCGCCGTGGCCAGATATCTGTCAAAATCAGCGGTCTCGACGCGCATGGTCGGGTTTTCATTCAAATCGTGTGCCATCCTTCTTGCCGCCTGAAGAATGTCCCAGCGTCCGCTGTAGCTAAGGAAGAGAATCATAGTCATCTTCTTACCGCCGATGGTGGCCTGCTCTATCCGTCCAATCGTCGAGACGAGTTCCGGCGAAAGCCGTTCGCGGTTGCCGAGGACCCGGAAACGCACGCCGTATTTCAGGAAGGTCGGGAGTTCCTTCTCCATCGCCTTGCCCATAAGTTCCATCAGTCCCTTTACCTCGTCCGAAGGCCGATCCCAGTTCTCTTCCGAGAATGCGAAGAAGGAAACGTAGCGTATCCCGAGTTCGACGGATGTCTCCATCACGGCGCGGACGCTCCCGACGCCTTCATAGTGTCCATAGATGCGTTCCTTGCCTTGGCGCGAGGCCCATCGGCCGTTGCCGTCCATAATCAGGGAGACGTGTGCCGGCAGTCTGTCTGCAGATGTCATAGTGTTCAGAGGGTTTCGTTGGAGTTGCGCACGTCCTCGCCCCAGAGAAGGCGTGTGCGCAGGGCTTTAAAGAAGTTGGGGTGTCCGAGGCTCAGCCGCCTGAGCTTTACCGGCGCGGCGCAGACCCTCACGGATGCCCCGGAAGGTATCGTACAGGTCCTGTTGTCCACAGAGAAGGTCACTCTGTCGTCTCTGGAGCGCAGTGATATGTCGATACAAGAAGAGAGCGGCAGGACAATTGGGCGGATATTGAGATTGTGCGGCGACACGGGTGTGACGACCATAACCTTGGCAGCAGGAGTGCAGATTGGACCGCCGGCGCTGAGCGAATATGCAGTAGAACCGGTGCTGGTGGCGACCAGAAGGCCGTCGGCCCACCAGGTCGGCAGTCGTTCGCCGTCCACGCACACGTCAATCCCGAGCATCGAGGCGCCGATGCGGGAGACAGCCGTCTCGTTGAGGGCAAAAGGCCAGAAATCCTCTGGCAGCGGCACATCACAGCTGACCTCCAGCAGTCCTCTCTCCTCCAACCCGAACCGCCTTTCGAACACGGCCGAAGGCAGGTCCTCGGGGTTGCAGGTCGACAGGAAGCCGAGCCGCCCGAAGTTCACTCCGAGCACAGGCACGTTTGAAGGCACGGCGATACACGCGGCAGAAAGGAAAGTCCCGTCACCGCCGATGCTCAGCAGAGCATCCGTTCCGTCCTCAAGAGAGCCTGACGCAGCCGCCTCGTAGAGCTCCACACCACCGTCCCTGAGTTGCGAGAACATCCGCGAAAGCCGCGGGTTCTCCGAGAGCGAGCACTTCTTTATATAGTATGCAAATCTCATATCGGGGTCAAATTTAGCATATTCTTGGTTTTTTTTATAACTTGCATTGTTTTATCAGCCCTCGCAGAGGTAGCAAAACGCACAAAAAAAATGACAAGGTTAAGCGTAAACATCAACAAAATCGCGCTTTTGCGCAACGCGCGCGGCGGGAATATGCCGGACGTGCTCAAGGCCGCGCTTGACTGCGAGGCCTTCGGAGCGGAAGGCATCACCGTTCACCCACGTCCGGACGAGAGACACATCAGATATTCAGACGTGCGCACCATACGTCCGCGCGTCACGACAGAGTTCAACATCGAGGGAAATCCGACCGGAAGTTTCAGCGCCCTAGTCTGCGAGGTTGTCCCGGACCAGGTAACGCTTGTGCCTGACGCATCCGACGCCCTCACGTCCAACGCAGGCTGGGACACAGTCCGCAACTATGCATTTCTCGCAAGGATATGCGCCTCCTTCAAGTCGAGGGGTATCCGCACCTCCATATTCATCGACCCTGACCCGAAGATGGCGGAGGGCGCACTCAAATGCGGCGCCGACAGGGTCGAACTGTACACGGCAGGCTATGCAGCAGGGTACGCGGCAGACCGTGAAAAGGCGATAGAGCCATACCTCCGCACGGCTGAAAAGGTCCGCGAACTCGGGCTCGGGCTCAACGCCGGACACGACCTTTCGCTGGAGAACCTCGCGTATTTCATCCGCACCATCCCATGGATTGACGAGGTCAGCATCGGACATGCCCTCATCTGCGACGCCCTCTACATGGGCCTCGGAAAGACCATTGGGAAGTATCTGGCGGCCTGCAGCGGCGAGGAATGATTGATTTCTCGAAAAAATACTTTACTTTTGCGGTTTATTCGATAGAATTTAAGAATTAAAAACACCGATAATGAAAAATTTACCTCTCATCTTGAGCATCGTTTCCGTAATTGCAGTGATTGTTCTTGCATTCACGGGCCCTGTCAAGACATCTGCACCAAGCGGCAGCAGCACCAAGACATCTGACACCACGGCGCACGCCGGAGCCATCGTCTACTTCAACATGGACCGTGTCCTCAACGAATACGACATGGCGAACGACCTCAGGAGCGTGGTCGAGACCAAGGTCAACAGCATCAGCCAGGAGGTTTCCCGCAGGGGCAGCAAACTGGAGAAGGACATCAACGACTTCCAGGACAAGATTAACAAAGGTCTCCTCACCCAGTCAGTGGCCGAGAACCGCAACAAGAAGCTCATCGAGCAGCAGAACAGTTTCCAGACATACGCCAACCAGAAGCAGCAGGAAATCGCCGAGGAGCAGCAGGTTATGATGAACCAGATTGCCGATGCCATCAACACCTTCCTCGTCAATTTCAACGCCGAAAAGAAATATGCCCTCATCCTTGCCACCCAGGGAGACATCCTCCCTATGCCGGTGGTCACCGGAGAAGCTCAGTATGACATCACCGACGTCATCCTCGAGGGCCTCAACGCCGAGTACGTAAAGACAAAGGGCAAGAACAAAGCCGAATAACAATTGAAAATCGCCATACTGTCCTGCTTCCACCCCTATCGCGGAGGTATTGCCCAGTTCAATACGAGCATCTTCAAAGAGCTGAGCAAGGAACACGAGGTACGTGCATTCAACTTCAGCAGGCAGTATCCGTCGGTCCTCTTTCCGGGGAAGACACAGTTCGTGACGGAAGGCGGGGAGTCTACATCTCCCGTGCCTTCCGTTGCCGTTTTGGACAGCATCAATCCATTGAGCTGGCGCAGATGTGCCAGAATGATAGCCGACTGGAAGCCGGACGTGCTGATACTGAGATACTGGATGTCGTTCTTCGCACCTTCGCTCGGCTATGTGGCAAGGCGCCTGAAGAAGCAGTGCAAAGTCGTCGCAATTATGGACAATGTGGTCCCGCACGAGAAGCACTTCTTCGACACTCCGCTCACAAGATATTTCCTCAGCGGGACAGACGCCTGCGTGACTCTCTGCAAAGAGGTCTCGGATGACCTGCTCCGTGTCAAGAAGGACGCCCGTTTCGCGGTCATTCCGCACCCTGTGTACGACAACTTCGGGGAGCGTCTGCCGAAGGAGGAGGCCGAGAAGAAGCTGGGCATAAGGCACGGCGGTAGAAACATTCTCTTCTTCGGTCTGATCCGCCGCTACAAGGGGCTGGACATCCTCATCCGTGCGTTCAACACTCTCTCCTGCGAATGCCAACTGATAATCGCCGGAGAGCCTTACGAACCGTTTGACGAATACAAGGCGCTGATTGGCGAAGGCCCTCGTCCAAACGACGTCTACGTCTTCCCGAGCTACATTCCGGACTCCGAAGTCAAGAACTTCTTCTCAGCAGCCGATGTCGTGGTCCTGCCATACCGCAGCGCGACGCAAAGCGGCATCAACTCCATAGCCAACCACTTCGGCATCCCGATGATTGTCACCTCCGTGGGCGGGCTCAAGGAGACTATCGGAGAAGAGGGCACAGGTCTGCTCTGCGAGCAGGCGACCCCAGAGTGCGTGGCCGCAGCCGTCGAGGAATACTTTTCCCAGCCGGAACTCCGCGAAAAGTTCGAGCGGAACATCTTGAAACTGCGCGAGGAGATGAGTTGGAACGGATTCTGCAAGAAACTGACGGACTTCATCGAAGGCATACAGAAATGAGACAAAGGACAATCGCAACAGCCACAATTCTTTTCTTCTTCCTGCTCGGCGAGGCGTGCGCCTCCGCTCAGGTTTACGAGAAGTTCCTCTTCCCTGGCAAAAAGCGCAAAATTCAGGAAAGTCAGGAACAGCCCGTACGGCAGGAGCCATACAGAGACAGTTTGGCCATCAGCCAGAGCAATTTCACCATCACCGAAGATACTCCCGTCCTTGACGAAGAGGAGGACGACGCTTTCTTCTCAGGCGGATCAGATGTGGTGAATCTCGCGCTCATCCTTCCTCTCGGAGCGTCGTCGGACCAGCCGAGCAGCAACTTCCTCGAGATGTACGCCGGGGCGCTTCTTGCGCTCAGGGACCTCGGCAATACCGGTGTCAACATCAATCTCCAGACTTTCGATTCTGTCCAGAATCCAAAGCCAGAAATGGACTTCGAGTCTTTCGACGTCATCCTGGGCCCGGTAAGCTACAACGACATAGCTGACGCGTTGGAAAGATGCGGCCGCAAACTGCTCGTCTCACCGCTTGACCCGAAGGCTGCGCAGTTCTCCGAAAACGGGGGCAACGTCATCCAGACGCCTGTCCCGTGGACAGAGCAGATAGACGAACTCGTGGACTGGGTCGCGGAAGAGATTCTTCCTATGGAAGAGGTTATACTGCTCGGCGACGGCTCCGCTCCGAAAGAGGGCAGCCGCTGCGAGTATCTGTTCACTCGCATACAGGACAAGCGCATACGCTACCGCAGCATCACGTCAGCCTCTGGACTTGAGGCCCACGGTTTCACCAAATACAAGGTACTCATCGCCTCGGACGACGAGTCTTTCATCACCAGAGCGGTCAAAGAACTCGGCATCGCTTCAGAGCAGGGTGCAGACATCACGCTCTACAGCACATCCAACGTCCGCAACTGTGTAGGTCCGGACATCCTCGACCTCTACAACCTCAGCACCCGCATGACCGCCGCATATTTCATCGACTATGACTCTCCGAAGGTCAAGGAGTTCGTCCTGAGCTATAGGGCACTCTACTCTTCGGAGCCGAGTTCCTTCGCTTTCCAGGGATACGATGCTGCAAAGTACTTCGTCACGGCATTCGCTCAGTACGGACGCCGCTGGTACAGAAAACTCCCGCTCTACAGAGCGAGAGGGCTGCAGGCAGATTTCCAGTTTGAACGGGGAGTAGCAGACGGCAAAGTCAATACGGCTGTCCGCAGGGTCGTCTACAACAAAGACTTAAGCACGACCCTCCTTTAGAAGCGATTCGGCGTTTGCGACGGCCGCCTCGCTGACACGCTCGCCGCTGAGAAGTCTGGCCACTTCCATCACACGTTCCTTCCCTTCGACCTTGCGGATGCGCGAGACAACTCTGCCGTCGTCCGAAGTGCCCTTGCTGACCACGTAGTGCGCGTCGCCTTTGGCCGCGACCTGCGGGAGGTGCGTTATGGAGAACACCTGCATGCTGCGGCCCATCTCGCAAATCATGCGACCCATCTTGTCGGCGACGCTTCCGCTGACACCGGTGTCTATCTCATCAAAAATCATGGTCGGCATCTTGGAGAAGCGTGCCATCTCCGCCTTGATGCACAGCATGATGCGCGACATCTCGCCTCCGGAGGCGACTTTCGACAGGTCTCTTGTCTCCCCTCCTGTGGATGAAAACAAGAAGCAGACCCTGTCCGCCCCTTCAGGGCCCTCAGCCCCTGGTTCCACAACGACCTCGAACTTCGCGCCCTCCATCTCAAGAAAGGCAAGCGATGTCTCGATGCGGGAGGAGAACTTTACCGCAGCCTCCTTGCGCAAGTCTGTAAGCCCGGAGCATTGCTCCCTGTACTGTGAATAGAGTTCGTCACGAGACTTGCCAAGAGTTGCAATGCGCTCCTGCAGGTCGGAAGTATCCTTCATGGAGGAGGCGAACTCATCCCTTTTCGCGATAAGTTCTGAGACATCGGAGCAGGAAAACTTCTTCAACAGCCCATAAAGCTCGGAAAGCCGGTTCTCCACGTCCACCAAACGTTCAGGGGAGAGATTCATATCGGAGAGAAGCCCGGAAATCTCGGAGGAAATGTCTTCTATCTCAATCCTCGAGGATTCCACACGAGAATGCAGTTCCGAAGCGGAAGGCAGGAAGGAAGACACTCTCTCAAGGTTCTTCGATACTTCCTTGAGCGCGGCCGGGAGCGACTCACGCTGCTCGTCTCCCTCAAGCGAAGACACGGCCCCGGAAAGGGCCTCCATAATCTGTTCGGAGTGGGAAAGGCTCCTGTGCTCCTCTTCCAGCGACTCCAGCTCCCCTTCAGCGAGAGACGCCGCAGAAAGCTGCTCGAACTGAGCCGCATTGTAGTCTTTTTCCGCCTCGAGCCGCGAGAGACGGTCACTCAACTGCGATAGTTCCTCTCGCACAGCCCGAAGTTCTGCCCAAGTCCCTCGGCAGGCGGCCAAGCGGTCTCCCGCAAGAGCAAAGCCGTCCAAGACAGTCCTCTGAAAATCGCTTTCGCGCAGGAGCGTCGTCTTGTGCTGAGAGTGGATGTCCACCAGAATAGGTGAAATCTTCTTCAGCAGGTCAAGCTGGACAGGAAAGTCATTGACGAAACTGCGCGAACGGCCCGTTGCCGAGACCACCCTGCGCACCGTCAGGACACCACCGTCGTGCTCGACATCAAACGACTCGAGCACGGCATCGACTTCCGGACCGGAAGCATCGAACTCCGCTTCAACCACGCAAGACTGGGCACCGGCCGAAATCTGGGAAGCGTCCGCCCTTGCTCCGAAGAGAAGCGACAGAGCCCCGAGCAGAATGGACTTTCCTGCTCCTGTCTGTCCGGTGATAATGACAAGACCCTCCGGGAACTCGATGTCCAGAGAGTCTATCAATATGTAGTTCTTTATGTGAAGCGAACGGAGCATCGTGCGCGGAGAAATGCTATTTCTCGCCGGCAGCGTCTTCCCTTGCCACGCGGTAGTAGAGTTCACCGTCCTCGAACTCAGAGATAGCGACAAGGTCCGGCTTAGGCTGACGCTCGTAGTACTTTGAAATCTCTATCTGCTCCTTGTTTTCGAAGACCTCGTCCATGGTGTCGCGCTCGCTGTTGCGGAACTCCTCGAGTTTCTTGGCAAGTTCCTTCTTCTCCGCAAGGGAGATTTGGTTGGCCCTCTTGGAAAGGATCACGACTGTCTCGTAGATGTTCCCGGTAGGCTCCGCGAGGTACTTGATATCCCTCGTGATTGTGTTTGTAGGTACTTTCTTTTCCATACTTCTATTACGGACGCTTAAGAACGTAAAGTTTCATTTTTTTCTCTCACTTTGGCATAGAGCGAATCAAGCTCTTTACGGTAGTGTGATTCCGGATATTCGCCGATGAAGTTAAGATAGTCATCTATGAAGACGAGGAACCTCTCCTTCTGCTTTGACTTAACGCTGAGGTCGGCATACTTGTAGGATGACATCGCGGCATAGTAGAGGATATCCTCCCTGTAGACATTGTCGGAATCTTCCTTGAGGATGTTCTTGAACGCCACCCTGGAAGCCTTGTAGTCCTCCATCTTGTAGTAGAGTCTGGCGTTCTCGAAAGCCTTCTTGTCAAGACGCTCCCCAAGTTCCGCGAGCATAATACGGCAAAGATCCGAATTCTCCCCGTCCGGATGCTCAAGCAGATACTCGCTGATGGCGTTCATCGCGGTATAGGTAGGTGTCTGGTCCAGTTCATAGCGCAGCGTCGCCTTGTAGAGGCAGTCCACATGATAGAACTCGGCATTCGATGAGAAAGGACTACGAGGGAAGATGTCGAGAAACTGCTTGAAGTTGGTCTCGGCGGTATAGTAGTCCTTGTTGAGATAGTTGCTGAGTCCCCAATAATAGCGGACCGTATCTTCCCGCTCGGTGCCGTTGGTCAGCAGGGTGAGCGACTCGAAAAGAGTTGCTGCACGGGTGTACTTGTGCCTGTTAAAGTAGTCGAAAGCCATATTATACTTGGCATCGACATCATTGCCTTCGAGGACAGCGTCATACTGCGATTTGCAGGACGCGATGGCAAGAAGCGCCGTCGCAAAGGCGAGAAGCGAAGTGGACGAAAATCTCATTTCTTCAAATATTTTTCTGCTTCGAGCGCCGCACGGCAACCTGACGCGGCGGCGTTGATGGCCTGACGATAGCGCGGATCCTGGACATCTCCGGCGGCAAACACTCCCTCGACGGAAGTGCATCCGCTAACTCCATCTGTCACTATGTAGCCCTCAGCATCGGTCTTGACCCACTTCGAGAAAAGTTCGGAGACTGGATGGTGCCCGATTGCAAGGAAAAAGCCGTCGACCTTGACATCAAAAACCTCGCCATCCTTACGGAGAAGACGAACTCCTGTCACTCCGGACTCGTCGCCGAGGACCTCCTGAGTGTTGCAGTTCCAGAGAATCTCAATGTTCTCGGTTGCCCTGACCCTCGCCTGCATCGCCTCTGAGGCCCGCAGCACATCCCTGCGGACAATCATGTAGACCTTTCGGCAGAGCCCTGCAAGGTAGGTAGCCTCCTCGCAGGCAGTGTCTCCCCCGCCAACGACTGCAACATCCTTCCTGCGGTAGAAGAAGCCGTCGCATGTGGCACAGGCCGACACTCCAAGACCACGGAACTTCTGCTCCGAAGGCAGCCCGAGGTAGCGCGCAGTGGCGCCAGTGGCTATGATAAGCGCGTCCGCCTCCACGGTCGTCTCACCATCGATGACAAGACGGAACGGTCTGGAGGAGAGTTCCGCACCGGTCACGGTTCCTCTACGGATGTCCGCACCGAGAAGTTTTGCCTGCTCACGCATGCCGTTCATCAGCGTGTTTGCATCCACTCCTCCAGGGAAACCCGGATAGTTCTCGACGACCGTGGTGGTAGTGAGTTGTCCGCCGGGCTCCATCCCCTCGTAGAGGATTGGGCTGAGAGCAGCGCGTGCGGCATAGATGGCCGCCGTATATCCGGCAGGACCACCGCCTATTATGAGGCATCTGATATGTTCGTTGGTATTCATAGTTGACAAAATTAAGCATTTTCCATGACATTTGGCGTAATTTTGAAATACTCGAAATTAGGCATATCTTTGCGCGATTTATGAAGAGCAACGATAAGGCGATGCCCGACATGGACTCCTTCCGGAGGCTTCTCAAAGACAAAGGGCTCAAGGCTACGCCGCAAAGAATATCCGTCCATGATGCGATGATGCATCTGGGACATGCAAGTGCAGATATGGTCGTGGAATACCTGCACTCCCATAATGTCTCCGGTATCACAGTCTCTTCTGTCTACAACATCCTCTCCACCCTCGCCGATGTCAAAATCTACCACCGCAGGACAAGTTCCAACAACAAGATGTACTTCGACGTCAACACCTTCAAGCACATGCATCTCTACGATTTCGTGCGGAACGAATACAAAGACGTCATCGACGACGATCTCGTCGAGATGGTGGAAAACCGCTTGAAAGGCCGCAAGTTCCGAGGATATAAGGTCGAGAGCGTAGACATCCAGCTCGTCTGCCGCCCGTCCAGTACCAAGAAGACCCAGGCTTAAAGGCCCCTCTCTGCACGCTACATCTCCTTGCGCCACCTCGCCAGAGGAATCCCGAGCTGCCCGCGATACTTCGCGATGGTGCGCCGCGCCACCTTGTAGCCATGCCTTTCCATCTCAGCCACCAGCTGCTCGTCGGTGAGAGGCTTACGCTTGTCCTCCCCGTCGATGCACTCCTGAAGGACCTTCTTCAACTCGCGCGTGGAGACTTCCTCGCCCTCTTTGTTCTCCATCCCTTCAGAGAAGAAATACTTGAGCGGAAAGATTCCGAAATGAGTCTCTATGTACTTGCTGTTCACGACTCTGGAGACCGTTGAAATATCAAATCCTGTCCTCTCGGCTATGTCCTTAAGGACCATGGGCTTGAGTTTGGTCTCATCGCCAGTCTCGAAAAACTCTTTCTGATATACGAGGATGGCAGCCATGGTCTTGTTTAGAGTGTTCTGACGCTGCTTGAGCGCCTCCACAAACCATTTCGCCGAATCTATCTTCTGACGGACGAAGGTTACCGCATCCTTCTGAGCCTGCGCCGAGCCGGACTTGGATGCCAGGAGCATGTCCGCATATTTCCTATTCACCCTTATCTCCGGCACGGATGAACGTGGCATCGTGAAAGTAAGTTCACCGTTCTCGTCCTCACCGAGCACGAAGTCGGGCACTATCTGCTGGGCCTGGTCCTCATATGAGTCGGCATCGCCTCCGCCAGGAGAGGGATTCAGCTTGACGATGCGGGCAATCGCCCTCTTGAGATCGTCATCGCTTATGCCGAGACGGGACGTAATCTTCTTGAAATGTCTGTTCGAGAATTCAGTGAAGCACTCCTCAAGAATCTTCTCGGCATTGAGCACATCCTGAGTCTGCCTGCATGCACGAAGCTGAAGGAGAAGACACTCTTTGAGGTCACGCGCACCGATTCCGGCAGGTTCGAGGTCCTGGATTACGGCAAGCATCCGCTCCACCTCATCCTCGTCGGTCGTGATGCCACCGCGGAAAGCCATGTCGTCCACGAGAGACTCCACATCCCTGCGCAGGTAGCCATCCTCGTCAAGCGAGCCTATGATGAACTGTGCCACCGAGAACTCATGCGGGGTGAGATTGCGGCAGCCAAGTTGGTCCATAAGGCTCTGGTTGAAGCTGCTGCGCACTGAAAGGACGTTATATTCAGGACGGGGGTCCTTGCCCCAGTTGTTAACTTTCGTCCTGTAGGCCGGGATGTAGTCATCATCCCCGAGATCGTCGAGCGATATATCCTTGGTCTCCTCTGGACGGTCAGGGTCCGGAGTGTCGTCGAGCACCGGATTCTCCTCCATCACGGAACGAATCTTCTGCTCAAGGTCCTGAATTGGAAGCTCGATGAGCTTTATAGTCTGGATCTGGAGAGGAGAAAGCTTCTGCGTCTGCTTTATTTCGAGACCCTGCTTAATCATCGGTCTCCTCCATTTCGACCGCCGCTCCGCTCAAGTCCGGAGAGCCGAGCATAGGATAGCGGAAACGGTCTCTGACGATGAACGCATCCGGGAAGTCCGGTTTGAGAATTCTGAGCAGTCTCTCCGCCTCGACCCTCGTCCGGAAACTGCCGACGGAGACTTTGTAGTTAGGTGCTGAGAACGTGCGGTAGACAGGCACGTTGGGATAGCTGTTGTGGAAGCGCGACATCACCTCGAGAGAAGCCTCCCGCGCATCGCGGCTGCTGTCAAGAAACAGCCTGATGCGGTAGCCGCTCATGGTTTTGAGAGCATCTCCCTCCACCTTGGCGCCAAGTGCCTTGCGGACAGCCGCGCTCTGCCTCACGACAACATCCTCCGGAAGAGCGGACATGATGTCCCTACCAGCCAGCGAAGAGTCCACCTGAGCAGCCTCACCGGCCACGGACGACTCCGCAGAGAACACACTCTGGGCAGATGCAAGAGAACAGGCAAGCAAGACTGCCGTCATTGTAAGAAAGGACCTCTTCATATCATCTCTGTTGATGCGTCTTTTCCAAAAGCTCTGCAAAAGACTTCTCATGGAAATCAACATTCTTGCCAACTCCGCCGCGTAGCGCTAAACGGGCGCTGCCACTTATGGTTATTTTCTCGCTCGCGGTGCTGTCGCTGAGCAGTTTGAGCAGTTGGAAAGGATTGAACCCTTCTACTATCTGGCCTTTCAGGGGAATATCGTAGACCTTTTCGCTGCGCGCCGGGACCATCAGCTGATCGGCTGTCAGCGTGAGCGCCTCTTCCCCGTCCATCTTGACCACTGCGTGCACATCCGTCACTTCAAAGCCCACAGAAGGATTCTTGATGCCCACCTCGACAAGAGCGGTGATGCCACCGACGCCCTGCGGAGCTATGGACACAAGCCGGAACGAAGTCACTGAGATGTCCTTGACCTGACTTGAACAGGAGGACAGAAGCAGCGTCACAAGACAGAGAAATAAAAGTTTCAGCCTATTCATACGAGACGCAAAGATAAGAAAAATCCATATCTTTGCGCCCGATATGAATAAGGTATACATCGAGACATACGGGTGCCAGATGAACGTGGCTGACACGGAAGTAATCTTCTCCATCCTCGGGAAAGCCGGATATAAAAAGGCGGACAGCATGGACGAGGCCGACGTGATCATGGCCAACACATGCTCCGTTCGCGACAATGCGGAACAGCGCATCTGGGGCCGCGTGGACGTGTTCAACCTCCAGAGAAGGTCACGTCCCGTGACCATAGGGATACTCGGATGCATGGCGGAAAGACTCAAGGAGGCACTCCTCGACTCGGGGAAGGTCGACATTGTGGCTGGTCCCGACGCCTACCGCAATCTGCCTTCGCTCCTCGAAGCCGCACAGTCCGGGAAGCCTCAGATAGACGTGCTCCTCTCGAGGGAAGAGACCTATGGGGACATCTCCCCCGTCCGGATGGACAAGAACGGCGTGTCCGCATTCATCTCGATTATGCGCGGCTGCAACAATGTCTGCTCCTACTGCGTGGTGCCATACACCCGCGGAGCGGAGAGGAGCCGCGACCCAAAGACCATCATCCGCGAGGCCTGCGAATGTGCAGCCGAGGGATACAAGGAAATCACGCTACTCGGACAGAACGTGGACTCCTACAAGTCCGGCGACACGGATTTCGCCACCCTGCTGGGGAAAGTCGCGGAGACCGTGCCAGGAGTGAGAATCCGCTTCTCCACATCCAACCCGCAGGACATCTCGGACGAGGTGCTTACCACAATGGCCTCTCACCCCAACATCTGCCACCACATACACCTTCCCGTCCAGTCAGGTTCCGACCGCATCCTTGAGAAGATGCGCCGCCGCTATACCAGAGAGTGGTACCTGTCGCGGGTGGACCGCATAAGGGAAATTCTTCCGGACTGCGCCATCTCCACGGATGTCATAGCAGGCTTCTGCTCCGAGACCGAAGATGACCACAGGGATACGCTCTCGATTTTCGAAAAGGTCGGCTTCGATGCCGCATACATGTTCTACTATTCCGAACGACCGGGGACACTCGCCGCCAAGAAATATCCAGACGACGTGGACATCAAGACCAAGACCCGCCGTCTCGAGGAAATCATCGCGCTTCAGAACAGACTTTCCCTCGAAAGCAACCGCAGGGACATAGGCAAGACCCTTTCTGTCCTCGTGGAAGGCCCGTCCAAGAAGAACCCGGACGAACTCTGCGGGCGGGATGGCAGAAACAAGATGTGCGTGTGGCCGGACAAGTCGCACAAAGCCGGGGACTTCGTAGAAGTGAAGGTTGGCGACTGCACTCAGGCAACACTCCTGTGCAGCCTCGCATAGGGATTCATCCCTGCAGCAGTTAAACTTTAAACTCCCCGTCCCGACATTCCAAAGACAGAGGGGATGTAATGAGCTAGGGGACATAAACTTTATAGACTATGAAAATGAAAGAACTTTGCGAGAGCGAACGCCCTCGCGAAAGGATGCTCCGCATGGGCGTTTCTTCGCTCAGCGACGCCGAACTCATCGCAGTGCTTCTCGGCAGCGGCAACAGAAATGAAAGCGCCCTCGAACTCGCGCACAGACTGCTTCGCCTTGCTGACGGCAGCCTCGGAAAGCTATTCGGGATGTCCCCCAACAAGATGCGGGAGATCAAAGGCATCGGAGATGTCAAGCTGTGTATCATCGGCGCCGCTGCCGAACTCGGAAGACGTTTCTTCTCCGAGCACAGTCCCTGCGGCAAAAAGGCCATCGTAACCGCCAGGATGGTCTACGGAATCATGCTCCCCAACTTGAAGGGAGTGGACCACGAGGAGTGCTGGATCCTGCTTCTCAACGCGAGCAACTATCTCCTGAGCAAAGACAGGCTAACAATCGGCAGCGACAGTTCCACCATCATGGATGTACGGCACGTAGTCAGGAGGGCAATAGAAAAACACGCCTCCGGCATCATTCTCGTCCACAACCACCCGAGCGGCAACCCGGTTCCGAGCAGAGCGGACGGCGAACAAACCAAAGCTTTGCGCAATGCATGCAATGCATGCGGCATTTACCTTATGGACCACGTGATAGTCTGCGACGAGAGCTACTTCTCCTTCTCCGAGGGGTGTGTGCGGAAAGCTGCTGCGGAAACGGTATAAAAAAGCGGGGCCGACAGGCATGAGCCCGTCGATCCCGCATATTACGGATATGACGTTCAGATTAGCTGAAGTCTGGCTGAGGGCCGTCCTGACCACCTTGAGGCCCCTGTGGCTCCTGTGGCCCCTGAGGCCCCTGTGCGCCACCCTGAGCGGCCTTCGCCATATCCTCCGAAGCAGCGTGCCATGCAGCCTCAAGCTCGGAGTTGTATCTATCGATGTCAGAGACATTCTTCTCGTCGACAGCCTTCTTAAGATTGTTGCAGGCCGTCTCGATTGCAGTCCGCTTCTCTACCGGAATCTTGTCGCCGTACTCCTTGAGGTTCTTCTGAGTCTGGAAGACCATCGAGTCCGCATTGTTGATCTTGTCGACCCTCTCCTTCTCGGCCTTATCGGCTGCCTCGTTGGCCTTTGCCTCGTCACGCATCCTCTTAATCTCATCGTCGCTCAAACCGCTTGACGCCTCGATGCGGATGTGCTGCTCCTTGCCGGTGGACTTATCCTTCGCGGACACGCTCAGGATGCCGTTGGTATCGATATCGAAGGAGACTTCAATCTGAGGTATTCCACGTGGCGCAGGAGCTATGCCGTCGAGATGGAATACACCTATCTGCTTGTTATCCTTTGCCATAGGACGCTCGCCCTGAAGAACGCGGACCTCTACTGAAGGTTGGTTGTCGGCTGCGGTCGAGAATACCTGTTCCTTGTGTACAGGGATGGTCGTATTGGACTCGATGAGCTTGGTCATCACGCCGCCGAGGGTCTCGATACCGAGAGAAAGCGGGGTAACATCCAGAAGGAGCACGTCCTTGACATCGCCTGCGAGCACACCGCCCTGGATTGCCGCACCGATGGCCACGACCTCGTCAGGGTTCACGCTCTTGTTAGGCTCCTTGCCAAAAAACTCCTTAACGAGTTCCTGAACCTTCGGGATACGGGTCGAACCGCCGACGAGGAGGACCTCGTCAATGTCTGAAGCGTTCAGATGGGCGTCCGCAAGTGCCTTGCGGCAAGGCTCGATGGACCTATGGAAAAGGTCGTCGCAGAGAGCCTCAAACTTCGCACGGGACAAAGTCTTCACAAGATGCTTAGGCATGCCGTCCACTGCCGTGATGTAAGGCAGGTTAATCTCTGCGCTGGCAGCGCTTGAAAGCTCGATCTTCGCCTTCTCAGCAGCTTCCTTCAACCTCTGGAGAGCCATAGGGTCCTTCTTGAGGTCGATGCCACCGTTGTCGGTCGCAAACTCGCGGGCAAGCCACTCGATGATGGCCTGGTCGAAGTCATCGCCTCCGAGGTGCGTGTCTCCGTTGGTTGACTTGACTTCGAACACGCCGTCGCCAAGCTCAAGGATGGAGATATCGAAAGTACCGCCGCCAAGGTCATAGACGGCGACCTTCATGTTCTTGTTCTTCTTGTCAAGACCGTATGCGAGCGCGGCCGCAGTCGGCTCGTTGATGATTCGCTTGACATCCAGACCTGCAATCTTGCCGGCCTCTTTGGTCGCCTGACGCTGAGAGTCGGAGAAATAAGCAGGTACGGTGATGACAGCCTCGGTAACTTCCTGACGGAGATAGTCCTCGGCAGTCTTCTTCATCTTCTGAAGAATCAGCGCAGAAATCTCCTGCGGAGAATAGAGTTTGCCGTTAATGTCCACACGCGGAGTGTTGTTCTCGCCACGCGCAACATTATAAGGCACACGAGTTATCTCACGGTCAACCTGATCGTAGGTCTCTCCCATAAATCTCTTGATGGAGAAGATAGTGTTCGTAGGATTGGTGATTGCCTGACGCTTTGCCGGGCTGCCCACCTTACGCTCACCATTGTCGGTAAAAGCCACTACAGAAGGAGTGGTGCGAGCTCCTTCATCGTTGATTATCACAGTCGGCTGATTGCCTTCCATAACTGCCACGCAAGAGTTCGTGGTTCCAAGGTCGATTCCAATAATCTTTCCCATAATGTATCTTCGTTTTTACAATTTCACTTTAACCCGACCCGCCAGCTCAGCAGGACGCGAAGATTATAAACAAAAGTTTTGCCATTGTCGTTTTGTGACAAAATGACAGAAATCCAGAATTCAGAATACGGCACGGCGTGTCAGAAGCGGAAGCGCCCTGTTTACCGCCGATATAGAGAGCACCGCAGAAGACTTCTGCAAAGCCGCAGGACTTGTAACCGAAAATGACGCCTGTCGGCGCTGTCTGCTCTGCGAGGATCCATGCCGGAGCGTCGCAGTCCGCAAGCACGAGAGAGGCACGAGTCCCCATCCTGCTCTCACTCCCACTTGCAGTCAAGCTCGTACCGTGTCTTCATGTCAGCATCTACATTACTCTCCTGTCCGGGCTGCGGGGCAGGACGGCCTTCCTAAGCTGCGGCGGATAACTGCATCAGCATGCCAAAAGCAGAAGAGCGGGAATCAAAAAATGTTTCATACTAATAGATGCGATGAAGCGATTCATGAACGAAAAAAAGGTGACCAGAAGCATAAAAGCCACCCGGTCACCTCCGTCTATTATTAAGCAAAACTGCTACTGAGCCGCAGCTGCTGCATACTTGTCATACTTGGCCTGCATCTCAGAATTCTCGGTACGGAAGCGGAAGCAGGCGTTCTTGAGGTACTCGGCTACGCTGACGCGAATACCGTTGTCCTTGGTCACCTCAAAAGCCTTCTCGAAAGGTGCGACGCAAGACTTGAGTGCAGTCTCAAACTCTCCCACGAGAGCCATGTACTTGGCATCGTCCATCTCTGAAGAAGCCTTGTCCTGAAGCTCGATGGCGAGGTTGTAGAAATGGATACCCTCTCCGATGTAACCAAACTCGTAGTCAGGATTGATATCTGAGCACTTGCGGTAAGCCGCTACAGCTGCATCTCCGTTGCCGAGTTTCTCATGCACATTGCCCTCTACATAGTATAGTGAAGCATTGTTCGGCTCGTTCTTCTTGGCCTCGTCGAGGAGCTCAAAGAGACGGCTGGTGTCGTCTCCGCTGCTCACGTAGTAGTTGATAAGGCCAACGAGAATCGACTGGCTCTGAGGATACGCGGAGAATCCTTCCTCAAGAATCTTCTTGCTGCCCTGCTTGTCACCGAGCTTGTCGGTGATGTCAGCGAGCTTCGCATAGATATCACCGTCGTTTCCGGCATATCCTGCATCGAGACACCTCTGGAATAATCCCTTAGCACGGGCATTGTCGCCTCCCTGCCAAGCGGTGTAGCCGGCATTGTATACGGAGTTAGTGTCCAACTGCTTGAGCGGTGCGGCGGCAAGGGCGTCGGCAGCCTTCTCGAAGAGGGAAGAAGCCTCGGAGAGGTTACCGAAAGAATATGCGGTATAGGCATCTGAAGAGTACTTCTCGTTGATAGTCGCAAGGCCCTTGGAGATGTCTTTCGCCTTCTTGTTTCCGGTGTCAAGCTTAGCAGCCTCGGCATAGGCGGACATGGCCTTTCCGAGCGCATCCTCGATGACCGGCTCCGTCACTTCGATGATTTCAAGTTGTCCGTTCTCGTTGAAGTAGAGATTCTTGTTGGAATACACGAGTTTAGCAAACTGACGTCCTCCAACCTCGGCTACGGCCTCTGAAGCAGGCACCTCTCCACCAAGGAGCTGAAGCTCCTGACGGGTCATTCCAACCCAGATGCTGCCTGCAGGGAAATTGTATGCCTCGAGGAGTTTCTCACCATACTTAATCCAGGTGGCAGGTTTCTGGTTCTGCTTTGGGTTGACAGTGGCAGCTTCGGCCTTCTCCACAGCGGCTTTCACTGCGGCTGGCTTCTGCGCGTAGGCATCGAGCATTGATGCTACGATAGCCAAAACCAATAAGATCTTTTTCATTGGATATCTCATTAAAAGTTTAAACATTATCTTATTCTTGTGTTGTCGTATCTTCTTCTGCCGCTGCGGACTCAGCCTCTTCCTCCTTGGCTACAGGAGAAACAGCAGCGATGGAATCCCCCTCACGGATGTTGATGAGCCGGACGCCCTGAGTGGCTCTTCCTGCCACTCTGATGTCGGAGGCATCAACTCTGATGGTGAGCCCGGATCTGGTGATAATCATCAGGTCATTCGCCTCGGTGACGCTCTTTATCGCAACGAGAGGCCCTGTCTTCTCAGTGATGGCAATCGTCTTGACGCCCTTCGCTCCTCGGGAAGTTAGGCGGTACTCGTCCACTTCAGAACGCTTTCCATAACCGTTTTCACTGACCACCAGCACTGTGGTGCCGTCGTCCTGACCGTCTCCCGAGACGGCGATTGCTCCGATAACCTCATCGCTCTCCTCTATAGAGATGCCTCTCACGCCCGAAGAGTTGCGTCCAAGCGGACGAAGTTCATTCTCGTCGAAACGGCAGCAACGGCCGGCACGAGCAGCAATCATAATCTGCTGGGTACCGTCGGTGAGAAGAGCGTCCAGCAGAGCATCATCCTCACGGATGTTGATGGCGATGATACCCTTGTTGCGGCTGCGCTTATTGGCATACTCGGACAGGGCAGTCTTCTTGACGGTTCCGTTCTTTGTCACGAGTGTAACAAAGTGACTTTCGGTATATTCCGGATCTTCTATAGACTTAGCATTCAAGTAGGTACGAATGCTGTCACTCGGATCGATGGATAGCAGGTTCTGCACCGCCCTGCCTTTCGAGGTGCGGGTACCTTCAGGGAGTTCATAGACCTTCAGGCGATAACACATGCCCTTGTCGGTAAAGAAGAGCATCGTCGAATGCATGTTGGCGACGTAGATGTGCTCGATGAAATCCTCGTCCCTGGTAGAACTTGCCTTCTTGCCGACTCCTCCCCTTGACTGGGTGCGGAATTCGGTAAGCGGCGTACGCTTGATATAGCCGAGGTGGGAGATAGTGATGACCACGTCCTCGTCGGCATAGAAATCCTCAGGATTGAACTCTCCCTCTGCGAGACTAATCTCGGTGCGGCGAGGGTCGCCGTATTTGTCCTTGAGTTCACGGCATTCCTGCTTCACGACTGCAAGTTGCTTCTCGTCGCTTGCGAGGAGTTCGCGGCAATAAGCGATGAACTTCTCGAGTTCGTCGTATTCGTTACGCAGTTTGTCCTTCTCCAGACCGGTGAGCTGACGGAGACGCATCTCCACGATGGCACCCGCCTGAATATCATCGAAGCCGAAGCGCAAAATGAGTTCGGACTTCGCGTCGTCAACGGTCTTGGAAGCCCTGATGATGGCGATAATTTCACTGATGACGTCAATAGCCTTAAGCAGACCTTCAAGGATATGCGCACGCTTGAGAGCCTTGTCAAGTTCGAACCTCGTCCTTCTAGCAACCACCTCGTGGCGGAAGTCCACGAATATGGCCAGCATCTCCTTGAGAGTCAAAGTGCGCGGCCTGCCTTCCACAAGTGCCACGTTGTTGATAGAGAAACTGCTCTGGAGCGCGGTAAACTTGTAGAGGGTGTTGAGCACGACGCTGGAATTCGCATCTTTCTTGATGATGAACTCAATTCTGATACCCTGACGGCTGGTGAGTTCCTTTATCTCGGAGATACCCTCGATTTTCTTGTCGCGGATGAGTTCCCCGATATGCTTGAGCATGTCGGCCTTATTGACCATATAAGGGACTTCGGTGACAACAATAGCCTCGCGTCCGTTCTTGAGGGTCTCTATCTCGGTCTTTGCACGGAGCACGACACGTCCGCGTCCGGTACTGTATGCGTCCACAATCCCCTGACGGCCGACGATGATGCCGCCGGTAGGGAAATCAGGACCCTTGATATACTCCATAAGTTCGCTGACGGAGATATCTGGATTGTCGATGTATGCACAGATGGCATCGCAGCACTCTGAAAGATTGTGCGGAGCCATGTTGGTCGCCATTCCGACCGCGATTCCCGAAGATCCGTTGAGCAGCAGGAGCGGCACCTTCGTAGGAAGGACCGTCGGCTCCTCAAGGGAATCGTCGAAGTTGAGAGTCATGTCCACGGTATTCTTGTCGAGATCGGCAAGAACTTCCTCCGTGATCTTCGCGAGTTTGGCCTCCGTGTATCGCATAGCCGCCACAGGGTCGCCGTCCATTGAGCCGAAGTTTCCCTGTCCGTAGACGAGAGGATAGCGCTGATTCCAGTTCTGGGCGAGACGCGCCATCGCATCGTAGACACTGGAGTCTCCGTGAGGGTGGAATTTACCAAGCACCTCGCCGACGATTCTCGCGCTCTTCTTGGTCTGCCCGCCGAAATTCAAGCCCAGTCCATCCATACCGAAGAGGACCCTCCTCTGCACCGGTTTCAAACCATCCCTGGCATCTGGAAGAGCACGGGAGACAATGACCGACATCGAATAGTCGATGTAGGCGGTGCGCATCTCGTGATCAATCTCGACCGGTTCGATTATTCCTGTCACAGCTTCTTCCCGGACTTCTCCTGGGTTCTTTACCTCACTCTCCATATATTACAATAGGGTTGCATTAAACACGCAAATTTAGACAAAATCCGATTAAATTGCTAATTTTGCTCCGATTCTTATCGGATGCTGATACACTTTTCAGACGAGCTTAAGACCATCCTCACTTACGCGGCCGACGAGGCTATGAGGACCGGCCGATACGGCATCGTGACAGACCACCTGATGCTGGCAATTCTACGCCATTCCGGCAACGAAGCGTGCCGGGCGTTGGAAGAATGCGGCATTGACCTCAAAGAATTCAAGCGCACGATAGACGAGCACGTCTTCAGCGAGAAACCGATTCCCTACAGCGACATCGACCGCATCATCCTCACCAGGAGAGCACAGGCTGCCATAGGGCTCGCGGTCTATGAATCTCTGCGCGGAGACAAGGCGGAAGTCCGGCCGCAGCACCTCCTGCTCGCAATCTGCAGGGACGAGCAGAGCGCCGGAAACACGTACTTGAAGGAGCATGGTACAACGGCGGAGAAACTGCGGACAGTCCTTGCCGGACACAATGCACTGGAAACCGAAGCGCCCCCACGGAGCATAAGCCCCGAAGAGACGCTGTCTGTGTTGGGTGAGCAGCTCTACAGACTCGCTCTGGAGAACCGCGACATGACCTCGTATCCGAGTTAAGACCAGCCCGAGGTTATTCGGAAAGCTTGTCAAGCGCAAGTCCCACAAGTTCAGCCACCCTCGGCTTGTAGTCCGTGTTAGCGTCCTTGAGGTAGCGGTGCGCTATCGCGCAGCAGACCGTGCCTGCGTTGTGCCCGAGCTTGGCGGAAAGACCGGCAAGAGCCGAGCCCTCCATCTCGAAATTCGTAATACTGTAACCGCCGAACGAGAAACTCTCGAAATCTGCAAGCATGTCAGGCATCGCAAGTCCCTGACGCACCACCCTGCCCTGAGGCCCGTAAAAGCCTGAAGCCGAGATGGTCATACCCTTGACGGTGCAGTCCGCGAACTTGTCTATAAGCACGTCGGAAGCCCTCACAAAATAAGGGTCCGGAAGATGCTTGTCCCAATGGACATGCTTCTTGAAAGCCTCTTCGAAGTCGAGCAGCGCCACGCTGTCTCTGTCGGCATACCAGTTCAGCAGACCGTCGCAGCCGATGGAGATGTGCGAGAAGATGAACGAGCCGAGAGGAATCTCCGGCTGGATGGCCCCGCAGGTCCCGATGCGCAGGACGTTGAGTGTGCGGTGTTCGCCGCGCACCTCGCGGGTGGAGAAGTCGATGTTGGCAAGAGCATCAAGTTCCGTCATCACGATGTCGATGTTGTCGGTGCCGATGCCCGTAGAAAGGGCGGTAAAACGCCTGCCATGGTAGCGTCCGGTAATCCAGCAGAACTCACGCGACGCCCCCTCGCACTCGACGGCATCGAGGAGAGGCCTGAACATGGCGACCCTGCCCGGGTCTCCGACAAGGATGACGTTGTCCGCAAGCTGCGACGGTTTGATGTGTATGTGGAAGGCTGAGCCGTCCGAATTGATTATCAATTCCGATTCAGGGATTCTCATATATAATCTATTTAATTGATTGATTACTTCTTGCGCTTGGCCGAGCGGAGCCTTGACGCGCTGCGCACGATAAGGATATCGGAGTATATGCCCCGTGCCGCAAGCAAGTCGAGTATGGTCACCGCAAGCGGGAAGACCGCGGTGAGCCGGAAGACAAGGGTGCTGTCAGCAGTAAAGAAGTCCACGGCGAGCCACGTCTGCAGGGCGAGCGACACGATTGCCGAAAGCATGGCGGTTCTCATCTGAAAGACCGGATGCTTGTAGGTCGTGAGAGCCAGCAGGTTGAGCAACAGCACCACGACAATCAGGACGACATAAGGGAAATAGACCGTAAAGCGCACGTCTTGCGCCTTTTCAGCGAAGAGCAGAACAGCCGTGAGAACGGTCGAAACAAGCAAGTAAAGGGTTTGTATTCTTTGCCACATAGTGTATATTATTGTGAATTAAAACGAGAGAGAACGTTCTTCTCGTAAGTCTTGGATATAGGTATGGTATCGACTCCTTCCAGCCCGAGACTGATGCGATAGCCGTCCTTCTCAGCTTTCAGGATGCGGACTTTGCTGATATTGACCATATATTTCCTGTGACAGCGGACAAGGTCGCTGTCCAGAAAG
The DNA here is from genome assembly GCA_964385795.1 of uncultured Muribaculaceae bacterium. Classification (GTDB taxonomy): domain Bacteria; phylum Bacteroidota; class Bacteroidia; order Bacteroidales; family UBA932; genus Cryptobacteroides. Next base: position 58,528 of record CAYLPY010000005.1, read on the forward strand.
CTCTCCTCCACCGTCTTGAGCGGACAGCGGAGCATGTACTGCTTGATTTCTCCCTCGCTGTCCGAGTACCACACCTTGATGTAGTTGTCGTCCGACTCGATATAATAAAGATTCTCCGCCGCGATTGAGAACTTCAGCACTCCGTTGCTGTCGAAGAGGGTAAAACGCTTCTCCTCGTATGGCTTGGCCGGATTGTCGCTGACGACGTTGGAGTAGTTCATCATCCGGATGGTGTTGTTACGGTCGGCGAGCGAGAGATACAGGGCCGCAATGATGTACGGGATGCCGAGACAGACGAAGGTGAAGAGGAACGCCCGCAGGAGGGTCTCCCAGAACGACAGGTCGGTACCGGAAATGGTGCCGTTCTTCTCTCCCTGCATGGTGAAGAAAGTGTAAAGCAGGGCAATGAGCACTATCTCGGCAAGACACCAGACGATATAGGAGAAGATGGTGAAGTTGACGGAGTTGTGGAACCTGTTCATGATAACCTTGCTGACTATCACAAGCGAAAGCGCGAGCACGAGGAAGGCCACCGTGAAGAGAAAGGCAGAACCCAAATCGAGGTTAAACCACGCGTTGGTGGCCACCGGGACGGTCAGAAGGATGACCACCAGAGAGAACAGGGCCGAGAAAGTCACGGTCCAGATCAGCTGATACTTGCTAAGCAAATACCTCGGCAGTTGCTCTTTAAGAAACGACATCCTGTTGGGCTATAGTAAGAGTTCCGCAAATATATTAATTTTTTAGTACCTTTGACGCTCATAGAAACAGAAGACAGAATGGACAGAAAAGTAGCAGTAACCGGACTCGGCGTCCTCTCCTGCATCGGAAACGACGTCGGAACCTTTTGGAAAAACCTGGTCGGCGGAGTCTGCGGCATAGACTATATCACCGAGTTTCCTACGGAAGAACTGGCCGTCAAGATTGGCGGGATGATCCGCAATTTCAACCCCGAAGAATACGGGATGGAAAAGCCGTTCATCCGCAAGCAGGACCCTTTCACTATATTCGCAATGGCTTCAGCCTATCAGGCAATGAAGGATTCCGGGCTCGTTTCCGGAGAGAACATAGACCCAGGCATGCTCGCCACATACGTCAGTTCCGGGATAGGTGGCTTCACCACCATCCAGCGCGAGCTACAGAAGTTCTTTGAAGACCCGAGCGGCAAATGGATCTCCCCGAATTTCGTCCCGACAATGATAAGCGACATGGCGGGAGGTCAGATAGCCATAAAATTCGGAGCAAAAGGCTCTTGCATAGACATAGTGACAGCATGCGCGACCTCGACCCACTCCATCGGGGAGGCTTTCCGCGCCATCAGGCACGGCTACGCCGATGCGGTCATAGCGGGCGGTTCGGACCGTTGCACCATTCCTATCGGCATCGCGGGCTTCGCCAACGCCAAGGCACTCACCCACGCCGACAATCCGAAATACGCATCCCTGCCGTTCAACGCCAACAGGAGCGGTTTCGTGATGGCGGACGGCTCGGCGGTCCTCGTCCTTGAGGAGTTCGAGCATGCGCGCAAGCGCGGGGCGCACATCTATGCTGAGGTCGTGGGATACGGCAGCACCTGCGACGCCTACCACGCCACGGCTCCCCGTCCCGACGCAACGACCCAGGCGGAGTGCATAAAGATTGCCCTGCAGCAGGCCGGATTCGATGAAAGCAAGGACACTGTCTACATCAACGCCCACGGCACAGGAACCGCACTCAACGACGTGGCGGAGACCCTCGCCTACAAGGAGGCGTTCGGAGACTTCGCATACAAGTGCCATATCAGCAGCACCAAGTCCATGCACGGACACATGTTCGGAGCGACCGGAGCGGTCGAGGCGGCAGCCACGGTGCTCGCCCTTCAGGAAGGCATCGTCCCTCCGACCATCAACCTCGACACCCCGGACCCGAAATGCGACCTCGACTACACGCCTAACAAGGCAGTCAAAGCCGAACTCACGCTCGGTCTGAGCGATTCGTTCGGCTTCGGAGGCCACAACGCCTGCATCGCTTTCAGGAAGGTTTAATCCGCTTCCTTGAGCCTCTCGGCGTTCTCTGCAACCTGCAGCTGGTCAATACAGTCCTGTATCTCCCCGTCCATAAAGGCGGGGAGATTGTACATTGACCAGTTGATGCGGTGGTCGGTCACTCTCCCCTGCGGGTAGTTGTAGGTACGAATCTTCGCGGAGCGGTCGCCGGTGGACACCATCGTCTTGCGCTTGGCGGCGATGCCGTCGAGATATTTCTGATGTTCGAGATTGTAGAGACGGGTTCTCAACTCCTCGAAAGCCCTGTCCTTATTCTTGAGCTGCGAGCGCTCCTCCTGGCACTGAACCACGAGTCCCGTCGGGATGTGGGTAAGGCGCACCGCCGAGTAGGTGGTGTTTACTCCCTGCCCCCCAGGCCCCGAAGAGCAGAAGAGGTCGAGTCTGATGTCGTCCCAGCTGAGGTCGACGTCGAACTCGCCCGCTTCCGGGAATACGGCCACAGAAGCCGCCGAGGTCTGGATGCGCCCCTGGGTCTCGGTCTGTGGGACTCTCTGCACGCGGTGCACGCCCGACTCGTATTTCATGACGCCGTAGACCCCTTCACCGGAAAGCTTGAAGACAATCTGCTTGAAGCCTCCGGACGTGCCGGGAGTCTGGTCCGTGACCTCGAGCTTCCATCCCTTGGACTCGGCAAAATGCTGGTACATGCGGAAAAGATCGCCCGCAAAGATGGCCGCCTCGTCCCCGCCTGTACCACCACGAATCTCCACGATGGCGTTCTTGGCATCATCAGGATCTGCCGGGATGAGGAGGAGCTTTATCTCCTGCTCCTTCTCCGGAAGTTTCGGCTCAAGCTCTGAAATTTCCTCGCGGGCCATCTCGCGCAGTTCGTCATCCTTCTCATTGACAAGGATGTCCTTGGCCGCCGCAAGGTCCTTGACCATCTTTTCGTATTCCCTGCCCGCCTTGATGATAGGTTCGAGCTCCTTGTAGTCCTTGTTGAGCTGGACGAATTTCTTCATGTCCGACACCACCTCAGGACTTGACAACTGGTCCTGAAGCGAGTGGAACTTCCCCTCAAGAGAAAGGACTTTCTCCAAAAGTTTATTGTCTGCCATAAATCAAATTCAGCTTGAAGCGGCAATCACCGCACATTCGTGCAAAGTTAGCAATTCTTTCTCTTATGCTCAAAGCCCCTTCGCCTTGCCCTCGTCCCAGATGGCATCCATCTCCGCGAGAGTCATGTCGGAAAGTTTGCGCCCCTTGCGGATGGTGTTCTCCTCAAGATAGGTGAAACGGCGACGGAACTTGCTGCAGGCCCCCGACAGAGCTTTCTCCGGATCCACATCGTAGAGGCGCGCGGCATTTATCACCGCAAAAAGAAGGTCGCCGAACTCTTCCTCTTCGTGGGCATGGTCGTTCTCTCCGCAGGCCTCACGGACCTCGCCGAGTTCCTCCTCAACCTTCGCCCAGACATCTTCCCGCTTCTCCCAGTCGAAGCCGCAGCCGCGGGCCTTCTCCTGCATTGAGAGAGCCTTCAAGACAGCAGGCATGGCATCGGGAATCCCGGACATTATCGTCTTGTTGCCGTCCTTCTCCTTCGCCTTGACAAGTTCCCAGGTATCTGCTATGTCCTTGGCAGTGAGATGCTCCCCCTTCTTGTCACCAAAGACGTGAGGGTGGCGAAAGACCATCTTGTCGCACACCTTTCCCATCGGGTCTGCGATGTCGAAATCCCCTTTCTCCTGAGCTATCCTCGCATAGAACACTATGTGGTAGAGAAGGTCACCGAGTTCCTTCGCGACCTCGGCCGGACTGCCCTTCTCTATGGCGTCGCTGAGTTCATATACCTCCTCTTCGGTCATCGGGCGCAGGGACTCAGTCGTCTGTACTGCATTCCACGGGCATCCCTCGCGGAGCGCATCCATCGTGTCGAGCAGTCTAGAGAACGCCGCAAGTTTTTCTTCTTTTGTGTGCATCGAATAATTTCGTATTTTTATCGCCGCAAAACTAACAATTATTATCGACATGAAGACGATTAACTTCGTTTCCGCAGATGAAGCTGTGAGCCACATACCTTCACACTGCCACGTGCATCTCAGCAGCGTTGCCAGCGTGCCGCACTGCCTGATTCTGGCTCTCTGCCGCAGGGCCGACGCGGGAGATGTCAGGGACTTGCATTTCCATCATTTCCACACGGAAGGGCCCGCCCCGTACAGCGAGCCGCAATACGAAGGAATATTCTTCGAGCAGGGCTTTTTCGTGGGTCCGAATGTCCGCAAGAACGTCAACGCAGGATATGCGGACTACCTCCCCGTACATCTCGGGGAGAGTCAGAAGCTCTACCGTGACGGTGCCATCAAACTCGGAGCGGCGCTCGTAAACGTCTCGCTGCCGGATGCCGAAGGCAGGGTCAGCCTCGGAACTTCAGTCGACTGCTCGGTGGCGGCAGTAGAAAGCGCCGACCTCGTCATAGGAGTCGTCAATCCGAATGTCCCGTACGCCTACGGTGACCTTCTGAGCCTCGATAAGTTCGACTATCTCGTCCGGGACGACACGCCTCTCGTCACCGCAGCGTTCGCCGAGCCGACCCCGACGGAGGTCCTCATCGGGCAGAACTGCGCTGCGCTCGTCGAAGACGGAGACTGCATCCAGATGGGGATCGGTGCACTACCCAACGCCCTCGCCGCCCAGCTCCGCCACCACAAAGACCTCGGACTCCACACGGAGATGTTTGCGGACGGGCTTCTCTCGCTGATCAAGGCGGGAGTCATCAACGGCCGCAACAAGAAGATAGACAACGGCAAGGTCGTGGCTTCTTTCCTGCTTGGATCACAGGACGTATACTCGTTCATCGACCACAACCCTGACGTTCTGATGCGGGACATCAAGTACACAAACGACCCGTGGGTGATTTCGCAGAATCCCCACATGAAGGCTATCAATTCAGCCACGGAGGTCGACATCACCGGACAAATCAGCGCCGACTCAATCGGAACGAGAATCTTCAGCGGCACAGGCGGTCAGCTGGAGTTCGTACGCGGGGCATCCATGTCGCAGGGCGGCAAGAGCATCACTGCGTTCGCATCAAGAACCGTCAAGGGCAAAAACAAGATAGTCTCCCAGCTCAACCCCGGCGCCGGAGTGGTCACACCGCGGGCCGACGCTCACTGGATTGTCACGGAATATGGTGCCGTGGACCTATACGGAAAAAGCCTTCAGGAAAGAGCCAAACTTCTCATTGGAATCGCACATCCCGACGACAGGGAAATGCTCGACAGAGAGGCTTTCGAGCGTTTCGGGCCACACTGGCACAACTTCTCCATATAGAGCAGCCCGGCAATGACAAGTCACAGAAAGTCCGCCCATGTTACCTTAGCCGGACGTTTTTTAAAACCAACGGACTTCTTCGCGACACTGCGCGGAGAGCGCAAGAAAACTTTCGCTGATTGGCTGAGCCATTTCACGCCAGCAGCGGCAGAAGCAGAAAAAGGCGTGATGTTGCCCTCTATACGATATGGCACCACACCGAGTTTGTATAAACACAAAGAATCACATAAAATATGAAAAGACTCATTCTCCTTTTTATGGCAGTATGTGCAGTGTTGAATTCACAGGCACAGAATCCTTACCTGCCATTGTGGGAACACCTGCCCGATGGTGAGCCCCGCGTGTTTGATGACCCAGACAATCCAGGCAAAAAGCGCGCCTATATAATTGGGTCGCACGACGTTACATATACAGCCTATTGCGGCCCTGACATCCGCATGTGGTCTGCTCCTGTTGAAGACTTGTCTCAGTGGCGCGATGAGGGCCCTATCTTTACATGGTTTGTCAATGGTCAATGGGACACGATGTATGCACCAGATCTCGTAGAGGTTGTCGACAAAAAGACCGAAAAGAAGACCTATTGGCTCTATCCTCATTCTCGTGGACAGTACCGTACTCCAATGGTATGTAAGGGTGATCGTCCTGATGGTCCTTTTGTTCCAGTTAATTTAACTGCCGATTGCACAAAGTGCCTGCCTGGTTCGCTTATAGACTTTGACCCTTCTGTGTTCATTGAAACTATTACTGATAAGAAGGACAAGGACTACAATACGGGTTATCGCGCCTATGTGTTCTATGGTTTCCAGCACTCTACAGCTTGCGAACTTGATCAGAACACCATGTATTCCCAGCGTGAGGGCACCGAACTTATCGATCCATTTATTCCTGCCAGCAGTGCAGATGGTCGTCTGCTCGACAAGGCAGGCAGCGAGTATAAGGCACTTATCAAAGGTCAGAATCCTCTTGACTTCAACTTCTTCGAGGCTTCGTCTATCCGCCAGGTTGGCAATAAGTATGTTATGGTGTTTTCTGGCTATTCAGGTAAAGAATATGGATTGGATAATACCAACTCAGCGTTGCGCTATGCTTATGGCGACTCTCCTCTTGGCCCTTGGCGCTCTGGCGGCGTATTGGTTGATTCTCGCGGTGTAGTCGTTGGCGAAGATGGAGCTACTCTGATTACCACCAATGCTGGTCATAATACTCACGGCTCTCTGCAAGAGATCAATGGTCAGTGGTATGTATTCTATCATCGTCCTCCCCGTGGCTTTGGCAATGCCCGTCAAGCTATGGTTGCTCCAGTCAAGATTGAGTGGGATAAAAAATCTGTTGCAAAGGGTGGACAAGTACGTATTACTGGTTATGATCCTTTTGCAAAGGGTAATGAATGGTCAGCGAAAGCATCAGACGGTAACGAATATACTGGCGCAGAGGTAACCAGTGAGGGCTTCCAGATTTTCGGTCTTCCTCCCTATGCCTATTATTCTGCAGGTATCGCCTGCTTTATGTACGGCCTTGGTTCCAATAACTGGATGCAAGACAATCACGATGTATGGAACAACTCAATGGACCTCGCAGGCATTCAGAATGGTGGCATTATTGGCTTTAAGTACTTTGGTTTTGAAGGTCTGAGCGAAGACACCAAGGGATGTAAGGCTTTCGAAGGCATTAAGAAAGGTGACAATTGTAAGCTTAACCTCAATCTGACGCCAAGTGGTAAAGGCGCTTTTACCATCCATGTAAAACTTGACGACCCTTGGAAGGGTGAGGAAGTCGCTGCTTTTGTCATACCTGAGAATAGTAGCAAGTCTGCCATGACGGTATCAAAGTCTGTTCCTGCTCTTGAGGGTCTGACTGGCAAGCATGCTCTTTACCTTATTGTTGAAGGTCCTGAAATAAAACAGAATGAACAGCAGCGCCCACAGTGGGGTCACCGTCCACAGGAGCCGCAGCGCCCACAGGGACTTTTCGATCTGCACGGTATTGGGTTTGCAAAGAATAGTGGATATGCACAACCCGCCTTTGTCCCAGAAATCACTATTACGGTTGATGGACAGAAACTGAATATCCCAGAAAAGCCAATCATGTCAACCAATGCTAATGGGTATACCGAGTGTAACCGCTATCAGCTCTATGCTCCGCTGAAGGCAGGCTCCAAATTGCAGGCTACCTGCGAAAATAACCCTAAGGCCGTCGAGTTCGAGATTAGTCCTGTGGTTGCTGGCCGTGCTACCGTGAAAGCTACCTATAAGGGTATGGCCAAGTATTTCCTGATCAACTAAGAGCAATGGTAGGCCCAATTTGATTCAATAAAAACCGGCTCTTTCGAGCCGGTTTTTATCTTTTCCACCCGACGCGGCATAACTGTGCGGAGAGACTTTCAGAGCCTGCCGGAGCGGCGGGCAAAGTCGATTATGAACTCAGCCGTGCCCTCAATCCCGAGGATTGACGAATCCAGGCAGAGTTCATAGTTGGAAGCCACGCCCCAATGCCCGAAAGTGACGTAGTTGTAGAAGTTCTCACGCCCCTTGTCCTTCTTGGCAATCAGTTTCGCGGCCTGGTCCGGAGTGATGTTCATCCTGTTGCAGACGCGCATGATGCGGACTTTTTTAGGAGCGCAGACGAACACGTTCGTGCAGGTCATATCCCGGAGCACATAGTCCGAAGCTCTGCCGACGAAGATGGCATCGCCTCTGCCCGATATATCCCTGATGACCTGGCTCTGAATTCTGAAAAGCTGCTCGTCGCTGATGACGCTGCCAAGATTGTCAAGCCCGAAGAATACCTTCTTCTCGTCGCTGCGGCGGAAGAGTTCCTGACTGAAGCCGCTCTCACTGGCGGCCTGGAGGATCAGTTCGTTATCGTAGACCTTTATGCCGAGACGGCTTCCAAGTTTCTGGGCGACAAGTTTGCCGCCGCTGCCGAACTGCCTTCCTATGTTTATGATACGGTTATTCATGACTGCTATTCTATTGCACTGCCGAGCGAGGAAGCATCCTCGCCGTCCTTGAGTCTGTCAAACTTGCGGAAGAGCCTCACCACGAGGATGATGGATACCACAACCGACAACGCGTCCGAAATCGGAAAGCTCATCCAGACCCCCTTCGCTCCCATGAAGGTAGGGAGAGTGTATATCAGAGGGAGAAGGAAAATCAGCTGTCTCGAGAGAGAGAGGAAGATGGACATCTTCACCATCCCAAGGCACTGGAAGAGGTTTCCGGAGACAATTGAGAAACCCACAAGAGCAATCGCCGCGTTCATCGTGGAGAGCCCCCGGGCCGAGAACTCTATGAGTTCCGGATCATTGGTGAACAGGCTGACTGCCATCTTCGGGCACAGCAAGGAAACGAGGAAGCAGAGAGACGTTATACCCACTTCCCACTTGGCAGTCAGGAAGAATATTTCCCTCACCCTGTGGTACTGGCGTGCACCGTAGTTGTAGCCCGCAATAGGCTGGAGCCCCTGGTTGAAGCCCATGCATATCATAAGGAAGAACATCGTGAGCCTGTTGACGATGCCGTAGGCTCCGATGGCCATGTCGCCGCCGTACTTGGCGAGCTGCTGGTTGATGAACATCGCCACCAGACAGGCCGCTGTATTCATCAGGAACGGACCGAGGCCTATTGCGAGGGACTGTCGGGCGATCCGCCAGTCAATACGGAAGACAGGCTTAGTGAAATGCAGGAGATTCTTCTTGTTGAAGAAGAAAACCAAGGTATAGATGAGCGCCACCATCTGGCAGAGCACAGTGGCAAGCGCGGCGCCCTTAATTCCCAGATGGAATCCGAAGATGAACACCGGGTCAAGGATGGCGTTGGAAATCACCGTAAAGAGAGTCAGCCCCATTGCGGTCTTCGGGTGTCCGGAAGCTCGTATGAGTCCGTTGAATCCGAAGTACAGATGCGTGAAGACGTTCCATACGAGGATTATGGTCATGTAGTCCCGGGCATACGGTAGAGTGACGTCGCTTGCGCCGAAAAAGCGCAGGATCGGATCAAGGAAAACTAGTGCCACAGTTGAGAACAGGGCACCAATGATAAGGTTCAATGTAAGTACGTTCGAAAGTACTTTACGGGCTGTGTCATAATTCTTCTGCCCGAGGAGTACAGAGATCAGGGTCATGGCTCCCACGCCAACGAGAGTGCCCATCGCGGTGGCGAGGTTCATCAAAGGGAACGTCACCGCAAGGCCGCTGATAGCGGCCGAGCCCACACCGGGAATATGGCCGATGTAGATGCTGTCGACCATATTGTAGAGAGATGCCGCGGTCTGGGCTATGATACCAGGAACCGCATACATCCTCAGGAGCTTACCGATCTTCTCTGTACCAAGCTCCGTAGGAGCCAGCTGATTTGTCGGCATATTATATAATTAACTACTAACTGTCGCGTTACGGTTTGGACACCACTTCTATATCGAAACGCAGAGGAGAATAGGCAGGAATCGAGTTTCCAGAACCGGAAATCGAATAGCCGAGCGGAGAGTAGAAGATTGAAGTGCCCGCCTCGAACTCCCCGAGCAGCGAAAGCGCATAGGCAAATCCGTCTATGAGCGACGAACTACCGCTGCCGGAGAAACTGTTCTGGGTGTAGTCCTCTGTCTTCAAGTTGACCTGAGTAGGGGTATAGGACTTGGAAGCGCTGTAGATTCCGTAGACCTTCGCAGTATCCTTGACTGTCGTATCGAACACGGTTCCGTCAAGGAGACGGCCCGTGTAGTTGATATATATCGTGGTATCGTTCTCAAATTTTTCAAGTCCCTCCGGCTCTTTCGTCCGGACGTAGTAGAAACCATATTTCACTGAGTCCGCCAGAGCCACCTGAGGATATTTGTGCTCAAGATAGTGCCCTATGGAGTCAAGCTCCCACTTGGAGACGTCCTCAATAACCTCGCGGACCGCAAGCGTGTAGACGGCATTGGTTCCGGAAGCGTTGTCTACATATTCCTGAGCGGTGTCATAGCGGTCGAAAGTGAGAAGCCATCCAGGAATGATGGTCTTCCTCGAGCCGCCGACCCTCATGGTGGAGAGCGCCTCGTCAAGACCGGCATACACTCCGTTGGACGACCTGTCCCAAATCGCGGGGCCATAGTGGCTCGCGTCGGAGTAGGTGCCTATCTGCTGGGCCACTTTCTTGCTCGTGGTGGCGGAGACGTTGCCGTCAAGGTCCGTAACCGTGTAGTCCACACGGACATAGCGGCTCTGCTCGGCATCCCCGACTAGATTTCCGTCGCCCTCCGTATCCTCGAGCACATATGCCCCGAGCGGAGTAGGGACAAGGTCCGGATGATGCACATGCATCCAGGCGTCGAAATAACGCTTGTCGACATTCTCGGAGGTGGTTCCCGACTTCTTGGCACATCCGGACATCACCAGCGCCGCGGCAGCCAAAAACAATATTGTCTTCTTTATCATCTTCAAAATATAAAAATGGCACTCAACATTACACGAATCGTGCCGACACTTCTTCCAGGTATTTACGGGCATCCTCCACACCGGAAACATCCTCCGGCACGGAAAGCCGTCCTCCGGCCGCGCACTCGTGGCCTCCGCCATGAAAGAACTCCTTCGCGAGACGGTTAGCGGAGAATCCTTTCTTAGAGCGCACCGATATGCGGAAAAAGCCTTCGTCCTCCTTGGCGAAGATGCTCGCCTTTACGTCCCCGATACCGAGAGGCAGGTTCACAAAACCCTCTGTCTCGCCGTCGGCAAGGCCGAAGCGTGCCGCAACTTCCCTGGAAAGGACCATATATGCTATCCCCTGCGGGGTGATCTTCATTGACGAAAGGTACTCCCCCATCATACGGTAGCGGTTCTCGCGGTACCCGTTGTAGAGCCGGGAAAGCATGGCATCCCTGTCCACCCCGGCATCCAACAGTGCCGACGCCATCCGGAAAGTCGACGGATAGACGGAATTAGCGAAGTTGTTGGTATCGGTTGTCATCCCGACCATCAGTGAAAGCGCCGCATCGGACGGCAGCCTCGAAGCATCATCACCCACCGGAGGAAGTTGCATCAAGATGCTGTACAGCAACTCGCTCGCGGAGGAAATCTCCGTCTCGCTGAATACCAGACAGAACTCTTCCCGGCAAGGGTCGGGATGATGGTCTATGAGCACCTTCGGGCAGGAGACGGCCTTAAGTCGGTCCGCAAGGCCGGCAGTACGCGACAAGGCGTTGAGGTCCACGCATACGACAAGGTCAGCCTCCTGCAGGAATTCACGGACAGAGTCTGGATTCTCCGAATGGACCACAACCCCGCCTGCGATGAAGTCAAGCTGTTGGGGGAATGCATCCGGAACGACCGCCACGGCATCAGCCCCGTAAAAGGCACTCAAGCAGGACACCAGAGCGGAGGCACTCCCGAGCGCATCCCCGTCGGGATGCTGATGGGAAACCACGCAAACTCTCCTCGCGCCTCGGAACAAGGCGTCGAGTCGCTCCGTATCTATCCTGTCAAATCCTTTCATCCGTCTTGAAATCAGCGGCAAATTTAAGAAGAATATTGCATTTCTAAATCATTTCCGTAACTTTGTACGGATTTGGATATTGATAAAAAATAACATAAAATGAACAAACCAGTCAAGATCACAATCGAGGTTGTATTGCTCGCCGTCATCGTTTTTATGGTGTACGCGATCTACAGCAGCATCATGGAGCCTGTAAATTTCAACAAGCAGAAGGAGTACCGCGAGAGCGTCGCGGTCCAGAGGCTCAAGGACATCCGCACCCTTCAGGTTGCCTACAAGTCAGTGAACGGCAAGTTCACCTCGACGGTTGATTCCCTCAAGCTCTTCTACGAGACCGGCACCATGCCTGTGGTTCTCCAGATCGGTTCCAACGACGACTCCCTAGCAGTTGAGCACACCGCAGCGGTCAAGAAGGCCAAACGGAAGATTACCAACGAGGAGCTCTACAAGATGTACCTCGCAGGTGACAAGCACCTCGTGTTCTCCATAGAGAACGACATCGCAGTGAAGGACACCCTCTTTAAAGGCAGGGAAGACTTCAACATCGACTCCCTCAAGACAATTCCGTTCTCAGGCGGCCAGCCTATCATCATGGAGACAGTAGTAAAGATGGTATCCGGAGTCCCAGTTCCTCTTTTCGAGGCCAAGATGCCTTACAGGCAGCTGCTTAAGGGTCTTGACAACCAGCTCAGAATCAATCTCGATGCAGACCGCGAGAGCCAGAACAAGTACGTTGGTCTCCAGGTAGGTTCAATCACTGCACCGAACAACAACGCCGGCAACTGGGAGTAGTGTTCACACTTGTTCCGTCCAACTTCTTCGATGGGGCAACGGAGCGCGAGGCGCTTGCCGCGACCGCCCGTCTTGAAGAAGGAGTTAGAATCCGGCACTCGGAGATTCCAGAATATGACGCTGTCCTCGTCTACACAGTAGATGAGGACAGTGCCGTTTCGGGGCAGGAGATGCTTAGAGTGCTCAAGAAACTAAACGACTGCCCGGAATACAACAAGATACTCTGCAGCATCGTCGACAGGACTCTCTATATCGCCATCGCGCAGGGAAAGTCTCTGCTGCTTGCGAACTGTTTTGATGTGATGGACTTCACCACTGCCGAATACTACATCTTCCACTGCATCAAATCACAACAGATCAACACAGAGATGTCCTCCATCTGCTGGCTATCCGAACTCAATGCCGAGGAGGAGATGTCGCTGTACAGATATTTCAAGGCCGTCTTCAAGATATGAGAATCATCGGCGGCACCCTCAAGGGCAAGACCATCCTGCCGCCCGCAGGATACAAGGCAAGGCCCACCACGGATTTTGCTAAGGAAGGACTTTTCAACGTTCTCGACAACGAATACGAGTTCGATGGGATTAAGGTACTGGACCTCTTCGGAGGCACAGGAGCAATCTCGTTGGAATTTGCATCACGAGGAGCAGGGACGGTACACTGCATCGAGATGAACCGAGACAATGTCCAGTTCATAAGCAGGACTGCACGGAGTCTCGGACTACGGAGCATCAGGGCGGTTCACTCAAATGTTTTCGACTTCATCCCCATCTGCACAGAAACCTACAATCTTGTGTTTGCAGACCCCCCGTATGCTCTTGAAGGTCTGCAGGACATCCCGGACAAAATCCTCTCCACCGGCATTCTGCAAGAGGGGAACTACCTTATCCTCGAGCATGGAGGAGAGCATTCTTTCACGGACCACCCGCACTTCAAAAAAGAAAAAGTGTACGGTAGGGTACACTTTTCTTTCTTCGAGAAATAATATTTGAGGCTTCTTCCGCCTACTTAACGATATGTCCGGTAATCTGGCCGCTGCAGGCAGCCGCATTGGCCTCGTCGGTGTCGATGTGCATGGCAAGCGCGTACTTGTCTGACACGCGGATTACGGTATCGGAGAATATAATCTTACGGCCTGTCTCCTGCTCAACCTCAACTGAAACAATCTGTCCGTTCTCTACTCCGAACTCCTTGGCGTCTGCCGGAGTCATGTGGACATGTCGTCTGGCGATGATTACACCTTCCGAAAGCTCGATTTCTCCGCATGGCCCTACAATCTTGCAAGGCGCAGAGCCTGCGACGTAACCGCTCTCGCGGATCGGAGCAGTGATTCCGATAGTTCTGGCGTCCGTGAAGGAGAGTTCCACCTGATTTTCAGGGCGCACTGGACCAAGGATAGAGCATTTGAGGCTGGCCTTAGGCCCGACGACCTCTACCTTCTGGTTTGAGGCAAACTGTCCTGGCTGAGAAAGGGGCTTCTTAACCTCAAGTTCAAAGCCCTTTCCGAAGAGAGTCTCCAAAGCCTCGCGTGTGACGTGCACGTGGCGGGCTGAAGTCTCGATAATAAAGTTACTCATTGCGTTATGTGTTGAAAGTCGACTAATTGTCAAGTTCTGAAACGATGTGCATGGTGTCGCGCGCGATGACGAGCTCCTCGTTGGTAGGAATCATGGCCACCTTAACGCTTGAATCTGGTGCGGAGATGAGGGTCTCGCCCTTGGCGTTCTCGTTGGCCTCGTTGTCAAGCTTGACCCCCATGTAGGCAAGATTCTCACAGACCCTGCGACGTAGACGAGGGTTGTTTTCGCCGATGCCGGCAGTGAAGACGATGAGGTCCACGCCGTTCATCTCCGCGATGTACGCGCCGACGTTCTTGATGGTGTCATAAGTAAGTTTCTTGAGCGCAATCTTCGCACGGGTGTCGCCGTCGAGGGCGAGGGTGTTGAGGTCGCGCATGTCGGAACTCTTGCCGGACAGGCCCAGGAATCCGCTCTTCTTGTTCATCACATCGGTCATCTGGTCCGGAGTAAGGTTCTCCTTCTTCATGATGTACGGGACGATATTGGCGTCAATATTGCCGCAGCGAGTTCCCATTATCATGCCCTCAAGCGGGGTAAAGCCCATGGAGGTGTCCACGCACTTGCCGTTCTTCACTGCGGTCACGGAACTTCCGTTACCGAGGTGGCAGGTGATTATCTTCGAGTTGCCGAGGTCCAGACCGGCAAACTCCGCCCCCCTGCGCGAGACGTACTGGTGTGATGTGCCATGAGCACCGTAGCGGCGCACACGATACTTGGTGTAATACTCATACGGAAGCGCGTACATATAGGCGTAAGGTTCCATCGTCTGATGGAATGCCGTGTCGAACGTGACCACCTGAGGCACGTCCGGAAGGACGTGGGAAATGGCGTTGATGCCGAGAAGGTGGGCCGGGTTGTGGAGCGGCGCGAAATCGCAGCATATCTCGATCTTCTTGAGGACATCATCGTTGACGAGGGTGCTCCCGGAGAAGAAGTCGGCTCCCTGGACAATCCTGTGCCCCACGGCCTCTATGTCGTCGAAGCTCTTGAGGACTCCATGCTCTGGATCCACGATGGCATCAAGGACAAGCTTCATACCGACCTTGTGGTCAGGAATAGGAAGCGTCTGCACGAAAGGCTGCTTGCCTGTAGGTTTATGTGTAATGCAGCCGTCAGGCAGGCTGATTTTCTCAACGAGTCCTTTGGCCAGCAGTTCATATACATCGTCCCCCTTCATGTCAAGAAGCTGATACTTGATTGAGGAACTTCCGCAGTTGATTACCAGTATTATCATGATGTTATCGAAATGTGGCGCAAAATTAAGAATAAATATGTATTTTTCGGAAAATTGAAACGGAAAAATGGTTGTGGAGAGAGATTTCGAGGCGGTTTCCGTCCCCTATGCCGCAGGGGTGGCGGTGGCAATGGTCCTGCCTCCGGAGATGCAGTTGCTGGGAGTTCCCGTGTGCTGCGCCACGGCAGTCTGCATGCTTTTCATATACTGCCGAAGAAACGATGGTAGCCTTCTCCTGCCGATGGCGCTTCTCTTCATCTGCGGAGTGCTGAGCGGATGCTCGGCGTCATGTCTCCCATTCAAGTCCGATTTCGCTCCTTTCCGGGGCGCGCTCGATGCCTTCACCGCCGCGATTGAGGACTGCGGACTTAAAGACGAAGGGAGCACTGCCCTTGCCAAGGCACTGCTGACAGGAGACAGGTCCTCGCTGGACAGAGCAACGGTTGAAGCTTTCCGCAAAGCTGGAGCAGCGCACATCCTCGCCCTTTCAGGCCTACATCTCGGCATCATCTACGGAATACTTGACAAAGCCTTGCGCTGGATAGGCAGAGACCGCATAGGAAGCGCCATAAAAAGCTACGCCACAGTCACCTGCTGTGGATTCTACACAGTTATGACCGGCTGCAGTGCCTCAGTGGTGAGGGCCTTCCTGTTCATCAGCCTAAACGAAGCCGCCAGACTCTCGCCGCACCGCAGACGCAGACCGCTGTCAGTATTCTGCGCTGCGCTGCTCATCCAGTTGTGCCTCAACCCCACCGTGATCCGTTCCGTAGGGTTTCAACTCTCATACCTCGCGATGCTCGGCATCTATATCCTCTTCCCGGTCATGGACGGCTGGTTTCCGAAAGGGAGCAAGTTCAACCTACTGCGGAAACTCTGGAGCACGGCTGCCATCAGCATCTCGTGCCAGCTTTTCACCGCACCGGTGGCATGGTGGCATTTCAGGAGCTTTCCTGTCTATTTCCTGATTACAAACATAGTGGCCCTTCCTCTCTCTGAAGTTCTGATGCTCAGCGCGATTGCATCCACAGCGTTGAGCGCGGCAGGGCTTCCGTGTGGAATCGCCGCCGGAATCTGCGGCACATCGTCCGAACTGCTGGTTGAATTTCTTAAAAGAGTTGCTTCGCTGCCTACCTGACACACCTTACCGAAGCGGCGAAATCAGTTTTGGAGAACGGTGCGCAGTAGAGGATGTTCTTGTCCTGATAGATGTAGCGGAGATAGGCCGAGTCGGCATCAGAGTCGGAAGACCAGAGGGTCGCATAGCCATAGAGTTGGTCGAAGGTATACCGACCCTCCGAGATGGTAGCGTAGCCGGCCGGCATGATGGAGAGCCTCGACTTGTCGGTAATCTTAACTTCCGGCCAGAACTCCCACATCCGCGTTTCATTGAAGTAGAGGTTCTGCATCAGCGCACCTGCGAGTCCGTCGATGTCGGACTTCGGCTTGGGGTCGGCACCGAACGCACGTCCGAGCGCAGTCCAGTCCTCATCTGATGGCAGCCTCCAGCCTTCTGGACATGCCGTCGAGGCCTCTTCCCAGGTGTAGTAGCGGCCAAAGACGTCGGACATCGCGCCACAGTCCAAGTATGGAGCACCGGCACCCTCCCAGGCGAGATTCTGGCGCATCCAGTCCGTGTTACCTATCGTGGTGTAGAAATATGTCTTGCCGTCCCTCGCATCGGTAAAACTCGGCTGCGGGTCCTCATAGACAAAGCCGGTGATGGAGCCTTTCCCATCGAGGCCGGGCTTCACGACGGTGTATGTAGCAGTCCGAGTGGAGCCGTAGTAGAGTTTGTCCTCCGTGAATGCCGCCAGAAGCAGTGTGGAAGTCAAAATCTCGTCTGGAGCCGTGAAGGTGTAATAATGCTCGAGTATCGTTCCGTTACCGAGCACAAGCGTGTCGGTGACATCGGCGTAGGCATTTCCGATGTAGTAACCGATGCCGCCGCCGTCCTCGCGGGAGAGCGTCATCAAGGTGTCTATCATGATTGTCTTCGTATAGCCAGGCTTCACGTAGGTGGGTAATGAGAAAGAAAGCGAACCGCTGAGATAGTTTCTGCTGTCTTCTTCCGAGTCTTTCTTGCAGGACTGTAGGACCATGGCGAGAGCGGCAAGCGCAAAGAGCGATATTCTGAAGGACTTCATTCCAAATCTAATCATACAAAACGCAAATATGGGCAAAAAAGCCCTAAAAACCGTTAACTTTGTACAAATACTTTGCCGAACATGATTAAAGAGACGCAACGGTTCACTCACTTTTTCCCTATAGCACTGCTCTCGGCGCTCCTGTTCTGTTCCTGCTCCGGAGAAAGGGGCTACGAACGTTTTGCCGGTTATGCCCAGGGCGGAGTATACGGTGTCACCGTCCGACTAGACGGGGTGCAGGCCGGGCACGATGAGATACAGTCAGCCATAGATTCCATCCTGAACGGGATAGACTTCAGCATCTCCGGCTACAACAAGGCTTCCCTGCTCAGCAGACGCAACCTCGGGGAAGAAATCGTCCCGGACAAGTACTTCAGCGAAGTAGACAGCCTTTCAAGGCTTTACGCCTCCCTCACCGATGGAGCCTTCGACATCAGCGCCGGTCCGCTCTTCGACATCTGGGGCTTCGGATTCACGGCTGACAGCCTTCCATCGGCGGAAAGAATCGCTGCCGCGATGGAGGAATGCCACAGAGATAAAACACTCAATTACAACGCAATAGCTCAAGGCTACAGTTGTGATGTGATAGCTTCGTACTTGTATTCGCTCGGCGCAAAAGATATGCTCGTCGACATCGGCGAAATCTTCTGCGACGGTCTCAACCCTCACGGAAAACCGTGGAGCATCGGGGTCGACAACCCGGTGGACGGCAACGACTCTCCCGGTGCGGACCTCCGCGGGATATGGCAGTCCGACGGCGGTCCGTGCGGCATCGTGACCTCCGGCAATTACCGCAAATTCTACATAAGGGACGGCAGGAAGTACGCCCACACCATCGACCCGAGGACCGGCTACCCTGTCGAGCACAACCTCCTGAGCGCCACGATAGTAGCACCGACCGCCGCAGAAGCGGACGCAATAGCGACGGCATGCATGGTGATGGGCCCCCAGAAGGCGAAGGACTACATCCTCTCGAAGGACGGATTGGAGGCGTATCTCATCACCTCAGACAGCGTATGGACATCACCGGGCTTCAAGCTCGTGACGCAGTAGCCCGGCAGTCACGGACTCTCCGGCACCGCGAAAAGGCATCAGCGACGACAAAATTTGACTATATTTGCGGAATACAGTCCGCACGCAATGTACGGCAATTAACTTTGACGAATGGACATCAACGGAACACACCTCGACTACAACACTTCTCGCAGCAGACTGGCGATGCCGGAATACGGACGCAACGTCCTCAAGATGGTGGAGCAGTTGCGTAAGATAGAAGATAAGGAGAAGCGCAGCGAACAGGCACGCGCAGTGATAAGGGTAATGGAGATTCTGAACCCTCAGGTGCATCTGCAGGACAACTACGAGCACAAGCTTTGGGACCAGCTCTACATGATAGCGGGATTCGACCTCGACATCGACTCCCCATATCCATGCCCTGCGCCCGAACAGTTCGAGACCGCGCCCGTACCGCTCCCCATGAAGGACATCCGCATCAAGGCGAGCCACTACGGAAGGAACATCGAGAAAATCATAAACCTCGTGGCTTCCGAGCCGGAAGGAGAAGTCAAAACCGAGCTGATACGCTGTCTGGCCACCTATATGCGGCAGCAGTACCTCATCTGGAACAAGGACAGTGTGGCTGACGAGACCATCTTCAACGACATCGAGAAACTGTCCGACTACAAGCTCAAAGTTCCGGAAGGACTGGCACTCAGCAGGATTTCCACGGACGCAAGTTTCTCCCGCCCCGGACTCGGCATCAATCCCGGACAGGGAGGCGGAAAGAACCGCCCGCGCAAGAACAACCATAGAGCAAACAAGAAGAAATGAGTTTTCTCAAATCCTGGGACGACGAACAGAAGGCGAACGCTGTCCGTATAATCGGTCTGTGCATTGCCGCGTTCACCATATTTGTCCTTGTGGCCACTCTCTCCTACCTCTTCCACTGGGAGGAGGACATGAGCGTGCTGATGGACGGCAATGCCGACGGCAAGGTCGGGAACACCGCAGGGCTGGCTGGACTCAGGATGGGGCATCTGCTCGTGGGAGAACTTTTCGGGCTCGGCAGTTTCGCGCTGCTGATTATCCTCACTGCGGTGTCGATACGGCTCGTGGCACACAAGTGGTACAGTTCGCTCATGAAAACTCTGCTCATCGCGCTTTTCGGCGCCGTCATAGCGTCCCTCACCCTCGCATATATCGGCAGACTGCTCTCCCTTGACTATGTCTTCGGTGGAGGACTCGGCGGCAGATGCGGAGCAAGGATGATCCTGTGGGCTGAGAACCTGATAGGAGTGCCGGTCACAGGTGTCTGCATCGTTGTCCTCATCCTGTCGTTCCTTTTCCTCTCTTCGAGACGTTTCGGCCGCTGGTTCGAGACGCTCGGCACGAAGCCGCAGGAGAAAAAGAAGAGCCGGAAGCAGAAGTCCGCGGAGAAAGTCAAAGTCAAGAACCTTGGGGCAGAAGAATCAGATTCTGAGGAAGATACGAAGACGGTAGCCAACTGCGCCACCCTGCATCATGAAGCCGTTACAGCACAGGAAGCTGAAGCGGAGGAAGAATTGACCGGCGGAGAGGCCGTCTCAGAGCAGGAACCAGCAGTTGGAGGAAGCCACCAACAGGCGCCGGCGGCAGCCCATGGCAGCACGGACGGCGGCGAAGCGTTGAGCGATGGAGTTGAAGGAAGTTTCGAAATCGTCAGCGGAGTCCCGCTCAGCACCGATGTCACCGAGCCGCTCAAGCCAATCGACAACAGGCTCGACCCTCCGGACGGGCTTCCGGGATATGTCTTCCCTTCAATCGAACTGCTGAAGTCGCATTCCAGCGGAAGACGCGACGTCTCCAACGAAGAGCTCACCCGCAACAACAACAAGATTCGCGCTGCGCTTGCCAACTACAAGATCCAGGTGCGGGACGTCAAGGCGGTAGTCGGTCCGACGGTAACACTATATAAGGTATATCCTGCCCCAGGAGTCAAGATTGCAGAAATCAAGAAACTTCAGGAAGACATAGCCATGTCACTGAATGCCAACGGCGTGAGAGTTTCGACACTCGCCGACTCCGTGGGCATCGAGGTTGCCAACGACTTCAAGTCCATAGTTCCGCTCAAAGCCCTGCTCAACGACGACGAATTCAGGGAAAGCAAGGCGAAACTCCCTGTCGCCATAGGATACACCATCACCCAGAAAGTCAAGGTGTTCGATCTCTCGGATGCGCCGCACTTGCTGATAGCCGGTGCCACCAAGCAGGGCAAGTCCGTGGGCCTAAACGTAATAGTCTCCTCGCTCCTGTATAGCAAGCACCCTTCTGAACTCAAGTTTGTGTTCATCGACCCGAAGATGGTGGAATTCTCGCCTTACTCCAAACTGCTGAAGCACTATCTTGCTGTCCTTCCGGAAGCCGCCTCCGAGGAAGAGGAGATGGCGGATGCCATAGTCAAGGAGCCGAAAAAGGCAGAGAAGATTCTGCGCTCGCTCTGTCTGGAGATGGACGAGAGGTACAAGTTGCTTAGTACGGCAGGAGTCAACGAAATCAGCAAGTACAACGAGAAATACAAAGAACGTCACCTACGCCCTGACAAGGGACACCGCTTCCTGCCGTACATCGTGGTGGTGATTGACGAGTATGCTGACCTCACGATGACTCAGGGCGCGTCTCCGGAGACCAAGACTGCAAGCCGCAGCATCACCAACTCCATCATCAGGCTTGCACAGAAGGGCCGCGCTGCAGGACTTCACGTCATCCTTGCCACCCAGAGGCCGTCTGTGGACGTCATTTCGGGTGTCATCAAAAGCAACTTTCCGATGCGTATCGCATTCCGCGTCGCGACGAGGGTGGACTCAGCCACCATCATCGACAACACCGGAGCAGAGAAACTCATAGGCCGCGGAGACATGCTCTTCTACACGGGTGTGGACACCGAGCGCATCCAATGCGCCCTCGTGGACGGAGACGAGGTGGAATCGGTCACCAGGGCAATCAGTTCGCAGACCGGCTACGGCAAGTGCTACAACACGCCGTACTACCTGCCGGAAGTGACTGATCCTGGAACTGAAAGCAAGGGTGAAGGCAACAGTGGCAGCCTCAACGCCCACAATCTCGACGACAGGTTTGTGGAGGCTGCCAAGATGGTCGTCACGACGCAGAAAGGCTCAACTTCCGACCTGCAGCGCAGGCTCGGGATGGGCTACACCAAGGCCGGACGAGTGATGGACCAGCTTGAAGAAGCAGGTATCGTTGGACCGCAGGAGGGATCGAAGCCGCGTCAGGTTATTGTGTCAGACCTTGACACGCTCCAGCAGATTCTGGATTCCCTCGGTCTGACGTAAAAGAGGACGGCTATATGGCCGGAATCACTATCTTGTAGGTCTTCAGGGACTTGTTGGCAAGGTGGTCACTGCGAAGCCAGAGATTCGCCTCCTTCAGTTGGGCATAGCTCACGCCGTTCTCCTCCGCCAGGTCCACAAGGCTCTCCACTGGAGTGCTGATTGTCAGCACTTTGCCTGTCTTGAGACGAGGATACATATCTTTCGCCCCCACGGAATAGCCGAAGGCCGACGGATTCTCGAAAAGCAGCTTCGCCGCAAGGATGCGGAACATATACCGCGAAGTCTCTTCCACGAGCCAAAGGTCCATCGCATGACTCTGACGTTGGTCGGCAAGTTTCTTGGTGATGCCGTTCTGACCTCCGTTGTAGCTCGCTGCCACGGTCATCCAGTCGCCGTACTTCTCGTAGGCCTTCTTCAGATAGGCGCAGGCTGCCCGAGTCTCCTTCTCCGTGTTGTAGCGCTCGTCAACCTCGGTATTCACTTCGAGGCCGTACTCTTTCGCGGTAGCCTTGGTGAACTGCCACAGCCCTGCCGCCCCTGCCGATGAGAGGGACTTCGGATTAAGGTTGCTCTCTATCGCCATCAAGTACTTCAAATCTTCCGGGACCCCTTCCTGCTGCAAGATAGGCACCACCTCCGAGAACACGCGGTCAGCCTTCTTCAGCATCAAGGTCGTGTTGGTGTGCGTGTAGGTAAACGAGATTAGTTCCCGATCCATACGTTCATAGATGTCGGTGCGTTCGAAGCGAATGGTCTCGCCGGCGAACGTCACCGCCGCAGGAACTTCGGGAGGCTGCGGATGGCGCAGCGACGAATTCTGGGCGAAAAGTTGTGGCAAAATCAGCAGAAACGCCGACAAAACAGTATAAACATATTTCATAATCAGACAATTACACATTTATCATCTTCAACATACCAAATAACCCCGCACTTTACCTTGCGCCCAAGCGCACGATAGAGCGAGACATAGTTTTGCACCTGGCGGCGGTATGAGTCCTTGGGCTGCCCGAACTTGAAGTCCACCACGGTGACTTCAGAGTCCACGGCTATGACCCTATCCGGCCGGTACTCTCTGCCGTCGGCACCGAAGATTCCGGTCTCATTGAGCACCTCGACACCCTCCGGGAGAGTGTCTCCGACAGGAAACCACTCAGGGTGTGAGGCAATCCTCGCTGAGAGCAGTTCCATGGCCTTCACGGCAGATACAGAGTCCAGAGAGCCAGAGGAGAGTTCGGCGGCCACGGCAGAATCGAGGTCAGAAGCGGTCACTGTGGAAGACAGAATCCGGTGCAGTACCACTCCCCTCAGGCGGGCGGAAGCCTCCACTCCCACAAGCCCGTCATCACCGAAGAAATCCATCTCTTCCGAAGACGGAGCTAGCCTGCCAGCAAGCGGAATCGACGGGAACGAAATCCTGAAGTCATTCTCCTGCGTGGAGTCTTTGCGATCCATTAGGGTGAAATCGTACTCTTCTCCAACGATATAGTCATCTGCATCTCCGGCCTTTTCATTCTTGTATACATAGAGCAGGTCTGTTATCTTGGATGGCTCGACGACTGTCTTCGGCTTTCCGCCTTTTGAAGGCTGAAGACTATCACGAAACTTAGCCGAAGGCAGCTTTGAGATTATGTGCATGGACTTCTCGGCCCTTGTCAGAGCCACATAGAAGATATTCAGATTGTCCACAACCTGCATGTCACGCTCCTCGTCTTCGCTGTCGGAAAAATACGAGTCCTTCTCCCTGCTGCCAAGGTTCACATAATAGACGCCCCTAATTTCCTCAGGCACTTTTTCGCTCGTCAGCGAGCACCAATGCAGCTCTCCTTCGTAAAGCCCCACCGACTCGGCAAAAGGGAATATCACGTAAGGGAACTCGAGCCCCTTCGACTTGTGGATTGTAATAATCCGCACCGCAGACGAAGTCTCCGGAGAGCCTATGAGGCGATCCTTCTCGTCCCAGTATTCAAGGAAGAGACGGAGATTGTTGCCGTTGTTGCTTGCCCAGGTCTGGACTTCATCGAAGAAAGCCTGGACGAAGAGAGTGTCCTTCGCTTCGTCCACTTCCCCGGAACACTCTCTCAACCTGCGCAGCAGGTCCTCGCAGAACTCCACGAGAGAGTGGTAGTTCTCCGGATATTCCAGCCCTGGCGCATCTGCAATATACTTGCTGACATAGTCATCAGGATTCTCGAAGCACCTTAGAAGCGCCAACAGACGGCGGACTGTGGCGGAAGACTCAATCTTCAGAGAATCGTCGGAGATGAAAGGAATCCTTGCATCGATGAGAGCGGACACGACTTTTGCTCCTTGAGTTTTTCCTCTGACTATGACGGCAATGTCTCCGAGCCGTGCACCTCTGGACTGCGCTGCCAAGACAGACTCGACGAGTGCCGCCTTCTGCTCATCAGCATCCGCACGGAAACTCACCTTGACGCATCCGGGCTGAGTCTCACCGGATTTCGGAGTCTGGCGGACATCACTGTAGATTCCGACTTTGCCGAGTTTGCCGGCAAGAAAAGTGAAGAAATCGTTGTTAAACCCCACCACTTCCCGCGCACTGCGCCAGTTGCAGTCGAGCGTCCGGACCTGCGCATTCGGGAACGCTTTTCCGACCTCCTGGTCGAGCAGTTTCCAATCGGAATTACGGAAACGGTAGATACTCTGCTTGATATCCCCGACGACAAGAGACCTGTTACCGCCGGCTTCGCTCTCCTTGAGAAGCGGCAGGAAATTATCCCACTGGATACTGGACGTATCCTGGAACTCGTCCAGCAGGAAGTGCTCGTAGCGGATGCCAAGCTTCTCGTAGACAAAAGGCGCGTCCGAACCGTTGATAATGTCGCGGAGAATCAGACTCGTATCCCCTATCCCGAGCAAGTTTCTCTCTTTCATGATGCCGTCGTATTCCTTGCGGAACTCCCCGGCAAGCCCGAGACAGAAAAGCCGCTGCCTCACGGTATATGCCGTGCAGTAGGCATCGTAGTTTTCTTCGATGAACTCCACAAGTCCAGGCTTGTCCTTTATCCTCCTAATGTTGATGGGGTTCTCCCTTTTCTTGAGGAATTCCGTCCTATCGACAGGCACTCCGTACGCCTCCAGTTTGTCGAGGAAATTCTCAATCACGGCATTGCACCATTTCCTGATTACGGATATGCGCTCTCTGCTGAACTGTTTACTTTCGTCCACCTCAAGCCTCTCGGCAAGAGCCTGATACTCATCCGATTTCAAGCTCTTTCCTATCTCGTGGAGGGGAGAGTCGATTCCGGTTCTGTTGCCCATGGCTTCCATCTCCGCAACGCTTTCGGTAATCCAGTCAAGCAGTTCCTTGTCATCTTCTGTAAGAGACTCTAGCACGCGGTCCATCGCCTCCTCAGCGACATGTTCCTCGTCGAGTTCCACCTTGTAGTCAGCAAACTGCCCTATCTCCCTTGAAAAGGACTTGAGAGCGAGCTGGAAGAAGCTGTCAATGGTGCTCACCGAGAAGGCACTGTAGTCGTGGAGCATGTCGACAAGTACCTTCCGCGCCTTCGCATTGCCATCATCCGCCATTGACTTGAGATCCTTTAGAATCCTGCCTTTCATCTCGGCGGTGGCCTTGTTGGTAAAAGTCACCGCAAGGATGTGCCGGTACGGATTCCCATCTCCGGACTTGGCATTGAGAAGAAGGTCAATATAGTGCTTCGACAGGTTGAATGTCTTGCCGGAACCGGCACTTGCCTTCATAATTATCATAGATTGCAGAGCTTTTTGAAACAACAATATTTGCAGTGACCATCGAGGTTCACTCTCCGTTCGAACGGTACGGAGGTGTCCGCCATTTCTTCAAGCAGACCGGAAAGTCTTCCGTCCATGCGCTCGATGAAGCCGTCGCAGGCGGGGAAGTTCTCCACGCCGTTGCGATGGAAGCGCATCGTGGAGTAGACCGAGTTGACGATTTCCATATTTTTGAATCGCGGGTCCGAGTGGATGAGTCTGTCGTAGAGATAAAGCTGAAGGGCTATCTTCGGCCGCGCCTTGTCATTTTTTCCCCAAAGAGCCTCCACCACTTTCTCGGCATTGCCGTCGTTGATGATGACGTCATCGTCCAGTACCTTGCCGGTC
The DNA here is from genome assembly GCA_964385795.1 of uncultured Muribaculaceae bacterium. Lineage (GTDB taxonomy): Bacteria > Bacteroidota > Bacteroidia > Bacteroidales > UBA932 > Cryptobacteroides. The sequence goes on from CAYLPY010000005.1 coordinate 84,492, forward strand.
TTGTAGTCCACGACACGGACCTTGCCGTCTTCGATGCTGTCTATACGGTCAATATAGCCTTTTATCTTGAAGCCTTCGAAGTCAATCATCTTCTTGCACTCGAGACCGAGAATCCTGAAGTACCCGAGCGGAGATGTCTTCAGAAGTTCCCTGTCTTTTTCAACCATGAGCCGCACGCTTTTCACGATGGACTCCTCGTGGAGGAGGTTGCGCCCAGAGATTTCGATGGTCTTGAGTTTCTCCTTTATGAGCTCCTGCACAAGAGAGCGTATGCGGTCCCCAGCAAGCATCCGCCCGAGTTCCGCATCGTCCACCCTGCCGTCCGGCGTGTTGTACAACGTCTGCATCACCGAGTGGAGGACAGTTCCGAACTCTCCACTGTCCAGCGAATCGGAGACATCATCCGGCTCCCTTATCCCTTTCACGAAGGAATAATAAAACTTGGCGGGACAGGTCAGGTAGTTCTGCAGGCTCGTGGCTGAAAGCGTATGGCTCCGGATTGTCGTGACATCTTCTTCGGTCTTCACGATGTCGGGGCCCTCTCCCGACACATCTATCGGAGATGCCGCGACCACTCTCTCCACCTTCTGCCCGAAGTGCATCTCCAGTTGTTTGATGTAGCGGCTTTCCTCCCCGCTCCTGGGACCTCCGGCACGCGAATCCACGAGCATCCACACATCGGAGGCACGCTGAATCATCCGGTAGAAATAGTAGGCCCACACGGCATCCTGATACTCGTAGGTAGGCAGCCCGAATCCTCGGCGGAGCTCCGCAGGGATGAAGGACGAAGACACACTGCGACGAGGAAAAACCTTCTCATTGCAGTTGAGTATCACCAGCTTGTCGAAGTCCAGCGCACGAGTCTCCAGCGGACCCATAATCTGAAGTCCCTTGAGCGGCTCGCCCCTGAACGGCACCGCAGCCGAGCCTACCATCTTGTCTATAAGGCGGAACCATGTCGCCGGCCGCACGGCCATCCCGAATCCCGCGAGCCTCGACAGCGCACGGTAGTACGCACCGGCAAAGTCAACCTCGAGAGCCATGTCGGCGACCGTCTTCAGTCTGGGTGCGATCCCGCTCAGAATCGCCTCCTGATAGGCGGCAATCCGTGATATCTGCTCCGCCGAAGCATCCTTGACATCCGAAACCACAGGTCGGAATATCATTTCAAGCACCTCGTCACCGCGCAGGTCATCCTCCGGAACGTAGTACTTGGCATCCTCGCGGATCCTCGCGACCACGGCTTTTCCTTCATCGGAAAGAATGGACTTCACCAGACCGTTGGAGAAGATGGCATAGACCTGCCTGTAATAGAAGAACCAGCTTCCCTCACGCTGACGGAGGTGCATCTGCAGTGCCGCGATGCTGCTCATCAAGGTCCACAGGCCGCTCTCCTTCATCGGATAGCCCATTGTGACGTTGATATCGTGGATTCTCTCCGGGATGGAGTTCAGGACCGGCACCAGCATGGCCTCGTCAGGTAGGACCACGGCCGTCTCGATGCCGGACGCTCCGAGGGAGTCAAGAATCTTCGGCAGTTGCTTCGCCTGCCCGACTGTGGACGGGATGCTGAGGAGGTGGAACTTCGGTGTACCCTCAACTGCCTCGATTTCGAATGCCTGCGGAAACTTCCGGACATTCTCAGCCATGAAGAGCGAGGACTTGTTGTCGCTGTCACGGACCATCGCGCTGCAGAAGTCCCAGCAGAACTCGGCGATATGGGCATCGCGCATCTTGTCCATGAGACGTTTCTCGCACTCGTTCAAGGCATTCAGTCCCACGAAGATAAACTTACCCTTTCCGTGGAAGTAGGCAGCCAGGATGTCCACAGCAGCCTCCCCTGAAAGTCTTTCAGCAAGCCTGCGGTAGGACGCACCCTCGTAGGCGACCCCATTCGCGGACAAAGCCTCATTGAAGGAACGGTAGAGCGGGAGAAGTATGTCCCATATCTTGCGGAACCTCTCCTTATACTCCGTCCTGCCGTCGTTCTCCAGATAGACGAAATGATCAGCAAAACGCCTGATTGCATCTTTCTGCTTATCGTCGAGGTCTCCCAGCCCGCCCTGAAGCCTGCGGAGGTCGGAGACGTTGGTGAACAGGATTCTCGCATCCACGAGATACTTGTCCACGTCGTTGAAGTCTCCCAGCAGCACGTCACCCCAAAATATGAAGTCATCGAGGCTCTCGTGCTCTGGATTGAACCGGCAGTAGCACTTGTAAAGTTCGAGCAGCAAGTACATCCTGTCCGCAATGCGGACTCCGGATGCCCTTGCCACGAAATCGTTCATCGTATACATCCCGGGCGACATGGTCGGGACTCCGGCACGGGCAACCTCCTCCGCGAGGTACTTCCTGAAGAACACCTCCGTACGGCGGTTCGGAAAGATGAAGCAGCTGTGCTCCAGCCCTCCGGGAGCACAGTAATGCTCCGCGACTTGTTTAAGAAAAGGTTTCATAAGCTTCCGGGGCCTCTATTCTTCCGGGAGGAACATCGGGTCCCACGCCGGCAGCATCACCGGCTTCTGCTTAAGCATCTCGAGCACGTCTGCTGGGACGAACTGCTTCTCGACGACAAGCCTGAACATATATTCGTCGAACCACTCGTCGGTCATGATGATGTTGCCCCTGTATCCTGCGGACGGGCCCCAGCTGTTCTCGACCATCCACTTCTGCGGGACTCCGTCCTTGAGGTCCACAGCTATGAGAGTCATCGCGTGCGACGAGCCGCTGGAGTGAGTCATCACCCTCTGCTTCTTGTCCATAGAGAGGTCAACGCCGAGGAGGGACTCGTAGTCGAAGTTCTTCAGGTCTGCCACGCCGGTGGAGCGATTGAGGAACTTGTTGACATCGCAGGAGAAATACATCGCTTTGCCTGCTTTGACAGACTTTATGGCCATCTCCTTGATGCGCTCGACAGGGAGGTTGACATAGAGCCAGTTGTGCCCGTCATAGGTGTGACGGTCGTACTGGATTTCGTATACCTTTCCGTACTCGCGGCAAGGGTCGTTCATGAGCATCACGTAGCCGTTCTCCAGATCGTAGCCAAGGAGTTCCTGATAGAACTGGACTGGAGTATATTCCTTGCCCTTCCACTCGAAGGATGCCGGTGGCACACCGTAGGCGAGAGCGAGCACGCGGTACACTTCTGCAAGCATCTCCGTCTTAAGTCCCTGAAGGTATGAAGGGATGTCCCTTTTCTTCAACCCCAAAGGATTCTCCCTCAGGCGCAGGCCGTCCTTTCGTAGGAGCGTCTTGAGCTGGGTTGTGAATGCCGAGGTGTTGTTGGCAACGTAGCTTTCGGGCATCACGTCGGAAGGGACGAGCCCGTACTTCGTCACAAGGTCCGCCACTCCCGTGAAAGTACCTCCGTCGCTGAGCGGATTGGAGAAGAGCCAGTCCACTTCCCTGTCCTCGAAAGGCAGGTCGCGGGTGTCGATGACCGCCTGCAGGAAGAGGTTGGATTTCTCCAGCTGGTCCCAGAAAAAGCAGTAGGTCTGGGAGAACTGGAAGTCGCCGAGATCGTATTTCTCGATGGCGGCAGCTCTGAGAACATTAAGTCCAGTGAAGAGCCAGCAGCGCCCGGAGGATTTCTGGTCAGTGATTCCGACCGTCTTGACCATGTCGGAGAAGTGAGTGTCGATCATCGCGGCATTGTCGGCTGAAGCGGCGAGAACCGTGACCGAAGCGGTGTTCATCGCATTGCGGATAGCCTTGTCGGCAGGGGTCGGAGCGTAGCCGGCCTCAATCTGCCGGAGCATCTCCGCCGTGATTCCCCCGTTCATCTGGGCGAAAGAGCAGGCGCACATGAACGCCGCGGCAAGAGTGGCGGTGATTTTTCTCATATCTTTTCTATTTACGGATTATTATTCTTTCTATTCGGCGCGGAATCGAGGTGAGTATCTCATACGGAATGGTCCCGAGGATACCGGCGAGTTCCTCCACCGTAGGGTCTTCGCCGAAGATTGTGACCGTGTCGCCGACCCTGACGTCGAGTCCAGTAACGTCTATCATGCACATGTCCATGCAGATGTTGCCTATCGTAGGGGCTCTGTGCCCGGCCACGCAAAACGAAGCCGCTCCACAGCCGAGATGGCGGTCGATACCGTCGGCATAGCCCACTGGAATCGTGGCTATCTTGCTGCCAGCCGGCGCTATGTGCCCGTGGCGGCCGTATCCTATGGTGCCATCTCCCGGTGCGAGTGTCTTGACCTGCAGCACCTTGACTTTGAGGCTCGCAACAGGAGAGAGCTTTACACCCGGAAGGGCGCTGATACCGTAGATGCCGATGCCGAGCCGGACCATGTCGAACTGATACTGCGGGAATCGCTCGATACCGGCTGAGTTTAGGATGTGGCGCATAGGACGATAGCCTATCGCTGCCTGAAGGGTATCAGCATTGCGGGAGAACATCCCTATCTGCCCAAGGGTATAATCGTCTTCCGCAGGGTCTTCCGCCGCCGCGAGGTGGGAGAAGACAGAGCGGACTTTCACTTCCTGATGGCATGAAAGGAATTCCTGCAGCGACTGGAGTTCGCCGGTCATGAAGCCGAGGCGGTGCATTCCGGTGTCAAGTTTGATGTGTATCGGATATTCCCGGATTCCACGTTCGCGAAGGATTGCGCAAAGTGCCTCGAGGGTATCGAGATTGGGGATGCTTGGCTCAAGCCTGTTGTCGATGATTTCCGGGAAGAAGTCCGTCCCGGCGGTCAACACAAGTATCGGAAGGGATATGCCGTTGGAGCGGAGTTCCATACCCTCCACCGGGAGTGCCACCGCAAGGTAGTCAGCCCCCTGCGCCTGGAGCATCGAGGCAAGCTCGACAGCCCCGTGTCCGTATGCGTTGGCCTTGACGAGCACGAGCAGCCTCGTGGACGGCCGGAGCAAGGAACGGAAATAACGATAGTTGCGTCTGCACGCCGGCAGGCTCAGTTCCAAACGCGAGAAATCATCAGCACTGTACATATTCTCACAAATATAATCGAAAAAGAGGACACCTCGTCCTTTTTCGAACATCGGTCGCCCCTGCTTCCTCCGACGAGATTTCGCAGGCCGGAACCGCCAAGGCAAAAGCCGGGCGCAAGGAAGGTTACAGTCAGAAAGCCAGAGGCCCAAGAGGCAGCGTACGGCATGATACCGGAGGTGCGGACCGATATCCCTGATAGTGGCTGCCGGCAGAACAAGAAGAAGTAGGAGGACGACGAAATGGAAGACAATGGAGCAAAACGACAATCGGAGACTATCCTGATGGATGGCCTCCGATTTATCATCATAGGTAAGACCTCCTGCGGGCCTACCAGCGATCTTCTGCTGAAACGGTGAGTTTCTTACGACCGTGAGCACGACGAGAAGCAAGCACCCTGCGACCGTTGGCAGTGCTCATGCGCTCGCGGAAGCCGTGCTTATTGACTCTCTTACGATTTGAGGGTTGGAATGTCCTTTTCATTATCTTATTCTTTTAATTTTCAGTTTTGGGAGGGCAAAGATAACTATTCCCCACTTCAATTACAAATTTTTCAAGGAAATAATCATCTTCCAGCCAATCAGATATTCTCCAGGTGCGGATATTCGCAGACGGGATGCCCCACCTGCTGACAAGTGAAGAAATCTCAGCCTCGACGTCCCCGCCCTTCAGACAGAGGATGCTTCTCGAGAAACGCCCCTTCACCCACGGATACAGATTCTCGAGAGAAGTCACCGCCCGGGAGACAACCCAGTCAAATGACTCCCCTGTCGCCTCAACCCGCGCGTTGACGCACTCGACATTCTCCAGCCCAAGAGACTTCGCGACAGCCGAAGCCACAGCAATCTTCTTACCCACAGAGTCGCACAATGTGAAGTGCGTCCGAGGATACTCCATCGCGAGAGGAATTCCCGGGAATCCCCCGCCGGTCCCCACGTCGAGAACCGTGGCGCCATCCCATACGCCCTCCGAATAGAAGCGCGAGAGATACTCCTCTATTGCAAGCGAATGCAGGACATGATGGGAGTAGATGTTGTCCGTGTCCTTCCGCGATATGACATTTATCTTGGCGTTCCACTCTTTATAGAGTTCCACCAGCTTTCCGTAATCCTTCATCTCACTGTTCGTCCTCATCGGACATCTTTTTCTTGTCTATAAGCGCCTTTGCGCGGCGTATGCGCGTCCGCACTGTATTCAGTTCCATACCCAGTTCATCCGCAATCTCCTTGTACTGAAGCCCGTCGACGAGACGCATCTTCGCAACTTCACGATATAGGTCCGGGAGAGCGTCAATATAGCTGCGCAGACTTTCCTCATCCTCCACGTTGATGATGCTCTCGAGCGGAGTCACGTCGGCATCTCCGATGCTCTCCACAACCGAGCCGGGAGTGGCGTTGTCACCTATCAGGACCACCTTGTTGCGAGCCCGTTTCTCGGCCTCGAGCGTGTCGAGAGCAGTGTTCTTCGCTATCACCCGAAGCCATGTGGTAAACTTGCTCTTCGACGGGTCGAAAGACTTTATCTGCCGGAACGCCTTTTCGAAACTGCGCGAGCAGATGTCTTCAATGAAGAAGTCGTCCAACTGTTTCATCGAAGATGCAAGATAGTTCCTCAAGGACTCTATGTTGGTGTCCCACAGTTCGGTGAAGGCGGCGCCGTCCCCAATCATCGCCCTCCTTACAAGTTCATCAGTGGGCGTCAAGCCAAGTCTTTCCATAATTGCATTCAACTGTAAGAGGCACGGACAAGGACACGACGCCCTCCATCCGCGAAACGAGTACGTTACGAGCCTTCTCAATCTCATCTCCAGACACTTCAAGAAGCAGTTCATCATGGATCTGAAGCACCGTCCGGGATTTCATCGAACTTTCCGAAAGGTCTTTGTCCACCGCGACCATGGCCAGCTTAATGATGTCTGCCGCGCTCCCCTGGATTGGAGCGTTGACGGCATTGCGCTCCGCGAGGGCACGCACCGTGGCGTTCGGGGAAGTAATGTCGGAGATATACCGCCTGCGGCCGAACAGAGTCTCCACATACCCGTCGCGACGCGCAGAGGCTATGGTTGAGTCGATGAAATCCCGGATTGAAGGAAAAGACGTAAAATAGTCGTCTATAATCTTCTTCGCCTCGCTCCGTGAGCAGCGCAGACGCTGGCTCAGTCCGAAGGCGGAAATGCCGTACATGATACCGAAATTGGCAGTTTTAGCGACCCTTCGCTGCTCCGCAGTGACTTCCTCAAGAGGCACTCCGAATATCTTGGAGGCGGTCGCCGAATGGACATCCACCCCGCTGCGGAACGCTTCCGTGAGGTGCGCGTCGCCGCTGAAATGCGCCATCAGCCGCAGCTCTATCTGGGAATAGTCCGCAGACATCATCACCGCGTCCGGCCCCTGTGCCACGAAAGCCTTGCGAATCTCACGCCCGAGTTCCGTGCGTATCGGGATATTCTGCAGGTTCGGATTGGACGAGGACAGACGTCCCGTGGAGGTAACCATCTGGTTGAACGAAGTGTGCACCCTGCCGTCCACGCGGCTGACATAGCCACCGAAAGGCTCGATGTATGTGGAAAGCAGTTTGCGGATGCCGCGGTAGTCCAGGATGGCATCGATTATCGGACTGCGGTCGCTGAGCGCAAGGAGCGTCTGCTCGTCGGTGGGCCAGTTGCCGCTGCGGGGCTTTTTTGCCTTCGGATCGAGCGCAAGTTTCTCGAAAACCACGGTTCCGACCTGCTTCGGAGAAGACACGTTAAGCGACGGTTCTCCGGCAAGTTCACGCACCTCGGACTCCTTCTCTGAAAGTTTCCTGCGCAGCGATTCCGCAAAGTCGGCGAGCGAGTCCATGTCGACCTTCACACCCCTCACCTCCATCCCGGAGAGAACCCGGACCAGAGGCTCCTCAATCTTGTCGTAGAGTTGCGTGAGGCCCTCACACCCCTTCATTTCCTCGACCAGAGAGTCCCGAAGACGCAGGGCAGAGACGGCATCCCGCACGAAATCGCGCTCAGTCGTGTCACTCTCCTCGTCGAAAAGCGAACCCTGTTCCGAAGCCCCGCCAGAAGAGCCGAGATTGACATGGAGTGTCGCGCCTACGATGGCCTCCCAGTCATGACTGCGCTCCGGATTGATGAGATAATGCATCAGCTTCACGTCCTGGAGACGACCTTCAAGGCGTATTCCGACCCCGGCGAGAGCGTTGAGAAGGAGTTTGAGGTCATAGCCAACCTTCACAATCCCCCGGTCTTCGAGGACGTCACGGAACTCTCCGGCAGCGAACGAAGACCCGTACCGGCCGCAGGCGGCATACAGCGTCTCACCGTCACGGAACAGGGCCACCTCGCCGCAGGCCTTCACCCTCGAGGAGAAGTCCCCGACAGACAGCCGGTCATAGACAATGGCGACGGACTCCGAAGCATGAGAAGCCGGAGCAGACTTAGGAGAACCGGAAAGCTTGTAGAGCAGCCTCTTGAGAGACGGCATCTCGTAGCGGTCCATGAGCTCCAAAGACTCGGCAGTCGTCTCGGGGACGAAAGACATGGAGTCCATGGAAGCCTCCACCGGCACGTCGGTCCTTATGGTCACGAGCTCCTCCGATAGGGCTATATGATCGCGCGCTGCCTCAAACTGTCCGCGCTGCCGGGGAGTAAGTTCCGAGAGATGCTCATATATGCCTGAAGTACTGCCGTACTTCGCGAGAAGTTTCGCGGCACCGACAGGCCCTACCCCCTGGACTCCCGGGACATTGTCGGAAGTGTCGCCGCATATCGTGAGGATGTCCCTGACCTGCGAAGTCGAGGATATCTTCCACTTGTCGCAAATCTCAGCTTCACCGAGAATCTCGCTCTCGGAACCTGCCTTACCGGGACGGTACTGCAGGACGTGCGCCCCGACAAGTTGCCCGTAATCCTTGTCTGGAGTCACCATATAGACATCGGTACCCGGAGCGGCTGAGCGCAGGGCCACGGTCCCAACCACATCGTCGGCCTCGAATCCCGGCACCATCAGCACCTGTATGCCGAGCGACCGGACAATCTCCGTGAGAGGTTCGAGCGCAGCAATCACGAGAGGCGGAGTTTCACTCCTGTTGGCCTTGTAGAGAGGGTATATCTTGTTGCGGAACGTCCCTCCAGGAGGGTCAAAGCAGACAGCCAGATGCGTCGGCTGCTCCTTTTCGATCAGTTCGAGAAGATATTTGGTGAATCCAAAGAGGATGGAAGTGTCTTCTCCTCTGGAATTGACCATCGGACGCCCCAGAAAGGCATAGTACATCTTGAAGATGAGGGCATGTCCGTCTATCAGAAAAAGTTTCATCGAGCAAAGATGAAACTTATTTTGAAACTTTCAAAGGTCTATTATGCCAAAGCCTTGCGGACAGCTGCGGCCCACGCGAGTTTCGACTCGTTCATCTGTTCCTCCGAGGCACGTCGGGAAAAGCGTTTCTCCGCCTTCCAGTTGTCGTTGAGCTGAGCCACGGACTCCCATATTCCCGCACCGAGCCCGGCCATATATGCAGCGCCGAGAGCCGTCGTCTCGGTCACCTGCGGTCTGATGACCTCCGTGCCCAGAATGTCGGCCTGAAACTGCATCAGAAGGTCGTTTCTGGACGCTCCGCCATCGACTTTCAGTTCGGAAATTAGTATCCCGGCATCCCTCTCCATAGCTGCGACTATGTCCATGGTCTGGAAAGCGATGGCTTCGAGAGTGGCCCGGGCGAGGTGCGCGGCAGTGGCGCCTCTCGTGAGCCCAACGATGGCACCCCGAGCATCCTGGTTCCAATACGGCGCCCCGAGTCCGGAAAGAGCCGGCACGAAATAGACTCCGCCGTTGTCCGTCACTGAAGCCGCGAGGCTCTCGACCTTGGAGGCATCGGAGATGATTCCAAGACCGTCGCGCAGCCACTGGACAGCTGCCCCGGCAGAGAAGATGCTGCCCTCAAGGGCATAGTCGACCCTATCGCCAATCTTCCATGCGACGGTGGTGATGAGTCTGTTCTCTGAAATCACAGGTCTGTGTCCACAGTTCATTAGCAGGAAGCAGCCAGTGCCGTAGGTGTTCTTGACCGAACCTTCATCGATACACATCTGCCCGAATAGCGCCGACTGCTGATCGCCTATCACCCCCGTGACAGGTATGGTGTGCCCCAGCACGGTCACGTCGCCGAAACGGGAAGATGAATCCTTGACTTCCGGCAGCATGGAGCGCGGAATATCGAATAGTTCCAGAAGTTCATCGTCCCAGGAAAGAGTGTTGATGTTGAAAAGCATTGTCCTCGACGCATTGGTAACATCCGTCGCATGGATGCTTCCGCCGCTGAGGTTCCACAGCAACCACGAGTCTACCGTCCCGAAACGGAGGTATCCGGACTTCGCCTTGGCACGTGCCCCGGGGACATTGTCCAGAATCCAGCGTATCTTGGTGGCGCTGAAGTACGCATCAATCAGCAGACCCGTCTTCTCCTGGACCATCGGTGAATAGCCGGCCTCCTTGAGGGAGTCGCAGAAACGGGCCGTACGCCTGTCCTGCCAGACGATGGCATTGCAGATGGGCCTTCCGGAACGCACGTCCCAGACTATCGTGGTCTCCCTCTGGTTGGCCACTCCTATGGCGACAACCTCGCCGTCCTTTATCTCCGAGACGGCTTCGTTGACCACAGCCCTCACGGAAGAGAGGATTTCAAGCGGGTTCTGCTCCACCCACGAACGGCGCGGGAAAAGTTGCGTGAACTCCCTGCTGCAGGCGGTCACCACCCGGCCCTTCATGTCGAAGACTATGGCGCGAGAACTGCTTGTCCCCTGGTCAACAGACAAAACGTATTGATTCATGGAGACAAAGTTAGGCTTTATTTCGTGAGCTTGAAAGCAAAGGACTTGAAGATGAACACCGGCAGAGTCGCGCAGACAACCATCACTGTTATGGTTGTCATGCAGGTCATCCATAGAAAAGTCACGAACCAGAAGCCATCCTCGTCGCATCGACTATCTTCCGGAAGTTCCTCATGCGGCGCACAGGAGCCGCTTTAAGCCAATGAATCTGCATGTCTGAAGCTTTTCAAAAACGGCGCAAAAGCACCGGACCCCGACTGCCCTGGAAAACTTTGGTGATTCTTTTTGGGATTGCGGCAAACAGGCGGAGCGAATGACTATATTTGCAAAAACGATAGCACTCAAGCGAAATCATCATGAAGACTCTCAAACTCAAGGCATCGTCCGACGGACTCGACCTGGCAGTTATGTTCTGCGGACCGCAGGAGCAGCCCAAAGGACTCGTGCAGATTGTCCACGGAATGTGCGAGCACAAGGAAAGATACATTCCATTCATGGAATATCTCGCCGCCAACGGCTATGTCTGCGTCATCCACGACCACCGTGGCCACGGGGAGTCCGTCAATAGTCCGGAAGACCTCGGGTACATGTACAGCGGTGGATGGCGTGCGATGGTAGAGGATATCAAAGTGGTGGGCCTCTGGGCAAAGGAGATCTGGCCAGGACTGAAGCACATCCTGCTCGGACACAGCATGGGCTCAATGGCCGTGCGTTCTTTCGTGAAGCGCTACGATAACCTCATCGACGAGCTTTTCGTCTGCGGCTCGCCGAACGACAACCCGATGAAGGGCGCAGGCAAAGCCCTCGCAGATTTGTTCGTGCTGATTGCAGGCAAACACAGCCGTCCAAAGCTCCTTCAGAGGCTATCATTCGGCACCTTCAACAAGCCCTTCGAAAGTGAAGGCTACCCTTGCGCATGGGTATGCTCCAACCCTGAGACGCTGAAGAAGTACCACACCGACCCTCTCTGCATGTTCCGCTTCACAGCCAACGGATTCTCCAACTTGACAGCACTGATGAAGGACTGCTACTCACGCAAAGGATGGGAGGTCTCGAACCCTTCGATGCCGGTGCATTTCATCTCCGGCAGGGAAGACCCGTGCATGATTGACGAAAAGTCGATGGGCAAGGCCGTAGCCCTGATGAAGGAGGTCGGATACACTGACACTGACGTCAGGCTTTACGACGGGATGCGACACGAAATACTCAACGAAACGGGAAAAGAACAGGTATGGGAATACATTTTGAAGCGTCTGTAGTCTCGGATGACGAGAAATTCATTCGCGAGGCCCTGAAGGAGGCCTGTCAGGCAGCAGAAGAGGACGAGGTGCCGGTGGGGGCCGTCGTCGTGTGCGCCGGAAGGATAATCTCCAAGGGGCACAACATGACCGAGAGGCTGCACGACCCGAGCGCCCATGCGGAGATGATTGCGCTCACAGCAGCCACAGAGCACCTCGGGGGCAAGTATCTCAAGGACTGCAGCCTCTACGTTACCGTGGAACCTTGCAGCATGTGCGCCTCCGCTTTGGCATGGGCACAACTCGGGCGGCTGGTCTACGGAGCTCCCGACCCAAAGCGCGGCTATACGCTCTACACCCCCTCACTGCTCCACCCCAAGACAGCCGTCACGGCAGGCATCCTCGAGCAGGAGTGTTCATCGCTTGTCAGCAGCTACTTCAAGGAAAAACGGCGCTGAGCCCGGGAGACAGGGCACCCGGCTGTTCGATGACGACAAGTTACCCGATGCTTCGTGCGATCACTATTACGGGATTTGAGATATTTCTGAATTAAATGATTTATCACTAACTTTGCGGTACGGAATTGAGGTATGGTGTAATGGTAGCACTACAGATTTTGGTTCTGTCTGCCCAGGTTCGAATCCTGGTACCTCAACCACTGCAAAACAAAAGTCCGCGGCCTCACGGTCGCGGATTTTTGGTGTTAGTATTCTTTATTTGTCTAATCAAACGGTATGTATTACGCGCATATCAATACATACTCCGTGCCAAAACTTAGAGTGTACGTTTGATTTCGACAATCTGGAATGCCTCGATGACGTCTCCATCCTTGATGTCATTGTAGCCAGCGATGGACATACCGCACTCCTTGCCGGCGATGACTTCCTTGACGGCATCCTTACCGATTTGCAAGGAAGCGAGTTCTCCGGTGTAGACCACGATACCGTCGCGAATCAGGCGGACTTTCGCCTTCTGGGTCATCTTGCCGTCACGGATGATACATCCTGCGATGGTGCCGACCTTACTGATACGGAAGGTCTGCTTGACCTCGGCAGTGGCAACGAGTTCCTCCTTCTTCTCAGGCTCGAGCATACCCTCGATACCGTCCTTGACCTCGTTAATGCAGTCGTAGATGACGGAGTAGAGACGGATTTCGATGCCCTCACGCTCGGCTGCCTTGCGGGCCTCGACCGTAGGACGTACCTGGAAGCCCACAATCACTGCGTCCGAAGCTTCGGCGAGCAAGACATCTGACTCGGAGATTCCGCCCACGGCCTTGTGTATCACGTTCACCTTCACCTCCTCGGTAGAAAGCTTGATGAGTGAGTCGGAGAGCGCCTCCACAGAACCGTCCACATCGCCTTTGACGATAATGTTGAGTTCCTTGAAGTTGCCGATTGCGATACGGCGGCCGATTTCCTCGAGGGTCATGTGCTTCTGGGTCTTGATGCCCTGGATACGGAGCAGCTGCTCTCGCTTGCCTGCAATGCTCTTCGCCTCTCTCTCGTCGGCGAGCACGTTAAACTTCTCGCCCGCGGCAGGAGCGCCGTTGAGTCCGAGGACGGACACTGGGGTTGAAGGGCCTGTCTCCATCACCCTCTGTCCACGCTCGTTAAACATGGACTTTATCTTGCCATAGTTGCTTCCGCAGAGCATCACGTCTCCCTGCCTGAGAGTTCCTTCCTGCACGAGGACAGTCGCGAGATAGCCACGGCCCTTGTCAAGAGAAGACTCTATAATCGCACCCTTGGCGAGCTTGTTCGGATTTGCCTTGAGGTCGAGGATATCGGTCTCGAGAAGGACTTTCTCGAGGAGCTTGTCCACATTGAGTCCCTTCTTCGCGGAAATCTCCTGACACTGATATTTTCCGCCCCAGTCCTCGACGAGGATATTCATCTCGGCGAGCTGACGGCGAATCTTGTCAGGATCTGCGCCAGGCTTATCTATCTTATTGATTGCAAAAACCATAGGCACGTTCGCAGCCTGCGCATGATTGATTGCCTCGATTGTCTGCGGCATCACTGCATCGTCTGCCGCGACGATAATGATGGCAAGGTCGGTGAGTTGCGCACCTCTCGCACGCATCGCGGTGAAGGCTTCGTGTCCCGGGGTATCGAGGAAAGTGATTCTGCGCCCGTCTGGCATCTTGACGTTGTAAGCGCCGATATGCTGGGTGATTCCTCCGGCTTCGCCGGCGATGACGTTGGACTTGCGGATATAGTCGAGAAGCGAGGTCTTGCCGTGGTCGACGTGTCCCATCACCGTAATGATAGGAGGTCTCGACACAAGGTCCTCAGGCTTGTCCGCCTGATCGGTCTGGCTGATTTCCTCGGTGATGTCTGCTGTGACGAACTCGACCTTATATCCAAACTCCTCGGCCACCAGCACGAGCGTCTCGGCATCGAGCCTCTGGTTGATGGACACCATCAGGCCAAGGCTCATGCATGCGCCGATGACCTTGACCACAGGGGTGTTGTTCATCAATATCGCGAGGTCGTTAACTGTCACGAACTCGGTAACCTTGAGTACCTTCTGCTCCGCTGCTGCCTCCTGCATCTCCTCCTGGGTACGCTGTGCGGCAGCCTCGCGCTTCTCCTTGCGATACTTTGCTCCGAAGTTATTCTTCTTGCCTTCGTTCATCTTGGCGTATGTCTCCTTGACCTGCTTCTGAATCTCCTTCTGCATCTCTTCCTTCTCCGACTCGGTCAAAGCCGGCTTAAAGCGGTCACGGCGACGTCCTTTGCCTTGATTCTGGTTGTTGTTCTGCTGCTGTCCCTGGTTGCCTCCGCGACGAGTGTTGTTGACTGAAGCGCCCTCCTTCTTAGGGGACTTGGCAATGTTTTCGCCGACCTTGGCAACATCCACTTTCTTGGCGCCTCGGCTGATGCGCTCACGCTTCTTGGCCGGCTTGCGTTCAAACTGGGAGAGGTCAATCTTTCCTACCACTTTCAGCGTCGTGCCGGACGTCTGCTCCTGCGGTTTCGCAGTCTCAGCCGCAGGCGCGGTTGCAGCCAAAGGAGCAGACTCCGCCTCTTTGTGTTCAGGGGCAGGTTTCGGCTCCTCGGCAGACTGCCGGACGACCGCAGCAGATTCTTCGCGCTGAACAGGCTCCGTCTTCAGGACAGGAGCAGGCTGAGGCACGGAGACAGCAACAGGCTTGACCGTATCTTTCACAGGTTCGGGACTCACCTGCGGAGCAGGCGCTTCCTGAGGCTTCGAGGTCTCAACAGCAGGTGCGGTCTCAACAGGCTCCGCCTCTTTGCCCGCCGGCTCAGAGGCAGCCACAGGAGCAGGCTGTGCCTTCTCCTCAATCTTCGGCTCAGTGGCCGGTGCCGCCTCCACGGCAGGCTGCCTGACGGCAGTCGCAGTTTCTTCACGCTGAGCAGGTTGTTCCTTCTTCGGCGTGAAGAGGGTAGTCGTCTTGATGTTGATGGTTTCCTGCTCGTCCTCTTCCTCCTCCGGACGCCCCTTCAGGTCTCGCTTGGTCTTGCCGATGATGTCGGTCAGCCTCACGTCCACATTGGCGGCAGCCTCGGACAGTTCAAGGTCCTTGCCAAACTGGCGCGAGATGGCCGGAAGATACTCCTCGGAGATCTTGGCATTCGGGTTGGAGTCAACCTCGACTCCAGTCTTGTGAAGGAAATTCACAAGGTCGTCGAGGCCGATGTTGTACTTTCTTAAGATTTTGTTTAGTCTGATTTCTCCCATCCTGTATGATTAATCTTCGAATTCTGCTTTCAATATCCTGAAGACGTCCGCTACCGTCTCGTCCTCGAGGTCCGCCCGCTTGGCGATGTCCTCCGGAGAGAGCGCAAGCACGCTCTTTGCGGTGTCGCATCCGATTGACTCGAGACGGTCGATAACCCACTGCTCGATTACATCGGAGAACTCGCTGAGGAGCACATCCTCTTCCTCCTCCTCGTCCTTAGGAAGTTCGCGGTATACCTCTATCTCCCTGTCGACAAGCATTCCGGCAAGCTGGATATTCACGCCGTGGCGGCCGATACCCTTGCTGACCTGATCCGGCTTCATGTAAACCTTGACCTTGTCCGCAGGATTGTCGGTCATCTCGATATAAGAGACCTCGGCCGGATTGAGCGCACGCTGAATCATGATCTTAGGGTTCTGCGACCACTGAATGACGTCGATGTTCTCGTTGCGGAGCTCCCTCACGATGCCCATGATACGGCCTCCCTTGACACCGATGCAGGCTCCAATCGGGTCGATGCGGTCATCGTATGACTCGACGGCGACCTTGGCCCTCTCGCCAGGGACACGCACGACCTTCTTCACGGTGATGAGACCGTCAGCAATCTCCGGCACCTCCTTCTCGAAGAGCCGCTCAAGGAACTCGTTGGAAGTACGGCTGAGAGTGATGTACGGAGTAGTATTGTTCTTCATCTCCACGCTCTTGATGATGGCCTTGACATCTTCGTTCTTCTTGAATCTCTCGCCCGGAATCTGCTCGGCCTTCGGGATGTGGAGTTCGTTGCCGTCGGCGTCGAGGATAAGCACCTCCTTGGACCATGTCTGATAAATCTGGCCGGAGAAAATCTCGCCGATGAGCTCAGAATACTTTTTGTAGACGTTGGCCTTCTCGATGTCCATAATCCTCCCCTGGAGGTTCTGACGGATGTTGAGGATTCCGCGCCTTCCGAATGCAGTGAGAGGCACTCGCTTGGAGTACTGGTCGCCCACCTCGTAGTCGCTCGCGTCACCGCCGTCCTCGGCAATTCCGTCAAGGGTAATTTCGGCGTTCGGGTTATCGACCTCATCGACGACATCGAAGTTCTGATATATCTCGCATGTTCCCTTGTCCACGTTGACAATCACGTCGAAGTTGTCGGCGGACCCGTATGTCTTGGCAATCTGCGTGAGAAACACGTCCTTGAGGACCTGCATCATGACCGGACGGTCAATGTTCTTCTCTTCCTTGAAGTCCTTGAACGCATCGATCAGAGTGATCACTTTTTCTTTTTCCATCGTAGTATTCAGTCTTTTATTGTTTTCAGAAGTTCATCGGCTTCAGCAGGGTCCATCCCAGCGGAACTGACCGTGAGGGCATAGTCCTCCACATTGCGGTCAAACGCAGTCAGCACGGCCCGGTGCACATGCTCACAATCTTCGAGGTCCACCTCCCCATTCTCCTTGGAGATTACCACCTCGAAAACATTGTCGTCATCATTGAAATCGATTCCAACAACAAAGCAGCGGCGCTGTACCGCAGCATCGAGGACCACCGACTGAAACTGTTCTCTATCCATATCTTTACAAAAATAAAGGAAGACCAGCCCGGCCTTCCATCGCTTTCACGCCACAAATATAGCACTTTTTTGTATTTTTGCCAAAATTGACCATTTATGAAGAAGACACTCGGACTTCTCTGCGCCTTCGTCTGCGCAGTTTTCATATTCAGCGGATGCAATCTCGACATGAAGGACAACTATGTCTTCACCTACGAGTTGACCGGTAAAATTGCCGACGAGAAGGCCCAGGAGGCAATCAGAGACCTGTTCAAGGAGATGATAGACTACAAGAAGGCTATGTCATACAACGGACCGCAGTACGAGGCAATGCAGTATATCCAGAAAATCTATAATGAAGACTGCAAGGCCATAGACAACGAAAAGGTCCTCGCCCTTCTGGGAAAGGAGGACTACCTCTATCTCCACCTCGTCATGACCGCAACACGCAACCAGTCAGTCCTGGCGCAGATTTACTGGCACCACGTGGACGAGGAGGAAAAGCCGGAAGACACATCTGAGACTTCCTCAATCAACGGATGAACTCTATCGCGAGCGGACCTTCATTAAAGAGCAGGTCCATCGCAGACAGCCCGGCCACGAAGCCGAGTTTCTCCCGGAACACCTGATAGTATGGTTTCCCTAAACCGTAATCCGAGAGGATGGTGTTAGGGCGTTTGGGGTGGATGTCAAGGTCCGGTCCGTGATACGAAACAGTCTCTACCAGTTCCGTACACAGACCGAATTTCTGGATAAAGAACTCGATTATCCTCATGTCCAGTTCCCACAGAGTGTCCGGACGGGAGTCGAGTATCGAGAAGAGAGAATCGCGATAGTAGTCAAAGAAGGCTGATGACCTATACGCCGTGTCCAGACACCTCTCCGTCTTCTGGACCCACGGCACGGAATAGTCCACCTCCACCTCCTTAATTGGAATCGAGATGGAGCCTTCGCGGTGGCGGATTGGGAAAGACAGGGCCTGGACTCCGTTCTCTGCGCAGAAAAGGCAGCGGTTTCGGTAGGACTGCTTCTGATAGTTCTCGCACGCCTCCACATAAACCGAAGAATACCTTGCAAAGACTGCAAAGTATTCTATCGGAGGAAAATATGCTGTCGTAAGGGTCACTGTCCCTACTCTATTGAACCTTTGGAGAGAGCATCTCCGGCACGGACAATACCGCGCTTGGAGCTCTTGATGAAGTCCAGGATAGTATCACGCTCTACCGACTGAGGGAAGCCAGCCTGGACTTTCGCGCATCCGTCGGAGATGTTATAGCCCTGATAGTAGATAGTGTCATAGATATCCTTGATGGTACGCATCGTATCGGAATCAAAGCCGCGCCTGCGGAGTCCGACTAGATTGATGCCAGCATAGCTAATCGGGGTCCGCCCGCAGATTGAATACGGCGGGATGTCCTTGTTGACTGCGGAGCATCCGCCCACCATGGCATGAGTGCCAATGTGCGAAAACTGGTGCACGGCGGTGTTGCCTCCGATGATGGCCCAGTCGTCGACATCGGTTTCGCCGGCAATTCCGACATAACTTACAAGGATGCAGTGCTTGCCGACGCAGCAGTCATGTGCCACGTGCACGTATGACATAATCAATGTATTGTCGCCGATTTTTGTGACGCCCTTGCCGCTGGCCTTGGTGCCGCGGTTGATGGTGGCGCACTCACGGATGGTCACGTTGTTGCCGATTTCCACGTAGGTTACCTCTCCGTCAAACTTGAGGTCCTGAGGTATTCCGCCGACCACTGCTCCTGGAAATACGGAACAGTTGTCTCCCATCTTGACGTATGGGAGGATATTGGCATGAGGATAGATTTTGCAGTTATCGCCGATCTCGACATTGTCATCGATGAATGCGTAAGGTCCGACCTCAACATTCTCGCCAAGTTTTGCATTTGCGCTGACGGTCGCAAGAGGATGAATTTTAACCATAACTACTTAAGTGCTTTAATGACCGCCAAAGCTGCGGCGCTGTTGATTTTATGGCCAGGTTTGTACGCGCTTATCTCGGCCTGCAGGTATCCGCCCGCGAGCCTCATATCCCCTATAAGGTCGAGGAGTTTGTGACGCCCGCACTCATTGGGGAAGTGCAGCTTGATATTGCTCAGATAACCGTTTTCCGTCACGGAAAGACGCGGCTGTCCGAACAGCATGCACATGTTGTCTATCTGTTCTCTGGTTGCCGGATGCTCCACTATCACGATGGCGTTGTCCACGTCTCCGCCCTTAACGAGCCCCCGGGAAGCAAGCGCTTCAAGTTCGTGAAAAAAGCAGAACGTGCGGCAAGGCGCGACCTGACCCACATAGTCCGCATTCTCGTTCCAATGGGCCTCCTGCACTCCAAGCACACGGGAGGAGAAGTCCACCTTGACGCTGTAAGAGAGTTCTGACGAAGGAACGACCTTCACCCACGAGCCCGTCACCGGGTCGCTGACCTCCACAGTCTCCTTGAGCGTGAGGTAGCGCCTCTCCTTGTCCTGCTCCTGAAGTCCATCCGGGGCGATAGCCCTGACGTATGTCTCGGCGCTGCCGTCGAGAATTGGAACTTCAAGGTTGTCAATCTTGACAAGTGCGTTGTCAATCCCGAGACCGGTCAAGGCAGACAGGAGATGTTCGATGGTCACAACGGAATTCTCCCCTTCAGAGATGGTCGTGCTTCTGTCCGTGCGTGAAACTTTGGATGCGAGAGCTGGAATCTCACACTGGAGATCCGTCCGCAGAAACCTTATTCCGAAATCTGAGGGAGCCGGGCAAATCGCCAAGTGGGCATATCTTCCTGTATGAAGGCCTCTTCCCTCAAATGTGTACTCTTTTTTTACTGTCTGCTGATTCATTTGGGCTGCAAAGATATAAAAAAAATCATTCTTGACCCGATTGCTTGAATTTTGCATACGCCCGGAGGAAAGTTCCGTGAGGAAGAGCCGGCACGCCGAAGTAGGTTCCACCCGGCTTTCGGATATTCCCAATCACGCCTGTCTTCGCACCGATAACCGTCTTGTCTGCAATGCTTATATGCCCAGAGATTCCGACCTGGCCGGCAAGAATGCAGTTCTTGCCAATCTTGGAAGACCCCGCGATGCCCGTGAGTGCCGCCATGGCTGTATTCTCCCCGACCACAACATTGTGCGCTATCTGGCAAAGATTGTCTATCCTTACTCCGTTCTCGATGATGGTGGACTCCATCGGAGCTCTGTCCACCGTGGTATTGGAACCAATCTCGACATCGTTCCCTATCACCACGTTCCCGACATGCTCGATTTTCCTCCACGTTCCGTCCGGCTGAGGAGCATTGCCGAACCCGTCATCACCGATAATGCATCCGGCATGGAGAATCACCCTGTCACCAATCACCATCCCAGGAAAGATATGCACCCCTGGGTAGATGATGCAATAGGAGCCTATCTTCGTCCCTGCGCCGATGGTTACGTTGTCGTATATCTTGGTGCAGTCGCCTATCCGGCAGTCCTTCCCAATGGTCACAAAATCGCCCACAGATACCCTCTTGCCGAGTTTGGCGCTCCACGCAATCCTGCACCTGCCGCGATGCCTCCGGTAGGTCTTGTTGTGCTCCGAGACGTGCTTAAGAAGATCCGCGAGCGCAGAATATGCGTTCTCGACCCGCACCAAAGTCGGAGTGACAGGCTGCTTCGGTTCGAAATCCGCGTTGACCAGCAGGATCGAAGCCTTGCTGGTGTAGGCATAGTGCTCGTACTTAGGGTTTGCAAGGAAGCATAATTGTCCGGGCTTGCCGTGCTCTATCTTTGCAAATGATGATGCTTTCACTTCAGGGTCGCCATCCACGGTTCCGTGAAGAATGTCGGCAAGCTGCTTAGCTGTAAATTCCATAAAAAAATCAGTCGCCCCTAGAACCGCCAACCGAATGTCATGGCTGCACTCCAGAGATTTATCTTGTTCATTATCCTCGGCGACGCCACATTCACGAGTGTGCCGCCGATATCGTAGTTGTCGTAGTCGTAATAAGGTGCGTAGGTCGTGGTCGGATACATGGCGAACCTGACCGCGAAATCACAGAAGAACGAGCCAGCAGATGAATACCCGAAGCCCGCGCTTACAGAATTGGTACGATCTTCATAATATGAGGAGTTCACAAGGCTGCGGGTGCCGTGGTTGTAGTCGTGAAAGTCGGCAAGGAAGTCATCCGCCGTCACGTCCTCCCCAAGGTCGTTGGTCCAGTGGCGTTCAGGAGAAGAGAGCGTAGAGAAGCCGGCCCGCAGGGAAAAAGCCGGAGTGACCCGAAGTTCAGCGCCTATGCGCAGCGCATGCGAGACGCCGGCGAAACGGCGGTTCGTCTCGTTGAGGTCATAGAACGAGTCCTGAGGATAGTAGTCTGCAGCCCCGGCCTCCGAAAACTTCATGACGCTGTAGTCTGCAAGTTCGTAGTCGACGCTCACGAGGCCCAGACGTCCGAAAGTGTAGGCTGCGCCCACATTGAAGATATACGGCGAACGGAGGCAGTATGAATACTCTCCCAAAGGAGACGAGACATCACGTATATCAGCGCCGGGATTGGTGAAGTAAGAAGACATCGTGTAGCGCCACTGCTCCGAAACTTCGTAGATGGTAGGCGTCTGGAAAGCCGCGCCGAGCCTGAGTCCCGCAAACGGGGTCAAAATCACGCCGAACTTGGCATAGATACCCTCGTAGTCGGCCGAATAGTCGTAGACCTTTGAAGCTCCGGCGAACTCAGTATTGTAGACCGTTCCGTTTCTTGATAAGTCATACAGCGGAAAGAGAGAGTTATCCAGAGCGGTTTCGCTGAAAGATTCCGAATATCTGTACTCTGCTGAAGGCATTCCGATGTTGACACCTAAAAGCAGCACATCCGAGAAGTTCATGCCGAAATTGAAGACCACGTCCTTCTTTTGCCCGGTCTTGCTCACGAGAGAGCTCTGCGCCAAAGTACCTGGAAGATAGTGCACGAAACGGCCCAGCCCTTCATCATAGACCAGAGTCTCGGATATGCCGGCATACTGCGCCGGGTCTGAGCCGTAGCGGTCGACAAGTCCTGCCTGATAGGCCGTGAGCACGTCCCATGGGACTGAACTCGTGCTGTATGAAGCATACTTGCCGAGGACATCCTCGGCATAGCCGTAAGATGCCGCCGCGAGTTCAGCGACCATTGAAGTCCTGTCGTTATAGCCTTCTGCGGCTGCCTTATAGTTGTACTGTGCCGTCTGGTTCGAGACCAGAGAGAAAGTCACCGACTTAAGCCCGCTGCTTCTGCCCGTGTCGAATACAAGGGAAAGGCCAAGGTTAGGGAGGCTGAACTTATGGCGCTCCGTGCGGCGGAAATTCCCGTACTGGCTCTCACCTACGGGGGAATATGCCGAACCGACGGAGGATACGCTCAATCCTGGAGATACAGTTATCACCATCTGTCCGTAGTTCGACACGGCTGAACCGGCCGGGTTAATGCCTACCGTTCCGAGATCACCGCCGACCGCCGTAACGGCATTGCCGAGGGACATGGAGCGCGCCGTTCCGAAGTAGTCGTTGCGGCTGAAGTTTATCGCGTCATACATGTTCTGCGCGCCTGCCGACAAGGCAAAGGCAAGAATCATGGTTGCACCCAATATCGTTGTCTTTTTCATAATCGTTCGATTTTGTCTTCAAAATTACCGTTACCTGCGTCCGCCGCCTCTGCTTGAGCCACCGCCGCCACCGCTGCGTGCCCCCCCGCCATACGATCCGCTGCTCATACTGCCGGAACCTCCAGAAGAACGGCTCGGAGAGTAGGCCGAGTTCGAACTGCTCCGACTGCTGCTGTAACTGTCTGTACTCAACGAAGAAGGGCTATCGTTTCTCCTCGTCGTTGAAGACGAACTCCTCA
This sequence comes from uncultured Muribaculaceae bacterium, assembly GCA_964385795.1. Lineage (GTDB taxonomy): Bacteria > Bacteroidota > Bacteroidia > Bacteroidales > UBA932 > Cryptobacteroides. The sequence goes on from CAYLPY010000005.1 coordinate 107,614, forward strand.
TCGAACTTCCTCTGGTCGTGCTTCCACGGCTATAGCTGCTGCCCGATGACGATGTGGAACGTCTCGTCGTGTAGCCTCGCGAATAGCTTTCGTTCCTTCCGGAAGTGCCTGACGTACTGCGGTTGCTGACTCCCGCACTGCCAGAAGACGCCCCTACTGAACCTGAGCCGCCATACGTTCTGCGGCCGCCTATGACTGACGAGCCTGCAGAGCCGTAGCCGCCGTTACGGAAATCGGAGTCAGACCTGCGCGGACGTCCGCCGTCAGGGCTTCCGCTCTGAGTCCGTCTGCGCGCCCCGTAATACCTTCCGCCGTCAGGAGAAAATCCCGGGCGAGGAGAAGCCGGACGCCATCCGTAGTGGTGGTCGTGATACCAAGGATCGTAATAGTGACCGTACCAGTGGCCGTGATACCAAGGATTGTAGTACCAGTCATGATACCATGGGTCTACATGCCAAGGACTGTAGTACCAAGGGTCGTAGTAGTGCCACGGCGAGTGGTAAGCCCAGTAGCGGTTGTAACGCCAGCGCCAGTTCCAGTCCCAGTCAAGCCAGGTGTCATACCAGTTGGCTATAACCAGACCTGTACCGAGTCCTACAAGGACAGCCTCGGTCGCCCTGTCTTCGTCAAGAACAATGTATGTCGTTTCTTTTCCTTCCTTCTCCGCATCCTTGCGGGCTATTTCCTCGGCCGCCATAAGCGCGAAATCTTCGCGGGAGAGCACCTGCACCTGTTCAGGAGCGGGAGCGGTCTTCGTATAAATGCCGTCGGCATATCTCTGAGCATAGTACACGGATGAGGTTCCGCAAGACGTAAAGACAAGTGTCAGAGGCAATAAAAGCGACAGAATCCGTTTCATATCACAGTCTCCTTTTAACAATATAATTTGTATCTTTGCGCGGGTAAGTCCCTCACAAAGAGGCAGGCGGCGCCTGCCTTCGTACTATAGATGCAAATTTCGAAAAAAAACGCAGACTTATAACAAGAATATGGCAAAAGCACTCACGAAGCGTTCCGAGAACTATTCTCAATGGTATAACGAGCTGGTCGTCAAAGCCGACCTTGCCGAGCAGTCCGCAGTACGCGGATGTATGGTTATAAAGCCCTATGGCTATGCCATCTGGGAAAAGATGCAGAGCAACCTCGACTCGAGGTTCAAGAAGACAGGTGTGCAGAACGCATACTTCCCGCTCTTCATTCCGAAGTCTTTCTTCAGCCGCGAGGCCGAGCATGTGGCAGGCTTCGCCAAGGAGTGCGCCGTCGTCACACACCATCGCCTGATGAACGACCCTGAAGGGAAAGGCGTGGTCGTCGACCCGGCCGCAAAGCTCGAAGAGGAACTCATCGTAAGACCTACCTCCGAGACCATCATCTGGAGCACCTACAAGAACTGGATTACCTCGTGGAGAGATCTCCCGATTCTCTGCAACCAGTGGTGCAACGTGGTCAGATGGGAGATGAGGACCAGACTTTTCCTCCGCACCGCAGAGTTCCTCTGGCAGGAGGGGCACACGGCCCATGCCACAGCTCAGGAAGCCGAAGCGAAGGCCAACGAGATGGTCCACGTGTATGCGGATTTCGCCCGCGACGTGCTGGCCCTGCCTGTCATTGTAGGGCACAAGAGCCCAAATGAAAGGTTCGCGGGCGCTCTTGACACACTTACCATCGAGGCCATGATGCAGGACGGAAAGGCACTGCAGGCCGGAACCTCCCACTTCCTCGGGCAGAACTTCGCCAAATCCTTCGATGTCCAGTTCACCAACAAGGAAGGCAAGCAGGAGTATGTGTGGGCCACTTCCTGGGGCGTCAGCACCCGTCTGATGGGCGCGCTGATAATGGCGCACAGCGACGACAACGGGCTTGTGCTTCCTCCGAAGCTCGCGCCAATCCAGATCGTGATGGTGCCTATATTCAAGACTGCCGAAGAGCACGAAGCCATCATCGCCAAGATGGACGCGCTTCGCGCGAAGCTTGAAGCGTTGGGAATCTCGGTCAGGATAGACGACCGCGACACTCTCCGCCCGGGATTCAAATTCGCGGAGTGGGAGCTCAAGGGCGTTCCTGTGCGCGTCGCCATAGGCGGAAAGGACCTTGCGAACGGCACGGTAGAAGTAGCCCGCAGGGATACTCTGACGAAGGAGACCCTCTCCGAAGATGGCATCGGTGAGTACATCCTTGCGCTCCTCGACGAGATACAGGCCAACATCTACAGGAAGGCCGAGGCATTCCGCGACTCGCGCATGGAGAAATGCGACTCGTGGGAGGAGTTCAAGCAGAAGATTGGGACCGGCAAGTTCCTCCTCTGCCATTGGGACGGCACCGCCGAGACCGAACAGAAGATTAAAGACGAAACCAAGGCCACCATCAGATGCATCCCTGTAGACAGTTGCGTCTGCGAGGAAGAGGGCACGGACATCTATTCCGGCAGGCCTTCAAGCAGGAGAGTCGTATTCGCAATCGCGTATTAGGATGAAAAGACTTTTGGCTATTCTGGCAGGCTGCCTCATTTCCGGAGCTGCCTGTCTGCGTGCGCAAGACGATGTGCAGAAAGCGCTCGCGGCAGCTGCCACAGCCCTGCAGGAGGCCCCGCAGGCCGAACAGGCCGTAGAACGCCCGCAGCATTGGACGAACTCGATGCAGTTCGACCTCGGCACCAGCAACACAAGCCTGTGGAGCTGGGCTGCAGGAGGATACAACACGTTGACGCTCAGCCTCGGACTCGATGCCAAGGCAAACTACGCCAAGGACCTCGTGAGTTGGAACAACCGTCTCCAGTTGCAGTACGGCTTTCTCTGGTCAGAGGACAAGGACAACCTGCTACAGAAAAGCAACGACCTGATGTATCTGGAAAGCCGTCTCGCATACAAGATCCGCAAGGACAGCAAACTCAACTACACAGCATCGTTCGACTTCCGCTCGCAGTTCTCGGACAGCTACGACTCCTACAAGCAGGGCGAGGACGGCAAATGGTCGGGGACGCTCAAGTCAGGCCTCCTGGCCCCAGCCTACACAAACATAGCCTTCGGTATGGAGTGGACACCTAACGACTGGTTCAACGTCAACATCGCACCGTTCACCGGAGGATTCACCATCTGCACCATCGAGGAACTGCGCAAAAAATATGGTATGAAACTCCGCGAGGAAGGGCTTGACAATAACGTCGGCGCAAACTACAACAGCGCCCTTTTCCAGTTTGGTGCCCAGATCAAGCTCAACTTCAAGACCTCGATCAACGACAATTTCAGATACGAGACCCAGCTCGTCCTGTTCACGGACTACCTCAACAGTCCATTCAAGTACAACAGAATCAACTGGGACAACAAGTTCTCCTGGCAGGTGGCCAAGTATTTCAAAGTCGGGCTCAACACCTGGATGATTTACGACCCTATCGTCCTCATCGACGGCAAACAGCGTATCCAGTTCAAGGAGTTCTTCTCAATCAACTTCACATATCTCATTTCGAACAAGAAATGAGCAGGATTCTTCTCGCCGTCAGCGGAGGAATCGATTCCGTATACATGGCATGCCGGGCCGCCGAGTTCTTCCCGGACTCGAGTTTCGGCGTGGGGCACTGCAACTTCGCGCTCAGGGGCGAGGAGTCAGACGGAGATGAAGCGTTCGTGCGAGAGTGGTGTGAATCTCGTGGACTGGAGTTCCATTGCGAGCGTTTCGACACCGAGGGCTACGCGGCATCAAATGGCATCAGCGTGGAGATGGCGGCAAGAGAGTTGAGATACGGCTGGTTCGAGCAGATAAAAAAGGATTTCGGCTACGATGCGGTCGCAGTGGCGCACAACGCCAACGACAACGCGGAGACTCTGATTCTCAACCTGTTGCGCGGCACTGGAATAAAGGGTATCTGCGGGATGCGCTCGCACGACGGCATCCTGCGGCCGCTGCTCGACACGAGCCGGGAGCAAATCCGGGGATGGATGGTCGAGCACGGACAGACATGGCGAGAAGACAGGACAAACTCCGAAAACGAGTATAAGCGGAACCGTATACGCAACGAAGTGTTCCCAATATTCAGCGCCATCAATCCTTCCTTCGTCGGAACGCTAAACTCCGACATGCGCCGCTTCACTCAGGTCTCGGACATTGCAGACGAGTGGTTCAGCTTGATAAGGGACACATTGATTCTAGAGGACGGAAGCATAGATGCAGAAAAGTTGCGTACGGTACGGCATCTCGACTACGTGCTCTGGCGCCTGCTGGAAGACAGCGGCATCGGGCGGCAGGACTTCTCTTCCCTGCTCCGCTGCATCAAGGATGGTTCCCAGTTGAGCGGGAAGACTTTCGGCCCCGTGAAAGCGGGCGCAGGAAGGCTGTTTGTCGGAGAACAGAGCGTGGAAAGCGAACTGCAATGGGAAATCGTAGATCGCAGCAGAATACAGGAACTTCGCCAACCGGACGGAATCATCGTGATGGATGCCTCGAAAGTCAATCTGCCGCTCAGGACAAGAAGATGGCGCGACGGCGACTGGCTACGCCCTTTGGGAATGGGCGGAAAGAAGAAAAAAGTTTCTGACCTTCTCGTGAACATGAAGTGGACTCCGGCCCGCAAGGCTGCCGCGCAGGTACTGGAGCTGGACGGAAGTCACGTGGCCGCGCTGCTCTGCAGCCGGATAGATGAAGGCGTGAAGATTGACGGGACTACGGAGAAAGTCCTCCGGATAAGCTACCGATCCCCAAGAATATAGACATCCTCGCCCGGAGCCGCGAAGAAGTAGTTCTCTCTGGCAAAGCGTTCAAGCGAATCGCGGTTCATGCCGAGGTCTTCAATCTGCTTATCAAGCAATGCGTTGCTCTGCTCGAGCTGTTCTATCTGACGTCGCTGCGACTTGAGAGTGATGCCGGCGTTGATCCAGGTGATGACGTTGTCTTTCTTCAGAAACATGAACAGGACGAAGACTACCGTGGCTATGATGGCGAAGCGGATGAAGGACCGCTGCTCCTTGTTGGCACCGTCCTTGTCCCGCTTCCACAAATCTCTGGTAATCCTATCCATATTGTGCAAAAATAACTAATTTTGTCGGAGATAAATAATCCTTTTCAGATATGAAACCAGCACTTTTGGTTCTTGCCGCCGGGATGGGAAGCAGATACGGAGGGCTCAAGCAGATGGATGGACTTGGGCCTGACGGCGAAACTATCATCGACTATTCGATTTACGATGCCGTCCATTCAGGATTCGGGAAAGTAGTCTATATAGTGAGAGAGTCATTCCTCGAAGCATTCAAGGAAAGCGTCAGAAAGAAATATGCCTCGGCGAAGTGCGCCGATGGAACGGAACTGGAATTCGTGTTCGTCACACAGGAGCTGTCGAAGATTCCGGAGGGATTCACGCTCAATCCCGAAAGGCAGAAGCCATGGGGCACGGCCCACGCGGTGCTGATGGCGAAGGACGTGATAGATGAGCCATTCGTGGTCATCAACGGCGATGACTTCTACGGCAGGGAATCTTTCGCAATCGCGGCGGAATGGTGCCGCTCCCACACAGACTGCAAGGGAGTCTACTCGATAGTCGGCTTCGAACTTGACCACACGCTGAGCGAGTCCGGCGGAGTCTCCCGAGGCATCTGCCGCTACGGGGAGGACAGGACCCTGAAAACCGTGATGGAGCACCTCAATATCTGCAAGGACGGGCAGGGAATAGTGAGCGGTGACAATTCCGAGACCGGAACTCACGTCGTTCTCAACGGCAAGGACCTCTGCTCGATGAACATGTGGGGGTTTACCCCGGACTTCTTCGAGGAAACCGAGAAGGCTTTCAAAACCTTCCTCGAGCATAACTCACAGGAGCTCAAGGCCGAATTCTACATTCCATACGTGGTTGACACTCTGATTAGAAGCGGAAAAGTCCGCTGCGATGTGCTGTCCACCCCTTCACACTGGTTCGGAGTAACCTACAAGGAAGACAGGCAGGGAGTCGTGGAGAAGTTCGCGAAGCTTGCCGCAGAGGGAGTCTACCCGTCACCACTCTATAAGTAACTGGGTATGGGAAGGAAGAAGAGAGGAAGTTTCGGCTTCTACGGCAATTACGCCTACTACATCCCGGGAGTCAGCGGGATGTTCGCGCTGCTCGGTTTTTTATTGATAGGAGCGTTCATAGGCAATCTCGTCACCCTGCCGTTCGTCAGTTTCGGCGGTTCTTCAGCTACCCAATACGCGACGCTGGTCTCATATCCGATAATGTTCATCCCCGCTATGCTCTATGCCAGCAGCCGCAGCCACAGGATGAGCTTCAGCGGAAACGGCCTCAAGCTGGACAACGACAACTTCGGCGGCCTCGGGGCAGCCGGATGCACAGGACTCGTAGTGCTCGGGACTCTTGCTCTGGCATACTGCTGCGATGCCCTGACTTCGTGCCTGCCGCAGATGCCAGAGTATCTGAAGCAGCTCTTCGAGTCCATGACTCAAGGGAACTTCATTCTCAACTTCATCAGCGTCAGCATCTTCGCCCCTTTCTTCGAGGAGTGGCTATGCAGAGGAATGGTGTTGAGGGGGCTTCTTGGGAAAGGCATCAGACCGCTGTGGTCAATCGTCATATCTGCCGTATTCTTCGCATTCATCCACTTCAACCCGTGGCAGGCAGTTCCTGCTTTCATCCTCGGCTGCTTCTTCGGATACGTCTACTACAAGACCGGCTCGCTGAAGCTCACCATGCTGATGCACTTCACAAACAACACATTCTCGCTGGTTGTATCCAACATTGAGTCCCTCAAGGAGATGGACAGTTGGATGGATGTTCTGCCAGGCGTCGGATACTGGACCGTGTTTGCAGCCTGCATCCTGATGCTCGTCCTCATCGTGACAGGGTTCCGGAAGATAGACGTTGAAAAGACGGAGACCGGCAACATCTCGGTCATCTCTCCGATTTTCAAGGACTGAGGAACTCCTCAACCGTCTTCATCGCAGCGGGAACGTCATGAACCCGCAGGATGTCGGCACCGCCGTCCAATGCCATGCGATGGGCCCGCTCGGTATCTCCCCCTGTGAAGCGCTTGTCGGCCGCGCCTATCAGCACAGGCCGTCCGATGGCCTTAAATGTCGGAATCTGCTCAAGAATCTCCCAGTTCTGATCCGCCGTCTTGGCAAAACCAAGGCCTGGGTCAAGAATCCAGTTGCGGATGCCAGCGGCGTCCGCCCTATGTCCGAACTCCTCGAAATAAGCCTTGAGAGCCATGACCACCCCGCCCTCGTAGTCGCACTTGGAGTCCATAGTGCGGGGATTGCCGCGTTTGTGCATGGCTATGTAGTCAAGGCCGAGAGAGCCGACCGTCTCCAGCATTCCCGGGTCGTCTTCTCCTGCAGAGACGTCGTTGACCATGAAATCTCCCAGAACGTCGAAACAGCGCCGCACTATGACAGAACTCGTCGTGTCGACGGAGATGCGGAACCCCTTGCCGGCGAGCGCCGAGAGGGCCGGAGAGAGTCTCTCCCACTCCTGCTCCACATCCACGTCAGAGGCGCCGGGACGCGTAGACACAGCCCCGATATCTATTATTGATGCTCCCTCGGAGAACATTTTCTCCGCACGTGAGAGCGCCTCATCCGCAACTACCCTGCTCGGAGCGAAGAACGAGTCCGGGGTGAGGTTCATTATTCCCATTATCTCGACCATAGGGCAAAGGTATCTGTAATTATCATCTCAGACAATGGAGAGGGTGGTGTTTTTTGGAGGTTTGCAGAATAAAGGATATTTTTGGGAGATAAATGAAGACACTATGCTGATAGTTTTGGAAGGGCTGGACGGGGCAGGTAAATCCACGCAGGTCAAGTTTTTGAAAGAGTATATCCTTCGGCAGCACCCGGACCTCAAGTACATACATTTCCCACGTTATGACGCACCGGTCTACGGAGACCTGATAAGCCGTTTTCTCCGTGGCGACTTCGGGAGCCTCGAGAGTGTACATCCGCAGCTTGTCGCCCTCCTCTTCGCTGAGGACAGGCACACTGCCGCAGCGGGGATGAGGGAGATTCTCAACAACGGAGGGACTATCCTTCTAGACAGGTATGTCTATTCCAACATCGCATATCAGTGCGCGAAGACAGGGTCCGCCGTGGAGTCGATGGCGCTCCGGAAGTGGATACTCGAAACCGAATACGGAATCTTCCATCTCCCGAGGCCCGACGTGAACATCTTCCTCGACGTCCCGACAGGCTTTGTAGAGCAAAGCCTGTCTTCTCACAGAAGTGGAAGTGCCCGCGACTATCTCCACGGAGGCGAGGACATACACGAGGCGGACATCGAATTCCAAAAGAAAGTCAGGCAGATGTACCTACTTCAGGCACAGGATGACCCGAGTTTCGTCCCAGTGGACTGCTCGGACAGCGAAGGGAGGATGCTTCCCCCTGATAACATCTTCGAGAAAGTAAAGAACGTCTATGAGAGTTATCAAAAGGATTAGCGCCTTCGTCATCGGACTGGTCTACCTCGTGGCAGGCCTGCTCAAGCTGATGGATCCGACAGGGGCTGGGCTCGTGGTGGACGAGTACTTAAAGTTCTTCCATCTTGATGCACTTAGGAGCCTTTCAGGTCTCGCAGGAAGCGCGGCTGCGCTAATGGAGACTATCCTCGGAATCGCCCTTGTCACAGGAGTGTGGCGCAGGGCGACAGGCATCGTCACGCTTGCGGTGACAGGATTCTTCACCGTCATCACCGTCATCCTACTGATATTCAATCCAACCATGGACTGCGGCTGCTTCGGGGAAGCGGTGCATCTGACTCATCTGCAGAGCTTTCTGAAAAACGTCGTTCTGCTCGCGCTGTGGTGCCTCGCATTCATCCCGATAAAGAGGCAGGAACCGACAAGACGGGTGAAGTACGTCAGTTTCAGCGTAGCCTGCGTCTCTGTATGCCTGTTTTTCCTGTATTCTTCATTGTCGCTGCCTCTGCTGGACTTCACCGACTACCGGCCAGGAGCGGAGATTGAGGACGCAGGGCTTTATTTCAGCGATGCCGGCGGCGAATATGCAGACTCTCTCGCTACCGAAGGGAAAGTCTTAGCGATATCGGTCTACAACCCGGAGAAAATCCATAGAGAAAACTGGGACAAGTTTGCCAAGACCCTCCAAAGCGCGGAAGCTGCAGGTCTCACTCCCCTGCTACTGGCGGCATCGCATCCAGGCGACATAGAGAGCTACGCACCTGAGGAAGTTCTCCCGTACACATACTTCGCAGACCGCAAGACCCTTCTCACCCTCAACCGCTCAAACGGAGGTGCAAGCTATTTCTTCGATGGCCTGATAGTGGCGAAGTGGTCGGCATACGCGCCTCCAAGCGCGAAGAAACTGACAGAGCTGTCCGACGGAGACGCCATGGACACTCTAATCTCGCGCAACAACGCGTCCCGGCTCAAAATCCAGGGCTTCTTCATCTATCTTCTTGTAGTTCTGTTCCTTATGTAGGATTCTACGCCTTAAGGAAAGCCGCGATTCCGACCACATCCCCATTTGCGAAGGACTTCTGTTCACCGGTGGCGAGATTCTTGACATTTATCACTCCGGCAGCCTTCTCGGACTCTCCCGTGATGGAGAGGAACGGGATGTGCTTCCTCTCGGCGTACTCGAACTGCTTCTTGAGTTTGGACGTATCGGGATAGACCTCGACGGACACACCCTCGCTGCGCAGCGCTGAAGCGACAGGAAGAACATATGCAGTCTCTGCAGCTCCCATGTTCGCAAAAAGGAGAGTTGTGCTGGCACTTAAGTCCTCAGGGAACTTGCCGAGTCCTTTGAGCACGTCATAGATGCGATCGGCACCGAAACTGATGCCTACGCCCGACATATCCGGAAGGCCGAAGATACCGGTGAGATTGTCATAGCGACCACCTCCGCAGATGCTTCCGATTTGCCAGTCCAGAGCCTTCACCTCAAAGATAGCACCGGTGTAGTAGTTGAGTCCGCGGGCAAGCGAAAGGTCCAGTTCGACAGGAGTTTTCACTCCGGCAGCCTCAATGTAGCCGAAAAGTTCCTCCAGTTCGTCGAGTCCGCGAAGCCCCTCTTCAGACGAGGCCATCACGGAGCGCATGGTGGCAAGCTTCTCCCCGGTGCTGCCGCTCAGCAGAAGGACCGGCTCAAGTATGGCGACGGCCTCCGGCGTAAGTCCTTTGGAAAGCATCTCCTCCTTGACCGCGTCAAGGCCTATCTTGTCCAGTTTATCTATGGCCACGGTGATGTCCACGACTTTGTCCGGAAATCCGCAGATGCTCGCAAGTCCGGAAAGGACCTTGCGGTTGTTGATCTTGAGGATGACGTTGATGCCCAGAAGCGAGAACACCTTGTCCACAATCTGGACAAGTTCAAGTTCGCAGAGCTGGCTGCGGGAGCCTATCGCATCGACATCGCACTGGTAGAACTCCCTGTAGCGTCCCTTCTGCGGACGGTCCGCACGCCATACCGGCTGGATCTGGAAACGCTTGAAAGGAAAAGACAGCTCGTCACGGTGCTGCACCACGTACCGCGCGAAAGGCACTGTCAGGTCATAGCGCAGACCCTTCTCACAGACCTGCGGGGTAAGCGGACGCGAAGAGTCAACAGAGGCAAATGCATCGCCGGAGTTGAGGATGCGGAAAAGGAGTTTGTCACCCTCTTCGCCATACTTGCCGAGCAGCGTCGAGAGATTCTCCATCGCAGGAGTCTCAATCTGGGCGTACCCATAGGTGCGGAAGACCGAACGGATGGTGTCGAATATGTAGTTCCTTCCGGCCATTTCCTGCTGACCGAAGTCTCTTGTACCCTTTGGGATAGATGGTTTCTGTGCCATAGACCTTTTTGTTTAATCTCGCGAATTTAACTACTTTTGACAAATTTTACATATAGCTGTCAGATGAAAGATTTCGTTAAAATGACTCTTGCCGTGATTTGCGGCTTTCTGATCATGACGATACTTCTCGCCGTCATCAGTTTCAGTTTCATCGGAGCGGTGGTAGCCATGGGCAGCACGACCCCGGCCCTGCCTTCTTCCGGCGCCCTGATTCTCGACCTCTCGCAGGTCAACATCGGGGAACAGAGTTCGGAATCCAACCCACTCGCATCCATCACAGGAAGGGACGACGGGACAATCAGCATCTATGACGCTGTTAAGGCCATCAGAGCCGCCGCATACGATCCTGCAGTGAAGTTCATTTACCTCAAGACCGACAATGCCATGACCGGAGTTTCATACATGGAAGAACTCCGCAGCGCGCTCGCGGGCTTCAGGGCCGACAGCGGCAAGCCGATTGTGGCCTACACCGAGACACCGAGCACGGGATCTTACTACATGGCTTCCGTCGCCGACAAAGTCTACATGACTCCGTTCCTCGGGGCGACCATCCCGTTCAACGGCATCGCGACGCAGTCATTCTTCCTCGGAGACCTCCTGAAGAAGTTCGGGGTCAACGTTCAGCTCATCCGCCACGGAAAGTACAAGTCCGCCGGCGAGATGTATACCAGGTCAAGTTCAAGCCCGGAGAACAGAGAGCAATATCAGAGGCTCGTGGACTCCATGTGGGAGACTCTCGCTCCGAAGATTGCGGAAAGCCGCGGGCTGGACGAAGAAGCCATCGACTCATACATTGACAATCTTGAACTTTCGACTCCGCAGGACTTCGTCCGCTGCGGACTCGTGGACGAACTGCTCGACCGCAGCGCCCTTGAAGAGAAACTCGCGGTGCTCGGTATGGCAGATGACTTCAAGAGCCTCTCCATGATTCCGTTCACCGACTATGTCGCCAACCAGGGCGGCGCAGTCGCCAAGAAGCAGAACATCGCCATCATCTACGCCGATGGCAACATCGTTGACGGCAAGGGCAAGGATCAGGTAGCCGGAGACAGGTTCGCGGCTATGATTGGAAAAATCTGCGACGATTCCTCGATAGACGCGGTTATCCTCAGGGTCAATTCTCCGGGCGGAAGCGTTCTGGCATCCGAGAAGATAAAGAACGAACTCGACAGGCTCAAGAGCGCGAAGCCTCTCGTTGCATCCTACGGCAACTATGCGGCTTCCGGCGGATACTGGATTTCAAACAACTGCGAGCGCATCTTCACTGACGCCACCACCCTTACTGGCTCCATCGGCGTGTTCGGAATCGTGCCGGACTTCTCGAAGACGGCAATGGACGTGCTTCATGTCGGCGTGGAAAGCACAACCTCCCACAAGCACGGCGACATGTACGGGGTCATGCGTCCGTTTGACAAGAGCGAATACGCCTACATGACTGCCTCAATCGAGGGCATCTACGATAAGTTCACAAGCATCGTCTCCGAGGGCCGCTCCATCGACAAGGACAAGGTCGATGCCATCGGACAGGGAAGAGTCTGGACCGGTGCGGACGCGCTCACCATTGGGCTCGTAGACGAGATTGGAGGACTCGCGGACGCGGTGAACTTCACCGCAGAGATGGTTGGCGACCCGGATTTCGAGACCCACGGCATCGTTACCTACCCGAAGCCGACGGGCCAGATTGAGAAGATTCTCTCCATGTTCGGCGCTTCCGGCGATAACGAGGACTTGAGCGGACGCATCGCCAAGGTGCTCGGCATCGAAGACACACCGAAGATTCTTGCTTTGATGGACACTCAGATTGAGGTCAGATAAGAGAGTGACGGCGGCCCGGACAGAGGGTCGCCGTTTTTTGATAATTTTTTCTCTTTTATTTGTTTTTATTGAAAACTTTCGTAACTTTGTAATCCCAAAGTGAAGCGGACGTGGTGAAATGGTAGACACGCTACTTTGAGGGGGTAGTGGGCGTTGGCCTGTGTGAGTTCGACTCTCACCGTCCGCACGATTTGAATACCAGATGACTTGGAGGTCTTCTGGTATTTTTTTCGTTATATTTGTTTCCATCATGCCGGAAATAGAACTCAACGCACACAACAAGCAGGAATATGCGCCTGCATTGGCACGCACGTCAGCAACACCTCCGAGATAGCCGGATTCAAGATTCTCAGCCACAGTTTCGCCGATGGGATATGGCGCGTGCGCTGGAAGGTCCTCGCCGAGCAGGGGCAATAAAACACTAGACGCGGGAGCGTTGAAACTCCCGCGCCTAACATGAAGGCTAATCCTCGCTCATTTTCGCGAAATCAGACTTGGACGCACCGCAAATCGGGCATTTCCAACTTGAAGGGAGGTCCTTGAATGGAGTTCCCGGCTCGATTCCGTTGTCGGGATCGCCCTCGGCAGGATCATAAACCCATCCGCACCGCAGGCAGTCGTACTTGTCGAGATTCTTTGCCATAAGCAGACGTTTTAATGTATTGTCGAGGCAAATATATTGAAAATCATTATATTTGCAAGGCAAAACTTTTGGATGCACAATCTTAATTCGGATATTGTCCTGTAGCGCCGCGAGACCTCACGAAGGTCTTCGGCGCACATTTCCCGTCAAACGGAACTCCTGCCGGAGTCCCGGAAGGTTTGTAATGTAAAACACAGAGACAACTATGAACAAAGATTATATCATCCGCCTTGAGCGGAAAGACGACTGGCGCACAGTCGAGAACCTCACCAGAGAGGCTTTCTGGAACGTCTATCAGCCTGGCTGCACCGAGCACTATGTTCTCCACTGCTACCGCAGCAACCCGGACTTCATCCCCGAACTCGATCTGGTCCTCGAAACGGAGGACGGCATCATCGGACAGGTCATGTTCTCGAAGGCAAGCGTCCTGTCAGATGACGGCCGCAGCATCCCCGTAGTGACATTCGGGCCCATAGGGATAGCCCCCGCGTTCAAGCGTCAGGGCTATGGGCTTACCCTGCTGAAATACAGTCTGGAAAAAGCGAAGTCGCTCGGCTACGGAGCCGTGTTCATGGAAGGTAATATCGACTTCTACGGCCATGCTGGATTCGTGAAGGCCTCCAGTCTTGGAATCCACTACCACGGCGAACCTCGGGAAAGCCACGTGCCGTACTTCCTCGGCCTCCTGCTGAAAGAAGGCTACCTGAACGACATCGAGGGCACGTACCACACGCCAAAAGGATATTACGTGGCGGAGGAACATCCCGAAGAGTTCCTCAAATACGAGAGTTCCTTCCCGCCAAAGGAGAAGCTCAAGCTCCCGGGACAATTGAGATAGATTTTTTAAAAGAGGCGGCGGCCAGATTTGGTCGCCGCCTTCTATTCTACAGAATCGCAGGAGCCGTCACTTCGCCGCAACGGGCGACGGAATCTGCAGCGTGTGCACGTCAGAGCCCACAGCTACTTTCAGCGTCACGCTCCCGGCAGGAACCGCTCCGAGGGCATCAAGGCCAATGACCGCAGTCTTGTAAGGCAACACCGACGGTGCTTCACCGGCCGCGATTCTCTTTCCGTTCTCGTCCAGGACCTCAATGACCGTTCCTGCATCAGAGGCCTTGAGGCCATAGTTCTTCAACTCTATGCTGACCGGCCTGCCATCCTTCCCGATTTCTGGAGGCGCTGGAGAAAGGAACGCTGGTTCATAGCCCACATAGCGGAGTTTCGCATAACCATAACAGAAGCTCCCCGCCCCGGCATTGGGAAAACACGGAGTATAGCCATCGGCATACCTTCCAAGGAGTTTAGGGGCGAACTCATCCTCCGTCAGGCCCGAACCAGCTCCGCTGAAAGCAAGCACGAGATTGCCGGCAGCATCAGTCTCAGACGAAAGGCACTTGCTGCCGCCGCCCCTGTTGACAGTGGAATAATTGCCGAAACGCAGTGACGCGATGTCAAGGTCCGAAGAAGGAGAGAATCCATCCTCCTTGTAGATGACGACCTTGATGACAGGCGTGGATTCGGAGATTGTCTCGCCGTTGAGCACTTCCATACGCAGCCCCGGGTTGAGCGGCATGAAAATATTCTTTGAGGAATGCGAGTCTCCCGCAAGATCCTGATTCTTTTCGACATCGATCACCGCCATATTGAGGCTGATCGCCCTTCCATATCGGTCCTGAAACACACGCGGACGCTCGAATTTAGTCCAGCCCTCTCTGGTCCCGTCGGGGTGCACCGCCACCGAAGGATCGTATGCGGTCCCCTCCTCGCTCACCCAGTGGAAGCCGTCACGGGACCTGCTGTAGTAGGCAATCTTGTCGTTCCAGTGATTCACTATCATGTGGTACTGAAACTCATCCCTCCACACTACAGCGTCCTCGTAGTAGCGTTGGTATCCACCGGGATACGCGCTCCTGTCATAGACTTCCTCAAATGCGGAAATCCCGTCTTCGCTGATCCACATGGCCCCGCCCCGGTCCATGCAGTAGACAGAACCGTCGCTGCGCTGCACGAAGTCCCAGTTGCTGTAGGAGTTGGTGCTTCCCGTCGACAAAGCCCTGCCGCGCAAGTCAGTCGGCATCTCCTCGATTTCGCCCCAGCCGCCAACGAGCGAAGAGGAACGGTAGCGATAGGCAGCCCTGTTCTTGATGAGGGCATAGAGGACGTACGTACCGTCCTTGGCCTGAAACACCGTAGGATTGTGGCCTACTCCGACCAAATAGTCGGAAGTGAGAGCATACGGCCCCGAAAGTTTTGAGGACACGGCATGATGGATGTCCGAATTGGACCAGTATCGATGTGATTGCGCCACGGCATCCCAAGCAGCGACATAGAGATGGTAGACACCATCGGCATCCTGCATCACATTGCCTCCCCAGAAGGAAAATTCCGGAATGCCGGACTCCAGCGTGGCAGGCTCGAGTCCGTTGTCAAGGAATCGCCCCTGTACAGGAGCTGCACCCCATACCGTTTTCGCAGGAGCACTCGCCTGACTGCCTTCCATGGGAAGGATTCGGTCCATAAACTGTCCGCCTAGGGATAACGGCTGAGCGAACGCCACGCCTGCAGTCATAAGGATGGCGCTCAGTGAAAGTAGTCTTTTGATTGTCATATTGTGGTTGTAGTTATTTCATCAGTCGGCTGAAACACTCAGTCCATTTCTCCGCCATCAGATAGTGCATGGCCGGAGAAGGATGGATCCCATCCCATATCCAATAGCTCGACGGCACGCAAGGATGGGCGGATATGGTCTCACGGACCAAGGAATTGAACGGCACGATGACGGCACCATACTCTCCCGCAATCTCCTCCACTTCTTCGACGATGGAGCGGATCATAGACTCCCTGTAATGATAGTCGTCGCTTCCTGCAAGTTTCCCGCTTTCTGCCACAAATGGAGTGCAGAGCAGCAGTTTCACGTCGGCATTCTGCGAACGGAGAGCGTCGAGGAGCCCCCGATAGCGAGCCCCCCAGCGCTTTATGTCGAGAGTTTTCTCTCCGTTTCTGAGAAGGACATCCACATCGTTCGTCCCGATGAGAATGGAAACGATGTCCGGATGGAGCGCCAAGGCATCCTTATCCCATCTTTCCGCAAGATTCTCAAGCGTGTTGCCGCTGATGCCCCTGTTCCAGAACTGCCAACCCTCTTCAGGGTAGAGAGCCTGAATCCGCGCCGCGGAAATCATCATGTAGCCGTGCCCGTATATGTGGTTCATGTCCGTATGGTTCCGCTGCTCCGAGGGCGTGCTGCCACCGGTGCTTCTGCCCCATGCGCCGTCAGTGATTGAATCCCCGATGAACAGCACTTTACGCCCGCCCGCCAATGCGGTGAGCGACAGGCAGAGGCACAACAGAGATGTCAAGATATGATGTTTCATCTGAATATGGCAAGTAGTCAACATTTATTGCTTGCGGCGGTAGGTCCCGACCTCGGCTCCGGGTTTCCCTTCATTAAGTAGACCGAGCTGGTCAGAAGTCAATTCGACGACAGTCAACTTTGCCGTCTTTTTTATGTCTTTTTTCAAATTGGACTCGAATTTCCGCGCGAACATTTTCATAAACGAGTCCGTAAAGTCATCCGGCGTTTCAAGCACCTCGGACTTTATGGATTTTCTGTCTTAGTCCAATGTCAAGACGCCGTTCTCAAGACTCCAGCTACCACTGGATGTAATCTTCCATTTCAGCAGACCCGGCTCGTCTCCCATCTTCATGCACATGACCATCTCCTCTTCCACGACATTGCTTTCAAGGAAGGTGATAGTCGCCTCGACTGCCAGTGCCACGCCTTCTGTCTCTTGAACGACAGACCGCTCCCATTGTCCGGTCAGGCTCTGGGCGGAAAGGCAAGCCGAAAATACCAACCCGATGATTGCAAGTATGATTCTCTTCACAGTGATTGATGTTTAAAAGATATCAATTCTTTCGTGAATAGCTTCCGAGCGCCGGGTCCTCGTCCGGACCGAGCGGCTTAAGTTTGAGCGAAGACTCCGTTACAGACATTATCTGATACCGCACAGGCTTCCGGGTCTGCCGCTTGAACTCTGCCAGGACAATTTTGTCGAGGATACTGACCAGAAATCCGGGGAAACCACCCGGCTTGTCAAGAAGCTGAATGCGGATGGTATTAGGGTCGAATGTCTCCGTTATGACTTCACCGTCAAGAATCCACCGGCCTCTGCTGGTGATTTTCCACTTCAAGTGGTTCATCTTGTCCTTGTTGTCGGCCACTTCCATCATCATGACGACCTCGTCATCGAAGTCTCCGCCTTCCAGAAAATCCAGAGTCTCGATAACATCCACCTTTATTCCGAATTTCTCCTGATGCGCCGGCTGCTCCCATTTGCCCAGAAAACTTTGGGCGGAAAGGTTGAACGAGACAACCAGACAAAAGAGTATCGTGAGTTTTGACTTCATTGCGCAAACTGCCGCCGTTTTCGGACGATAAGATGTAAATGTACTTGCATTTTGCCGTTTTTCCAAATCGCCTCTGGACATAACCGGCCGGCATCGTACCTTTTATGGAGATTTCAGAACTGTTGCAATGACAAGTCCGACAAACATACGCCTACAGAATCAGCAGCAGGCAGCACCGCAGTTCTCCCCGCTTGGCCGCTGCAAGGGCTTCATACGATGCCCACGCTGACGGCCAGGTCTGCCTCTCCGCACAAGGAAAACTTACTCATTCAGAGATCATCGTCCATGTCATCCAGTTCGTCCTGAAGGTCATCAATCTCATCCTGAAGCTCGTCTATCTCGTCCTGAAGGTCATCATACCGGTCCGAGAGGACATCGCAACGGTCCTGCTGCTTTTCCAGTTCGGCGATACGGCTCTCCAGAGACTGAATCCTGGCGCAATGCGCGTCTTCAACATCGCTGCCGCATTCAGGGGCTGACGGAGCAGAAGCAGCAGGAGCCTTATTGTCATCGTCATCTCCCAGCAACCAGTCCAGCAGCAGCCATTTACGCAAAAAACCAAAGAAAGACATACTATATCTGTTTAAAAGCCATTTTAATGCCAACGAACTTCACGACGCTCTGGATTTCAGGGATAGCAATCTCCCCGGATTTGATGTATCCAAGGAGTGTCTCGATAGTAATGTTGGAAACGGTGTACTTCTCTGCCATAGGTTATCTGTTTTCACATTTGATGTCCCGCGAAGATACCGCGCAAGATTGACAACTCTTGTCAATCGGTCCCAAAATACAATCAAATAATTGTCTTAAACCGAAACAGTTCACCCTATTGATTATACTTGATTTTGAAATAATCAAGCAGTGCTTTATACTGATCTTGAGCAGTTAGACAAGTGTCCGTGAGATTCCCCCTCAGATGTTTCCATTCCCTCAGTCCTCGATAATAGAACATTTTCAATTCTTCGGTAATGATGAACGGCACAAACCCATTTGCAAGACACTCTTTGAACATGACGAGCCTTCCGACACGGCCGTTACCATCCTGAAAAGGATGGATGCTTTCAAATCTCTGGTGGAAATCAAGGATATCTTCAAAAGTTTTCTGTTTCTTGGCATTATATTCGGTCAGCAGTTTCTTAATCTCCTTATGAACATTCGCGGGAGCACAGGTTTCACACCCTCCCGCTTCATTAGGCAGGCGTTTGTACTCTCCGACGTTGAACCACGCTTTCTGTGAATCAGATGTTCCTGTTATAAGTACTAGATGGATTTCTTTGATGAATGCCTCGCTAAGTCGTTCCCCACAACGATCATGTCAATGCATCGGAAATGATTGGTCGTTTCGATAATATCATCCACATTAACGCTCTCGTCAGTCACGCCTATAGTATTGGTTTCAAAGATATAACGGGTCTGGTCATGGGTCAGACGGCCACCTTCGATATGGTCCGAATTGGAAGTAAGGTCGATTTGGGTACGATGATAAATACCTCCTTTCACCTTGCCATCTTTCTGTCCGGCAGTCTTCTTCTCGGGCAAGCGTGCATCTTCTGGGATGTTCCAGGTATTTCCGACAAGATATGCCCCCTCAATCTTTCCAGAGGCACACCAATTACGCACTGTCCGTTCGGGCACGCCGAATCTTTCTGCAAATGTCCGTACTGAAACATAAGCCATATCTGATTCTCCTCGGCAAGTTTACCATTTAAAACAGTCCCAAAACTAACAAAGTTTGCCGACAGCGGCAAAATATCTTCCTTCATTGCAGCGTAGTCGTTTCATTTCGGAAGTTCGTTTTGCCATTGGCCATATTTTAAGCATAAAAGCGGGGAAAGGTAATGTTCTCGACTACGGGAATAGCGATGAAAAGGCCGCAATCAAATGCAACGCACAAGTTGGCTGCAGGCTTCTCTGGCCCAGATCGGTTCAGCGGACCAAGCACCTATGCCCCCAAATAAAACCCACAGGATTGATTTTGTCAGATTAAATCGTATCTTCGCCAATCTGTGACGGCCATCTCCGCAAATGGACCAATATGAACTTGATAGGTACTGGAGGACGAACTATTTTTGTCCCGAAAACTTAAAAACTTATGAATTCAATTGCTTATTTGTCAGTAGTTGCGGCGCTGATGACGATAGTATCAGGGTGCAACAAGAATACTGGGGACGAACGAGAAGAACCTGAAATTCCGATCCGCATCAGCACATCTCTAACCAAAGTGTCCGGAAGCGAATTTGAGCGGAACGATGCCATCGGAATCTACGTGGTCAATGCCGTTGCCGCAGGCGAGACTTCCTGGAATTCAGGCACGCTGCAGACAAACGGCAACCACCTGGACAATGTCCGCTACACTTTCGACGGCAGCAACTGGAAATCCGACACGGAGCACTATTGGAAAGACAGCGTCACCCCAGCAGACTTCTACTGCTACTACCCTTATAACGCAACGGTTTCGTCCATCGAGGCACTTGAATTCTCGGTTCCGACAAATCAGTCAGCTCTCGCCGATTTCAGAAAGGGCGAAATCCTTTGGGGACGTGCAGACAATCAGAAGCCGAGCGAAAACAAAGTTGGCATCACCACGACCCACCGTATGAGCCAGATTGCCATAGAGATTGTCCCGGGAAAGGGTTTCACGGCCGAAAGCCTCAAGGAGAGCATCAGCAAGGTGACAGTCAACAACGTCTGCTGCGAGGCATTCCTCAACCTCAAGGACGGCACTCTCAGCGCCAATGGAGCGACAACGAACATCATCCCTTACAATGACAACGGAATCTACCGCGCATTTATCGTGCCGCAAAAAAATTGAGGGCAAGGAGCTTGTAACTCTCACTGTCGACGGACAGGAAAGATCTCTGGTCCAGACCATCGAGTTCACATCCAACTCCCGCAAGAAGTGCACCCTTACCGTCAACAAACTTAACGAGGGTGTCAATGTCAACATCGGAGGATGGGACGATGACGACACCGATTATGGTGGAACCTTAAACTAAACGCAACATGAACAATTCCATAAGGAACATCGGCATTTTGGCCGCTGCTGCACTGCTGTCTGCCTGCAGCCTGCACGAGATCGAGCCGGACACCCGTCCTGCCGAAGACAAAGTAGCCATCAGCCTCGGCAGCCACATCAATCAGGAATACGCGACCCGCGCAGGTCAGGACGGATTCGCCGACGGCGACAAAATCGGCACCTTCATCGTGGACTACGTTGACGAAGCCCCTGGCCTCCTCAAGCTCGATGGCAACCGTGCCGACAACCTCTACTACACTTACAACGAACCTTCAAACCGCTGGATTCCTGCATACGATGTGTATTTCAAGGACAGCAAGACTCCTGTTGACATCTACGGCTACTACCCTGCCGCAAAGCCGGAGTCCATTGATGCCTACGCCTTTGAGGTCCAGAAGGACCAGAGCACTGAAGCCATAGGAAGCAAACTCTCCGGCTACGAGCAGAGCGACTTCCTCTGGGCCAAGGCGGAGGGCAAGACTTCCAAGGACAAGATAATCTGGCTCAATTTCGCCCACAAGATGGCAGGCGTCAGGGTCACTCTGACCGAAGGAAGCGGGTTTGCCGAAGGCGAATGGGCCACTCTCAAGAAAGATGTACTCATCCAGAGCACACGCCGCACTTCGACCATCAATCTCGCGACCGGTGAGGTCAGCGTGACGGGCGAGACTCCTGCCACCGGCATCATCCCAGCAAACGAGGGCGAGGATTTCCGCGCGATAGTAGTACCTCAACGCATCAGCGGCGGCATCAAGCTCATCACGGCGACGGTCGGAGGCACCGCCTATGACCTGATCAAGGACGAAGAAATGGTCTATGCGGCAGGCAAGCAGCACAACTTCACCCTGACGGTAAACAAGCGCGCCGCAGGCAGCTACGAGTTCACTCTCAGCAGCGAGAGCATCACCGTCTGGGAGAACGACAGGACTTCCCACAACGGCATCGCAAAGGAGTATGTGGTGGTCAATGTTGAAACTCCGGGCACACTCGATGCCTGCATAGCGGCCAAGGGGCTGGAGGTCAGCAAGGTAAGGCATCTGAAGATCACAGGAAACATCAACTCCAGGGATTTTGCCGTAATGAGGTATCTTATGACAGACCTGTCTGCCTTGAATCTCAAGGAAACGATTCTCGTAAAAGGTGAAGGAGGAGACCTTGGCGTAAACAAGGGCTACTCCCCTATTAACAATGATGATGAAATACCATCGGGTGCTCTTAAAAACAAGAAGAGTCTGACAAATCTTGTGCTTCCTGATAAGTTGAAGAAAATTTGCGACAATGCTTTTTCTGACTGCAATATGCTTACTGGGTCCCTCATAATTCCTGAAGGGGTGGAGGAGATTGAAATGGCAGCATTCAGAAGTTGTACAAATCTGAATGGAGTCTTGAAATTGCCTTCTACATTGAAAATACTGGGCAGAATGGAAGGATACACTTATTACTGGGACGGCCCGTTCCATGATTGCGGTTTCACCGGAGAACTTGTGCTCCCTGAATCTCTTGAAGTAATAGGCTGGGGCTCATTTGAAGGTTGCAAGGGCCTTTATGGAGAGCTCAAGTTGCCAAAGAGTCTCAAGAGGCTCGGTCAAGCAGCCTTTTCCGGAATGGTCAACATGTTAGGTTCAATTGAAATTCCACAACAAGTAACAACAATTGAAGAACTTACTTTTAGTAACAGCGGATTCAACGGCACACTGACTCTTCACGATGGTATTACTGCAATAGGAGAAGGTGCATTCAGTAATACAGCTTTGAAAGGAGAGCTCCATCTTCCTAAAGACCTTGAAGTCATAAGCAAAGAGGCTTTCAGCAGATGTGATTTTTCGGGAAGTCTCGTTCTTCCAAAGACGGTCAGGCAGATCGGTGACAAGGCTTTTGCCTGGAACTGGAGGCTCATGGGGACATTGGAGATCCCCGAAGGAGTAGTCAGCATAGGTGCCGGAGCTTTCGCCAAGTGTCGGTCAATAGATGCCGTCATTTTCCCTGAGAGTCTTGAAAGCATAAAATACGAACCGAGCTGGTATGAAGACGGAGGAGCTTTCCAGGATTGCTTCGGCATCGGCCGGATAGTCTGCAAGGGAAAGATTCCTGCCTATGTCCAGGACGGCAGCTTCAACGGCGTGCCTAAGGACAATTTCACGCTCGAGGTTCCGGAAGGATATGAAGCTCAGTATCAGGCAGCCACCGGCTGGAGGGAATTCAAGCGCATCGCCGCTTACCGCAACCTTGTCATCCGCCCTGCGGTAGCAACTGCAATCAACACATCGGTAACACGGGACCTTGTGCTCACAGCCGACGACAGCTGGTCGATAAAGAGCCGTCCGGACTGGGTCACACTCGACAAGACATCAGGGAAGGGCAAGACCGAACTCAAGCTCACCTTCGCCCAAAAGCCTCAGGATGGAACCACACGCAGCGGAGAAGTCGTATTCCAGCTCGACGGCAAGGACTATGAAACCAGGCTTGCGGTCAGCCAGTATGACTATGAATACGCGGAAGACCAGATCATCACTCTTCAAAGTGCAAGCAAGGGTAATGGAGTCAATGTGGTAATCCTCGGTGACGGTTTCAACGCCAAGGACATAAGCGAAGGCAAGCTGATGAAGGCGATGGAGGAAACTTATCAGCATTTCTTCAGCATCCAGCCTTACAAAGGCTACAAAGACTATTTTAACGTCTATACAGCAGTGCCTGTCTCACCGGAATCCGGAATCGGCACAGTCAACACAATAGTCAAGACACGTTTCAACACCGCGACCAACGGCGGAGTAACACGCAACGGCGAAGACGACTATTACGAAGTGCTCCAATATGCCTGCAAGGCCCCTACCGTAAACGACCGCAACATCAACCGCAGCCTTATCATAATGATTCCAAACACGGAAGACTACGGCGGAGTGACCTATATGTGGGACGACGGTACGGCAATCGCATACTGCCCGATGAGCGATTACGGCTATCCTCTGGACTTCCGCGGAGTAATCCAGCACGAGGCAGGCGGACACGGATTCGGCAAATTGGGCGACGAGTACATCTACCACAATAGGTTCATTCAGGATTGCAACTGCATCTGCTGTCCTCATGTGTTTGAATTTCAGCTGGCCCAGTCGCTCGGCTGGTACCAGAACCTCTCACTCACCGGAAAAATGAGCGATGTCCCGTGGAAGGATTTCATATTCCACGAGAAGTACTCGGAATTTGTGGACATTTTCGAAGGAGGATTTATGCACTCCAGAGGAGTGTACCGCAGCGAGCAGAACAGCTGCATGAACAACGAGATTCCATATTTCAGCACCATCAGCCGTTTTGAAATCTACAAGAGGATCATGGAGTATGCTGGACAGAACTGGAGCATTGAGGACTTTATCGCAAACGACGTGATCGAAGCAGCCAGCACCTTATCCACCGCGGACACCAAGACCGGACACGAAGCGGCTGCCTCCAGCAGAACCGCAGCCCAGAACAGCCACGAGCCTATATTTATGGGCAAACGTCCAACAATCAAATAAGCAAAACACTATGAGAAACCATATTATATTGTTCTGTCTGGCAGTCATGATGGCCGCATCTGCCTGCACGAAAACGAACACAGAAGCTGCGGATGCCGGCAAGATGGACTTTATTCCAAGCATGCCGGCAACCAAGGCGACTGACAACGCCTTCGAGAGCGGCGATGCATTCGGAGTATACGCTGTCGAGTACAGCGGAGGCATACCTGCCCCGCTCCAGCTTTCCGGCAACTGGGCGAATAATGCCAAGGCATTGCTTGACGGCTCGGAATGGAGCATAAGTCCGGCCATCTGGTGGAAGGAAGATACAAAGTTCGACATCTTCGCCTACTACCCGTACAATGCCGAACTGAAGTCCGTTGACGATTATGTCTTCAATCTCCAGACCGACCAGCGCCAGCAGGGATATACCCTCAGCGATCTCATGTGGGCAAGCACAAAGGGTGTCGAAAGAAGTGGCGGGGCCGTCCCGCTCAACTTCAAGCATAAGCTCTCCCGGCTTGACATCAATTTGATCAAAGGTGAGGACTATGAAGGCGAGCTTCCGACAACAGCCAAAGTGATGGTCATGAACACTGTCACCTCCGCTCTTGTCAGCCTCGAGACGGGAGATATCCAGAAGTATCCTTACGGAATCGTGCAGAACATTCAAGCCAGACAGATTGGAGAAGGCCGATATTCGGTCATCATCGTTCCACAAAAGATACTGAATCAGGTGCCGCTTGTCGAGATAACCATCAACGACATCTCCTATCTGATAAGCACACGCTTCATTTTTGAATCCGGAAAGCGCCATTCGATAGATATCACGCTGAATTCCGATCCGAACAAGGCGCTGATCAACATCGGTGGCGGAATAGAATCCTGGAACTGATAATTCCGTATATTTGTGCTGATGAAGACATGGGCGCCAATCATTCTCGCATTGCTGACTTTCCTGCTGGCTTCCTGTCAGGACAAGGAGGATGCCGCATGGAAATTCAAGGTGCCCGAGTTTACGTTTGTCGGCTCCAATACGTCAACATACCCTAACGGGGTCTGCGGTGTCAGTCTTTCGGCCAGCCTCAGTTCCGTAAAGGGAATCGTATTGGCCGGTTTCATGTTCGGCAGCAACGAGGCTTCGATGGAGTTCTACAGCTGCCCGGTTGAAGGCAACGGCTTCTCCCTGACGGTGAGCAATCTCGCGAAATCAAAGAAGTATTGTTTCTACGCTGTTGTCGGAAACGGACGCAACCAGCTGCGTACCCCCATGCAGCACTTCACCTCCGGCAGCAACGGCAAAGACGACAGCGGGGAAAGCAGACTAACCCCCGACAATCCGTGGATACAACCGCCACCTCCGGGAGTGGGCATCACCGTAAGTGACAAGAACTTCCTTGACTATCTGCTCAGCATCTGCGACAGCGACAAAGACGGGGCAATTTCCACCGAAGAGGCATCCGCACCCCAGCTTATTGAAGTCTGCACGGACGAAATACTGACCCTCGACGGAATCGCGCATTTCAGTTCTCTCAATACTCTCAAGTGTGATGGCAGCGTCTGGAAAGGCCGGCTTTCCGGACTGGCGCTTGCTTCCAACTCAAAATTGGAAACTCTTTCGTGCAGCTACAACCAGATTGAAGAGATGAGCCTGCCGTCTTCGCTCAAAAAGCTCGCATGCAGGTTCAACAAGCTCTCCTACCTGAGCACTGAAGACATACCCCTTCTCGTTAGTCTGGACTGCTACGGCAATGCATTAGGGGAACTGGACCTTTCAGGGCTTCCGAACCTCGAAGAACTGACTTGCGGCCTGAACTCTTTCTCCACGCTCGATGTTTCCTCCAATCTGAAACTGAGGTATCTTGATTTGAGCGATGCGACAAAGTTGAAAACCGTATATGTCGCCAGAGGCCAGAGGATAGAAACCATCATTGCAGACAACAGTATAGACTTCAAATACAAAGAATAATGCAGGCAGGAACAATTCCTGAAGTAAACTACCTTCTCCAACTCGTCGAGAAACGGTACGGGCGCAATCTGGCCACCACAACAGACTTCGAATCGCTTTCGATTATGATAGAACGCGATACCGGCAATCTCCTTTCATCTTCGACTCTGAAAAGGCTCTATGGTTATGTGAGTCTGAAACCGATTCCCCGCAAGAGCACTCTGGACATCCTCGCCTGCTACATCGGTGCTCGTAGTTTCGAACAGTTCCGCCAAACCCTTAAGGACAACCCGGTTTTCAACTCCAACTTCTTTAGCACCAAGGTCATATCAAGTTCCGACCTGAAGGAGGGATACGAGTTGCGCATAGGCTGGGCTCCCGACAGAATGTTGACCCTACGATATCTGGGAGACGAAGAGTACGAGGTCTTGGAAAGCATCAACTCCAAAATTCTAGCAGGAGACCGTTTCAGCCAGACGAGTTTCCTTATGGGCTATCCCCTATTCATTACAAGCATCCTCCGCGGTGAAGAGACAACTCCTTCCTTTATTGCCGGAATGCAGGGCGGCCTCAATCTGTTGGAGATTCTGTAGCCCCACCTTCTTCCTCAAGCATCTCTGTCGCCTGGCGGAAAAGTTGGTCTATGACCCCAATGTCAAAGTATTCCTCTTCTCTCGGGGATTCTCCGTCTTCCGCTCTGGGCATCTCGGCCGTTTCTGGAACTTGCTCGTCAGGAACAGGGACAGGGACGGGCTCCGTTCTTTTCAAAACTATCACAACGCAGGCAATGACCGTGAGCAGCAGGAAGACGAGAGCCAGCGGAAAGCCGTAAGTCCTTCGGAAAAGGTCTGACGAGATTTCGTCCACCTCCTGATATCTGTGGTCCGGATTTTTGCGCATACAGCGAAGTGCGACACTCCTGTAGCGCCGGCGGGAGGACATCTCCGAAAGGATGACACCCAGCGAATAGATATCGCTGCGACTGTCCGAACCTTTGCAGAGCATCTGCTCAGGCGAAGCATAGAGCGCGGTGCCTGCATTGCCCTTGAGCACAAAATGGGAGTCGGAGTCGGAGAGCGAGAAATCTATAACTTTGACATTGTGGCCATTGCCAGTAATGAGGATATTGGAAGGTTTGAGATCGCGGTGGACCACCTGCTTGAGATGGATGAATCTCACGGCCTCGAGCATCTGGCAGGCTATCCTGTCGCAGAACTCGCTGTCTTCTCGGCATTTGGGCATCAAGTCTGCCAAACTTTGTCCGTCCACCCACTCCATCTCGATGCAGTTGCCAAGATCAGCGATAGGACCGTAGGCGTAGTATTCTCGGATATTGGGGTGATTGAGGCTGCGCCCAATCTCGTATTCCTTGCGGAGCATCTCCTCACCCAGCGCATCGCCGAGGCACTGCGCCCTCAAAGCCTTGAGAACCTCTATCCGACCCGCTCTGGAATACTTGTAGAGAACGAAAGGGCCCTGGGCAGAATCGGAGAGCAGTGTCAGCCCCGAAGCGCTGTCATCTTTAACCTCTGCACCAAGGTCAAAAAAACCGGATATGCTGGACGAACTCATTTCCATAGTCTCGTAAAGTTACAAAAGAAATCATTAGTTTTGCATCAAGATGAAACGTGTTACAGCCGTATTGTCAAGCATTTTCTGCTTTTGCATCCTGGTTCAGGCCCAGCAGAGTCCGGCAAAGAACTGGGACGGCATTCTGGACAGATACGAAAGGCTGTGCGAGCAGTGCATCGAGCTCAAGTCCCGGGCAAAATCGGGAGAAAAAATTTCGGCCGAGTCCTTCTCCAGATTGGTCTCGAGCCTAACTGCCCTCAAAGAGGAGCTGAATGGCGCGAACGGTCAGATGAGCAGCGGACAGAGACATCGTTTCGAAGCCATACGCAAGCGCTACGAAAACGGCAGTCCCACTTCCCGACTACAAGTTGCAAGTCCCCCGAAAGCGGCAGCCAAGACTGTGGACATCATAGCGGACACGACAAAGCTCAAGCCGGCGCTCAATCCGGTTCCTGTGATTGATACTGACATTTCCCTCCCGAAACGCATCAACCGACCACAGCAAGACGCTTTAATCGTTCCGGTATGGCCTACTCCTTCCGCTCCTACCAAAAGCCAAATTCCGGTTTCAATTCCGGTTCACGCAAGTTTTTCCTGCTTTCCTGAGCCATCCTACGGACTTATGCTCGGCGTTCTGAAGAAAGACTCCGGGGCAGGCGCATACATCAGAGTCCTCAGCAACTTCACTCCCCTGACCACCTCGTATGACTGCCTCCAGGACGGCAGCTACAAGGATGGTACCGTCTGGACAAGCGGCAAGCAGAAAAGGCAGATACTGCGACTTGGAGCAGGAGCACAATTCCGCATCGGCACGAGCGGCCTGCGCTTCT
The DNA here is from genome assembly GCA_964385795.1 of uncultured Muribaculaceae bacterium. GTDB lineage: Bacteria > Bacteroidota > Bacteroidia > Bacteroidales > UBA932 > Cryptobacteroides. Next base: position 136,104 of record CAYLPY010000005.1, read on the forward strand.
ATGCTGGCGCAGGCTACGGGAGCATCACCACGGCCTGGGAAGACGCCGACAAAAACGACTGGATCAGGGTCACCGACCTCAGTCCGAAAGGCTTGTCGCTTGAGGCGGGTGTAATTTACCCGCTGCACCGCCTTGAACTTGCAGCAGGCATTTCAACCATCGCGTTCAGCCAGCTTGGGTTGGATTTCAGCATAGGCCTGCGCTTCTGACATCCCCAAAAGGTGGCGATTATTTTGAATACGATTAAAAGTTCATTTTCTCGCCCAATTGACAAGAGTTGTCACAAACCGGTGGTATCTTTGTGAAATTGGAGACAACAATACAATCAACAATATGGCTAATAAAGAACAGGAGAGGCAGGAGCTTCATCGTGCCATCTGGGCAATTGCAAACGAGCTTCGCGGAAGCGTGGACGGTTGGGACTTCAAGAGCTATGTGCTTGGATTCCTCTTTTACAGGTTCATTTCGGAAGATCTCAGGTCCTACATCAACAAGGGCGAGCAGGATTATGGCAATGCCGACTACGACTATGCCGCCGAGCAGGACAGCGTCGCCGTCGAGGTCAAGGACGACATCGTGGCGGAGAAAGGCTACAATCTGTCAGTGTCGTCTTATGTCGAACAGGAGGACAGACGGGAAAAGATTGAAGGGTGGAGTTTTATAAAAAGTAGTACCTACGAGAACATCAATTTGCATAAAAAGCACATTAGTGTCCGGTAAAAAATCATAAAAGTTCTTTAAAAATATTGAGAGTTAGGTAATTATAAGGCTTTTTTGAGTCAACCGATTTGAATTTATGTTTGCCAGACTAACGTAGAATGGCATATGCATAAAGGAAAATACGTGTTCTCTCAGCTTTTGGACTTCCTCGATCGTAACGACTTCAACTATCTCGCAAGAATATCCACGGCATCTGACTTGGGCAAGATACCCGTGATAATGTCGGAAAGCAGACGGTCTCGATTGGTTATGAAACTATGTGCCATATTGAACAATGTTTTGTATTCTTTATCAATCTAAAATATTAACGATAGTTCGGGATAGGTTCGTTTATATCAAAAGAATGTCCGCCATACCGTCAACGATTATTTTCCCATTCCAATGTCCTAAATCTGTTCTGCAACTCACTCAATCGTTCCATAATCTCATCGAAAGAAGGTGCATTGGCATAGATGAAGCCGATTTGCATCTGCTTATAGTCGTCACGCAAAACATCTTCGATGCTTTCAGGAGGTAGAAACGATATTGTGTGTGGAAGATGACTCGTATAGTCCAATCCACTCCATGCCGTGAACTTTTTACGATGAGTCACAATGTCCTCGTATAATTGTACATCCTGCATTGCTTCCATCGCAAACGGTTTATCCATCATCTTTACAATGTCATACATGTGCCGTGTGATACGTTCGATATGCGTACAGCCATTGGGACGGTTAAACTCTTCATGCAAAAGAAAAACCTTTTCCAAGAATGTTCGTCCTGGCA
>CAYLPY010000006.1:0-126513 GCA_964385795.1 uncultured Muribaculaceae bacterium
TCAGATTTCAGCAGCTCTTTGACAATACGCCAGCCTTGTAACCGCTCCGTAACCCGCGGGTCACAAAACGGCTCTACAGATACCACGGAAGGCGAAAATGTATGTTCACCACGGTGAATCGATTACCCCTATGCTCCACTAAAAAACGGGAGACGTTTGTAGCGTCCCCCGTTTTTGATTATTTGCTTGTCATTATGTCTAGCACCAGATGGTCCGTCTCGTTCATACCGTCACGGCCGATTCTCGTCAGATTTCGGATGCACTTGTCCACATCGTCATCAATGATACCCTCAACACTGGTCACACACTCGTGCTCGACAGCCATCATCGCAGACAGCACGGCAGTCGAGACACCGCTCGTGAGCTTCATCGCGCAGCTCGGCTTGGCACCGTCGCAAATCATTCCGGTGAGGTTGGCTATCATGTTCTTCACCGCATAGGTGATTTCTTTATACCCGCCGCCCATGAGATAGGTGACACCGCAACTCGACCCGGTCGCGGCAACCACGCAGCCACACAGGGCGGAGAGACGTCCGAGGCTCTGCTTGATGTAGATGGCCGTCAGATGGCTGAGCGTCAGTGCTCTCGTCAGCTGCTCTTCGGAGCATCCATGCTCCTCCGCGAACACCACCACCGGAAGCGTGGCCGCTATGCCCTGATTGCCAGATCCAGAATTGCTCATCACAGGAACCATCGCGCCCGCCATCCGGGCATCGCAGGCTGCGGAAGTGTAGGAAAGCATCTTCGTGAACACGCTGTCCCCTATTGTTCCTCTCTCAAGGTCGCGGGCGAGCATCTTCCCTATCCTGTGCCCGAAATCACCCTTGAACGAAGCCTCCGCAGCAGCTTTATTGAGATCACGCGCCTTGAGGATGAACGTCAGTTCTTCAAGAGGAGACTCCGTAGCGAACTCCCAGACCTTGGAGAGACTGAGCCGGACCCCCGCGCCATCTTCCGATTCGCCAGAGGAAGCCTCCGTCCGCCTGTCGAGGAAGACTTCTCCATTCCTTCCGACGAACACGAATCTGGTGTGCCCGCCCGATATGACCGCCACGGCACTGTCCTCGCCAGACTCTGCCTTCACCTCTATGTAAAGTTTCTCGCTGATTCCTGTCTTGAGTCCGATTTTAATGCGTCCTTCGTCGATGAATCGCCGGCCTCTCTCGACATCCGCCGGGGTCACATCTTTGAGAACTTCAAGTCCATACTCGGAACGTCCCACAGACGCGCCAAGAGCAACGGCTATCGGCAGACCGATCATGCCTGTCCCCGGGATACCGACGCCCATCGCGTTCTTGAGGATGTTGGCGCTCAACTGCAGGCTTATGCGCTCCGGCTTCCTGCCGAGGATTTCGGCAGCCTTCGACACACAGAGGGCCACGGCCACCGGCTCAGTACAGCCTATTGCCGGGACGACCTCCCTGTTGATGAGATCGATTATCGACCGGCGTTCTTCCTTGTTCAGCATAAGAGAGAGGGTCAGACGATTGTTGCCGACAAAATCTTGACATCTTCCAAAGGCCTGTCAGCCTCGTCTGTCTGCACGTTTTGGATGGCCTCCACGACATCGAGGCCCGACTCCAACTCGCCGAACACCGTATACTGCCCGTCGAGAAACGGAGTGCCGCCTTCCGTCCTGTATACTTCGCGGCGTTCCTTTGAGATGCGTCCGAGCCCTTTCTCCACCACGATGGCGTTGGCTTCCGCCTCAAGCCTCTGCTGAAGTTCCATGAGCCCCTCGCGGTCGCGCTCCTTGCGCAGTCGGAGAATCTCGTCCCTGTGCTGGGAAGCCAGAGATGAGAAGACGCTCTGGAGAGCCTGCATCTGGCACTGTCTGTCGAGTTGGTCCATCTTGCCGTCGCAGTACTTCTCGCCCCACACTATATAGAACTGGCAGCCGCTGCTGCGACGTTCGGGATTAACCTGGTCACCCTGCCTTGCGGCGCAGAGTGCGCCCCTCTTGTGGAAAAGTTCCGGCACAAACTCCGCAGGGACGGTATAGCCGACATCCCCTGAGCCGAGATGCTTGCCCTTGGGGGCTTCTTTGCTTTCGGGATCGCCTCCCTGAATCATAAAACCTTTGATAACTCTGTGGAACAGAGTCCCTTCATAGAAGCCGTCCTTAACGAGCTTTATAAAATTGTCCCTGTGCTGCGGAGTCTCGTCATAGAGCCTCACCGCGATATCGCCGTAATTGGTGGAAATCTTAACTTTAGTCATCTCTTATATGTTTCTGAAGCGTGAAGATAGGAAAAACTTTGCTTATTCTGCCAAGCAGGTTTATATTTGTCCACTCAAATGGACGTCAAAGGCATAGGAGAATTCACCCTCATCGAGGGCATAAGGCGGCACTTCAGCACGCCACAGGAAATTGTGGGAATTGGTGACGACTGCGCGGTCATCCCCCAGCGCAGCGGGATGGAGACCCTCGTCAGTACGGACATGCTCGTGGAGGGAAGACATTTTCTGCTCGGAGATGTCCCGGCGCGAAGGCTCGGATGGAAGAGCGCAGCAGTGAATATCAGCGACATAGCTGCCATGGGAGGCCGTCCGGTGGGGACGTTTCTCGCGTTCGCGCTTCCTGAAGGCACGGACAGCCTCTGGGTCGAGGAGTTCATCGAGGGCTATGCCGACATCTCCGCGCGTTTCTCCTGCCCTCTGCTCGGCGGGGACACCACTGCCTCGCACGACAGGATGTGCATCTGCGTCACCGTCCTCGGAGAGACTCCCCAAGGGAAATCCCTGAGACGCAGCTGTGCAAAGCCGGACGACCTCGTCTGCGTCACGGGGACGCTCGGGGACTCCGCAGCCGGACTTAGAATCATCCTCGAAGGCCTTCCCCGCGACAGCGCCGCAGAAAGGCTCATAGCCCGCCACTACCTCCCCACCCCGAGAGTAGAGGAAGGGCTACTGATTGCAGCCACCCCGGGAGTCCACGCGATGATGGACATCTCCGACGGGATAGGCTCCGATCTGCACCACATCCTGGGCGCTTCCAGGACAGGCGCGGAGATAGACGTGAAGAGTCTCCCGCTCTCGGAAGACCTGAGAGCCGTGTGCGCGAGGGAAGGCTGGGACGCGGCGGAACTTGCCATAGGAGGGGGCGAGGACTACGAACTTCTGTTCACCATCACTCCGGAGGGAGAGCGCAGCCTCCAGCTGCCGCACAGCGTCATAGGTCGCATACGTGAAGACATCGGAATCTGCTGGAAAGGGGGCGCCCAATCCGACTACTCCGGCTTCCACCACTTCTGATCTGGTGTACGATTCAGATATGTCACATTGTGATTGCTGATTTCTGCCAACGGAGTCTTCCATTATAAGAAGATACCGCAAAAGGAAGCAGAACAACTCTTGAAAACCAAGTGACCGCCGGGCTGTCCCGACGGTCACTTCAGTATTGCAGTTCTCCGCAAGAGAAGACTTTAGCTGATGAACAGCAGTTCGCGGTACTTAGGAAGAGGCCATGTCTTGTTGTCGACGATTTCCTCGAGCTTGTCAATCGGACGACGGAGAGCATAGAGAGACTCGGCAATCTCGTGGTAGGCTTTCGCCTTCTCATACTCGTTCTCGATGGCGTTGGCTGCCTTGCGGGCTTCCTTCATAGCCGCCGCCTTGACCCTGATATCCTCGACGTATGCTGAAATCTTGGATATCAGTTCTATCTCCGCAGTGCAGTTGTCCGTGCTACCGAAGACATCCTTGCAAAGGGCGACCTCCTTGAGAAGCCTCGTCTTGTACTCAAGCACTGCCGGGATGATGTGGTTGGTCGCCATTCTGACCAGCACACGTGACTCAATCTGAACCTTCTTGGAGTAGGTCTCCCACTTGACTTCGTTGCGGGCCTCAAGTTCAGTCTTCGTATAGACTCCGGTACTGGTAAACATCTCCACGGACTCCGGACGGGTGAACACCTTAATCATCTCAGGAACGCTTGTCTCGACGTCGAGACCACGCCGGATAGCCTCCTGTTTCCACTCCTCCGAGTAGCCGTTGCCTTCGAAGCAGACTACATCGAGGACAGAAGCGATGATTGGCTTGAGAGCGTCCATCACGGCGACGTTTGTCTTCTTGCCATTGGCAAGCTCCTTGTCGACGTCCGCCTTGAAGAGCTTGAACTGCTCGGCTACTGCCGCGTTGAGAGTGGTCATCGCACCTGCGCAGTTGGCGAGCGAGCCCACTGCGCGAAACTCGAAGCGATTGCCAGTGAACGCAAACGGAGAGGTTCTGTTGCGGTCGGTATTGTCCACGAAAATCTCAGGGATTTCGACGAGCCCGACGCTCTTGCCCTTCTTGCCAGCAATCTCGATAGGAGTATCTGAAGGCACTTCGAGGAGCTTGTGAAGCACATCCGTCATGGTCTTTCCGAGAAATGCGGAGACGATTGCTGGAGGCGCCTCGTTGGCACCGAGCCTGTGGGCGTTGGTTGCGGACGCGATGGATGCTTTGAGGAGAGCGTTATGCTTCTGGACTGCAGCAAGAACATTGACGAAGAAGGTCACGAACTGGAGGTTGCCGTTGGCATCCTTGCCCGGAGCGAAAAGTTGAGTACCCGTGTCCGTGCCGAGAGACCAGTTGTTGTGCTTTCCCGAACCGTTGACTCCGTCGAAAGGCTTCTCGTGGAAGAGGACAACGAAGCCGTGGCGACGGGCAATCTTGGTCATGAGGTTCATAACAATCTGGTTCTGGTCGTTGGAAAGATTGGTCTCCCCGTAGATTGGCGCAAGCTCGAACTGGTTAGGAGCCACCTCGTTGTGCCTTGTCTTGAGAGGAATGCCAAGACGGTGGCCCTCGATTTCAAGGTCGCGCATGAAGGCTGCGACACGGCTCGGGATTGAGCCGAAGTAGTGGTCATCGAGCTGCTGGTTCTTGGAGGAGTTGTGTCCCATGAGGGTTCTGCCCGTAATCATGAGGTCCGGACGAGCGGAATAGAGGGACTCGTCAACAAGGAAGTACTCCTGCTCCCAGCCGAGATAGGAGTAAACTTTGGAGACAGACTTGTCAAAAAGGCGGCAGATAGGGAGTGCGGCATCGGTAACGGCCTTGAGGGCACGTTTGAGAGGAGTCTTGTAGTCGAGCGCCTCTCCCGTGTAGGACACGAAGACCGTCGGGATGCAGAGCGTGTCGTCTTGAATGAACACTGGAGATGTAGGGTCCCATGCCGTGTAGCCGCGAGCTTCAAAGGTGGCCCTGATGCCGCCGCTCGGGAAGGAGGAAGCGTCAGGTTCCTGCTGCGCGAGGGACTTGCCGTCGAAAGTCTCAATGACCCCGCCCTTGCTGTCGTAGTCAATGAGGGAGTCGTGCTTCTCGGCGGTACCTTCCGTAAGAGGCTGGAACCAGTGTGTAATGTGTGTCACGCCATGCTCCATAGCCCATTCCTTCATCCCCCTGGCGACACCGTCGGCAGTCTCCCTGTCGAGGGCCACCCCCTTATCGATGCAGTTCAGAAGGGCTTTCAAGGTCTTGGCGTCGAGGTACTTGTACATTTTGGCGCGGTCGAAGACCAGCTCTCCGTAGTAGTCCGAGGTCTTGCCGGCCGGCACTTTCACCTCGACAGGTCTCTTCTCGAAAGATTCCTTCACCAAATCAAATCTGTCAATGCTCATAATTGTAACTATAAGGTTTATATATTGTTTTAACTCCTTTGCTCAAAAAAAGAGGCCGAACCCCCAGGTCCAGCCTCCCATATACTGCTTCCAGAACTTCAGTCCGTGCCTACGACTGGATACCGGCACACACGCAAAAAGACAGAGCCTGCTGCTGGCCCTGCTGCTGGAATTGCTGCTGTGCAGAATATGACTGTGTGTGTCCCATATCCTTAAAAACGGCACAATTTACAGATAAAAATCGTAAAGTCAATAAAAAAATGAAAATTCGTTACTGCTTTTATTGAGGAAAAACTTACTTTTAGCCTCCGAACAGACTACACGATGCCATGCGCAACACAACATCACTGATTCTTCTCGCCGTGCTCCTCGCCACATCTCCCGCAGGACTCGCGGCACAGCCGCATCTGCTATACGGAGCAGACTTCTCGCTCCGTTTCGATAACAGGGAGTTCACCCCGAGCAATTTCTCTCCATCTGAGACCATCTTCGGCACGAAATTCACTCCATATATAGGTACCGGAGTCAATGCCGGGCAGTCCTCGCACAAACTCGCACTCGGTCTCACTTTCTTCCGCGAGTTCGGAGACGTCTCGACACCGTCAGAAAGGATGACCGATATCCTGATGTACTATGAATATACCACCAGACTGCCCCACTCCGACTTCCGCATCATCGGAGGAGTATTCCCGAGGCACCTGGGCGGGAGAGAATGGAACACGGCCTTCTTCTCCGAGGCCTATCTCTGGAAAGACCCAAACATAGAGGGGCTGATGATGAGTTGGACTGGGAAAAAGAGCAGCATCGACGTGGCATGCGACTGGATAGGGCTCTTCGGAGCAGACCGAACCACAAGAGAGCAGTTCCTCATCTCCTCCACCGCAAGCTACAGTCCTTCAAGACATTTCAGCATGGGCTACGACGCATATATGATGCATTTTGCCAATTCGCTCGAAGTCGGAGGAGTCTGCGACAACATCCTCGCGGAGCCATGGATTAAGGCATCCACGGGCGGCAGGTTTCTTGACAACGCCTCGCTAAAACTTGGCTACATACAGTCGCTCCAGAGAAACAGGCTCGAGGGCTCTTCGTTCGAGACTCCATCCTGCGTGGAAATCGAGACCGAGCTTTCCAAGTTCGGCTTCCGCCTTCTCAACCGTCTCTACCTCGGACGAAATCTGATGAGCCTCTACAACCGCGGCGACGCAGCCGGAAACATCTTCGGAGACCGCCTCTACTGCTCAGACCCGTTCTTCCTAATAAGAGACGACGGCAGCGACGAACCGGGAAGCTACGACAGGCTCTCGCTCAGCTATTCCCCTCCGTTCGGAAAAGCTCTCAAACTGGAGTTCTCGGCGGTTTTCCACTTCAGCAACCTCGCCTACAGCGGCTGCCAGCAGGTAATATCGATACTCTACAGCTTCCAGGGGTGTCACAGGCTTGCATTTTAAGAGTTTTTTGCATATTTTTGTTTTAGGTTAACCAGTAGTTTAATTGTAGCAACATGAAATTCCATAACATCGTCAAACTCGGCATTGCAATGTCTCTGCTTGCTCTTCCTGGCGTAACTGCCGGCATCAAGGCAGAGACGACCGCGCAGGCAAGTCTCACGAGCCTGCTCACACAAAGCAACGGAAGCTCTGCGGGCAAAGCGCTGCTTTCCCTCTACACGCAGTACAAGACCAGCGGCAAGATTGATCTCACCAACATCGAGACCATCAGCAACGTGCTAACACTCGCCAACAATATCAAGGGACTCAACGGAAACACAAGCACGACCTCCTTCGTCAAAGGCCTCATCTCCGGCTCGAAGAACCTCGTCAACCAGCGCAACTCGACTTCAGTACTGAAGAGCCTCACCTCAATCGCGGGGCTTGACCTCTCGTCCCTCGGGTCATCGGCGTCCAGCGCCATAGGGTCAAGTGCCAAGTCCCTAGCAGGCAACGCCTTCACCGGACTGACCGGGTCCAAGACCGCCGGCACGGCCATTGAGGCAGGCAGTGATGTAGCACAGGCAGTATCTTCGCTCACCTCGCTCTTCGAGACATTCAAGAAGTAACTCACCAATACAAATACCCAATGACAAAAAGAATTACTTTGCTGACTTTCGTGGCAGCAGCGGCAGCCTTGTGCATAGGCTGCACCAAGGAGAACCCAGAAGTGGCACGCACCAAGTTTGACTACAATGCGTTTGCCGCGACTCTCGGGACCGATTTCTCAAATTATGCACAGACCTACAATGAGTTCGTGGCTTCTTCAGAAGAAGGAACTCTGGTCCTCAACGGATTCTTCAACACCGACGAGGCCACCTCAGTGCCGGTAAAGATCACCCTCACGGAAGACAAGTACGGAAATGTTGGCGAAGTCTACGCAGAGCCGGAGGACAACGCAGCCGCTTTTGACCTCTGGACTTGGTTCATCGACAACTCCGAGTCTCTCGGGACATTCTTCGGAGCCAAGTACAAGACAACTTCCGATGCAGGTCTTTTCCAGACCGTGGACGAGACCAGGAGCTACGTTGAGAAGAACGGCATCACCGGTCTCACGATGTACACCTTCTTCAACTTCGTGAAGGGATCGACATATCTCCTTCCGATTCTCGAGAAGAACAACTTCAGGCTCCTCCTTACGCCAAGTTTCTTCACACTCGACTACGATGAGGTTGCCGAATGGCCAGGATCAAGCTACCAGACACTTGCTGACAAGTACTACATCCTCAGCAACAAGCTTTCGGCATGGGGGTCCAACTACATCTACTTTGATTACGCCAAAGATCTCAAGGGCAACGTGTTCAATATCGACGCCAACGGTGATGCCAACAGCGAGAAGGTGACTTCCGTCAAGGCAACCCTCGACACCGACGTGATTACCGACCAAGACGCGCAGCTCGCAGCATGGAAGAGCTACGCACTCGGAGACAAAGCCCTCAACCTCGGAACATTCAAGTCCGCCTACAAGTCAAGTTGGGGCAGCAACGCAGGAAGTTTCGAGAGCGCAGAGGAGGCCGTTAAATACGTCGAAGCCAACGGCCGACCAGGTGGATTCGACCCAGACATCGTAGTCGTATACGACAAGGGCAACACCACCATCACGATTACCCTCAAGTCGCTTTATCTCTACGTTGAGGTAAAATCAAAGGAAGTTTAAGCCAACAACATCCTTAAAGACATCTTTCCCACCCGAGCATAATCAGCAAGGGTGGGTTTTTGTTTCCTTTGCAGTATCTTTGCGGTCATGGAGAACTACGGATTCATCAGGGTGGCCGCGGCTATGCCGAAAGTGCACGTGGCCGACGCAGACGCGAACTGCAGAGAAATCATAACCCTCGCGAAGTCAATGGACAATGAAGAAATCGCGATATGCGTCTTCCCGGAGCTTTGCGTCACAGGCTACACCTGCGCCGACCTCTTCGGCCAGAGGAAACTCATCGAAGACGCCGAGAGAGCAGTTGCCGCAATCGTTGAGGAAAGCAAACAACTCAGCACTCTGACAGTAGTCGGTGCTCCCGTGGAATATCGCTCCAGACTCTTCAACTGCGCCATTGTGATAAGAGGAGGCCGCATCATCGGGATTGTTCCGAAGACCTATCTCGCCGGGAACGGCGAGTTCTACGAGCCGAGGTGGTTCGAGTCGGCAAGAGTCCTCGAAGGCAATCTCCAGATTGACTATGCCGGACAGAAGGACATCTCTTTCGGAACAAGGCAGCTGTTCAGCTACGGCAGGACCGTCGTCGGAGTCGAAATCTGTCAGGACCTCTGGTCTCCGGTCCCGCCATGCACATGGGCCTGCATGAACGGGGCGCAACTGATTCTGAACCTCTCCGCAAGCAATGAAGTATTAATGAAGCACGAGTACAGAAAGTCTCTTGTAAGTGCCACTTCCTCAAGGCTTTTCGCAGCATACGTCTACTGCTCCTGCGGCTTCGGAGAATCCACCCAGGACCTCGTGTGGGCCGGCAGTTCGCTCATCTGCGAGAACGGCAGCATACTATCCGAAAGCAGGCGCTTCCAGCCGGAGTCGCATTACATATCGGCAGACGTGGATATCGACAAGCTCGACACGCTCCGTCTGAAGGAGCACTCCTATCGCTTCGAGGGGGAGATTCAGCCGTATTCAACGTCAGCAGCCGGAGAGCCGAGAAAGACCGACTTCGACAAAAAACTGCTCAGGCACGTCGAACCTCACCCGTTCGTCCCACAAGGAGACCGGGCCGCACTTGAGGAGCGCTGCCGCGAAATCCTCTCCTCCCAGGTGGCCGGCCTACGGACAAGACTCGAGCATATCCGTTGCCGCAAGGCCGTCATCGGCATCTCCGGCGGACTTGACTCGACCTTGGCACTGATAGTGACCGTGCTCGCCTTTGACGAGATCGGACTCGACCGCAAAGACATCATCTGCATCACGATGCCAGGTTTCGGAACCACCGAACGCACCCACTCCAACTCACTCGACCTGATGTCCCTGCTCAGAGTTTGCGCAAGGGAAATCTCGATTGTGCCGGCCACACGCCAGCACTTCTCCGATATAGGCCACGAAGAGTCCGTCCACGACCTGACCTACGAAAACTGCCAGGCACGCGAAAGGACCCAGATTCTGATGGACATCGCCGGCAAGGAGGGAGGCATCGTCATCGGCACCGGAGATCTCTCCGAACTCGCCCTCGGCTGGTGCACCTACAACGGAGACCACATGTCGATGTATGCCGTGAACGTCAGCGTCCCGAAGACTCTCGTAAGGACACTTGTGAAATGGAGCGCCGACAACAGATTCTCCTCTTCAGAGGAAGTCAGGAAGGTGCTGCTCGACATAGTGGACACCCCGATAAGCCCGGAACTCATCCCTGCCGACGAGAATGGCGACATCAAACAGAAAACGGAAGATCTCGTGGGCCCTTACGAGCTCCACGATTTCTTCCTGTACAATTTCTTCCGCTTCGGCTATGCCCCGGAGAAACTCATGTTCCTGGCGAAAAAGGCCTTCGCGGGCCTCTACGACGAGCAGACGCTGCGTCGCTGGCTGTCCAGTTTCCTCAGGCGTTTCTTCACCCAACAGTTCAAGCGTTCCTGCATCCCGGACGGGCCTAAGGTCGGCTCGGTATCCCTTTCACCACGCGGTGACTGGAGGATGCCTTCCGACATCGAAACTCCCTGGAACTACTGAACCTCCACGCACCAGGAGTGTGTGTCGGTCTCGGTTCCGTCCTGTATGCCACGGATGATGGAATAGAGACGGCGGCTGACCTCTCCGCACTTGTCACCGGCAGGGACTTCATATTTGCGGAGCACTTCCCCGCCCTCAAGAGACGGCTTATCGGTTATTGAACGTATCGGAGTGATGACTACCGCAGTGCCGCAGGCGTTGACCTCGTCGAACTCGGCAATCTCCTCCACAGGGACAACCCTCTTTTCCACCTTGAGTCCCTCATCAGCGGCAAGCGTCTGCAGAGACTTGTTGGTTATGGACGGCAGGACGCTGCCTGAAAGCGGTGTGACAAAAGTGTTTCCGTTCTTGATGGCTATGAAGTTGGACGACCCGAACTCGTCGATTTTCGTCTTGCTTGCAGGGTCGAGGAAGAGAAGTTCGGTGTAGCCCTGCGAGTGAGCGAGGTTGTATGGATAGAGGGACATCGCGTAGTTCGCACCTATCTTGAATGAGCCGGTACCGTTCGGAGCCGCACGGTCGTAGTTGCGAGCGATAACGGCATCCACAGGAGCAAGCACTCCGGCAGCAGAGTAGGTCCCGACAGGGACACACATCACGGAGAAGAGCACTTCAGAAGATGAGACGATGCTAATCTGCGGATCGACGCCTTCAAGCACCGGACGGATATAGAGCGAAGCATTGTGTCCATAAGGGGGCAGGAAATCGATGTTCTCCTTGACACACATGGCGCACATCTCGAGGAAGAGATCATCGGAAGGCGCTGCCATGCTGAGCCTCGTGGCGCTCCTGCGCAGACGCTTCGCATTCTCGTCCGGACGGAACATACGCACCTTGCCATCCGCTCCGCGGAAAGCCTTCAGACCTTCGAAGCAAGAGTTCCCGTAATGGAAAACCCCGGAGAAGGCATTGAGTGAGAAATCAAAGTCTCTGCAGACCTCCGGCCTGGACCATTCCCCGTCCTTGTAGCGGCTGCAGATGATTGCATTGGTCTTCCTGTATCGGAAGCCAAGGCTTGACCAATCTAAATTCGGCATAATATCTTTCGTATAAGGTTCTAAAAATCGAATCCGACACTACTGCGCCAGTATCCGCGCGGCAAGCCAGTCTCCCACTTCAGAAGTACCGAGAGGACGAGAACCGGATGGGGCGATGTCCTCGGTGACTGCATTTTCCGCGATGCTCTTGGCGACCGCGGCACGTACTGCGGCAGCCTCTTCATTCAGCGAGAACGCAATCTCGAACATCATGGCAGCCGAAAGGACAGTCGCAAGTGGGTTCGCGATGTTCTTGCCTGCCGCCTGCGGGTAGGACCCATGGATAGGCTCATAGACGCCGGTATGCTCTCCGAGAGAGGCGGATGCAAGAAGGCCCATCGATCCTGAGATGCAGCTCGCCTCGTCCGTCAGAATATCGCCGAAAGTATTCTCGGTCACGATTACGTCGAAGAATCGCGGCTCGGTGATGAGTTTCATCGAAGCGTTGTCCACATACATGAAATCCGTGGTGACCTGCGGATACTCGGCAGCCAGCCTCCGGGCCTCCTCCCTCCACAGACGCGAGGTCTCGAGGACATTGGCCTTATCCACCACGGTGAGATGTCCGCGACGCTGCATGGCGATGCCGTAGGCTTTACGGAGGATACGCTCCACCTCGAAACGATGGTAGAGATTGGTGTCGTAGGCGGTGTCTCCCCCGTCACGCCGGCCCTTCTCACCGAAGTACATGCCGCCTGTAAGTTCCCGCACGCATACGAAGTCGACTCCATCTACGATTTCCGTCTTGAGAGGAGAACGGTCCAGAAGCGAGGCGAATGTCTCCACAGGACGGATGTTAGCGAAAAGGCCAAGTTTCTTGCGCATGGCAAGGAGTCCCTGCTCCGGGCGAACTTTAGCTGAGGGGTCATTGTCATAGCGTGGATCACCGACTGCGCCGAAAAGCACGGCATCGCTTCCAAGACAGGTCTCAAAAGTCTTCTGCGGGAAAGGTTCGCCACAATGGTCGATGGCGCATGCGCCTATCTCTGCATAATTGTATTCCACGGAATGTCCGAAGCGTCCGCAAACAGCGTCAATCACCTTGATGGCCTGGGCGACCACCTCTCCCCCGATGCCATCACCTGGCAATACGGCTATTCTGAGTTTCATATCGTTCTATTTTATCCTTATGCTCAAGAAGATAGTCTATGTCGTCAAGAGCATTCAGAAGACAGTATTTCTTGTATGGATTGATGTCGAAATGCACACTCGCTCCGCTGAGCAGCGAGGTGCAGGTCTGAGACGGAAGGTCGATTCGTAGGCGTGCCACTGGGTCTTTGGAGAGGTCCTCGAAGACCTGGTTCAGAAAAGCTCGACCGACCTGGACCGGAAGGATGAAGCTGTTGAGTTCGTTGTTGCGGTGGATGTCGGCGAACGATGCTGCGACCACGGCCCTGAAGCCATAGCCCGAGAGCGCCCAGGCGGCGTGCTCACGGCTTGAGCCGGAGCCGAAGTTCTCCCCCGCAACCAGAATCTCCGCGTCCTTGAGGAGCGGATTATTGAGCGGAAAGTCCTCCACAGGGCTTCCGTCAGCGTGGAATCTCCGATCCTGGAAAAGATGCTCGCCGAAGAACTTCTCGTCCCGGGTAGTTGCCTTGAGGTATCTTGCCGGGATAATCTGGTCTGTATCTATATTGTCGTAAGGAAGAAGCACGCAGGTGCTCTCCACTGTCTCGAATTTCTGTTTCATAACAAGTCTCTCGGGTCTGTAACACATCCGCATACCGCTGCTGCCGCAGCGGTCAGGGGAGAAGCAAGAAGAGTTCTGGAAAGCGGCCCCTGACGCCCCTCAAAATTGCGGTTGCTGGTGGATACGGCATACTTGCCAGCAGGTATCCGGTCTCCATTCATGGCAAGGCAGGCAGAGCAGCTCGGCTCCCTAATCTCAAATCCAGCTTCCTCAAGGACCTTGTCAAGCCCCTCCTCATGTATCTGCGCCTTGACCGCCCATGATCCCGGGACAAGCCACGCGGTGATGCCGTCAGCCTTGTGGCGGCCCTTCACTATGGAGGCAAAGGCTCGAAAATCCTCAATTCTTCCGTTGGTGCATGCGCCAAGAAAGACGTAGTCGACCTTGTGCCCGAGCAGCCTCTCCCCTGCGGAGAAACCCATATATTCCAGAGGTCTGGACGGAATGTCAGACGGGATGCTGCCGTCTATCGGCATTCCCTGTCCAGGATTTGTCCCGTATGTAATCATCGGAGCGATATCCGCCGCATCAAAGACATATTCTGTATCAAAAACGGCGTCATCGTCGCTCCTCAGACTCTTCCAATACTCCACAGCCGCATCCCAGTCTTTCCCCGAAGGAGCGTAGTCCCTGCCTTTGAGGTATTCGAACGTCACCTCATCGGGGGCTATGAAACCACCTCGCGCACCCATCTCTATGGAAAGGTTGCACAGCGTAAGCCTTCCCTCCATTGAAAGAGAACGGACGGCCGAACCGGCATACTCGATGAAATGCCCCGTAGCTCCTGAAGTCGTGAGTTTCATCATTAGGTAGAGCGCGATGTCTTTGGCTGTCACGCCACGTCCGAGTTGCCCCTCGACCCTTATCCGCATGGAACGCGGCTTCTGCTGGAGGATGCACTGCGAAGCGAGGACCATCTCCACTTCGCTTGTCCCTATACCGAAAGCTATCGCGCCGACTGCCCCGTGAGTGGATGTGTGGGAGTCGCCACAGACGATGGTCATCCCAGGAAGCGAAAGGCCTTTCTCCGGGCCCACCACGTGGACGATGCCGCTGTCGGGACTGCGCATCGGGAAATGCTTCAGTCCGAACTCGGCAGCATTCCTCGCCAGAGCCTCCACCTGCTCACGGCAGACCGGATCTTCTATCGGACGGTCCTGACCAAGGCTCGGGATGTCGTGGTCCGGCATGCAGACAATCCTTTCCGTCCGGAAAGGACGTATACCTCTCGCCCTCAAACCATCGAAGGCCTGCGGGCTCGTAACTTCGTGGCAGTAAAGTCTGTCCACGTAAAGCTGCTGGGGCCCTCCTTCAATCACGGATACGACGTGGGAGTCCCAAATCTTGTCAAATGCAGTGTTCATCTTATTGCTTCACGAGTTGCAGCAAATCTTCGTCCTCCACCTGTTTCTTGCTGTCTGCAAGACGGAGAAAATCCTGATAAATCGCATCCATCCTCTCCGGAGCCGGTTTGATTCCGAGCAATCCGAGACGATATTTGAGAGCTGCGTGGCCGCTGCGTGCAGTGAGGATGATATGATTGTCTTCCAGACCGACGTCCTTCGGATTGATGATTTCGTAGGTTGTAGCTTCCTTGAGCACTCCGTCCTGATGGATGCCCGAAGAGTGGGAGAAGGCGTTGCGCCCGACAATGGCCTTGTTCGGCTGGACAGGCATATTCATAAGCCTCGAGACCATACGGCTGACGGACGTGAGTTCCTCAGTCTTGATTCCCGTCACGAGCGGAATTCCGTGATGGCTCTTGAGAATCATCGCAATCTCCTCGAGTGCAGTGTTGCCGGCCCTCTCGCCCACACCGTTGATGGTGACTTCGCACTGACGTGCTCCCGCGATAAGCCCGGAAATAGTGTTGGCCGTCGCCATCCCAAGGTCGTTGTGGCAGTGGGTGGAGAGAATCGCCTTGTCCACGCCGTCAACGTTTTCCATCAGATAGCGAATCTTGGCAGCAAACTCAGACGGAAGACAGTATCCGGTCGTGTCGGGGATATTGACAACCGTCGCTCCGGCCTTGATTACGGCTTCGACCACCCTCGCGAGGTACTCGTTGTCCGTCCGACCAGCGTCCTCGGCATAGAACTCGACATCCTCGACATACTTCTTGGCATACTTGACAGCTGCCACGGCCCGTTCGAGAATTTCCTCGCGATTGGACTTGAACTTGTATCGGATGTGGGAGTCGGACGTACCTATCCCGGTATGGATACGCTTGCGGCGTGCATATTCCAGTGCACCCGCTGCCATATCTATATCCTTCTCTACGGCTCGGGACAGGGCGCATACCACTGGTTCCCTGACGGCCTTGGAAACCTCAACAACCGATTGGAAATCGCCCGGACTCGAAATCGGGAAGCCGGCTTCTATGACATCGACCCCTAGTTCTTCGAGAGATCTTGCGAGTTCGACTTTCTCGGAGGTGTTCAACTGACACCCCGGCACCTGCTCTCCGTCGCGGAGAGTGGTGTCAAAAATGTATATTCTGTCTGATGGCATTATGGTAATTACAGCTAACTGTCCCCGAAGTTCGCTTTCTTTTTCGACAAAAACAAACAAAACGATGCTTTTTCGCAAATAATAGTTAACTTTGAGAATTGTGAACCCGCGCGGAAAGGGCCGCACGCATCGCGGAATACTTAACAGAAAAACATGAAGAAGATAGCTATAGTCGGCGCCAGCGGCGCTGTCGGGCAAGAACTGCTCCGCATCCTGCAGCAGCGCGACTTTCCCGTCAGCGAACTGCTACTTTTCGGATCGGAACGCAGCGCTGGGAAAGAGTACGAATTCAAAGGAAGAAAGATAAAGGTGCAGTTGCTCCGTGAAGGTGATGACTTCAAGGGAGTGGACTACGCCTTCGTGTCTGCCGGAGCGGGAATCTCCAGAAAGTTCGAGAAGACCATCACCAGATTCGGCACGATAATGATTGATAATTCCAGCGCTTTCCGCATGGACGAGGATGTTCCGCTTGTAGTGCCGGAATGCAACGCCGAAGACGCGCTTGACGCTCCGAGGAACGTCATCGCGAATCCGAACTGCACGACGTTGATGATGGTCGTGGTGCTCAAGCCGATAGAAGCGCTCTCGCACATCAGGAAAGTCCGCGTTGCGACCTACCAGTCAGCATCCGGTGCAGGAGCTCAAGGCATGGCGGAACTTGAGGAGCAGTACCGGGAGATTGTGGAAGGACGCGAGATTCACGTCAGCAAGTTCCAGTACCAGCTCGCCTACAACCTCATCCCGCAGATCGATATCTTCCAGGACAACGACTACACCAAAGAGGAAATGAAGATGTTCAACGAGACACGGAAGATTCTCCATTCGGACATCCGCTGCGCAGCCACCTGCGTCAGAGTGTCCTCGCTGCGCTCACATTCAGAAGCGGTATGGATAGAGACAGAGAAGCCGCTCGAAGTGGCGGACGTGAGGAAAGCCCTCGAGAACGCTCCCGGAGTCACCCTTTTCGACAATCCCGCCGAACTTCAGTACCCCATGCCACTCTACACCGCCGGCAAGGATGACGTCTACGTCGGGCGCATCCGCAAAGACATCTGCGAGGACAACGGCATCAGTCTGTGGCTCTCGTCCGACCAAGTTCGCAAAGGCGCGGCGCTGAACGCCATCCAGATTGCAGAATACCTGATTTCGAAGGAAAGATGACAGCAGAAGAGACGGCCACGTGACCGTCTCTTTTCATTTTCAGCTCAGACTTACGACCGCCCGGTTTTCTTTTCCATCTGCAGCGATGAACAGATCCTGTTCCAGATGGACAAGCCGGACAAAGTCGCTCTCATACTCGGCAGGGAGCGCGTCGAGAGCATCCGTATCGCACACCTCGCCCGGACGGGCATATGGGTTGACATTCACGTAGCCAGCATTGAAAGATGTCAGGTTCTGGAAGAAATGTGTGCCCTGGCTCGGGTCTATCCTGAAATTCTCCAGGCAGCACTCCACTATCAGCTTCGCCTCCGAGATGTCGCTCCACTGGACCGGGACTCCGAGAGAGGAGATGCTTGACCCCCAGCGGCCGTAACCGATCAGGACATAGTTGCGGCCCTGCGAACGCAGCCGACCGTTGAGCGAGGTTATCTCCCTCGCCATCTCTCCGGTCTTTAGGACATCGAAACTCTGACGGCGGAGGTAGATGATATCCCGGACCCCACGAATCATCCCGGGCCCTATCGCGCAGGTCGAGCGGAGAAGCGCCGACCTGTCATCGACCGAATCCCAGTTGACGCTGCTGTAGATGCCGTCGGCAGAAATCGGCCTCACCTGCAGGACGTTGAAGACATCGTAAGTCCTCTTGCCGCCGCGGTCGAGACTCGCCGCAAACTCTATCTCCACTCCGCACTTGACCTCCTTCTGCGTGATTTCGAGGAGTTCGCGGAGAATCCCCGCGAGCGGAAAAGTGCCGTAGCGGAGGATATGGGAGAATGTCACGAAGCGGGGGCCCTCTGCGTATGGAGAGTCCACTATCCTCTGGTTCTCGAGATCGTAGGTAGAGACCACCTTGGAGAACGAGCGGAAGCGGCCGCAGTCCCCCGTCGGTATCCGCTCGAGGTTGATGGCATCATCGACGGAAGTCTTGAACTTGTCCGGCTGGAGATTCAACGCATACATCACCTGCTGGGTCTCCCGCACGGTGAGATCCGGAGTCGAAGTCTGGAGGACATTCTTTGGATATTTCGGAGAGAAGCGCAGCACCTGATCGCCGTCAACAACCGCCTTTCCGAGTCCGTACGCGAGCTTCACCACTCCGTCCTCCGGCTTCTCGTAGCCGATGGGATAGAAATTTACCGAACGCGCCACGCCGGAGAATGTCGGGAAATAGTAGCCGCCGTCCTCGCTTCCGCAGATTTCCTGAATGACTATCGCCATCTTTTCCTCCGAAATCACGTTGGAAGTTGAGGTGATGTAGCCCCTCGAGGAAGCGAAGTATACGGAAGCATAGACGCTCTTGATAGCCTTGGAAAGCAGCCGAAGCTGCTGGTCCTCGTTTTCCGTATTCGGGATCATGTAGGTTGAATACACCCCGGCAAACGGCTGATAGTACGAGTCTTCCAATTTAGAGGAAGACCTCACGGCCAGCGGCTTGCGCACATTGCGGATAAACACTCGAAGGTAAGACGTAAGTTCCGACGGCAAAGTCGAGGCCACGAATTCCGAAAGAATCTCGGCATCACTGATGTCGGAATTGATGACATACTGGAGTCCGTTTTCGAGGATGAAACGGTCGAAGTAGTCGGTGCAGATGACAAGCGTGCGCGGCACAAGCACCCTGACGTCCTCCCACCTGTCGTAGAGGTCATACTTGCGGAGGATGTGGTTGAGGAACGCCAGCCCCCTCGCCTTGCCTCCGAGCGAGCCCTCGCCGATCCTTGCAAACCAGATGGCGTCGTTGTAGGTCTCCGGATCGAAACGGGCCACAACGCCCAGCCCCTGGTTGATGCGGTAGTCGTGGATCTTGCGAAGATTCATCTCCCGCACCGCTGCGGCATCGCCATAGGTACCTATCTTTACAGGACGGAAGAGGTCCGCTATCGCGAAAAGTCCTCTGGCATAGAGCCATCGGGAGATGTAGTTCCTCTCGGAGAAATACGTCAGCGACTCGTCGGAGATGTTCGCTATGACTTTCTCGAACTCCGAAAGGTTGCGAGCCCTCGCGATTTCCTGCCCAGTCTCAGGGTCAGTCACCACAAAGTCGCCGAAGCCGAACTCCCTGCCGATGTACTCGCTGACCTCATGCGTGAGCGTCTTGGAGCTCTTGCGCACGAAACCCACGCCGAGTTCTCTGGCGACCGCCCTCATGCTTTCCTGAGAGGACTGCATAAGGAATGGCATCGTTGGATTGTCCGCCCTGACGAGTTTGCAGAGGTTCACTCCGGCATCGCTCTTCTCTTCCTCCGGGCTGTCGCCACTGTGAAGCACGAACCCTACGTCCGAGATAACACCTATTATATTGTCCTTGTATTTCTCATAAAGGGCCACCGCATCGTCATAGTTGGTCGCCATGAGAATCTTAGGGCGCGAACGCTTGCGCATGATCTGCTGCTCCTCATTGAGCGCATCCGCCACGGACTTGCTGTTCTGCTGAAGGACAAGTTTGTAGAGCAACGGAAGATAGGTCGAGTAGTAGCGCACAGAATCCTCGACGAGCAGGATGGCGCGGACACTCATCTTGAGGATGTCGTGCTCCGCGTTGAGCCGGTCTTCGAGAAGCTTGATGATGGCGATGATGATGTCCGTGCTGCTGTTCCAGCAGAAGACGTAGTCTATGGTGCTGCACTTCCTCTCGGCAATGCGGCTGGATATTTCCTTCGAGAATGAGCTCAGCAGGACTATCGGAGTGGTCGGATAAAGATGCTTGGCCTGCTCGGAGAAGCCGAACACGTCAAGTTCTCCGACATTGTACATCGTGATGATGAGGTCAAAGCTTTCCTTTTCCAGAATCTTGATTGCATCGACCGTGGACTCCGCCCTCGTGATGGAAGGCGGATTGCTGAGGTTCAATTCGGCGTATTCGTGGCTGATGAGTTCCTCAATGTGGCCGTCCTCCTCAAGGGAGAAACTGTCGTAGTTGTTGCAGACCAGAAGAATCCGGCGGACTCTCCGCATCATCAGCTCCGTATAGTCCTGTATTATGCTCATTTCTCAATAATTACACTACACAAGCCCCTGGTCGCACATGGCATTTGCCACTTTGATGAAGCCTGCCGTGTTGGCGCCCTTGACATAGTCAACCCAGCCGTCCTCGCAGGTGCCGTACCTAAGGCAGGCGGCGTGGATGTCGGACATTATGCGGTGCAGACGCGCATCGACCTCCTCGCCGGTCCACTTCTGACGTATCGAGTTCTGGCTCATCTCAAGTCCGGATACAGCCACTCCGCCGGCGTTGGAAGCCTTGCCCGGAGAATAGAGAATTTTCGCCTTGCGGAAAAGGTCTATAGCATCCGGCGTCGTAGGCATGTTGGCACCTTCGGCCACGCAGAAGCAGCCTCCAGCAAGAAGCAATTCGGCATCGGACTTCCCGATTTCGTTCTGGGTTGCACACGGAAGGGCTATGTCGCACTTGATTTTCCAAGGTCTCTCGCCCGGAAAATACTGCGCTCCCGGATACTGCTTCACATATTCGCTGATACGTCCGCGACGCACATTCTTGAGCATCATGACCCAGTCCAGCTTCTCTTCCGTAAGCCCGTCAGGGTCATAGACAAAACCGTCGGAATCCGAGAGAGTCACGACCTTTGCGCCAAGTCTCATGGCCTTCTGCGCCGCGTACTGCGCCACGTTTCCGGCACCGGAAACCAGAACGGTCTGCCCTTCGAAAGACTTGCCCTGAAGCGCGAGCATCTCCTGCGCGAAGTAGCACACTCCGTAGCCAGTGGCTTCAGGACGAAGGAGGCTGCCTCCCCAAGCCTGTCCCTTGCCGGTTAGAGTGCCCGTAAACTCGTCCCGGAGACGCTTGTACTGCCCGAAGAGGAAGCCTATCTCGCGGCCGCCCACTCCGATGTCGCCGGCAGGGACATCAGTGTCCGGGCCAATGTGGCGGCTGAGTTCAGTCATGAAGCTCTGGCAGAAGCGCATAACCTCGGCGTCGGACTTCCCCCTCGGGGAGAAGTCTGAACCGCCCTTGGCACCTCCCATCGGGAGTGTCGTGAGGGAGTTCTTGAAAACCTGCTCGAAAGCGAGGAACTTCATGATGCTTAGGTTGACGCTCGAGTGGAAGCGGATGCCTCCTTTGTACGGTCCAAGAGCGCTGTTCATCTGGACGCGGTAACCTCGGTTGATGTGGATTTCCCCGCGGTCGTCGGTCCACGGAACACGGAAGATAATGATTCTCTCCGGCTCGGTCATCCTTTCGAGAATCTTGAGGTCCATCAGCTGAGGGCAGCTTGCCACGTAGGGTGCCACACTCTCCACGACCTCGCGGACGGCCTGATGGAATTCGCTTTCGCCGGGATTTCTTGCAATCAGCTCGGACATAAAGCGGTCAATGTAGTTTGAAATAAACTTTTCCATTTGCTACGATTGCTATAAGGTAAGACCCACGAATGTAGCGTTTTTTGAACATATCTGCAAAGTTTTGCTATATTTGCCAACGATGGACTGGAGACACACGAAAGCTCTGCTGTGCGTCGCGGCGTTTCTGGCCGTGTTCGCACATTCTGTCATACCCCACGAGCACCACTGCTCCGAGGGAGCAAGCCACATCCATCACTTCAGCAACTGCGAATCCATCGGGACATTCATAGTAAAGGACGCCGGCCTGTCACTAAGTTCGGAAGACTTCTTCCCGGAGACCGGTGATGTCCGAGACAACATCTGCGAATATACCTACCGTCCGCACGCAGTGCTGCTTGATCTGGACAGTTCCGACCATTTCAAGGCCCACGGACTCCCCGGCCTCCCGCAGCCGGCGCTGCGTGGACCTCCGACCGTCTGATTTCACCCCGCAGCAACGAGGCGGAAGGCTTCCACGACGAAACACGGTTCCATCTCCGCCCGGAATCACATAAGGAAAACGCGGTAAAAAGCACCGCAACGTAATCAGTCACAACACAATGAAAAAAATCATAGCATTGGCGGCTGCCTGTGCTTTTCTGTGCACAGCCTGCCACAACGGTACCGAAAGCGGTCATGACCACGATCACGCCCACGACCACGGGCACGTCATCGAACCGGTATACGTGATTCTCTACAGTCCGTCATACGAAATCTACGCCGAGTCGCATCCGCTGATTGCCGGCGAGGAAGTCCAGATGACCGTTCACCTGAGTTCAATCCCGGACTTCCGTCCTGTCGAGGGCGCCTCGCTCTCGGCAGTCCTCAAGACAGCCGACGGAGTAATTTCCGCCACCGCTGAAGCGGACAGGACCGGAGGCATCTACACCCTTCCACTCGCTCCGTCAAAGGACGGTGAAGCCGAACTCTGCTTCAGGGTAGAAGACGAGACGGTCTGCACCCCTATAACGGTGTTCCACTGCGAGCACGATGCTCTGGAGTCACAGGAAGAGCACGAGGGAGAATTCGAGGCCGGTCCAAACAGGGTCGTATTCTCCAAGGAGCAGAGTTGGAAGATAGACTTCGCCACCGAGATGTGCCACAACGAGAACATCGGCCAGGTCATCTGCGCCGCCGCCCAGGTGCTTCCGTCGCAGAACGGCATCCATAGCATCATCGCCAAAGCCCCAGGCATAGTCACCATAGCCGGCGGCTGCCTCCTTCCGGGGACACCGGCCCACAAGGACAAGGCTGTCCTCTATATCGGAAGTCGCGGACTGGCAGACTCCAACATGGACGTGCGCTACAACGAAGCGAAGAGCGAATACGAGAGAGCACTCGGAGAGTATGAGCGCAAGAGCAATCTATCGGAGAGCAGGATTGTCTCCCAAAGCGAGTTGGGACAGGCAAAAGCCGAATACGAGACGGCAAAGGCCGTGTTCGAGAACCTCGAGAGCAACTACAGTGACGGCCGTTTCAGCGCCGTACCGGAAATCGACGGCAGCATCTCCGAAGTATTCGTGACCAACGGAGAGTATGTTGAGGTCGGACAAGTTCTCGCCACAGTCACGAACTCCTCTAAGCTTATCGTAGAGGCGAAAGTCCAACCCAAATGGCACAAGGCCCTCGCAGACATAACGGGAGCCAACTTCCGCTTTTATTCCGACGACAGGACCTGGTCCCTCGAAGAACTCGGAGGCCGTGTCCTCTCCGTAGGGCAGGCCACCCTCAGCGGAAGCCCGCTGCTGCCGGTATGCTTCGAAATCCCCAACAAAGCTGGCGCGATGCCGGGGACATTCGCGGATGTCTGGATCAAGACAGCCGGAAGCGCCGAGAGAGTTTCCGTTGCCAAGGAGGCCATTGTGGAGGAGATGGGCAGCTACTTTGTCTATAAGCAGATAACTCCTGAGATATTCGAGAAGACCCAGGTCAGCATCGGTGCTACGGACGGCAGGCGGACCGAAATTATTTCAGGTCTTTCAGAGGGCGAACGCGTAGTCTGCAGAGGAGCAGTCATCGTCAAACTTGCCCAGGCGGCAGGCGGACTGGACCCGCACGCAGGACACAACCATTAGCAGGCGATGAACTGGCTTAACGAAATTATACGGTTCTCGCTGAAGAACCGTCTGTTGGTACTGCTGGGCGCAGTGCTGATAGTGGTCGGCGGCATCTGGTGCGCAAACAGGACGGACATCGACGTCTTCCCTGACCTCACCGCGCCTACCGTCGTCGTGATGACAGATGCTCACGGGATGTCAGCAGAGGAAGTGGAAAGGCTCGTCACCTTCCCTATTGAGACTGCCGTCAACGGAGCTTCGAACGTCCGCAGAGTACGTTCTTCCTCAAGATACGGAACTTCTTTCGTATGGGTAGAGTTCGACTGGGGAATGGATGTCTTCCGCGCGAGACAGATTGTCTCCGAAAAGATGGTCACCGTCGGAGAATCCCTTCCGGCAGACATAACCCCAGTGCTGGCCCCCCAGTCCAGCGTTATGGGAGAAATCATGTTCGTCGGGATGCAGTCCACTACGGGCGAGACATCCACGATGGAACTCCGCGACATGGCCGACTGGGTGGTCAAGCCTGCTATTCTCGCCACGGGAGGCGTCTCGCAGGTGTCCGTCGTGGGAGGTGACGTAAAGCAGTACCAAATCATCGCGGACGCCGTCAGGATGGAAGCCTACGGAGTCACCCTCGAGGACATCGAGATAGTCGGCAGATCACTGAGCGTCAACACGGAAGGTGGTATCGTGCGGGACTTCGGCAACGAGTACGCGCTGCGCGGCATAGGCAGGACCAACGACGTGGACGAACTCGGCAAGAGCGTTGTCAAGATGGGCACCGAAGGTCCAGTCACCCTTGCCGACGTGGCGGAGGTGAAAGTCGGAGCGGCCATCAAGACCGGCACCGCTTCACGCAACGGAGAGCCTGCCATCATCCTCTCCATCAGCAAGCAGCCTAACATCAACACCCTTAAGGTATCCGCCGCCATAGAGAATAACCTTGCCGACGTGGCGAAGTCCCTCCCGGCAGACGTCACGATGGACACGAAGATATTCCAGCAGGCCGACTTCATCGGAGCATCCGTCGGCAATGTCGGCAGATCCCTGCTCGAAGGAGCCATCTTCGTCATCATCATCCTCTTCATCTTCCTGGGCAACTTCAGGACAACGCTAATCTCCATCCTCGCCATCCCTCTGTCGCTGCTCGCGACAATCATCGTCCTGCATCTGTTGGGAATGGACATCAACACAATGACCCTCGGCGGCATGTGCATCGCCATAGGCTCGCTCGTGGACGATGCCATCATAGACGTGGAGAATGTATACAAACGCCTGAGGCAGAATCATCTCAAGCCTGTCGGAGAGCGACAGAAAGTCTTCGAAGTGGTCTTCGAAGGTTCGAGGGAAATCCGTTCTTCCGTCATCAACGCGACCCTCATAATAATGGTTGCGTTCGTGCCGCTGTTCTTCCTCAGCGGAATGGAGGGCAGGCTCCTCAAGCCTCTCGGAATCACCTACATCATCGCCCTCTTCATGTCGCTGATTGTAGCGATGACCATCACTCCCCTTCTCTGCAAGGACATGCTCACCGGAGAGAAGTACCTCACCCGCAACGACAAGGAAAGCTGGGTCAGCCGCAAGCTCTGCGCAGCCTATAGGCGTGCCCTCTCATGGGTGCTCGCCCACAAGACAGCAGTGATGTCGACGACCGGAGCGCTTCTCGTAGCAGCGATAGTCATATTCACCCAGATGGGAACCGGCTTCCTGCCGGACTTCAACGAAGGTTCGATGACCATTGCCGCCGTGACCGAGCAGGGAGCGTCTCTTGAATACAGCGACCAGCTTGGCGTCCTGATGGAGAAAGAGCTCCTCAGCATCCCGGAAGTGGTCAAGACCGCGCGAAGGACCGGACGGGGCGACCTTGACGAGCACTCGCAGACCACCAACTCTTCCGAGATTGAGGTCCTCTTCAAGCTTAAGGACCGCCCTAAAGATGTCGTTTTCGACGAAGTGAGAGAGAAACTCAAGGGCATCCCCGGCATTGCAGTAACCGTCGGGCAGCCTCTCGGACACCGCATCGACCACATGCTATCCGGCACCAAGGCAGCAATTGCAATCAAAATCTTCGGCACTGACCTCAGCACTATGCAGATGCTCGGCAACACCATCAAAGGTGCAATCTCCGACGTGGAAGGCCTCGTGGACGCGTCTATCGAGCAGCAGGGAGAGTCACCTCAGATTCAGATACGCGCCAACCGTGCAGCCCTCGCCCAGTACGGCATAAGCATAGCTGATTTCAACAGCTTCATAGAACTTGCATTCGCTGGGGAGAAACTCTCCGACATCTACGAAGGCCAGAGACGCTACGACGTAGTCCTCAAGCTTGGCGAAGACAGCGACACCCGTACTCTTGAAGGAGTGAAGAGCACCCTCATCGATTGCGCCGACGGGCGCAAGGTGTCGCTCGAGCAGGTCGCCGACATCGTCTCCGCTTCAGGCCCGAACGCCATCAGCCGCGAGAATGTGCAGAGAAAACTTGTCGTGTCGGCCAATGTCAGCGGACGTGACGTGGGAAGCGTAGTCGAGGACGTTCAGAAAGTGGTGGCCGAGACCATCACCCTGCCGGAAGGCTACCGTATCGAGTACGGCGGACAGTTCGAGAGCGCCAAGAGCGCCTCAAGGACCCTCGCGGTCGCCACGATTCTCGCAGTGTTCGTCATCTTCCTGCTCCTCTATCTGGAGTTCAAGGACGTAGCACTCGCCGGTATCGTGCTCGCCAGCCTGCCTCTCGCACTCGTGGGCGGAGTGTTCGCAGTGTGGATCGGCTCGGGCGTGGTCAGCATCCCGTCCATCATCGGATTCATAACCCTGTTCGGCATCGCCACCCGCAACGGTGTGCTGCTCATCAACCGCTACAGACATCTGCGCATGGACGGTGAAAGCCTCAGGGAAAGCGTCGTGGACGGTTCGGTGGACAGGCTCAACCCTATCCTCATGACTGCGCTCACATCAGCACTGGCCCTCATACCGATGATTATAAACGGTGACCAGACTGGCAACGAAATCCAGAGCCCTATGGCCGTGGTGGTTCTCGGCGGTCTGCTGACATCCACCCTGCTAAACATCTTCATCATACCTATCATGTACGAATGGATTGCAAAAAGGAGGAAATCAGAATGAAACGACATGCACTGACATGCTCGCTCGCGCTGCTGTCCTGCTGCGTGGCTGCCGTGGCGCAGGACTTCACGGAAACAATCCGAGCGATTGAGCAGAACAACAGCACTCTCAAGGTGCTCCGCAGCGAAGCTTCCGCAGACCAGCTCACAGCCCGGACTGGACTTGCCCCCGCCGACCCAGAAGTCGAGTTCGCCTATCTGTGGGAGACCGTGGCGGACGAAGGCGGACACAGAATCGACTTCGGTGTCAGCCAGAGCTTTGACTTCCCGACCATGTACTACTGGAGAAAGAAAGTCTCCGACGGAGAGTGCGCGGCTGCGGAATACCGCTATGCCATAGGGCGCAAGGCGATTCTTCTCGAAGCCCGCAAGCTCTGCATCAACCTCGTATACCTCAACGCCCTGCAGAGGGAGTTCGACAAGTGCCTCGCCAATGCAGACGCTATAATCTCAAGCTGGCAGGAGAAATACGACTCCGGTCTGGCAGGCATCCTTGAGCTTAACGAGGCCAAGATAGCAAGGCTTTCAGCATTCAGAAAGGCCAAAGCCAACAGAATCGAGGTTGACAACGCCCTCGAAGAACTCAAACGTCTCAACGGAGGAGAGCCGCTCCAGTTCTCCATGGACGAGTTCACCGCCCCGCTGCTTCCTGACGACTTCGACGAATGGTACGCAGGAGCTGTCAAGTCCAGCAGCGAGCTGCGTGCCGTGGAGAATGAAGTCGGAATTGCAGCGGACTCAAGGAAAGTCGCCGTCTCCGGATGGCTGCCGAAGTTCAGCGTAGGCTACAAGTCCGAGACCGTGGCCGGAAGTTCTCTGAAGGGAGTCGGAGCGGGGATTTCCATACCTCTCTGGGAGAACCACGGCAAGGTGCGCGCGGCAAATGCGCGACTCGAAGCGGCACAAGCAAAGGTAAAGGACGAGTATATCCAGTACCGCCACTCGCTCAAGTCGAAATTCGAGAAGGCCAGGGCTCTCAAAGAACTGTGCATGGAATATAGCAGTACTCTCAGTTCGCTGAGTCCTTCAGACCTGCTCTACGAAGCTCTTGGCGGAGGGCAGATTACCATGCAGGAGTACGTCTTCGGCATCAACCTGTGGAACGAGTCATTTGCCGACCTTCTCGAGTCGGAGCGCGACTGCCACGAGGTCATCGCCGAGATTGAAAGTTTCGCCGACTGAAACTCATAACCAAAATGATATGAACAACCACTTTATCAAGGCCATAATGGCCGCCACATTCGTCAGCCTCATGGCTGTAGCCTGCACCACTCACCCCGGTGAAGGGAACGTAGGGCTCCGCACGGATGCCCTGCCGCAGGAGCTTTGGCAGAACTCCGAATGGATTTCCGCCGCCGATGCTCCGGTCGTCACAGGCATCGTCTATTCATCCAGCAACGAAAGAGCCGCCGACGGGGCAAGCTGGTTCATCGGAGAAGTGACCAACGCCAAGCGGGTCACGAAGGCCGTCTGGATGACCAGTGGGCTCGGAGTCTACCGCATCTTCCTCAACGGCAATGAGGTAGGGAACGAGATTCTGAAACCTGGTTTCACCCACTACGAGAAGACCAAGCTCTCGTTTACATACGATGTGACACCCGCCTTCGACAAGGCCGAAGGCAGCACTAATCAGCTTTCCGCCCAGCTCACTCCCGGATGGTGGGCGGACAAGATTGTCACCCCAAAGAACCACGAAGGGATGGTCGGACGCAAGACCGCCTTCAGGGGCGTGCTGCAGCTGACCTACTCCGACGGCAGCACAGAGGTCTTCGGAACGAACTGCCGCGACTGGAAAGCAGGTATCGCAGGCCCGGTGACCCACGCCGCCATATTCGACGGAGAGGAGTACGATGCACGTATCCCGCAGGGATATCTGACCCCGGAGAAACTCGGCACGCCTGAGCTCAACACCGAGTTCAACGGACAGATTCTCCCGACCGACGGAGCGGAAGTCTACCAGCGCGCAGACCTGACCCTCTCTCCGCAGCAGGCCTATATCTGGAAAGATGTGGAGAACGCCAAGGAAGGCGAGTACGGCAAGGTCGTAATTCTCCGCAGCTACGCTCCCGGCGAGGAGATGACAATCAGCCCAGGCGAGAAACTCGTCGTCGACTTCGGGCAGAACTGCGCCGGAGTGCCTGACTTCGAGTTCAAGGCTGCAGAAGGCACAGTGCTGACCTTCCTCCCGGCAGAGCTTCTCAACGACGGCAACGGAGCCCTCAGCCGAGGTATGGACGGCCCAGAAGGCAGTGTCCACAGGCTCAACCTCAGGACACCCGACTCAGGAATGTTCGTCATCTACACCTTCGGCGCATCCGGAGACTTCGTGGAGTACCGTCCTCACTGCACTTTCTTCGGCTACCGCTACGCTTCCATCACTGCCAACAATGAAGTTACCATCCGCTCTGTATCCACCATCCCGGTAAGTTCCATCACCGAAGAGACGGAGACAGGGCATATCACCACTGGCAACGAGCTTGTCAACAAGCTCATCTCCAACACACTGTGGGGCGAGCGATCAAACTACCTCTCCGTCACCACGGACTGCCCTCAGCGCAACGAGCGCCTCGGCTGGACTGCGGACACCCAGGTCTTCGCAGAGACCGGCAGTTTCTTTGCCGACACCGACAGGTTCTTCCACAAGTGGACACGCGACCTTCGCGACACCCAGACCGGCACCGGCGCCTTCCCGGGGGTAGCCCCTCAGGCCCAGTACGGCGCGACCCCGACGGAAATGATGAGAGTGGGTTGGGCAGACGCGGGCATCATCGTGCCTTGGGTTGTCTGGAAGCAGTTCGGGGACACCTCCATCATCGAGGAAAACTGGAGCGCAATGGACAAGTTCATGCGCCACGTGAACGAGACCCGATACGACCACCGCTCACTCGTCGCGGAGAACGGCAACTACCAATGGGCAGACTGGCTGAGCTATGAGCCTCTCGAGAGCCGAGGCCTGGGCATATACAGAAACGGTTCTGAGAAGCATGGACTTCTCCCAGAGGCAGTCGAATACTGGAACTACCTCAGCGCCTGCTACTGGGCCATGGACGCTGCAATGATGCGCGACATGGCGAAGGCCAGCTCCCGCCCTTACGAGGTGTACGACGAGATGGCTGCTGAGGCAAAAGCCTACCTCAAGAAAACTTTCCTCCTCAAGGACGGCAGTTTCAGAACACCGGTCTTCAACACCATGCAGACTCCTGCTCTATTCGCCCTGAAGAACGGGCTCGTGGAAGGCGAGGCTAAGGCCGCAATGACCACCCGCCTGCGGAAGAACTTCGAAGACCACGGGAACTGCCTGCAGACAGGATTCCTCGGCACTTCCATCCTTATGTCCACCCTTACGGAGAACGGGATGGTAGACATCGCCTACGAGCTCCTCTTCCAGAGGAAAAACCCGAGCTGGCTCTACTCTGTGGACAACGGTGCGACGACCATCTGGGAGCGCTGGAACAGCTATATGCGCGACAAAGGCATGGGACCGCAGAGCATGAACAGTTTCAACCACTATGCCTACGGATGCGTCTGCGAATGGATTTGGAACACCGCAGCGGGCATCGAGGCCGATACTGCAGCACCAGGATTCAGGCACATCATCATGAGCCCTGTCCCAGACCGCAGACTCGGCTTCCTCTCCGCCGAATACAAGTCCGCTTCCGGAACGATAAGGAGCGAATGGAAATATGACGGCGACAAGTGGGAGTGGAACTTCTGCATTCCTGAAGGCTGCACCGCCACTGTCACCCTGCCGGACGGAAGCGCAGCACAGGAATACAGTGCAGGCCGTCACCACGTGAGCCTCACCCTCTAATCGGAATCCCTCATGAAGAAACCGATTGCCCTGATTCTGTCGTTTCTGCTCGCCTGCAGTTCCGCAGCCCTGCAGGCGGCGGCAGGACCTCATTCTGAATACAGTTTCGACCAAGGCTGGAAATTCCGGCTCTGCGAGAACCACGAAGAAGCAGTAGGGCTGCTCGGCAGCTCCGCCGATGAAGGCTTCCGGGACGTCCAGATCCCCCATGACTGGAGTTCCGAACTTCCTTTCGACAGAGATGCCGGCGGATCTGCCGGCTACCTGCCTGGCGGTCAGGGACTCTACATCAAAGACTTCATGCTTCCTGCTTCGATTGAAGATGCGGGGAGCGTGACTCTGGTCTTCGACGGCGTGTATCACTGCGCTACCGTATGGCTCAACGGCAGGAAACTCGGAGAGCACGTTTACGGCTACACCGACTTCAGCTTCGACATCACGAAACTCCTCCGGAAAGGCAGGACGAACAGGCTTGCCGTGCATGTGGACATGGAAGACATATCGCGCTGGTACACCGGAGCCGGCATCTATCGGCACGTATGGATAAAGACCTCCGCCGGCAAGGTCAGGGTGAAGCACAACGGCATATGGGCTAATGCTTCTGCCGACGGCAAAGTCGAGATGCGAACTGAAATCGAGGGAGGTCACCGTTACAGCCTCACCCACAGTTTCTTCTCCCCTTCCGGAGAGCTTGTCGCGAAGACCTCCGGCTCGGAGGTGCAGATCGGCTCTCCGCAGCTGTGGAGTCCCGAAAATCCGGTGCTCTACTCCGTAAGGACCGAAGTCCGCGACGCATCCGGCAAGCTCTCCGACGAAGTGGTGACGCGCTTCGGGTTCAGGGACGTCCGCTTCGACGCGGACAGCGGATTCTTCCTCAACGGCAGAAATTTCAAGCTCAAGGGGATGTGCCTGCATCAGGATGCCGGAAGTCTCGGCGTGGCCGTGCCGGACGAAGTGTGGCTGCGCCGGCTCAAGACCCTCAAGAACTTCGGATGCAATGCAGTCCGCTGCGCACACAACCCTCCGTCCACGGAATTCCTCGACATCTGCGATGCACTCGGCCTGCTCGTGATAGACGAAGCTTTCGACAAATGGAAGTCCGGATACTACGAGAGGTTCTACGATACCAATGCCCACAAAGACATCTCCGACATGGTCCGCCGCGACCGCAACCACCCTTCCGTCATCGTATGGAGCATCGGGAACGAAGTCATGGAGGCCTTGAGGACAGACGACGAGGGCGTGGAGAGAGCCCGCGACCTGCATATGCTCGTCAAGAGCCTCGACCCGACGCGACCGACAATGGTCGCCTGCCAGAACAAGTTCGCCGACAAGTTCGGGGATGTCACCGACATAGTCGGATACAACTACCTTGAGCCACGCATGATTGAGGACCACCGTCGACATCCAGAAAGGAAGATGCTCGTCTCCGAGGCTTTCCCATACTTCTCCGGACTCAGGGAGAACTATGTCAGGGACTTCGTGGAGCTCAATCCGTGGAACTTCGTGGAAGACAATCCGTTCATCGCAGGCTCTTTCGTCTGGGCAGGAGTCGACTACCTCGGCGAAGCCTCCGCATGGCCGTCCAAGGGATGGTGCTCCTCCCCTTTCGACATGACGCTCGAAGAGAAGCCGCAGGCTGCCTTCTACCACCCGGCATGGAAACCTGGAGAAGACTTCCTCAAACTGCTCGTGCGGGACAACTGCTTCGACCAGCCGGCTGGCAAGGACCACTGGCAGTATCCGCCGATGGCCGACTGCTGGGACCTTCCATACGTGGACGAGCGCTGCGTAGAAGTGCGCTGCTACACTACCTGCGACTCCGTGCAGTTCTACTTCCCGATGTGGAGCAATCCGCAATTGCCGCTTAAGACCCGCGTGACAGCCGACTACCCGGACCACTGCATCACGGTGCAGCTGCCTTACGCCAAGGGAAAGATTCTCGCGGTCGGGTTCAAGGACGGGCATGAGGTGATGAGGGACTCTCTGACCACCCACGGCCCTGTCTGCTCCGTCAGACTCGATGCAGACTTCACAGAACTCGCTCCGCTCAAAGCGGACCTGAGCCCGCGCAGTTGCCCGGCTGACAACACACGTCCGACAGTCGCGCATGTCCGGCTCAGCCTTCTCGATACGGAGGGCCGCCTCCAGCAGATGGAACCGCGGCGGTTCAGTGTAGAAACCGAGGGTCCGATAAGGCTTCTCGGCGTAGAGACAGGTGATTTCCGCAGGGAAGGTTCGTGGCGCACCACCGAGCTGGACAGCTATTTCGGCAAAGGTCTCGTCCGCCTGCAGTCCACTTCCGGAAGCGGACGCGCGCAGCTCAAGATCCATGTAGAAGGCTTTTCCGAGCCTTTCATTCAGGAGTTCGAAATCCGTTGATACGAAAGAGGGGGCGAAAAAATCGTCCCCTCTTTTCTTC
The DNA here is from genome assembly GCA_964385795.1 of uncultured Muribaculaceae bacterium. Classification (GTDB taxonomy): domain Bacteria; phylum Bacteroidota; class Bacteroidia; order Bacteroidales; family UBA932; genus Cryptobacteroides. The sequence continues at coordinate 32,922 of CAYLPY010000006.1, forward strand.
AGGTCCCGACCGGGACGCACGCATTGGAGATGCGCGTTCAGAGGACTTCTTGGCGGAAGTAGTCGAAGTCCGCGGCCCCGCCCCCGTCTGCAGATGCTGAGTAGCAGTACAGCGCGGAACGATAACCGGTGAAAAGATCGAGGGTATAGCGCATCTTGAGGGTATAGTCTATCTCAGTCCAGTTCTCCCCGTCGAAGGAATACGATGCCCGTGCGGTGTCGGCAGTCGAAGAGTCCTCCCCCGCCGAAGGAGCGAACGTGTAGCGGAGTCTCAAGTAGAGTTCATCTCCCGGCATCTCGGCACGGTACTCCTCCACATCTTTCGCCCGAGGCGAGCTGGACCTCAGCACGACGTGTTTCGCTCCGTTGCCGTCCACCTCCACGCCGATGGCACAATTGTGACTCTGGAAAGCGCAGAGTCCTGCCCTGTCCCCGGGTTTCAGGGCAGAAGCGTCCATGCGCACCTCGGAGAGGCACTTCGGGCCGACAGTCCTCTGCGTCAAAGTATTTCGGGCGCTCATCAGCCCTTCCACAGGCTCACAGGCATAGAGCCTAAGATAGCCCGGCCTTTCCGCGAGAGACCAGCGTGAGTCGTCGCTCTTGTGATTCCACTGCCAGACAAGCGCAAGCGACGGAGAGTCGAACTCGTCGCTGTCCCAGACATAGTCCTCCCCTGCCGGAGGCAGGTTCACACGGACGTTCTTCATCGGCACTCCGTCGTCGCCCATCACAGGCCATCCGTCCGTCCAGGCCACAGGCTGAATCGTCGGGATGCGCCCCACCGCGCCATGGTCCTGGAACATTATCGCATACCAGTCACCTGCGGGAGTATCCACTATTGCGCCCTGCGCCACTCCGTCCGCACGCGAGTCAAAAGCACCCTGCAGCACGACCTTGCTCTCGTAAGGTCCGAGCAGGTCTCGGCTTCTCCAGCAGGTCTCGGTGCGCACGCCGCCCAACGGCCAATCGATTTCGAGGATGTAGTACCAGTCTCCGATATGGTAGAAATGGGCACCTTCCGCCCGCAGACCATAGCCCTCGCGAGGTGCGCTCAGCAGCAGAGTGTCGATGCCTCCCTCCTTGATGGCTGACGCATCCGGCTCAAGTTCGGTAAGTCTCAGGTCGCCGTTGCCCCACACCACGAAAAGCCTGCCGCCGTCGAAGAGCATCGACGCGTCGTGCATCGGGCGGTCTATGACCGTGCGCCGCCACGGACCGTTCACTATGTCTTCGGTCTTGTAGACGTAAGTCTTCCTCTGGTCGTTGGCGATGAACAGTGCGTAGTACATCCCGCCCTCGTAGCGGAGGGAGGTCGCCCACTGCCCCTGCCCGTATGCGTTGCGGCCGCCGCGGAGATTGTAGACGTCGTCGTCCTCGAGGACATCGTAGATGTAGCTGACTATCCGCCAGTGCACCAGGTCTCTGGAGTGCATGACAGGCGCCCCGGGGCAGAAGTACATCGTAGTGCTGACCATGTAGTAGTCATCCCCGACACGGATGACGTCATTGTCGGGTATATCCGTAAAGGTCAGCGGATTGACTGCATCTTGGAAACGCGGGACATTCCCGCAGGAATTGAATGCTGCAAAGGCAAGCGTAAGTGCCGCAGCGATGGCAGCGAAGGTTGTGCTGGATTTCCGGTTCATTTCAGGTATCGTTATGGTTCGGTCCGGCAAGATAATGATTTTCCGGGACACCTCACATCAAGACACCACTTTTGGGAAAGTGGGAAATTAAAGAGACGGCAGGACTCCCATTATGAACACTTTTCCCTACCTTTGTCATGACATTTTAAGGCTTATGAAGATTTGCGTTGGACTTTCAGGAGGCGTTGACTCCAGCGTTGCAGCCCTTCTGCTCAAGAGGCAGGGCTATGACGTATTCGCCATGTTCATGCAGAACTGGCACGACACCGAAGGCACCCTCCACGGCGACTGCGAATGGGAGGAGGACAAGTTCGTGGCGGAGATGGTGGCGAGGAAGATTGGCATCCCCTTCTACTTCGTGGACCTGAGCAAAGAATACCGAGCACGAGTGGTAGACTACATGTTCGACGAATACTCCAAAGGACGCACCCCAAATCCGGACGTCCTCTGCAACCGCGAGATCAAGTTCGACGCATTCCTCAAGGCAGCTCGACGTCTCGGAGCCGACATGGTGGCTACAGGCCACTACTGCCGCAAGGATACCCTCCCCGACGGCACGGTCCGCATCCTCGAAGGCACCGACCCCAACAAGGACCAAAGCTATTTCCTCTGCCAGCTCAGCCAGGAGCAACTCGCACAGGCGATGTTCCCTATAGGAGACATCTTCAAGCCGGAAGTCAGACGCATCGCCGCCGAAGCCGACCTCCCGTCCGCCGACAAGAAAGACTCCCAGGGCATCTGCTTTGTGGGCAAGGTCGACCTTCCGGTCTTCCTTCAGCAGAAGCTGGAATCTCGTGAAGGAGACGTGGTGGAAGTCTTCGAATCCTACTACGAAGCATCAGCCAAGTACATGAGAGACAAAGAGCTGGAGAGCAAGGGCGGAAGCGCGTTGAGCGACTCGGAACTTAAGGAACTGTCGACCCCGATTGACTACGGAGACATCCGTTTCGAGACAGAGACCTACCGCAGCGGCAAGCACCACGTCAAAAAGACGCGATTCAAGGACAACCCCTGGGGCAGAATCATAGGCCGGCACGAAGGCGCCCAATTCTACACCATCGGCCAGCGCCGCGGACTCGCCATCGGCGGACACTCCAACCCCCTCTTCGTCATCGCCACAGACATTCCCGCCAACACGATTTACGTCGGCGAAGGCGAGCCCCATAAGGGCCTTCTGCGCAGGTGCCTCAAAATAGACAGCAGCGAAGTCCACTGGATCCGCCCGGACTTGAAGATGGAGACGGGCACAGAGCGACGCTACAGAGTTCGCATCCGCTACCGCCAGCCACTGCAGGACGCAGTGCTGCTGATGCGGGAGAACGGTCTGTTCATCTTCTTCGACAAGCCGCAGCGCAGCATCACCTCAGGACAGTTCGCGGTCTGGTACGCGACGGACGGCGAAATGATTGGAAGCGGGGTTATCTCCCAATAGCCACGTACCCCCATTATCGACAGGAACAGCAGAACGGAAGCAGTATACAGCAGGAACAGCAGAGCACGGCAGCAGAAACTACTCTTCCGAGAAACGCGAGGCGAGCCTGACGGCGGCGTTGATGCCGTCCACGGCGCTGGAGACAATGCCCCCGGCATATCCTGAACCCTCGCCGCAAGGATAAAGCCCCGGCATAGAGACATACTCCATGCTGTCCTTGTCTCGAGGTATCCTCACCGGAGACGAAGTCCGAGACTCCACGCCCAGAAGCAGAGCCGCGTTGGTATAGTAGTTACGCATCTTCACGCGAGGAAAAGCCTTGCGGAGACGCTCGGCCACGGACAACGGCAGAATCTCGTGAAGAGGCGCGCTGACAACCCCAGGATAATACGTCGTCGCAGGCATGGTCTTGGAAAGCTTGCCCTGGCAGAAATCCTCCATCCTCTGCGCAGGCGCAGCGAACGGATGCTCCCCGCCGTGGGTTGACGAATAGCGGTACATGTCGACCTCGACCTGGTGCTGGAAGTCCATCAGTTTGAAAGGTCCGCTGCCCGGCACGTCCTCCGGCTCAATCTGGACCACCACGCCGGCATTGGCAAACTTGCCGCTTCGGCCTGAGTTGGACATCCCGTTGAGTACGACCGTTCCCTCCTCCGTGGATGACGGTACGAGCAGACCTCCCGGGCACATGCAGAAGGAGAACACTCCCCTCCCGTCGACCTGCTCCACGAACGAATACTCCGCCGCAGGCACTCCCGGCTTCCACTGCCCGTGGTACTGGCACCAGTTGATCTTCTCCTGCGGATGCTCGACCCTGACGCCAAGAGCGAAACCCTTCTCCTCAAGGGCCCCGCCATCCCGGTAGAGCATCTCGTAGATGTCCCTTGCGGAATGCCCGGTGGCGAGGACGACTCTCCTCGCGCGGTATTCTTCACCTCCAGCCGTGGCAAGGCAGAAGTCCGTTCCGTCCTTGAAGATGGATGTCACTCTTGTGCCGAAATGGTATTCTCCGCCCTTCTCCACGATGAACTTGCGTATGTTCTCTACAACCCCCGGAAGTTTGTCCGAGCCGATGTGCGGATGCGCATCTATGAGGATGTCCTTCGACGCTCCGAACTTGACGAGCAGATGAAGCACCTCCCGGATGTCACCGCGCTTTGAGGAGCGGGTGTAGAGCTTGCCATCGGAGAACGCCCCCGCACCGCCCTCGCCATAACAGTAGTTCGAGTCCGGGTTGAGGACCCCCTCGCGGGAGAGTCTCGCCATGTCGACCTTGCGGGCATGCACGTCCTTCCCTCTCTCAAGCACCACAGGGCAGAGGCCGAGCGAGACGAGTTTCAGCGCGGCGAACATCCCTGCAGGACCGGCACCCACGACCAGCACCTTGGGTGCGGCATGCACGTCCGGGAACTCGGGAAGTTCATAGGGCACGTAAGCCTCGTCTTTTGCATAAGCTTCATACTGATAGCGCCATACAGGCTCCTTACGGGCATCTATGGACCTCTTCTTAATCACCCACTTCATCCCGGCAGCCTTGGCTTCAATCTCCTTAAGCCGAGGTTCTCTGGTCAGAGGGCAGACAATCTCAAACTCTTTCATAATCTCTCAAAAGCGGCCAGGTTCAGAACGCCGAGGCCCGCGACACGGGAGCGATGTCCAGCGGTGCCCGCTCCCCGGCAAGATAGTGATAATAACCGGCTACGGCAATCATGGCAGCATTGTCGGTGGTGAAGCGGAACTCCGGAAGATAGGTGTTCCATCCCCGCTTCTGCCCCTCGGCCTCTATAGCCGCGCGCAAACCGCTGTTGGCGGAAACTCCCCCGCCTATGGTAACCTCCCTGATGCCCGTCTGCTTCGCAGCCTTGACTAGTTTGTCCAGCAGGATGTCAATGAGCGCCTTCTGGAAGGAAGCGCAGATGTCCTCCTTGTTCTTCTCCATGAACTCCGGGTCCTTGGCCATCTCGTCCCTCACGAAATAGAGCAGCGAGGTCTTGATGCCACTGAAACTGTAGTCGAGCCCGGGAATGTGCGGCTTCGCGAAGTGGAAGCGGGACGGGTCGCCGAGTTTGGCGAGGCGATCGATGACCGGCCCTCCCGGATAGCCGAGCCCCATCATCTTGGAGCATTTGTCGAAGGCCTCCCCCACAGCGTCGTCGATGGTCTGGCCGAGTATCTCGAAATGCAACGGGTCATCAACCCTGACTATCTGTGAGTTACCTCCGCTTACCAACAGGCATAGATATGGGAATGACGGCTGGCGTGAAGGCTTCTCGGGGTCCTTGATGAAATTGGCGAGGATATGCCCCTGGAGGTGGTTGACCATCACGATGGGGATGTCGAGCGCCACTCCCATTGCCTTCGCGAAAGACGTGCCCACCAGCAGAGAGCCAAGAAGGCCCGGACCGCGTGTGAAGGCTATTGCCGTGAGGTCGGAAGGCATCAGCGATGCCTTCGAAAGGGCCTCGCTGACGACAGGGACTATGTTGAGCTCGTGGGAGCGGGATGCAAGTTCGGGGACAACTCCCCCGAACGAGCGGTGGACTTCCTGGCTTGCGATGACGTTGGAGAGGAGGTAGCCGTCTTTAATGACCGCCGCCGAAGTGTCGTCGCAGGAGGACTCTATACCCAAGATTATATCTGCCATATGACTTGTTTCAATTCCGCAAATTTAGCAATAATCCTTATATTTGTAAGTTTGGTAAGATGTACAGAAAGGCTTCATACATAGCAGCGAGGCTCGTCGGGCTTCTTGTGGTGCTGCTTCTTGCTGCGGCTTTCGCCGTACAGCAGCCTTCCGTGCAGACCAGGCTCAGCCACAAGATTCTCGACCGTCTCACCTCAAATGCTGACGCAGCAGTAAGTTACGAACAGGTCCGCATCACGCCTTCCGGTCTCATCCACATCAAGGACCTCTGCCTCGTAGACCGCGCGCCCTACACCGCCGACGAATTCGGACGAGGATGGGACAGGGTCGACACGGTATTCACTGCACGAAGCATCACGGCAAGCCTGAGCATAAAGGGACTCTTCGCCAAAAAGGGAATACACGTGGGCAGAGTCAACATCGAGGACGGCATGTTCCACCTCGCCATAGAGCCGTTCAACGGCCGGAATCTCGCAAACATAGCACGTATCTTCGGAGGCGGAGCGTCCAATGGGAAGAAACCTCTCCCGGAGAAGGAAGTCTTCAGCGTGAACAAGATAAGCCTCCACAACTTCCGCTTCAGGATGAACAGTTTCGTTCGTATGAAGCAACAGCGCAAGGAAGGCGCGATATACTACGACGACCTCGACGTCACCCTCGACCTGAAAGGGCATGACCTCGGTCTCTCCGAAGGCAAGATCCGCGGAACTGCCGACAAACTCTCCCTTGTCGAAAAATCGGGTTACAGGCTCAATTTTCTCAAGGGCAGTTGCACGGTAAGACAAGGTTTCACCATAGTCGAGGACATCCACATCATCGACGATTGGTCGGATGTCAAGGCGGCATACTACTCAATGTCCTACGACGGAGCGGAATCCTTCGTAGACTACGTTTCCGGAGTCCTGATGGGAGGCAAGGTACGCAAAGGCACGAGACTTTCGACAAAGACGCTCTTCTACTTCACCGGAGGACTGAAAGACATCGACTCCGAAATAGCCATCGAAAGCGGCGATTTCCTCGGATACGTGGACGACTTCGAGGTCTCTGGCCTCAAGTTCCGAGAGACGGCGTCTGGCATAAGCGCAAAGGACCTCAGGCTTCGCCTTACCGGACTTCCTGACTTCAGGCAGTCGATGCTCTCCGCAGAAGGGAAAGAGTTGAGTTTCACGAAGTCGGGGCTCGAGAGCATCCTCCGGGCCTTCTCCCCTCACGGGAAGAAGGCCATAAGACTCCCCAACAACCTCTCCGTGAGACAGCACTACAAGCTCGATTTCAAGGCCTCTGGCCACATCTCACGCATCTCGCTCTCGGCGCATCTCGCCAGCGAGGCAGGCACGCTCAGAGTCAGCGGCAGCGTCCGCAACCTCCTCAGCAGGCGCAGATCAACGGAGATAAGCGGCAAGGTTGAGACTTTCGGGCTCAACGTCAAGGAGATTCTGGAAGGGAACCCTGTAGGGCGCTGCAGCGTCTACGCTTCCGCATCGGCATCGCTCGATTCAGGACTCTCCGCCCTTACGGTGGACTCTCTCAGAATCGACAGGCTCGAATTCGGAGGCTACAGCTACAATTCCATCACCGCCACGACGCAATTCTCCGAAGAGCAGCTGAACGCAGAAGTCCGGAGTTCTGACCCGAATCTCAGATTCGCAATCGAAGCCTCGGCCCGGCTCGGCTCAGGCCACCGCCCGCGCTACGCCTCCGTCTCCGGCAAGGTTGAAAATCTGGATCTCCACGCGCTCAATCTCTACAGGCGCTGGAACACCGCCAGAACACATTTCGACATAGATTTCTCCATTGCGATGCTGGACAGCCTCGCCGACGGACACGCCTACCTCGGTGGTCTGCAGTTTGAAAATAACGACGGCCTCAAGGACATCGGGGCGATAGCCGCACGGCTTTCACGGACCGGGGATGAACGGTCCTTCCACCTCGAATCGGACTTTGCAGACCTGGACTTCCGCAGCGACTCCGACGTAAGACACTTCCTGGACGACCTTCAGGCCGTCTCCACGAGACGGGAACTGCCGTCTCTCTACACCACCGAAGAGCGGCCGGCGAGAAACGGCGAATATTCGCTCTCGCTTCTTATGAAGGATTCCAGAGATCTTTTCGCCTTTATTCTCCCGGGTCTCTACATCGCCAACGGGACCACAGCCAAGCTGGACATTTCCAACTCCGGCGAACTTTTCGGCAAGCTTGAGTCTCAGCGTCTTGCCTTCGGCACCACTTATCTTCTGAACACCTCGCTCCTACTCGACAACGGGGGCGAAGCCTTGAGTGCCAACATAGAAGGCGAAGAGTTCAAGACAGGCAACTTCAACGTGGAGGCTCCGGTATTGAGCCTGAGTGCTGAAAAGGACGACCTGTCCGCCGTCCTTAACTTCGACGGATTCTCCTCCGCCGGCGGTAAAGGCGAGATTGCCGCAGAAGGAACGATATACCGCGACTCCACTGGTGTGCCCGTGTTCAGATGCCACCCTCTCGAATCGTTCGTCAACGCCGGGGGAAACACCTGGAAGATCGACGAGTCCGATCTCGTACTACGAGGCAATGACATCTACATCAAAGGGTTCCGCATCCACAACAGGAGCCAGTCCCTGAGCATCGACGGAGGCTATACCGCAAGTTCGCAGGACACCCTGAGGCTCGCCCTCGCCAATATGGACATCGAGCAGGTCGAGAACTTCCTCCCGAAAAGATATGGCCTCAAGGGCATTATGAACGGCGCAATGCAGCTCAACACCATGGCAGGTCATGCCCCGGAGATGCTCATGGACTTCCGGGCCGACTCGCTCTGCATCGGAGGCACGGATGCGGGAAACCTGCGCATGGCGACAATTCTGGAAGACGAGGGCGAGGACATCGGCATCTATCTCCGCCACGAGATTGCAGGACGGACGACCTTCTATGCCAACGGCTTCTACTTCCTCAACGACGGCCGGACAGATATCACCGGAGACTTCGACCGGTTCCCGCTCGCCCCTGCGGCCCCTTTCCTCGACAAGGTATTCAGCGAGATGGACGGCAGCATCAGCGGCACCCTCAAGCTCAACGGTCAGGGAGGGCACTTCAACGCCGAGAGCAAGGGGCTCAGCCTCAACGATGCCAGGGTAAAGCTCGCATATACTGGTGCTTCATACACGATGAGCGGGCCTCTTCGAATGGACAATAGCGGACTCTACTTCGACGGAGTCCAGATTCGTGACGACGCTTCTGGAACCGGCCTCCTGTCCGGAGTGATGCGCAACGAGAGGGGACTCGAGAACCTCAGCCTCGACGCGCGGCTCGATTTCAGCAGGCTCAAGTTCGTCGACGCTCCGCAAAGGAGCAGCGGCTTATACGGGCTGCTGACCGCGGGCGGAAACGCGAGCCTGCAGGGACCGCTCAACGCCCTCACAATCAACGCCAACGTCAGCACCGAAGGGGACGGTGAGATTCACATCCCTCTCGGCGGCAAGATGGGCGGCACGGGAGGCAACCTGCTTACCTTCACCGAAAAGGAGAAGGAGATAGACCCGTACGAGCAGATGCTTGGGACAGACATCGAGAAAAAGAAAGTCGCTTCCGACATGGACATCCACGCCAGACTCAACGTCCACTCGGGAGTCAAGGCCTTCGTGGAGATGGACACGTCTGTCGGAAACATGGCTTCCTTCAGCGGCAACGGCGGCGTGACAGTGCACCTGCGCCCATCGAAGGCGGTCTTCGACCTCACCGGAGATTTCAACATCCGCGAGGGAGACTACCAGTTCGTCATCCCTGGCATCATCACGAAGGCATTCAGCATCCAGGAAGGCAGCAGCATCAAGTTCGGAGGCGACATCCTCAACACAGAGTTGGACATCAACGCCATCTACAGACTGAGGACTTCCCTCAGCGCCCTCGTCACGGACGCGCAGACAGCCGGAGCGCGCCGTCTCGTGGAATGCGGGATCAGCATCAGCGACCGCCTGAGAAATCCTAACATCAGCTTCAGCGTCAACGTTCCGGACCTGAACCCTACAGTCAAGTCCCAGGTAGACATCGCGCTTCGCACCTCCGACAAGGTGCAGAAACAATTCATGGCGCTGCTGCTCATGGGTTCTTTCGTCCCTGACGAGAACTCCGGAGTCGTCAACGGTTCCGAGATTCTCTTCTCCAACATGACCGAACTGATGTCCAACCAGCTCAACACCATCCTCCAGAAGCTCGACATCCCGCTCGACATCGGCATCGGCTACCAGGGTACCAGCCAGGGCACGAACATGTTCGATGTCGCTATTTCCACGCAACTCTTCAACAACAGGGTCATCGTGGGCGGCACCGTCGCCAACCGCAGGTTCAACAACACCGTCAGCAGCGGCGACGTCGTAGGTGACCTTGACATACAGATCAAACTTGACGAAGACGGGCTGTTCCGTCTCAACATATTCTCCCACTCCGCAGACGAATACACGAGTTACCTCGACCTCTCGCAGAGGAACGGTGTCGGTTTGAGCTACCAGAAGGAATTCAGCAGTTTCGGCGACATGTGGAACAGATTCCTCAGAAGGAAGAAAAGATCCTCAGGGGAGGCAGACAGACAGAGTGGAGTCACAACGATAAAGATTGACGCTGATGAACGGCAAAGGTAAACTGTTTCTCATACCAGCTCCTCTGGGCGACGCCCCTCTGGACGGAATCCTACCCCGCGATGTCCTGCAGACCGCGTGTTCGCTGACGACCTTCGTGGTCGAGCAGACCCGGACGGCACGGCGGACTCTCTCCGCCTACGGGCTCAAGGGCAAGATTGACACCCTCGAATTCCACGAGCTCAACGAGCACACCACGCAGGAAGAAGTCGACTCTTTCCTTCCGCTTTTCGACAGGGGTTCAGTCGGCTACATCTCCGAAGCCGGGCTTCCTGCGGTCGCCGACCCAGGAAGCGCTCTCGTGGAGCTTTGCCACCGCAACGGGATAGAAGTCGTCCCGCTCGTCGGCCCGTCCTCGCTGATGCTCGCCCTAATGGCCTCCGGACTCAACGGACAGTCATTCGCGTTCAGAGGCTATGTTCCCGCAAAGAACGAGGAGAGGAAGGCCGCTCTGCGTGGCCTCGAGAAGGTCTCCCGCAGCGAGAAGCAGAGCCAGATAGTCATCGAGACCCCCTACCGCAACGACACTCTGTTCGCAGACATGCTTCAGACACTCTCACCCCGGACAAGACTCTGCGTGGCGGCTGACATCACTCTCCCGACCCAGTTCATCCGCACGCTCAGCATCGCCGAATGGAAAGGCAGCGGCCTTGTCATAGGCAAGCGTCCGTGTGTATTCATATTCCTTGCATAGACTCTCCATGAAGATTTCATTTCTCACACTGGGCTGCAAGCTCAACTACGCTGAGACTTCCACATACGAACGCGGGTTCATCGACGCAGGATTCGAGGTGGTCAAATGGAGCGAGGCTGCGGACGTGTACCTCGTAAACACCTGTTCGGTCACTTCCGTCGCCGACGGCAAGTCCCGGAACCTCGTTCGCAGGGTCCACAGGATCAATCCGGAAGCGAAGGTCATCGTCACCGGATGCAGCGCACAGCTCAGAAGGGCTGAGATTGAAGCCATCGAAGGCGTGACGAAGGTCTTCGGGGCATCCGAGAAGCACCTCGTAGTCTCTGAGACGCTTGCACTCTTCGGGCTTGGAACAGAAGCCGGCAAAGACTGCGGAGGCGTGTTCGGAGCCTACAGCACAGGCGAACGCACGCGTTCATTCCTCAAGGTCCAGGACGGTTGCAACAACTACTGCGCATACTGCACCGTACCGTATGCGAGAGGCGAAAGCCGCAACATCCCAATCTGCGAATGCGTCCGCGGAGCTCGGGAAATCGCCGCTACAGGAGTAAAGGAGATTGTGCTGACGGGAGTCAACACCGGCGACTTCGGACGCACGACCGGAGAGAGTTTCCTCGACCTCCTCAAGGCTCTTGAAGATGTGGATGGAATAGAAAGATACAGGATTTCGAGCATCGAGCCGAATCTCCTGACAGACGAGATCATAGACTGGACGGCATCCGGAACCAAGTTCCAACCTCATTTCCACATCCCCCTCCAGGCAGGCTGTGACACTCTTCTGAAGTCCATGGGACGCCGCTACGACACCGCATTTTTCAAAGACAGAATCGAGCGCATCCGCGCTGCATTCGAGGCCCCTGGGAAGCCGAGGGTATTCTTCGGGATAGACCTGATGGCAGGGCTTCCTGGCGAGACGGAGGAACTCTTCGGGCAAGGGCTGAGTTTTCTCAAGGAGGTCTCCCCAGCTTTCATCCACGTATTCCCGTACTCGAAAAGGCCGGGGACTCCTGCCGCGCAGATGCCCGGCCAGATAGAAGAAAGCGAGAAGAAACGCCGTGTGGCAGTCCTTGAGAGTCTGTGCGGCGAACTGCACACAGCCTTCGTGGAGTCCAACAAAGGCATCAGGGAGAGAGTCCTCTTCGAATCGGCTGAGCACGCCGGGATGATGGCGGGATATACCGGCAACTATATCAGGGTGTCGCGGCCCTACGACGCGGCCCTCGCCGGGAAGATTGTAGACGTGACGCTCTAACCTCCTATCACCAGACCGTCGCAGGCAGGATGCACGTGTGCCGGGAGTTCCTTCTCGAACTCCTCGTAGCGCGGCAGCATATGGGAGAGATGAGTGATGTACGCTTCTTTCGGGCCCACCTTCTCAAAGAAGTCCAGACACTGCTGAAGCGCCGGATGTGAGCGGTGCTCGTCGCGCTTGACGCAGCCCAGAGTAATATATTCCACTCCTTTAAGTTTCTCATACTCTCTCTCCTCAATCCATTTTATGTCCGTGAGGTAGGCTATGTTGCCGAAACGGTACCCCAGGACGGAAATCTCTCCCGTGTTGAGATGCCAGCCCTGGATAGGAATCACCTCCACCGGGCCGGCAGGCTCCTTCTCCATTTCAGGAGGAAGATGCTTGTAGCCAAAACCCTTCTCCCATACGAGGACTTCCTCGTCGGCATTGGAATGCAGGAACACAGGCGACGACGAGTCGATGATGTGGACTCTCCACTCCGGAGAACCGGGATATTTCTCCTTCTCGAAAGCGTAGGAATACTCCTGACGGAGAGTATCCTCGACATATTTCTCGCAATAGATGTTGACCGGATGCCTCTCTATGAGATTGAAGGCGCGGATGTCGTCGAGCCCGCCGGTGTGGTCCTTATGGTTGTGCGTAAGCAGAATGGCGTCGATATGGCGGACGTTCTGCCTGAGCATCTGATAGCGGAAGTCAGGGCCTGCGTCCACGAGAATCGTGAGCCCGCCGTACTCCACCAGAGCGGAAGAGCGGAGGTGATTGTCCCTCGGGTCGAGGGAGGTGCATACCGGACAGTCGCAACCTATCATCGGGACCCCCTGGGAAGTGCCCGTGCCGAGAAATGTGAGTTTTGCTTTCATCGGAATGCAAAGATAGCACGAAATGCTTTAAAGTGTCACCTTTCCCTCGTCCACCAGAGTGCGCAGAAGTTCGACAGCCCCTTCCGGTGCTCCTCCTGCTGGGTCGTCGCACCAGGCCTTGAACTGCCCGAGAGTGAAGCCCGGATGCGCCCTCGCAAATTCGAGGACCAAATCCGCCTGATTTCCTGCCGCCACTGCCCGGCACACGTCGCACTTGCCGCAGGCCATGCTCTCGTGTTGCCCGAAATAGCGCAGAAGATAGCGCGAGCGACATTCGGCCATCTGGGCGGCATAGTCCTTCATCGCCTCCGCCCTCTGGAAAGCCTTCTCCTTAAGGAAACGGTATTTCTGCGGCTGCAGATCCATATTCCCGGGCATCAGGCGCGAATGATGCAGGAAGATGACGGTCGCCTTGTCTCCGGGGACATACTTTATCACATGCTCCACAGACAGACCGTAGAGCAGTTGGCGCAGCATCGGGACGCTTACCGAAAGTTTCTCGGCAAGCCTCTTCTCGTCTATCGTGACGAGGAAGGAGAAAACCCCAGGGTATCCCCGCATCAGGGCCTCAACAAGCCTCAACATCGCAGGGTCGGGATAGTTCAGCTCGAAGAGCACGTCCCTCTCCACCGTGAACTTCACTTGTGTGGATATGTCGGCATCTTCCGCGTAAGTGAGGTGCCCCGACATCTCAAGATACTTTATCGCGTAGTGGACTTCCGCCTTGCCTGTCGAGTACTGCTTGGAGAACTCGTCGATGTCGAACTTCAGCCGGGACCCGGCCCCGGCATCGTAGGGGATTCTGAAGTAAGTGTGTATCTTCTGATAGATGTCCTCGATGAACTCCAAGCTCGGGAACGACAGCTGCAGCACGCGATCCACGCTCCTGACATCGTTGATGTTCCAGAGCAGCAGCGCCCAGGACCGCAATCCGTCCCTCCCCGCTCTGCCGGCTTCCTGGAAATACGCCTCCGGGCTGTCCGGGAATCCAAGGTGCACCACGAAGCGCACGTCGGGCTTGTCGATTCCCATACCGAACGCATTGGTACAGACCATCACCCTGACATCGCCCTTCTTCCATGCATCCTGCCGTTCCTCCCTCGTAAGAGGGTCGAGTCCGGCATGGTAGAAGGAAGCCTCTATCCCGGCTGAGCCGAGAAGAGCCGCGATTTCCTCGCATTTGCGGCGGTTGCGCATATAGACTATTCCGGAACCCTTGACCTTGCGGCAGATGTTGATGAGCTGTCCGGCCTTGTCCTCGCATCGGCGCACGGCGTAGGTCAGATTATCCCGCTCGAAGCCGCTTTTGAGCACCACGAAGTTCTCCTTGGCCCGCTTTTCCTGCAGAGGTGTGCCCTGCGGAATCAAGTGAGCGACAATGTCCTGCGCGACTTCCGGAGTGGCGGTGGCAGTGAGGGCTATCAGCGGAGCTGCTGACACTTTCCGTATCTCGCTGATGTTGAGATAGTCCGGGCGAAAGTCATAGCCCCATTGAGAGACGCAGTGCGCCTCGTCAACCACGATGAAGTTGATGTTGAGGACTTCGAGGTATGACTTGAAAAGAGACGTGCCGAGCCTTTCTGGGGAGACGTAGAGGAACTTGTAGTCCCCGTAGGCCGCATTGTTCAGAGCGAGGTCTACTTCCCTGCGTGCCATGCCGGCATGAACCGCCATGGCCCTTATCCCGCGAGCCTCAAGGTTCTGCACCTGGTCCTTCATCAGGGCAATCAGCGGCGTAACCACCACAGCGATGCCGTCCCTCATCAGGGCCGGCACCTGGAAACACACGGACTTTCCGCCTCCCGTCGGCAGAACGGCGAGCACATCCTTCCCCTCAAGCGCAGCGGAGATGATCTCCTCCTGCATCGGACGGAACTTTTCGTAGCCCCAATAGCGGGCCAATGTCTCTATTGCAGTCATGATGTGCAAAATTACAAGCAAATTCGTAAATTAGCGCACCATGAGAATTAACCACATCCTGCTGCTCACTTTTGCAGCCTTGCTGAGTTCCTGCTCAGCCCCGAGGGAGGAACTCCCTGTTCGCACAATGCGCTACTACCCTGACGGAAGGGACATAGTATGTCTCAACGGCACAGGCAGATACACCCGAGCCCTTTACGGGACGCACACCCGCTTCCGCATCGAGACAAGCGACCGCCCCGTCTTCGCAGTCTACGACAAGGCGGACAGCCGCAACATCCGTTTCTACATCACCGCGGAAGGCAGGACGCTGCAGATGGACAGCACAGCCACCTGCGAGGCCCGCTACCGGGGTGGACGGAGAAGCTACCTGCTGCAAGATCCTTCCTGGCCGGAAGGAGCGAGCCTCAGAATCACGGTCCTCGCATCCCAGTTCGACGAAAGCGCGGTCTGGCAGTTCTGCGCGAGCGGGTTCGCTGCTCCGGTCCGTCTGAGCGCGAAAGTCTGCGACATAGCCAACACCTCCTTCAAGAGGGACGGTGACCTCGGACTCGACCCTCGGGAGAATTTCGAGCCGGTCTCCGGCGAGACTAATCTCGAAGAATACAGCTGGGAATGCACCGGAGGCGAGAGCTACTTCTTATACCGACACAAGCAGCCAGGGCTCACCCTCACGGCAGAGGAGGGAAGGCCTCTCTTCGACAAGGAGGAACAGGCCAGGCAGGAGCTGATGGGGAGAGTCGAGATCAACACCCCCGACCCGTTCTTCAACACCATCGGAGAGTCGCTCGTGGCAGCCGCCGACGGCATCTGGGACGGCAGCACGGTACTCCACGGTGCAGTGGGTTGGCGGACGCAGCTCGCAGGCTGGAGAGGAGCTTACTCCACAGACGTCGTGGGTTGGAACGACAGGGCCGTTTCACATTTCCGCACCTACGCCCGCAGCATGACGAGAAACGTGAAGCCCGTCTTTGCCCATCCGACTCAGGACACGCTCTTCAACCTTGCCCGTCCGGAGAAGAAATGGGGTACACAGATGTACTCTGACGGATACATCTGCCGAGTCCCGGGCCGCAGCGACCAGATGAGCCACTACGACATGAACCTCAACTACATCGACGAGCTGATGCTGCACTTCCGCTACGATGCGGATACGCTCTTTATGAGGGAGATGTGGCCCTACATCAAGCTTCACCACGAGTGGGAGAAGCGCAACTTCGACCCAGACGGCGACAACCTCTACGACGCAAACTGCTGCATCTGGGCAAGCGACGCCCTCTACTACAGCGCCGGAGCCGTCACGCACTCCTCCGCATACAACTTCAACGCCTATCGTCAGAGCGCCAAAATCGCGCGTCTTCTCGGAGAAGACCCTGCGCCGTATCAGGCGAAGGCAGACTCAATCCTTGCCGCAATGAACTCCCGCCTATGGCTCGAAGACAAAGGGCATTGGGCTGAATACCAAGACTATATGGGATTGAAACGGCTCCACGAGAGCGCCGCCCTATGGAGCATCTACACCCCTATCGACTGCGGGACCTGCACTCCGGAACAGGCTTGGAGGGCGACTCTATACGTGGACAACGAGATTCCGCACATCCCTGTCCGCTACGACTACGACCGCAAGGCTCTCGACGCGCTCGGCATAAGCCTTCCGAAGCCAGAGAAGGACCTCTTCACCCTCTCCACCAGTAACTGGCTGCCATACGCCTGGAGCACCAACAACGTCGCCCACGAGGAAGTCGCGGCCATGGCCCTCGCATATCTCCAGGCCGGCCGCAGGGACTCCGGATTCAAGCTGCTGAAGGCGGACCTTATCGACGAGATGTATCTCGGAGAGTGTCCTGGCAACTTCGGGCAGATAAGCTTCCATGACAAAGCCCGCAACGAAGCCTACCGCGACTTCGCGGACAACGTCGGAATTACGTCCAGAGCCATCATCAACGGACTTTTCGGCATACTTCCAGACGCCCTCGACGGAGAGTGCGTCATCAGCCAGGCTTTCCCGGACGAGTGGAAGGAGGCGTCCATCAAGACACCATATCTGAGCTATTCTTTCCGCAGGGAAGGCGACAAGGACATCTACGAAATCGAGCAGAACTTCACCAGGCCGCTGAAAATCATCGTGAGAACTTCTTCCGGAGGCGGAAGCCACCTCGACGTGGAAGGATCTTCGGAGAAGGTGCAGACGATAACGGTGGACCGCCGGAAACTCCCGGAACCTAAGCGTTACGCAGAGTACAGGAAAGCCGGAGAGCAGTCGGAAAAATATCTTGAAAGCATGGGGCTTGGCGACATCACCAGACGCACGGCAAGGAAGTCGGAGACTGTGGACATCAGCGCGTGCTTCAACGCGGACGCTGATGAGATATTCCGACAGGAGTACCTCTCGCCTCGGCCGCCGTACACCTCGCTGCAACTCCCGAAGCAGGGAGTCGGCGAATGGTGCGTCCCGCTGACGACATATGAGATAGAGGACGACGCGTTCCGCGCCCTCGCCAGAGACGGCGTGTACGACAGCGGACTCGGACTCAAGTTCCGCACGCCACGCGAGGGGCACAACATCGCCTATACCTCCCTTTGGGACAACTACCCTGACTCCGTGAGCGTGTCTCTCGGCGGAAAAGCTCGGTATGCCTGGCTTCTTATGGCGGGAAGCACGCAGAACATGCAGAGCCGCATCGAGAACGCCGTAGTCCGCGTCACCTACACGGACGGCGCGACAGACGAGATGCCGCTGGTTAACCCGATCAACTGGAGGCCGATAGAGCAGGACTGCTACACCGACGGCCATGCCTTCTACTCCGCCGGAAAGAACCCTTATAGGCTGTCCTTCAAGACAGGGGAGATCATGAGGGAGCTGCGCGGAGACCTTCTCGAGGCCGGCGCCCATTCCTCCGACTACAGGCCCGTCGGAGCTCTCGCAAACAGTCCCAAAGACAAGTCCGACATGAGCCCCGTCACCGACAGGACAATCACCTGCGGAGGCGCGCTCATCCTCAAGATGCCGCTCGACCGCAGACGGGAGTTGCAGTCCCTCACGCTTCGCACTTTGTCCAACGACGTAGTGGTCGGTTTGATGGCGGTAACATTGGAGAAGTAATTAAAATTCTCTATCTTTGCGCGCGGAAAACTGAAGACAATCAGAACTCAAACAATACAACTTATTATGTCAAAGATTGATTTAAGCAAGTACGGCATCAAAGGGACCACAGAGATCCTTTACAACCCGACTTACGAAGTCCTCTACAACGAGGAGACCAAACCGGAACTCGCCGGCTACGACAAGGGCCAGGTAACCGAGCTTGGTGCAATCAACGTAATGACCGGTGTCTACACCGGCCGTTCTCCTAAGGACAAGTATATCGTCATGGACAAGAACTCCAAGGACACCGTATGGTGGAACACCCCGGAGTATCCTAACGACAACCACGAGCTTTCAGAGAAAGTATGGAAGGAGCTCAAGAGCCTTGCCACCAAGGAGCTTTCAGAGAAGAGGCTCTTCGTGGTAGACGGTTTCTGCGGCACCCACAAGGACACTAGGATGAAGGTACGCTTCATCATGGAGGTTGCATGGCAGGCACATTTCGTGACCAATATGTTCATCCGTCCACAGAACCAGGCCGAGTTCGACCAGGAGCCTGACTTCGTGGTATACTGCGCTTCAAAGGCAAGGATTGAGAACTACGAGGAGCTCGGTCTCCGTTCAGACACTGCTGTGGCATTCAACGTGACCAGCAAGGAGCAGGTCATCCTCAACACCTGGTACGGCGGCGAGATGAAGAAGGGTATGTTCTCCATGATGAACTACTACCTCCCTCTCAAGGGCATCGCTTCCATGCACTGCTCAGCCAACACCGACCTCAACGGCGAGAACACCGCAATCTTCTTCGGCCTTTCAGGAACCGGCAAGACCACCCTTTCAACCGACCCTAAGCGTCTGCTCATCGGCGATGACGAGCATGGCTGGGACGACGAGGGTGTCTTCAACTTCGAGGGCGGCTGCTACGCCAAGGTCATCAAGCTCGACAAGGAGTCTGAACCGGACATCTACAACGCTATCCGCCGCGACGCTCTCCTCGAGAACGTGACTGTGGACAAGGACGGCAAGATTGACTTCAACGACAAGAGCGTCACCGAGAACACTCGCGTATCCTACCCTATCTATCACATCAACAAGATTGTGCGCCCTGTTTCCCAGGGTCCGGCAGCGAAGCAGGTAATCTTCCTCTCAGCAGATGCGTTCGGAGTTCTTCCTCCAGTATCCATCCTTACTCCTGAGCAGACGAAGTACTACTTCCTTTCAGGCTTCACCGCCAAGCTTGCAGGTACCGAGCGCGGCATCACCGAGCCTACTCCGACCTTCTCTGCTTGCTTCGGACAGGCATTCCTTGAGCTTCACCCGACAAAGTACGCCGAGGAGCTCGTCAAGAGAATGGAGAAGAGCGGTGCGAAGGCATATCTCGTAAACACCGGCTGGAACGGAACTGGAAAGCGTATTTCCATCCGTGACACCCGCGGAATCATCGATGCCATCCTCGACGGCTCAATCGACAAGGCTCCTACCAAGAAGATTCCTTACTTCGACTTCGAGGTTCCTACCGAACTCAAGGGTGTCGACACCGGAATCCTTGATCCACGCGATACCTATGCCGATGCATCTGCATGGGACGAGAAGGCTAAGGACCTCGCGGGACGTTTCATCAAGAACTTCCACAAGTACGAGAACAACGAATCAGGCAAGGCACTCGTAGAGGCCGGTCCGAAGCTTTAGTTCTTCACTGACAATCCGATAAAAGGTCGGCGGAATATTTTCCCACCGACCTTTTTGCTATATTTACCAAAATTTTTAAACCTAAAAGACAATGACGATTATCATTATCATCGCACTGGTGGTCCTGCTCGTGCTTTGGGCCATCTCAGTGCAGCGCAAACTCGTCAGCAAAGATGAGCTGTGCAGCAACTCGATGAGCCAGATTGGCGTCCAACAGCAGAGCCGCTGGGATGCCGTCACTTCCCTTGTGCAGCTGACAAAGTCCTACAACGAACACGAATACAACACCTTGAGGGATGTCGTGGCGCAGCGACGGGAAATCGCCGGCGGCAGCAGCGCGGCAGAGGCTTCGGCCCAGGAAGACATGCTTGTCTCCGCCGTGTCGAAGATTCGTCTCGTGGCAGAGCAGTACCCGGAACTCAAGGCCAACGAATCATACGTCAAGACAATGGACAGCCTCAACACCTACGAGAATCAAGTCCGAGTCAGCAGGATGGTCTACAACGACTCAGTCACCCAGTTCAACCGTCTGGTACGCCAGTTCCCGGACTCCATCGTAGCTTCCATCTTCAGTTTCCGTACCAAGGACTACCTCAAGGACCCGGGCGAGAAGGCAGCAATGCCGCCTATCAACATTTAATCCCCCTATGCGGAAGTTTCTTGCTATATCGGCAACCCTGATTGGCATTTGTGTGCAGGCCTCGGCCCTCGAGCCGGCCATACGCAGCATAGACATCAGCCTCAGCCTGCACCGGGACGGTTCCGCGACCGTGCGCGAGATCTGGGACGTCTGCGCCGCGAGCGGCACGGAATGGTATCTCGTCCGCAACAACCTCGGCGACATCGACATCCTTTCCCTTAAAGTCAGTGACGAGAGCGGTGTCCAGTACACCAATGTCGGCAAATGGGATGTCGACAAGAGCATCTCGCAGAAAGCTCGCCGCTGCGGCATCAACCACACGGCCGACGGTATGGAGCTCTGCTGGGGAATAGGCAGCCTTGGAGACCATGTCTTCTACGTATCCTATCAGATGACCAACGTCATCAAGAGTCTCAGCGACTACGACATACTTCACCTCCAGTTGGTTTCGCCCGAACTGTCGTCACGGCCTGAAAAGGTACGCGCAAGGATACGCTCCGAAGTGGCTCAGCTTGACACGACCAACACCCGCGCTTGGGGCTTCGGCTACGAAGGGGATTGTTGTTTCTCCGACGGGCAGGTCCTGTTCGAAAGCGGACCGGGCTTCAGGCATAACAGCTCTCTGATAGCGCTGCTCCGTTTCGACAAGGGCATTTTCCAGTCCGCAAGCAGACAGGACCGCAGTTTTGCGGATGTCTGGGAAATTGCGCAGGTCGGCGCTTCATGGACCGAAGATAACAAAGACAACCGCGAAGCAATTGTATTCTTCATCTCGGCAATAGCGGCGATTGTAGCCATGGTGCTCGGAGTGCGAGCCACCCGACGCAGACGCCTGCGCAACGCGCTCGGCACTGACTCGCTCAAGGACATCGCATGGTATCGCGACATTCCGTTCGGCGGAGATCTAGCATGCTCGAACTATGTCCTCAACTACATAAATCTTGAGACCAGTTCCGGCCTCAAGCTCGCTTCCGCACTGATACTCAGGCTCGTCCACTGCGGCATCCTCGAAGTGACCAGCCGTGGCGGGAAGGTGGACCTCATCATCGTAAAGGAAGCCGAAGGCAGATGCGGGGTGCTCGAAAGCTCATTCCTTGAGATTCTGAAACAGGCTGCCGGAGCAGACGGAACACTTCAGGAGAAGGAGTTCTCGCGCTGGGCAGCCAGTCACACCGAGGCAATCAACTCCTGGATACTCAGCAGCGCATCCTGTGCCGAGAAGGACCTTGCCGCCGGAGGTTACCGAACAGGTGGCTCGTTCACCGAGCGAGGAAAGTCCGAGTCCCGCAATCTCGTGGGGCTTCGCAGCTTCCTATCCGAAGCCACCCTCATGAAGGAGAAGGACGTCATCGAAGTCCATCTCTGGAAGGAGTACCTCGTCTTCGGCGCGCTTTTCGGAATCGCAGACAAAGTCCTCGAACAGCTCAAGGAAATCAACCCGCAGAAGGTCGAGGAGATTGACGGGCTGGACTACGCGACGATGAGGTACGTGCTCTTCTTTTCAAGACACTGCGCCGACGCAATGGCTAGCAGCATATCATCTTCGTCAAGTTCCTCCTCCGGTCTCGGAGGAGGCTCTTCGTTCGGAGGAGGAGGAGGTTTCAGCGGCGGAGGTGCCGGCGGAGGTAGCAGATAGTTTGCCGTGGGAGAACTCGAGACCAGCATTCAGTATCTCGGAGGAGTCGGGCCGAAGAGGGCCGAGCTTCTCAGCAAGGAGTTGGGCATATCGACCATTTCCGACCTTGTGCACCTCTATCCTTTCCGATACATCGACCGCAGCGGCATCACGCGCATCTGCGATGTCACGGCAGACCTGACGAACGTCCAAATCAAGGCCCAAGTCATCCAGAAGACGCTCTACGGGCAGGGCTCGGTCATCATCCCGCAGGACCACGACATCAAGTTCAACACCTGCAGGAGGCTCTCGATCATAGTCGCCGACGGTAGCGGGCAGATGGAGATGGTGTTCTTCAAAGGCATCAAGTGGAACTTCACCAGACTCGCCGTCGGCGCGGAATTCGTCTTCTTCGGAAAGCCGCAGTCCTTCGGCAGCAGGATAAACATGGTGCATCCCGAAGTCGACAACGTCAGCGGCGGAGCTCCAATGCAGTCATCCCTAACGGGGGTGTACCCTTCCACGGACAAACTCCGGGACAGCGGCATCACCGGCAAACTGATGTGCCGTCTGCAGGCCAACGCCTTAAGCCTCTGTCTCGATGAGATAAAGGAGACCCTCCCTTCCTACATCCTTCAGGAGAAGGGACTCGTCGGCCTGCGGACCGCCATCCACGACATCCACTTTCCACGAAGCGCCGAAAGTCTGCAGAAAGCGGTCAGGAGGCTGAAGTTCGAGGAACTGTTCCTGCTCCAGCTCTCGCTGCTCAAGCAGAGGTTCGTCCGCTCGCGAGATGCAGTGGGAATCCGTATGCCACGCGTTGGAGACGCGTTCAACGCCTGCTACAGGTCGCTTCCATACTCGCTCACGGGAGCGCAGCAGAGAGTAGTAAAGGAAATCCGCAGCGACCTTCTGAGCGGGCATCAGATGAACAGGCTCCTTCAGGGCGATGTCGGTTCGGGGAAGACCATGGTCGCTGTCCTGAGCTGCCTGCTGGCCGTAGACAACGGCTATCAGGCCTGCATAATGGCCCCGACCGAAGTTCTCGCCACCCAGCATGCCGCCAACATAGCCAAGTACCTCGCCCCCACCGGAGTGAAGAGTGCCCTGCTCACCGGCAGCACCTCAGCAAAGCAGCGGGCTGAAATCCATCGCGGCCTTGAAGACGGCAGCCTCGGAATCATCGTGGGCACCCATGCACTAATCGAGGACAATGTCGTCTTCCGCAACCTCGGGCTCGCGGTGATTGACGAGCAGCATCGCTTCGGAGTGGACCAGAGGGCAAAACTGTGGAGCAAGAACAGTCCCGCGCCGCACATCCTCGTGATGACGGCCACCCCTATCCCAAGGACGCTGGCGATGACACTCTACGGTGACCTCGACGTATCCGTGATAGATGAGATGCCTCCCGGAAGGAAGCCTGTCCAGACCGTCTGCATCGGAGAAAGCAAACGGCGCACGATGTACAAATTTATCCGCAAAGAAATCGCGGCAGGGCGGCAGGCGTTCATCGTCTACCCTCTCATCTTCGAGAGCGAGAAACTCGACCTCAAGAATCTGGAGAAGGGCTACGAGGAAGTCGCTGAGGTCTTCCCGCTGCCGGACTACTATGTAGCCATCGTTCACGGCCAGCAGACTCCCGAGGAGAAGGCGCAGAACATGGCCGCCTTCGTGTCCGGCAAGGCAAACATCCTTGTGTCAACAACCGTGATAGAAGTGGGCGTGGACGTGCCGAATGCGTCTGTCATGGTCATAGAGAGCGCCCAGCGCTTCGGGCTAAGCCAGCTTCACCAGCTCCGCGGAAGGGTCGGCAGAGGTGCAGACAACGCCTACTGTATCCTCGTCAAGGACCCGAAGACCTCCAAAGAAGCGCAGAAGAGGCTGGACCTGATGTGCGCGACCGAGGACGGGTTCGAGATTGCAGAAGAGGACATGAAGATGCGCGGCCCCGGCGATCTTGAGGGCACCGCCCAGAGCGGACTTCCGGTGAGTCTCACCATCGCTTCACTCGCGAAGGACGGAATGCTCCTATCTGAAGCCCGCGACTATGCGGAGCGCATCCTCGAGAAGGACCCGCACCTGACATCTCCGAAGAACTCGCCCCTCGCGGCTGAGCTGCGCAAAGGCAAATACGACCTCAAAGACTACAGCCGCATCTCATAGCCTTCTGCCAGAGGGACGAAACCCGAAGATGTACCAGCGAAGCAGCGGAATCCTCCGACTCCGACAATCTACCGCCCTTCTTTTTTGCCCGCAATTTTGTTAACTTTGACTTCTGAACTATTAGAAACACGCAACATGAAGAAAGCTCTAATCGGATTATTTGTTCTGACCATGGCAACAGGATGCAACAACAAAGAAACCGGCTCGGCCGGATACATCGGTCCGTCTGAAATCAAGGTGGAGAACGGCGTGATGACCCCCGAAGTCCTTCTGGCGATGGGAAGGCTCACCGACCCGCAGCTCTCTCCGGACGGCAGCAAGATACTCTACGGAGTCAGCTACACTTCAGTCGAGCAGAACCGCAGCTGCCGCAACCTCTTCCTCTGCAACCCCGACGGCAGCGGCAAGACCCAGCTCACCCGCTACGGCTCAAGCGTCAGCAACGCACGCTGGTCAGCTGACGGCAAGGAAATATACTTCGTCTTCCAGGGCCAGATCTGGAAAGCACCGTACAAGAACGGAAAACTCGGCAAGAGAGTCTGCGTCAGCGAAGTGCCAAACGGAGTGAACGAGTTCAGCATAGCCCCGGACGGAGCGAACATCATCTACACCAGCAGCATCAAGAACTCCAAGCTGGCAGTTCCTTCCGACAGCGACCCTGCGCTCGACAAAGCCCAGGCGTATGCCACCGAGGACCTGATGTACAGGCACTGGGACAACTGGGTGAAAGAAATCCCGCGCAGTTACGTGGCCCCGCTCGCAGGTGCCACCATCACTCCGGACAACTCCTTCGACATCCTCGGCACGGCGGAGATGTACGAGCTCCCTACCCTGCCTTTCGGAGGCATAGAGCAGCTCAGCTGGGCACCTGACAGCAGACACATAGCATACTCCTGCCGCAAGAAAGTGGGCAAGGAATATGCTTTCAGCACCAACAGCTGCATCTACATCTACGACATCCACAACGGCAGCACCTTCGCTGTCACCACTAGTGGAGGCTACGACACCGACCCGGTTTGGAACGCGGACGGCAGCTCGCTCGCATGGATTTCCATGCCGAGAGACGGATATGAGGCCGACAAGCAGAGGCTCATGGTCTGCGACGTGCACTTCGGCGACAGCCTTTCAGTCTCCGAGCCGAGGGACCTTACCCTCAACTTCGACCACGATGCGGCTGGTCCGGTATGGCACGGCAACGAAATATTCTTCAACTCTCTCGTTGAGGAAGGCGTCCAGGGCGTGTTCTGCGCCGACCAGAGCGGAGATATCCAGAGAGTCACTTCTCCGGATTGGAAGTTCGACTTCTTCTCCCCGTTCGCAGTCATTGACGGCAGCGACGGAGTCAAACTCCTTGCTTCCTACTACAGCCTCGAGTTCCCGACCGAACTCGTCAGCATCGATATAAACGCTGGAGGGACCTCATACGCTCAGCTCAGCCACGAGAACGAGCACATACTCTCGCAGCTTTCTCCAGTCAGCGAAGAAAGCATCCACATTGAGACCGCTGACCACAAGCAGATGCAGTGCTGGGTGGTATATCCTCCGGCATTCGACGATAGCAAGGTCTACCCGGCCATCGAAATCGTCCTCGGAGGCCCTCAGGGGACCAATTCCCAGGACTGGAGCTACCGCTGGTGCTACCGCCTGATGGCTCAGCAGGGATACATAGTCATCCTTCCTAACCGCCGCGGCACAACCGCCTTCGGACAGGAGTGGAAGGAACAGATTTCCGGCGACTACTGCGGACTCAATATGCTGGACTACCTCAGCGCGGGACGCTACATCAAGAGCAAGCCTTATGTAGGCAAGCTCGCCTGCGTGGGAGCATCGTACGGCGGGTATTCAGCCTATATGCTTGAAGGGCTGCACGGCGACCTCTTCGACTGTTTCATCGCGCACGCGGGCATCTTCGACGAGAAGCAGCTCTGGTTCACCACCGAAGAGATGTGGTTCGCCAACTGGGATAACGGCGGTCTGAAAGAGTACGCCTACACCCCTAGCCAGACAGGTCCCAAGGGAGACGGCTTCACTTTCGGCGGAATACAGCAGGCCGGCGCCCCTTACGCAAGCACACCGAAGGCTCAGCGGCACTATGCCCACTCTCCATCCTCAATGGTAACCAAGTGGCATACCCCTATCCTCTGCATGCACGGCATGATGGACTACCGCATCCCTTATGAGCAGGGAATGGCCGCATTCAACGCGGCCCAGATGATGGGCGTACCGTCGCGGCTCGTAATCTTCCCGGAGGAGAACCACTGGATTCTCCAGCCGCAGAACTCGCTCTACTGGCACAGAGAATTCTACGGATGGCTTGTGCGCTGGATGAGATAAACTGCAAGGAAATGATTCTCAAAGATATAATCACAATCATCGAGAAGACTGCACCCCTAAACCTGCAGGACGGGTTCGACAACTCAGGACTGCAGGTGGGCCAGCCATCGCAGGATGTCAGTTCGGTACTCGTCTGCCTCGACGTGACCGAAGAGATTCTCGAACAGGCCGTTCACGGGGGATATGACCTCGTACTGTCGCACCACCCTCTTCTCTTCCACCCGCTTAAGAGCATCTCCGATGCAAACTACCAGCAACGCTGCGTACGGACCGCCGTCTCGAACGGCATCGCCATCTATTCGGCGCACACGAGCCTCGACAACGCTCCTGGCGGAGTTAACCATAGGATTGCCGACATCATCGGAATCCGTAATCTCGAGTGGCTCTCGCCGAAAGACGGCCTCGATGCAGGTTCCGGAGTCATAGGGGAGCTGGAGACTCCTACTCAAGACAAGGACTTCCTCAATCTGCTCAAGTCCAGATTCCGCGTCACCGCCCTCAGACACTCCAGACCAGACGGCAGGACGATAAAGCGGGTCGCCATCTGCGGGGGTGCGGGAGCTTTCCTTCTGCCGGACGCCATAAATAAAGGTGCCGACTGCTTCGTGTGCGGAGAGTTCCACTACCACGACTACTTCGAGAACGGACAGGTCCTTCTCGCAGAACTTGGACATTGGCAGAGTGAACAGTTCACCTGCGAACTTCTGCGCAATATTCTCGCGAAAGAAGCCCCGGCTCTCCGCACAGATGTGACGGACATAATCACAAACCCGATAGAATACAGATAATCATGAACTTAAAATACTCGCAGGACAGCGTCGTATCCTGCTATATGTCAGACTATGTCCACAAACTGAGGCCAGAGTCGTTCCTCGACCTCGCGCAGCAGATTGCAGTCAAGGCAGCCCAGGTGCAGACATTCAACGACACCGCTCTCAAAGAGCACGGATGCGCATGGGTTCTGGCAAGGATGCAGACAAAGTTCGTCTCTCCAGTAGCCTTCGACGAGAAGATACGTCTCGACACCTGGCATAAGGGAACACACGGGCTGTATTTCGTACGCGA
The DNA here is from genome assembly GCA_964385795.1 of uncultured Muribaculaceae bacterium. Lineage (GTDB taxonomy): Bacteria > Bacteroidota > Bacteroidia > Bacteroidales > UBA932 > Cryptobacteroides. The sequence goes on from CAYLPY010000006.1 coordinate 60,573, forward strand.
CTACCAGTTGAAGGACTCCACAGGAAAAGTGGCTGTCAACTCGACATCCTCATGGATAGTGATGAACCTCGAGACAAGGAGAATCTGCCGCGATGAACAGGTCCTCTCGCTCGTTCCCGAGGAAGCCCAGTGCAACGAGTCGGCGATAGAAGAACCATGCCCTAAGATTGCGTTCCCGAAGGGGGCGCACCTGCAGGAAATCGGCACGCACAGAGTCAACTGGTCAGACGTGGACTACAACGGCCACGCCAACAATGTCAAGTACACTGTCTGGACGCTCGACAACCTGCCGCAGGACCTTGTCTTCGGCAGCACACTCAAAGAAGTCAGCGTCAATTTCAACAAAGAAGCACTCCCGGGAGAGACTGTGACCCTGTACCACGCGGAAGATGACGGAGCACACATCGTGGAAGGACGCTCCGGAGACCATCAGGTATTCATCGAGAAACTGGTGTTCTGATCCCCTACAGCTTCTTCTCCGGACGCATCTTTGCGTAGCGGAGCAGGAGCAGTTTCTCTCCGTGCCCGTCAAAGCGCACCACTGCTTTCATATCCGGATAAGTGCCCGAAAGAGAAACAATCTGCCCCGGTCCAAATCGATTGTGCTCTATTCTCTCCCCGGCATACAGTTCCCTCATGTCCACTTCCTTGAAGTCTGCATAGAGGACGGGATACTCCTTTTTCGGCGGCACGGTCGTCCGGGCCACACGCGTGGAAGAACTGCCGGCAGAAGAGACAGACGAACTGCGGCGCTCATAGGTCACGGCTGAAGATTTCCCATAGTCATTGCGGTAGCTGCCACGTCTGCCGTAAGAGGATTCGCCACCGCCATATGGGCTCCTGCTCTTGCCGGAAGAATATGTCCGGCCTCCGAATCCATCCCCGCTTTCTGCAAATGAACGCCTGCCGAAGCCCGCTCCGGGCTCCTCGAATTCATCCTCATCCAAAGGATTATCGACGAACTTGGAATCGATTTCGCGCAGGAAGCGGGAAGGAGAGTTGGACTCATGCTGCCCGTTGCGCATCCTTGTGCGGGAAAAAGAGAGCCAGAGAGCCTTTCCAGCGCGTGTCAGCGCCACATAGAAGAGGCGCCGCTCCTCCTCCAGTTCCGAGAGGTCTATGCCACGGGCATTCCCCGGAAAGAGATTCTCCTCCATACCTGCGATGAAGACGTAATGGAACTCAAGGCCTTTGGCGGAGTGCACCGTCATCAGCGCAACCTTGTTGCCGTCGTCCTCACCGTCCACGTCCACGTTGCTGAGCAGCGAGACGTTCTCGAGGTAGTCATCAAGAGTAACTGTCAGTTCCCCCTTCTCCTCAGAGTCGGCAGCCTCCTCAATCCTGTCCTCGATAAAGGACGAGACGGAGTTGAAAAGTTCGTCTATGTTGGCCCTTTTGGCAAGGCCCTCGATGGACTCGTCTTTCCAGTACGCAGCCCTCAGTCCGCTCTTCTCCGCAATATCGTTCGCGAGGACAAGAGCGTCCGTGGTGGGAACGAGAGAGTTGAGCGAAGAAATCATGTCGCAGAACGCCTTGACTTTAGGCACGGCCTGGCCGGCCGTAAAGAACGATGTGCCCTCCTGAAGGGCTTTCTCCTCTATGAGGCGTAGAGTCGTATCCCCGATGCCCCTCGCGGGCTTGTTGACAACCCTGCGGAACGACTCGTTGTCGGAAGGGTTCACGACAAGCTTGAAATAGGCCATGAAATCCTTGATTTCAGCCCGCTCGAAAAACGAGTTGCCGGAGTATATCATATAAGGGATGTTCCTGCGGCGGAGCTGCTCCTCAAGCGCCCTGGACTGGGAATTGGTGCGGTAGAGTATCGCGAAATCCTCGTATCTCGCCTTGTCCGAACGGGTTCGCGCGATAATCTCGTCCGTTATCTTGTATGCCTCGTCCTGCTCGGTATAGGCCTGCAGGATACGTATCTTGTCGCCTTCATCACCGACGGAGTAACAGTTCTTCGGGATGCGCCCTTCGTTGTGAGCTATAACAGAGTTGGCAGCGTCCACGATTGTCGAGGTGGAACGGTAGTTCCTCTCAAGACGGAAGACCTTGCATTCCGGCCAGTCTTTCCGGAAATTGAGGATGTTCTCAATCTTCGCGCCGCGGAAAGCGTAGATTGACTGGCTGTCGTCTCCGACCACGGCTATGTTGTGATGGAACTGCGCGAGTTTCTTGAGGATGATGTACTGCGAATAGTTGGTGTCCTGATACTCGTCCACCATTATGTATGAGAAGCGGGACGCGATGTCCGCGAGTGCCTGCTTGTTGTCCTTGAAGAGGATGTTCATATTGAGGAGGATGTCGTCAAAGTCCATCACCCCAGACGCCTTGAGACGCTGCTGGTAGAGACCGTAGAGGTCGCAGATGCGCGGCTTCCTCGCGTGGCTGTCGGATATGAGCAGGTTCTGGTTGGCCTTGTAGGCCCCGACGGTCACGAGATTGTTCTTGGCATTGGAAATCCTCGAGAGCACCTCCTTCGGCTTATAGATCTTGTCGTCAAGACCAAGTTCCTTGACACACGCCTTCATGGCGCTCAACGAGTCGGAAGCATCGTAGATGGTGAAGCGCTCCGGGTAGCCGAGTGACCCGGCATATTCACGCAGGAAGCGTATGAACACCGAGTGGAAAGTCCCCATCACGAGACTCCTCGCGCGGCGTTCGCCGACCATCAAGGCCACACGGTTCTTCATCTCTCCGGCTGCTTTCTTTGTGAAGGTGAGGGCGAGGACGCGGGACGCATCCACCCCCTGTTCAAGAATATATGCTATTCGGCTCGTAAGTACCCGCGTCTTGCCGGAACCCGCTCCCGCCACAATCAACACCGGTCCTTCCAGACATTCAACCGCTCTTCTCTGCTCCTCGTTCAGTCCGTCAAGGACCACGTTTACTTTGTCCTCCATAACGCCGCGAAATTACGAAAATTTTAAGTAAATTCGCAGCGCATTTGCAATTCATATTAACGTTATATTCAATGTCACAAAACATCGTTTTGAAAAAAGGTCTGAACATCCCGCTCTCGGGAGAAGCAGAACTTCGTGTCTCAAAGGCGATTGCTCCAGGCATAGTGGCGGTCTGCCCGACCGACTTCAAGGGACTTCTCCCCCGACTTCTCGTCCGGGAGGGAGACTCGGTGCTCTGCGGCTCTCCAGTCATTGCAGACAAAAAGAACGCTGACATCATCCTCGCCTCGCCGGTCAGCGGCACGGTGAAGGAACTTGTCAGAGGCGACAAGCGCAAGCTGCTTGCGGTTCTCATCGAGGCCGACAGCGAGCAGAAGTGCGCGGATTCAGGCGTTACGGCAGCTGACCTCAAAGACGCGTCATCGGTTAAATCGGCGATTCTGCGCGGCGGTCTCTGGCCGTTCATAATCCAAAGGCCTTATGGCGTCATCGCATCGACAGATGTCCGCCCGAAGGCCATTTTCGTATCCGCTTTCAACACGGCTCCGCTTGCCGCAGACGTGGAATTCTGCCTTTCTTCACAGTTCAGGGCCCTTCAGGCCGGCGTGGATGCACTTTCCACTCTCACCGACGGAGGCGTCCATATCGGAGTGGATGCGGAGAAGCCTGATTCCATCTTCCGCAAACTTGAGAAGGCCACGCTGCACGAGTTCAAAGGCAAGCACCCGGCAGGCAACGTGGGAGTGCAGATTAGCCACATCTCCCCTATCCTCAAGGGCGAGACCGTGTGGACAGTCTCACCGGAAGGACTCGCGGCAATAGGAAGGCTCTTCCTCACCGGGAAGTATGACATAAGCCGCAAGGTCGCAGTCTGCGGTCCTATGGCAATTGAGCCGTCCTATGTTGAGACGATTCCAGGCATGCTTATGAAAGAGCTCGCCCCTTACTACGGCGGACACGCTGAAGGGCTCCGTTTCGTCAGCGGTGACGCGCTCTGCGGCAGGAATGTCGGCGAGAGCGGCTATCTCGGGTTCTTCGACAGCCAGGTCACCCTTCTCCGCGAAGGAACGGAGCAGGAACTTCTCGGTTGGATTCGTCCTGTCCGCTACAAGCAGTACAGCCGCGACCACAGCTACTTCTCCTGGCTCACTCCGCACAGAAAATACGCCATGGACACCAACCTCCACGGAGGTGTGCGCACCTTCATGATGAACGAGGCATACTACCAGAAGGTTCTTCCGATGGACATCTACCCGATCTTCCTCACCAAGGCCTGCCTTGCCGGGGACATCGACAAGATGGAACAGTTCGGCATATACGAAGTACTGCCGGAAGACCTGGCGGTCTGCGAGTTCGTCGACCCGAGCAAGAATAACATTCAAGAAATCATCGCAAAGGGTATAGACCTGATGCTCAAGGAAATGGCTTAAAGGTATGAACAAGATTTTCGAAAAAGGCGGCAAACTCTACTGGCTGCATTCAACAGTCGATGCTTTTGAGACATTCCTCCACGTTCCGGGGACTGTGACCCGCAAGGGAGCCCATGTGCGTGATGCTATCGACCTCAAGCGTATCCTTATCCTGGTGGTCATCGCGGCAGCTCCTGCTGCCCTGTTCGGCATGTGGAACGTCGGCTACCAGCACTCCCTCGCCATCGGCGAGACTGGGATCAACATCCTCGGCAACTTCTGGTACGGATTCCTCAAGGTGCTTCCTCTCTATCTGGTTTCCTACATCGTAGGTCTCGGAATCGAATTCGCTTCAAGCCAGATTCGTGGCGAGGAGGTCAGCGAGGGATTCCTCGTGTCCGGTTTCTTTATCCCGCTCATCGTCCCTGTGAACATCCCACTCTGGATGCTTGCCTTAGCGGTGGCTTTCGCTGTAATCTTCGGCAAGGAAGTCTTCGGAGGTTCTGGAATGAATATCTGGAACCCTGCCCTGCTCACCCGTGCATTCCTCTTCTTCTCCTACCCTAACTACATGTCCGGTTCGGAGTGCTGGATTTCGCACAAGGCAGGCGAGCAGCTCGTCGACGGCTTCACGGGAGCGACCCCTCTCGCACTCGACGGCGCTTCCGCGCAGTACGGCGCAAGCTTCTGGGATCTCTTCATCGGAACGATTCCTGGCTCTGTCGGCGAGACTTCCGTCATCGCCATCCTCCTCGGCGCCATCCTCCTCATCTGGACCGGCGTGGCCAGCTGGAAGATTATGGTCGGCAGCATCGCCGGCGCACTTGCTGTGGGCCTGATTGGCGACCTCGCAGGTGTCACTTCCATTCCTTGCTTCATGCAGCTTCTCTACGGTGGCTTCGCATTCGGTACCGTCTTCATGGCAACCGACCCTGTAACTTCCGCCCAGACCGAGTGCGGTAAATGGATCTACGGTGTGCTCATCGGTGCGCTCTGCGTAATCGTAAGGCTCTTCAACCCTGGATACGTCGAGGGCATGATGCTCGCGATTCTGCTTGCGAACACCTTCGCTCCGCTCATCGACCACATCGTCGTCAGCATCCACAACTCCCGCAAGGCAAAGAAACTTAAAGTCGCATAGCTATGAACACGAACAGCAATATCTATACAGTAGTTTATACCGCTATCGTAGTTGTCGTAGTAGCGGCAGTGCTTGCCTACGTGTCGTTGGCGCTCGCTCCGAAGCAGTCGGCCAACGTCAAGGCGGAAACGCTTTCACAGATGATGATCGCAGCCAATATCGACACCAAGGAAGGCTTCGACAAGATGGGCAACGACAACATCCTCGTCAAATACTCCGATGAGATTGCAGAAGCATTCACCATCGGTCTCGACGGCGAGAAGAACGGCGAGCTCAAGACTTCCAAAGAAGACATCGAGCTCATCGACAACCTCAAGCCGCAGGACGTTGCCATCAAGAACGCCGCTGCTGTGACCCTCCCTGTATATGTCTTCAAGTCCGGCATCACGGTGATTCCGGTCTACGGAGCCGGTCTCTGGGGCCCGATTTGGGGCTACATCGCCCTTCAGCCTGACCACAAGACCATCGCCGGAGCATATTTCGACCATGCGAGCGAGACCCCAGGACTCGGTGCCAAGATTAAGGATGACCCTTCATTCCAGGAGGCGTTCATCGGCAAGGAGTTCGACCTCTCCAACGTCGAAACACCGTTCCGCATCGTCAAGGGAGGTGCCCCGGAAGGAGACATCCACGCCGTGGATGCCATTACAGGCGCGACCATGACCTGCAACGGACTCGGCAAAGCAATCGACAATTGGGTTGGAGCATACTCCAATTATCTGAACAAAGCTCAAGCAACGGAGGAAACAAGCAATGAGTAATCTTAAAGAAACACTTCTCAATCCTATACTTAAAGGGAATCCGATTACCGTCCTGATTCTCGGTATCTGCTCCTCTCTTGCCGTCACCGTACAGCTCAAGGGAGCCTGCGTGATGGGACTTTCGGTGATGGTTGTCACCGGCCTGTCCAGTTTCGTGGTATCGCTGATGAGGAACACCATCCCGAACCGTGTGCGCATCATCGTCCAGCTCGTGGTCGTCGCGCTTATGGTAATCCTTGTGGACCAGTTCCTCAAGGCATATTCATATGCAATCGAGAAGCAGCTTTCGGTCTACATCGGACTCATCATCACCAACTGTATCGTGATGGGACGCATCGAGGCGTTCGCTCTCGGCAACAAGCCGATTCCGTCACTGCTTGACGGTCTCGCAAACGGATTCGGATACGCGCTGATTCTCATCATCGTGGCATTCTTCCGCGAGCTGCTCGGAAGCGGCACCCTCTTCGGGCTGCAAGTCCTCCCTGCCGGCTACATCCACAACAACCTCGTAATTCTCCCGCCGTTCGCCCTCATTCTGCTCGGATGCATCATCTGGGTCCAGAGAGCGTTCGACAAGGATCTCCAGGAAAAATAACAGCGAAGCCATTATGGAATATTTAAGCTTATTCGTCAAGTCAATCTTCATTGACAACATGATATTCTCATACTTCCTGGGTATGTGCTCATACCTGGCGGTATCGAAGAATGTCAAGACGGCCAACGGCCTCGGACTCGCCGTTATTTTCGTGCTGTTCTGCACGGTGCCGCTCAACTACCTCCTGAACAAGTACGTGCTTCTTCCGGGAGCTCTCAGTTGGCTCGGTCCTCAGTTCGCATCCGTTGACCTGAGCTTCCTCAGCCTTATCCTCTTCATCGCGGTCATCGCAGCATTCACACAGCTCGTCGAGATGATTGTCGAGAAGTTCATGCCTGCCCTGTATTCGTCGCTCGGAATCTATCTTCCGCTCATCGCAGTGAACTGCGCCATCCTCGGAGGCGCACTCTTCATGCAGCAGAAGGATTTCGTCAACACCGGCGAATCTGCAGTCTATGCGCTCGGTTCCGGCATCGGCTGGTATCTTGCCATCGTCTGCCTCGCCGCAATCCGCGAAAAGATGGCATACTGCAACGTGCCTAAGCCACTCAAGGGTATCGGCATCACCTTCATCACCGTAGGTCTGATGGGTATGGCATTCATGATCTTTATGGGCATTCAACTGTAGGAGGCACACATTATGGGAACAACTATCATTTCTGCAGTAGCAGTAATAACGCTGGTCACCTTGATTCTCGTGGTGGTACTCCTTGTGGTCAAGGACAGAATCACGCCAAAGGGGACCGTCAAAATCGACATCAACAACGGCAAGAAGGAGCTCAACGTCACTCCCGGCTCTTCCCTGATGAACACCCTCGCTGGGGAGAAGATTCTTCTCCCTTCAGCCTGTGGCGGAAAGGCCAACTGCGGCCAGTGCAAGGTTCAGGTTTATGAAGGTGGCGGAGAGATTCTCCCGACAGAGGTGGGTTTCTTCAACCGCAAGCAGATTAAGGAAGGCTGGAGACTCGGCTGTCAGGTCAAGGTCAAGGAGAACATGAAGATCCAGGTCGCAGAGTCGGCACTGTCCGTCAAGAAGCTCGAGTGCGAGGTAATCTCCAACAAGAACGTCGCGACCTTCATCAAGGAGTTCACCGTCAAGCTACCTGAAGGAGAGCACCTCAACTTCAAGAGCGGCGAGTACATCCAGATTGACATCCCGGCATATCACCTGTATTTCAAGGACATAGAGGTTGAGCCAGAGTACCGCAAGGACTGGGAGAAGTACGGATTCTTCAATCTTGAGTCCGTCAACCCTGCCCCGACAATCAGGGCATACTCCATGGCCTCTTATCCTGGAGAGAAGGGCATCATCAAGCTCAATGTCCGCATCGCAACTCCTCCGTTCGACCGCAGCGTCCCGAGGGAGCAGGGACCTAAGCTTCTGCCTGTCAACCCTGGTATCGCATCTTCATACGTCTTCACCCGCAAACCTGGCGACAAGGTGACGATTAGCGGCCCTTACGGAGAGTTCCTCCTCCCGGAGAACGACCCAGACAACATCGAGTACATCTTCGTCGGCGGCGGTGCAGGTATGGCACCTCTCCGCAGTCACATAATGCAGCTCTTCAAGACTCTCAGGACAAACCGCACGGTACACTTCTTCTATGGAGCGCGTGCCCTCGTGGAGGCTTTCTACCTTGAGGACTTTGCCGAGCTTGAGAAGGAATTCCCTAACTTCAAGTTCCATCTCGCCCTTGACCGTCCTGATCCTGAAGCCGATGCGGCAGGCGTGGCATACACAGCCGGCTTCGTTCACAACGTGATGTATGAGACCTATCTCAAGGACCACGAGACACCGGAAGATATCAAGTACTTCATGTGCGGCCCTCCTATGATGGTAGCCTCCGTGAACAAACTTCTCGATTCTCTTGGAGTACCAGTCGAGAACGTCCTCTACGACAACTTCGGAGCCTGACGCAAGGCTTCCGGCAATACTGAGAATCCGGTCACGAAAGTGGTCGGATTCTTTTTTCGTCCCAGATTGTAAAGAAACGTCAAAATCTGCGATTTGTTTTTTATCAATCGATTGACGTTCCTCGCGCAGCAGATAGATTTGCAGCATGAAAAATCGAAACAGCCACAAAAGTCGGCGTATCTTTCCCGACCGGTTTAAGAGATTCGGTCGTCTTCCGGACCACCGGTCACTCTTCATCATCTGTAGCTTGCTTGTATTATTTGTGCCGTCTTTTCTGGTGGGCTCCTGCGAAAAGGCTTCTTCCCGAGAGGGGAAGGAGCCTCCCGCAGAAGCGGTACAGGACTCCGTGGACGTGACGGTAACGGCTGATTTCGGCCACCGCAACGCCAAGTGGATGGACATCTTCATCTACAAGGCAGACGGCAGTCTCTTCCCGCTCGAAAAGCACGTACGTGTGGATGCCACGGACTCCGGGACGAAGCTGCGGCTTTGCGAAGGCAAGAAGATACTCACGGCGATAGTCAACAGTCCAAAACGATTCAACACGGCCGCTCTTTCCAAGCACGAGCTCGTAGGACAGATTGAATACGGATTCAGCGAAGACGACATCTCAGCACCCATAATGGGGGCAGAGTCTGAGTTTTCCTTGATTTCAGAGAGACCAGTGGAGATCACCCCATCGCCTATCCTGTGCGAAGTCGTGATTGAGAGCGTCGCCAACACAATGGACGACTACGAACTGCTTGAATCCCCCCGGGTAAGGCTGTGTTCGATGAACGCGAAGGCAAGGCTGTTCACGGCCAAGTCAGAAATCCCTTCCGAACTGATTGACAAGGGAGATTGGCAGAGCCTTCCGTACGATGTCGGTTTTTTCCCCCAGAAACCAGGAATCACGCTATACTGCTATCCTAACGAGACTGCCGAAGACGAAGTAAGCTTCAACCGTACGGGGATAGAACTGGAATGCTTAATAAAAGGCAAGAAATGCAGTTTCAGGATGGACCTTCCGCCCCTCAAAAGAGGCACGAGAACCACAGTCGGCATTGTCATCGACGGTCCTGGGGAAAGTCGAGCAGATGTTCTGCGAAGCTCCCGGGAATAGGATTGCGCGACCTCGGAGACTTGTAGTCCGTCTTCTGGAAAAGGGCCATGGAAGCGAGTTCTCCATAGACCTTCTCGTCGAAAGGCTGGTCGCCATATTGATACCACAGCAGATGCGTAGGATCCTGAACACATTTACGCATCCTTGTAAACTCAGCCTTTGCCGCTGCATTTCCTTCGACGACAACTCTAAAAAGCATCTGATGGACGAAATAGTCGACTGTCCTGTCCTCTTCCTTCCAGTAGGCATACATCGCCCCAAGCCAGGCAAGCATCAGGGGATTGCCCCTCCTCGCCCGGATAAAGCAGTTCTGAACGAAAGCATAGGACCCAAGCACGTTTTCGCCACCGAGGTAGATAAACACGTCTTCATCAATGAGGGACTGAGGCAGGGTCTCCGGCAGGAAATCAGTGGCATCAAGCCAGACTCCGCCATACTTGCACAAAAGCGCCACCCGGCAGATGTCTGTGAAATGCGCGGGCGAAATCTTTCCGTAGCGGTACTTCTCCAGAATATAGTCCGGCAGCTGGAGAAGAGACAGCACATCTTTCTCGTCCAGAATACGCAGAGGAAGCCGGGAATGTTGCTTGGCACTCCGCAGGCATGCTCGGACAACAGGCGGAGCCGACTCCTCCCCCTGCAGCCAGATGGAGAATGCATACTCCCACGGGTCCCCGGCCGGTTCTACAATCGGGAGTTCCTGCGGGAGATAGCGCTTCAGATAGCGTCCCAGCGCCTTCACCGTGGCCTCTCCCCTCACCTTCCGTCGTTCGAGACGCGGACGCCACAGATAGTTGAGCAAATGTCCTTTCAGAACTATTTCGCTGTTTGCCAGAAGTTTGTCGACATTCATATCCTACACTGTCTCTTCAAAACGCGACGGGATCTCCACGATGACGACCGCTTCGAACATGGACGGCTTGTTCCATGCGAAAGGTGGTCTGAAAATGTTCTGAACCTTCCTTGCAAATTTCACTGACTTCTCCCAATCTTTTGCGGGGCGGGAACTTATCTGGAAGATGGTCTTGGCTCTCTTGCACAGATGCCGGGTCCATCCGGCATCGACAAGCCCCTTGTCCTGCATCTTCGCCTTGATCCGCTCAAGGTCGGCACAGCCAAAGTGGAAAAGATAGAGTCCGTCCTGTATGTGGAAATTTCCTCTCCTTGTCCTATGGAAGCCAGAGCCCCACGCAACAGGACGCAGAAGCACACTGGCCTTGCTGTAGCGGGTTGAAAGCCTGGCATATTTCCGTTGTGAAAGGAACGGGCTGAACGCGTCGAGCCTACCCTCTTCGCCAAGTTTCTGTCCCACGTCCACCCCAAGGCCGGAAATCGAAGGACAGGATGTGCTCACTTCCGACAGATACTTCGCGAGAGACTTCCCGAGCGAAGGGTCCACCACGAGGAACTCATCCACGTCTGTGCCTATCACCATGTCGTATCCTTCTTCGAAGAGCCGTGCGGCCTGCATCGACAGGAAATCTATCCTGCCTCTGTCTGCCTGACTGACGTTCCCTTCGACGTGCGGCACTCTCTCCACCGTGACCCCCTCGCAGAACACCGGAACCTTTTGGTCAAGCCCGTCCATAAAGACCCGCAAGTTCTCCCGGCCGACGGCCTCGGAATAATGCTCCACCCACTTCCGCAGGAAGAAGTCATCGTTGCGTACCATAGTCAATGCAGCAATGCGCCGTGTCATATTCTGATGTATTTTGCAGTGAAACTGTCAGCCTTCGCCAGTTCTTCCGGAGTCCCTTCAAAGACTACCCGGCCACCTTTATCGCCGGCATCTGGCCCAAGGTCTATCACCCAGTCTGCAGAGCGTATGACGTCCGGATTGTGCTCCACCACGACTATCGAATGCCCGCGTTCGAGCAGTGCATCGAAAGCTTTCAGCAGTTTTTCTATGTCGTAAAAATGAAGTCCCGTGGTAGGCTCGTCGAAAATGAACAGAATCTTCTTGTCAGCATCTTTTCCTTTGCTCATAGAAAGGAAATACGCAAGCTTTATGCGCTGGCTCTCCCCTCCGGAGAGTGTCGAGCTGCTCTGACCGAGTTTTATGTACCCAAGCCCCACGGCCTGCAGAGTTTCCAGTTTCGAGACAACGGCCGCCGCGCTGTCCTCCTTGCCTGCAGAGAAGAACTCCACGGCCTCGTCGACGCTCATGTTCAGGATGTCGTCGACATTCTTGCCCCGATACCTGACCTCCAGGACCTCGGGCTTGAACCTCTTGCCTCCGCAGGACTCGCAGACCATCTCCACGTCCGCCATGAACTGCATCTCTATCTTGACGATGCCCTCCCCCTGACAGTCCGGACAACGACCACCTTCTGTATTGAAGGAGAAATAGTTCGGCCCAAAGCCATTGATCTTGGCATACTGCTGGTCGGCAAGAAGACGGCGGATGTCGTCGTATGCCTTGAGGTAAGTCGCAGCATTCGAGCGCGTGCTGCGTCCTATCGGGTTCTGGTCCACATACTCCACGCGCGAAATCCGGTCCAGATTGCCGCCGAGGCTACGGTACGCACCGGGGCGATCGGACGTCTTGTCAAGACTCCTGCAGAGGGCTGGATAGAGTATGTCCCCGACAAGCGATGACTTACCCGAACCTGAAACACCGCTCACCACGGTCAGTACACCGAGCGGGAACTTCACGTCTATATCCTTGAGGTTGTGCTCCATGGCACCTTTTACCTCAACATAGTATAGCCAGCTGCGCTTCTCCCGTTCGAGCCTCTTCCGCTTCCCGTAGAGATACTGGAGCGTGAGAGATCTCGCCAAATCGTCCCTGGTGACGCTCTCCGGGGAAGCCTTGCCCATGAACGTAACCTCACCGCCGTCTCTTCCGGCAAAAGGTCCCATGTCTATGAGGATGTCGGCGGCCTTCATGATCTCCTCGTCGTGTTCCACCACAATCACGGTGTTGCCTATGTCGCGAAGTCTCTTAAGCACTTCCACGAGCCTCTCCGTATCCCTCGGATGCAGCCCGATGCTCGGTTCGTCAAGGATATACATCGACCCCACAAGGCTGGAGCCGAGGGCAGTCACAAGGCTGACTCTTTGGCTTTCGCCTCCGGAAAGAGTGTTGCAGGCCCTGTCGAGGCTGAGGTACGAAAGGCCCACATCGCAGATGCACTGAAGTCTCGACGTAATTTCCGCCAACGGTTCCGCCACTATCTGACGCTCCGTCTCGGAAATGTCAAAGGTACTGAGAAAGTCGAGAGCCTCGCGAGCATTGAGGGAAAGCACGTCGGAAATGGTCTTCCCTCCGACCTTCACCCACAACGCCTCTGGACGAAGCCTCGAACCACCGCAGGCATGACAGACAGCCCGGCCGCTGAAACGGCTGAGCATATACTTGTACTGTATCTTGTATTTCTGGGTCTCAACCCACTCGAAGAATTCGTCTATGCCGACAATGCTATCCGGATCGCCCTCGGCAGAGCGGGACTTCCATATCGTGTCGCGGACTTTCCTGGAGAGATTGCAGTATGGCTCGAAAATCGGAATCCCGTACCGGTCGGCATTTTTCACTATCTGGTCCTTGAACCAGCTCATCTTCTCGCCTCTCCAACAGGCAATCGCCCCGTCATAGATGCTCAGCGACTTGTCCGGCACTACAAGGTCCTCGCTGATGCCGATGATTTTTCCGAGGCCGCCGCACACCGGGCAAGCCCCGAGAGGGGAATTGAAACTGAACAGATATTCATCCGGCTCGCGGAAAAGCATACCGTCCAGTTCGAGCCTGTTGCAGAAATGACGTATCGTCCCATCCTCTCCGACTATGTCCAGACGCCCGCCGCCTCGCACGAAAGCGTCCGAAACGGAAGCAAGCACCCTCGTACGGAGTTCATCGTCGCCGGAGCGTGTCCTCACCCTGTCGACAAGGAGAGACGCATCTTCCGGGAAAGACTCGCACTGAAGGACTTCATCGATTTTGACCGGTCTGCCGTCTGCAAACAGACGGCTATATCCATCCTCCTTTAGACCCAGCAGAATCTCCACCTTGTCATCGCGGCCCTTCCAGCCAAGGTCTGCGGTCACATAGACGGTACTGCCCTCGGGAAGGGACGAAAGATACGAGAGGACATCGGAGACACTGTCTTTATGGACTTCCTTGCCCGAAACCGGGGAAAAGGTATGCCCGGCACGTGCGAAGATAAGCCGCAGGAAATCGTAGATCTCGGTTGTCGTGGCCACCGTCGAGCGAGGATTTCGGGTGGCGACCTTCTGCTCGATGGCAATCGCCGGCGGGATGCCCTCTATGGAGTCAACATCGGGCTTGCTCATCCTCCCGAGAAACTGCCTCGCGTAGGACGAGAGGCTCTCGGAGAAACGTCGCTGCCCCTCAGCGAAAAGCGTGTCGAAGACCAGAGACGACTTGCCCGAGCCGGAAACACCTGTCACGACCACAAGCTTCCCCCTCGGAATCTCCAGAGTCAGATTCTTCAGATTGTTTACCCTGACTGCCTTGACAACGATGCTTCCGTCCACTCCCACAGTTACGCCGCAGCGCCCTCCGCCTTAAATTTGGCGACCCAGTCGCGGCCCCACAGAATCCATACGCAGGCACAGCAGGCACCGAGGAAGACAGTCACGAATAGAGTCATCAGCTTGGACGTGGAACTTGGCTTCGTAGGCTGGGTCGGAGGGTTGATCACCGCGAAGACAGGAGTCTCCTGCTGGACCTTGGCCCTGCCGACCTGCAACTGCTGGGCGGCAGAATTGTATATCTGATATGCGAGTTCCATCTCGTTCTGGAGACGTTCCTGCTCGATGAGCACGCTCTGGCGGACAACGCCATGATTGGCATCGACATACTTCGCATAGGTCTGCTGCGCGGAGAAATATGCGGACTTCGCCTCCTCGAAAATACGCTCGTAGTACTTGACATCTTGACGGGACTTCTCAGTACGGTAGCTGGAGACATACTCCTGAAGGCGGGAGATAATCTCTTCACAGAGGGCAAACGACACTTTGGCGCTCTGCGCGGTTACGCTGACCGAGATGACCTGCGTCTTTTTGTCGACGGCAACGCTGATGCTCTCCGAGAGTGCCTTGGCAATCTGCTGCTGCTCCGGGGTCAGCGCCTGCGGATTGAGCGAAGCGTAACCCTCAACCTCTTCCTGCTCGCCGCGGATTATCTTCATCACGAAGCCAAGCCCCTCCATCGGAGCAGAAAAGACCTTGCTCCACCACGGAGTGCGGGTGTAGTTCTTGAGATAGTCGTACACGTCCGTCTTGACCGTCTCCTTACGCGACTCGAACTCCACTGGCACGGAGAAAAGTTCCACGATGAAAGGAGTCGAGGACACGATGTCCGGATACAGGTCCGGATAGACAGCGTCCGCAGTAGACATGGAGCCGAGGTTGATCCCCGCCATGCTCGCGAGAGATGACAGGGAGCCGCTCCTCTTGTCGGTAATCTCAGGAGCAAGCTTAGAGCCAGCGGTGTACTCCTTCGGACGGCTGAATCCTATCACAAGTCCGACGACAGCCGCGATGCCGCAATACAGCAGAATCAGCTTCCATCCGGAAAGCAGTTTCCGGATAAGTTCCATCACATCAATCTCGTCGTTCGTCTCCCCAATCCGAGGAGGGATATTCTTCTGTTCTTCAATCATAGCAGCTAAAGCGCTCTAAATAAAACTGATACAAGCGTCGCAAGAGAAGTCGCCGCGCTACTCATGGCAATCAGGTCGCCGGACGACATGTTCTTCCGCTCCCCCTTCGCCGGAACTACTATCGTGCAGCCAGGCTCGATGTCCACGTTGTTCAGACGGACCTTGGATGCACTGCCGTTCGCATATACGACATACACTTTTGTACGACGTGCGTTGGAGCTGTATCCTCCGGCCGCATTTATATAGTAGCGGAGAGTCTTGCTCGGATTGTATACCACCGCATTCGGTGACATCACCTCTCCGAGAACCCTGACGGTGCCGTTGAATTCCGGAATGACTATGCGGTCTCCGGCGCAAAGCGTGACGTCGTAGTTGGACCCCGGCTTCTTCATGGCCTTGTTCAGGTCGAGCGCGACGGTAAACGACTCGTGCAGATCGAGCCTTTCAACATCCAGAGAATCGGCCGAGTTGCGGTCGGCAAGATTGCTGATATTGCGGGCAAGCTGTCCGTCGCTGGATCTCCTCAGCAGATATGCGCCTTCCGGGTAGGCTCTTCCCGTAAACCCGCCGGTACGCTTCAGCACATCGGAAATCCTCTCGTTGCGGTCGAGCAGCACATAGCTACCAGGGAAAGCGACCTCTCCCTCCACATAGACGAAGCTCTGCGTCGTGTATCCCGGAGAAGAGCGGACAGAGACGATATCGTAAGGCTCGAGAAGGAACTTGTCTCCCCCGTCTACCGCAAAGCCATCCACGAGAGGGAAGGTGTAGACCTCACCGATGACGTCCGAGGACTCCGTGCTCGCCGGATCGACAATCCTGCGGGCAATGTCGACCCTTGCGGTGGAAGCCCCCTCCACCAGACCTCCGGCCCTGAGGATAAGGTCTTCGACGGTCGTGTTGTCAGTGAATGGGAACGTGCCGGGACTGAAGACCATTCCGTTTATGGTGAGTGTGCCGCGGTCTTCAATCTCGTTCTTTCCAGAGACCACAACCACGTCGTTTTTCTTGAGAAGCATGTCCTCAACGCTTCCGTCGAGGATGCCGCCGAGATTGAGGGAGATTGTCTCAACATCGAGGTTGTCCTTCTCGCGAAAGAGGACCGCCCTGGAAAGGAAAGCGTCCTCGCGAAGTCCTCCGGCATTGGCTATAAGCTGGCGCACCGTGGCGATGTCGCCGCCAAGTTCGAACATTCCCGGGCGGAACACGTAGCCCCGGACTTCCACCATGTTGGAGAAGCGGTCAAGGCTCTCCCCGACCACCACGACGTCACCGTCAGCAAGGGCGAAAGAGCCATAGTCGACACTCTTCACGGTAGAAAGTTCCTTCTCAATGCCATTGAAGCGGATAACCCTGACGTCGTCTCGATAGGCTTTGCTGGCAAATCCGCCGGCATAGTCGATAAGGGTCTCGAGGCTCTCGCCGTCTTTCATCTCGTAGTGCATCGGGCGCTTCACGCTGCCCTCCACGGTCACAAGTTTACCGTATGGCGGAACTATGATGATGTCGTCTTCCTGAAGTTTGATATCAGTGTCGGACTTGCCGTCGAAAAGATATCCGTAGATGTCGACCTTCGCAACCTCCTTACCGGAGCGGACCACCTTGATTTCGCGCATGGAGCCAATCTCGTTGACGCCTCCAGCTCGATAGAGAGCCGTGAAGACGCTCGAGAACGATGACAGCCTGTAGGTTCCCGGGAGCGCAACCTCTCCCATCACGTTCACCTGGATGGTCCTAATAGTGCCGAGGGTGACGCTTACAGACGAACTCGGGTTAGCACCATCGACTCCAGCATATTTTGACGCAAGCATCTTGCGGATTTTCTCGGAAGCCGCCTGGATGGTCAGTCCGCTGAGTTGCACCGGTCCAATCTGGCTGATGTAAATCTTGCCTTCCGGACTGATTACGCGGGAGATGGAAGCTTCGTTGTCACCCCATATCTCGATGACAACCTCATCCCCCGGGCCGAGCCGGTAATCTTCAGGCGTGGCGGCGTTCTCGTTAGGCTCGAAAGTGAGATTCCTGCCGCTGAAGATGTCGTGACCGAAGACACGTCCACCGCCCTCTGCCCTCACACTCCCGCCGCTGACGGACGGCTGCGACGTGGTGGCCGCAGAACGGGGACGTAAAGTGGCTGCTGAGCCGCGCCCTCCGGCAATGACGGAATTGTCTTCGCCGGCAACAGCCTGAGTGTCCGAAAGTCCACCGAGTTCGCTATCAGATGCGGAATACTGCGAAGCATACTTTTCCTTCAGCCTCTCAGCCTGCTCTCTGGTAACACCTCGGGAAAGGAGTTCGCGTCCTATCTGGGTTTCGCTTTTGCCAGAAGCCTTGGCGGTCATGATGTAATTGACCACCTGAGCGTCAGACATTTGCGCGCTCAAAGAGTATGACAGCGAAAGCAGAGCCGTCACCACAAGTAGAATTTTTTTCATCTGTTTAGTTTATCTTAATATGCAAAGTTACGCTTTTTATGGACATCCGGCAACTATGACTCAAGAATTAAAAAACTGATTTTTTCAGAAAAATCCTTGCAGAATCACAAAATATGCTTACCTTTGCATCCGCTTCAACCAGCAAACAACCATTTTTGGTGCGGTAGTTCAGCTTGGTTAGAATGCCGGCCTGTCACGCCGGAGGTCGAGGGTTCGAGTCCCTTCCGCACCGCCACATAGCTTGATTATCAAGCACTTACGAGAGTGTGCCACGAGACGTGACACACTCTTTCTCATTTCTGGAGCTTGTCAAAGCCCTCCATGGCCTCCCGGCGCACCCCGTCAGCCACATCTATATAAGGCCGCATCGCGTTGTAGGACGAGTGCCCCGTCCACTTCATCACCACATTAGGAGGGATGCCCATCATCAGCGCGTTGCAGATGAACGTCCGGCGCGCCGTGTGCGTGCCCACCAGCTCCCACTTCGGGCGGATCTCCTCACGCCGCCCCGAAGCGTCGTAGACCGTCCGCCTGACCGGTGAGCAGATGCCGCACTCCCGGGCTATCCTCTTGAGCGCACGGTTCGCCACCTGGTTGGTGATCTGCGGCAGCACCCTGCCATCCGGATACTCCCTGCCCCGGTATCTCTCCAGTATCTCCCTGCTCCACTTGTTGAGGTCAATCTCCAGAGGGTCGCCCGTCTTCCGGCTCACTATGAAGAAGGAGCGCTCGAACACGTCAGCCCACCGGAGGTCCTCCGCGTCGGAGTAGCGGCAGCTGGTGAACGCGCAGAAGCAGAAGATGTCGCGCACCTGCCCGAGCCACGGGGCGGAGGAAGGCGGCGTGTAGTCCCATACTCTCATCAGCTCGTCCCACGTCAGGAACACCACGCGGTTCTGTGCCTGCTTCAGGTTCGGGCGGAAGTCCTCGAAGTCCAGACATCCCGTGTAGCCCTTGCCCGCCGCCCAACGGAGGAACCACCGCAGGTAGCCCAGCTTCTTCGACGCGGTGGAGTTGAGCAGCCCGAGGCCGTCGCGCAGATGCCCGCAGAACGACAGCAGACCCGCGCGGTCGAGGTCGCCGAACCCCACGCCGGGCCGCCACTCCTCCAGCTGCGAGAGGAGCGTCCTGAACTTGCCCACTATGGCGGGGCTCCAGTCCGACAAGTCCGGACTCTGGAAGACCCAGATAGTCACCACCCTCGCGGTGTCGGTCAGCGCCGACGGACTCGCCTTCTACTCCGAGACGGAGGAGGGCTACACCGCCTGCATGACTGCATGGGCTGCCGGAACCGCAGTTCAGGTCGCTTGCTACGAGCGCGGCCAGAACGGCGAATCCACCTCCGACAAGCCGTATCTTCAGGGCAGCTTCATCATCAAGAGCCTCCAGATGACCGCGCCCGCCGGAGACCGCGCGACCTATTCCATCCAGCTCGACAACGACGGAGAGGTCACCGTAACCGAAGCCAACCTCACTTTGTAGCCGGTCATGAAGCGCACCATCGAGATCACCATCAACGGGAACAGGTATCCGTGCAGGGTTCTGCTCGGCGGATACCTGCGTTTCCGTGACATCACCGGAAAGGAGGCCACCTCGATAGACACCCAGTCCATCAGCGACCTCGCCACCCTGCTCTACAGCTTTGTGGCCGCTTCCTGCCATTCGGCTGGTATGCCGTTCGATCTGTCCCTGTATGACTTCTGCGACAGTCTTGAGATGGAGGAGCTGGAACGTTTCCTCTCCCTGTACAACGCGGAGGCCGAGACGGGTCTGGAGGATGCTTCGAACGCGGATAAAAAAAAAGCCACACCATAGGTGAGCTTCTGGGAGTGGCGATGGGCGCGATGGGGATGAGCTTGTCCGACTTCTGCGCCCTCAGCCCTTCCGATTTCCGCGCCGCGAACAGGGCCTTTCTCGAACTTGAGGAAGCCCGGAGCCGGGACAGTTGGGAGAAGACCCGGATGCTGGCTACCATCGCCGTGCAGCCCTACAGCCACAAGCGTCTGGACCCGCGTTCACTTCTGCCGCTGCCCTGGGACCGCGCCGAAAGGAAGAGCGAGACCCCGGAGGCAAGCACCCCGGAAAAGTTCAAAGCGATGCTGGAAAAGTACAAGAAGAGCCAGTTTTAGAACAAAAATGCCCGATAATGGAACAAGAACTTTAGGTCAGTCCTGATAGTATCCCTCCCAGTATGGGTCATCAAGTCCCTCCTCCCTCTCGATTCTGTCCAGCTGACGTATTCTGAGGCACGTCCACACCCCTACAAGAACAAAGAACAGTCCCAGCGTAATGACCATCGTCCATGAAGCCATATCGACCTCCCCTAAATCGAATGCGGCCAAATATATAGAGAGCCCAAAGCCCAAGACCGCCACGGAAACAGGGAGAAGCACACGGAAGCCCTTCTTGAGCCGGGGGAGGCCCGCCCTGTCACGGCGAACATCATCCAACACACTTTCAGTAATCTGTCTCAAGATAACTTTATATTCCACTAATAGAGTCAGAATGAGTCCCATTACAAGTTCAACGTAGCCCATAACTACAATGTATTAAGCGAAACAAAGGTAAGCAAGTTTTTAGAAATGTCAAAGTCAACTATATCAATCAGTTTTAAGCTGAATGGACAAGATAAGACCTTCGACGTTCTCAAGAGGGATGCCGACGGATTCAGAGAGGCCATAGAAGCAACCCTGAACCCGCTGCAGCGGCTTAAAAGGGACGTTCTGGACCTCAATCAGGTCTCGCAGTCCATCAACACCCTGGCCTCGTCCTTCAACGGAATCGTGTCGCAGCTCGGGCTTCTGACAGCGGAAGCGAAAAAGGATATCGAGAGCGAGACGAAGCTCGCACAGGCAATGCGCAACACGATGTCGGCGACAAATGACGAGATTGAAAGCGTCAAAAAGCTCTGCGATGCGCAGGAGCGCGTGGGCGTAGTTTCCGCAGACGTGCAGATGTCCGGAGCACAGGAGCTCGCCACCTACCTTGAGATGTCCGACAACCTGAAGCGGCTCATCCCGGTAATGAACGACATGATAGCTCAGCAGATAGGCATCGGAGCGTCTGCGGAGAGCGCTGCCGGAATAGCCTCGATGCTTGGCAAGGTCATGAACGGGCAGACCGAGGCTCTGAGCCGCTATGGATACAAGTTCGACGAGGCACAGAAACAAATCCTGAAATTCGGGACAGAAAGCGAGCGGGCGGCCGTGCTGGCCGAAGTCGTCGAGCAGTCGGTGTCCGGGATGAACGAGGCCTTAGGAAAGACCGATGCGGGCAAGGCCGAACAGTTGCGTGCTTTTATCGGTGGGCTAGCCTCCGATGCTGGAAGGCTAATTCAAAGAATAGAACCGACTCTTGTAGCTTTCGGCAGCATAGTCAACACTGTGGCAGCTATAGGCCAGATGGGCACCGGACTCAAAGCCATGCAGAAGGCCCTTACCAGCTTGGGTGTCACCAGCCTGACAAAGTCGATCATCACCGCGAACCGCGCAGCGGTGTCCTTCGCCGCGAACGGACTGAAGATGACCACCTCGAACGCCCGCGCGCTGATAACCACCTTCGGCTCAGCCCGCAGGGCCACCGTCGCTCTCCGGGCGGCGATGGGAGGGCTTGCGGCTCTGGCCGCCGGGGCGCTTGCCCTCGCCCTGTCAAAGATCATTGCCCGGCTGAAGGCCGCAGACAGACGCGGCGAGAAGATAACAATAACGGTTGAATGACATGAAGAAGGCACTCTCCTACATCCTGACTGCTCTCATCCTCCTGCTTGTCGCGGCAAGCATCGGCACAAGCGTCTACGTGTGCGGCTACAGAAACGGCAGAAAAGCGGCTATTTCGCCCGTGAAGACTGTCACCGACACCTTGGTCGTCCGTGACACTATAAGGCTTGAAAAGCCCGTCGAAATCGAGAAACGGACGGTGGACACGATGCTCGTCTCCGTGACGGACACGGTCCGTCTTCGCGACACCCTCTACATCTCACTCCCCCGGGAGGAAAAGACCTACCGCGACTCAGCTTATATGGCCGTGGTCAGCGGATATCGCCCGAGCCTCGACCACATCGAGGTCTACCGCAAGACCGTCACCGTCACCACGGACCGCTACATCGAAGCCCCCAGATGGTCCTTCGGCGTGTCGGCAGGCCCGGGAGTGCTCCTCGACTACAAAGGGCAACCGCATCTCGGAGTCGGCGCGGTGATAGGCGTGCTATACAGGTTCTGACGAAAAAGCGCCGAAAGATTTGCATATAATGATTTTATTATATATCTTTGTATTAACAAGAAAGGAGGTGCAGAATGTAATGAATCAAAAAGAAAGATTGGTCAACCAGATTTTACGACTACTTGCAATTATCGAAACCGAGGCCAACCAATCAATTATCAGACAGATCGAGGGCCTGTTAAAAAACCTCAAGGACTAAAGTTCAACCAAAAGCCCCCGACGAGTCGGGGGCAAATTTACGCAAAAATCATGTATTTAGGCAAGAGAGAAATCTACAACTTGGCGGAATACGAAGAACGCCGCCAGAAGTGTATAGAGTACAAGCCGGATGCCACGGCCACGGCATTCAGTGAACTGGAGGACATCATAAACAAATCGCAGCTGGCACGGCAGTATTTCGGCAAATCACAAAGCTGGTTTTCGCAACGGCTGCACGGCTGCACCGTACTCGACAAACCTATGGCCTTCAAGGAGACGGAATACCACGAACTGGCCGAGGCATTCAGGGACATAGCCAAACGCCTGCAGGCTCACGCGGACGAGATAGATGCAGCAAAGCTGGGCTAAAAAAGTGCCACCGATTTGTGGACTTCACGGCGCTTTATTAGTCTTCAAGAACCCTATAAAACCCCGTTATGGACCTGTAGAACCCCTATGAGTCTTTATGAGACCATAGCTAAAAGTCCCTTCCGCACCGCAATAACGCCTCTCACGATTGTGAGGGGCGTTGTTGTATTAATATGTACCAATAATGAAAGAAGAGCCACGCTTTAGACCAGGAAAGCCCGCTAAAGAACGGATAGCGGTCGTAAAAGATCGGGCCATGCCGGTCCCGAAAACCGCGCGGGTCAATGGCAGAAGATGAATCCCAGATAGATTCTCGCCCCTTTAGGCAAAGCCATGGCGCCAGGTTTCAGGAGATAATCCGCCTTAATGGTCAAATGGAGCGCATCCGAGACCGCGAACTCGCAGCCTATGAAAGGATCGACCGCCAAGAATCTTTTCTCCTCGAAGGTCCCGTCAAGAATCTGCCCGTCCCGCAAGTCCGTCATCTCAAGGCTCGTTGAGGTTCCGCCTCCTACCGTAAGGCCGATGTAGGGAATCCACCTTCCGAAGTCCCAATGGAAGTCTCCGAGCAGGCCACCCCAGCCGTATTTGACATAACTGCCGTTGCCAAGCCGCTGGAGACTGGAGACATATCCCTCCATCCCTGCCCTGAAATGCTTTCCGAAATGAAGTCTCGCAGTGCCACCGATGCCGAGAGGGACACCACTTGTACCTCCGCCATAGGACAGATAGCCCGTATGAACCATCATGCCGCCGTCAAAACCGGCAATGCCGCTTTTATCCTGAGCGGCAGCAGCGGCACAAAGCAGCAGACATATCGCAAACAACAACTTTTTCATCATCTTCCCGAATTCTCCGGATGGCCGTCTTCATCCAGTCCCAGTCACATACGCTCTGCGACTGCCACTTAACGTCAGGCCCCTGCGTACATTTGCTAATAGTACATCTTCTTCAGCGACCTGTACTCGTTGAAGAGTTCGAGACACTCCGCACGGTCAATCTCGGTCATGAAACCCTCCAATTTGTCGCGGCCGCCGAATATCTTGTCGAATTTGTCGTCACGGAATCCAATCATCCCGTTATCTGCAATGGTACAGCCATAGTATATCTTGTCAATGTTGGCCCACATGCAGGCGCACAGGCACATGTGACAAGGCTCCCCGGTCGTGTACAGCGTGCAGCCCGAGAGGTCGAACGTCCCGAGCCTGCGCCCGGCAGCCCGGATGGCCGATATCTCGCCGTGGGCCGTGGGGTCATTGTTGAGCAGTACCATGTTGTGTCCGACAGCCACGACTTCCCCGTCCTTCACTATGACGGTGCCGAAAGGTCCTCCATGCCCGTTGAGAATCCCGGTCCTCGCCTCGTCTATGGCCATTTTCATATACTTTTCATGCATAAACAGTCCGTTCAATATTTCCGGCAAAGTTAGAAGTTTTCCCAAACCGGCAGAGAACAGCAAGTCAGTTTTTAATAAAAACTGCACATTCGTCCGTTTTTGACATTACCGTTCAGGATGAAAAATATTTCAAGACTGCCGCTGTCATTCTGACATTTTCGCTTTTCGCGGGAGTCTCCAGAGCCTGCGCAATCATGCGCAGAAGATCACAGGGCACAAAAGTTCCTGCGAAATGTATTTTGCGTAAATTTGTCCAAAATCACAGAGAATGGAGAGTCTGGCAGAATATATCGACGAAGTCATTATCCCGAGGTATGCGGCATTCGATGCGGCTCACCGGGAATCCCACGTCAGGAAGGTCATCGGACAGGCCCTCGCGCTTGCCGGTCATTACGAACTGGACAGAGACATCCTGCTTGCCGCGGCGGCGTACCACGACCTCGGGCTTGCGGAAGGCAGAGAGTTCCACAACAAGGTCTCCGGCAGGATAGTCCGCAGCGACGAAACTCTCCGCAACTGGTTCTCCCCCGAAGAGATTGAACTCATCGCACAAGCGGCGGAGGACCACAGAGCCTCCTCCAAAGAACCGCCGAGAAGCATCTACGGCAGGATAATCGCTGAAGCGGACAGGCAGATAGAGCCGGACACCGTCATCAGAAGGGCTGTCCAATATGGTTTCAGCCACTACCCGGAGATGAACCGCGGACAGATGCGCGAAAGGACATTCGCCCATATGGAAGAAAAATACGGGAAAGGCGGCTACCTCAAATTGTGGATACCGGAGTCGCAAAACGCAGAAAAGCTCACCGAGCTGCGCAGAATCATCGAGGACAAGGAGAAACTGTGGACGGCGTTCGATGCGGTCTACCGAGAGGAGAAATACGGGCCGCTCGTCTGCGGACGTTTCCGCAATGACCCGGCATACCGCAGAGGACACATCAGCATCGTCGCTGCGAAGGAAGGCACCGTCATTCTGGGACTCCACACCCCACAGATGAAGGCCATAGCCAAGGAGAACGCCTCAAGGGAAGACTGGCGGGACATCCTGCAGGACCTCGCAGACACTCCGGGCTGCTCCCCCCTCTCGCATGACGAGAGGATAATCTGGGGACTCACGATAGACATGGTCAAGTGTGGCATTGCCGAAAGACTGGAACTGACGGACAAGTTTCTCCCGCACATCGACAACTGGGCCATCTGCGACACATTCTGCTGCAATGCCAAGTGGGCAGCCAATGCAAATGACAGAGCGGCTGTCCGTGACTACGCCATCGGTCTGACACGCTCCGAAGGCGAGTTCATTCGGAGGACAGGCATCGTTCTTCTAACATGTAACTTTCTGACGGAGAACGACATCGAGCGGACGTTCGACACCATCTCTGCCATGGCGCTGCACCATGACGAGCCCTATTATGTGAGGATGGCAGTCGCGTGGCTGCTCGCCACCGCTCTCGCCAAATTCCCGGCACAGACCGTCCGCTATGTCGAATCGTCCACTCTTCCGGAAGACATCAAGGCCCTCTACGTCCGCAAGGCCAAGGAGTCCCGCCGCACCAGAGATATGTTTCTCTGAACGTATCCTCTCAAAATGAGAGACTCCGAGAAAACACTGAACACATATTAGAATGTGCAAAGAAAGGGGAATACCGCAGACATTGAGGTGAAGGGTGCGAGAGTGCACACCCTCAAGAACATAGATGTCGATGTCCCGTTCGGCAGGATTATCTCCCAACAAATCAACGTGCGAAAGGATCCGGGCTGGGGTCAGGGCGGTTCCGAAGGAGGCAAAACAGGCTTTCAACTTTTCCGCTTCACAAGATGCCCACAAATATTTGCAAACAGAGAAATTATCCCCACTTTTGTAACCGCCGTTACAGTAACGGCAGTTGCATTAATGTCTGCACAAATTAATTCTATAACCAAGAGGCCGAGAAGAAAGAAGCACCTTTCGGAAACTATCATAAATCAGCAATTTTATCCCATGAGACCATTAACAAAACTATTATGTCTGGTTCTCGTCTCCGGTCTGTCAGCCTGCAGGCCTGTCACGTATGAGCAGGACGGCAGTGAACTCTGGATGGCCAACGCAAGGCCATACGAAGAGGTCCTGGCCTCTGTCGAGAGCCACATCGACCCGGCACTCTCCCCGGAAGAGTACCACATCTATGACAGCGAAGGCAGGCGGCACGTAGCCGGAGGCTCCCATGCCGGATTACGCTACGGCATATATGCCCTCCAGAGAGCCGAGGTTCTCGATGAGGCAGCCGCCCCAATGGACCTGCGCAGCAAACCATACTACGACTACCGCATCTTGAACCATTGGGACAACATGGACGACACCGTAGAGCGCGGCTATGCGGGACTTTCAATGTGGGAATGGGAAAGTCCTGAAATCCCCGTGGAAAGAATACGAAAGTATGCCGATTTGTGCGCCTCCGTAGGCATCAACGGCGCCGTCCTCAACAATGTCAACTCAAACCCCGTCGTGCTCGACAGGGAACATCTTGAGCGAATAGCCAAGATAGCCGGAATCCTGCGCGAATACGGCATACGCAGCTATGTATCCATCAAATGGACCAGCCCTCTGGTGCTCGGCGGCATCAAGAAGGGCGACCCGCTCGATCCAAAGCTCCGCAAGTGGTGGAAAGACAAGACCGCTGAAATCTACAGCCTCATCCCAGACTTCGGAGGCTTTCTGGTCAAGGCCAACTCCGAGGGTCAGGAGGGACCGCAGGACTACGGACGCAGTCACGCAGACGGAGCCAACATGCTCGCTGAAGCACTTGCCCCGCATGGCGGCATCGTGATGTGGAGAGCCTTCGTCTACACCCCTACCAGCCCTGACCGCGCAAATCAGGCAGTAGAAGAATTCAAGCCGCTTGACGGGCAGTTCGCCGACAATGTCTTCATTCAGATCAAGAACGGTCCGGTTGACTTCCAGGCCCGCGAACCTTTCAACCCGCTCTTCGGCCAGCTGAAAAGCACAAATATGATTGCCGAGTTCCAGATTACCCAGGAGTACCTCGGTTTCTCCAACCATCTCGTATACCACGGCCCGACCTATGAGGAATGTCTCGATTCCGACACCTACAGGGATGGCGAAGGTTCCACCGTTGCCCGTATGGTCAAGGGAATAGCCGGAGTCGCAAACACCGGCCAGGACAGGAATTTCTGCGGATATGTCTTCGCCCAGTCCAACTGGTACCTTTTCGGACGTCTTGCCTGGAATCCCGGACTCGATGCTTCTGACATTGCCGACGAATGGATAAGGCAGACTTTCAAGACCCCGAAGCACATGAGTCCAGCCTCCTTCAAGCGCAGATTCGTCACCCCTGTCCACAGTATCATGATGACCTCCCGTGAAACGGCCGTCAACTACACTATGCCTTTGGGGCTGCACCACCTCTTTGCCGGTTCACATTACGGCCCGGGTCCTTGGGAGCGCAGCGTCCGTCCGGATTGGTCGCCTTACTATTACCACAAGGCAGACTCTCTCGGAATAGGCTTTGACCGCACGATGAGCGGTTCGGGCAATGTCGGCCAGTACAACGAGCCTCTGGCATCACGCTTCGGGAGCAAGAAGAACTGTCCGGAAAACCTCATCCTCTGGTTCCACCATCTCGGCTGGGACGAGAAACTCTCAAACGGCCGCAGCGTCTGGGACGAAATCTGCCGCCACTATGACTGCGGCGTAAAGACCGTCTCGGATTACCAGAAGACCTGGGGCAGTCTCAAGCCTTATGTCAGCGAGCCACTCTTCCTCGAGGTTAAAAAAAAGCTGGACATCCAGCACAATGACGCCATATGGTGGCGCGACGCCTGCGTGGGTTACTTCCAACTGTTCTCAAAGAGAGACTTGCCTACTGACGTGGAGCCCCTCCAGACCCCCATCGACTCTTTGATGAGCAAGTCGATACTGTCCGACCGCTACGGTATGCCTGCCCACGACGAGAACAACAGGCCTGTGCTTGTCAAGAACAGGCGTTTCCTCGCCCCTGGAATGTCTTCACACTGACAACTACAACGAATATGATGTTCTTTTCTATCCGCAAGCTTTCACTTTGCACTCTGGCGGGCATCATTGCCCTGTCTGCCGCTGCCGCGGGCCTGTCCGTCAGCGGACCTGACGGACGCCTTAGACTTGACTTCTCCGTGCTCGAGGAGGGAATGCCTTGCTACGAAGTCTTCTATGACGGAGTGCGCATTCTGGACCCAAGCCCTCTCGGCCTTGTCGCCACTTTAGGAGACTTAAGCAAAGGTCTCACCCTCAAGGATTCAAGCACCGAGAGCCTGAAATACTGCTACACCCAGTCGCGCATCAAGCGCTCTATGGTCGAGGTAAAGGCAAACAAGTTACTCGTCACCTTGACCAACGCCAGGGGACAGCAGATCAGCATAGATTTCCGCATTTCGAACAACGATATAGCATTCAGGTACATCATCCCATCACAACCTGACAGAATGTACGGCAATAAGTTCTCGATCCGAGTAATGAAAGAGGTAACCGGCTTTGACTTCCCCTCCCAGACCCGCACCTTCCTTACTCCGCAAAGCCACGCCATGATTGGCTGGAAGGGCACCAAGCCGAGCTATGAGGAAGAATACAAATATGACAGCCCCATTGAGGAGCGTTCTTCCTACGGCCACGGCTATACTTTCCCTTGCCTTTTTAGGATACCGTCTGACGGCGTTGACTACTGGGCGCTTGTGAGCGAGACCGGCAACGACAGCCAGTATTGCGGCTGCCGACTTGGAGACATGAGCGGCGAGGGCCTCTACAACGTGGAATTCCCGATGCCCGAGGAGAACAACGGCAACGGAACCTGCGAACCGGCGTTTGCCCTCCCTGGTGCAACGCCTTGGCGCACTATCACCGTCGGCAGCAGCCTCAAGCCTATCGTAGAGACGACGGTAGCCTGGGACTATGTAGAACCCAAATATGAAAGCAGCCACGACTACAAGTTCGGGAAGAGCGGTTGGAGCTGGATTGTATGGCAGGACGCTGCGACCAACTACGGTGACCAGCTGAAGTTTGTCAACATGGCTTCCTCCTTGGGATGGAGCTACATCCTCGTAGATGCCGGCTGGGACAAGAACATCGGCTATGCCGGAATGGAAGAGCTTGTCCGTCAGGCTCGCAGCAAGAATGTAGAAGTCTTCCTCTGGTACAGCAGCAGCGGCTGGTGGAACGACATCGAGCAGAGCCCTGTCAACGTGATGGCAGACCCTATCGCCCGCAAGAAGGAGATGCGGTGGATGCAGAAAAACGGTGTCAAAGGCATCAAGGTCGACTTCTTTGGCGGCGACAAACAGGAGACCTTCCGCCTCTACGAGCAGATACTCTCGGACGCCGATGACCACGGCCTGATGGTAATCTTCCATGGCTGCACCCTTCCGCGCGGCTGGGAGCGCATGTACCCGAACTTTGTGGGTAGCGAGGCAGTGCTTGCCAGCGAAAACATGTTCTTCGGCCAGGGTGCCTGCGACCGCGAGGCTCAGGATGCCGCAACCCATCCGTTTATCCGCAACTCGCTCGCCAGCATGGAATGGGGCGGCTGCTTCCTCAACAGGCATATCAGCCGCGGCAACGTAGGAGGCAACGCCCGCCGCACCACCGACTGCCACGAGCTGGCCACCACCATACTTTTCCAGAATTCCATCCAGAATTTTGCGGTCACTCCCGAGAATCTCGGCATGCCAGGACAGATTATCGAGGACTATAATGCTCCCGGCGCCCCTGCGCCGCAGATATGCATCGATTATATGAGAGAGGTTCCTACCACCTGGGACGAGACAGTGTTCATCGACGGCTATCCAGGCAAGTATGTGGTGCTTGCAAGGAGGAGCGGCAGCAAATGGTATGTTGCAGGCAACAACGCCACGGGGGCATCTCTCAAGCTCGAAGTCGTGCTTCCTGTAATTCGTAAAGGAGAAGAGTTGACGCTCTATTGTGACAATCTCAAGACACACGAGCCCGAAAAGAAGAGCGTCAAGTACAACGGCAAGGCCCTGAAGATTTCCATGGCCGACAAGGGCGGCTTCGTCGCAGTTTATTGACAGACAAAAGTGAGAGCCACCGGAATCGTCCGGCAGCAGGTCATCCAGAACCTCAATGAAGAATCCTCCGCAAGCAATCTTGCGGAGGATTTCACTTCTATCGTCCTCTGTTTGAAAGCATTCTGTGCTTTTGTTAAATCAGAGGTATTCATTTCCAAAAGCCTTTCTTTTTAATTGTCAACAAATAGGCAATTTAAAAATGTCCTCTTATCACTGCCAAGTCGCTCTTCGTGCCAATGCGAAACGGCGGCCCCCAAAGCGACAAACCGCTTGATACCCAAATATGTGAGTTGCTCCATTTGCGGTAGCCGTGTCCCTGTTCGTACATGCAATCTACCAACAGATTAAGTGGAAAAAGTTGTCCGTTATGAGTATGTCCGCACAAAAGGATATCAACTTCCAGAGAATTGGCTTCGGCAAGAGAATAGGGCTGATGATCGAGGACTATTGTTGGTTGTTCGGCATTAACCTGCGACAGTAACTCCTTGAGCGACTTGCGATGGCGGTTTGTACGGTCGTCACGACCTATAATCTGTACGCCATTTGGGAGTGTTATAATGCTATCACGCAACATTACAATCGGTGTCTTTTTCAGATAGTCGGATACGTTGTCTATACCGCTAATATACTCGTGATTGCCCGGCACCATATAAACGCCGAGTGGTGCATCTATCGTGGCAAGAACCTTGTCAAATTGCTCGTCAAAAAGCGGTTTTATACTATTGTCTATCAAGTCGCCCACTATCAATACAAGGTCGGGGTGTTGTGCATTTATCAACTCCACATAACGGTCCAAAGACTTGATTCCCGTGCCATAGCCGAGGTGAACATCGCTTATGGCAACCATGCATATATTCTCACCATTGAACTCTTTGGTGGTGCTGACTTCAATATGTTCCACCTTTGGGTGGCGATAGTTGAAGTATCCGCACAACAGTATGACACAGGTGGCGGGTAGCGCATACCACAGCGTATGTCCCATTGTCGGTATGGCAAGTTTTGCGACGTCGGCTACAATAAGCAACATTACTGAGTATAACAAAAAACCCATCCACACCGAACCGGTTGTAAAAAGTGTTTTAAGAACCCAGGCCGGTAGTCGAGACTCTCTGAAGCCAATAGCCATGAATAGTGAAAACGTAACGACCCAAAAAAGCAGCGAAAGAATCACCTTCCCCCACAAGGGCAACCAAGCGAGGGCCTGTAATACCCTCAAGTATAGATACCCATTGGCGCACATATATATCAACGGAAGCACAAGAAACATAACTTTCATAACGACTTTATTATATAGATCTATTGCGATACTCCTTTGGCGAGATGCCTGCATACTGCTTAAAGTACTTGCGGAAGGTGAACTGTTCGGGGAAGTTCAGTTCGGCGGCAATCTGCTTGATGCTCCTGTCGCGCTGTTCCAGCAGTAGTTTGGCGTATGTCGTCGTTACGGTCGCTATCCACTCCGAAGGAGTCTTTCCCGTAGCTGCCTTGATAAGCGTAGTGAAGTGTCCTGATGAGAGGTTTGCCTCCGATGCATACCACGACACGCTACGCTCACGGTGGTAGTTCTTGTGCAAGGCAAGAATAAAGCGGTAGGCAATGATCTCCTTCTTATCGATATTGTCCACTTGTGCCGGGTAGTTACGGATATGGTTAGCCACCACCTCCAACATCGTCTCGTGGCGAATCAGATGTATCTGATGCAAAAGGAGTGTGCGCTCATCGGCGAGTATATCTTCGGCAAGCCGTTGCTGTTTCTCGCAGATGCGGCTATCCTGCTGTGTGATGAACGAAATCTCCTCTTCGGATAGCTGCCAGCAGGGATATTCACGTATTGTAAGTGGAATACCTGAGTCGGCAATGAACTTGAAAACCGGATAAAAGACTTTGAGGTCATTGACAAACGAAATACTACGAAAATCGGCAGATGGCGCAATGCTGTATATCTGAACAAGCGGGGCAACAACAAAGATGCTTCCTCGTGTCAATCTGAATTTTTGCTCATTTATTACAACATCTGCACAGCCATTCGTGCATAAGTCAAAACCACCCTTATTCCAATAGCCTAAAAGCGGTGTATTGTGGCGTTGTGTAACCTCTTCAATATCTGTCATATAATATATAAGTAGTTTTCTGCTATCACAAAGATAATCATATATCAACATATGAATAGAAAAAAACAGAATGAATTATAATGTAATCTTGGTTATTACTCAATTCTCCAACGATATTGACCTTTACAAAATTATCCAAACGGCATATTTTTGTAGTATAAAAATTGCAAGATTATGGACATAAACGACCTTACTTGGAATCCTTGGCACGGTTGCCATAAGTGCAGCGAGGGGTGTCAGAACTGCTATGCATTCTTTTTGGATAAGCGTTACGGGCGTGATACAAGCCACATTTCACTCAATAAGTCGAACATAGATTTCCCGATAAAGCGTGACAAGACGGGCAAATATAAATTGCCAAGTGGCTCGTTTGTGCGTGTATGTATGACCAGCGATTTTTTCTTGGAGGAGGCTGATCCGTGGCGCGAGGAGGCGTGGAACTATATCCGCCAACGCCCCGATGTTACATTCTCACTCCTTACGAAACGCGCAGAGCGTATTATCGGCCATCTGCCGTGCGATTGGGGCAAGGGTTGGAATCATGTGCAGTTTGCTGTATCCGCCGAGAATCAGCGCAGAGTCGATGAGCGTCTGCCCTATCTGTTAAAAGTGCCATCGAAGCATAAATGGGTAAGTGTAAAGCCCTTTATCGGCGAGGTCAATTTGTCGAAATATTTGGCTACGGGCGAGATTGAGACAGTCTTGGCCGGTGGCGAAAATTATCTTGGCTCACGTCCTCTGCACTACGAATGGGTGAAATCGCTTAACGAGCAATGCCGAGCAGCCGATGTGCGCCTGATCTTCGGACAGACTGGAAACATCTTTATCAAGGATGGCAAGGAATATAGAATCCGCAATCGTACCGAGCAGATGATTCAAGCCCTCAAATCGGGGATGCACTATCCCGAAGTTGATATTGATGCTGAAATCGCCAAAATCATGGAGCGCAAAGAACGCATGAAAGTTCTTCGGGGGTAGC
This sequence comes from uncultured Muribaculaceae bacterium, assembly GCA_964385795.1. GTDB lineage: Bacteria > Bacteroidota > Bacteroidia > Bacteroidales > UBA932 > Cryptobacteroides. The sequence goes on from CAYLPY010000006.1 coordinate 93,789, forward strand.
TTCCCCGACTTCTTCGATAGTAAACCGCTCGGTTTGAAGTCGGGCGACCTTATTCCCCAGCAGGGGCCTGATACTTGCCGTTGACCTTGAGGGGCTCGAGGTGAGTGACAACGTAGGTTCCGGGGCCGAAGTGCTCCTTGAGACGCTGCTCGATATTGGAGGCACGGCAATGCGCCTCATAGAGAGAGATCGAGCCTTCCATGCGCAGGTGCATCTCGATGGCGATGTGGTTGCCGATGCGGCGCGTCCGGAGGTTGTGGATTTCCCCGACCCCCTCTTCAGCACCGGCAATTGCCAGGATTTCAGCCTCTTCAGAGTCCGGAAGACTCGGATCCGTCAGCTCTCTTGCTGACCGGCCCACCAGAGTCGCGGCAGCCTTGATGATGAAGACGCTCACCACTATCGCAGCCAGAGGGTCGAGCACGGCCCATTTATCACCGAGGAAGATTGCACCGCCGACTCCCGCCATGGTCCCCACGCTGGACAGGGCATCGCTCCTGTGGTGCCACGCATTGGCCACCACCGCCTCCGAATTGCACTTCCTACCGGTACGCACTGTAAGACGGTAGGCCCACTCCTTAAAGGCTATGCTCACCACAGCGGCAACGAGAGCTATCACCCCGGGCTGCGGCAGAGTCTCTCCCCTGACGACCTGCAAGATCTTGGTGACCCCGGAGCAGCAAATCATCGCTCCCACGACGAGAAGTGACACACCGATGATGGCTGTAGCGAGAGTCTCATACTTGCCGTGCCCATAGTCGTGGTCCTCGTCCTGGGGCTTGTTGCCGAGCTTGACAAACACGAGCACCACGATGTCGGTGACGAAGTCCGTTAGAGAATGGATGGCGTCGGCTATCATGGCGGATGAATTCCCGACGATGCCGGCGACGAACTTGAACACAAGAAGCACCGCATTGATGACGCTTCCAGCTATCGTCACCTTAAATAATTCCTTTACCCTGTCTTCTGCCATGTCACATTAATCTTGAAACGGCCAGACTCAAAAAAACACGGCGACGCGGGCAGAAGCTCCGGCGCCATTGTCAAATCCCTAATCTTGAGCCTAAAGCTTCGAAGCAGACGGAGAGGCTGCAGCAGCGACTGGTGCCTTCTTCTTCACTATCTCGGAGACGAACTTGTCGAACTCCTGTTCGCTTATCATGCGGCATGTACCGTTGATCTTGGCCCCCATCTCGACCTGCAGCTTGCAGACGTGGATATTGCCCGTAACGGATGCCGCCCCCTTGACGGAAAGCGTGTCCTTCACATAGATGTCGCCGGACAGGCTGCCCCAGAGGTCAAGATTGACACAGAACAACTTCCCGGACAACTTCGCGGTCTCTCCCACCACAATCTTGCCCTCGCTGGACACCGTGCCGTCGATAGTGCCGTCGACCCTGATGTCGTTAGAAGAGTTGATGTCACCGCTTATGGACGCTCCCTGGGAGATGCGCGTAACGTCATTGACGTTCATCGACTGTTCTGAAAACTTCTGCATAGTAGTAATCTGTGTTTTAATTCGTTATACCAGACCGGCGCCATGGCAGTTCTTATACTTCTTGCCGCTTCCGCAAGGACAAGGACAGGCTGCCCCAGAGGTCAAGATTGACACAGAACAACTTCCCGGACAACTTCGCGGTCTCTCCCACCACAATCTTGCCCTCGCTGGACACCGTGCCGTCGATAGTGCCGTCGACCCTGATGTCGTTAGAAGAGTTGATGTCACCGCTTATGGACGCTCCCTGGGAGATGCGCGTAACGTCATTGACGTTCATCGACTGTTCTGAAAACTTCTGCATAGTAGTAATCTGTGTTTTAATTCGTTATACCAGACCGGCGCCATGGCAGTTCTTATACTTCTTGCCGCTTCCGCAAGGACAAGGGTCGTTGCGGCCCACGTGCTTGTCCGCCTTCATCGGAGCATTGGACTTCTGCTCCCCGTTGGTGGAGAGATTCTCGTTGCGGCTAGTCTGGAGCTTGCTCATATCCGTCTTAGGAGCCTGTATGCGACGCGGTGCCGGCTCGTTGGCGTCGCGAAGCGGCACGAATGCCTTGAAGAGGAATGAGAGGACATCCTTGTTGAGGTTCTCGAGCATCGAGGCGAAGAGGTTGTAGCTCTCGAGCTTATAGACCACGATAGGATCCTTCTGTTCGTAGGAAGCATTCTGGACGCTCTGTTTGAGGTCGTCCATCTCACGGAGATGCTCCTTCCAGTGATCGTCAATCTGGTAGAGGATGATGTTCTTGCTGAGCGTGCGCGCAATCTCGCGGCCGTCGGAATTATAGGCCTTCTCAAGGTTGACGGAGAGCCCCATCTGCTTGCGGCCGTCGGAGATAGGGATGGCGATGTTCTGGTACATCTTGCCCTGTTTCTCGAAGACCTCCCTCACGATTGGGTTGAGTTTCTCGACGAGAGTGTCCATGCGGCGCTTGTAGACCTCCTGCATGTGCTCGCAGAGTTTGTCCTCGATTGCGGTGGACTTGGCGTGCTCGTAGAAATGCTCATCGAATCCCGTGTCAATCGAAAGGGTGGCCATGAGTTCAGTCTCGAACTGCTCGAACGGAATGCCCCTGTTCTTCTCGACGAACAGCGATGCCGTGTCGAGCATCATGTTGCGGAGGTCAATCTCAATCTTGTCTCCGCTGATGGCGTTGCGGCGGCGGGAATATATCGCCTCCCTCTGATAGTTCATTACGTCATCGTATTCGAGGAGTCTCTTGCGGATGCCGAAGTTGTTTTCCTCGACCTTCTTCTGTGCATTCTCCACAGCCTTGGAGAGCATGTTGTTCTCAAGTGCCTCGTCGTCCTGCATTCCAAGTTTGTCGACGACGGAAGCAATCCTCTCAGAACCGAAGAGCCGCATCAGCTTGTCCTCAAGGGAAAGATAGAAGGTTGAGGATCCCGGGTCTCCCTGACGTCCGGCACGGCCACGAAGCTGCCTGTCCACGCGGCGGGAGTCGTGACGCTCCGTGCCGATGATGGCGAGTCCTCCGGCAGCCTTGACCTCCGGAGAAAGCTTGATGTCCGTACCACGGCCAGCCATGTTGGTGGCGATGGTCACGGACGACGACTGTCCGGCCTGCGCGACAATCTCCGCCTCGCGGGCGTGCTCTTTGGCGTTGAGGACGTTGTGCTTGATGCCGCGCATACGGAGCATGCGGCTTAGGAGTTCCGAAGTCTCCACGTCAGTCGTGCCCACGAGCACAGGACGGCCCTCCTTGGTAAGAGCGACGATTCTGTCGATGACGGCAGCGTATTTCGCTTTTTTAGTCTTGTAGATCAAGTCGTTCTGGTCGTCCCTGATGACCGGACGGTTGGTCGGGATGACCATCACATCAAGCTTGTAGATACTCCAGAACTCGCCCGCCTCGGTCTCCGCGGTACCGGTCATTCCGGCGAGCTTGTGATACATACGGAAGTAGTTCTGAAGAGTGATGGTCGCGAACGTCTGCGTCGCACCCTCCACCTTGACGTTCTCCTTCGCCTCAACGGCCTGATGGAGACCGTCGCTCCAGCGTCTGCCTTCCATGATACGGCCGGTGGACTCGTCGACAATCTTGATTTTACCGTCCATGAGGACATAGTCGACATCCTTCTCAAACATAGTGTATGCCTTAAGGAGCTGGATTACGGTGTGCACGCGCTCGCTCTTGAGTGAGAAGTCCGCCATAAGGGCATCCTTCTTCTGCTGTTTGTCGAGGAGCGGAATATCCTGATGCTCTATCTCCGCAGTCTGCGAGCCCACGTCAGGCAGGACGAAGAAGTCCTCGTTGCCCACCGACTTGGCCAGCATCTCGTGCCCTTTGTCTGTCATGTCCACTGAGTGGAGCTGCTCGTTGATGACGAAATACAGGGGGTCGGTGACTACCGGCATCTCCCGCTCGTTGTCCTGCATATAGTAGTTCTCCGCCTTCTGGAGGAGTACCTTCATTCCCGGCTCGGAGAGGAACTTTATGAGAGGAGTGTACTTCGGGAGTCCCTTGTGCGCACGGAGCAGGAGTTTCCCTCCTTCGGCCTCGTCACCTTCGGCAATCTTCTTGCGGGCGTCGTTTAGCACCTGGTTCACGAGAGTGCGCTGCGCCTGGTAGAGTTTCTCGACATAAGGCTTAAACTCCATGAACTGAGCTTCGTCAGTCTCATTGCGCTGGATAGGACCGGAGATGATGAGAGGGGTTCGGGCATCGTCTATGAGGACAGAGTCCACCTCGTCGACGATGGCGTAGTGGTGTTTGCGCTGCACGAGGTCGTCTGCAGTAATCGCCATGTTATCGCGGAGATAATCGAAACCGAATTCGTTGTTGGTTCCGAAAGTGATGTCGCAGTTGTAGGCGCGGCGTCTCTCGTCAGAATTCGGCTGATGCTTGTCGATGCAGTCCACGGAGAGGCCGTGGAACATATAGAGAGGGCCCATCCACTCGGAGTCACGCCTGGAGAGGTAGTCGTTGACCGTCACCATGTGTACGCCCTTGCCGGCGAGAGCGTTGAGGAACACCGGGAGTGTCGCCACGAGAGTCTTTCCTTCACCGGTCGCCATCTCGGCAATCTTTCCCTGATGCAGGGCGATACCGCCGATGAGCTGCACATCGTAGTGAACCATGTCCCAGACTATCTCGTTGCCGCCGGCAACCCAGTGGTTGCGGTATATCGCCTTGTCGCCATCGATGGTCACGAAATCGTGGTTGACGGAAAGACTCCGGTCGAAGTCGTTCGCCGCGACCGTCACCTCCTCGTTCTCCTTGAAACGTCTGGCAGTGGACTTAACGATGGCGAAAGCCTCCGGGAGAATCTCGTTGAGGCATTGCTCGATGGCTTCATCCTCCTCCTTCACAAGTTTATCCGACTCGTCCGCGAGTCGAATCTTCTCCGAGATTGATATATCCTTCAAAAGGTCTTGCTTAATCTGAGCAATCCTCGTCTCGAACGGCTCCTCGACATCGCGCAGGCGGCCTCTCAAGGCAGCCGAATGCTCGCGGAGCTCATCGTTGGAAAGCGCATCTATCTCAGGATAGATGGCAAGGATTTTCTGCAGGACAGGCTTTATAGCCTTATAGTCGCGGTCGGCCTTAGAGCCGAAAACTTTTCCGATAACTGACGCTAATGACATCTCTAAAACAATTAAATCTCACAAATATAACTATATTTGTCACTCTTTCAAAATTACAGCATTATATGAAACGTCGCCACATCATACTCGCCGCAGCGCTGTTCGCGCTCGCAGGCTGCTCGGCCGGGACCGTCTCCCAGCGCGACAGCGAGGACTTCAACTTCGGTTGGAAATTCAGCCTCGGAGACTCCCCTGCCTCAGACGCCGGCCCGCTCTGGGCAAGCGCAGACTTCAACGACGGACAGTGGCGCGCCCTGCACCTGCCGCACGACTGGAGCATCGAAGGCGATTTCTCCGAGAACAATCCCTCCACACCGAGCGGCGGAGCGCTTCCAGGAGGCATAGGCTGGTACCGCAAGACATTCAGGCTCAATCCGTCCGGCAAGCACTACAGACTGGAGTTCGACGGAGTGTTCATGAACAGCACCGTCTACGTGAACGGACAGTCTCTTGGCACGAGGCCGTACGGCTACAGTTCCTTCGCATACGACATCACCCCCTACCTCAAGGACGGGGAAAACACAGTCAGCGTCCGCTGCGACAATGAGTTGCAGCCTAATTCCAGATGGTACGCAGGATGCGGAATCTATCGCAACGTCAGACTCGTGACCACGGGGGACATCAGCGTCGGCTACAACGGCAGTTTCGTCAGCACACCTCAGGTCGGAAGCAAGTCCACGGCAAGGGCAGAACTGGAAATAGTATCCTCAAAAGACGCCAAAGTCAAGATTGTCAACGACATCCTCGACGCGAGTGGAAAGCGCGTCGCATCCTCTTCGAGCGAAGTCGAGCTATCGGAAGGCACTACTCCGGTGGCCGCCCTCCTCACCATTGAGGACACCAGGTTGTGGAGCGTGGAAGAGCCCTACCTCTATACCCTGCGCACTAGAATATACGAAGACGGCAGCCTTGCCGACCAGTACGACACCCGTTTCGGAGTCCGCGAATGCCGCTGGGATAAAGACCTCGGATTCTTCCTCAACGGAGAGAGTGTGAAACTCCTCGGCGTATGTATGCACCACGACATGGGCAGCATCGGCAGCGCAGTCCACCCGAGAGCCCTCGAGAGACAGCTCGAAAAGCTCAAGAGCATGGGAGTCAACGCCATCCGCACATCGCACAATCCTCCGGCACCGGAACTCCTGAACCTCTGCGACGAGATGGGCTTCCTCGTAATGGACGAGGCCATGGATATGTGGCGCAAGCGCAAGACCCGCTACGACTACGCGCGGTTCTTCGACGAGTGGCACGAGAGGGACATCCAGGACTTCATCAGACGCGACCGCAACCATCCGAGCGTCATCATGTGGAGCATCGGCAACGAGATTCTCGAACAGAGCGACTCCAAGGACGACCTCATCGACAACCTCAGTCCCGAAGAAGCCAACACTCTCCTCAACTTCATCCACTCGATCGGAGGAGGCTCAGACTCCGAGAGCAACCCGAACATACTCCTCACCCGCCATCTGGCACGTCTCGTCAGAGACCTTGACACCACCCGCGCCGTGACCGCAGGCTGCAACGGCGTATGGCCGGGCAACAACCTCCTCAAGAGCGGAGCCCTTGACGTCTACGGATTCAACTATCACCCGCACCTCTACGACTCCTGCCGCGTGTGGTTCCCGGACAAGCCACTGATAGGCTCCGAAACCGCATCGGCACTCAACAGCCGCAGCATCTACTATCAGCCGTCCACAACCATCCAGAGACTCCCGGGCAAGGACTGGACGAAAGGTCAGAGGGAGGACCATCAGTGCACGGCATACGATGCGTGCAGCGCTCCTTGGGCAAACACGCACGAGGAAGCATGGACGGCCGTCAGAGACCGCGACTACATCGCCGGCACGTTCCTCTGGACCGGATTCGACTACCTCGGCGAACCGACCCCGTTCGGCTGGCCTTCAAGGAGCTCGTACTTCGGAGTCTTCGACCTCGCTGGCTTCCCAAAGGACGCATACTGGTTCTACAGAGCGGAGTGGACTGACGAGACCACCCTCCATTTATTCCCTCACTGGAACTGGGAGGAAGGAGAGAAGGTCGACCTCTGGGCCTACTACAACAACGCCGACGAAGTCGAACTCTTCCTCAACGGAAAGTCTCTCGGAAGGCGCTGCAAGACCGCGACGACCCTCCACGCGGAGTGGCTCGGCGTAGACTTCGAACCTGGAAAGATAGAAGCGGTCTCCTACAAAGACGGCAAGGAAGTGGCAAGGGACAGCAGGTTCACCGCCGGCAGGCCGGTCACCCTCAGACTCACGGCCGACCGCAAGACAATCACGGCCGACGGCTATGACCTCTCGTTCATCACAGTCGACGCCATTGACGAGAACGGACGCGAAGTCCCTACGGCTACGGACATGCTTCACTTCAGCGTGACAGGCCCGGGAGAACTCTTCGGGGTCGACAACGGCAACGCAGCCGATACCCTCTCGCTCAAGGGCAGTGACAAAGCGCTGTTCTCCGGCAAGGCCCTCGCGGTGGTACGCTCGGTGAAGGGCGACGCAGGCACCATCACGCTCAGCGTGAAGTCCGACTACGCCACGGTCAAGTTGAACCTCCAGTCCAGATAGAAAAATGGCATCACTCAGACAATGGTTCAAGAACGCACGCTCGGTGTCTCTGATGCAGAGTCTGATGCCAGCACTGCTCGCCGTCATACTCGCCTTCGGCGAAGACGGCTTCAACATCATACTTGCAGTCCTGGCAGTCATCGGCGTCGAGGCCGCACATCTCTGCCTCAACCTCTCGGACGACTATTTCGACTACCGCTCGGACATGCTTTCCGACCGCGAGAAGATAGTTCGCAAGGGATTCCGGGCGATGCTGGTCAAATACCCCTACCTCACCGATGGCAGCGAAACCCCTGCAAGCCTCAAGAAAGCTATTGCCTCATTCGGAGCTGCCGCTCTCATCTGCGGAGCGGTGATATTCGCGTCCAGGACTTCCCAGTTCGGCCTTTTCGGCGAGAGAGGAAGCATTATAATAGTCATCATAGCCCTCGTCACAGCCTTCCTCGGAGTGTTCTACACCGCTCCCCCGCTGCGCCTTGCGTTCTACGGACTCGGCGAGCCTGTGACAGGTCTGATATTCGGTCCGCTTCTGATGTGCGGCGTCTACTACGCCTGCACCGGAAGCCTCAACTGGGGCATAGTCGGGATTTCCATCCCGGTGGGACTGCTCGTACTCAACATTCTCTACACCCACAGCTTTATCGAGAAAGCCGGAGATGCCGAGTCCGGCAAGATGACCCTCGCAAGACTGGCCGGATCCGACAAAGCCGGAATTGCGCTCGCCCACGCCATCAACCTGCTGCCTTTCGTCATCGTGGGAGTGTCCGTGGCCTGCGGAAGCCTGCACCCCATGTATCTTCTCTGCCTCGCGGTGCTGCCGCGTTCGCTCTGGCTCTGCCGCTCGCTCACGAAGTTCAGCCGGGGCGAGACAGGAGTTCCCGACAAGCCGTCGCGACTTCTCGGCAACATGGGAGACTGGACCAGCATACGGAATGCGGGAATTGACTGGTTCATGATGCGCTGGCTCACGGCACGCAACACCCTGAGCGGTTTCTGTGCCCTCATCATCATCGCACGAATCATAGTATTGACAGCATTTTAGACATGAATAAAGTTTCAGAACTGTTTTACCTCCCGTGTTGGTGGTTCAAGTCAGCGGTGCTCGGCCGCCACAACCCGCTCCAGAGCGTGGTATTCATCTCCGACCGCTGCAACCTCAGCTGCAAGCACTGCAGCGTCTACAATCACACCGCACCGGTCGACAAGACCTTCGGGCAGATAAAGGAGGAACTCGAATACTGCTACTCGCTCGGAGCACGCTTCGTGGACTTTGAAGGCGGAGAGCCTTTCCTGTGGAGAGACGGCGACCGCGGAATCAACGACCTCTGCCGTCTGGCAAAGTCCATTGGATTCTTCTCCTGCACGATTACGACCAACGCGCAGCTGCCTTTCGACGGCAGCGTCGCCGACAGCATCTGGGTTTCCATGGACGGCGTCGGGGAGTTCCACGACTCCATCAGGGGCAAGGGAGCGTTCGAGAGGCTCGAGAAGAACATCGCCACATGCGGATGCAAGTCGCTCAGTGTCAACATGGCCATCAACACCCTCAACTGCGGCGGAGTCGCGGATGCCATCGAATATGCGGCGGCAAGCCCGTATCTGAAATGCATATCGCTCAACTTCCACACCCCGTTCCCCGGGACGGAGAATCTGGAGGTTCCTCAAGACAGGCGAGTCGAGACCATAGACCTTATCCTCGACTACAAGCGCAGAGGCTACCCTATCATGAACTCCCGCAGCGGACTTGAAAAGATGAAAGACAACAAGTTCCGCAGGCGTTGCTGGATGACCAACTTCATCTTCGCCGACGGAACACGCAAAAGTCAATGTATCGGAGCCGAACAGGGAATCTGCGACAAATGCGGATTCTGCATGGCCGGAGAGGAATCGTCTGTCGTCGAACTCCGCCCGGACACCATCCTCTCAGGACTCAAGCTCAGGATGTAGAGACTCTTCTGAAATTACCTGAACAGTTTCTGCACAAAGCTGTGCAGAGACTTGCGCCACACCTGCCACTCGTGGTCTCCCGGATAAGACTCGAAGGCAACTTCGACACCTGAGGTGCGGAGGCTGACCACTGCTGCGGTTGTAGCCGTGATACGCGGGTCCTGCTCTCCACAACTTATGTAGAGAAGGTCGTGTGAAGCATTGAAAGCTCTTGTATTGCTGAGAATTCCGGGAATCTCCGACTCGAAGTCCATCGCTCCGCCACGTTCAGGGATGCCACCGAAGATGCCTGCCGAGAAAAGTCCCACGCTACCGAAGATATCCGGGCTGCGCAGGCCTATGTAGAATGACTGGCCGCCGCCCATCGACAGCCCGCACATGGCCCTGTGCGACTTGTCGGCCTTGGTACGGTAGTTCTTGTCAACAAACGGAATCACACACTCGGTCAGTTCCTGGCGGAATCCCTGCATTCCTTCCCAACTGTATCCTCCGCGGGTGCCCGGAAGGGAGATGTTGCCGTTAGCACAGACCACTATCATAGGGACGGCTTTCCCTTCTGCGATGAGGTTGTCCATGATGTTTGCGGTCAGCCCCTGCTGCATCCATCCCCTGTGATCTTCCCCGCCGCCATGTTGCACGTAGACGACAGGATAGCGGTCCGTTGAACCGTCATACCCTGCAGGAGTGTATATCTGGAGGGGGCGCCACCCGCCGGCGACGGAAGACCAATAGTTCACGAGTCTCACTTCTCCGTGCGGAACGTCCTTCACCTCAAGGTAGTCCATACCCTCCTCTGGGATATCCACGGCGCTGGCCATAGTGCCGCAGCCGTAGAAAGTCTCGCTCGAAGGGTCGGAGAAGCGTGCTCCGTCGACTTCGAGGAAGTAGTAGTGGAATCCTGGCACGAGGGAAGCCGTCGTGGTCCTCCAGATGCCGTCTTCACCCTTGGTCATAGGATATCTCACCGCACAGATGTCGGCCACCACGTCCTTCGCTCCGTCGGCGCGGATTGAAAAGGTCACGCTTCCGTCGGAATTCACCATCCGTCCGGGAGCGACACGACCCTGAGCATTGAGTGCAATGGCCAGGGTCATGGTAAAGAGAATCGTCAATGTCTTTTTCATGTGCGTCAAGGTAGCGCATAAAGACACAACTCATCTGCCGTATTAATTCAATTCCGTCAAATTATGTGTCAGTTCTACTCCCACTCGATGGTTGCAGGTGGTTTGGACGAAATGTCATAGACAACGCGGTTGATACCGCGGACCTTGCGGATAATCTCGTTGGAGACGTCTGCAAGAAAGTCGTACGGAAGGTGCACCCAGTCGGCGGTCATTCCGTCCACTGAAGTCACGGCACGCAGGGCCACGGTACTCTCGTAGGTGCGCTCGTCGCCCATAACTCCCACGCTGCGGACAGGAAGCAGCACAGCCCCCGCCTGCCAGATGGAGTCGTAGAGCCCGTATTCGTGAAGTTTGCCGATGTATATTGCATCAGCCTCCTGAAGGACAGCGACCTTCTCCTCGGTCACCTCACCGAGTATCCTGATGCCAAGGCCGGGACCCGGAAAAGGATGGCGGCCGAGTATCGACGGATCCAGTTCCAGAGCCTTGCCTACCCGGCGCACCTCGTCTTTGAAGAGAAGACGGAGAGGCTCCACAACCTTGAGGTTCATCTCTTCAGGAAGACCTCCGACATTGTGGTGGCTCTTGATGGTGGCAGAAGGGCCCTTGACCGAGGACGACTCTATGACATCGGGATAGATGGTGCCCTGTGCAAGCCATCTGGCACCTCCTATCTTCTTGGCTTCTGAGTTGAAGACCTCGACGAAGTCACGCCCGATAATCTTTCGCTTCTGCTCAGGGTCAGTGACCCCTGCAAGGTCGGAGAGGAAACGGTCGGAGGCACGCACACCCTTGACGTTCAGCCCCATACCCTCGTAGGAACGAAGCACGTCATCGAACTCGTTCTTTCTCAGAAGCCCGGAGTCCACGAATATACAGTGCAGTTTGCGTCCTATGGCACGATGCAGCAGAAGTGCTGCCACGCTGGAGTCCACTCCTCCGGAAAGACCAAGGATGACTTCGTCGTCCCCGAGTTTCCCCTTAAGTTCGCGGACGGTGCTCTCAACGAAATTCTCCGCAGTCCAGTCGCCCTTGCATCCGCAGATGGAAATCACGAAGTTGCGCAGGATGTCCGTCCCCATGTCGCTGTGGTGCACCTCAGGATGGAACTGTATGCCCCATGTCTGCTCGCCGGAGAAACGGAACGCCGCATTCTCAACGGACTCCGTAGAGCCGGAAATCGTAGTGCCGGAAGGGAGTGCCGTAATGGTGTCGCCGTGGGACATCCACACGATGGACTCCGCAGGGATGCCGGCAAAGAGAGGATCCGACTCGTCGACCACCTTGAGGGTGGCGCGCCCGTACTCGCGGGAACCTGAGGGCGCCACGTCACCGTCGCCGTTGTAGGCAAGCCACTGCGCTCCGTAGCAGATTCCGAGGAGAGGCATCTTGCCCCGGATGCCGGAAAGGTCCGGCTGCGGAGCCTCTGCATCCCTCACTGAAGCCGGACTTCCAGAAAGGATGACTCCCTGTACTCCGGCGAGGTCGGACGGAATCTTGTTGAATGGGACTATCTCGCAATAGACACCTATCTCGCGCACTCTGCGTGCAATAAGCTGTGTGTACTGCGAACCGAAATCAAGTATGAGAATCTTATTCACCTCTTGTATAGTTTGGCGTTTCTTTGGTGATGGTCACGTCGTGAGGGTGGCTCTCGGCCATGCCGCTCGCAGTGACGCGGGTAAAGCGGGCACTCTTGAGAGCCTCGAGATTGGCCGCGCCGCAGTAGCCCATACCTGAACGGAGTCCGCCTACCAGCTGGTAGACAGTCTCGGAAAGTGACCCCTTGTAAGGCACTCTGCCGACGATTCCTTCAGGGACAAGCTTGTTGATATCGGCCTTGTCCTCCTGGAAGTAGCGGTCGCGTGAGCCCGCGGCCATCGCGTCGATGGACCCCATTCCTCTATATGCCTTGAACTTACGTCCGTTGTAGATAATGGTCTCTCCCGGAGATTCCTCGGTGCCGGCGAACATTGAGCCGCACATCACGCAGTCTCCTCCGGCGGCAAGCGCCTTCACGATGTCGCCCGAATATCTCAGACCTCCGTCAGCAATAAGGGTCGCACCGCTGCCCTTGATGGCGTTGTACGCTCCATATATCGCGCTGAGCTGAGGAACTCCAACGCCTGCGACGATACGCGTGGTGCAGATGGAGCCAGGTCCTATACCGACCTTCACGCCGTCTGCTCCGGCATCGACAAGCACTCTCGCCCCCTCTTCGGTGGCCACGTTGCCGACTACTACGTCAAGCTGCGGATAGGCAGACTTGATTGTCTTGAGGAGAGTGATGACATTCTTGCTGTGGCCGTGCGCACTGTCGAGCACAACCGCGTCCACGCCCTCTTCGGCAAGCGCAGCCACCCTGTCGAGGGCATCGGCGGTGATGCCCACTCCGGCAGCCACCCTGAGCCTGCCCTTGGAGTCTTTGCAGGCATCCGGATGGAGACGTTCGTTGATGATGTCCTTGTAGGTGATTAGGCCCACGATGCGCCCGTCCTTATCCACTACCGGAAGTTTCTCTACCTTGTGCTCCTGAAGGACCGACTTGACGTAGTCTCTGTCGGTGCGGGAGTCCGGGATAGTGACGAGAGAATCAGAAGTCATGGTGTCGCGGATAAGCGCACCCATGTCATCGATAAAACGCACGTCCCTGTTGGTCACAATGCCCACGAGATGTCCCTCGGAATCCGTCACCGGGATGCCGCCGATATGGTTGTCGTGCATCAGGCGAAGAGCGTCGCCGACTGTCTGGTCCTGATTGATGGTGACAGGGTCGCTGATCATTCCGTTCTCAGAACGCTTCACCCTGCGGACCTGCGCAGCCTGGGCGGCTATGCTCATGTTCTTATGAATGACGCCGATTCCACCCTCTCTTGCGATTGCGATGGCCATCGGCGCTTCGGTTACAGTGTCCATCGCGGCGGACACTATCGGAATGTTCAGAGTGATGTTCCGTGAAAAACGGCAGGACAGGTCGACTTCCCTCGGCGTGACTTCCGAATATGACGGAATCAGAAGCACATCGTCGAAAGTGAGACCTTCCATTGCGATTCTTTCTTCTACAAATGACATATTATTGAGGAGTTGATTATGACTTGCAAAGTTAACTAAAAATATTGTTGTTTGTTCTTGCGCATCCTGTGCATCTGCCAGGTGTTGTAACAGTTGTGCCAGATGCTGTAGAAGCCTTCAGCTACGGATGTGACCGGAGTGAAGAAGGTGTAGCCCATCCACATCCCGAAGACCGTGTTCTTCTGGCCGAACGCCTGACCGGCCGAAATCGGGCAGGCAGACCTGCGTCCTATCGCGCGACCGATCCAGAACTGAAGGATGCAGGCAAGCAAGGAAGCCACGAACATCTCGAGGATTATCACCGCGCCGGAAGTGTTGTGAGCTATGGCCCGGGTACTCATCAGGATGGCAAGGCTCAGCGAGACAGCCCAGATGTAGAACGAGAGGTTCGGGAAGCCGAGCAGCCATTTGTGCAGTTTCGGGAAGAGCCACCTCACCGTCCATGCACAGAGCGCAGGCAGGATGAGAAGCGGGAAGACCTTGAGGAGGATGCGGGTGAACGCGGCGATGAACGACAAGTCGCCGGACGGATGGATAAGCGGTACGAAAAGCGGCACGAGTATAGCTACAGCTATGTTTATCATCACCGTATAGGTCACGACACCGGCCATGTTGCCGCCGAGCTTTCCTGTCACCACCGCGCACGCCGTCGCCGTAGGGCAGATTACGCAGAGCATGAAGGCCTCCACTCCCCCGCGAAGGGGCAGGTCCGGAACGAAGGCGAGAAGCAGTGCGAGAGCCATGAAGACGGAGCACTGCAGAGCGAGGACCTTGAGCATCCAACCGTGCAGGCGCATCTGTCGCGGCTCTATCTTGCAGAAGCTCAAGAAGAGCATCGCGAAAATGAGAACAGGCTGAAGGTGCTTCACGAAAGACTCGAGGAAAGGTCCGGCCACGTGGATGGGCGGTATTGCCGCATATATCAGATAGGCAGAGGCTCCCGCTGCCATGCCGGCAATGAGAGCCCAGTCTTTCAGAAATTTGCGGAATGTGTACTTGTACTCGCCCATCATTCGCCGGCCCCGACAGACTCCAGGAAACACTCAATTGTGTTCTCCATCAGCATCGCGATTGTCATCGGGCCTACGCCGCCAGGCACCGGAGTGATGTAGCCGGCGACCTTTGATGCTGACTCGAAGTCCACGTCACCTACAAGTTTTCCGGCCGCGTTGCGGTTCATGCCGACATCTATCACGACAGCCCCCTTCTTGACCATGTCCCCTGTCACGACGGCCTCCTTGCCCACAGCCACCACGAGGATGTCTGCGAGGAGGGTCATGGCCTTGAGGTCAGTGGTACGGGAGTGGGCGATCACCACAGTTGCGTTCTCGTCGAGGAGAAGTTTCGCGACCGGCTTGCCGACTATGTTGCTGCGTCCCACTACCACCGCCGTCTTGCCCTTAATCGGGACTCCGGTGCTCTTTATGAGTTCGATAATACCCTTCGGAGTGCAAGGCTTGATGCAATGCATGCCGGTCCATAGACCTCCTACATTGAGCACGTGGAAGCCGTCCACATCCTTACGGCGGGAGATGGCCTCGATTACCTTGGACTCGTCTATATGACGCGGAAGCGGCAGCTGGACAAGAATTCCGTCCACCGACGCGTCATCGTTGAGATTGCGTATCATCGCGAGGAGCACTTCCTCGCTCACGTCCTCCGGCATCGACACCAGACGGGAGTTCATCCCGACGTAGGCTGCCGCCTTGACCTTGTTGCGAACGTACACCTGGCTGGCAGGATTCTCGCCTACGATGATGACCGCGAGCGACGGCTTGCGCCCGTACTTGACCTCAAGCGACGGGACCATATCTCGGATGCGGTCCTTGACCGCCTGCGACACCGCCTTCCCGTCTATGATGCGAGCACGACCGAACTCCAGAGCGCAGTGGGCTATGTCATTGCGGTAAAAGAGGTTATCGCACGTAATCCTGGCAACCTCCGCATAGACCTTCGCCCTTGCGGACGCGATGTCGTCGGACTCGCCGACAACCATCAGTACTCGTCCGCCCGCCGTGAAGAGCCTGTCATCCCTGAGGGCGGTACCCATCTGGTAGACCTTCACGGAGTCGAGCAAGTCAAGACCGGAAATTTCAAAGCCTTTCTCGTAGTTTCCAGGATAGCCTTTGGAGGCAAGGACGACTCCGAGGGTCACCTTGTCCTTCCACTTCGGAGCCTCGGCAGGCACGGAGTCAGCCACGGCACTGAAGATATCGTAGGCGTCGCTTTCAAGAAGAGGGAGGACGACCTCGGTCTCCGGATCCCCGAAGCGGGCGTTGAACTCTATCACCTTGATGCCGTCGGAGGTCTTGACAAGTCCACCGTAGAGTACGCCCGAAAGCGGGCAGCCTTCGCTCACCATAGCTTTCGCGGTGCGGCACATTATCTCGCGATATGCAAAGTCACGGTCTTCGTCGCTGATGAACGGCAGACCCGTATATGCCCCCATACCACCTGTATTCGGGCCATTGTCGCCGTCGAACGCCCTCTTGTGGTCCTGGGAGAGAGGCATCGGGTAGACCCTCTCGCCGTCCACGAAACACATGAAGGAGAACTCCGGGCCGTCAAGGAAGTCCTCTATGACAACCTTCCCCTTGCCGAAGCTCTCGTCGAGAAGCATGTCCTTCAGAGCAGCATCGGCCTCGATAAGGTTGGATGCCACGACCACGCCCTTGCCTGCGGCAAGCCCGTCGTACTTGATGACGGCGGGGAACGGTCTGGCGCTCACGAAGTCGAGAGCCTCCTCGTAACAAGTAAACGACTTGTAGCCTGCGGTTGGGACGGAGTACTTGTTCATCAGAATCTTGGCGAACTCCTTGCTGCTCTCGATTCTGACGGCGCTGCAGGAGTGTCCGAAGATACGCAGCCCCGCCGCTCTGAAGACATCCGCTATGCCAGCAGCAAGCGACGACTCAGGACCGACGACAGTAAGGTCAACCCCGTTGGCGACGGCAAAGTCTCTTAGAGCCTCGACATCTGTGTCCTTTATGTCCACAAGTTCAGCCTGTGCCGCGATTCCGGCATTGCCCGGGGCGCACCATATCTTCGATACTTGAGACGAACGGCTCAACGCGTCAACGATGGCGTGGCAGCGTCCACCGCCGCCGACAACCAGTACTTTCTTGTTCTTATCAACGCTCATCTGCTAATGTTTAAAGTGTCTTACGCCTGTCATGAGCATCATTATGCCGCATTCGTCGGCCTTGGCCACGGCATCCGCGTCACGGATGCTTCCACCCGGCTGGACGATGGCGGTCACCCCATATTTCGCGGCGAGAGCCACGGTGTCGTCGAACGGCAGGAAGCCGTCGGAAGCGAGGACAAGACCCTCTGTATAGCCTGCGGCGCGGGCCTCGTTCAGGGCAATCTCGGCTGAACCTACGCGGTTGGTCTGTCCGGCACCCACGCCTACGGTATGGCCGTCCTTGACAACGACTATCGCGTTGGACTTGACGTGCTTGACTATGTTCCAGCCGAACTGGAGGTCGTGCATCAGCGCCTCTGCAGGCTTCGCCTTGGTGACGCACATATCCGGAGTGAGAGTCTCCACGGAAGTGTCGAGAGTCTGGGCAAGCATTCCGCCGCACACGCTGATATACTGCTTCTGAGGGGTGCTGTCCGGAGTCATGTCAACCTTGAGGACGCGGAGATTCTTCTTGGAGGAAAGGATTTCGAGCGCCTCGGCGGTGAAAGAAGGAGCGATGACTATCTCAAGGAAAATAGGCTTCATCCCCCGGGCGACCTCTGCGGTGAGTTCGCGGTTCACCGCCACGATGCCGCCGTAGATGCTGACCTTGTCGGCCTCGTATGCCGCCTGCCAGGCCTGCTCAATCGTCTCGCCCACGGCTGCGCCGCATGGGTTCATGTGCTTGAGCGCCACGCAGAACGGTTCGCTGAAGTCACGCACTACGCAGAGAGCGGCATTGGCATCCTGGATATTGTTGTAGGACAGTTCCTTGCCCTGTATCTGCTCCGCAAAAGGTAGCGCGAACGAGCACTTCTGCGCACCCTTGTAGAAGACCGCGCCTTGGTGAGGGTTCTCGCCGTAGCGGAGCGGCTGCCTGATTTCGTATTCGAGGAAAAGCTTCTCCGGTAGACCTGCCTTCTCGCGCATGTAGGTGGCTATGCAGATGTCGTACTCTGCCGTGTGGGTATATGCCTTGGCGGAGAGACGAAGCCTGGTCTCATCGGAGACCGCCCCGTTCTCCTTGAGTTCGGATAGGACCACGTCATAGTCCGAAGGGTCGCAAACCACTGCCACGCTGCTCCAGTTCTTGGCAGCGCTGCGGAGCATGGACGGACCTCCGATGTCGATGTTCTCGATGGCGTCTGCCATGCTGACTCCCTCCCTGGCGATGGTCTCGCGGAAAGGATAAAGGTTAACGCAGACCATGTCTATCGGCTCGATGCCCTGCTCCTTGAGGGTTTCCATGTGCTCCGGAAGGTCTCGTCTGGCAAGAAGCCCACCATGGACCTTAGGATGGAGGGTCTTGACCCTGCCGTCAAGGATTTCCGGAAAGCTGGTAACTTCGCTGATGCCGACGGTGACCACTCCGCTGTCGTCCAGGAGTTTTTTAGTTCCTCCTGTGGCTATGATCTCCCAGCCCAAGGCCTGAAGCCCCTTCACGAAAGGGACAAGTCCGGTCTTGTCGCTGACACTCACAAGTGCTCTTTTCTTCATATCGTTATAACTGTTTCAAAAGTTTCGCTATCGTTTCCACGTAGAGAGCATGCTCCACAGGCTGGCCAAGCCGGTGCACCTCCTCAGGGTCAGTGCCGTCGTACTCGAAGGCTCTCTGCGCTATGATTTTCCCTCCGTCAAGCTCGGAGTTGACATAGTGGATGGTGATGCCGTAGACCTTGACTCCGAACGCCACGGCCTGCTCCACCGCATGCGCTCCGCGAAAAGACGGCAGCAGGGACGGATGGATGTTGACGATGCGCCCAGGATATGCGTCGAGGACGACATCCGTGAGGATTCTCATATATCCGGCAAGGCACACGAGATCAATGTCCTCATCTTTGAGACGGCGGACGACCTCCCGCTCGAAATCGGCTTTGGAAGGAAATTCTTTCGGACTAGCCACGAAAGTCCTGATACCATACGCCTCAGCTTTCGCCACCACAGGAGCGCCGGGCTTGTCGCAGACCATAATCGCCACCCTCGCAGGCAGGACACCGTCGCTGCATGCACGCACTATCGCATCGAAATTGGTCCCGGAGCCGCTCGCAAACACGGCAAGATTCTTCTTTTCCGCCATGCTTCCTATATTATTACCACGCCAGGAGTGCCGGTCACGCGGCCTATCACGCTGGCCTTCTCTCCGTGGGACTCGAGGATTGAGATTGCCTTTCCGGCCTCCGACTCGTCGAGGACGACAACCATGCCGATGCCCATGTTGAAGATGTTGAACATCTCCCTGTGAGGTACTCCTCCCCACTTCTCAAGCATACGGAACACCGGAAGAATCTCCCAGCTGCCTTCATGGATTTCGAGGCCCTGGCCGTCGCGCAGCACACGTGGGATATTCTCGTCGAAACCGCCTCCGGTGATGTGAGCCACTCCGTGCACGTCGCAGTTGCGGATTACATCCAGTACCTGCTTCACATAGATGCGGGTCGGGGTCAGCAGGACATCTCCAAGCCGACGGCTACCGAACTCGGGAATCTCGTCGGTGTAGCTGTGACCACTGTCGGCAACGATTTTCCTCACGAGGCTGAAGCCGTTGGAATGCACGCCACTGGAAGCTATGCCCACGAGGACATCGCCCACCTTGACCTTACTGCCGTCGATTAGCTTCGACTTTTCAACGACACCGGTGGTATAGCCCGCAATGTCGTACTCGCCGCCCTCGTACATGCCTGGCATCTCCGCAGTCTCCCCGCCGACGAGAGCGCACCCCGCCTGACGGCAACCTTCCGCCACACCTGCAACGATAGCCTCGACCTTTGACGGTTCGTTGTGGCCGACCGCCACGTAGTCAAGGAAAATCAGAGGTTCTGCCCCCTGCGCGAGGACGTCGTTGACGCACATCGCCACTGCGTCGATACCGACGGTGTCGTGCTTGTCAAGGGCGAAAGCCACCTTGAGTTTGGTCCCGACACCGTCCGTGCCGCTGACCAACACCGGCTCCCTGATGCCGAGCGATGAAAGGTCAAACATTCCTCCGAACGAGCCAATTCCGCCCATCGAGCCTTTCCTTGAAGTGGAAGCGACGTGCTGCTTGATGCGCCGGACAACTTCGTATCCGGCCTCGAGATTCACGCCTGCGTTTTCGTATGATTTAGCCATATTCTGTAGTTATTTCTTTTCTGTGGAGAGGAGCCTGCGGAGGACTTCTTCATAGGACGGAACAACGTTTCCGAGGTCGTGCCTGAAACGGTCCTTGTCGAGACGGTTGTCTGTCGCGGCGTCCCAGAAACGGCTCGTGTCCGGGCTTATCTCATCGCAGACCATTATCCTGCCGTCCGCGTCCCTGCCAAACTCGAGTTTGAAGTCTATGAGCTTTATGCCGGCGGACGAAAGATAGCTTTCGAGGCAGCCATTCACCTTGGCAGCAATCCCGTAGATGACTTTCAGGTCATCAGGCGACACGATTCCGAGAGCCACGGCCTGAGTGTCGTTGATCATCGGGTCTCCGAGAGAAGAGTCGTTGTAGTTGAGGTCATAGATGGTTGTGGCGCACCTTGTGCCTTCCTCCAAAGAGAGCCTGTCGGCAAGGGTGCCGGCAAAGTAGTTCCGCACGATGACTTCGAGAGGAATCACCCGGCTGCGGCGGCAGAGTTGCTCGTCGTCTCCGTGCTCGGAGATGAAATGCGTGTAGATGCCGTTCTCCTCCAGATGTCTGAATATCAATGAGGAAATCTTGTTGTTTATCGCTCCCTTCCCAGGGAAAAAGGCTGTCTTGACCTCGTTGAACGCCGTCATGACATCTTTGAAGTGGAAAACCACCACCTCTGGGTCGTCAGTCGAGTAGACCTGCTTCTCGTGGCCGTCGAATATGAGTTCCAACTTCGTCATCCTACTGATTCTTGCTTTTCTGTTTCTTGCGGAAATACCGCACCGCGTTGTCAAACAGAGGCTGCCGCTTCTCTTCGTCCACGTTCTTGAAGACATTCTCTTCATAACGCTCCGAGTGTCCCATCTTTCCGAGGATCAGACCGTCACGGGAGACGATGCCCTCGATGGCATAGAACGAGCCGTTAGGGTTGTACGGAGACTCCATCGTTATATCCTCAGTGACCGGATTGACGTAGCGGAAGGCCACCTGTCCGTTCTCGAAGAGTTCCTTCGCCATCTCCGGCTCCACTACGAACTTGCCCTCTCCGTGGCTGAAGGCCACAGTGTTTATATCGCCCTCGCACATCCCGGAAAGCCAAGGGGAACGGGTCGTGCAGACCTTGGTCGAGGCGAGACAGGAGATGTGGCGGTTGATGTCGTTGCGGAAGAGGGTCGGAGAGTGACGGTTCACGCTGCCGGTCCTGCCATAAGGGAGGAGTCCGCTCTTGACAAGGGCCTGGAAGCCGTTGCAGATGCCGAGTATGAGTCCCTTTCTCTCGAGGAGGTCATCTATGGCGTCGGAGACATCTTTGTTGCAAAGAACGTTTGCTATGAATTTGCCGCTTCCGTCAGGCTCATCGCCGGCGGAGAAGCCGCCTGCGAGTGCAAGTATCTGACATTCACGTATATTGCGGGCCATTTCAGAGATGGACTCAAGGACATCGGAGGCAGTCAGATTGCGGAAGACCCCGAAGCGGACCTCGGCCCCGGCACGGCGGAATGCCTTGGCGGTGTCGTAGTCGCAGTTGGTCCCCGGGAAGACAGGTATGTAGACGAGAGGCGTATGCACGGCCCCGCCAGCATAGCAAGGCTCGACATACTTCCCTTCCGGCTTTCCGAACTGTGTAAGATGCTTGTGGGAAGCCTCCGCCACTGGCGGATAGACCTTTGAGAAACTGGATGCATTTGCCTCCATCAAAGAGTCTATGTCGACGTCCACGCCATTGATTCTGAGGCAGCAGTCATCTGAGTCAGTGACGGTGCCGAGGAATACGGCATCAGGGAAGTCGAGTTCCTCGCCGGACTCCACGACAATCGAGCCGCAGAGGTAGCTGAAAAGATCCTTCTCGTCAATCCTGACATCCACTCCGAACATGTTCCCGAAGGACATCTTCGCGAGAGCCTCGCCCACACCGCCTTCGCCCACAGCCCAGGCGGACACTATCGTACTATCGGCTATCCTGGAAGCGATATAGTTCCAGCTGCGCTTGAGAGAGCCCACGTCAGGCATCCTGTCTGTGAGAGGCGTGTGCTTGAAAAGGTATATCTTGTCGCCGCCCCACTTGAACTCCGGAGAGATAACCTTCCTGGCATCGACGGTAGCCACGCCGAATGAAATCAGAGTCGGAGGCACGTTGATGTGCTCGAAAGTTCCGCTCATGGAGTCCTTGCCGCCGATGGACGGAAGACCGAGGGCGAGCTGCATCCTCAAGGAGCCGAGGAGCGCCGCGAGCGGCTTGCCCCAGGAATGAGGGTCGGATGTCATCCTTTCGAAGTATTCCTGGCAGGAGAAGCGCATCTTCGAGTAGTCAGCTCCTGCCGCCACAGCCTTCGCGCAGGCCTCGACCATGGAATACGCAGCCCCGTGGTACGGACTCCAGCGGGAAAGGCTCGGGTTGTAGCCGAAAGCCATGAGGCTGGCAGTGTCGGTGTAGCCGTCTACCGGAAGTTTCTGCACGGACACCTGCGTCTCGGTGGCCTGAAGGGTGCCGCCGTAAGGCATGAGCACCGTCGAACGGCCTATGGTGGAGTCGAACATCTCCACGAGTCCCTTCTGGGATGCCACATTCGGCTCTGCCATCAGGGAAAGTATCTTCTCCTTGAGGGTGCTGCCTTTAGGAGTCCTCACGAACGGATCCGAATCCTCTACCTTCCCCACGCAGGCCGAAGCGTAGTGGCGTGCGCCGGCACTGTCGATGAACTCGCGGCTGAGATCCGCAACCTCCACTCCTGCGTTGAACATCCTCATCCTCGCGCGGTCCGTGACATCCGCCACATATGTGACCTCTACGTTCTCTTCGGCGCAGAACTGTTCGAATTCCGCCCTGTCTGAAGCTTCCACAACGACCGCCATCCTCTCCTGAGACTCGCTGATGGCAAGTTCGGTGGAGTTGAGTCCGCTGTACTTCACAGGGACGCGGTCGAGATAGATGTCAAGTCCCGGAGCGAGCTCGCCGATCGCCACACTGACGCCGCCCGCGCCGAAGTCGTTGGACTTCTTGATGAGACGGGTCACTTCCGGACGGCGGAACAGCCTCTGGAGCTTCCGCTCCTCGGGGGCGTTGCCCTTCTGGACCTCGCTTCCACAAGTCTCTATTGACGCCTCAGTGTGCTCTTTGGATGAGCCTGTCGCGCCTCCGATGCCGTCTCTCCCGGTACGTCCTCCGAGGAGGAGAATCACGTCGCCCGGAAGCGGGCTTTCCCGGCGGACATTCTCCGCCTTGACCGCACCGACCACGGCACCCACCTCGAGCCTCTTCGCCACATAGCCCTCGTCGTAGATTTCCCTCACGTGGGTGGTGGCAAGCCCTATCTGGTTGCCGTAGCTCGAATAACCCGCGGCCGCCTTGCGGCTGATGACCTTCTGCGGGAGTTTCCCGGGAAGAGTCTCGGAGACAGTAGCGCAGATGTTGCCTGCACCGGTCACCCTCATGGCCTGATATACGTAGGCCCTGCCGGAAAGAGGGTCTCTGATGGCCCCTCCAAGGCAGGTAGCCGCGCCGCCGAAAGGCTCGATCTCGGTCGGGTGGTTGTGCGTCTCGTTCTTGAACTGCAGCAGCCATTTCTCCGTCCGGCCGTCCACATCCACGTCCACGTAGATGCTGCAGGCGTTATTCTCTTCGCTCACCTCAAGGTCGGCGAGAAGACCGCGTTTGCGGAGGATTCGCCCCCCAATAGTAGCTATCTCCATAAGAGTCAGCGGCTTAGATTCTCTCCCAAGCTCTTTGCGCACCTCCTCAAGTTCTGCCATCGCAGACTTTATCTCCCCTGCCGCAAACGAATCCTCGACTTCCACGTCCTGAAGGGAAGTCGTGAAAGTGGTGTGGCGGCAGTGGTCGCTCCAATATGTGTCAAGGATGCGGAGTTCTGTCTCGGTGGGATCGCGGCGCTCGCCGCGGAAATACTTCACCACTTCACCGAGGTCATCGGCGTTCATGGCGAGTCCCCAGCGACGGCAGAAGTCAGGATAATCATTCTCCTCCATCGCGGTGAATCCGGAGAGGTCTGCAAGAGGCTTGACGTCTGCCTTGTCGTTGAACTCCAGGACCGAAAGGTCCTTGCGGCGCGACTCCACAGCATTGATGAAGTAGCGGCGTATGGCAGCAAGGGCCTCCTCCGTCACGTCATCGTCAAAAATAAGCAGACGCGAAGAACGGATCTTCACATCTGCCGCAGGATCGATGAGGTGGACGCAGTCCACTGCCGAAGAAGCCCTCTGGTCGAACTGACCGGGAACATACTCGACGGCGATATATTTCCGGCCTTCGAGCGGGCACTCGTCCGTCACAAGGTCAGTCACAACCTCGCCGAAGACGGAGTATCGGCATTTCTCCAACAACTCGTCCGAGAATCCAAAAAGATCGTAGACGTTCAGAAGCCTCAAGGTACGGAGGCTCAAGGAGAGGTTTTCGTTGAACTCGGACAGCAGGCTTCTTGCCTCAACCGAGAACTCTGAATACTTCTCTACATATATGCGCTTCGCTTCCATATTATCAAATTTCTGTCTGGAGAACTTTTTCGGCCTGGGCAGTCCGGAAAGCCTTCAACTTTTCCCGCAGGGTTCCGTCGCCGAGCGCGAGGATGGAGACGGCATGCAGCGCCGCGTTCTTCGCCCCGTCTATGGCCATCGTAGCCACAGGGATGCCAGAAGGCATCTGGACAATGGAGAGCAGTGAGTCAAGTCCATTCAGGGCGGCGCTCTTTATCGGGACTCCTATCACCGGAATGGAGGTCATCGCGGCCGCCATTCCCGGAAGGTGGGCCGCCCCGCCTGCTCCGGCAATGACGATGTCCACTCCACGGCTCTCGGCCGAAGAGATGTACTCGCAGAAGAATTGTGGGGTGCGGTGTGCGCTGATGACTTTTTTCTCGTACGGCACACCGAAATCGTCGAGAATGCGGCAAGCGGCTGACATGACTTCCCAGTCGCTCTTCGAACCCATGATGATGCTGACTTTCATTGCTACCTCTCTAACAAGCCGCAAATTTACAATTTCACTCCGTGCTCTGCAAGTTTAGTTATTGACAATCCGGCCTCGAATATTGTTGATAATTATTTTCGTCGCAATCGGCAAATTATGTCTATCTTTGTACGAATGCGCTGAAATCTACATCGCGAATGACTCAGGATATCTTGCTTTCAGGCAACGGTCCCGACATTCTCGTCAGGGACGGGGTCATCTGCAGGAAAGGTCAAAACCTGCAGGTAGGTAGCGGTGTTCGCACAATAGACACTTCAGGCTGCATAGTCTCCTCAGGACTTGTGGACCTCCACGTCCACTTTAGGGAACCGGGCTATTCATATAAGGGGACCATACGGACAGGCTCCATGGCCGCGGCTGCCGGCGGATACACCACCGTCTGCGCAATGCCAAACCTTGACCCTGTCCCGGACAGCATCCCTCACATCGAGGAGGAACAACGCATGATAGACCGCGGCGCCGTGATCCAGGTCCTTCCCTACGCCTCCATCACCAAAGGTCGCAAAGGAGCGGAACTGGTAGATTTCAAGGCACTCAAAGAGCGCTGTGTGGCATTCTCGGACGACGGTTCCGGAGTCCAGGACGGAGAGACCATGCGGCGCGCCATGGACATCGCGGCGGAGAACGGCTGCATAATAGCAGCACACTGCGAAGAAAACTCCCTCCTCCGCGGAGGCTACATCCATGACGGACGCTACTGTGCGGAGCACGGCCACAGAGGCATCTGCTCCGAGAGCGAATGGAAGCAGATAGAAAGAGACCTCGACCTCTGCAGGGAAAGCGGTTGCCGCTACCACGTGTGCCACATCTCCTGCGAGGAAAGCGTCGAACTCATCCGCAGTGCCAAACGCCACGGAGTCAACGTCACCTGCGAGACAGCGCCGCACTATCTGCTGCTCTGCGAAGACGACCTTCAGGAAGACGGGCGCTTCAAGATGAACCCGCCTCTCCGCAGGGCCGAGGACAGGCAGGCCCTCGTGGATGGTCTCCTGGACGGCACCATAGACGCCATCGCCACTGACCACGCCCCGCACAGCGCCGAGGAGAAGTCGCGCGGCCTGCAAGGCAGCGCAATGGGAATCAGCGGTCTCGAGACCGCTTTTCCAGTGCTCTACACCGGGCTCGTCCTCTCGGGCAAAGTCAGCCTCGGCAGACTGCTCGAAGTGATGAGCGTATCGCCGAGAAGAATCTTCGGCATCGGGGGCTCGCTCGACGAGGGTTCGAGAGCCGACATCTGCGTGATCGACCCGGACGGAGAATTTGTCATAGACTCTTCCAGTTTCCGCTCCATGGGACATTCAACGCCTTTCGATGCCTGGAAAGTCCGGGGTAAGGTAAGACTGACGATAGCTGGCGGACAGATTGTTCACGAAGACTTATAGTTTTATGTATAAAAGCATTTTCAGAATAGACGGCAACGATGCAGTGGCAAGGAACACTTTCCGGCTTCGCTTGAGTGCCGGTTTTCCGCTTGCGGTGCAGCCGGGGCAGTTCGTAGACATCGCTCTGGACGGATTCTTCCTCAGGCGTCCCATCTCCGTGTGCGACTGCGACGGGCAGAGTCTCACCCTTCTCTACAAGGCGGTAGGCGAAGGCACCCGCAAGCTGTCCGAGATGAAGGCAGGCGAGACTCTCGAACTGCTTCACCCGCTCGGGCACGGCTTCGACACCTCCGCGTGCCAGGAAAGCGCTCTTCTCGTGGGAGGTGGCCTCGGCGCAGCTCCGATGCACCTTCTCTGCAGGAAACTGATCTCCGAGGGCAAGAAGGTCTGCGTTGTCCTCGGATTCAACACCGCCGACGAGATTGTCCTCCGCGAGGAGTTTTCCTCTCTGGGCGTGAAGCCGCACTTCGCGACCGTGGACGGTTCGGCTGGGACCAAAGGTTTCACGACGGACATCATCGCCAGTCTTCAGCCGGCACATGACTTCTTCTACTGCTGCGGGCCGATGGTGATGATGAAGGGCCTCTGCGCCGCACTCGGCACCCCCGGAGAGGCAAGTCTCGAAGAGAGGATGGGATGCGGAGCGGGCTTCTGCTACGGCTGCAGTTGCCACACGGCCGTGGGCACAAAAAGGATATGCAAGGACGGACCTGTTTTCCGCAAGGAGGATATAATATGGTAGACAACAGCAAGATGGCAGTGTCGCTCTGCGGAGTGAAACTGGCCAATCCGGTGATTCCGGCGAGCGGCACTTTCGGCTTCGGAGTGGAGCTGGCGGACTCTTTAGACCTCAACTGCCTCGGCGGAATCTCGCTCAAGGGCACTACCGGGCAGGCACGCTTCGGCAACCCCACCCCGCGCATTGCGGAATGCAACGGCGGGATGATTAACTCCGTCGGACTCCAAAACCCGGGAATTGACGTCCTAGTGGGGGAGAAGTTACCGGCGCTAAGGAGAGTGTATTCCGGAACGGTGATTGCCAACATCAGCGGCTTCTCCATCGAGGAGTATGCCTCCTGTTGCCGCAAGGCAGACGGATGTGACGGCATAGACATCATAGAAGTCAACATATCCTGCCCCAACGTCCACGACGGCGGGATGGCCTTCGGTGTGAGCGCCAAGGCTGCCGCAAGCGTGACTTCAGCTGTCCGGGCAGTGTGCAGGAAGCCTGTGTTCATAAAGCTCAGCCCCAACGTGACCGACATCGTCGAGATTGCGAAGGCGTGCGAAGACTCAGGTGCCGACGGACTCACGCTGGTCAACACGTTCCTCGGAATGCGAATCGACATTGAGCGCAGACGACCCGTGGTCGCTGCAGGCTACGGAGGATTCTCGGGCAGGGCGATATTCCCTATCGCGCTCCGGATGGTCAACCAGGTGGCCAGGGCATGCAGGATTCCGGTAATGGGGTGCGGCGGCGTGTCCGGCGCGAGGGATGTCATCGAGATGATGATGGCCGGAGCTACGGCGGTGCAGGTCGGGGCGGAAAACATCCGCAACCCTTTCGCCTGCAATGAAATTGTCGGGGAGCTTCCTTCCCTGATGGAGAAGCTCGGAATAGAAAGTTTGAAAGACATCATAGGTATAGTATAGGATATGGCACAAGACGTGATAGTTGCCTGCGACTTCAGCAGCAAGTCAGAGACACTCGACTTCCTGGACCTCTTCAAGGCCGGCAGGAAGCCTTTCGTAAAAATCGGAATGGAACTCTTCTACAGCGAAGGCCCGGACATCGTCAGGGAAATCCGCGCACGCGGACACAAGATTTTTCTTGACCTCAAGCTGCACGACATTCCAAACACCGTAAAGAAAGCCTGCCGCGTGCTGTCGAAGTTGGACGTGGACATCTGCAACGTGCACGCCGCCGGGACAGTCGAGATGATGAAGGCCGGGCTGGAGGGACTCACCCGCGAAGACGGAAGCAGACCGCTGCTGATAGCGGTCACCCAGCTGACTTCGACCAGCGAAGAGAGGATGCGCAGCGAACTTCTCATCAACGCTCCGATTAACGACGTCATCGTGAAATACGCGCAGAACACCCGCGCGGCCGGGCTGGACGGAGTCGTGTGCTCCCCTCTCGAGGCCGGGATGGTAAAGGCCGCCTGCGGGCAGGACTTCCTCACCATCACCCCGGGGGTGCGTTTCTCGACAGAGAAGACCGACGACCAGAGCCGCATCACTACCCCAGCGAAGGCAAGGGAGACAGGGTCGGACTACATCGTGGTAGGCAGGCCTGTCACTGCGGCGAACGACCCCGTGGCGGCATACGGCAAATGTGTGGCTGATTTTCTTAATCTGTAGATATGGAGAGACTTATTGCTAAAGAACTCCTCTCGATAGGAGCTGTTTTCCTCCGTCCGGAGGAGCCGTTCACCTGGGCAAGCGGCATCAAGAGCCCGATTTATTGCGACAACAGGCTGACGCTTTCCGCTCCTGCAGTGCGCGACAACGTGGAGAAAGGACTGGCCGAGACCATCCGGAAACGCTACCCGGAATGCGAGATGCTGATGGGCACTTCCACGGCGGGCATCGCCCACGCGGCCATCACGGCGCACCTGATGGGTCTGCCGATGGGATATGTCAGAGGTTCTGCCAAGGACCACGGACGAGGCAACCGCATCGAGGGCCGGATGGAGAAGGGCTGCAAGGTGGTGGTCGTCGAGGACCTCATCTCCACCGGAAGCAGCGCGATTGAGGTCGTGAACGTGCTCCGCGAAGAAGGTGCGGAGGTACTCGGCATCGTCAGCATCTTCACCTACGGGATGAAGAAGGGGCTCGAGAAGATTGCCGCCGCAGACACACTCAACTTCTCCCTCTGCAACCTCGACGCTCTCGCCGAAGTGGCTGTGGAGGAAGGATACATCAACGCAGCACAGAAGGAAGAAATATTGAAATTCAGAGACAGTCTATGAAACACCTAATCGACCCTGTGGACTTGAGCCGCGAGGAGACGGACATGATTCTCAGCCTTGCGGAAGATATCATCGCCGACCGCGCCAAGTATCAGGAGAAGCTCGCCCACCGCAAGCTGGCGACATTGTTCTACGAGCCGAGCACGAGGACAAGGCTGAGCTTCACTTCAGCGATGATGGAGCTGGGCGGCAACGTGCTCGGCTTCTCCGACGCCAAAAGCTCTTCGGTGAGCAAGGGCGAGACCGTTCAGGACACCATCCGCGTAGTGGGCTGCTTCGCAGACATCATCGCAATGAGGCACCACCTCGAAGGTGCACCGCTGGTGGCCGCCGAAGTGTCCAGGGTGCCTATAATCAACGCCGGAGACGGCAGCCACAGCCACCCTACTCAGACATTGACCGACCTGCTGACCATCAAGCGCGAGCTCGGAAGGATAGGCGACATGACCATCGGCTTCTGCGGAGACCTCCGCTTCGGCCGTACCGTGCATTCTCTCATCAAGGCGCTGTCCCGATATGAGGGCGTGAAAGTCGTCCTCATCGCTCCGGACGAGCTGAGGCTCCCGGACTACATAAAGCAGGATGTCTGCGACAAGATGGGCATCGAGTACCGCGAGACCGGAAGCCTCGACGAGGTGCTCCCGGAGCTTGACGTCCTCTACATGACCCGTGTGCAGAAGGAAAGGTTCCTCGACGAGGACGAGTTTGACAGGGTAAAGGACAGCTTCGTGCTGGATGCCCGCAGGATGTCTCTCGCCAAGAGCAAGATGGCGGTGCTGCACCCGCTTCCGAGGGTCAACGAGATTCTCACCGAGGTGGACGACGACCCGAGAGCCGCGTATTTCCGCCAGGTCGAGAACGGAAAGTTCGTACGGATGGCGCTGATATGCAAGCTTCTGGAATGGAAGGACGACCCGGCGCACCCTATGACTGAGGGCGAATCTCCAATCCTTGACGCCGGTCTCCACTGCACCAATCCGAAGTGCATCTGCAACCACGAGAAGATCCAGCCTCGCTTCAAGCGCGGCAGTGCCGGAGTGATGCGCTGCTGGTACTGCGACAGCAAGGTCCGCTGAGCAAGCCGGGCATCCATCTTTCCGCCAAGCAGTTGCGCGAATACCCATTCACATTTCCCAGCACAAAAACAGCCTGAATTTCACATTTTTCAGGCTGTTTTTGTGCTGAGATTCCGTAGATTTTCTTTTCATCTCACCGCCGTCATCGTCTCCAGGCATCCATATACAATTTCCACATCGCTGCCAGCATTTTGGCTTTATGAAGCCTGACGCTCCCGAAGGAATCTCTTCAGCAGAAAAGTCAGGAAATAAGGGAATGTATAATATTTCCCGTCCCATCCTATATTCTTATTGCAGAGTTTAACTCCATAGCGGATGTCCGGATATGATTTCCACTCTATCAAATGATTCAGCGAGGCTGTCGCGCCATCTTTTGCCTTGACTTCTACCGGAATCAGCGAATCGCTGTCACGGACAAAAAAATCCATCTCAACAGCAGGATCTCTATCTTTCTTGAAGAAATACAGCTGGCTATATCCCGATTTAACGAGCATCTCTCCAACTATATTCTCATATATTGCCCCCTTATATGTTCCGAAGTTTCTATTCGCCCGAAGATCCTCCTGCGCTTCATCATCCAGTGACACAATCAACAGACCGGTGTCATGGTAATATACCTTGTAGTTTGAAGAATCATAATTCCCCTTGAGCGGCAGTTCCGCATTCTGAAGGCAATATGCAACATTTATCACCCCAGCCTGGGCAAGCCATTCAACACAACCAACGTAATCTCGGCTTCTTGCATTCCGGGCCACCTTGGAAATCTGGAATTTCTTGTTTTCCTTGGCCAAAAATGTGGAAATATGGTTATACACAGCAAGAATCTTCGCCTTGTCTATCTGTCTAGCATATTTGGTGATATCCTCAGCATAGTCAAGGAGCAGCTGTCTCTGGATGGCAAGCGTTCCGCTGAAGTTTCCGTTTTCGACATAAGTTCTGACGACTTCCGGCATCCCCCCCACGACCATATAATCCCGGAATATGCCGGAAAACAATCCGAGCTCAAATTCCGAGAATGGAGAGAGTTCCATCATATGGGCATACAAGTTCTCCACCTGTTCAGAAGAATACCCCTTCGCCCAGAGAAACTCCTCAAAATCCATGGAATGCATATCGTAGTCTTCTTTATACCCTACGGCATTGGACTCGATTTCCTCATAATATATTCCCATCAGGGAGCCAGAACAAATGACATCGTAGCGCCCGTCCATACAGAAGGATTTTAAAGAGGTGGCACAATCCGGGCATTTCTGCAATTCGTCAAAGAAAATCAAGGTTTTCCCAGGAATGAACTTCAACGAAGGATCAAGCAAAGAGATATTCTTGAGTATAGTGTCCACTTCATATCCATCATCAAAAATACTTCTGTACTGTTTCTGCAAGACGAAGTTTATCTCGACAACGGACTCATATTCAGCATGACCGAACGCCCGTATAGAAACAGACTTTCCAATCTGTCGCGCCCCCTTGACAACAAGAGGCTTATGACCTTCACGCGCTTTCCACTCCGCAAGGACAGCATCTATCTTTCTTTTAAGGAGTTCCATATATTCCCTCACATTTTACAGCGCAAAATTAACAAAAAATCTCACATTTTCCGGACTATTTTTAGAATGACTATCACCTTTTCCGCCAGCCATTAACCTTCACAGAGACTAGTTGAGGGACTGTCGTGAAACGGCAAAAATTTCCCAACAAATTGATTGATAATGTGATACAAGTTTCGCATCTTTGACGTGTAAACAAAAAATTCCTCCAACAGGCCATGACAAGCTGAATTTGGAGGAATTGCAATCGAAACTGCGATGCCAAAAGAAGAAATTTTGCTGAAATAACACCGAATATCGGTTTCTCGGAGTATGATTTTTATGACCTCTACAGGTCGACGTTCGAGAGGAGCGAGCTTGGCCATATAAAGAAGCTGCTTCCCCTGCACGAGATGGCGGCGAACTTCGGTCTGGTCGGAAAGAGTCTCCGTCCGAGACTTGGACGCAAGCCGTACTTCACGCCGGAAGGCAAGGTGGCTTTGATGTTCCTGAAGATGCACACAGGGCTGAGCTGCCCGAAATTGCTGGAGCAGCTGAACGGGAACATCCACTATCAGATGTTCTGCGACGTGGCGATAGACCCCACGAGACCGCTGACGAACTACAAGCTGCCGGACTACCTTAGGAAAGATGTCCAAGAGTGGCTGGGACGCAGTCTGGAGGCATAC
>CAYLPY010000007.1:0-107277 GCA_964385795.1 uncultured Muribaculaceae bacterium
CCAGCGGCAAGCAGGAACTCTACGAGACCATCGTCAGCCTTTATTGCAAATAGTCGCTGAAGATTTTCGATTATTTCTAAATTTGCAGTCCGGCCAGTTTGGCCGGACTGTTTGCTTCAGGGAGTTGTTCCGGGAATATCCGTCCCGCGGCCATGTCCTGCAGCGGAGAAAACTGACAAGAGTTACTTGACCATGGGCAATGTTACCAATGAAGTTCCGGCACTTCTTCTTACCGGATATCTCGGAAGCGGAAAGACCACGCTAGTCAACCGCATCCTCACCAACAGCAAAGGCATAAAGTTCGCCGTCATCGTGAACGATCTCGGCGAAGTGAATATCGACGCATCCCTGATTGAGAAGGGCGGCATCGTCGGCAAGAAGGACGACAGTCTGGTCGCCCTACAGAACGGCTGCATCTGCTGCACCCTCAAGATGGACCTCGTAGAGCAAATCTGCGAGATTACCCGCACGGGACGTTTCGACTACATCGTTATCGAGGCCAGCGGCATCTGCGAACCGGCACCTATCGCACAGACCATCTGCTCTATCCCGACCCTCGGCGGCGAATACGCCACGGGCACTGTCCCACGTCTGGACTGCATAGTCACAGTCGTGGATGCCCTCAGGATGCAGAGCGAGTTCAGCTGCGGCGACGCCCTGCCGCTTCGCAACTTCGACGAGGAGGACCTTGAGAGCCTCGTCATACAGCAGATTGAGTTCTGCAACATCATTCTCCTCAACAAGGCCACGGAAGTCAAGTCCGACGAACTCGGAAGGATGAAGAGCATCATCCGGCAGCTTCAGCCGAAGGCCGAGATCATAGAGTGCGACTTCTGCGACATATACCTCGACAAGATTCTCAACACCAAGATGTTCGACTTCGACAAGGTAGCCACGTCGGCCGCATGGATTAACGAGATTGAAGGCGAAGGACACGAGGAGCACCCGCACGACGAGGAAGAAGGCGAAGCCGAGGAATATGGCGTGACAACCTTCGTCTACTACAGCCGTCCGGCACTAGACATCAACAAGTTCGACAATTTCGTAGCGAAGAGATGGCCAAAATCGGTCATCCGAGCCAAAGGCCTGTGCTACTTCAGCGACGACACCGACAAGTGCTACCTCTTCGAGCAGGCAGGACCGCAGAAGACAATCAAGGACGCAGGTCTCTGGTTCGCCACGATGGACAAGGAAGAACTCGCCGACATGATGATGCGCGACCCGAACCTCGCCCGCGACTGGGACCCGGAATACGGTGACAGGATGAACAAGATTGTCTTCATCGGCCAGAACATGGACAAGGACTCCATCACAGATGCCATGAACGAATGTCTCACCGAGGGACGGTAAAGACAAACGCCTGATCACCATCGCCAATTTCCTTTCCCTTCGGATCAGCCTTCCGAGAATAGAAAAGCGTGAGGCCACAGGCGTCGAGTCTGCGTATTTTGCCTGCCGTATTACAAGAAAGTCAAATCCAGTTAAGGAACTATTTCAGCTTTCTGGTCCTGTATGACTCTATGCAGGCAGGGATGATGCGCTTGTAGTTGTCGCTTGAGAAAAGCGGAGAGGCGATGATGTAGTCGGCCGTGCTCCGGTTGGTCGCGAACGGGATGTTGTACAACGATGCGAGACGGACGAGCCCCATCACATCATTCTGGTGTCCTTGCATTATAAGGTTGTCGCAGAAGAAGACCAGCATGTCGATGCTGCCCTCCGCAATCATGGCCCCTATCTCAAAATCACCGCCGAGAGGACCGCTGAGAAGGCACTGCACCTCAACTTGCTCGCCGTCCAGAGCCTTTGAAAGGGTTTCGCTTACGAGCCGGCCGGTAGTGCCGGTGCAGAATAACT
This sequence comes from uncultured Muribaculaceae bacterium, assembly GCA_964385795.1. Classification (GTDB taxonomy): domain Bacteria; phylum Bacteroidota; class Bacteroidia; order Bacteroidales; family UBA932; genus Cryptobacteroides. The sequence goes on from CAYLPY010000007.1 coordinate 1,855, forward strand.
TGCAGTTCTTGAGGACGCCTGCGTTGAATTTGACCCAGCTCATGAGCTCCGCCTTGCGGGAATCGTGAGCAACCAATGCGATTTTCTTGACCATATCGAGAAGAGTTTGCGCGAAGATACGGATTTTGTCCGACTTCCAAGCCGTCCGGTGCCATTCGCACACTCAGCATACAAAACAATTTCGGGTGATGGATTATGCGAAAGAAAAAAAGCGGCGGCCGGATATTGTCCGACCGTCACCTGCAAGTCAATGCCTCTTAAGTTCCGGCAACAGCGGTATTATTTAATCTCGATTGCTTTATGCTCGGTCTCGGCAGGCACTTTCACAATCTTAGGGATATTCACGGTAAGAACGCCATGCTCTACCTTGGCCTCAATCTTGTCGCGGTCCGCATCTTCAGGCAGGGTCATGACCTGCTGATATTTGGAGTATGAGAACTCCCTGCGCAGGTAGTGGCCGTGCTTCTTATTGGAGCTGTCGACCTTCTTTTCCATGTCAATCTCGAGGTTACCTTCATGATCGAGGCTGATCTTGAAGTCATCCTTGGTCAGACCTGGAGCCGCCAGCTCAAGCTCGTAGCTCTTCTCGTTATCTAATACGTTGATGGCAGGTGCAGTCGCGTTTGCTTTAGCCATCCAGTTAGTGTCAAAGAAATCGTTGAAAATCTCCGGGAGCCATTCCTGCTCGTTTCTTCTGATTGGTAACATGTTCAAATCTCCTATTATTAAAATCAACTTTCATCTTGTCCCAACCGCGGGACACTTTAGAGTAAAACAAGAGACATGCCAGACGAAAAAGACTTACAAAAACGCGTTTTATTAATAGATTTACACGACAAAACGGCAGTACCAATTGACACATTGGCGCAATTTCACGACAAAATGCCGTTGAAAAGGTTTTTTGGCTATATTCGCTGACCATAAAGACACAGACACAATGAAAAAGTATCTCAAGATTCTCGCCGTCGCGCTTTTGGCGGCCTTTGCCGCAAGCTGCGTCAAGACCAATGACGACGCTTTCTATTCAATCAACGTTGAGCGTACAGCCGACCAGTTCTCCGGCAGCCCGAGCAGCAATGCCAAGAAAACATACAACGACATCAAAAGCAAGCTCAGCGCTTTCGAGAACAGCTACCTACAGACATGGGCTGAGAATGTCTCCGACATGGACTTCTCCGCTGCAGACAGGAATGCAAAGGCTACCTACGACAAGGCGCTGGCAGCATTCCAGGATCTGGAGAATTCAGCAAAGACCGACATCGCCGCTCTGCCTACGGAAGGCGTGCACGACTCTTTCCTGATTGCCCGCACCCTCAGGCTCTCAAGGCTTGACGGAGAATCGCCAAGCGACACCATGGCAGAACACACGATGACGCTCTCTTTCAACAGGTAGCGGCACATCCGATATTCAGACACAAAAAGACCTGCCCCGGTTGAGGCAGGTCTTTTTGTATTTCTGAAGACTCTCAGAACAGGAACGCTGCTCCGACGTGCCATGTGCTGGCCTTCGAAATAACATTGTCGACCTTGCTGAGGTTGAGGAAGCCGTAGTTGTAGCCGAATTCCAAGCAGACAACATCGAAGATCTCGACACCCAGGCCAACGCCTGCTGAAATATTTAAGCGGTTGAGGCTGCCGTCATCGCCATAGTTGTCGAGGACAGAACTTCCACTGGCTCCGAGAACAGTGCCGGTAGTGGTGGTCTTGGACGAGATGCCGAGGCTGAACTGAGGTCCGGCATATGCGAACACTCCGAGTCCTTCGAGCGGCTTGATGCCGTACTTGAAGTTCACAGGAACTGCGATGTAGTGGTTCTTGGTCGAGCTTGAGACGTTTGCGATAGATAAGCCGAGATTCTCGTCGCTGGAGATGTAGCCGTAATAGATACCAGGGACAACCGAGAAACCGAGTCCGAGATAGTAGGAAGCGTCAGCTCCGACATATGCGCCCTGAAAAGCGGCATTGGTAGTGGTGCTTGAGACAGTGGTCTTGAGAGTCTGGTTGAGATAGCCAGCCCCAACGCTGAACTGCGCCATGGCGCTTGTCGCCACAACAGTGGCGAGAGCAATTGAAAGAATGATTTTTTTCATTATCTGATCATTTATTTGTTGTTCAAATATCTGCCTGTCGGTTAAGAGATGAGTCATGATTAAAAATTGTTGCAGATGGATACGCAAAAAGCCAATTTGTCACATCAACGCCCCTTTTTACCAGCATATCGCAAGATTATATCCACACATGGCGCGAGCATCAGCACATTCCCGGAAAATAAAGAGTATCTTTGCGCGCCCATGCATAGAAACACCCTCATACTTGGCCTCCGATGAAAAAACTCGGGTTCGGATTGATGCGGCTACCGCTCAAAGATAGCAACGACTTAAGTTCAGTGGATCTCGACTTGTCTGCGAAGATGGTCGACCTCTTCATGGACAGGGGATTCACATATTTTGACACTGCCTACCAATACCACCTCGGTACGAGCGAGGAGATTCTGCGCAAGATTGTTATCTCACGCCACCGCAGAGACAGTTTTACCGTCACGGACAAGCTCCCATGCTGGGAAATCCACAGGAAGGAAGACCTCGAGCGCATTTTCTCTCTCCAGATGGAGCGCTGCGGAGTAGACTACTTCGACTGCTACCTGCTGCACGCGATGAACAAGCACTATATGGAGGTGATGGACCGAGTCGGAGGCTGGGAGTTCATAGCCAGAAAGAAGGAGGAAGGGAAGGTCCGCCACATAGGATTCTCATTCCACGACGACTCCAAGACTCTGGAGTCCATCCTCAAAGCGCACCCGGAGATGGAATATGTGCAGCTGCAAATTAACTATATAGACTGGAACTCCCCTTCCGTGGAGAGCGGCGAATGCTACAGACTCTGCGAGAAGTACGGCAAGGGTGTTTTCGTCATGGAGCCGATAAAGGGCGGCTCGCTCGCGAAGGTTCCCGCAGAAGTCGAGAAGATGTTCCGTGAGGCTGAACCCGATTCCTCTCCAGCATCCTGGGCGATACGGTTCGCGGCGTCGCTTCCTTCCGTCAAGGTCGTGCTCAGCGGGATGAGCAGCCTCGAGCAGGTGGACGACAACACCTCATACATGAAGGATTTCGTCCCCTTCGACGAACACCACAGCGGCATCGTCGCAAAAGCATCGGAAATCATCCAGAATTCAATCGCCATCCCATGCACCGGCTGCAACTACTGTTCCCCAGGCTGCCCGAAGCGAATCGCCATCCCGGAATACTTCGCGATGGTCAATTCCATAAAGCAGTTCGGCGGATACCAGAGGCATAACACCGCGAAGTACTACGAACTACTCGCAGCGAAGAGAGGCCGCGCCAACGAGTGCCTCGCTTGCGGGCAGTGCGAGGCCCGATGTCCCCAGCACATCCCGATTATCGACAAGTTGAAGCTTGTCTCCAGAATATACGACACGGACAAGGACTGACCCTGACTCTCCGAAGAGAAGCAGAGCCAGCCGATGCTGCAGCCAACGCCCAGGGGCCCCTGACCTCAATATGTTTCTCCGTTCCAAAAGCAGAAAGCATATTTTGATGTGCAGAAGAACATAGAAAAGCCCTCATCGCCCGTTATCAGCGGATTGTCGGTTTTGGGACCAATAAAGCCGCTGCCATCCGGTGATTTCAGATTGACAGAATTCAGCCACAGGTTGTTGCTCCCCTCAAAGGTCTTCCTTGCAAGGCTTTCAGTCCACACTGCCGCAGATGATGACACGTAGCGCACCGGGAAGTTCATAGCTTTGTATGGCTCGTCATCATTGCGCTGATACCATCCGTCTTCTATATAGAAATCCGGCCCAGTGGTGCAGTATTTTTTCCATCGTCCATCGACGGGATAATCGAGAATCCACCTGATAGTCGACATTTCTGCCTTGCCGAGCAATTCAGTGATTCTCTTCGCACCTCTCTTGGTGACATAATGCACAGTCGCGATGGAGGTCGGATTGAAAATTCCAATCTCACCCATCGTCAGGGCATGAGAGACGTTGAACGAGACTTTCTGAACAGAAGTGCGCCCATCCCATTTGTTGGTCACTCGGAGGGCGATTCCCTGCGTCCCGTAAGGCACAAGCATATCCCCGGGGACAGGCTCACCGGAAGACGAGACCATTGCCTGGGAAGAAGCCTTGAAATACCAACAATACTCCCGCCCGTCCTGACGCCATTCCAACTCCACCTTAGGCTTTATCACCTCTCCGTTCCTGCAGCGGAAGATGAGTCCAGGCCCATAAGTGATGACGTTGAAGCGCAAATGGTCATTGTAGTTATTATTGCAGAAGCCTCTGGCCCTTACATTATCCGAGTCAAGGCCCAGATAAGCGCTGCTCGTCACGTCTTCAGGAGCAAAAATCTTCGGATAGTCGAAAATTATTCCCGTGGAGTCCGAGTAATGATAAAGGTCTGCAACATAAGGATTAGGTATTATCCGTATCATACCTATGTTTGCTCCGTTTTCACATTCGTCCTCAATCTTCCTGTCCCCTATCGTAGTCTTTGAGAGATAGACCTTTTCGTCCAGAAAGTCCACACTGACGCAGTCAAGCCACGGAGAGACGTTTGTGTCATAGCTAAGCTTAGGGCTAAGAACTGCCTTGAACAGTTCTTCGTCAACATCACCCTTTGTAATACGCCGGCCGCTTGCATAGATACGGCAGGAGAAGGGATATTCGCTTCCGTCGAACGCAAGATACTTTTCGATTCCGCCGTACAGATAAATTTCAGGAGAGCGGATCTCGACAGGAATGGAGAGCACACCGTCATTCAACAGGTCGTCCGTGCAGACGATGATGTTTCCTCTGCTGTGTTTCCAGCCGTAGAAACGTTCGAAGTTGTTGGAATAAAACGCGTATACATCAAGGCTTCCGTCCTTGGCAATCTGCTGCGTCTCATATGCAGACAGGTCCATGTACGGATAGAGGGGAGCCCCGTCGGGGGTGGACTTGCAGAACGGAAAAGGCTCAGAGAGAGTATTACCTGTCTTCCACTGGCGATTGTAGCTGTTCTTTCCACCGGACGAGCGTCCGCATTGGTCCTGCTGCGCGGCATAGTATATCCTGCCGCCTTCAAGGCCGTGGAAAGAGACGCTCCTATGCTGCGAGATGAAGAAATCCTCAACAAGACTTCCACCGTTAACGGTAAAGCCTATGTCATCCGCCGTCTTGATGACCGCTTCTATTCTGCGGCCGAGAGGATATAGCGTGAGACTGACCGGGACAGTCTCTCCTGCCACAAAACTGGAAGAATCAGAGACTGACAGCGTGAACTTCCCGTCTGAATAAGCGACATCGATGCCCAGTGCAGCAAGTTCAGAGCGGCGGGGTTCAGACGCGCCAGAATGGCTCTTTGACCAGAAATCGCTCGTCCATGCTAATTCTCCGAGGAAGGACGGCTCGTAGCCGCTATCCACAAGATGGGACTGCGCCACACGGTTGACCCCGTCACCGGTCTCTATATTGAGCGTGAAGACTGCCGGACGGTTCTTCCTCACCACTATTGTGCGCCCATCTGGAAGCCTCTCCGAAAGTTCACCCCCGGACAAGAAAAAGTCTCTCCTGTCGGTAAGTCCTCCTACCGTTACTTTCCAGCGGGCGGCGAACACGGAGGCGGGGTCAAAGCCCAGGTCTACCTGAATGCTCTGATTGCGCCCGATGCTGAAGTCAGAAACCGCATCACGTCCAACGAAGAATCTGTAGACGGCATCTCCGGAGAATCCCGAATTCCCGCCAATCTTGCCTTTGAATTCCACGAAAGTGAGCCTGGAACTGATTCCGCTGCCGGACGTTGCAGCCTCGACTCCTTCGACACTTTTCATGTCCGGGTCAGAATTGCCCGGCATCAGCACACCTTGACAGTTCTCGGGTATGTAGTAAACGAACTCCTTAACCAGCGCATTGTCCATAGTTGCATCCTGATCCCCCACGGAAAGAACATCCTCCTGGCTCAAGGCACGGCTTCCGGATTGGCTGAAGGGTTCAAGCCGGACATTCACCTGACGAACCTCCAAACTCCCATTGACAAAGTCTTCAAGAGACGTCCCGGCTATCCCGGCATGGTCCACCCTCACGACAAGCCGTGAGAAAAGCCGTCTCATCCTGACATCGACTTTCCCGGTCGCGGCTGCTGACAAGCCTTTCTCAGACCAGCACATAGGGATGCCGTAACGTTCCACATCAGAGTATTTCTCCCTCCGGAAGCCGTTGCCGAGAGCCCCGCCGTCCATACGATAGAACATTGCCGGCACATCCATTTCCGATGACGGGAACAACGGAAGCCTGTCCAGCGCATGATTGGAGTCGTTTACTTCCCAGAAATTGGCGAGCAGATATGCATTGAACTTGCGTCCCAGAGGGAGGGACACTGTCACGGGAGAAGTCATCGCGTCCGACGGGATTTCCACGGTCATATCCAGCAGACGGGTATCAGCATCATAGAAGGCCAGCACGGCCCCGCTGAAGAGATTCTCCACCGACTGCGGAAACATCGACTTCGTGATGCCAGAGTCCTCTCCATCAGAAGCGCACAGAGACGGATAGGGCTCACCCGACAAGACCAAGCGGACAGTGCCGTCTCCTGCTGGGACAAACTCCGTCTTTAAGTCGTCGGGAGTGCAGGAAGCAAGGGTCAGCGGCAGTAAAAGCAGAGCCAGCAGCGAATGGCCGAGAGAATCAAATCTGAACATTCCAAAACTCATCATAAATCCAGTCTTTTATCTTTATTGTAACTTCAGCAGCAGAATAATCGAGTCCTACGCTCACGTCCAGAAGGTCCTCCCTGCTCCAGTCGTAGCCGTTTCTGAGCATCTCGGAGCCGACTTCGGTGACAAACACAGGGCCCTGCTCCTCAGAAGAGGAGTCGCGGTAGACTTCCAGAAGTATCCTCCCTGTGCTCTGACGCGGGATTCTCACATTGAACACCCCTGTGGCACTGCGTCTGGCAAAGCAGCTGCACTCACCTTCGACCGCAGTCCTGTCATACAGGTCCAGCCCGTTGCAGTCAGCGACCACGCGGAAACTGAACTCATATAGTCCGGCGGCATCAAGCCCCTCGACAGAGATTTCCATGTTACAGTACTGCTTATGCGGTGCTGCCTTTATAAAATAAGCATCGTCCTCACAGAAGAATGTCTCGCCGAAAGCCCATATCGGGTCAGCCTCCAGCCCTGACGGGACGGACAGGATGCCGTCCTTTATCACAGACTTATCCACTCCGGCTACCACGGCCGCCCTATTGGTACAGCGTTCCAGAGCCGTAACGTAGGCTTCGTCCTCATATTCGTAGAGATTGATTTCCTCTTCGAGGAGAGGTTCTCCAGCACTGAAGAAGAGCAGAGCCTTCGAGAATCCGGCGGATATGAAGCCACCCACGTCCACCTCTGCGTAGCAGGGGCAGTCTGAGCGTTCCTCCTTGACGGAGCAGGCCAAACAGAATTCCCATGCCACGCACAGAAGGCAGAAAGCACGAATCGCTTTCTTCATATTGTCTCCGTGTAGCTGCCGCCGCTTTCCCAAGGCAGCACAGAGATTGACACTCCGGCTACATCGAACTCCACGGGCTTGTTCGGGTCAGATGACCCAGGACGGCGCACGGTAAGGTTGACCTTATACTGCTTGCCGGACTCCAGACCCTTGCCTGTAGACTCATTGAAGAGAGTTATCGGGTAGTAGCAATCTTTGGAAAAACTTCCGTCACCATAGGAGGCCTCGACCACGAGAAGCGTCGCTCTCGGGCTCCACGACAGACTCCTCGACGGCCTGCAGTCATTGGCGAAAGAATAGAAAGTGTGAGGTGTCGTGTAACTGTTGCCATAGTCGAGAACCACACCGGACTGCCTGTCCACGATGAGCGCCGAACGTGAAGCGTCCGTCTCGGACTTGAGCCTTGCATACCAGTCCCCGTCTTCAAGGGATGAAGGAGCGGAAGTCATGGCAAGGTTGGTCTTTCCTGGAACATTTATCAGATAGACATTCTTCACCTTAAAAGAGCCGGACTTACGATATGCCGGCGCCATCATGTCGTTCTTGACGCTTTCGAGCACGACCGAGGCGCACACCCTGCGGACGCTGATTGAAAGCGTCTCGCTCCCCGGATTCAGGTTGGCAGCGAGAGACCCCGTCATGAGCAGTTTTGAAGGTGCGCAGTCAGACAGCGATACGACCTTGGCAAGAAGAGCCGCCTTTGTGGCGACGCTACCATCCGCAGTGTAGTCCTCGGAAGCATTCACAACGGCCCATACTTCCCTGCTGCCCACAGTGCAGTTCAAGGAGAGACCGGAATAGGAAGCAGACGAAGCATCGAAGGACAAAGAGCTGTCAAAGCCCGCCGACACGCAGGCATCCAGCACCCCGTTGTCTGCACCCTGCGAAGCTCTGAATACGAAAAACTGGACATTCTGTACCATGGACTCGTTAGCGACCGTCTGGCCAGTGGCCTTGGTCACGAAGTCCAGAGGGAGTCTGACCGTAAGTTCGCATCTTTCCCCGTCCTGGCCTTCCTCCGGGGCGATTGTCTGCACCTTGCTGCAGGCGACCATAGCACTCGCCGCCACTAACGACGAGGCAAAAAGCAAAAAGTTTTTCATACAAACATTTATTAAAAAGGGTTTTCCTTGTTCAGACCATACTTTCGTATGAGTTCGGATATTTCAGGATCGAGATTACCTCTGTGCACCATGGCGGCATCGACCCTGCATGAACGAACGTAGGCTTCCACTGCATCCCGCTCCCGCCCCAAGCGTGCTGCCACTATGGCGCGCAGATAATCCACCTTTGCATCCGGAGGGCATGAGTCAAGAATCATCTCCGCATTGGCATTGCGTCCAAGCGCCACACAGGCAACCGCCATGTTGTAGTCGGAGTACTCGGCAAGCAGTTCCGCAGCAAGACGGTAGTCGTAGTCCTGCAAAGCTTTGAGCCCGCGCATATATGCCGAATCCAGGACAGTGGTATGGACGGTGTCTTTCAACATCCCGCTGCGGTGCAGGTAGAAGTTGAAATCGACCACGCGAAGCGACGGATAGACCTCCGAACGCAGGTGGCCATATATTCCTGTCCGGCGCAGACACTCCTCTCTCCGGTCAAGATTCTCGATTCCGGCCACCTTCAGATAAGCGGCCCTGCCGGAGTCATCAAGCACGGTATCATTCTCCACAAGCACGTCTAGAAGTGCCCAGTTCTCTCCTCCGCTGCGTGAGATGAAACTGATTTCCGGTCGCCGTGGCACTATGTCCTCCTCTGGAGATTCGGATAAGAGAGAAAGCCGGAAGCCTTCTTCTCGCCGGAGAGAGTCTTTCAGATATTCCAGATAGCGGAGAAAATAGTTCGAGACAGATTCCGCACGTCGCTGCGACAGGGAGTAATTGGACTTCGCAGAGCCTTCCGGAGAAGCGGAAGCGACTATCACGATGGAGTCCATCTCCAGCGAAGGCTCCAGATAAAGCTCTTTCAAACGTTGCTTTATAACTTTTATACGTCTTTTGTTATCACCAATCCTCTCGTCAATCTCGCTCCTCCCGCTTCTGAAGTCCAGACGGCTCGAAAGGTTCTCTTCCAGATTGCGGGAGACGACCATGGTCCTGTAACGCGGAGTGAGATCCGCCAGACCGCCTACTGAACTGATATAGAAGGTCAAAGGAGCCGATTCGGAGAGCCTGCAGATGCAGGCGTCACCCTCATAGAGTTCTCCTCCTATGGAGACCGCCACCTTGCGGAGTCCCGGACGCACATTCACCTGCTGGACATAATTGTAGACAAATTCTCCGTTCTCCCCTCTGACCACGGTGTCGAGCCTAACGGCCTCGGTGACTATGGGGGACTTGACATACTTGTCCCACATCCGCTCCTTCCTCGACTCCATCCAGCGGTTGCGCCAAAGAAGGAACGAGCGGGTGTAGTGGTCGACCGCCTGCCGCTCAGTCACCCCGTAGAGGCTTGAGAACTGCTCGTCCGACACGAAGGAGGTGTCACTCTTGAAAGCGAATATCTGAGGCATGTTGCGGGCGATGAATATCTCCAGGTTCCGCACGTCCAAAAGGCGGAGAGAATCCGTCACAATCTTCGACAGAAAACGCTCGTATTGTTGGTATCCACGCAGTTGCGCCTTTCTGTAGGAAGCCCCTGTGACAAGCACGTCATCGAGACGGAAAGTGTCGTCAAGAGCCTTCAGCAGAGGGTGCAGTCGGAGTTGCCACTTCGAGTCGAGAATCTCGCCCGGAGCTATGAGCTGAAACTCTATGTCCACTTTTCCGCCGCGTTCGGCCACGTTGCGGAATCTCGCCGTCACCCTCGCTGCATTCAAGGCTTCGCCCGCCTTCAGCACATACATCTCATGCCCTTCAAGATCGGTGATCATGGGCGTGTCGCTGCTGTCCGCCAAATCTTCGGGGGACGGCTCAGAGAGCTTCTTCTCGTCCGGAAGACGCAGGGATGCCGACAGATTTTCGGAAAGAATCTTCTCCTGCTTCAGCGAAGTCGCGCAGGACACCGCAGCCGCCAGCGTCAGAAAGAAGACAAGGTAAAAGGGAGAGCGGGAGAGGAAGACAGCAAGCCGGATTCTCCCCCGCGCCCCCCACACTTCCGGACTACATCTCATACCGGAGTGACTCCGAGTCATCCAACAGCACAACCTTGTCGGCGACTATCTCCGCCGCAAATTTCTCCCCTCCGTCAGACCCGATGTACTTCTGATAACGCATTTTGCCCTGGACGAACACTTTCGAGCCTTTCGCTATCTTGTCCAGATTCTGGACCGAGCGTCCTTCCCTTGCAAGCACCGTATGCCAGGCAGATTCTATTACCGGCGCACCTTCCTTGTCTCTGTAGGCATAGTTGGTGACAACCGAGAATCTTGCGACTCTGTTTTCCGTGAAGGCCTGAAGTTTGACGTTTCCTACAGTGCCTCTGATTTCAATTCTGTTCAACTGTTCCATAATAGTCTTTCTTTGTTTAAGTCCGGGAAAGTCCGCGGTCCTTTCGCCTTGGCAAAGGAAAGCAGGATAACGGAAAAAGATGACCGAAAACGTCAAAAACAATTCTTGTCATAAAAAACGTATGAACTGCATTTATTTTTCTTTACAATCATTGCATAAGCCACGGCTGCAGGCGATATTTCGACGATATGAAAAACACAAAGCCAATGAAAAGAAAAACAGGGAATTTGGATAACGTCTGCATCGAGTGCGGCAAGAGCATAGCAGGCCGGAAGGACAAGAAATTCTGCAGCACCGCCTGCAAGAACGCGCACAACAACCGCATCGGCCAGGAAGCCCGCCAATGCCGTGCGATAGTAGAAAAAAGGCTTTCCAGGAACTACCGTATCCTGAAAAGCCTTATGAGTAAAAAAGTGGAGTCTGCCAGACTGGAGGACATAGCCCCCATCGGCTTCGACAGCGAGTGCCTGACCGAAATAAGAAGGAACGGACTGAAGCACACGGAGTGCCGCTGCTATGACATTGCCTACCGCAAGACAGACAGTCGCATCTCTAAAATAAGGAGGCTCAACATCAACGAACTTCTACTAGACCCATCTCCAGACCCCAGCAGCCGTCAGTGATGATCGGAACTTCGCGTCCGTCAAGATCCTTCACATAGATAAATCCGTCGACGAAGGTGTGCGAGTGCCCGCCTATCACGATATCGATATGGCGGGTCTGCGGCACAAGCGCCTGATCCCTTTCATATCCCAGATGAGAAAGGAGAATGATGAGGTCGCAGCCCTCCGTCGTGTGCAGATATTCTGCCCATCGGTTGGTAACTTCCACATTGTCAAGCTGTGAGAAGCGTGAAGACACGGTTGCGCTGACATTGGTCGAAAGGTTGGATTCCAGCCCGATGAGACCTATCTTCATCCCGCCACGGTTTACGATGGCGTATGGCTTGACGTAATCTGCAAGCTTGAACTGCGAGATATCTATGTTGGCTGAAATCACCTTGGTGCTGTCCAACATCGCGAGCCTGTCCGTGAGCGCCTCTATGTCGTTGTCGAACTCGTGGTTGCCGAGAGTGACCACATCATACTTGAGGTCGTTGATGATCTTCGGCTCGAACGTGCCCTCAAGTTGGGTGAAATACGAGGTTCCCTGCCCGAAATCCCCTGCATGAAGAAGCAGCACCTTGTCCGCTCCGTAGGCCTGGCGCACAGAGTCAACGAAAGCGGCTCTCTCGACCACTCCGCCAAGCCCGGCCTGTTCGCCCGAGCGCAAAGGCTCGAAGTGGCTGTGCGTGTCATTAGTATGGATGATGACGAGCCTCGGAGCAGTGCCGCAGGCGGCCAGCATGCTCATCGACAGCAGTGAGCAAAGAATTCTTTTAACCATTTCTCTTCCCTCCCCTGATTACTACTCTCCCGTCGGAAGAAGACTCTATCAGACGCCCCTCCTTCTCGTACTCAAGCACATAAGGCAGCATCGAATCAACCACTTTCTTGTCGGTCACGACAAGTTCGACAGCATTCTTCGCAAGGTTCAGCCTGTCTCCGCCGTCAAGAAGGAAATCGATGGTCGCAAGTCCGTAAATCTTGTCTTCATCTATCGGCTTCCCGCCCACGAGAAGCGTATCAATCTTGCCGTCCTCGACTACCAGCTTCACACCCGCGACAGGCTGCACACGAGTGGCCGCCATCTGGGAGAAGATGTCGAGAAGGTCATTCCCTTTAAGACCCACGTAGCAGAGGTAGTTCTTGAATGGAAACATGGACACTATATCATCCAAAACCACATCCCCGCACGGCATGTCCACGCGTATTCCACCGGAATTGGTGATGGCCACGTCCACTCTCCTGCCGGTCGTCGCGGCTACATCGGCCATCAGACGGTCCACGACCCAGTTGGCCAGATCCCCATCGGCCCAGGTCTGAGTCATCTCCTTAGCGGAATGGGCTATGACCTTCTTGAGCCCGGCCATCTCCGACTGAACCTCTATCATGTCGGAAGCTGCCGCATAAGCCGCACTTCCACGCGGAAACACTTTCCCATTCGGCGCAATGTAGACGCTGTCGTTCACTACCCCCAGAGCCTCCGCCACATTGTCGGCATTGGCTGCTTTAACTCCGGTCCTGTGACCGTCCATCTGAAACTTCTGCCAAATGAATTCCCGGCCGCTGCAGGAAGTGAAAAGCGCGGCCGCTGCAAAAAGCAGAATTATTTTTGTTTTACCCATTTCCATAAATCTTTCCAGCCGGACTTCTTGCCGAACATCAGAATACCGACCTTATATACCTTTGCCGACAGCCAGGCGCAAAGAACGAATGTCACAAGCAACAGCGCCACGGAAAGCCCGATTTCCCAGAAAGGAACTCCGAACGGCAGACGGGCGAGCATCACGATAGGCGAAGTGAACGGAATCATCGACCCCCAGAACACGACCGCGCTGTCTGGAGCCTTAAAGGCATATATGGCCATGAAGAAGCCCAGCAGAAGCGGGATTGTTACAGGCAAGGTAAGCTGGCTACTGTCACCTTCATTCTCAACCGCGGAGCCTATGGCCGCGAAGAGCGACGCATAAAGCATATATCCAAGGACAAAGAACAAGACGAAGCAGACGAGAATCTGTCCTATGTGCATTTCAGACAGCGAAGACAAGATGATGTTCAGATCACTGTCGGCAGGAAGTCCGGAGATTATCGAGGCCGAAGACGGATCGGCCGCAACGACCTGTGCAGAGTCGGAAAGTCCCTCCGCAAGTTTCGGCCCCATCGCGGTACCGGCGATGCCGACAAGCGCCACAGTCAGCAGCACCCAGAGCAGGAACTGCGTCAGGGCGACGAGCGCGATGCCTATTATCTTTCCGAACATGAGTTCAGTAGCTTTCACGGAGCTGATTAGCACCTCAACCACACGGCTTGACTTCTCTTCTATGACGGAAGACGACACCATGCCGCCGAAAAGCGTGATAAACATATAGATGACCATGCCGAGGCCCATGGAGACGAACATATAGATTGAGGACTCCGAAATCTTCTCGCTGCCGTCTTCAGAGATGGTGTATGTCTTCAGCGGAACGTCCGGGGTAATTTCCTTGATTATGTCGCCAAGTCCATCGATTCCGCATGTCTCTATGCGGTAGTTTTCCACGGCCGAGTTGATGAGCGAAGAGACTTCGTCCTTGAGGTCCAGTCCGACAGGCTTCTCGGAATAAATGGCCGCAGTGACGGTCTTGTCCTGCACATCTATAGGAGAAATATGCAGCACGGCATCGTAGCCGAGACTGCCGAGACGGTTTTTTACCGAGTCCAGAGGCATCGTCCCGTCGAGCTGGACATATTCCGCAATCTCATCGCTAACAAGGACAGGGCTGACTATGCCTGATTCGTCCATCACGGCCACGTGCTTGGTCTCGTCCTTGAGCCCGAACATGACGAGCGATGGAAGCACGCACACTGCTGCAAAAAGAACAGGCACGAGGAAAGTCGTCACGAGGAAACTCTTTTTCTTCACCCTCGTGGAATACTCACGACCTATTACTATACCGATTTTTCCGAAGTTCATTTCGCGTCCTCCCCTTCAGTTACAAGTTTTATGAAAATATCATTCATACGAGGCATCAGCTCCCTATAGGAGTTAATCTGCACGCCCCTGTCTATAAAGGACTTGAGAGTCGAAGTGCCGTCCGTCTCGCGAGGCAGCACTTCAGTGTGCGTCCCGGCCTCGTCGGAGTAGATAAGTTCAACATTGTTGTTGCCGTAGCGGCGGCGGATGTCGTCCACTCCTCCCGCAATCACAAGATGCGACTTGTTGATGAGGGCTATCTCGTCACAGAGTTCCTCGACGGACTCCATGTTATGGGTCGAGAGAATGATGGTTGTCCCTTCGTCCTTCAGACGCAGGATTTCCTTGCGGATGATTTCAGCATTGACAGGGTCGAAGCCTGAGAAAGGCTCGTCGAGAATCATCAGCGAAGGCTTGTGCACGGCTGTAGTGATGAACTGAACCTTCTGCGCCATACCTTTGGAGAGTTCCTCAACCTTCTTTTCCCACCAGCTTTCAATCCCGAAACGCACGAACCAGTCCTTCAAGGCCTTACGTGCCGATGCGGCGCTCATCCCCTTGAGCTGCGCGAGATACATCGCCTGGTCTCCGACCTTCATCTTACGGTAAAGTCCGCGCTCTTCCGGCATATAGCCGATTTTCTCAACATCCCGCTGTGTTATGGGATTCCCCTTGAAGAAGACTTCCCCGGAGGTGGGGATAGTGATTCTGTTGATGATGCGGATGAGGGTCGTCTTTCCGGCCCCGTTGGGTCCCAGAAGACCAAAAATCTTTCCTTCCGGCATTCTGAGGCTTATGTCCTCAATTGCGATTTTTTCGCCGAAATGTTTGGTAACACTTCTACATTCAATAACTGACATATTGCAAAGATATGAATTAATTTAAAAAACGTCACAAAGTGTCGCAGTTCAAGACATTTGCACCGCCTACGCGTCCGGAAGGCAAGGACTGCCTTTAATCGGCCCGGCCACAGGCGGCAAAGATAGGCAGAAGACACAGAGGCTGAATACTGACGACAGATTTCATCGGATATCAGCCAAGCTTTCACACGGCATCAAGCAAAGGTCTGCATTTTTTCTTAAATTTGCGGAAAGGTAAAACCGAAAGATTATGACAACAAAAGGCAAGATCATTTCGTGGATCGTCGCGATTGTGCTGGTGGCAGCGGCGGCATTCTTCTACATCAAGTTCTACTTCGTGTTCGGAGAAGGAGTAAAAGCCGGAGAACTCAACCAGATAGTCTACAAAGGATGGATCTGGAAAACCTACGAAGGCCGGCTCATACAGACGGGCTTCAACAGCGCCAGACAGGGAGGCAGCCTTCAGTCCAACGAGTTCAACTTCTCGGTTACCGACAAGGCGGTCGCCGACTCGCTGATGAGATGCAGCGGCAAAATGGTCGAACTGCACTACAAAGAATATAACGGAGCGCTGCCGTGGAGAGGAATGCAGAAGCACATAGTCGACGGCATCATCTCAGTCAGCAGTCCAGGCACCTCTGCCGAGATTCCTATCGTCATCCCTGACTCGACCCCGGCCTCGCTATGACGACAGAACTTCTCGTGACGCTGCTCGCGTCAATCTTCGCCATACATCCTGCTGGCAATCCTGGTGCAAGACTGATAAGCGTCGAAGAATCAGTGGGGCAAGGTCCGGTCTCGCTCTCTCCGGAGAGAGTAAGGCTGTTCTGGAACGACAGCAACGAACTGACCAAGAAGCCGCAGATGAAAGTCCGCAGCGAATACGGGCTTCCTAAACCGGAGGCACCCGGAATTGTCTATGGAGGCACGGTCAGCCGCAACGAATTCGGCATCTCAGGCACGGTAATTCCATCCCCGGACGGTAAACGGACTGTGGTCTACCGCAAGGACGAGTCGCGTGTGGCGGAGTTCCCGCTTTTCGACATCTGCACCCGCACCGGAAGTTCCGCCCCAATCCGCTACCCGATGGCAGGAGAAGTCTCCGAAAGGCTTGACCTTCTGGTCTGCGACCTCGGAGGAAACGAGCTCTGCCGTCTGAAAGTCAGCGACTTCGACGAGGAACGGTATCTCACGGGAGTCACCTGGTCTCCGGACGGGAAATACATCTTCGTACAGGTTCTCGACAGAGCACAGCACAACCTGCGCCTCAACATGTACCGCTCGTCGGATGGAAGTTTCGTCCGCACAATCCTCACCGAACACAACGACGCGTGGGTCGAGCCGCAGGACCCGCTGTACTTCGTCAAGGGCGGATATGAGTTCATCTACCGCACCGACAACCGCGACGGCTACCGCAACCTCTACCTCTGCGACACTCTCGGCAAAGTCAGAAGGCTGACTGAGTGCAACGCCGATGTGGCTTACCTCGACAACGACGGCAAGTATGTCTACTACACGTCTGCGGAAGTGTCCCCGATAGAGAACCACCTTTTCAAGACCAAAATCAAGGGACTGGGCGCCGGGAAGGGAAAGAGACTCACTTTCGAGGAGGGATGGCACGAGATAGACCTCTCTCCGGACTGCAGCAAGTTCATCGACAGGTACAGCAGTTTCAACGTCCCTGGAGTCACTCTCATCAAGAGCACCGAGGACGGCCGCACACTGGACAAGATTCTGACTTCCCTCGACCCGCTGGACGAATATGCCCAGTGCAGGATGGAATTCGGAAGCGTCCGCTCCGCCGACGGCCAGTTCGACAACTACTACCGCCTCTACTACCCTCGCGACTACGACCCGGCAAAGAAGTACCCGCTCATAGTCTATGTCTACGGCGGGCCTCATTCGCAGATGGTCACCAACTCCTGGCTCGGAGGAATCCGGATGTGGGAGATGATGATGGCGCAAAAAGGCTATTTCGTCTACGTTCAGGACAACCGCGGCACGCAGAACAGAGGCGCGGCCTTCGAGAAGGCCATCAACCGCCGCTGCGGCAAGGCCGAGGTCGAGGACCAGATGGAAGGCATACGGCATCTTATGATGCTCCAGCCAAGCATAGACCGCAACCGCATAGGGGTCCACGGATGGAGTTACGGTGGGTTCATGACCATCTCGCTCGCCACCGCAGAGCCGGGATTCTTCAAGGTGGCCGTGGCCGGAGGTCCGGTCATAGACTGGAAATGGTACGAGGTGATGTACGGAGAACGCTACATGGACACCCCGGCCGCCAACCCGGAGGGCTTCGAGTCCACTTCCCTACTGCCTAAAGCGAAGGACCTCAGGAGCAAACTTCTCATCTGCCAGGGAGTTCTGGATGACACCGTGGTGTGGGAACACTCTTTGAGTTTCGTCCAGGAGTGCATAGCCGCCGAGAAGCAGGTGGACTATTTCCCTTATCCGAAGGAGAAGCACAACATGCGCGGACGCGCCAGAGTGCATCTCTATCAGAAAATCACAGACTATTTCGACACTTACCTTTAATGAAGAAGCGAATCCTCATCGCGGCGGGCGCGCTGCTCCTGATAGGAAGCGCCACCTCCGGCCAGACCAGAAGCGAGACCAAGCTCTATGACCGTACCCTCGCAAAGCCTTCGGTCAAGGCATATGACAAGTTCCTCAAGAAATATCCTTCGTCCGTCTACGCCGACGACATCCGGGCCAGACGCGACACCCTCCTTTTCATAAGCCCATACAGCGAGGAAGACGCTTCGCGGATTCTCTCCCCTCTGCTGCCAGAAGGATGCAGCTACAAGGCCGTCGCATCCCGCAACGAGGGAGTTGACAGGCTCTATGCAATCTGCATCGGGGCAGACAGCCTGTCTCTCGGCTACCTCCGCTTCGTCACCTTCGAGAAAAAGATTCTCGGCAGAGCCAAGACCGAAAACTGGGAGAAGACCGGGACATACGAGCTTGCGGCAGCCGATGCCGACGGGATGAGCAGCCGCGAGTTCGCCGACAGCAGTTTCAGCTTCAAACTGCGAGGCACGGACTACCTGTATTTCAGCTACCTGCTCTCTTCCGCAGACAGGACAGCCCAAAGGTACGTCTCCGTCTGCTATGCCCCCTCCGACGGCACTTTCGACTATGTCTCTTTCTCCGGGAAAAATGCTCTTGCTACGGGTGACGGTGGCCAATACAGAATAGTTGGCCGCAACGACATGGTCCTTAGCGAAAGCCTGCCGCAGGTACGCCTCATGCTTCAACGCATCAAGGAGAACCCGAGGCTCGAAGCCATCCCTGAGCGCGACTACCAGACTGATCTCGCCATCGAGTGGTGGCTTTCCCACAACGACACCTCCAGAAGCGGCAAGCTCAGCTTCAACATCCTCCCAACCGAATGCTCCCTGATGGAAGATTTCGCAGGTGCGAAGGGCAAGGTCAGTTCCTCAAAGTACAGCGCTGTCATCCTCGATAGGCGCGGCTATACCGTCATCGTCGTGTACCAGAAAGCCTCAGGGGACTACGTCCTCGCGTGGGCCGAACCGGAGTGCCGCAACAAACGGACGGACCGCCTGCTGAACAGTCTCAGCTTCGACGGTCCGAACACGTTGGAGATGTTCTACTATCAGGGGAACAGGATGTTCAAGTTCCACCTCAACCTCGCTTCCAAACAGCTAAGCCGATAGTTCGCCGAAGTATTCGTAGAACTTCGCTATCGACTCCATTCCGGCATGGAACTGCCTGATGAGGAAACTCTCGTTAGGAGAGTGGATCATGTCCCTCTCGAGACCGAAGCCCATCAGAAGCGGATCTATGCCGAGAATCTTCTGGATTTCGGCAAGGATGGCTATGGACCCTCCTCCGCGGGAGGGCACCGGTTCGACTCCATAGACCTCCGCAATCGCCTTTGAAGCAGCCTTGTAGGCAGGCGAGCTTATCGGTATGAGGAAGCCGTCGCCTCCCTCGAAAGCTTTCACGGAGACATCTACGCACTTCGGTGCGAGGGATTTGATGTAGCGCACGAACTTCTTTGAAATCTCAGCACTGCGCTGGTCCGGCACAAGCCTCATGGAGATCTTTGCGGTCGCCTCGGAAGGCAGCACAGTCTTCGCTCCCTCTCCGGTATAGCCTCCGAAGATACCGCACACATCAAGGCAAGGACGTATGCCAGTGCGTTCAGGAGTCGTGTATCCCTTCTCTCCGCTCAGGGCCTTAACCCCAAGAAAATCCATATACTCTTTCTCGTCGAACGGAAGGCGAGCGAGCATCCTGCGGTCAGTGCGCGACAATTCCACCACATCGTCATAGAACCCCGGCACGGTAACCTTGCCGTCCGGACCGACCAGTTTGGAAATCATCTCGCTGAGTACTATTATCGGGTTCGCGACCGCGCCTCCATAATGCCCGGAATGAAGGTCTTTGCAAGGGCCTTTGACCTTCACTTCGAAGTAGCACATCCCCCTCATTCCGCAGTTGATGGAAGGTACTTTCTCACTCAGCATGGTAGTGTCGCTGACAAGGCAGATTTCAGCTTCAAGCATACGCTTGTGCGCCTTCACCCACTTAGGGAGAGACGGACTGCCGATTTCCTCCTCGCCCTCGAAGAGGAACTTCACATTGTGGCGCAGCCTGCCGCTGCCGAGCAGATACTCAAATGCCTTGATGTGCATGAAGAGCTGCCCCTTGTCGTCGTTCGCGCCTCTGCACCAGATGGCCCCGTCGTGGATCTGCGGCTCGAAAGGATCGCTGTCCCACTTCTCCAGAGGCTCCGGTGGCTGCACGTCGTAATGTCCGTAGACGAGCACAGTCCCAAGAGGATTGTCCACCTTCTTTTCGCCGAAGACGACCGGGTTGCCGTCCGTTTCGTAGACCGCTGACTCGTCAGCCCCCGCATCGAGCAGAAGGCCTTTCAGAGCATCCGCACAGGCATACATGTCAGCCTTGTGCTCCGCCGAAGCGCTGATTGAAGGAATCCGCAGGATTGAGGACAGTTCGTCGATGAAGTGTCCGGAATTCTTTTCGATGTACTTTTTCATCTTCAGTTAAGTATTTCAAATTCATATTCGCCGGAGCGGAGTTCTGCCATCACCCTGCCCTCGAGACTGCGCATTGGGCCTATGCCGTCAGCGCCCTTGAGGACCTTGACTTTGGAGATTCCCGCAGCCTGAAGGGTGAGAGATGCCGTGGTGCAGGCAGGGACCTTGACCTTGTAGACATAGCCGCCTTTCGACTTCTTCTCCCATGAAGCGCTCACTGGTCCGTAAGGCGTCTCGAAGCCGCCCTTCGCAAATGAAAGACTGCCGCCCACACGCGGCTGAAGGATGATATGGCGGTACCCAGGGACATTCTCATCTCTCTGTATGCCTAGCAGGTAGGCATACATCCACTCCCCGATTGCACCGTAGGCGTAGTGGTTGAAAGAATTCATGTCCACAGGACCGAAGCCGTTCTCAATGGTATACGAGTTCCACCTCTCCCACATCGTCGTAGCCCCCTGAAGCACAGGATAGAGCCATGAAGGGCACTTGGTCTGCTCGAAAAGAGCGAATGCCACGTCATCCCTCCCCGCTGCGGAGAGCACCGGATTAAGGTAAGGAGTCCCGATGAAACCGGTGGTCAGCGTATTTCCATGTCTTTCAATGTTCTCCACAAGTTTCTGCACCGCCTTTTCCTTGAGTTCCCCATCGAGCAGCCCGAAATACAGCGGCAGAGCGTATGAAGTCTGCGTGTCCACCGTGACAAGTTCGCCAGGCTTTGGAGCCCCTGCCTGCGGTCTCGCCCAAGGAGAAGGGGTATAAGGAGCAACCGTGGTTCCGTCAGAGCGCATGTAGCGCTCGTTGAAGGCTTTCTTGACGTTCTCGTAGAGCGCGGCGTAGCGGGCGCAGTCCGCCTCCTTGCCCAAAGCCCCGGCCATCCGCGACATGAGCAGCGCATCATAGGCGTAGTAAGCGGTGTTCGTGAGACCTATGTTGGTAGGCTCGACCGCAAGATGGTCGCCGATGCCGCTGCTTGGCTGAAGATAGCCGGAAGACTGGCGCTCAAGGTAATCCATATAGCGGCACATGGACTCATAGTGCTGTTCGATGACCTTCGTGTCGCCGTACTGCATGAAGACCTGATAAGGGACTATTATACCCGCATCCATCCAGCCTATCCAGCCAGGATTGTTGTTATCGAATCCATAAGGCGGACGTCCCGTCACAGGGTAATAGTTGAAATAGCTTCCGTCACGGTTCTGGTTATCACGCATCGAATAGAACCAGCGTGCATAGAACTTGTCGACCCAAGGACTGAAATAGGTTGCCGTCCGGGCGAAGACCTGCGCGTCACCAGTCCAGCCCTGCCGTTCGTCCCTCTGCGGACAGTCTGTCGGAACAGTCTGGAAATTACCCCTCTGCCCCCACTGGATGTTCTGGAAGAGACGGTTGACGGAGGGGTCCGAAGTCTCGAAAGTGCTTGTCGTGTGGCCTATTGACTCAAGAACCACGGCCTTGACCGACGATATAGGGAGCGGAGCTTTGAGGCCCGTTATGGAAAGGTACCTAAAACCATGGTCCGTGAAATGCGGCTCATAGCTCTCGCCTGCCGCGCTGCCGCGCAAAATATATGTGTCGATGGAGATGGCGCCTCGGTAGTTCTCGATGTAGACCTGTCCCTTCATCCTCTCATATACCTCCTTCGTGTACGGCTCTATTGGAGCAGTAGGTATCGTCTCCGGATAGATCATCTCCCCGTAGCGCAGAGTGAGCACATCGCCGCGCTTCCCCTTCATGCCTTCAATCCGAGGAACTCCGACGACGTTCTGGCCGAAGTCATAGACAAAAGTGCCCTTCACCGGCTCACTCACACTGACCGCACAGAGAGTAATATTGTCCCTTATCGGAAGTCCGACGTAGGACTGTATCTCCACGGCAGGGTCAGGACGCTCGAAGACTTGCACAGCCTCCCACGCAGAGTCGTCAAAGCCGCTCTCCGCCCAACGGTCAAGTTCCTTGCGTGCATCGTAGTCTTCGCCGAACTGGAATCCGTTGCGCCTTATCGGGCCGTCGTCATACTTTTTCCAGGACCCGTCGCTGACAACAATCTCGCGCAAGCCGTCCGCGTATTCGAGGACCATCTTCGCCATAAGCGACTGTCTGATACCGTACGGGTCTACGTATGCCGAGGTGAAGATGTTGAGGTCGCTGTACCATCCGCTGCCGAGCATGGCACCCATGGCATTCTCGCCGCTGCAAAGCATGGACGTAACATCATAACTGTTGTACATTATCCTGTAGCGGTAGTCGGTCCATCCGGGATTGAAACGGTCGCGACCGACTCTCTCGCCGTTTATGTAGAAGTCGTAGATTCCCCTCGCCGTGATGTACAGTCTCGCCGACTTCAGCGGGGCTTTCACGGCAAAGGCCTTGCGGAGCATAGGTGCTGCGACCTTGTCATAAGGCTTCCACACCTGAAGTCTGCCATTTCCGCGGACGCAGTGCACCTCTCCCCGATTCTCCTCGTAAAGAGTTGACTTCCAGTTATCTTCAGTTATCCTAATATTCGAAAACTCTGCATTCTGCCCCTTCGGCTGGAAGAAGCCTATCGAGTGCAGACGGGCCCAGTCATGCACTCTCTCCCCGCCGGGATATGGAGTAATTACCATCTGTGCCGGGTTGCCGGAAGAGACGTTCTCGCGGGCTGGAGCTTTGGACACACCCTCCGTAGGCTTGAGAGTCTTCCCGTCGAGCAGAACGATTAGGTTCGACTTGAGATGATAGCCGGGGGTACTCACCTTGAGGACGATGGAATGCTCCTCGCGGGCATTCTCCGGAGTGATGATGTCGGAGACATCGATTGTTGACAGGTGCCGTCTGTCGCCTTCCACGGCATAGTCCACTTCGACGCGAGGCTTACCGTCCAGGCACAGGCCCACCGTGATGTAGTTGTCCTTGTCCTTGACGCTGTATGCAAAGACTCCGCAGCTGCTGCCCTCCGGGATACGGATGGTGTATTCTATGTTGAAGAATGTCCTGTATTCGGAAAGCCCGGTCTTCTCGGAGCCAATCCACTGCGCTCCGCTCCATCCTTCGGAGCCAATCCCGGTCTCGAACCATGTCGGAGCGGAGGCATGCTCCTCCCCGCGTCCGTCGGTGACGATTACCTTCCAGAAATACCTCGTGCAGGGCCTGAGCGCAGGTCCGGCATATTCGATATTGATTGATTCGGGAGAAAAGACAATTCCGGAGTCATAGAGGGCAGATTCTTCCGAGAGATTCCTCTCGTCTTCGGAGAGCAGCAGCCGGTAGGCACGTTGAAGAGCACCGGTCTCGGAAGAGGACATCTGCCAGCTGAAAAGCGGGCGGCGCTCGTCGATGCCGAGAGGAGTTTCCAGCGACTCAGTGCGCAAGTTGACGATATCGGTTGCGAAAGCCATGACGGAGCTCAGAAGTAGAGCCGCAGCGGCAGCTAGAAATTTAGTGTTCATTGTGGTTTGTTATTGGCGTGTCTCGTAAAGTTAAGAATTATTTCGTAATTTAGTCGGACAAATACCACATTTCACAATGAAAAGAATAACACTAAGCCTTGCCCTGATAGTTTGCCTCTCAGGCAGCATCACCGCACAGGTGAGGGACACCGTAGCCGGCATCCCGGTAAACTATGATGAAGCCCTTGCCGGAGACTACAAAGCCACGCTTCCAGACGCCTTGACCATGCTCAACGGGAAGAAGGTAACGACCTCCAGACAATGGTACCGCAGCCGAAGACCGGAGATAGTCAAACTCTTCGAGGAGAACCAGTACGGCAAATGGCCGGCACGGAAGCCTAAGCTCCGTTACGAAGTGAAGGAGGACAGCGGCCTCGACGGCGCTGCACTGCGCAAGCAGGTGAGGCTCTACTTCACCCAGGACGACAGTTCCCGATACGTTGATGCGCTGATATACCTTCCGAAGGACGCCAATGGTCCGGTTCCGCTCCTTCTCAACCTCAGTTTCAGCCCGAACAACCTTGTAGTAAGCGACCCGGGAGTCACTCCGGGCCGCCGCTTCAATGCCAAGACACTCAGCGCCACCACGGTCGAGTCCCCGCAGGGACAGCCGAACCGCTTCGCTCTTGACTCTGTCATAAAGACCTACCTTGAGGCCGGCTTCGGCTTCGCGACACTCTGCTACACCGACATCGAGCCGGACTTTGCCGGCGGTTCGGTTCTCGGAGCAAGAGGGCTCTACCTCAAGAACGGCGAGGAAAACCGGGCCGGCGACGAATGGGGAACGGTCTCCGCGTGGGCCTGGGGAGTGAGCTACGTCATCGATTATTTCGAGAAAGACCCTGACGTGGATGCCGCGAGGATAGCCCTTACCGGCTGTTCAAGGC
The DNA here is from genome assembly GCA_964385795.1 of uncultured Muribaculaceae bacterium. Classification (GTDB taxonomy): domain Bacteria; phylum Bacteroidota; class Bacteroidia; order Bacteroidales; family UBA932; genus Cryptobacteroides. The sequence continues at coordinate 26,565 of CAYLPY010000007.1, forward strand.
TCGGCAAGACCACCATGTGGGCAGGCGCGAGGGACAGCCGCATAGCCGTTGTCATCGCCAGCTGTTCCGGCGAGGGCGGAGCTGCGCTTAGCCGCAGGAACTTCGGCGAGACAGTCGCGCACCTCACCGCACCTACCCGCTACCCGTATCAGTTCGCCGCCAACTACGCGAAGTATGCCGCAGACCCAACGACCTCGCCGGTTGACGCGAACCTTTTGGTAGCGCTGATTGCTCCGCGCCCGTTACTCCTCTCGACCGGAAGCACCGACAACTGGTCCGACCCGAAAGGAGAGTTCTGCGCAGCCGTCGAAGCCGGCAAGGTGTACGAACTCCTCGGCAAGGACGACCTCGGCACGAACGTAATGCCGAAGGCTGAGCAGCCTATCTTCAACACACTCGGCTATGTCTTGCACGAGGGCGGTCACGGAGTACTTCCGCAGGACTGGGGCTACTACCTCGACTTCATGAAACTCCACTTATAATATAATGCAGAAAACGAAACTCATGATCCCCCTCGGCATTCTTGCCGGGGCCGGAGCAGCTTTCGCGGAGACTCCGAAAAAGATGAATGTGCTGTTCATCATGTCGGACGACATGCGCACCGACTGGACATCCTACGGCACGCCGCAGATGCATACCCCGAACCTTGACCGCCTGGCATCGCAAGGCGTGCTCTTCCAGCACAACTACTGCCAGTACCCGCTGTCGGGGCCATCCAGGACTTCCCTGCTCTCCGGTCATAAGCCGACCTCCACCAGGATCTACGACAACTCCCCGTGGTGGCAGGCCGACCATCCGGAATGGCCGAGCCTCCCGATGTATTTCAAGCAGAACGGATACACAACCTACGTATCCGGCAAGATTTTCCACTCCGGCATCGAGGACAGCGACGCCTGGGACTTTGGAGGATGGGAACGCCGAAGGAGCAAGGGCGTGGGAGACTTCCAGCCGTCCCACGTCTCCTATGACGAGCACAGGCTCTGGATAGAGGCCCGCGGAGGCGGAAAGAACCTCATCAAGAAGAACGGCCGCCGCGAACTTCTCCCGACCGACGAGTACAACGTGGGACACGGAGCTGAGTCCGACAGATGGGGCGCAGACGAGGAGCGCTACAAGAGCGAGGAAACCAACACAGACAAGGCTATAGAGTTCATCAAGGCGGCAGCCTGCAAGGACGAGCCGTTCTTTATCGCCTGCGGCTACTCCAAACCCCATACTCCTTGCCTCGCACCGCAGCGCTTCTTCGACCTCTACAAAGACACCGAGATTCCGCTTGCCGAGGACTTCGCCTGCTACCCGATGATTCCGAGAGGCTTCCCGGCAGGCTCCATCAGAGAAATCAACGCCGACGTCTTCATCAACCGCAGGAGCTCGCCGGAAGACGCGAAGGACTTCATACGCGCATACTGGGCCTGTATCAGCTATGTTGACTGGAATGTCGGAAGGCTCATCGCGGCCCTAGACGAGGCAGGACTCAGAGACAGCACCATCATCGTCTTCTGCGTGGACCACGGCTTCATGCTTGGCGAGAAGGGCAAATGGTCCAAAGCCGGATCCCTCTGGGAGGAGGCGACGAACACCCCTCTAGTAGTCGTTGACCCTCGCGCTAAAGGCAACGGTAAAATCACATACCGCATCACCGAGAACCTCGACATATACCCTACCCTCGTGGACCTCTGCGGACTTCCTGAAAACAAAGCTCTTGAAGGAAGGAGCTTCGCTGTCCTGCTCGACAACCCAGAGGCAGAATTCGACAAGCCAGCCTACACCGTATGGAACAACCACGGCAAGGGCATCACTGGAATCGGCATCCGTACCGAGAAGTGGAGATATGCCGAGTTCTACGGCCCGGGCGCGGGATGCATGCTCATCGATGAAGTAAACGACCCACACGAGCTCGTAAACCTCGCCGACCAGCCAGAGCTGGCGTCAGTGGTCGAGAAATTCCACCGTATGGCCGAAGAATACGTCAAAGGACAGCGCGAACTTAGCGGACGGGATTCTTCCGGTCTTGGAGATTGACATCCAGAAAGAGGAACTCGGCAGAAATCATCAGCGAGCCCTTATTTCGTGCAAGGAGGTAACAATATCCGCAATCCGTTTACTTCATTTTTCGCAACAAAAAATTATGTTTGCAGACGAGTCCGGACAGACTCGCTTCAAACACATAAGATAAGAATGATAAACAACACAGCCATCATGATTGCCAGCATGCTTGCAATGGGAGCGACCGCCGCAGCCCAGCCCGCACCAGAGAAGGACAGCAACAGCTATCTGCCTTACGGAGAACGTACAGGCAACGAATCCATCGTCTACTTTACTCGAGACCTCAGCGCCGAAGGACTTATAAAAGCCTACGAGCAGGTCAGCGCCAACATTTCCGGACGCACCGGAGTCAAGCTCCATACCGGAGAGAAGAACGGCCCGAACATCATCCCGAGCGAATGGGTAAAGGCCCTGCTCAAGAAAGACCTTCCGGAGGCCAACATCATCGAGACCAACACCTACTACGAAGGCGACCGCTACACCACCGAACTCCACCGCCAGGCGCTGGAGGTAAACGGCTGGGACTTCTGCCCAGTGGACATCATGGACGAAGAAGACATCCTGACTCTGCCTGTCTGCGGCGGCAAATGGTTTGACAAGATGGCCGTCGGCAGCCATCTCGTAGACTACAGTTCGCTCGTTGTGCTCACACACTTCAAGGGCCACACCCAGGGAGGTTTCGGAGGCAGCAACAAGAACATCGGCATAGGCTGTGCAGACGGTCGTGTCGGCAAAGCATGGATCCACACCACCCCAGGCTCTGAAGACCAGTGGGACATCAAGGAAGAGGAGTTCATGGAGCGAATGACCGAGTCCACCAAGGCTGTCATCGACCACTTCGGCCAGCAGGTCACCTACGTCAACGTTATGCGCAACATGTCCGTCTCATGCGACTGCGAGGGTCTGGCAGCAGAGCCGGTAGTGACTCCTAACGTCGGTATCCTCTCCTCCACCGACATCCTCGCAATCGACCAGGCCTGCATAGACCTCATCTACGCAATGACAGAAGCCGAGCACCACGATCTGGTGGAACGCATCGAGACCCGCCACGGACTGAGACAACTCTCATATATGAAGGAACTCGGAATGGGCAACGACCGCTACATCCTCATCGACCTCGACAACGACGGCAAGCGCATCACCGCAGCCGAAGCAGTAAAGGAGCTGAAGCCTTTCGTCCAGGAACAGTAGCCCCCGCAACAATTCCTGCCGCAACTTCATACCGCGGCATCTCACAGGTCCGCGATATCATCAAAGATATCTGCTGACCTTTTCTTGCAGTGCAGATATCCCGCCCCGAAGGCCATTTCAAGAAAGACTTCCTTGCTTCTGATTTGCTTGTCAGACAAACAAGACCCCGGAAGTTCATCAGAACCTCCGGGGTCAGAATCAATACGCAGTTCTCAAACGATTAGTTGCGCTCTGAAGGGAAGCCGTAACCGTTCTTGAATCCGGTAGTCTTGCAGACGGTATTCTCCATCGGGATGAGGTAGATAGGAGCCTTCTTGGCTGCATAGTCGGCATCGGTGTAGCCGCCCATGAACTTGGAACTCCACTCAGCCTCAATGTTCTGATCGTAGGCACCGGTCTTGGTACTGATGTACATTCCGGATGCCCAATCGGTCTGAACATACCCGTCAGCCTCGAGAGCCTGAGCCTCAGCACTGCCTGGAGCGATGTAGCGGAAGAGACCTACGATAGCGAGGTTGGTCTTGTCCTCAACGATATTCACGTTGACATTGCTGCTGCGGCCAGAAGAAATCTGGTACTGCTTTGCAGCCTCCCAGTTGTCGTGCTGTCCACGCCAGCCCGGATAGAGGACCGCGTACTTGTCACGGTCCGAATCCTCGGTAAGGCCAGCAGGAGTGGTCATGGTGAGACGATAGCCGTAGTCAGCCTTTGCGTTGACAAGCTTGGTCCATACGTATGCAGGAAGCTGATTGCCGTTAGGATAGTCGACATAACCGTTGGCCCTAAGCTCTGCCATGTGATCAACTAGCTTCTTGCGGAACTCGTAGGCAATCTTAGGAAGGTTACCGCTGCGGATGAGGTCCCAACGGCGGAGGTTCTCTCCCTGGAACTCGAGCTGACGCTCCTTGAGGATAGCCTCCACAAGGGAAGACTGGGTCTCTGATGCCGGAGTTGCGAGAAGTTCAGTGAACTTGGCATCGCGGACTGCAGGGTCAAAAGCACGGTCGTGCACCTTCTTGAGTTCCTCGCGGGCTTTTCCCTCGTCGCCGGTCTGCGCATAAGCCTCTGCAAGCATAAGGATGATGTCGGCCTGACGCATGTGGATAAAGCTGATACCGCTATAGAGCTGACGGAGGTCAGGAGTTGCGACACGGTTAGGGTCATACTTGTTGAGACCGATACCGCCGGTGTTGCGGTTACCGAGAGCGTAGTTGTAGAGCTGCTCCACGCCGTTACCTGATGAACCGGTGACGGTCATGGAAGCATCACGTCTCTTGTCCTGAGGATCGAACTCTCCGTAGTACACCTCAGGGTAAGAGCAAATCTGAGCATTAGCCTTAGGAGGGCATGCAGGAGAACCGCCGGCAGAGCCGCGTCCGAAGTTGTATGCGATACGGCTGCCGCCGCCGACTTCCTTCATGGTAAGCTCATATATAGTCTCGGTAGCCTTCTGCTGCTCGTTGACCTGCTGGAAGTAGTACTGGAACGGGTTGTCGTAGGTACGTCCCTCGCTGTCGCTACGAGGGTCTACAGTGGTGAGTGTTGCCTCGCCCGGATCCTCGACTGCCTTCTTGAGGTAAGGAAGGGCCGCCTCATAGAACTTCTTCCAGTCGGTGCGGCGAGCATAGAAAGCTCCGTTGCCCTCGTCAAGGCTCCACTTCTCAAAATTTATGACCTTGCCGTCCTTATCTACATAGAAGTCGGTGCCGAGGTCGGTGCGGCGGGTCTGGTAGCCGGCAGCCATGAAGCACATGCGTCCGATGAGACCATCCACGAAGTTGCGGGTCATCTGGTCTGAATAGTGACCGTTCTCGCCGAGTTTGTAGAGATAAGGCTCCACACGGTAGAGGTTCTCAAGTTCTGACTCAATGATCATGTCGCGGCTGTCAAGCTTTTCGCCGACCTGGCCTGAGACAGACACGTAAGGAACGTCGCCGTAGAACATCACCATGTCATAGTAGACAGATGCACGGAGAGCATACGCCTGACCGAGAAGGTCAGAGAAGTCGTTAGGTGCCGAAGCGAGGATGTCGTTGATGTCGGAGCGCTCTTCGATATACTGTATAGTGTTGTTGCACTTGTTGATGATCGAGTAGAAGCGGTCCCAGTTCCCTTTTTGGAAGTTGATGTTGAAAGCCGCCTCGTTGTATGGCTCGAGGTAGAGTTGCGCACCTCCAACAAGGTCGGTGATGTTTCCTACGGAACAACGCTCGATATCTGAACCAATACAGGTAAAGTTCGGGATGTATCCATTGTTGTAGTCGTTGAGGTACTGGTTGTATGCTCCGAGAAGAACAGTCTTTGCAGTCTCATAGCCGGAGAACACGAAGGACCCGTCAACAGAAGAAGGCGAAGTTGTGCTGAGGCTGCAGGAAGCGAGTGACACTCCGCAGACAGCAACTCCTAAATATTTGATAAACTTTTTCATACTGATTTCTGCTCTCTGATTACAGGGTTATGTTAAGACCGATGGTGTAGGTCCTTGCCATAGGGTAAGCATTGTTGTCCACACCAGGAGTAGGGAAGTTTGCTCCCTGCATAGAACGTGAACCGTTGGTGTTGACCTCAGGGTCAAGTCCGGTATACTTGGTGATGGTGAACAAGTTGGAAGCAGTGAAGTAAGCTCTGAGGTTCTTCAGACCAATCTTGTTGATCCACGCCTTAGGGAAGGTGTAGCCCACGGTGAGGTTCTTGAGACGAAGGTATGAAGCGTCCTCGAGCCAGCGGTCCCAAAGGGGACCCTTCATTGAGGTCGGGGTGTGCATGGTGGCGTTGGCGTTCATGGCGTCAAGTTCATCAGGATCTGACACGAACTCAAGCTCGCCGTTGCTCCAACGATATGGAGAGTAGGCTTCAGCCACGAATGACTGTCGGTTTGCGCCGTAGTAGTTGTCCTTTGCGCCGTAGGTTGACATCAATGACCATAAGTTCATGAGGTGTCCGCCAATCACGTAGTTGAAGTTGGCAGCGAAGTCGAGGTTCTTCCACCTTCCGCTGAGGTTGAACGACCCGTTGGAAGGAGGGGTCATCTCGCCGAGTTCGTAGACATCATCTGCGGTGATCTTATTGTCACCGTTGAGGTCCTTACCCTTTGCTGCGCCAGGGAAAGCGTTCTGCCCGTTAGGAAGCACGAATGAGTTAGGATAAGAGTCCAAAGCCCAGTCAGGAATACCTTCCTTGAGAGTGTACATGCCGGTGGCAGGGTCGTAATCGAAGTCATCGGTAGTGTACCAACCGTCGTAAGCGAAGCCCCGGATGGAGCCGATGGCCGCACCTTCGCGGAGGAAGTACTCACCGGTGTTAGGCTCACGCTCGGAGTTTGTCCACTGACCATAGGTGTTGGCGGTAACGCTCGGGGAGAGCTTCTCGATTCTGTTGACGTTGTAGTTGTAGATTAAGTTCGCGCTGAGGGTGAAGTCACTCGTACGGACGATGTCTCCGCCGAGAGAGAACTCAACACCCTTGTTGGATACGGAACCCATGTTCTGGTACTGGTAGGTATATCCAGAAGTAGAGTTGATGTTGATAGGCATCAGGAGGTCGTTGGTCGTGCTCCAGTAGCCTTCAACTGTACCGTATATTCTCTCATCGAGGAAACCGAAGTCGATACCGAGGTTGCGGGTGATGGTTGACTCCCACTTGAGGTCAGGGTTTGGTGCCATCGAACCAGGAGCATAGGCATAGCCGTAGCTGCTGTTGGTGTCTGTGCGGTTGTCGGAGATGGTGTAGTTGGTTGCCGAGGTGCTAAGGCTCCAGCTCTCCTTCCAGAGAGATGAACTGATGGCATCAGAACCGGTCACACCGTATGAGAGACGGAACTTGAGGTTGGAAAGCCAGTCTTTGGTGTTCTCCATGAAAGGCTCGTCAATCACACGCCATGCAAAAGCAGCTGCCGGGAAGTAGCCCCACCTGTTGTTAGGCGCAAACTTTGAAGAACCGTCGGCACGGAACGTTAGGGTGAAGAGATACTTGTCGAGGAGAGTGTAGTTGGCACGCGCGAAGAATGACAGCGAATGCGTAGGGATATTGATGTTCTGGGTGAACGCGTTGTTGACGGTACCCTGGGTAAGCATGGCGAGAGACCTCTCTCGGTCGAAGTGAGCCGGGAACACCTGCGCGAGGTACTGCATGTACTCGCTGCCGTTGTTAATCCACTCGTTGCCGACCATCACGTCAGCGCGGTGAATCTCACCGTTGAGCGGAAGCTCATAGGAAATGGTGTTGGTCCAGTGCATGTCGGTTCCGTCGGTGCGGCGGAGGCTTGCCTGATTGGTCTGGGTGCCGAATGCGCCGACGTACCCCTCAGTCTTTGAGTAGTTTGCGCTCATACCAAGCTCTGAACGGAGCTTGAGGCCCTTGAGCGGAGTCCAGTTGACTGCGGCGATACCGCGGAAGTTATTGCTGTAGCTGGTATTCTGCTCGTTGTTGGTGAGTTCCACAGGATTTGAGGACTCGCTGACATAGCCGTCATAACCGGCTCCGAAGCCACCGGTGACAGAGGCGTCTCCAAGCGGCTCGAGAGGTCTGTAGCGGAATGCGGAAGCAAGACGGGCGTTGGCTCTGTTCTGACGGTAGGCGTAAGAGACGTTGAGTTCGATGTCAAGATTGTCGGTGAGTTTCTCGATGGTCTTGAGGGAAGCGTTGAACCTCTTGAACCATGAATTGATGACGGTACCGTCGTCGTTAAGGAAGTTCATGGTAAACATGGTCCTGTTCTTCTTGGTACCATTGCTGATGGTGAGGTTGTGGCTATGGGCAAGACCGGTCTTGTAGAGATCGTTCTGCCAGTTCTTGGTATGCACAGAGGCATAATCGGCATAGTGGTCGCCGTTGGCGGCGCCAATTCCGAAGAACTTGAGCTGGTCGTTATAGTTGCTGCCGTTGTAGTCACGCGCAAAACCGAGAGTAAACTTCAAGTAGTCGTAGGTGTCCATCACGTCGCGGATGCCTGCGGATGAATCCTTAATCTGAACGAAACCATTATAGGTAACGTTGGTCTGGCCCTCCTGGGCGCTCTTGGTGGTCACGATGACAACACCGGCTGCACCACGGGAACCGTAAATTGCAGTAGCTGCAGCATCCTTGAGAACGTTGATTGACTTGATCTGGTCTGAAGGAACGTTAGCAAGGCTGCCTACAGGGAAACCGTCGACAATGATGAGTGGGTCGTTGGTCTGGGTGATGGACTTCGAACCACGGATACGAATCTGGGGCTCAGCACCAGGAGTCGCATCGTTGAGGGATACGACAACGCCGGCCATCTTGCCCTGGAGAGCTTCTCCGACATTGGCAACAGGGACCTCAAGGTCCTTGGAACTTACGGCGGCAACTGAGCCAGTGAGGTCACGTACCTTCACGGTACCGTAACCGATGACCACGGTCTCGTCAAGCAGGGTGCTGCTCTCGGTGAGCACGATGTCGTACTTGCTGTTGCCGGAAGCGACAGTGAAATGGTAATCCTCGTAGCCGATGCAAGAGACCACGAGTTTGGCTCCTGTTGGCACAGAAAGGGAATAGTTACCGTCCAAATCCACGCTGACACCGTTGGTTGTCCCCTCAACGAGGACTGCGGCGCCTATCGCAGCCTGGCCGGAAGCATCCTTGACTGTTCCGGAGATAGTCTGCTGCGCAAACGCTGTTGCACAGACAAAGAAAAGAACCGCACCTGCGGATGCAATTCTTCTCGCCAAAGAAATCAATGACTGATTCTTCATCTCAGAATAATTTGGTTAATAATAAAAGTATGTTATTAAAACTAACTTTAAGTGGCATGTCGGGCAAAGTTATAAAAATCCTGCAGAATCTTACAAAAATCCTGCAAAAATCCTCAGCGCAAGAACAAATAAGTACAGCAATCTTAATGATTGCTGCACTTATTTAAAAAATTTAGTCAAAAGACTATTTTAGTTCACGAAATTTAGCTGCAGTGATCTTGGTCGGCTTGACGGTAATGATTTCCTTGAGTTTCTCGAGAACTTTCTGGTCCTCCACCTGCTCTACGATGTGCTCGAACTGCCTGCGGTCCTTAAGGACGTTCACGACAGCTTCGTCAATCATCTCCTGAGGCACGTCACCGATGCCGTACATGGCGTATTGGTAGGTCACATAAGCGACTGCTGCCTCGTGGATATCCTTCTCGTCAATCTTGAGAGCGAACTTATCCAGAAGGTAGGCACGGACAAGCTGCCACTTGAAGTCGGCCGCAAACCCTTCGAAGTTCTTCTCAACATCCTCCTTGGTTGTCTTGCCTTCGTTGGCTACGACCAGCCACCTCTTGAGGAACTCCTCCGGAATGACGACACCGGCCTTTTTAACAAAGTAGTCGCGGATGTCTTTGCTAAGCCTCCAGTCAGCCTCGTTCTTGTACTGGGCAGCCATGCGTTCGTTCACTTCTTTATCGATGTCTTCGTCAGACTTCTCCTCTTTCTTCTCCTCATAGTACTTCTTGAGGCTCTCCTTCATCGGAGCCTTCTCCTTCTCGGAGATTGAGACGGTGTATGAAGGGACGGTGTCGGTCTTCTCGACCTCGAACTCAACCTTTGGAGACAGCGCCAGGTCAAACACGAAAGTGAATGAATTGCCGTCCTTCCACTCCACCTCAGGCTGCTTCTCGGATGAGAGGGGCTCTCCGAGGATATGGAGTTGATTCTCCTTGATATGGTTATCCAATGCAGTGGAAATCACCTGGTTGACAGACTCAACGAGACACTGCTCGCCATAGACGCGCTGAATCATCCCCTGAGGGACCATTCCCTTTCTGAAACCCTTGAACTCCGCGTTACGCCTGCGTTCCGCAAGTTTCTTCTTCAAAATAGCTGCATAATCAGAGCCTTCAATCTCAATGGAGAGCTCAAGATTGAGTTCATCAATGTTGTTCTGTAAAACTTTCATAACTATTATTTGTTCGATTTATTCTTTGGATAAGCTATCCGCTCGTGGTTAAGTTGGGCGAGATATTGCTTGATGGTCTCCTTGACCGTGGTGAGTTCGCGTACGGTGATGTCCGCCTCGTCGAACTGTCCCTCGGCCATCTTGCCGGCAACTATACCCTCGACAAAGTCGGAATAGGACTTAGGCGAATGATCCTTGAGAGTCCTCGAGGCAGCCTCCATGCTGTCGCAGAGCATCAGAATAATCTGAGCCTTAGTCCTTGGCCTGTGCCCGTCATAGCGGAACTCGGAGACGAGCGCCGGGTCACCGCCTTCTTCGAGGAACTTGTCATAGAAGAACCTCACAAGCGTAGTCCCGTGATGGGAGGTGATGAAGTCAACGATGGCCTGAGGCAGACGGTTTTTCTGGGCAATCTCGACGCCGTCGGAAACATGCCGTTTGATGTCCTGGGCACTCTGCAAAGGGGTCAGCCCCGAGTGATATTTCTTGCCATCCTCCCGCGGAAGCAAAGACTCGTTCTCAACGAAACAGAGAGGATTCATGCTCTTGCCAATGTCGTGATAGAGAGCACCGGCACGGAGAAGGTCGGGATTGATGCCCACGGCCCTCGCGGCAGCCTCCGCCATATTCATAACCTGCAGCGAATGCTGGAAAGTGCCAGGAGCTTTCTGCTCAAGGGTCCGGACGAGCGGACTGGAAGTGTTGCAGAGTTCGACAAGACGGGAGTTCGACACAAGGTTGAACACCCTTTCGAAAAGATATACCAGAGGATATCCGGCCACTGTCAGCAGAGAGCCGACAAGAAGGCCGACAAGAAGGCTCCACACCTGCTGGACACGGACGATATCAGACGCGACGAAACTGAAGCACACCACTGCAAGGATGGCGAAAGTGATAAGCGCCGCGAGGAACTGCTTCCAGCCCTGACGGAAATACTTGAACAGCACCATCATAAGACTGCCTGCAAGCGCGAATGCGAAGAAGAGCATCACCCCGACACGCGGAGCCAGAAGAAGAGGCAACAATGAAACCACATAAATAGGTGCAACCTCCTTCGGCTTCATGAAAGCTTGAAGCATCAGCGACGGCAGCGTGAACGGGATAGCATGCAGCATGGTCTCGCCATGAGGAGCAATCAGTAGAGCCGGAATCGCGGCGATGAGGAAGACCAGAAGGACATACAGGTATCTCGAGTCCTCGAATATGTCGGGACAGCTGAAAAGTATGCTGAGATAGAGCAGAATCACGAGAGCAGCCGCGATGAAGACATTCCCGACATAAGGCAGGAAACTCGGGCCTACAGCTCCGACGCTCGACTCGAATTCCTTCTTGTAGGAGTCAAGCATCTGCTTGATATCCGCGGTAACAATCTCTCCCTTGGAGACTATCATCTGCCCGGCAGATATGTAGCCGGAGGTCGGCGAGATGCTCTGGATGGTCTCCGCGTTGACGAGTTGAGTCGTCTGCTCGTCATAGAGCACGTTCGGCACAACGATACCATAAAGACCGGTGGCACGGAAAAGCGAATCCAGATTAACACCGTCCGCCACAACCTCGAGTGTGGCAAGAATCTTTGAAAGCGCGTCCGAGCGGCGGTACACCTCGGTCAGAGGAACCTTGCTGGCACGCTTGTCCCGCTGAAGGTAAATCACGTCGACGGAAGCCCCGCTTTCGCCGAATTCCTGTTCGTCCGCGACTATTCCTTTGTCATAAATGGAGCGGAGTTCCGATGTCACAACAGCCCGCATCCCCCCAAGGTCCAGAACTGCGGCAGCACTGATGCTCTTGTTGGCAATCTCCTCCGAATACTTGTAGTAAGGGATGACGGAGATGCTCGACGAACTGCGCTCTTCGCGCATCTGCTCGGGTGTCTTGTAGATTGGACAGTCGAACTCTGCAAAGAGCGTCTCGTACTTCCACGCGCGCCCGGCATTGTAGTCATACGGGAATCTCGCTCCCCTCGGGAGAGAGAGATAAACCGCGACAAACACGACGGCGAGCGGAAGGATACGGCGGACGATGACGGACTTCTTCATAAAGCGCGCTATGCGTCAATCTTGGCGTAGTGGGCGTTCTCTTCGATAAACTGCCTGCGTGGCGGCACATCGTCTCCCATGAGCATGGAGAACGTGCGCTCGGCCTGGGCGGCATTGTCGATTGTAATCTTCCTCAGACGTCTCTTGGCTGGGTTCATAGTAGTCTCCCAGAGCTGTTCTGCGGACATTTCACCAAGACCTTTGTAGCGCTGGACAGTGTATCCCTTGTCCGAGCCCTTGCCAAGGGCGAGGGCCGCTTCCTCCCTCTGCTGTTCTGTCCAGCAGTAGACTTCCTCCTTTCCTCTCTTGACGAGATAGAGCGGCGGAGTAGCAAGATAGACGTAGCCGTTCTTGATCAGGTCGAGCATATAGCGGAAGAAGAAAGTGAGGATGAGGCAGGCGATGTGGGAGCCGTCCACATCGGCATCGGTCATGATTACAATCTTGTGGTAGCGGAGCTTGCTGAGGTCCATGTGCTTCTCGCCGGTCTCATCCTCCTGTGCCACGGACACGCCGAGCGCGGTGTAGATGTTGCGAATCTCCTCGGAGTCGAACGCCCTGTCTCCGGACGCCTTCTCGACATTGAGAATCTTGCCTCGAAGCGGAAGGATGGCCTGTAGCTCACGGTCACGTCCCTGCTTGGCAGTTCCGCCTGCGGAGTCTCCCTCGACAAGGAAGAGTTCACAGAGTTCCGGATCCCTGTTGGAGCAGTCGGCAAGCTTTCCAGGCATTCCGCCGCCGCTCATGAAGCCCTTGCGCTGCACCATCTCGCGGGCATTGCGCGCGGCAGCCCTCGCGGTGGCAGCGACGATAATCTTGTCGATTATCATCTTGGCCTCCTTCGGATGCTCCTCAAGGTAGATGTCCATGGCAGCAGATGTTGCCTGTGACACTGCCGATGTCACTTCGGTATTGCCGAGCTTGGTCTTGGTCTGCCCCTCGAACTGAGGTTCGGCGACTTTGACTGAAATGACAGCGGTGAGACCTTCGCGGAAATCCTCCGGAGACAACTCGCCCTTGAACTTGCTCTTTTCAAGAAGCTTATTCTTCTCGGCGTACTGCTTGAGGGCACGGCTGAGCCCCATCTTGAATCCCTGGAGATGGGTACCGCCCTCTATGGTGTTGATGTTGTTGACGTATGAGTATATCTTCTCGGAATAGCCCTTGTTGTACTGAAGGGCTATGTCGATAGGGATAATCTTGTCGGCAGTAACACACACAGGCTCCGGAATCAGCGTCTCCGCTCCTGCATCAAGGTACTCGATAAACTCGCTGAGCCCCTTCGTGGAGTAGAACACATCACTGCGGTAAACCTTGCCTCCGGTAGCCTTCGGCTCTCCGGTAGACGGGTCCTCGACATATTCGTCCACCAGTTCGCGCTTGTCGGTGAGAACGATGCGGATGTCCTTGTTGAGAAACGAGAGCTCGCGCAGACGGGCCGCAAGGGTGTCGTACTTGTAGACAGTGGTCTGAGTGAATATCTCGGCATCCGGATGGAAAGTAATGATGGTTCCGGTGTCCTCGCACTCGCCCACCACCTCGACAGGAGTGAGCGGCTTGCCTTTGGAGTATTTCTGGAGGAAAATCTTGCCCTCCCTGTGGATTTCAGCCGTGAGACTGTCGGACAGCGCGTTGACGCATGACACGCCCACGCCGTGCAGACCGCCGGAGACCTTGTAGTTGGACTTGCTGAACTTCCCGCCCGCATGAAGCACGGTAAGCACGACTTCAAGCGCGCTGCGGTGCTCCTTCTCGTGCATGCCTGTAGGAATGCCTCGGCCATTGTCCGCCACGCGAATCGAATTACCCTCGAGAATCTGCACGTCGATGCTGTCGCAGTAGCCGGCCATAGCCTCGTCAATACTGTTGTCGACCACCTCGTACACGAGGTGATGCAGTCCCCTCTCAGAGATGTCGCCTATATACATGGACGGGCGCTTGCGCACTGCCTCCAGTCCCTCAAGCACTTGTATACTGTTCGCGGAATATTGCTCCTCCGCCTGCTTCATCGCTTCTGTCTCTATCATCTTTTGTGAACGTGTTAAATCTTGCAAAGATACTAAAAATTCCTACATACTCAGACGAGCTCCGAGAGTGAAATAAGGTCCTCGCTCAACGTAGCCGGGATGTCTCTCTATCTGCATCCCTATGAGGTTACCCGCGTGAAGCCACACTCCCCAACTACGGCTGAAGCGGTACTCCCCGTAGAGCCCGAGATCAACGTAGCCCCCGAGGGTGCCGCCGATGCCAGAAACATCCTTCCTGGACGAAGCCCCCTCTATCCTGAGTCCCACGAAGATACGCTCAATAGTATTCCAGGTTGCATCAAGATGTCCGCTGAACATCGCCGGAGCGTATGCCGAGACCGCAAGAGCACCTATGAAGGCTTTCTCGAAATCGAAGGCAGCATCCACGTCAAGCCTCTCCGAAACCCAGTTCAGCCCGAGCGAGGCATAGGCAGAAGAATAGTCCGCAAAGGCAAGACTGCCATAGGAGGAGTCAAGCGGCGAAGAGGAGCGCAAAGAATACCCTCCCTTGAAAGAATACTGAAGCGAAGGTCCAATCTTTCCGAGTGCGCCAAGATAGAGGTTCGCCTTCTCCCAACTTATGTCCGGGACGGCAGCTCCGCGCACATGGAAGTGATTAAAGGACTTGAGTGAATATTCACTAAGCAGATGCTTCCCGCCGTCGAGCCCGGCGAAGACCTTGAGCGATAGCTCGGAAATATCGAGACCGGCCTTAATCACAGGATTCAGGGAGAAAGGACTGGAATCAGCCGACGCAAAATAGTCAAGGTTCACCCCCGCGTCTATATCCACGATACCGAGCACGAACTTGAGATGCGGAGTAAGTCTGGCCAAACTTACCGCCCTGTCGGAGTATCCGGTGCGGGAATCGGCAAGCGAGAGCATGTTGAAGTCAAAATCGAGAAGTAAACTGTATCTGCTCTTGACCACTGGACCGGCATAGCCGCTCACACGCAGTTCATGCTCCCCCACCCTTCCGGTCGAAGACACGGCAGAGGAAAGAGCAGGCATAGAATAAAGCCCATCGGAAGAGAAGCGGTAGTCCACCCCTATCTTGTAGTCGAAGTAGGATGCGCCCCTATCCCTTGATTCCAGAGCCACCCCAACATACGGGGAATGCCATGCGCTGCGGCCTGCCCCAGTCCCTCGGAGAGGTTCGCACGCTCCAGCGAAGACTCCTTCATAGCCGGCCCGGTAGAAAAGTCGTCCCCAGGAAGTCAGCAGACGGCCGGAAAGCCCTGCATGGTCGGTCAGGTCATAGAAATTCTTGCCGCAATAGCCACGCCCCCTGTTGAAAAGACTAAAAGTCGCAGCCCCATCTCCGAAAGGCGTATACAACACATCCAGAACAGGATGCAGGGAATATCCCGCTCCTGCATAAAGGTAGAGTTTCCTGCCGTCGTATGGCAGAGGGTCCGGGGTAAGCTGAATTTCATACGGCGAGAATTCGTAAGCCCCCCGGTAGGGAGACTCGAACACCGAATAGTCAAAGCTGTAGTCAAAGCGATATACCGAATCCGGGACAGCAATCCGCGGCGTGGCCTTCCTGAAATCGGCAAAACCCGACTCATATTCGTTGGTCACTTCCACACTCTGCTTGATTCCTTGAGCGAATGACGGCACCGCAAGCACGGCAGCAAGGGTCGAAATTGAAATTATCCGCTTCATAATCATTTCTTAATCAGGGTTTCGAGGCGCGAAAGCCTCTTGTTGACATTGTCCGCAACATCGTCCGGTCCGGCAGATGGCTCGTAGCCGTCGCGTATCGACTCATAGGTGGCACGCGCCTGCTCGTAATTGCCCCGCTCCACGAACGAGTCGCCAAGGACGAGGAAGCTCTTCGCGAGCCAGTAGGACTGCTCGCCGGAAGTCTGGGCAAAACTGTAGACTTCATTCTCGACCTGATCGAAACGGCCGGTATCGTAAAGGTCCTGGACGACCATGTACTTGGCTTCCGCCCCCTCCGGAGTAGAAGGACTGGCGGACAGCTCCTTGAAAAGTTTCATCGCCTCGTCTCTCCGAGAACTTGCGAGACATGACTTCGCCTTGAGATATTCGGCCTCCCTGCGGAGCTGCCCCCCGGTCGAGTCATCGGCGAGCACGGCATTGGAAGCACTGATCGCAGCCTCATAGTCCTTGCTCCTGTAGGCCGAACGCATCATTCCTATCTTCGCTTCGGTCTTGTTGCCATCCATCTTGGTCGTGGAAAGCAGCGCCAGATAGGCTTTGTAGGCATCAGCATAACGCTCAAGGTCAAACGAAAGCGATGCATAGCGGAGCTTGGACATCTCGGCAAAGGAATATTCCGAATCCGAGTTCATCGCTTTCGCATAGTGGGCCACAGCCTTCTCCTTGTCTCCTTCGGCCCGGTATGACTCAGCGAGATAAAACTCCGCCTGCGCCACATCAGAGCTCCCGGGATAGGACTCGATGAACTTCTGCGCGGCAGGAATCGTCTGCGCGTAGTTGCCCGAGAGATAGAGTTGCTCGGCCGTGCTAAAATACATCTTCTCCTTCTCCGCCTCAGTCTTGGCAGAGTTAAGGGAATTGCTCTCCATATATTCGAGGAACTTGTCCGGGCGCTTCATCTTCTGGTACACGGACTCTATCGCCAGCATCGCCTCCTCGGCATACTCGCTCTGCGGCATCGTGGAAACGACTTGCTTGTAGTTGTCGAGCGACTTCTCGTATTCGGACATGTTGCGGTAGACCATGCCAAGCCCCAACAGAGCCTTCATGACATAGGTTGGGTCCGTAGTGGTCTCCTTCAGGTGAGTGAAGCTGCGCACAGCGTCGTTGTTGTTCTTGACATCCATCTGCGCACGTCCGAGTTCATAATAGGCCTCCGAATACAGTGGAGCGGCAGGGGAAGCATCCTCGATGTGAAGGAGAGTGGACACCTTGCGCTTCTTGTCACCCGCGAGCCCGTAGGAGATGGCCTGCTTGTAATATGGATAGATATTGTCCGGAGTGAAGTACTCGGAAATCACTTTCTGATAGGACTCAACAGCCGCCTTGTAGTCCCTGCGGCCGAAATCGCAGTCGGCCCTTCTGTTCATCGCATCCTCGCGTATAGAAGGTTCTCCGGCGGCTATGCACTTATCGAACCAGCGCGCTGCAGCCTCGTAGTTGCCCTGCTTGAAGCAGGAGTAGGCCACATCGTACGCAAGCGACTGTCCCTCCGGCAAATCATAGAGGGCGTCGGCATTGTACAGCTCTGCAAAGATTCTCTCTGCATGAGCATAGTCCTCGCTTCTATATGCAGCCTCCGCCATCCAGTAGCGCGCCAGCTGGTTGAGCCTGTCGGTCTTCGGCAGATAGTAGGCGGCAGCCCTCAGGTACGGGATGGCATCCCTGTAAGATCCTGAAGCGAGAAGCTGCTCACCGCGAAGGAAGTTCGCCTTGGTGTAGTTGTTCTGCATGTCGGGAGCGAGCTCGTCGATGTTGTCGTAGGCCTCCACGGCGCCGGCATAGTCCCTGTCATACAGAGCCGCGAGGGCCATATAGCTGTAGATTGCATTGCCCCTCTTGCGCGTGGACCAGCGCTTGATGTACTCCGCGAATCCGGAGGTGTCCTTGTTGAGGTCAAGAGCGAGCTTGGCGTAGTTGAAGGATGCATCCTCGGTGATAGCGAGGTCAAAATCCACCCTGGAGGCATCGTAGAAGGCCACCATAGCCGCGACCTGATTGCGTGTGCGGACGTATGCGTTGCCGAGATGATAGTTGGCTATTTGACCGAGGGAGTCGCTGCGCTCCCCCATCTTGTTGAAGTTCTCTATCGCGCCCTTGTAGTCGTGGACGGAGTAGAGCACGGAACCGGCGTAGAAGTAGTCCTTGCGATTCATCCCCTCGTGGGAAAGGTCGTCATAATAGGCGCGTGCCTTGTCGGTATCGCCGAGAATCAGGCTCGCCTCGGAGATGATTCTCGCAAGCCTTTCCTTTCTCTCTTTCGGAGAGATTGAATAGATCCGTTCTCCCTCACGCACCGCGAACTCGTAGTTCTTCTGGTTGAACTCACAGTCGACGATATAGAATTCCGAAAGCTCCGTCAACCTCGGATCGGCGGATGCTTTCCAGAAGCAGGCTTCGGCCTCCGCGAACTTCAGGTCGTAATAGTTAACCACTCCCGAAAGGTATTGCCCCGGAGCTGTATAGTCGGTATAGTCCAGAGCATCCAGAAGCACGAAATACTGCTGGGCCTCAGGATAGCGGCCGAGCGTGAACTCACAATAGCCGCACTTGAAGATGTATTCCGGCAACTGGTCGGCCGGGATTGCCGTGTCAGGAACTTTCGAGAGTTCAATCAGCGCCTCGCCGTACTTCCCGTCATCGAAGAGGAGGCGGGCATTCTCCAACCTTATCTGCCCCGTGAGAACCGTCGCAGGGTACTTCCTCTCGTACATTGACATCAACTCCTCATAGTCCGCCGAGCGCGTCTTGATGGCGCACAGGACGACATATCCGTCCGAAAGCGGAGTCTGCGGCAGACTCTCAAAGACGCTTCTCGCCCTGTCATACATCCCGCTGTCATACAATTTTACAGCACGTTCCATCTCCCTTGAAGGAGAGGCCGCCGCCGAGAATACAAGAGTCGTGAAAAGCACGACGAGAAGGTGTTTTAGCTTCATGGTCAAAAAAACGCTTATCTCACAAATCTATCACTTTTTTCGGAATACGGCAACCCCGCCGGCGGGGAGATTTCCCCTAAAAACGAACTCCGTAACAAAAGGTGCTCTTATCGAGATCTTTCCGACATTTTCAGACGGCTTCCGGCATTGAAAGTTTCGCGAAATGACTATCTTTGGGGTTGTCAACACTTTAAAACCGATATTTACCAATGGAAGAGTATGAACTGAGAGCCCAGGCCTGGTTGACAGGAGACTTCGACCAGCAGACGAAGATAGAAGTCAACAGGATGATGGGAGACAAGGCAGCACTTGAAGACGCTTTCTACAAGAACCTCGAATTCGGCACCGGCGGCCTGCGCGGCATAATGGGCGTGGGAACCAACAGGATGAACAAATACACCGTCGGGATGGCCACGCAGGGTCTTGCGAACTACATCCTCGGACACACCGATGATCCTGACCCGAAGGTCTGCATATCCTACGATTCGCGCAACCACAGCAAGGAGTTCGCAAAAATCACTTCCGAGGTTCTCTCAGCCAACGGGATACACGTCTACATCTTTGACAACATCCGGCCTACCCCTGAGATGAGCTACGCAGTGAGGCTCAAGGGGGCCATCGCCGGCGTGATGATCACGGCATCCCACAATCCGAAGGAATACAACGGCTACAAGGTCAGCTGGTCCGACGGAGGACAGGTCACATCGCCGGTGGACAAGGAAATCGTCGCCGAAGTGGCCAAAGTCACCGACCCGTCCTTGGTAAAGTTTGAGTCCGGGCTGCGCTGCGGAGAGATTGAGGCCATGGGGGCGGACGTGGACAAGTGCTACCTGAAGGACCTCCTCTCGCTGAGCCTCTCCGGAGACCTCTGCCGCAAGCATTCAGACATCAAGTTCGTCTACACCCCGCTCCACGGATGCGGAGTGAGGCTCGTGCCGGAGATTCTGGGTCGTCTTGGATTCACCGAGATAACCCACGTTCCGGATCAAGACATCTCAGACGGAGACTTCCCTACAGTCATCTCTCCTAATCCGGAAGAGCCTGCCGCTCTGAAGATGGCGCTCGACAAGGCGGAGGAGACCGGCGCCGACATCGTGATGGGCACCGACCCTGACGCAGACAGGCTCGGCATCGCCGTCAGGGACAACGACGGCAGGATGGTTCTTCTCAACGGCAACCAGACAGCATCCATCCTAACCTACTACATCCTTAGCCGCCGTCACGAAAACGGCACTCTCGGCGAAGGCAAGTACGTCGTCAAGACCATCGTCACGACGGAACTCATCACCGAGATATGCAGGAGTTTCGGCGTTCCGGTATACAACGTGCTCACCGGTTTCAAGTACATCGCGGAGGTCGTCAAGCGCAAAGAAGGCAAGGGCGAGTTCGTCTGCGGAGGTGAGGAGAGCTACGGCTTCAACGTGGGGCAGTTCGTCCGCGACAAAGACGCGCAGGTTAGTGCCATGATGGTGGCCGAGTGCGCGGCCTGGGCTGCGGAGCAGGGGCTCACCTTATATCAGTTGCTACAACGCATATACAAAGAGTACGGATATCGTAAAGAAGGACTCGTCTCCGTAGTGCGCAAGGGTGTCAGCGGCGCTGCTGAGATCCAGAAGATGATGTCGGACTTGAGAAGCAATCCGCCAAAGACCCTCTGCGGTTCTCCTGTCACCAAGGTCATCGACTACCTCGAGCCCGAAAAGACCGGCCAGCCGTCATCCAACGTACTGCAGTTCTTTGATGAGGCCGGAGACGTGGTTTCAGTAAGGCCGTCCGGCACTGAGCCAAAGATCAAGTTCTACTTCGGGGCGAAGGGGGACGATGCCGACGCCAAGATCGAAGCCCTAAAGAAGCAGTTCTGCAAATAACGCAGAGACTGCATGATACCGAGCCGGGACCGAGACAGAAGGTTTCCGGCTTTGGCGGCATAAGGCAGGCGCAGCGGACGGCTTGTCGAAGCGAGTCTGCCGCCTCGACTAGACAAGTCGGGACGCAGTGCCGGACAGACGACGAGACAAAGACGAGGAAATGGGGACGCTGCGCAGGCTGCTTTCAGCGGGAAGGCTTGGAGGAGTCTGCGAAATGGCGGCACCAGACAGAGAGAGGGCACGACCCGCACTTGGGTCGCGCGGCAGTGCAGACGTATCGTCCGTGCAGAAGCAGCCAATGATGAGCCTTGCTGCGGAGTTCAATCGGAATGTGCCGCTCCAGGTCCTTCTCTACGGCAAAAGGAGTCTTCCCCGCCGATAGCCCGAGCCGGTGTGACACCCGGAAGACATGTGTGTCCACCGCAATCACAGGCTCGCCCCAGACGATGGAAGTCACCACATTGGCTGTTTTCCGACCCACTCCTGGAAGCGTCATCAAATCATCAATACTCCGTGGGACTTCGCCACCGAAGTCCCCCACAATCTTCTTTGCGGCAGCTATCAGATGAGCAGCCTTGCTATTGGGATAAGACACCGACTTCACCAACGGCAGCACCTCGTCCAAAGAAGCCCCGGCCAGAGCAGCCGGAGTCGGAAAAGCCGCGAACAGCGCAGGCGTCACCATATTGACCCGCTTGTCCGTGCACTGCGCGGAAAGCATCACCGAGACAAGAAGCTCGTACTCTGAACTGAATTCGAGTTCCGAAGCAGCCTCCCCAACATTCTCGAGAAAGTAAGACAGCACCCCGGCGTATCGCTCCGAAATCCTCATCGCACCTCGCGGCAAGCCTCTCCGCCCGTCTCGAACACTCTGCCAGGATACCGAGTGCAGATGCTCCTGTTGTGCGTAACCATCACTATCGCGGTATTCTTCTGCTCGTTGATGATCTTGAGCAAAGAGAGAATCTCTTCAGCAGTCTCCTCGTCAAGATTGCCTGTAGGCTCGTCGGCTATGATGACGTCCGGCTCATTGAGAATGGCACGGGCGATGGCTATGCGCTGCTGCTCTCCGCCGGAGAGCTGGTGCGGCATCTTGTGGGCCTTGGTGTTCATCCCGACCGCCGCGAGAACCTCCGAAATCCTCTCCTTAATCTTCACCTTGTCCTTCCAGCCGGTAGCCTTGAGGACAAAAGAAAGATTGTCCCCGACGCTGCGGTCCATCAGAAGCTGAAAATCCTGAAAGACAACGCCCAGACGTCGGCGCAGATAGGGGATATCCTTTACTTGGAGGCTTGCAAGGTCGTAGCCGCAGACCTCTCCGGAACCGCCTCCGAGCCTGTTTTCGCCGGTAATCGTCCTGATAATGGAAGTCTTGCCGCTGCCGACGCGTCCTACGATGTAGACGACATCTCCCGGGAAAACCTCCATCTCAAGTCCATATACAACCTTCGCCTCACCGTTGAGGATGTCGGCGGAGTGGAAAGATATGAGCGGATTCTTGTTCTCTTCCATTGTGGACAGGATAAGTCAAAGTTTACAAATATAGCAATTATTCCGTTGGAGACTCTCCAGATGGTACCGAAGCGAAGTCCGTCCCTTTGGGTTCCCCAGCAGACGCCTATCGCCATCTCTCCCGCACACTTTCCCTCCTATGCCACGGTCAAGTTGATGTAGTTGAACACGGAAAGCAGAACGCCTTCCGTGCCATTAAGAACAACAGTCGTATAAAGTTTCCTTACAGGTCGGAATTTATCTGCCCGGCCAGCTTGCTAATATCGTCCTTGGAGATTTTGCCGTTCATCGAGATGAACGTGCATTCATCAGACTCGACCGCAAGGAGAACAAAGTTCGTCACAAAGTCCCCCTTCGTAAGGGTATAGATTCTCACAGTCTCCTCATCTTCCTTAACCTCCATCATCACCTCGTACTTTCCGGAGTTCACCATTTTCTTGACATCGTTCTCCAGCGACTTGTTGACGTGCGTGTTCTCACTGGAGATGATGTAGATGCCGCTCAGGGAGTTGACGAAAGGAACGATGTCAATCGGCCCGAATTGTTTCGGGCCTTCGTCCCCAAGCATTGAAAGCATCATTGGAGAGAGGTAGACAGTAGTGACATCATTCACTTCAGAATACTTGTTGTAGATGCTCTTGGCGTTCTGCGCTGAAAGAGCGGCTGCCGACATCAACAGTGCGGCAAAAATGATTGATAACTTTTTCATAACCGATACATTATTAATTTCTAATATTTTCCATTATTTCGAGCGGACGCGACATGAGTTCCTGCGTCCTTTCGATGGCGGCGCACCGTTTGTACATCTTGGAGGATATGTATTCCAGCGTCCTCTCCACCTCGGCGTATGCCATCTGCGAGTCGCTGAATGTATCCACGGGCTCCTTCGGAGCACGGCCAAGCGCGAAGACCAGCACCATTCCAGCGAGCACTGCCGAGAAAGCCGGCACTATCCATACCGCAGACCTACGGGCTTTCCTTCCCCAGAACTTGAGAGATACAGCCATGAGAGCCGCGTCAACCTTCTCACCGAGGGCCTCCGGTGTCTCCACTTCGAGACTGTCTGAGACGGCCTTGAGCGCGTCCAGAGAGATTTTCTCTATTTCTTCTATGCTTTTCATAACACTTTCTTCAATTTTTTACGTGCGCTGCTGAGCGCCACTCTAAGGCTGATTCCGCTGCAGCCTGTGCTTTCTTCCATCTGTCTGTAGGACATCTCCTCCATCACTCTCATCTTCAAGACTTCCCTCTCCCTCGGAGGAAGGCTCTCAATCGCCTTCACCACTCTCCTCAGGCTCTCCTTCTCCTCCATCAGCGCCTGGCTTCCCTTCTCCTCCGAAGGCAGACCCTCGTCGACTTCGACGCTCCTTCTCCGGGATGCAGACCGAATCCTGTCCACGCAGATGTTGCGGAGCAAGGTGATACCATAGGAAGAAGGATTCTGCACGCTTTCAAGACCTTCTCCGACATTCCAGAGTTTCATATAGAGGTCCTGCACTGCATCCAGTGCATCTTGCCTGGACTCCAGCAGGTAGAACGACACGCGGAAGAACTTGTCCTGAAGAGGGACATACTCCTTCTCAATCCTCTCCTGCCAGTTCATCGCTCTTGCTCATTTCAAGAAGCCCCTGGATATTGTCCTTCTCCACCTCGGAAGAGAACAGCCTCGCATCGTAGCGGGAGGCCTCCTCGAAGTCGACGACCCACATTCTTTTTATTCCTGAGAGCAGCTGCACGCCGTCCTTGAGTTCGGGGTCCTCCTTTGCTGCAGCCTTCATGGCTACGCGGATACCCCCCAACATCAAATCACCGAATTTCACGACCTCGAAGCCACTCCTGTCCCGGTACCGCCGGACAAGGGAGGTGAGATTGCCCTTTACATCGGAGGCTGTCTTCGTGGAGAGCGCCGTCCCGGAAAGCGGGAAGATGGAGAGTGCCACACAAAGAATCAAAACAAATCTTTTCATCGTTCCAAAATCAAATCCACTCAATAGACGAGCAAAGTCTTCCGATGTTAAGAACTTTTTTCGCGATTTGCAAAAAACGCTATCTTTGCGCCGCAATAAAGTCATGATGGACAAGCAAAAACTCATCGGGCATCTCGCGGTGGCAGGCGCATACACGATATTCGGTTTCAACATAATCTTCTGCAAGGACATAGCCGCCTCGCACTCCATATCCCCGGCAGTACTCTTCACCATAAGAGCCATAGGCGCATCCGCGCTATTCTGGATAATCTCCTTTTTCACTCCGAAGGAGAAAGTGCCGCTCAAGGACATCGCCCAGATTGCGGTGGCGTCAGTCCTCGGGCTTTTCATCCCGCAGTACACCTTCCTCGTTGCCACCACCATGACCACATCCATTGACCTTTCGGTTATGAGCACGCTGACTCCGGTGTCCACCATGTTCTTTGCCGCGATATTCCTCAAAGAGCCTGTCACAGCCAAGAAAGCTGGCGGAGTCGCGCTCAGCCTTGCCGGCATCCTGCTGCTAATCTTCAACTCTGTCAACTCGCACAACGGCGTCGAGCACACCGCGCCGATGGGGTATGTGCTCATGATCCTCAACGGCATCAGTTTTGCCGCGTACCTCGGAATCTTCCGTCCGCTCATCGCGCGCTACAACGTGGTGACATTCATGAAGTGGATGTTCCTCGTCTCGCTGGCAGTCTCCCTCCCTGTCTCATGGAAGGGCCTGTTCACGACAGACTGGACCGCCATACCGGGGCCTGTGCTCAAAGAAATCGCCTTTCTGGTAGTCTTCGCCACCTGCGTAGCATACTTTCTCATCCCAGTGGGCCAGAAGCGCATCCGCCCTACCATCGTCAGCCTCTACACCTACCTGCAGCCAATCATCGCCACCGTCATCAGCGTCATCATAGGCATGGACACGCTCAACTGGCAGAAATTGGCGGCAATCGTCTGCGTATTCGTCGGTGTCGCGACTGTCAACCGCAGCAAGGCTGCGCCGCAGCACAATTAGCACGAAATTTGGTATATTTGTCCGATGATGGACAACAGCAGCCTCATAGAAAAAGCCCGCGCAGTAGCCGTGGAGATCCTCAAGGACGAGACCCGCTACGACGGGACGCCCTTCATCAGCCACCCGGACAACGTGGCAAAGATTGTCTCCGACGAGATAGCTCTTCCGCCGGAGTGTGTCGCGGCGGTCTATCTTCACGAAGCCACCCGCACACATAAAAACGTGGACATCAGCACTTTTCCGCAGGACGTGAGGACTATCACCGACGGGCTCAACAAGATTTCGACCATCAAGCCCAAGGACACGAGGCTGGAAGCAGAGAATTACAAGAAACTCATCATACAGTATTCCACCGACCCGAGAGTAGTCGTCCTGAAGATAGCCGACAGACTCGAGGTTATGAGGTCCCTGAGCATGTTCCCGAAAAGTTCCCGCGACCAGAAGCTCCTCGAGACGACCATGCTGTATATGCCTCTGGCGCATCAACTCGGCCTGTACAACATCAACAACGAGCTGGGAAACATCTACTTCCGCTACTCGGAGCCGGAGCAGTACAGGGCTATCACCAACAAGCTAAAGGCCACGGAAAAGGACCGCGAGCAGCTGACGGCGGAGTTCATCCAACCGCTCGAGAAAAAACTCTCCGACGCGGGCATCAGCTACAAGCTCAAGGTCAGGACCAAGAGCGCGTTCTCCATCTACCGCAAGATGCAGGTTCAGAAGGTCCCGTTCGAGGGAGTGTACGACGTGTTTGCCATACGCTTCATCCTCGACTGCGAGGAAGACCACAAGAAAGAGGTCGACCTCTGCTGGAAGGTATTCTCCTACGTGACCGAGGAATACGAGTCCGATGTCAACCGTCTGCGCGACTGGCTCACCAACCCGAAGCCGAACGGCTACGAGTCGCTTCATATCACCGTCAAGAACAGCCACGGCCAGTTCCTCGAAGTCCAGATTCGCACAAAGCGCATGGACGTAGAGGCCGAGAACGGGCACGCCGCCCACTGGGCCTACAAGGGCATACGGCACGAAGTGACGCTGGACAGGTGGCTGCAGTCGGTGCGCGACGCCCTCGCCAACCCATATGAAGCAAACCCGGAATATCTCCCAGCACCGCCCAGCAAGGAGATTTTCGTCTTCACACCTACCGGCGAACTCAGAATCCTCGCGGCAGGCTCTTCGGTGCTTGACTTCGCGTTCAACATACACTCCAACCTCGGCTGCCGCTGCACGGGAGGCAAGGTCAACGGAAAGCCTGTCCAGATACGTGAGAAGCTCAAGACCGGCGACGTGGTCGAGATTATGACCAGCCGCAGCCAGAGACCGAGCCGGGACTGGCTCGCGTGGGTAACGACCTCCAAGGCCAAGAACAAGATCCGTCTGGAACTCGATGCAGACGAGCGCAGAGCAGCTGCAGAAGGACGCGAAATCCTCGAACGCAGACTCAAAAACTGGAAGATGGGACTCTCCGACGAGATGATGACGGAGTTCATGAAAGCGCGGAAATATACTTCCGTGATGACATTCATGGCCGCCATTTCCCGAGAAGAGGTAGACGTCAACGACGTCAAGACCTTCATCAGCCAGAAGGCCGCCGAAAAGAACGTTCAGGTCGAAGAGACCCGCACTGAAGCGCCTAAGACCTACAGCGGCAACTCCTCGGACGACATCCTCGTTATCAACGCCAAAAACGTCAGAGGGCTCGACTATAAGCTCTCAAGGTGCTGCAACCCGGTATTCGGCGACGATGTATTCGGCTTCGTCACGAGAACCGAAGGTATCAAGATACACCGCATCTCCTGCCCCAACGCAGCCAGACTCATAGAGAAGTACCCGTACAGGATACAGAAAGTCATCTGGCAGGAAAGTAGCGGCAGCGGCGACTTCCTCTGCACCCTCGCCATCACGGCGGACTTCGAGCACCCCGTCCTCTCCGCCATCATGGACACTGTCAGCCAATTCAAGGTGTCGATACGCTCCTTCAACGTCAAGGAGAACAGCCGCAGCGGCACATACGAGATAAGCCTCCGCGTGCTCGTCCCTTCCAACACCGAGCTCGACAAAGTCATCTCGCAGGTCGCCATCCTTAAGAACGTCATCAAAGTGCATAGAGTATAATGAAAGACACACAGTTTCTCGACAACTTTGAAACCCTCCTCGAGGAGGGCCTGGTGAAGTTGTGCAAGGGAGCCGGCCTCCTCAGGGAAGGCCTTCTCGAAAGTCCCGACATCACAGGCAAGTGGGACAGCTACATCAAGGACTACACCGCCGACGCAGTCGAGAACTTCAACGCCTACCCCGAAGCCGCCATCTCATGGGCAGGATTCCTCGGGATAGGCGTGGCCCACGGATGGGACTTCGACTGGGAGAGAATAAAGGACCTGCCATACTCAAGCTACTATGGCTCGAGAGGTTGGGACGACATGGACGAACACGTGCTCAAGGACATCCTCGGTCTGGAGGAAGGCTCGGACGAACGCAGGCACATCAGCGACACCCTCCTCAGCTGCGCCCTCGCGACTCTCGGGCTCATCCGCCACGAAGGGATAGAGTGCTGCACGGAGCAGGGCTTCTACATCCTCACGCGGTCCTACACCGTCCTCTACAGAATAGGTGCTGCCATCGAACTGGAGAGGCTCGGCTACAAGAAGAAGCTAATCGCCTGAGAGCAGTTCTGCGAAAATTTCTATTTTTGCGGACATTTCAATCAGAATATCATGAAAACTGCTTACGTATTCCCCGGACAGGGAGCTCAGTTCTCCGGAATGGGCAAAGACTTATATGACAGCAGCGCGAAGGCGCGTGAAATGATGGAAAGGGCCAACGAGATTCTCGGGTTCCGTATCACGGACATAATGTTCTCCGGATCCGACGAACAGCTCCGCGCCACGGATGTCACCCAGCCTGCAATCTTCCTCCACTCGGCCTGCCTCGCTCTGTGCAGCGAGGGACTTGCCGCGCCAGACATGGTAGGCGGGCACTCCCTCGGAGAATTCTCCGCCCTCGTGGCCTGCGGAGCCGTAGATTTCGAGCAGGCTCTCAAGCTCGTACAAGTGCGTGCAACCCAGATGCAGAAATGCTGCGAAGCCCATCCTGGCGGAATGGCAGCTGTAATAGGCCTCCCTAACGAGAAAGTCGAGGAAATCTGCGCGGGCATCGCTGGAACGGTCATCCCGGCCAACTACAACTGCGACGGGCAGGTGGTGATTTCCGGCGAGAAGGAAGCCGTGGAGCTCGCCTGCGCCGCGATGAAGGAAGCCGGAGCCAAGAGGGCTCTCCCGCTCAGCGTCGGAGGAGCATTTCACTCCCCTCTCATGGAGGAAGCCCGCCTCAAGCTCGGAAAGGCCATTGAGAAGACCGAAGTGCACGCCCCTGCCTGCCCTATCTATCAGAATGTAACCGCTCTCCCTGAAACAGATCCGGAGCGCATCAAGAAGAATCTTCTCGCCCAACTCACCTCTCCTGTGAAGTGGACGCAGAGCGTCAAGAACATGCTTTCCGACGGAGCAGGCACATTCAAAGAATTAGGCCCCGGAAATGTTCTCCAGGGCCTTGTCAAGCGTATCTCCGCTTCGGCAGGTGCCGAAGTCACGATTCTTTAGACTCCTCCGAAAGCGCTGTATCCTCCGTCCACCGGAATGACAACTCCGGTCACGAATGAGGAAATGTCGCTCAGCAGATAGAGCATCGTTCCAACCAAATCCTCCGGCACACCGAACTTGTGGGTCGGAGTGTTTGCTATAATCTTCTTCCCGCGAGGCTTCAGAGCGCCGGTGCCCTCCTCAGTGAGGAGGAAGCGGTTCTGGTCCGTGAGGAAGAAGCCAGGAGCTATCGCGTTGCAGCGGATACCGCATTCCGCCACGTGGACAGCATACCACTGGGTAAAGTTGTTGATGGAGCCCTTGGCTGCGGAGTATGCTGGAATCTTGGTAAGAGGACGGATTGCGTTCATCGATGAGATGTTGAGCACGTTGCCCTTGCCTGACTCGATCATGTCGGCCGTGAAGACCATCGTAGCGAGGAGAGTTCCCTTGAAGTTGAGGTCATAGACCTGCTGGAATCCGTCGATGTCGAGTCCATAGAAGGTGTCGGCAAGTTCATCGTCCTTGCTCATCTGCTCAACCTTGCAGGTCGCCTTCGGAGAGTTGCCTCCGGCGCAGTTGATGAGGATATCTATCTTGCCGATTTTCTCGTGGATGAGGTCGCGTGCGGCGATGAGAGCCTGCTTGTCAAGCGTACTGGCGGAGATGCCGAGACACTTGATGCCATACTCCTTGGCAATGGCCTCTCCCTTTGCAGGGTTATCGGCGCTGCGGCTGATGACGGCGAGGTTCACTCCAGCCTCCGCAAGTCCCTTCGTGAGAGCCGAGCCGAGAACTCCGAAACCTCCGGTAATCACGCAGTTGCGTCCTTTGAGATCGTCAAATGAATACTTTGCCATGGTCCGTCCTCCTACTTGCTGAAGAGCCTCTTGATGTGGCGCTCGCAGATATTCTCAATGACCTGCTCTCCGATGACGTCGGTGTGCTTCTCAAGCGCAGGATAGTACTCGTCTCCGAGTTCTGCCGCAATCTTGTAGCTGACGTGGATGAGCTGACGGAAAGAAGGATTGTAGAGAGGGTCCTCCTGGTTGTGACGCATGGTGCGAGCGTAGGTCTCGGCATCCCACTTCTCGACCTCCGCAGGTGATGGAAGCGCGTTAACATCGATGTCGATGACAGTGGCGTAAGGGATGGTGAGCTCGTCCATACGTCCGAGGGCGTTGATGTAAATCTTCTTGGCGAGCTTGAGCGCCTCAGGGTCCGCCACGGCGAGACCGATGTTCTCCTCGAGCCAGGTGGTTCCTGCTGTCTTGATGTGGATACCCTTGTCGTACTTGCGGATGAGATTGCCCATGATTGGGTAGATGGAGAACTTGTCAGAGCCTGAGTGGATGCTGAGCTTGAGATTCTCCTCAAGACCGAACTCCTTGACAGCAAAGTCGATGACGAGAAGGTCCTGTTCGAACTCTTTCTCGAACTGCTTCACGTCTCCGCGATAGTCCACACCCTTATTGAAACGTCCAGTGAACTTAGGAGCGATGGTCTGTGCAGGCACATTCTCCGCAGCAAGGGCTGAGAGGATGAAGAGGAGTTCGAGCGGAGTCTGAGGATCGTTGACTTCGTCCATGGAAACCTCGGTCACGAAGTTGTCCACGCCCTTCTTCTCTGCGATGTGGCGGTAGATTCTGCCGGCCTCCTGGGCTGCATAGAGATAGCGGTCGGCGATGGCCCTCACGTGGGCCTCCGTCACCTCGAAAGGCTCGGCGATTCCAGGGATAGTGAGGCTTCCGACAAAACGGGAGTTTGCAGCCACGAACTCGTCCACTGACTTAGGGTCTGCAGGCTTGCCGATATAGTCAGCGACGTCGATAGTAAAGAAGTCCGAAGCGTCGATGAAACGGTCGACATTGTTGAGGTTGATGTGGTCGGCATCCACGAAATACTGTCCCGTGTAGCCGAGAGCCTTGACGGCTGCGTCAGCCTCGCGACGAGTCTCCGAAGGCTCGGTATGCACAATCTCGTGCTCGCGGTTTGACTTGTTCCAGACTGGAACGAAACTTACGCCGAACTCCTTCTCTGCCTTGAGAAGAGCCTTGAGCTGTGAGACGCCCTCATGCGAGAAGCGGTCACCAACTCCAAAAGAATATTTTCCAATTTTCATATCTGATGTGGTTTTTGAATTATGCGATGTATGTACCTGCTACGGTGTCGCCGCCGTGGCCGGTCCAATTGGTGTGGAAGAACTCCCCGCGAGGACGGTCGGTACGCTCGTAGGTGTGTGCTCCGAAATAGTCCCTCTGCGCCTGAAGAAGGTTGGCAGGAAGCCTCTCGCTGCGGTAGCCGTCATAGTACTCGAGGGCTGCTGAGAGAGTAGGTGCAGGGACGCCGTTCACGATGGCCTGGGCCAGGACGTTCCTCCATCCCTGCTGCGCATCGGCGAGTTTCTCGCTGAAATAAGGGTCGAGGAGGATGTTTGCGATGTCAGGGTTCTTGTCGAACGCATCCTTGATTTTGCCGAGGAATACGCTGCGGATGATGCATCCGCCCCTCCACATGAGGGCGATTCCGCCGTAGTTGAGGTTCCAGCCATACTCCTTGGCTGCCGCACGCATGAGGGTATAGCCCTGCGCATAGGAGACCACCTTCGCTGCGAAGAGCGCTTTCCTGAGGTCTTCGAGGAAAGCTCTGCGATCGCCGGCGAACTTCACCGGACTAGGTCCCTGGAGAATCTTTGAAGCAGCGGCCCTCTCCTCCTTCTGTGCGGAGAGACAGCGTGCGAACACGGCCTCGCCGATGAGGGTGAGAGGCACTCCGGCGTCAAGCGCGGAGATGGCCGTCCACTTGCCGGTACCTTTCTGGCCTGCGGTGTCGAGGATGTAGTCGAGGACATAGTTGCCGTCTTCGTCCTTCTTGGCAAGGATGTCGCGGGTAATCTCGATGAGGTAGCTGTCAAGGTCGCCCTTGTTCCACTCGGCGAACACCTCGTGCATCTCCTCGTTGCTCATGCCGAGGATGTCTTTCATAATCTGGTAGCACTCGCAGATGAGCTGGATATCACCGTACTCGATACCGTTGTGGACCATCTTCACGAAGTGGCCCGCACCGCCTTCGCCGACCCAGTCACAACAAGGTGTGCCGTCGCTGACCTTGGCGCAGATGCTCTGGAATATAGGCTTCACGGAAGGCCATGCTGCAGGCGATCCGCCAGGCATCATGGAAGGACCCTTGAGTGCGCCTTCCTCTCCTCCGGAAACTCCGGTGCCGACATAGAGAAGCCCCTTGCTCTCCACGTACGCCGTGCGGCGGGTGGTGTCCGGGAAGTGGGTGTTGCCGCCGTCGATGATGATATCACCCTTGTCAAGGAGCGGGATGAGCTTCTCAATGAAGTCGTCCACAGCCTGTCCGGCCTTGACCATGAGGAAGACCTTGCGCGGAGACTTGAGCGAGGAGATGAAATCTTCGAGGCTGTGTGCCCCGTAGATGTTCTTGCCCTTGCCTCTGCCTTCGAGGAACTTGTCGACCTTCTCGACCGTACGGTTGAACACGCTGACGTGAAAGCCCTTGCTTTCCATATTAAGGACCAGATTCTCGCCCATTACGGCAAGTCCGATCAAACCTATGTCTGATACAGGTTTCATATTGATTGATGTGATTTGTTGGTTGCTGTTACGTTGAATCCGAGTTGTGAAAGCCTCTCGGCCTCGTCTGCCGTGCCGTCCACGAGGGTGAGATGGAAGGCAGAAGGCTCGCGCCTCACGGGATAGTCTCCCCGGAGGCTCTCGAAGCTGGACGGGTCACGGCGCAGCGCCGCATCGTCATCGAGGACATCATAGGTGTGCAGGACAGCCTCGGCAAGCACTTCGGAAGTTCTTCTGCCGTCGGCGTCCACGCTGAATTCCAGCGCCTGCGCAGGTGCTGTAATTCCGGCCGGTGACCAGTCCGTGAGAGGAATTCCGAGAACCTCTGAGACCGTCCTAACACTCGCCGCCGTGCCGTTGGCCTTGCCGTCGGCGCTGTAGCCGGCAATGTGCGGGGTCGCGATGTCGAGAGCGTCTATGAGTCCTCTGTCCAGGTTCGGCTCGCCTTCCCACACATCGAGAACACCTCCGAGCAGTTTGCCGGAGAGAAGCGCCTCCTTGAGTGCAGCGTTGTCCACGACGGGACCGCGGGAAGAGTTGATGAGAATCTGGGACGGGGACATCGAAGTTATGCGGTCAGCGTCGAAAAGATGCCATGTGGCATCCTCGCCCTCGTCGGAGAGCGGGACATGGACCGTGACTATGTCGCTGTCGGAGATGATTTTGTCGAGACTGACGAACTCCCCTTTGCCCTCTTTCCGCTCGCGCGGAGGGTCGTTGAGCAGGACGTTCATCCCAAGAGCACGCGCCGCCGTAGCCACCTTGGAGCCAACATTGCCGACTCCTACCACTCCGAGAGTCATCCCCCCGAGACTGAGCGAGTGCTTTGCCGCAAGACGGACCAGAACTGAAGAGATGTACTGCTTGACGGACCAGGAATTGCACCCCGGAGAGTTGCGCCAGACGATGCCGGCGGACTCGCACCACTCGGTATCGATGTGGTCAAAGCCTATCGTCGCGGTGGCTATCACCTTGACTGAAGAGCCTTTGAGAAGGCGCTCATTGCAGATGGTGCGCGTGCGCGTGATGAGCGCATCCGCATCCCTAACCACTTCCGGAGTCGTCTCCTTGCCGGGAAGATATACCACCTCCGCATAAGGTTCGAGAACCCCGCGAAGAAAAGGAATCTTATTGTCGCAGACTATCTTCATCGCCTAATCCTTGAATCTGTCCGGATATGCCCAGAGACCGAGCGCCGGATTGGAGATGTAGTAGACTTCTTCGCCGTCCGGCATGATGTTCCAACCATCGCGCATGGTGTCCACCGGATAGCGGGCAAGGACTTCATCGAGCTTGCCGTAGTTGAAGCCAACCCCCTCGATTTCCTCGCGGCTCATCTCGGGTCCAGGGCAGTAGGTTATCGTGAACCTGCCCTCTGAAGAGCCGTGGATAAGATGCGAAGGAGCCCCGAGATTGTCCTGCAGGTCCTTGTTGTGTTCGGTGGCCTCCAGAGTATGCGGAGTGCCCTTGTAGCCGTACTTGCGGATGAGGGCATCCATCGTCTTGTCCTCCCCGAACTCCTTGAGTGCCGGAGCGATGACGATAAGTTCCGCTTCGTCCGCGAGGGCCATCCTCGTGCGGTAGATGCTTTTGTTGCCAAGCCAGGTACTCTTGAACTCCTCAGGATCGAGATAGACGATGCATTTCTTGATCTCGTGATCCACCATTATGAAGTTGGTCTCGAGCGAAAGTTTCGAAGCCTTCTCGAAGCACTCGAAGTCGTCGCCGATGAAGAGCCCCTTGAGTTCCATCTCGCCGCTTTCCTCGTTCTTGGCGCGGACAGTCAGGATGTAGAGAACAGGAAGATCCTTGATGAAGTGCGTGCGGGCGTACTCCATCACATCGCGTACAGGAGACTTGGCCCTGCCCATAATGCGTTCCATACCATAAGTCGCTCCGATATAGTGGCTCTTGTTGATACCTTCCGAACCGCCGACTCCGACGAAGATGTTCTTGGTATAGTTTGCCATCCCGATCACCTCGTGGGGAACGACCTGCCCGACGGACAGGACGAGGTCCACGTCTGGCTCGAGAAGGAGCTTGTTGACCTGCGCCGGCCAGCTGTAGCTAAGCCTGCCTTCGGAGACCTTGTTGACATATTCGGCAGGCACCTCGCCCACGGTAACGACGTCGTGCCGCCAGTCATGGACCCTGAAAAGCTCCTCCGGGACATGCCCGAACATCGTTGAAATCTGCTCCGCGGTCATCGGGGTATGTGTCCCAAGCGCAGGCATCACGTCGGTGAGAGCCTCGCCGTAGTAGTCATAGGCCATCTCGGTGATAGGGCCTGCGTATGAGTTGAGACGTGTAAAGTCGGGAGGAAGAGCGATTACGCG
The DNA here is from genome assembly GCA_964385795.1 of uncultured Muribaculaceae bacterium. Lineage (GTDB taxonomy): Bacteria > Bacteroidota > Bacteroidia > Bacteroidales > UBA932 > Cryptobacteroides. The sequence goes on from CAYLPY010000007.1 coordinate 61,262, forward strand.
CTTCTTCTTCCCGAGCGAGTCGAACACTTTCTTGAGGATGGCGCGCACCTCATCGGGAGTGATGTTGTCGGTTTTTGAGCCTCTTGCGTAGTAGAGCATCGCCTATCTCTTTACTCGTGCATTGCCCTGCCAGATGCTCCAGACCTGCTCCTCGTCCGCAGGCTGGCCGTAGTCGGTGAGGAAAGTCGTCGCGAGAGCGCCGCACGCCCAGCCGAACTGAATCCACTTCTCGCTGTCCCAGCCCTTGAGGATGGCATAGAGAAGTCCGCCCACGAAGCCGTCTCCGCCGCCGATGCGGTCGAGGACATGGATTTCGCGAGGCTCAACCACATGCCAGGTGTCACCTTCGAGCATGATGGCGCCCCAGTTGTGGCTGTTGGTATTGTTGACCTGACGAAGCGTTGTGGCGAAGACCTGCGCTCCAGGATACTCTTTCCTGACGCGGTCAATCATCTCCTTGAAAGCATCAATCTTGGCTGCTATGTCCTTACCGCCGGCTTCCGGGCCTTCAATCCCGAGGCAGAGCTGGAAGTCCTCCTCGTTGCCGATGAGGATGTCTGCGATGCTGCAAATCTCGGAGAAGATGTCGTGGAGCTCCTGCTCGCGGCCCTTCCAGAAGGAGGCCCTGTAGTTGAGGTCGAAGCTAATGCGGGTTCCGTATTTCTTGGCGGTGCGGGCTATCTCGAGGCAGAAGCGGCTTGTCTCCGGGCTGAGCGCAGCGATGAGGCCGGAAAGATGCACAATCTGCACGCCTTCCTGTCCGAAAATCCTCTCGAGGTCGAAATCCTTAACGGATAGAGTGCGGCCCACCTCACCTGCACGGTCGTTCCAGACGCGTGGTCCGCGGGAACCGTATCCGCTGTCGGCGATGTTGATCTGGTGCCTGTATCCCCAAGGACCCCCCTGAGGCACTTCAGGTCCCTCGCAATCCATACCGCGCGAACGGAGGTTGGCCTTGATGAACGCGGCGAAAGGACTGTCCTTGACGAAAGTGGTGAGCACCTTCACCGGAAGACCGAGGTATGAAGACACGCTCGCCACGTTGGTCTCCGCACTTGTCGCCTGAAGGTGCAGGACGTCGCTGCACTGGACAGGCTGTCCGTTTTCAGGTGTGATACGAAGTCCCATACTAGTGGGAACGAGAAGGGCGTACTTGCAGCCCTGTTTCAGAGTAATGTCCATAGTGATACGATGATTATGTGTTATCAGCGGACAAATATAATCATTTTCCGCTGCAATTATAATTACCTGTTTTGAGTGATTTCCACTATATTTGCCGGACTATTGTTAATAGAACCAACTATGGACAATCAAGTTTTAGACGCAATCCTGACGCGCCGCAGCATCAGGAAGTACAGACCTGACCAGATTTCTGACGAGGAGTTGAAAGCAGTCCTCGAAGCAGGAACCTTCGCTCCGACGGGAAAGAACCTCCAAGAGCCGCTGATAGTGGCGGTACAGAGCAAGGACCTAATTTCCAGACTCGTAGAGATGAACGCAGCCATCATGGGAGTCAAGGGCAATCCTTACTACGGAGCGCCGACGATAGTGCTCGTATTCGTGCCAAGGAGCGAGGACAACCCCAATGCCGTACAGGACGGCTCGCTCGTCCTCGGCAACATGATGCTTGCCGCACACGCCGTCGGGCTCGCCTCCTGCTGGATCAACCGCGAGCGCGAGATGTTCCTCACCCCCGAAGGCCGGCTTCTTCAGGAGGAACTCGGCATCCCTGCCGAATATGTCGGGCTCGGCGCTCTATCTCTCGGTTATCCGCTGAACCCTAATCCGAAAGCCTTGCCGAGGAAGGAAGGCTACTACAAAATTATCAAATAGCTTATGGCAAAAAATAATTATTTCTGGAATGGGCTTTTCACGACAGCTGTCATAGAAGTTTTCGGGCGCATGGAGTTCAAGAAGCTCGAGAGAGCCTCCGACAACCCTAAGAAATACGCCGCCATGACCCTCAGACGCATCCTCTCTTACGCGAAGGACAGCGAATACGGCAGGAATCACAACTTCGCCGAGATTCTCAAGACCCGGGATGCTGATGAACTGTTCCGTCTCTACCGCGAGAACGTGAAGACCCACGAGTACGAGGATTTCCGTCCGCTCGTCGAAAGACACAAGAACGGAGAGGCCGGAGTGCTCTTCCCAGGCAAACCGTTGATGTATGCCACCACGTCCGGCACAACCAACGACCCTAAATGGATTCCTCTAACACGCCGCTATGTATTCAACGTCTACAAGAAGATGACCCGCGCGTGGCTCTACAACTTCTTGATTAACCGTCCCAAGGCTCTCTACGGAGGGATACTGACGGTGGTCGGCAAACTCATTGAGGGCTACGCCCCGGACGGCACCATATATGGCTCTGTATCAGGACTCACCAGAGCTGACGCGCCTATCTTCGTGCGCCGTCTCTATGCCTGCCCGGACTGCGTGTACGCCATCCCGGACTACGCCGCCCGCTACTACACTCAGATGAGGGTGAGCATCGAGAAGGACCTGCACATGATTCTCACAGCGAACCCGTCCACCATCGTCGAGATGCAGAACAACGCCGCCGAGTGGTACGACGAGTATGTGAAGGACATTGAAAACGGCACCCTCAGCGACAAGGTGGACATCCCGGAGGAATACCGGAAAGCCATCCTCAGCGGACTCAAGCCGAACCCGAAAAGGGCGCAGGAACTCCGCGAGCTGAAGCGCAAGTACGGCACTCCCCTATTCAAGCACTACTGGCCAAACCTCCAGATTCTCAGCACATGGAAGTGCGGCAACACCAAGATATTCCTGGACCGCTTCAAGGATTCCTTCCCGGAGGGCATGCTCCATCAGGAGATTGGATACTTCTCTTCCGAATGCCGTTTCGGGATGGTCATCGACGACACCAACTACACCGTGCTCTTCCCGCACATGCACTACTACGAATTCGTCGCCGAGGAGGACTTCGAGGCCGCGACACGCGGAGAGAAGGTGCGCTACTGGCAGACCTACGAACTTGAGGAAGGCAAGCGCTACTGCGCGTACGTCACCACTTACGCTGGTCTGTACCGCTACAATATGAACGATCTCGTCGAAGTCGGACCTAAATTCCACAACACCCCGAGAGTTTTCATGATCCAGAAGGTAAACGGGCTGGTGTCCATCACCGGAGAGAAACTCCACGAGAGCCAGTTCTACAACTCCGTCCGCGAAGCTGCCGAGGAACTCGGTCTCGACATACGCTTCTCCATAGGGTTTGCGGTGCCGGAGGAGTCACGCTACCACTTCTACTTCGACTTCACAGACGACAAAGTCTCCCAGGAACAGGCAGACAGGCTTGCCGCGAGGGTAGACGAAATCCTCAAGTCCAAGAACATCGAGTATGAGAGCAAGCGCGACTCGTTCCGTCTCAATGACCCTGTGGCGCACAGGCTCGTGGCCAACGCTTTCGAGAAGTTCAAGACGGCGAGGGTTGCCGAAGGCATGAGGGACGGACAGTTCAAACTCAACCTCCTCCTGCAGGACGAAAAGCGTCACGCCGGATTCAAGCATCTCGTCAAGGAATGACACTTCCGGGCAAGGGCAATGCCAGCGAACACGCGGACAAGCAGATTCGGGCTGTCATCTTCGACCTCGACGGGACTCTCTACGACTCAACCTCCCTTTCGCGCATGATAGCCGCCGGAGAGGCTTTGCGGTTTTCCCTTCTGAAGCTCGCTGCCGAAAGAAAATGCCGGCATGAGATTGCCGGGATGCATTTCGAAAGCGAGGAGGCTCTATATGATGCGCTTTTCTCCAGAATGGCCTCCAGACTGCCTCTATGTAGCAAGGAGAGGCTTCGGCGCTGGTATTTCCGGGGCTACCTACCCCGGATGGTGCGGGTGCTGGGGAGGCATTTCAGGGCGCGCGAGGACGCTGAAAGCGCAATCAATGAGCTGAGGGACTCCGGAGTGAAAGTCGCCGTATTCTCGGACTACGGTGCAGTGAGAGAGAAGCTTTCGGAGATAGGGCTGGACGGCAGTCTGTTCGATGTGGTCGCCGATGCGCCTTCGCTAGGCGGACTCAAGCCTTGCCGCGAGTCGTTTGAGGCAGTTGCCGGGGCTCTCGGAGTCCCTGCGGCGAGCTGCCTTGTGGTCGGTGACCGCGAGGACACCGACGGCAGGGGCGCAGCCGCTGCCGGGATGCGCTTCGTGCGCATCGACAAAGATAGCCACAGCCTCCGCAGCGCCCTCCGCCAGACAGTCTAAGCGCAACCAAATAAATTCGTTTTTTATTATTCAAGATAGTAGGTATATGGAGAACAAATTCGATAGAGCATAACACGTCTTTCATTCAGATGGTTTGCCGAAATAATTAAGGATACTATTCGTTTCTTCAATGGAACGCCAGTTCATCATCTTCCGCCACCAGAGAACTTCATTGGAACCGGAGTATACGCATTGTATTATGTAGGGCTTTCCCCACTATATAGACCGCTTCACGAGATAAGTCGAATTGAGTTTTCGCAGCCCATTTATGTAGGCAAGGCTGTTCCTCGCGGATGGAGACAAGGCAGGTCACAAGAGGCGACCAATGAGTTATATCGCCGCTTATGCGACCATACAAGCAGCATTGACCAAGCCAATAATCTATCTCTTAGCGATTTTTTATTGTCGCTTTATGATACTGGAAGATGCCGCAGCCGATATGATAGGGGCTGTTGAAGCGGCTTTAATTCGCAGCTACTATCCGCTATGGAACAGCACAATAGATGGTTTCGGTAACCATGACCCAGAATCAGGCATTCACCATCGTGCATTTTTAGAATGGAATAAGGACGCTTGCAAAACACTCAAAAAGAATTTTGGTGAATCATTGGTATACGAGGGTGATATTCGCGAATTTGATTTTTCAGATTGCAATGGCGTAGACATCCTCGCGGGAGGTCCGCCTTGCCAACCATTCTCATTGGGATGAAAAGCCCTCGGATTTGACGACAAAAGGGACATGTTTCCTCACGCCGTTGAGGCCATTAGAAAATTAAGGCCCAAGGCTTTTATCTTCGAGAATGTCAAAGGTCTCTTACGTAACTCATTCAAAGAGTATTATGACTTCATCCTCCTTCAACTTCAGTTTCCAGATTTCCCACTTAATGGTTATGACTGGAGAAAAGACTATGAGAGCCTTAAGTCAGTAAGACAATCAAACTATAAAGGACTGCGCTACGATGTCACATACCAGCTTGTCAACGCCGCAGACTATGGCGTTCCACAGAAGAGAGAAAGGGTTATTATTGTAGGCTTCAGAGCCGATTTGTAACGGGCGAATATTGGGGAAAGCACCATATAGACTGCACTTATCCCGAAGCGAAAGCAAAAAAGATACGCGACTCTCTTTCAGCAAAATATGGTTTTTGGGAGCCTGAACTTTTGCCATGGTTGACAATCAGAGATGCCACTTCAGACTTAACCTGCGAGAACCTAAGAGACTCCAAGGAGTACCCTGGCCACACAGGCAGTTTTATTGATGAACCTTCAAAGACCATAAAGGCGGGGAATCATGGTGTCCCTGGCGGCGAGAATATGGTTAGATTTGCCGATGGGACAATGCGGTATCTAACGATAGAAGAAGCGAAGAGAATTCAAACGTTCCCGGACGAATACTTCATTGCCGGTTCATGGACTGAAGGCATGCGTCAATTGGGCAACGCAGTTCCGGTACTGTTAGCGTATATTGTCGGAAAAACAGTAGTTGATGCCTTGAATAAGTGTTCCTCTCTTGAGCTATAGGAATCAGAGACCAGACTTTATGCTGTGAGACACCATCGCAGGGGCTTGGGGTGCCCCCCTTCCGCATCAGCGGAACGCCCGGGCCAGGTATTCGCGCCAGCAAATACTGAATCCAGAAGGGACCGCGCCGGAGGTGCGCGATGATGCCCCTGCAGGGGCCGCCGGCTTGTCCGGCTGGGGTTGAGAAGCCCTTTGGGCGGTGACCCGCCCAAAGGGCGCAGGGTTTGGGAACAGCGTTCCCAATCTATATAGTATTTTCCCCCTGAACATCGTCCATCGCGGCAGGCCACGGATTATGCCTGATGCCAGCGAGCTTGACCATGGCAGCATGGCACTGCGACCTCAGCCGCTCCACCTCCTCCATGCGCGGACGAGACTTGTCCGGAAAAATCGGCTCGCCTATATTGAGCTGGACCAGAGGAGTCTCCTTGTTGCCGAACAACTTCCAAAACCCGGTCCTCGGACGGTAGGAAAATGCGCACGGGACAACCGGACGATTGTACTTGTAGGCCATCGTGAACGCCCCCTTCCTGAACGGACGTATCGGCTGGTACATATCCCATCGGCAGGACTCCGGGAAGATGTGAAACCACTTCTTCTCTGCCGCAAGCGTGTCGAATGCGGCATTGAACTTGCGCATACCTGACATCGTCGTTGGCAAGGGAACGGTGCAGAAATAGCGGATATTCCAGTAGTCCTTGGTCATCATCTGATCACCGTAGACAGGAATCCAGGTCTCCCTGTATCGACAGGCGCCCGCAATTGCAAGAGCATCGAAACGATAGACATGATTGCTGATTGTGATAACCCCGTCCTTGAAGAACTTCTGATTCTTCTTGAGGTTCTCCCTCCCTTTGGTGACGAGTCCGAAGCGGATATAGTTCACCAGACGGCAGATTGTCATTGCACCGACTAAACTGATTGCGTGGTTTATCTTGTACTTAAACCCCTTGCGGTCGAGATATTCGTAGTTCTCGTCGAATACCAACTTGCGTATTGGCTTAACTTTTACTAATTTGCGAAAAGGATTATCCGTCGGATAGTCAGTCTTCTCGGGGCACCTGTAGGCACCGTCCTCCATCTCCAAAGCGGAGTATATGCTGTTGCTTGAATTATCCATTACCAATGCGATTAACCCTGCTAAATTACAAAAACATTTTGGAATCCGTCGCGTATTCAGTATTTTGCAGGACTTGGAAGCTGTTAGATTAACGGATAGTTCTTCCATGCCGATGATTTCAGACTGACGACAAGACAAGACAAAACACATAACCAAAATGAAGAAGACACTCCTCTCCACGGCAATCGCCGCCCTGCTGCTCGGCAGCACCATCCAAACCCAAGCTCTCGGCACAACCGCAGCCAATGCGGAAGAAGCCATCGCGGCCGGAACCGTCATCACTGCTCCCGAATCACCATACGGATTCGAGCCGCTCGAGATGTACAATTTCCCCGACAAAGAGTTTAATATCAAGAAGTTCGGAGCAAAGAAAGACAATATCAAAGCCACCACAGCCGCCATCTCCAAAGCCATGGACGCCTGCAACAAAGCCGGAGGCGGACGGGTCGTCATCCCTGAAGGAGACTGGCTCTGCGGACCGGTGCATCTCCGCAGCAACTGCCTGCTCTACCTCGACGAAGGAGCAAGGCTCGTCTTCGAGGATGACCCGCAGCTTTACCTCCCGGCGGTGCACACCTCATGGGAAGGCTCCGAGTGCATGAACTACTCCCCTCTCATCTACGCCTACGAGTGCGAGAACGTCGGTATCGCAGGTCCGGGGACAGTGGCCCCGAAGATGGATTTCTGGAGGACATGGTTCGCAAGGCCGGAGGAGCACATCCAGGCAACCCGCCAGCTCTACGCGATGTGCTCGACAGGCATCCCTGTGGAGCATCGCAGGATGGAGGAAGGGAAGGCTAACATGCGCCCGCATCTCATCCAGTTCAACCGTTGCACCAACATCCGCCTGCAAGGCTTCAAAATCAGAGAAAGCCCGTTTTGGACTATCCACCTGTACCTCTGCCGTGATGTCTGGGTCGAAGGGCTTGACGTATACGCTCACGGCCACAACAACGACGGCATCGACATCGAGATGAGCAGTCACGTCCTCGTGGAGAATTGCCGCTTCGACCAGGGCGATGACGCCGTAGTCCTCAAGGCAGGTCGCAATCAGGACGCATGGAGGCTCGCCAGCCCGACGCAGGATGTCGTCATCCGCAACTGCGACGTGGTCCAGGGCCACTGCCTGCTCGGAATCGGAAGCGAGATGTCCGGAGGCATCCGCAGAGTCTACATGACGGACTGCCACTCGTCTGACGCAGTGTTCAGACTATTCTACATAAAGACCAACCACCGCAGAGGCGGCTTCATCGAAGACATCACCGTCGAGAACGTCTCAGCCACCGAGATGCAGAGAGTATTCGAAATCGACACCGACGTCCTCTACCAGTGGAGGGAGATTGTCCCTACGTTCGAGGCCTCCATCACAGACATCCGCAACATCACCCTTCGCGGAGCTGAATGCGTGAAAGCGGACGCTATCTACGAAATCCGCGGCGACAGCCGCAAACCCGTCAGCGGAATCCACCTCGAGGACATACACGTCGGGACGGTCACCCGCTTCCTCAACAACGCCGAGTACGTCCGAGACCTCACCACCGAGAACATCCGCTGGGATGCCTTCGTGCCGAGCGAGGAGTTCCGCCTCAACGGCGACAAATCCGTACGGTAACCTCAGAAACTATCGGGAAATTGTCCGCTGAAAACTGATTTTCAGCGGACTTCGGTTGCCTTGTCATCCTTCTCTAGGACCTGAGCGGCGAGATTCCTCCACGGACTGTTCCACCAGCGGAACGACTCCACCGCGTCGGGTTGCGAAGGATTGAAACCCGTGAAGTTCACGATATGTTCAGCGAAGCGAGGGAATCCGTGTAGCTGCACAGCACCCACCACACACTTCGCAAGCTCGAAAGCCCCGTAGGCGTTGAAGTGCGTGTTGTCTGCCACAGGACGGTCCATCCCAGGGAAACCCCCTGCCGGATAGTGCACGAAGGCACATTTGGAGTTCTCCACACCGAGAGCCTCATAGAAAGTGGCCGACATAGCGTGGAGGTCTATGAACGCGACCCCCTCACGCTCCGCCACTTCGCGCATGGCCTCGGGATAGTCGAGATGAGTCTCCACAATCCTACCGTCAGCATCGAAGTTGCGCCTGTGCGTCGGGGACACGAGGACAGGCACTCCTCCCTTGCGGCTCACCTCGTCGATGAAAGTCTTGAGCTGTGTAGAGAAGAAGTAATATGCTCCCTTGCCAGGCTGGGAGTCAATCTTCTGGTCGTTGTGCCCGAACTCCACGAACACGTAGTCGCCAGGCAGCATGAGCGAAAGAATCTTGCGCAGCCTCCCGGCTCCGATGAAAGTGTCAGCCCTCTCGCCGCTCTCGGCATAGTTCGCCACTGCGACCGAAGAGTCGAAGAACCACGGGAACATCTGCCCCCAGCTCGCCCACGGCTCATTGTCCTGGTCCACAACGGTCGAGTCCCCGCAGAGGAAGACCGTCGTGACTCCGGCAGCAGGCTCTATGGTCACGCTCTCCACGACGGGCGCATCCCCGCCAATCTCAAGATTGAGACAGGAGTCCCAGTTGAGCTTCCCGTTCTCGCGGGGCTTGAGGACAACCTTGCCCACCTCCCTGCCGTCCTCGCGGATGACATCGTCACGCTTGTTGACCACGAACGATACGGTCTTGAACTCCCCCTTCGCGGTATGAAGGTCATTGACTACGAGACGCCGGCTCTCCGCCTTGACAAAAGTCGCTCCGGCCTTCTTCCGGCTTCCTATGCGGAGGGTCACCAGATAGTTGCCATCAGGCACCTCGACATTGAGGTCGAAGGAAGTCTGGTTCTTGGTGTCATATTGATATACAAGCGGATACTCCGCAGATGCGGCCGCGCCCATACCGAGGTATAGCAGAGCCGCGCAGATGAAGATGAGGGATTTGCGCATCGGTTTTGTGATTAAGATTGGGCGCAAGGTAGGAAAAATATCCAATTATGAGTATATTTGAGGGCTACACCGGTACAAATTTTATATTCAGAATATGTTTAAAGGTCAACCTAAAGGGCTCTTCGCCCTTGCTCTTGCCAATACGGGAGAACGCTTCGGCTACTACACGATGCTCGCCATCTTCCTCCTGTTCATCCAGGCAAAATTCGGATTCACGGCTGCGGTTTCCACACAGATTTATTCAATTTTCCTCGCAGCCGTCTACTTCATGCCTCTGTTCGGAGGTATCCTCGCGGACAAGATAGGCTACGGCAAGTGCGTCACGACCGGCATCGCCGTGATGTTCGTAGGCTACCTTTGCCTCGCCATCCCGACGAGTCCGGACCTCGCAGGCAAAATCCTGATGTTCGGAGCGCTGGCACTCATCGCAGTCGGCACAGGTCTCTTCAAAGGCAACCTTCAGGTGATGGTCGGCAACCTCTATGACGATCCCAAGTACGCCGCCAAGAGAGATTCCGCATTCAGCCTTTTCTACATGGCCATCAACATCGGAGCGATGTTCGCACCGTCCATGGCCAAGGCCGTCACGAACTTCTTCCTCGGAAAGTCCGGCCTCGTCTACAACGCCAACGTCCCTGCATGGGCGCATCAGGTGCTCGGAGGCAACCTTGAGAACGCCGGCAAGCTCCAGGAGGTCGCAGCCTCGATGAGCGGCGCCGAAGGAATGGACGTGACGACTTTCAGCCAGTTCTACATCGAGAAGCTCTCCACCGCCTACAACTTCGGCTTTGCGGTAGCATGCGTGTCCCTCATTATTTCCGTGGCAATCTACTTCGGCTGCAGGAAGTGGTTCAAGCACGCCGACGTCAACGCAAAGCAGGCCAAGGCAGCCAACGCCAGCGAGCCGGAACTCACTCCGGAGCAGACCAAGAGCCGCATCGTCGCACTCCTTCTCGTGTTCGCTGTTGTCATCTTCTTCTGGATGGCATTCCACCAGAACGGCGCGTCCATGACCATCTTCGCACGCGACTACACCGCCGGAACCGTCTCAGGCTTCGGCAGAATAGGCTTCAACATCCTGAGCCTCTTCCTTATAGCAGTATCAATCTACACGCTTTTCGGGGCTTTCCAGTCAGAGACCAAGAAAGGCAAGGGCTTCTGCACAGGTGCCACCGTCCTCCTCTGGCTCGGAGCATATCTCAGCTACAGAACCATGGCTCCGGAGATTCATATCCAGCCTTCCGAGTTCCAGCAGTTCAACCCGTTCTTCGTGGTAGCGCTCACTCCAGTGTCTCTCGCGATATTCAGCGCCCTAGCAAAGAAAGGCAAGGAACCTTCCGCACCGCGCAAGATTGGCTTCGGAATGATTGTGGCAGCCCTCGGCTTCACGATTCTCACCGCAGCATCCATCGGTCTGCCTTCTCCTAAGGAACTCGGAGGAACGGTAAGCCCTGATCTCGTCAGCCCGAACTACCTGATTTCCACATATCTCGTGCTGACCTTCGCAGAATTGCTCCTCTCCCCTATGGGCATCTCCTTCGTCTCCAAGGTGGCTCCTCCTAAATATAAGGGAATGATGATGGGCTGCTGGTTCGCGGCTACCGCCATCGGCAACTACCTCGTCTCCATCCCAGGCCTCCTCTGGAACAAGATTCCTCTCTGGGGCGTATGGACTCTCATCATCGTACTCTGCCTCATATCGGCGCTGTTCATGTTCTCGATGATGAAGAGACTCGAAGCTGCGACCAAATAACGACACACATAACCTTTTAACTACAAAACACAATGGCAAGAAGAGAAGCATTCAAGATGTTCCTGAAACCAGGTTTCGAGGACGAATACCAGCGCAGACACGCTGCAATTTGGCCCGAGCTCAAGAAGCTCCTTTCAGAGAGCGGAGTACGCAACTACTCTATCTACTGGGACAAAGACACCAACATCCTCTTCGCATATCAGGAAGTCGAGGGAAATGAAGGTTCGCAGGACCTCGGAGGCAACCCGGTAGTCCAGAAATGGTGGGATTACATGGCCGACATCATGGAGGTCAATCCGGACAACTCCCCGGTGTCCATTCCTCTCGACGAGAGATTCCACATGGAATAGGCAAGCCCTGCATATTTTAATAAAAGCCCCGACCACACAAAAAGTCGGGGCTTTTATATATCCGTTTATTAAAAATTATTGTTGGAAAATATTTGCTTTTTAAAAATATTGTACCGAAACTTGCGTATTAACAAACCAAAACATAACCAATTTGATGAAGACCATTTTACACCTATGCCACAAGCGTCTATTGGCGCTGACGGCTTGTCTTGCCATTTTGGGAAGCACGGCATCCGCCCAGACCATCACAACGAACGGCAAGATTGTCGACCAAAAAGGCGAACCTATCATCGGAGCCTCCGTCGTAGAGCAAGGCACCCGGAACGGAGTGATGACAGGACCGGACGGAACTTACACAATCAAGGTAGCTGCAGGCCGTACGCTTGAATTCTCCTGTATCGGCTACGAGACGAAGTCCCTCCCTGCCGCCGCAACCCTCAACGTCACGCTCAACGAAGACACCACCATGCTCGAAGAGACAATCGTGGTCGGCTACGGTACCATGCGCAAGAAAGACGTCACCGGAGCAATGGTTTCCGTGACCGCGCAGGAACTCGTCTCAACCCCTGTCAACAACGCCATCGAAGCCCTCCAGGGCAAAGCGGCAGGTGTCCAGATTTCCTCTGCGGGCATCCGTCCGGGAGCAGTCGGCTCCATCCGAATCCGAGGCATCAACGGCATCAAGGACCAGGACTCATCGGAGTCACCGCTCATCGTGATTGACGGAGTCATCGGCCAGAGCGTCGGCCTCGACATGCTCAACCCTCAGGACATCGAGTCCATCGAAATCCTCAAAGACGCGTCCGCGACAGCGGTCTACGGAGCACGAGGCGGCAACGGAGTCATCCTCGTCAGCACCAAGAGGGGCAACAACGGCCGCTTCAGCCTCAACTACAACGGCACGGCAACCTTCGAGAAAATCTATGACCGCGTACCTATGATGAACGCGGAGCAATATATCGAGTGGCGCCGTTGGGGCTACTACTACGCTGGTCTCGGCCCAAGCGCCAACGAGCCTACCATAGAGAATGACCGCAATCTCTTCACCACATACGGAGTAGACGAGACCGCATGGTCCAACATCCTCCGCGGATGGGGCCTCACCTACGACCAGTGGCATGCAGGTCAGACATCCACCAGATGGGACGGCTCCAAGGTCGAGTCCACCGACTGGACAAAATACACCGACCGTGTCGGCATTACCCAGGAGCACTCCCTCAGTGCGAGCGGCGGCACGGACAAGATGAGCGCATACGTCTCTCTCGGCTACCTCAACCAGAAGGGAACCAATGTCGGACAGGAATACACCCGCTATACTCTCCGCACGAGCGTTGACGTGAACCCTATCAAGTGGTTCAAGATGGGCGGTGCGATGAACGCCAGAATGTCCGACCAGGAGTACGGTATCGATGCCTCCAATGCTATCTCAAGCACGATTCCGGGTTCCCTCCACGGCAAGGCGCGCAACCTCTTCAGCTACGCCCTCCCGTACGATGCAGAAGGAGTGAGAATCGACTACCCTGGCGGTGACACCACCATCCCTACCGTGGTGGACGAAGTCGGCAAGTCAGCCATCTCCAACCTCTACTATCAGCTGTCGGCCTCTCTCTACGCCGAGGTGGACTTCGGCAAGATCTGGGACCCGCTCAAGGGACTCAGTTTCCGCACCAACTTCGGGCCTCAGTTCAGCCTCAGCCAGAACAACCGCTACCTCTCTTCAGATAGCGTCAACCGAATTTCCCAGGGCAAGGACTACGTCAGCTCAAAGGCCGGCAAGGACTTCTCATGGCTGATTGACAACATGCTCACCTACAGCCGGACATCCGGCGACCATTACATAAACCTCACTCTCCTCCAGGAGGCATGGGCAAAGCAGAGCAGCACCCTATACAATATGAACGGTGACGGTGTGGCTCTCGGGATGACCCAGAAGTGGTGGGGACTCGGAAGCAACTCGCTCTCCACCCTCAACAGCTGGAGCTTCAACTCCCTCACCGAGACGCAGATGGCTTCCTACATGGCCCGCGTAAACTACAGCTTCAAGGACCGCTATATCCTCACCCTCTCCTACCGCTACGACGGTGCTTCCCAGCTCGGCGAAGGCCACAAGTGGGCAGGATTCCCTTCAGTGGCTCTCGGCTGGAGACTTGACCAGGAAAGCTTCATGAGCGGCATCAGTTGGCTCGACCAGCTCAAGCTCCGCGCAGGCTGGGGAAAGACCGGCAACTACTCCGTGGGCGCATACTCAACCAAGGACACCCTCACTTCAGGAAAGGTCGTGCACGGCAAGGACGGCTCAACCATCTACTACACACCAACGACCATAGCCAACGGCTCCATCGGATGGGAGACCACCGACCAGTACAACGTCGGAGTTGACTTCTCCGTCCTCAAGGGGCGCCTCTCCGGAGTCCTCGACCTCTACTCCAACCACACCAACGGGCTCATCTTCGACGTGACCCTCCCAACCGTATCCGGATACAGCGGCACCAAGGACAACGTGGGCAAGACCAAGAACCAGGGATTCGACCTCACGCTCAACTCCATCAACATCTCCACAAGAGACTTCTCATGGAGGAGCACCCTCAACCTCTCCTACAACAAGAACACCATCGTCGAGCTCCAGAACGGCAAGGAGGATATGATTTCCGACAAACTCTTCATCGGCCAGCCGATTGGCGTAATCTACGACTTCCAGAGCGCAGGTCTATGGACCGACTCGGCCGAGGACCTCGCGGAGATGGCTCAGTTCAACGCCAACGGACACCAGTTCCAGCCGGGCATGGTACGCCCTGTGGACCAGAACGGAGACTACAAGATTGATCCTAACTACGACAAGGTGGTCATCGGCAACACCATTCCTCTCTGGAACATGGGCTTCACCAACACCTTCAGGTACAAGAACCTCGAGTTTGCCATCTTCATCTACGGCAACTTCAAGTACATGGCAGAGACCGGCCAGTACCAGGGCGGACGCGAGCCTATCATGGCCATCAACTACTACAACGAGAACAACAAGGTCGGAGCGGAGTACCAGAGACCGTACTTCAACACTGCCGGCGGCGACTCCTACTCCGGAATCCTCCTCCAGAAGGACGCTTCCTACCTTAAGGTCCGCCAGATTTCCCTCGGCTACAACGTACCGCAGAGCTTCGCCAAGAAACTCGGGCTCAACTCAGTCAAGGTCACAGCACAGCTCAAGAACCCGTTCTCCATCTATCAGGGTACTTCCTGGATGGACAGCGATGTCAAGGACATCAGCTACAACAAGGGCTTCGTGTTCGGACTCAACGTAGGATTCTAATTTTAAAAAGACATCAAAATGAAACATATATTCAGATACAGCGCAATCATTCTTACGGCAGGGGCAGCCCTTCTCGCCAACTCCTGCGGCAAGGACTTCCTTAACGAGGTCAAGCGTGACGGTGTCTCCACCGACTGGCTCAACGAACCGGAAGGACTCGCTTCCATGGCAAACAGCCTCTACCTGGAGTTCAACACATTCTTCAGCAGCGAGTCGAGCTACACCTACACCAACTACGGCACCGACGAGTTCATGGTGGCCGGCGACGCGTCCAACGGGATGTGGAACGACTACGACCCGAGACTCGCCTCCATCGTCACTCCTATAGTCAACTCCAACACTCAGGCCATCACCACCTACTGGAACTCCCTCTATCAGTGGAACGCCAGGGCCAACAAGATTATCGCCCAGGCCGCCGTCCTCGAAGGCTCTCCGCTCAAGAACGAAACCCTCGGACTGGCGTACTTCGTGAGAGGATTCAACTTCCTCTTCCTCACCATGCAGTTCGGAGATATTCCGCTCGTCATCGACCCGATTACCAATCCGGAACGCGAGTTCACGAGAGCCTCCAGCGAGGAAGTCTACAAGCAGATTATCAGCGACCTTGAGCAGGCCTACGCGATGCTCTCGTCCGACGCTTCAAAGGCCACTTCAAACCATGTGACCAAGTGGGCCGCCGCGCACTACCTCGCGAAGGCGCACCTCTGGAGGTCTTCCGAGATCAACGACAAGTGGAACGCTGCCTACAAGAGCGATGACCTCATCGCTGTCATCCGCTACGCTGACGAAGTCATAGCCGCGCACCCGCTCGTGAGGGAGTACAACGACCTCTTCAACAACTTCACCACCTACGACACTTCCATCACCGAAACCAACTCCGAGATTGTCCTCTCATCCGGAAGTTCCGACAGCGACGTCACCAACCGCAAGGCTAACTGGGGCCTCGCCCTCTTCACGGCATGGTACCAGAGCTTCCCTCTGATGAAACGCGACATCGCCGGCGCAAGAGAGTACCAGCGCGTCAAGACCACCCCGTCCTACGCCTACTTCCTCTACGACCTCAAGAACGACTCCCGCTTCTGGAAGAGTTTCAAGACCACGTACGCGGTAAACAACGCCACCAGAAATGCAACCGTCAAGATAGACGGAGTGGACTACGTGGCGACGGAGTACTTCCCAAGCAACAACGGAGACTACCTCAGTGCCATGTACATCATCAACCGCAAGGACTACGGACAGAAATACTACAAGAGCGAGGTCAATGTCAGCAAGGCGGCCACCACCTCCTACACCCGCACGGACTATCGCACCGGCAAGAAGATTCCTGCAATCATGTCGTTGTACATCTATGGTGACGGATCCGATAACGTGGTCGGAACTTCCATGACCCCTGACTACAACACACTCCTCGCGCCTCTTTGCAAGTACTTCGACGGAGCAGTCAACAAGAACAACCTCGGCAGCGGATACCGCGATGGTCTGCTTGCACGCTCGGCGGAAGATTACTTCTTCAAGGCCGAGGCTCTCATCAGGCAGGGCAATTACAACGAGGGCATCGCAGTCCTCAAGCCGCTCCGTGACAGGGCTCAGTTCAAGGCTGGCGAGGCCAGGGACGCATATGTTGACGGCGGCAAGGCCTACCACACCAACGCCTACAAGGCCTCTCTCAAGGGATTCGAAGCCAACTGCGCATTCTACCCTATGAACTCCTACTACTACTCCGTCGGCGGATGGGACGACCCTGCAGTGCGCGAGGCAACCAACGCCGTGGCATCGGAGCTTCCTGCAGTGACCCTTGCGTCGTTCCCGAAAGAGGACCTCGACATCATCAACAAGCTCGGCTACACCTCCGACTACGACAAAGCCATGTGCTACCTGCTCAACGAGAAGTCACGCGAGATGTACGGAGAGTACCTCCGTTGGATGGACCTCGCTCGCACAAAGACCCTCGAAAAGAGACTCGTCTTCAACGACCAGGCCTACAGCACCACCCTCACCGACATAACGGGAAGCACGACCGACGTCAACGGCACTGCCTATGCGTCCAGCAGCAACGGCGGCAACTTCAACCCTGCGAAACACTACCTGAGGCCAATTCCTCAGACCTTCCTTGACAACATAACCAAGGATGGAAAACCTCTTACGGCTGACGAAAAAGCCGCAATGCAAAACCCTGGTTATTAATCAATAAAGCACGTATTTTGAAGAGGGGCGACCTTGCGGCCGCCCCTCTTCATTTTCTGTCGCCTCGACGGGTTCAGGGCGTGCCACGGTTCCGCCTTAGCGGAACGCCCGGGCCGGGCATCAATAATTCTCGGCGTGGACTTCGAAGTAGGACTGAGGGTGGTTGCAGGTCGGACAAACCTCAGGAGCGGAAGTACCGACAACGATATGTCCGCAGTTTCTACACTCCCATACCTTGACCTCGCTCTTGGCGAAGACCTGCGCAGCCTCCACGTTCTTGAGCAGCGCACGGTAGCGCTCCTCATGCTTCTTCTCTATGGCAGCCACGAGACGGAACCTCTCTGCGAGTTCCGGGAAGCCCTCCTCGTCGGCAGTCTTGGCAAAGGCCTCGTACATGTCGGTCCACTCGTAGTTCTCGCCTGTCGCCGCAGAGGCAAGATTCTCTGCAGTATCGCCGATACCGGCGAGTTCCTTAAACCAGAGTTTCGCGTGCTCCTTCTCGTTGTCTGCGGTCTTGAGGAAGAGCGCGGCTATCTGCTCGAAACCTTCCTTCTTGGCCTTCGAAGCAAAGAAAGTGTACTTGTTTCTCGCCTCCGACTCCCCGGCAAAAGCAGCCATAAGGTTCTTCTCCGTCTGAGTTCCTGAATACTTTGTCTTCATGATAACTATTGATTAAAATGACTATTCCCAGTAGCTGGCTTCATTGCCCTCGCACTCCACTACATCCACGCGACAGCACTTGTCCACGCGTTCGAAGATCCAGCGTGCGAGATTCTCCGTAGACGGATTGCAGCCGAGAGTCTCATTGAGGTCGCGATGGTCGAGCGAATCCCTCAGCAGCCTCTCGATGGCAAGAAAA
Organism: uncultured Muribaculaceae bacterium; assembly: GCA_964385795.1. Classification (GTDB taxonomy): domain Bacteria; phylum Bacteroidota; class Bacteroidia; order Bacteroidales; family UBA932; genus Cryptobacteroides. The sequence goes on from CAYLPY010000007.1 coordinate 79,471, forward strand.
TCCACCACCATTCCGTCCTTGTCGAGCGTTTCGCTCTCACACCACACCGTAATTTTCCAATTATGCCCGTGCAGCGGCTCCTGTACACCAGGGTCGGACAGATACAAGCTATGGCTCGCCGCGACCGTGAGCGTCTTCTTTACTCTGTACATGGCACCTGCTCATCTTTGACATAGACAGCCCTGTTGCCCTCGGTCTCCTGGACGCTCACCCTGTAGCAGTGGGGAACCTGGTCACAGATCCACTTGGCTATATTCTCTGAAGTGGGGTTGAACGGCAGGACATCATTGAGGTTGTGGTGATCGAGGACATCGAAGACCCTGGACTTGACAAGAGAGAAGTCCACCACCATCCCGTCATCGTCAAGAGTCTCCGACTTGCAGGAAATCTCGATGAGATAGTTATGCCCGTGAAGTCGCGTGCATCGGCTCGGACGGGCGAGAACAAGACGATGGCTCGCCGCTATCTCGAAGGTCTTAGTTATATAATACATCTTCTTCCTCTCCGATAATTTCTGCAAATATACTCTTATTGTCCCGCTATTCGCAGTCCTTCCAGGCATTTGATATCCTGACGAAAAAAATTATCTTTGTGAGATTTTGATTAATAACACAAATACCACAATATCCGATGAGAAAATCTTTAATCAGTTTATTTTTGCTGGCTCTCTTCCCGATGGTGATGCCGGCAAAAGATATATCGCCCTCCAGTGCGAAGCAGTTCTCCAAGTACTGGAAGGTCGAGTCCGAATCGCCGGACTACAAGGTTTCGTTCAATGACGGAGCCTGCGAGATTGTAGCCCCGAAGGGCTTGACGCTCTGGTATAAGGAGAAGATGCAGGGAGACGTAGTCATCGAGTACGACGCCATCGTCTACAACGAGAAAGAGGGCGACCGCCTGAGCGACCTCAACTGCTTCTGGATGGCAAGCGACCCTGTTAAGGGCTCCGTATTCGCCCGTCTCAAGGAGAGAGGCGGTGTGTTCGCCAACTGCGCGCAGATGCAACTCTACTATGTGGGCTTCGGCGGCAACGGCAACAGCACCACGAGGTTCCGCCGCTACACCGGAGAGGCATCCCCTGCGATAGTCAAGGAATACAACGACGAGGAGCACCTTCTAAAGGCCAACCGTTGGTACCACATCAAACTCGTGGCAGCCGACGGCAGGGTCCAGTACTGGATGGACGGCAAGCTTCTCTTCGACTACTTCGACGCAGACCCGTACACAGAAGGCTGGTTCGGTTTCCGCACTACTTTCTCCCGCACGGCCATCAAGAACTTCAGCTACAGCGAGGTAAAGAAGCGCGAGTTCAGCGAGGCTCCTCTCCACTGGATTGGCAACACCCCGAAGATCGACAGGGCCGTAAGTTTCGGCGTGCCTTTCCGCAAGGGCGAGGTCACTGCCAAGACCGCTCTCAGCCTTCAGGGCAACGGCGGGGAGACCATCCCCACAGATCAATGGACTCTCGCGAAGTGGCCTGACGGATCTATCAAGTGGCTCGGAGTGGCGGCAGTCCTCCCGGCCAATACCCCTGAAGCCAAGCTCGTGAAGGTCAAGAAGGCCGACGAGAAAGCTGAAGCGATGGTCTCCGAGTCTGCAGACAGCCTCACCATATCCACCGGAGCAATCCGTGTCAGCGTCCCGAAGAGCGGAGAGTCCGTAATCGGAGCCATCTGGCTCGGCGACCATAAGGTAGGCGGCAGCGCAGACCTCGTCGCAAGCGAAGGCGGAAGGCAGTACAGGAGCGAACTCAAGAAAGTCACCCTCGAGCAGAACGGACAGGTGCGCAGCACCGTCAAGGTGGAGGGTGTCCACAAGGGAGCTAACGGCCGCGAGTGGCTTCCGTTCACCCTCAGGATGTATTTCTTCAAGGATTCAGACCAGATCCGTCTCGTCCACAGTTTCGTCTTCGACGGAGATCAGGACAAGGACTTCATAAGTTCCATCGGACTTCGTTTCCGAGTGCCAATGAGAGAGGATTTCTACAACCGTCACGTGGCATTCGCCACTGATGAGGGCAGCGTATGGGCAGAACCTGTCGAGCCGCTCGTAGGCCGGCGCGTGCTCGACGCTTATGTGGCTAAGCCAGCCGGAAGGCCGGAAGGAAGGCCTTCTGCCTCACGCGAGATGCCACAGAGGCCGCGCGAGATTTACCAGTCCATGCAGATGGAAGGCAAGAGAGTTCCGGAAAGAGACTTCTTCAACGAGAAGGGCCAGTTCCTCATCGAAAACTGGGCAAAGTGGGACGGATACCGCCTCAGCCAGCTCACCGACAACTCGTTCTCCATCCGCAAGAAGACCCAGGAGGACCGTCCGTGGATTGGCACCTACACCGGATGCAGGGCCGGAGGATATGTCTTCGCAGGTGATGTCAGCGGCGGTCTCGGAGTGTCCCTCAAGGATTTCTGGCAGGCTTACCCTTCATCTCTCGAAGTGAGCGGAGCCCGCAGCGACGAGGCCACCATCACCGTGTGGCTCTGGAGCCCGGAGAGCGAGCCTATGGACCTCCGTCACTACGACACCGTGGCCCACGACCTTGAGGCATCTTATGAGGATGTCCAGGAAGGCATGAGCACTCCTTACGGCATCGCCCGCACACACACCCTCACCCTCGTGCCGCAGAGCGCATATCCCGGAAAAGAGGGCATCTCCACCACCAACGAGCTGCTCGAGGCAGACTCGCAGATGCTCCCTACCCCGAAATATCTGCACGACGCGCACGCGTTCGGCATCTGGTCACTCCCGGACCGCAGCAATCCGCAGAGAATCCAGATAGAGAACAGGCTTGACGAATACATCGACGTCTACAAGGAGCAGGTCGAGAAGTTCAAGTGGTACGGATTCTGGAACTTCGGCGACTTCATGCACGCGATGGACGAGGTCCGCGGAGTATGGAGATATGACGTTGGAGGATATGCCTGGGACAACACCGAGCTCGCTTCCAACATGTGGCTCTGGTACGACTTCCTGCGCAGCGGAAGGGAGGACATCTGGAAACTCGCCGTGGCGATGAGCCGCCACACCACCGAGGTCGATGTCTACCACATAGGGCCATATGCCGGACTCGGCAGCCGCCACAACGTCTCCCATTGGGGATGCGGCGCCAAGGAAGCCCGCATCGGCCAGGCCGCATGGAACAGATTCCTCTTCTACCTCACCACGGACGAGAGGTCCGGAGACCTCATGGACGAATCCAAGGACTCCGAGCGGCTTCTTTACGAGATTGACCCGATGAGACTTGCTGCCCCTCGCAGCCAGAACCCTTGCACCGCACCAGCCCGCCTGCGCATAGGCCCTGACTGGCTCGGATATGCCGGCAACTGGATGACCCGCTGGGAGAGGACAGGCGAGCAGCACTACTACGACATGATTATCGCCGGGATGAGGAGCATCGCGGCTCTCCCGAACGGACTTCTCACCGGCAAAGTGAAGGTGCTCGGCTTCGACCCGGCCACCGGAATCCTCAGCTGGGAAGGCGACCCTGACTCAATAGGCACCAACCATCTGATGACCATCATGGGCGGATTCGAAATAATGACAGAGATGCAGGAGATGATCAACGTCCCAGCCTTCAACGCCGCGTGGCTCGAACACGCACGCAAGTATCAGACGTTGAACGGTTTCAGAGTTTCTCGTCTAAACGCTTACGCCGCATGGAAAGACCATGATGTAACTGCGGCGGCCAAGACATGGTCGGAACTCTTCCGCGGCATAGATCGTCCGGTCGTTCCGAACACCAACGGAGCCGCGACTTGGAGCCTTGACGCCATCTATTGCCTCGAGGTTCTGCCTCTTTAGTTTCTGAACGCTGCACCGCGCTGACGGCAGGACGCAGACAGCGCGGCTTTTCATAACCACAGACTTCACATAGATGAGATTCAAGAACACTCTGCTTTGCGCCATTTTCGCGGTAGCAAGCATTTTCTCCGCCGCGGCAGGAGACAAGTACAACTTCAATTCCGACTGGCTTCTCAAGGTCGGGGATATCCAGCAGGCGCAGAAGCCGTCGCTAAACGACTCCGGATGGGAGAAAGTCACACTTCCGCACGCATTCAACGAGGACGAGGCGTTCAAGTTGAACATCAAGGACCTCTGCGACACTGTCGTATGGTATAGAAAGCATTTCACGCTCCCGAAGAGCACCAGAGGCAAGAAGGTATTCATCGAGTTCGAAGGTGCGCGCCAGAGAGCAGACGTTTATGTCAACGGCAAGAAGGCCGGCACCAGCGAGAACGGTGTGATGGCTTTCGGCTTCGACATCACGGACCTCGTCAAGGTCGGGAAGAACGTCATAGCAGTGAGGACAGACAATGACTGGGACTACGCGGAGGAGGCCTCCGGTGCGAAGTACCAATGGAACAACCGGAACTTCAACGCCAACTACGGCGGTCTTCCGAAGAACGTATGGCTGCACGTCAGCGGCAAGCTCTACCAGACTCTCCCGCTCTACTCCAACCTCGGCACAACCGGCGTATATATCTACGCTTCAGACATGAGAATCGGGGCGAAGAGCGCAGTAATCAATGCAGAGTCGCAGGTGCGCAACGAAAGCGGCAAGACCCGCACCGTGGGCTACAACGTCATCATCACCGACCCTGACGGCAGGCTGGTAGCAGCTTTCGAATCCGCGCCTGTGGAAATCGCAGCCGGAGAGACACTCATCCTCAAGGCTTCAGCGCCGGTCGAGAACCTGCACTTCTGGAGCTGGGGATACGGTTATCTCTACGATGTCAAGACTTCCCTCGTAGTGGACAGAAAGGTCGTCGACGAGGTCAGCACCCGCACCGGATTCCGCAAGACCCGCTTTGCCGAGGGCAAGATTTGGCTCAACGACAGGGTGCTCCAGATGAAGGGCTTCGCGCAGCGCACCTCCAACGAGTGGCCTACGCTCGGAATGAGCGTCCCTGCATGGCTCAGCGACTACTCCAACGGTCTCATGGTCGAAGGCAACGCAAACCTCGTCAGGTGGATGCACGTGACTCCATGGAAGCAGGACGTCGAGTCCTGCGACCGCGTGGGACTCATCCAGGCCATGCCTGCGGGAGATGCGGAGAAGGACATAACCGGTCCACAGTGGGAGCAGAGACTCGCACTGATGAGGGATGCCATCATCTACAACCGCAACAATCCGTCCATCCTCTTCTACGAATGCGGCAACGAATCCATCAGCCGCGAACACATGCTCGAGATGAGGGCAATACGCGACAAATATGACTTCTACGGCGGCAGGGCCATCGGCAGCCGCGAGATGCTGGACATCCGTGAGGCCGAATACGGCGGAGAGATGCTCTACATCAACAAGAGCGCCCACTCTCCATTCTGGGCCACCGAATACTGCAGGGACGAAGGCCTGCGCAAATACTGGGACGAGTATTCCTATCCGTTCCACAAGGAGGGCGAAGGCAACACGAGTTTCCACTCCGCAATGAACAACACTTCCGTCAAGGGCAACGCGGCCCCTTACAACCACAATCAGGACCAGTTTACCGTAGAGCATGTACGCCGTTGGTACGATTACTACCGCGAGAGACCAGGCAGCGGCCATAGGGTCAGCTCGGGCGGCGCGAAGATTATCTTCTCCGACTCCAACACCCACTTCCGCGGGGTTGAGAACTACCGCAGAAGCGGTGTCGTGGATCCCCTCCGAATCCCGAAGGACAGCTGGTATGCGCATCAGGTAATGTGGGATGGCTGGGTGGACGTGGAGACTCCACACATCTACATCGTGGGACACTGGAACTACGGCCGCAGCACTGTGAAGCCTGTCTACGTGGTCTCCAACACCGACAGCGTCGCTCTCTTCCTCAACGGCAGGGCGCTTGACGCACCGAAGCAGGAATACAACTTCCTCTTCACCTTCGACAACGTCGCATACTCAGAAGGCGTCCTCGTGGCGGTGGGATACAACGACGGCAAGGCGGTCGCTGAGTACAGCCTCGTCACTGCCGGAAAGCCGGCTGCGCTCAAGCTTTCCACCATTGTCAATCCTGACGGCTGGAAGGCCGACGGAGCTGATGTCTCCCTCGTGCAGATTGAGGTCGTGGATGCACAGGGACGCCGCTGCCCTCTCGCCAATGACATGATTCATTACGAGCTTGAAGGTCCTGCAGAGTGGCGCGGAGGCATAGCACAGGGGCCGGACAACTATATCCTCGCGAAGGACTTCCCCGTGGAGTGCGGAGTGAACAGAGTCATCATCCGTTCCACCACAACCCCTGGCAAGGTTACCCTCAAGGCCTCTGCAGAGGGACTTGAAGGCGCGGAGGTGACTCTCGAGTCGCTGCCGTTCAAGACCGAGGGAGGACTCAGCAGCTACATCCCGGCAGACAAGCTCAAGGGCAGGCTCACCAGAGGCGAAACACCTCAGACACCTTCGTACTTCGACCATGCTGTCGACGTTGAGATAGTGTCTGCTTCGGCAGGTGCCAACGAGGACAAGGCTGCGGCAAGTTTCGACGACAACGAGCTCAGCGAGTGGAACAACGACGGCAGGCTCTCCACGGGATGGATCACCTACCACTTCGGCAGGATGGCCCAGGTCGACGAGGTCTGCGCGAAGTTCACAGGATGGAGGATGCGCAGCTACCCTATCGAAATCTACGCCGGCGACACCCTTATCTGGAGCGGCGATACCGAGAGGACTCTCGGCTACGTGCACATCCAAGTGAAGCCGGTGATGACCAGGGAGATAACCATCAGGCTCAAGGGCTCGGCAAGCGAGAGCGATGCCTTCAGCGGCATTGTCGAGGTGGCGGCTCCGGCAGCCGGAGAACTCGACCTCTATAAGGCTAAGGGCGGAGATAGCGTCGGCAACGAACTCCGCATCGTGGAAATCGAATTCAAGGAGAATCTTATCCAAGGAGCGCCGACCACCGAGACCAAGTCCAATCTGAAATCATATTAACAACACATAACAACTGTCAATGAAAAGATTCTTACTCGCATTGCTTGCAGTCTGCGCGATAGTGCCGGCTGACGCTAAAAAGAAAGTAAAGGAGCAGCCTCTCCTTTTCCCTGACGGGACTCCAGTCTCCGAATGGTACAAGAGCTCCAGCGTACCTGCCCCGGAGAGCATCGGAAAAATCTACAATCTCGCCGACTACGGCGCGATTTCGGACCCTTTGAACCTCCAGACCGAGCTTATCCAGAGCGTCATAGACAAGGCAGCCGAGGAAGGTGGCGGAGTAATCGTGGTACCGGAAGGCATCTACAAGACCGGCGCGCTGTTCTTCAAGCAGGGCACCCACCTGCATCTCGTACAGGGAGCGATTCTGCTCGGAAGCGAGCTTATCCGCGACTTCCCTGTCATCACCACCCGCATCGAGGGTGAAATCTGCAAGTACTTCTCGGCCCTCATAAACGCCGACGGTCTGGACGGATTCACCATCACCGGCAAGGGTGTCATTGATGGCAACGGTTCTCCGTACTGGCAGGCCTTCCGCCTGCGCAGGCAGTGGAATCCGATGTGCACCAACAAGGACGAGCAGCGTCCGAGACTTCTGCACATCTCCAACTCCCAGAACGTGATGGTTGCCGACGTGACTCTCCAGAACTCTCCGTTCTGGACCTGCCACCTCTACAAAACCAACGACATCAAGCTCCTGAACCTCAGGATATTCTCTCCTGTCCGCCCAATCAAGTCGCCAAGCGCCGACGGCATCGATCTCGACGTATGCTCCAACGTACTCATCAAGGGCTGCCGCATAACCGTCAACGATGACGCAATCTGCTTCAAGGGCGGCAAAGGGCCTTGGGCCGACACCGACGAGAACAACGGACCAAACTGCAACATCCTTGTGGAGGACTGCTTCTTCGACCGCACCACGGGCAGCTGCCTCACCTGCGGCAGCGAGTGCATCAAGACCCACAACATCCTTATCCGCAACTGCAAGGTGGACAGAGGACAGGCTCTTCTCCAGCTCAAGATGCGTCCGGACACTCCTCAGCACTACGAATTCATCACCATCGATGGTGTGGAGGGAAGCTGCCGCTGCGTAGTGAGCGTAGCTCCATGGACTCAGTTTTTCAACCTCAAGGACCGCACTGACATACCGCGCTCATACGGCGAGCACATCGTCTTCAAGAATCTCGACCTCGAGTGCGACAGCTTCGCCAACATCCGTCCGAAGCCGGAAGAGTTCACGCTCAACGATTTCCGTTTCGAGAACGTGAACGTGACCACGCCTAAGCCGGAGTGGGAGAAGTCTGCCATCGAGAACCTCACCATCATCAACACGTTCATCAACGGAGAGAAGCAGTAGGCTATTCGGGGGGGGGGTATGATTTTTGCAATAATAAACGAGCCCAAATAATTAATAACCATAATACCGACAAGATGAAGAAAGCATTTCTTGCTGTAGCCCTTTTCGTGGCTGCATTCTCTTCAGCAAATGCCCAGTTCGGCAAGTTCACTCCTTCCGAGACAAAGAAGGTGGCGGACGAGCAAACAGGCGTAGAGCTAACAATTCTCACGGACACTGAGAAAAACGACAAGTTCATCTATCAGACCGACCCTATGTGGACCCCTGACGGAAGATATCTGTTGTTCCGTTCGTCAACGAGGGCAGGCGAAGCACCGAAAGAGGTGACGATGCCTGACGGAAAAGTCAGGAAGTTCTCCCCTACCCAGTACTTCTTCATCGACACTACGACCGGAGAAATCATCCAGGTGACCGACGGCAACGACGTGGGATCTGTATTCCTCGGCAACAGGTCCAACACTCTTTTCTTGAACCGCCGCGCCAACGGAGAGTGGACCATGTACTCAATGGACCTCGACAAACTTTTCGCAGATGCCCGCAAGGGTAAGAAGGGCAAGGTCGGCTCGTTCGAGAGTCATCTCAACAAGATCGGCGTGTTCCCTGACACTCCTGAGATGGGCCGTCCTGGCGGATGGTGTGTCAACAGTGAGGACGAATACGCGTTCATCACCGTCACACGCGAAGGAACTCCGGAGGAAATTGCCGCTATGAAGGCTAAGGCTTTCATCCCTCGCGACGACCAGCCTGTAAAGGTTTCCCAGTCTCTGAGCGGGCTCCGCAAGATGAACCTGAAGACCGGCGAGGTCACTAAGATTGCTGACATGGACTTCAAGGTGGGCCATATTCAGGCAAGCCGTTTCCGCCCTAACGAGATTGTCTTCTGCAACGAGACCGGCGGCGACGCTGACCAGAGAATGTGGTATGCCGACGCTGACGCCTGCACCTTCCAGCCTCTCTACAAAGAGACTCCGCTCGACTGGGTCACTCACGAGACATTCGGTACTGAGGACTACGTATACTTCAATGTGCTCGGATGGCAGGATCGTCTCCGCAAGCAGGCAAGCGGCATCTTCCGCATCAACCTCCGCACAAACGATGTGGAGTGTCTCGGCAACGTTGAGATGGAGAAGGACCGCGTGAGCGCTCTCACCGGCCGTGGATTCTGGCACTGCAACTCTACCAGGGACAACCAGTGGGCTGCGGGCGACACCTTTGGAGGAAGCGTCTGGATTGTCAACGTGGCCAACGGATACCGTTTCCAGATTGCATCTGACACCCAGATGAAGCCAGACCACGCTCAGCCATTCTTCAGTCCTGACGGCAAGACGCTCTGCTTCCAGTCAGGTCACTGGTCAAACGGCGAGAGGCTCAACCTCGTCATCGTGGACCTCACGAAGATTCCTGAATTCAATCTGTACAACAAATAGTTTTGCATTTGCAGAACAATCACTGTCTACGGGCTTTGTCCCGAATGACAGAAGGTAGTTAGTATATTATAGCTGTGAGGGCGGTATGACGTATGTCAGCCGCCCTATTTTTTGCCTTCCGGAGCATGGCAACCGGACCAGTTTTTAAAAAATTTATAGCAGCTATCGAAATTTGCGATAGCAAAGTACAGTTTCTATGATTAAATGAGCTTATCTTTGCAAGCGGATAATAGTAGAAAGCCTCAACAATCGTTTGAGGCGACAGCAAAGCAAGGTCAAGGCCGGCAGGAAGTATCAAGACTTGCGGGACAAAAAGCAACATGGGATCAAGACCGAAATGGAATTAAGACAACTACACTACTTCGTCAAAGTCGCCGAGACTCTCAACTTCTCCGAAGCCGCGAGAAGCCTCTTTGTCACACAGAGCACGCTCTCGCAACAGATCAAACAGCTCGAAGAGGAACTCGGCATAGCCCTCTTCTCCAGAGATTCCCACTCCGTATCCCTGACCGAAAACGGCGAAAGGCTGTTTCCGCTCGCGCAGAAGACCCTCCTCGACGCCAAAGACTGCATCAACCAGATTCGCGACCTTCAAGAGATGGTATCCGGAGAGTTAATCATCGGAGCGACATATTCCTTCGGCCCGATTCTGACGGAGACCCTGCGCAACTTCCTCGACGCATATCCCGGAGTCAAGCTCCAGATTGTCATACGCTCCATGGAAGAGTTGATGAACATGCTGTGCCGCAGGGAGGTGGACTTCGTCCTCGCCTTCAAGCCGAGCAGGACTTTCGACGAGATCGAATCACTGACCCTCTTCGACGACAGGCTCTCCGTCATCCTCAGCAAAGACCACGCCCTCGCGGGCAGGACTTCCCTCTCGCTCGCCGATCTCCAGAGGCAGAACATCGTGATGCCTGCCAAAGGTCTCCAGGCACGCAACGCCCTGGACAAGTACGTGGACATCTACAACATGGACTGGAACATCCGCATCGAACTCAACGAAGTGAACATGCTCCTCGACGTCGTGCAGGGCAGCCACTGTCTCACAATCCTCTCCGAATCAGCCATCCATCACCGCGAGTCGCTCAAGACGATTCCGCTCGAACTTCCTGACAATCAAATGGAAGGCTGCATACATCTACTCAAAAGGGTATACCGCAAAAAATCTGCGAAAGTGTTCCTGAAGATGCTCAGAGAGTCCAATGAAGTCAGTTCAAGAAACAACAGGTGGATATAGGAAAAGCGATGATAGACTTTTTGAATTCAATTTTTGACGGCACCCCGGGTGTCTGGAGCGGTGGCATCGCCCACTCAATCATCATCCTCTCCCTCGTCATAGCGCTCGGAAAGGTGATGGGAAAAATCAAGATTGCCGGCGTGAGTTTCGGCGTAACGTGGATTTTGTTCATAGGCATCCTGTTCAGCCACTTCGGGATGACGCTGGACGCCAACCTGCTCCATTTTCTCAAGGAGTTCGGCCTGATTCTGTTCGTATACAGCATCGGCATGCAGGTCGGCCCAGGATTCTTCTCCAGCCTCAAGAGCGGCGGACTCAAACTCAACATGCTGGCCTTCCTCGTAGTGATAGGCGGCGTGGGTGTAACAGTCGCCCTGCACTTCATCACCAAGATGCCTATCACGACCATGACAGGCATCATGTCCGGTGCCGTGACCAACACCCCTGGACTCGGCGCAGCGCAGCAGGCCTACTCCGACATCTTCCACACCAACGCACCTGACATAGCTCTCGGCTACGCGGTGGCATACCCGCTCGGCGTCATCGGCTGCATCCTCAGTTTCATCGTCATCAAGGGAGTCTTCTACCGCAACAGCACGTCAAACAGGCCGAAAGCAGCCCCCAAGGGAAAGGCAGACATCCAGGAACTCGTCGCAGACAGCAAGAAGAATGAGAAATCCGGAGAGGTTCTCAGCGACAAGAAGTTCATCTCACGCAGAATCATCATCTCGAAGCGCAAGCTGAACGGCATGGTCCTCGGCAACCTCGAGTTCGAGAATGTCCTCGGAGTCACGGTGACGCGCATCCGCAGAGCCGGCATCGAGCTCAAGGCGACCCCTGACGTCCACCTCCAGTATGGAGACCAGGTCACGGTGGTCGGCACTGAGCAGGGCATTGCCTCCGTGGAGAAGATTCTCGGCAATTCCCGCAAGCGTCTCGACGAGCCGAACCTCATCCCGATATTCATCGGCATCGCACTCGGATGTCTCCTGGGAAGCATTCCAATCCACTTCCCAGGCATTCCACAGCCAGTAAAACTCGGACTTGCGGGAGGGCCGCTCATCGTGAGCCTTCTGCTCAGCCACTTCGGCCCGCAGTTCAAGGTAATCACCTACACCACAGCGAGCGCAAACCTCATGCTCCGCGAAATCGGCATCTCCATCTTCCTCGCCTGCGTCGGACTTGAGGCAGGCAACGGATTCGTGGACACGATAGTCAACAAGGGAGGATATATCTGGATCGGCTACGGTGCCATCATCACAGTCGTTCCTATCCTGCTCGCAGGTATCGTGGGACGTTTCCTGATGAAACTCGACTACAACACCCTTATCGGTGTACTTGCCGGTTCATGCACCAATCCTCCAGCGCTTGCTTACGCCGGTGAGCAGGACAAGAACAGCGATTCGGCAGCCGTAGGCTATGCGACAGTCTATCCGCTGACGATGTTCTTCAGAGTACTGCTGGCACAGATGATGATATTGTTTTTCGTCTGACCAAGACACCGATTGCCCTTATCGGAAAGCTGATAAGGCTATTGCTTTCAGCGTTAGTGGCTATCGAAACAAAGCGTAGCAAAGCCTTCTGTTCTCCACTGCAAAGAGCTACCTTTGCATCGTAAAAAAACGAAACAAAGAAGAATTATGAAAGCAATGCTCATCATAGTCGCAGTATGCGCAGCGGTTCTTGTCTACAGGTTCAGCGAAATGCTCAAGGCGCGTCACGCTGTCAAGATGGACGACAGCATCCCTGCCAAGTACAGGAATCTTGACGACTGAGAGCCAGTAAAAAGGCAACTCATTTTATCTGAATATAAAAGATGCGGTGGTCCGGCATGTCGGATCACCGCATTTCTGTTATCGGTGTAACGGACGACTTCAACGTCAGGGCACACGGTGCAGCGGACAGAAGGTCTATTTGCCGATATTGTGGCGGAAAAGAGCGAGCCGCTCGTCGAGGCGGGCAAAATCTTCATAGGAATTGAGCATAGAGACACAGACCCGGATTCCAGGCCTGGCACTGAGGGTGGCCGTGAGCGGGATTGCGCAGATGCCGCAGCGCAACAGCCCACGCAACAGGTCGTTGCTGCCTACCCCCGGATAGCCGATGGTAAAGAAGAAGCCGTTGCTGATATGCTCCCCCATGTCACGGTCGTAAACAAGGAAGAAATGGTGTCTGGCAAATATTTCCCTCGCCTTCCCGGCCCTGCGGCCGTACTCCCTCACCGTCCCAACGAAGTCGTAGCGCCCCTCGACTGCCGAAGCCATCATCTCAGAAAGCGCAACCTGCGCTGAATGGGAGCAGCTGGAAGTGTTGACGTAGAGATATGTGAGCGCAAAATTGTCGCCGAAGCCTCCCCTGCCGTACCTGCGGCGCAGCTCCGGGTACTCCCTCGAGCGTAAAGCTTCGGGAAGAGCCACGAACCCGATGCGTTCACCGGCATAGCTGAATATCTTCGAAGCCGACACCATCATCGCGCAATTGTCCGTATAGCGCGAAATTGTTGACTGGAACGGGGCTTCGCCAGGAACAGACCGGTCCTTGCGGAAATCCATGCAGAGGTAGGCCAAATCCTCGAGGGCTATCACATCATACCGCGTGCAGAGTTCACCAACAGCCTTAAGTTCCTGCTCGGTCAGACAGACCCAGGAAGGGTTGTTGGGGTTGGAATAGACCATCGCGCAGACCTTCCCGTCTGCAAAGAGAGACTCCAACTTGCGGACGAGTTTGTCGCCACGGCAGTCATAGAGTTCCAGCATCCGGGTCTCTATGCCGAGCACCTTCGACTGAAGATAGTGGGACGGGAAACCAGGTGTGAGGTAGACGACAACGTTCTTACCGGGAGTCATCTGAGTGCATTCGAGCAGGAGGTTGTAGCACCCTTGCATCGAGCCTACCGTGGGATAGATGCCGTCGGCAGGTACCGCCGTCCCGATGAACGCTCTGACAAAGCGCGCGGAATTGTCCCTAAACTCGGGAGATCCCGTGACGGAAGGATAGACAGAGGCCACTCCGCTATCGAGAGCCCTCTTCTGCGCCTCGATACCGACGGCACAGGCCTCTATCCCCGGCACACCGAACTCAAGATGGACAAACTTCTCGCCGCTTATGCGTTCAAGCGCCAGAGCGGCATTGTAGCACTGACGGATGGTCGCAGCCCCGAGATTCTTGACATCAAGACTCTCGAGAACAGTATCGACGACCCGCTCTTCTATAACTTTCATACACATTCACTAACTACAGAATCTGTCAAAATCCCTCTACTGCTTGAGGGTATAGCCTCCGGCCTTCTCGCTTCTCATCTCATATTCTCCATACACTTCCGCACGCTGTCCGCCCAATACGGAATGCGTACGGAGAACGTATTCTTTATCAATGTCTTGTCCAGGACAGAATAGGCCGGCCTGCGGACCTTGCTCGGAAACTCGCCGGAGTGGCACGGTAGTATGTCGCAGCCTCTGTGACCGGAGAGCTCGGCGATGAGCATTGTGAAGTCGTACCACGAGCAGACCCCTTCTCCCGTATAGTTGTAGAGTCCTTCCCGGCCCTCGTAGGACCGGTCTGAGATGAGTCCGGAGATCAGTTCAGCAAGGTCCATCGCATAGGTTGGGGTGCCTATCTGGTCGAAGACGACCTTAAGCGAGGGTTTCTCGGAAGTGAGCTTCAGCATGGTCTTGAGGAAATTACGGCCGAACTCGCTGTACATCCATGCGGTGCGCAGAATCACGTACCTGCAGCCGGATGTCTTGATACGCTCCTCGCCGTGGAGCTTGCTCATGCCATACACTCCCGTAGGGGCGCATTCCTTGTCCTCGCGGCATGGAGTGTTGTCCTGCTCGCCGCCGAAGACATAGTCGGTACTTATCTGGAAAAGCACACCTCCCACCTCCTGCATCACCTTGGCAAGCAGGGAAGGAGCCTCTGCGTTGAGGAGTTCGGCGAGTTCCGGGCTGTCCTCCGCACCTTCGACGTCGGTGTATGCAGCGCAGTTGACGATGACCTCCACCTTCTCGCGGGCCACAAACCTGTGCAGCGCGTCAAAATCCGTTATATCGAGGCGCTCGCTTGAGGTACACACGGACTCCCCGCCGAGGGAGCGCAGCAGCGCCACCTGGTCCGGTGCGAGGTCGCGGACATCCGTGAATATATATCGGTCGGCCGAAGCAAGGGAGGCTATCCTCAACTCGCAGCCAAGCTGACCGTTGGCTCCGGTGACCAGTACATTCATAACGCGTACGGGTCTACGCTGTAGTCGAAAAGGTCTTCCGCATCGCGAAGTCTCGGATGTACGCTGTCTTTTGCGGAAAGCAGAGCCTCGTCCGCCGGAATCCGCCAGTCAATGCCGAGGTCCGGATCGTCCCAGGCTATCGCGCCTTCGCTCTGGGGGGCATAGAAATTGTCGCACTTGTACTGGAAGACGGCTTTGTCGCTGAGGACGCTGAAGCCGTGCGCGAATCCGCGCGGGATAAAGAACTGCAGGTGGTTCTCGCCGCTCAGTTCCACCGCCACGTGCCTGCCGTATGTCGGGCTGCCGCGGCGGATGTCAACCGCCACATCGAGGACCGTCCCCTGAAGGACCCTCACGAGTTTGCTCTGGGCGGCAGCTCCCTTCTGGAAATGCAGCCCCCGCAACACGCCGTAGCTGCTGCAGCTCTCATTGTCCTGGACAAAATGCACCGGACGGACCTTCTCGTTGAAGTCCCTCTCCGACCAGGACTCGAAAAAATATCCTCTGTTGTCTTCAAATATTCTCGGGCGGATGATTACCACACCGGGAATCTCGGTATTCAATACTTCCATAATGTAAAAACCAACTTGCCCTGTCCCGGGCTTTCCGTTATGCGGAGGCAGTAATCCGTGCTCGGCACACCTCCCGCTGCACAACCCACAAATCTAACTATTTTCCGCGACAGTACACACCGACACCGCAGGTGAAATCCGTTACTTCAGGTCTTTAAGAGTGAACGAGAAACCTAATCCTCCTCCTGGCACGCAGTAGGCTTGGATGCTGCCGTGGTGAAAGAAAACAGCATTCCTGACTATGGACAGTCCGAGTCCCGAACCGCCGACAGGCTTCGCCCTGTCCGCATCGAGGCGGAAGAAACGCTCGAAAATCTTTTCAAGATTGCCCCCGTCCACACCACGCCCATTGTCGTGGTAGTCAATGCTGTAGGTACTGCCATCTACGGCACATCTTGCCGTAACCGTGCAGCCCTCGCCTGCGTACTTGGAGGTATTCTCGAACAGATTGCGAAAAATCGAGTAGACAAGGTGATAGTTGCCGCGTATGCACACCGGAGGGAGCTGATTGTCCACTCGGATGTCGTGTTCCTCGAGTTGCGGGGCCATCTCCTCCGCGACTTCGTCGAAGACGGTTCGGATGTTCACCGGGCCTATCCTGAACTGCTCCGGTGCCTCTTCAAGCTTGGTTATCAGGGAAATGTCCTTTATCATGTCGGAGAGTCTGAGGGCCTGGAGATAGGAGCGCTCGATAAAAAGCTGCTTCTTGTTCTCGGAGAGTTCCGGATGGTTGACTATCGTCTCGAGATAGCCCTGAATGCTGCTTACCGGGGTTTTGAGTTCATGGGAGATGTTGCCCGTCATCTCGTGCTTGAGACGGCGAGTCTCGCGCGAAGTTTTCTCAGCCTCCTTGCGCTCATAGCGGTCGGAGAGGAAAAACAGGGTGATGAGCGCTATCACAAGGAGGAAGAAGATGCTGAGTATCAGCATCCAGTCCGTCCTGAAGAACTTGCCGAGATTGACCTCGAAGAGTTGGGCGACCCTCACGATAACCTTGCCGTCGTAGGACTTGGCAAAATAGAAATACTTCTTATCCGAAGTGGCGGAGCGGCGGATGGCGCTGCCGCTGCCGTGCTTGAGACACGACTTTATCTCCGGACGCTGCAGATGGTTCTCCATCTTGGATGCAGGCATGCCGGTATCCATCAGGACACTGCCGTCCATGCCGAGGACCGTGACGCGGAGGCTGTCGGGAAGGTACTTGAGCAGAAGGCCAGCCGATGCCGTGTCGGATTTCTCCACCATGTCGGCGTAGCTCTCCAGACGCGAGCGGATGACGGCCTTACGGTAGCCGTCCTCGCTGACGAGCCCGAGATTGACGGTGATGAAAGCAAAGATGACGAAGATCACCGAGATGGTGATGGTCAGTTTGTTCCTATATGTCATGGTGCGCGTCGAGATAGTATCCGAAACCGGTCTTGTTCTTTATGATATCATGGTACTTTCCTAGTTTGCTCCGTATCCTCGCGATGTGCACGTCGACTGTCCTGTCAAGCACATAGGGAGAATCCTTCCAAAGGTCGGAGATGATGGAAGCTCTGGAGAAATAGGTATTTGGATGCTTGGCGAGAAGAGCGAGGAGGTCGAACTCCTTGCGCGAGAGCGGAAGGGTCTCGCCGGCCAGAGAGACACTTTCCATCCCGAGATTGATTTGCAGGACACCGCAGTCAAGTATCTTGTCGGGAGGAGCCGTCGAAACAGAGGAGCGCTTGAGCACGGCCTTGACCCTTGCAAGCACTTCGTTGATTGAGAATGGTTTCTGGATGTAGTCATCGCCGCCGGCGGAGAATCCGGTAAGGACATCGTTCTCAGTGGTCCTGGCGGTAAGGAAGATTATCGGGGTGCTGCACTTTGCCTCGCTACGGAGTTTCTTCGCGAACTGGAAGCCCGACATCCCGGGCAGCATCACATCGAGCAGTATCAGTGCCGTCCGCTGAGTGAGCATCTTCTCCCCTTCCTCGGAGGAAGCCGCCGCATGGACCTTGTAGCCTGCGCTTTCGAGGTTGAAACTGAGGATTTCGCGGATATCCGCCTCGTCTTCGATGATAAGAATCTCTGCCATTCCTGCCTTTCTTTTGTCTCCCGCAAAGATAGACGGATGTTGTGAAAATCGGCCCCACACCTGTTAAGATTTTGTTACAAAGCCAAGTTTTTTTGTTAAATATTTGTTAAATCAAACCATCAGCACCTCCTCCTGCTGTCGGAGGTCAAAGTTTTTGACGATTTTTGCAGTCAAACATCAGTCGTATGATTTTAAGCATTCTCACCTTGATAGGAGCTCTCGGAATGTTCCTCTACGGAATGAACATGATGAGCTCCGGTCTTCAGAAAGCGGCAGGAGACGGCCTGCGCAGATTTGTCTCCTCCATCACCTCCAACCCGTTCAAGGGAGTGACCACCGGACTCGGGGTCACTGCGGTAATCCAGTCTTCCAGCGCCACCACCGTGATGGTCGTAAGTTTCGTAAACGCGGGCATCCTCACGCTGACGCAGGCCATAGGAGTGATTATGGGAGCCAACATCGGCACCACCTTCACCGCATGGATTATAGCACTGTTCGGGTTCAAGGCGGACATTTCGATTCTTGCCATTCCGCTGATGGCGGTAGGTTTCATCCTCAGCATATCCAAGAAGGGCAAATGCCGCGACATAGGCGAGATAGTGGTCGGATTCAGCCTTCTCTTCCTCGGTCTGTCGTTCATGAAGAACTCCGTCCCCAACCTTGAGTCTTCGCCGGAAGTCCTTTCGTTCATCCAGTCATGGTCCGGACACGGAATATGGTCAGTGCTGCTGTTCGTGATGGTTGGCTCGATTCTCACTCTGGTGCTCCAGTCTTCCAGCGCAACGGTAGCACTCACGCTGATAGTCTTGAACATGGGATGGATCAAGTTCGACATGGCGGCGGCGATGGTCCTCGGCGAAAACATCGGCACGACCATCACGGCTAACCTCGCGGCAGCCGTGGGCAACGTCAACGCGAAGCGGGCAGCACTCGCCCACACGATATTCAACGTCTTCGGTGTCATCTGGGCAGTCGCGCTGTTCCCTCATTTCCTTGGGCTCATCGAGTGGATCATCCGGTCTCTCGGCATGAGCGGCAGCGCCGAGACGCCCCTCTACAGCATCTCAATGCTGCACACGGTATTCAACCTCATCAACACCTGCCTCCTCATTTGGTTTATCCCTCTGATAGAGAAAACGGTGTGCACCATCATAAAGGACAAGCCGAGCAGCGAGCCGGTCGGCAAGCTGGTCTACATCAACGCAGGCATGGTCTCCACTCCGGAACTCGCACTGACCGAGGCAGAGAAAGAGGTCTCCCACTTCGGACGCATCATGATGAAGGGCCTTGGCTACGTCAAGGAGGCTGTCGAGACTTCTGACTCAGCAGAAAAGTTCGAGCCATGGAGAGAAAAGCTTGTCAAGTACGAGGAGATTTCCGACAGGATCGAGTTCGAGGTGGTTAGCTTCCTCAACAAGATTAACCGGGAAGGTCTCAGCGACAATTCCGCGCTGAAAATCAAGGCCATCTACCGCATCGTCGGAGAGCTTGAGTCGCTGGGTGACAGCGGCGAGGCCATCAGCAGGCTCATCGCGAGAGCCATCGAACACAAGCAGAAGCTGACAGACGAGCACCGTGCGAAACTTGAGGAGATGATTGCTCTGGTGTCACGTGCCTACGAGGCTATGGTCTACAATCTCGAGTATGCTGACTCCATCAGCAACATCGACAATGCCGTAGCAGCCGAAGTGGACATCAACGAAAAGCGCGATGCTCTTCGCGAGGCAGAACTGAACCGCACGGACAGCAACGGCGAGAGCTATTTCGAGAGCGTCTTCTACCTCGCGCTGCTCGAGGAGTTCGAGAAGATGGGAGACTTCATCATCAACATCTCGCAGGCGGCAGTCAGCAGCCGTCAGGGCAAGTCAAGTATCGCTTCCGTCTGGGACGATTAGGGGGGAACCATTCCAGGAACAGGAGAGAACTATCAAGCACGACAAAGGGCGGCCCTATTCGGGACCGCCCTATCATATTCAACTGACTGTCAGAAACTGACCGCACCGGCAAGAATCGCCGCAACAGCAATATCCCGACAGGCAAGACAACCGGCCGAGAACTATTCGCCGAGGATTTTCTCGCTGCGGGCTACGAAGTCCGCGAGCGCCTTACCCTTCAGCATGCCGTTGCTGAGAAGCGCGAGATCCACAATCTGGCGAAGCAGCTCGTTCTTCGCGGCGAAGTCTGCTGTAGAAGTCTCGTCATCGGCCTTCTTGGCATCCCAAATCTTCCGCATGAGAGGATTCTGCATATTCACGATGATGTTGTAGGACTCCGGGATAGAACCGTAGAAATTCATTCCCCCACCCATAGAGCTCATCTCGCGATAACGGCGCATGAACTCGTTCCTCGTGATGAGGACCGGCGAAGCCGTCTCGCCAAGGTTCTGCGCGTCCACGCTATAGTCGTTGTCCTGAGGAAGCACGGCCTTGAACATCTCATCAAGCGCCTTCTTGTCATCATCGCTGAGCTCTGGCTTGACCTGCTCCTCCTTCTGGATGAGGTTGCTGGCAGAGTCGCTGTCGACTCTTGCGAACTTGGTGTGCTCAATCTTGCTCTCAATCAGGTTGACGAAGTGGCTGTCAAGCTCGCAGTCCATCAGG
Organism: uncultured Muribaculaceae bacterium; assembly: GCA_964385795.1. GTDB lineage: Bacteria > Bacteroidota > Bacteroidia > Bacteroidales > UBA932 > Cryptobacteroides. The sequence continues at coordinate 99,858 of CAYLPY010000007.1, forward strand.
AGCACGTCGTAGCCCATGTTCTTCGCAGCCTCGATGAATCCGTACTGCTCGTCCTTGTCCGTCGCGTAGAGGCAAACGACATTCTTGTCCTTGTCCGTCTGAGCAGGCTCCACGGCCTTGCGGTACTCGTCGAGAGAGAAGAACTTGCCGTCAGTGTTCTTGAGGAGGGCGAACTTCATCCCGCGCTCGCAGAACTTCTCGTCGCTGAGCATGCCATACTCGATGAAAAGCTTGATGTTGTCCCACTTCTCCTCGAACTGCTGCCTCTGGTCCTTGAAAATCTCCTCCAGACGGTCGGCCACCTTCTTGGTGATGTAGGTGCTGATTTTCTTGACATTGGCATCGCTCTGCAGATAGCTTCGGCTGACGTTGAGCGGGATATCTGGAGAGTCAATCACACCGTGAAGCAGTGTCAGGAAGTCAGGCACGATATTGTCCACATGTTCCGTGACGAACATCTGATTGCAGTAGAGCTGAATCTTGTTCTTGTCTATCGCCATCCTTTCCTTGATCTTAGGGAAGTACAGCACGCCCGTCAGCGTGAACGGATAGTCGACGTTGAGGTGAATCCAGAACATAGGGTCCTCGTCCATCGGATAGAGGGCACGGTAGAACTTGAGGTAGTCCTCGTCCTTGAGCTCGGAAGGAGCCTTCGTCCAGATTGGCTCGATGTCGTTAACGACGTTGTCCTCGTCTGTCTCGACGCTCTTGCCGTCCTTCCATTCGGTCTTCTTGCCGAAGACTACAGGCACCGGCATGAACTTGCAGTACTTGCCGAGAAGCGCGGAGATGCGGCCCTTGGCAGCGTATTCCGCAGAGTCATCATCGAGATAGAGGGTGATGACGGTGCCGCGGTCAGCCTTGTCGGACGGCTCCATCGCATATTCAGGAGAACCGTCGCAGATCCACTTGACAGCCTTCGCACCGTCCTTCCAGCTCAAAGTGTCCAGCTCGACTTTCTTGGACACCATGAAGGCGGAGTAGAACCCGAGTCCGAAATGCCCGATGATCGAACCGATCTGGTCCTTGTACTTCTCGAGGAATTCCCCTGCGGAAGAGAAGGCTATCTGGTTGATGTACTTGTCTACTTCCTCCTCGGTCATTCCGATGCCCCGGTCGATGATCCGGAGGATCTTCTTGTCTTCGTCGAGCTCTATGCTGACCTTGAGGTCGCCGAGTTCGCCTTTGAAGTCACCGCTCGACGCGAGAGCCTTCATCTTCTGGGTCGCATCGACTGCGTTTGCAACGAGTTCACGAAGGAAAATCTCGTGGTCCGAATAGAGGAACTGCTTGATTACCGGGAAGATATTCTCGGTAGTCACGCCAATCTTGCCTTTCAGCGATTTTGTAGCCATATTATGATTCGTTTTCAGTTTACAAAAAGTCCGGCCGCACATGCAGCCGGACCTCAAAGGTTCAAATTGCGTTCCAATGACATTTTGTCACCAAAACCGGGCGAGTAAGACGCACACCGGTCTGCATAGGAGACATTGCATCGGCCAGACGGCTCAGGCAGATAAATTTAGCCTGAGATATAGCATTATTTATAGAGGAAACGCTTGATGCTCATCTTCGGAGTCTTCTCGAACGGAACAGAAACGACCTCTACTTTGGCTATCTGGCTATAGCCAGGGAGACGCTTGTTGGAGCTCCGGCGGATTCTCTCCGGTATGTCCGAAACAGCTTCCGCGTCAAGCTTTGAGCTCTTGACCGCATCAGCATCGAGATAGACGAGAGCGACTATCTTGCCGGCACGGTCCACAACCACCGACTCGGCGACGTAATCCTGATTGTTGACCACGGCTTCAAGCTCCTCGGGGTAGATGTTCTGGCCGTTGGCAGAGAGAATCATGCTCTTGCTGCGTCCCTTTATGAAGATGTTGCCTTCGGCATCCATGATTCCGAGATCTCCTGTACGCAGGAATCCGTCTTCAGTGAATGCGGCTGCGGTGGCCTCCTCGTTCTTGTAATAGCCGATGGTGACGTTGGCACCTTTGGCCTGGATTTCACCCGCAATGTGCTGCGGATCATCGGAGTCAATGCAAATCTGCGCGCAGTCTATACCCTTGCCGCAGGAGCCCGGAGCATAGCGTGACCAGTCCTCGTAGGCAAGCAGCGGAGCAGCCTCCGTCATGCCATAGCCAACGGTATAGTGCAGACCGATACGCTTGAACCACTTTTCAACTTCTGGATTGAGAGCGGCACCACCCATGATATAGGTGCGGACACGACCGCCGAACGCGGCATCAAGCTTCTCGCGTATCTTGTTGCAGATGACTTTGTTGATTCCGGGGATTGAAGTAAGCAGCTTGATGTACCACTTGCTGAGCACAGGCTTGAGAGATGCTTTGTAGATTTTCTCCATCACGAGAGGCACGGTGCAGATTATGTACGGATGAACATCGGCCATGGCGCGGAGAAGCAGCGACGGCGCAGGGGTCTTGCCGAGATAGTAGACGGTGCAGCCGCCGGAAAGCGGATAGAGGAACTCGTACACCATGCCGTAGACATGAGCCATAGGAAGCATGGAGACGATGGTATCATCAGGATAGACCGGAACATGAGCGTGGCCGTATGCAATGGATGCGCTGATGTTGCCGTAGGTCAGCATGACTCCCTTAGGAGCGCTCGTGGTGCCGGAAGTATAGTTGATGACGGCGAGTTCGGCCAGGTTGTCGGTCGGGAAAGTGATGTCATCTTTGGTGAATCCGTCCTTGAAACGCTCCGCGAAATCCTTGTCCATGTCTTCGAACGCAGCCTTTACTGTCTCGTCGGGGGCATAGAGGAGGGAGAAATCATCCACGTTGACCGCAGTCTTGAGCTTAGGCATCTCGGCCGGATTGAGTTTTTCCCAGATGTCACGGTCGGTAAAAAGAATGACGCTGTCGGAATGGTCTACGAGTTTGGAGACGCTGTCCGGATGGAAGTCGGAGAGAATCGGCACCACCACAGCCTCGTATGCATTGACTGCGAGGAAAGACACAGCCCAGCGGGCCGTGTTCTTGGCGCAAAGGGCAATCTTGTCGCCTTTGCGGATGCCCGCCTTCGCGAACATCATTCCGAATTTCACTATATTGCGGGCAAGGTCCTCGTTAGAGAAGACTTCGCCTCTGTAGTTGCAGACCGCAGGTTCTCCCCACGCGTTCTTCATGCTTTTCTCAAGAGTCGAGAGATAATGTATCATACTTGGGTTTTTTGTTGATGCGCAAATTTATCAAACGGCTCCGCAAATTCAAACCGGCAGGCTTGTATAGCGGGGATTATTTGCGATATTTGTGGTGAAATAGACGCATTCGTGGCGAAGCATACACTATGAAGAAGAAGCCAATCATCGCCCTCATCTACGATTTTGATGGGACGCTTTCCCCGGGGAACATGCAGGAATTCGGTTTCATTCAGGCGGTCGGCAAAACAGCCGAGGAGTTCTGGAGGATGTCGGACAGCATAGCCATCGGCCAGGACGCCTCCAACGTACTGTCATACATGAAGCTCATGTACGACGAGGCCAGAGCGAACGGAGTCAGACTCAGAAGGGAAAACTTCAGAAGTTTCGGCAAGGACATCCGTCTCTTCGACGGGGTCAGGGAGTGGTTCTCGAAAGTCAACGAGTACGGCAGGCAGCACGGAGCCACTGTCGAGCACTACATCAACTCCTCCGGACTGCGCGAAATCATCGAGGGGAGCCCGATAGCCTCGGAGTTCAAGCACATCTTCGCCGGAAGTTTCATCTACAACGATGAAGGCGAGGCAGTGTGGCCCGGCATCGCGGTGGACTATACCGGTAAGACGCAGTACCTCTTCAAGATTAACAAAGGTATCTTCAGCGCACGAGACAACAAACTCGTCAACGCCTCGATTGCGGACGAAAAGAAGCGCATCCCGTTCACACACATGGTCTATTTCGGCGATGGAGACACGGATGTCCCATGCATGAAGATAGTCGGGATGTTCGGAGGCCATTCAATAGCGGTCTACAATCCGGAAGACGCGCGCAAGAAGGCCGCTGCCAACAAACTTAAAAGGCAGGGACGAGTTTCTTTCTCAATCCCTGCCGTCTATACCGAAGGTTCGAAGGCTTTCGAGGTAGTCACCGCCATAATCGACAAGATCAAGGCCGACTACGAGCTCGAACGTCTCGAGAAGACGCGTTAGCGCACTCCCCTGCTCTTTCTCGTCTCCCGGCTCATATTCGGAACGCGCTGCCGAAGCCGTAATGCTCAATTGGCAATGCCCATCTGGGGGACGCCAGAAGGAACCATCACTGAGACGGAATCCGGTGCGTAGGTTGAACATCTGTTCAAAGAAGGTCGGACAGGGCCGAATAATATTGACGGCTGACCGGTACAGTCCCGAGCCCTTCCTGCAGGAATTCTGCAACGATAACGCCCTCCTTGTCCTTGCGCAGCACCTTCACGTGCCGAGGATTGACATAGTACGACCTGTGGCACCTTGCAAGTCCGTGCCGCGCTGCATTGTCCTCAAGGCTGCGCATGGAGTTCCTCAACATAAACTCACGAGGGCGCTCGTTCTCGAGGTAATGGATACGGACATAGTTTCCTTCTGCATTTATAAATAGTATTGCGGCAGGGTCGATTGTCAGTTTGAGCCGCTTATGCTCGTCGTACAATTTCACGAGGCTGTCGTCCACAGCCCGCGCGTCGGCGCTGGAATTAATGATGGCCCGCAGGAGAACGAGCAACATATAGGGGTAGACAAGGATAAGGTATGCGAACTTGAGGCAGTGTGAAAGTGCGAGGAAATAAGGCATCGCTGTTCCGTAGAAAAGAGCTGTATAGAGAGCCATAAAGAAGGCACATATCAGCACTTCCCCGAGGCACCATACAGCATAGTGCCAGTTCTTGAAAGGGATATACTTGTAGAGCGCAACGAAGACTAGCCGCGTGATGGCAAGCACAGTCATGATGATGCAGGTAAGCATCAGCAGATGGAAAGGATAGTGCATCCCGCCGACTTCATAGAATGAGGCTACCCCGAAAGGGTCGTACAGAAAGCAGAAAGAAATGAAGAACGACGGCATCAGCAGCACATAGACAAGATGCGCTGCATACGTCTTCGGGAGTCTCAAAAGTTTTTCCATACCATTAAACACATCCCTTAATACGAAGGGACAAAACTCAATTCAACCATTATTCATCCCAAAAATAGGGCAATTTCCCCGCCAAAACAAGAATTATATAACATAAACAATTTACTGGTACCACATTTTTCGTCCCACACCATGTCCGAGATAACTTTGCCGGTAGAAAACGAAAGAAATGAGCACAATGAACACATACAAATACTCCGTCGCACCCGAGGAAATCGACTTCAAGGGACAGATTACAGTGCCGTCCCTCTGCAGGGACATCATCAACGCAATCGGTCAGAACATCCGCACGGAAGGCTATGGCATCGACGTGATGGCAAGAGAGCGCCGCAGTTGGGTTCTTCTCCGTTCAGCTTTCGAGATTGACTCACGTCCGGGCCTCTACGACCCGCTCCAGATTTCTGTATGGCCAGTGTCAAGCGGAGGCATCACCTATAACCGCTGCGTTCGGGTGACCGGCCGCGACGGGAGAGAAGTGGGCAGAGGAACGACGGAATGGTGTATCATCGACATAGACTCCAGACGTCCGCTCTTCCCAGAACTTGCGATGACAGACAGCGACCAGGGAATCCCGTGCCGCAGCCCGAAGCGCATCAGGGACTTCTGCGCAGACTTCAGCGACCGCCGCACAATCCGATACAGCGACTGCGATTTCAACGGACACCTCAACAACACCAGATACCTCGAGATGATGTACGATATGCTTCCGGAAGAAGCTATAGACGGCAATTCCCCGATAAGGCTCGACTTCAATTACCGGCACGAGGCCCGGCACGGAGAGGACATCTCCCTCGGACTCAAGAAAGAGAGCGCCGGAGAGTGCCTTTTCTATGCAAAGTCCGCAGACGTGACTCTTTGCAGCGCCTCGCTCAGCAGGCCATGAGACTTACTTCATAAACACGAAGAAGACTGCCAGCACCAGACATCCGAATGCAGCGAAGTGATTCCACTGCAGGCCTTGCCCTTTAAAAAGTAGATTTATCACTATGGTAAAGACCACCAGCGAGACGACCTCCTGAATCACCTTGAGCTGCACGAGGCTGAACGGGCCGCCGTTAATATTGGAGCCTATCCTGTTGGCGGGCACCTGGGCACAATACTCAAAAAACGCGAGTCCCCATGAGAAAAGTATCACAAGAATGAGCGGCCACCCGTCGGAGATTTTCATCTCCTGAAGCTTGAGATGGCCATACCACGCAAAAGTCATGAAGATGTTGGAAACTACCAGCAACAAAATTGTCCAAACGCCCTGCATAATCTTCAAAAAAGGTTTTTCGAGGCGCAAATGTAGGAATTTTACGTCATAATATTCATCTTTGCTGACATTATGAAGAGCAACCACATCGTGATAATGGCCGGTGGCGTCGGCAGCCGTCTGTACCCCGTCAGCACCCCGGAGCATCCAAAGCAGTTCATAGACCTTCTCGGCTGCGGCAAGACCCTCATCCAACTCACATACAATCGTTTCCGCGAAACCGACCCGGACGCGAAGTTCTGGGTGGTGACGTCCGAGAACTACATACACTTCGTCAAGGAACAGCTCCCCGATATTCCGGACGAGCAGATTCTCGCCGAACCTGCTTCGCGCAATACAGCCCCATGCATCGCATATGCTTGCAGGAAGATTTTAAAGAAGTACCCAGACGCCTCACTTGTCGTCACTCCGGCGGATGCATACGTCCCGGAACACGAAGCTTTCGCAAAGACGCTGCTTAAGGCCCTCGACTTTACTCTGGAGAAGGAGGCAATCGTCTGCATGGGCATAGTTCCTCGCACCCCCCACACCGGATACGGCTACATCCACGCCGAGAAAATCCCTGGAAATAACGAAGTCGTAAAGGTCACTGAATTCAAGGAAAAGCCGTCCCTCAAGATTGCCGAGAGCTACCTCCAGAAAGGCGGATACTACTGGAACGCCGGAATATTTATCTGCCGGGCAGCGACTTTCGCTTCAGAGCTTAGCCACTACGCGCCTCAGATTATGGCAGTGATGGACGAGTTGTCACCGGCGCTCTATACAGGCGACGAGGGAAGTGAACTCGGAAGGCTCTTCCCCACCTGCGAAAAGATTTCAATCGACTATGCCGTTATGGAGAAGTCCAGAAAGGTTTACATGATACCAGGAAGTTGGGAATGGAGTGATCTGGGCAGTTTCGAGGCCATCGAGAAGATTTACGGCAAAAAACTAAAATAATTTCGGCGAAAATTTGGATATTTCAGAATAATAGATTACATTTGTAATCCCAAAACAACGGGATGACTCGTTAGCTCAGTTGGTAGAGCATCACACTTTTAATGTGGGGGTCTCGGGTT
>CAYLPY010000008.1:0-80263 GCA_964385795.1 uncultured Muribaculaceae bacterium
ATTCACTTATAAAGTTACAAAATTCCAGGGTCTTTTGCAATAGTATTTACTTGATAATCAATAAATTATATGACATTTGGTGAAAATTGTCATATACTAAGAATCAGCCGGCAGACCCGTTAATGTTCCGGAGGGCGCTGCCGAGCAAGTTATGTTATGGAGAGTAGCAGTGCTAATAAATAAGTTTTAACCATTCTCGGGATATTGTCTCAACCGACAAACTTTCTCTCAATTTTGCCCCCTCCGAAGAAAGTCGCTCAGCGAGTTCTCTGTCATCTGCTATTTTACACATTGCACCATATAGAGCACCAGCATCCCTTACGGGAATCAGAATTCCATTATCATTGTTTTTAATAATCATTCGCGCACCTCCACAAGGGCAATCGGTACATATAGTGGGAAGTCCTATTGCCATTGCCTCGAGCATCGAGTTCGATAGGCCTTCATAATCGGAAGGCAATACAAACATTCTCGCATTTAGGACAAGCTGATGTATGTTGTCGGAAGCAGGATTAATTTCTACGCTACCTTCTACGTTTAATTGTTTAGATATTTCTTTTAGCTCCATAGATTCTTCACCATCGCCAAAAATCTTGAGTTTATAACCGCTATGTGTCTTTAAAAAATCCTTAAAAGCATTCAAGAGCATTGGCAAGTTCTTTTGTGAGTTTAATCTACAAAATGTAACTATTTCATTTGCTCTTTCACCACCAATTTTCACGGGCAAATTAGGCTTGAGAGGATTAAGAATTATTACAGATTTCTTTTGGATATGCGATGGAAAGTATGCCCTTGCGTCGGGTGTTTGGCATACGAGTACATCAACAAATCTATAAAGGAAGTTTCGCATCTTGCCCTTTACGAAGCCAGATCCTACACGCGTTGGATCGTTACGCTCTGAGACAATCAACTTAGTCTTAAGCCCCAGACATGCTATAGAAGCTAGCATGTTAAAGAAATACTCAAAAGCTATAACTGCATCTGGCCCCTGCCGCGCAATTTGCCGTCTCGCGACACAAACGAGTTTCACATATTGTCCATATCCGACATAAGTCACTTTAATTCTTTCGTTTAAAGGATAAGACCCATTGTTAAAACTCGCTATAATTTGGATATCATATCCATGTTCTGCCATATAATTTGCAATAGTAACTAAAACACGTTGTGCACCCCCATTATGAAGGCTATTGCATATAAAGAATATTTTGTTGCCCATTGCTATAACATGGACTGTCGTTTCTTGTTTTCAATATGAGCGGAGCAACGACTTGTCCCTTCTTGTTTCTGCTCCATGCCCATCATTTTTCCGTTTCGGCATCTCATTCCGGTCATTTCGGTCGGATTTTTCGTATTACACTGACCGGCTGCGGTTCACTTGCAAAGTTCCGTGTCTGGCATAGCCAAAGAACATGTAGATTCTGTACATGACTTTTGGATACAAAAGTTTGAAAAACTCAGATAATTTTGTTGCGCTTGAGATATTGTTATCCGTGAGACCGACTCCAGACACACTCGATGAAACACTACCTCAACAGCCAATTAGTTTCTCTATCCACGCATTAAAGTGTTTACATTTTGAGCGGAGTTCCTCGACACCTATCTTTTCCGTCACGAATTCGCCTGTTCTAGGTTTATTGTAATTATACATCTTTTCTTTACCACCTTCTACAACTTTTATAATACGTTTACTTGGCGCAGTTGTTTGACCATTGTTGATCAGCTCTGGATTCCCAGCTTTTTTTAAAGCTTGAGTTAATTGCTCACATCGTTTCTCACAACCAGGGTAAAAACTTGCAATATATTCAATACCGCAAAACAAAAGAGCCTCAAACTCATGAAGTTGGATATAAGGGATAAAGCGTTTATCATTTATTGCATCGCCAAAATCTTTTTCCAAATCACACACCACTTGATACGGGTCTCTAATCGTTTCTCTTTTTTCAATACCTGGGAAATCCTTAGGAAGAGCATACAAATCAAACATTGTCGTAAATATATGTCTTTCATTATTTCCATCGATTTCCGTCCGCTGCAGCAAATTAAGGTCTGTTAAAGCCTGATTATATGTCAAAATTCCTCCCTGAGCATTTTTCTTTTTATTAGTTGTAATCAAAATGCTCTTTACACCTGTTACCCCTTTTTCTCGAAGGTATGGACGCAAGACCTTTTCAACAAAGCCTTGTTCCGTCTGTCCCTCACATAAAACATGGATTATTTTCATTTTCATACGGGACGTCCTCCTATAATGTTCTTATCCCACAATTCACTAACAGTATACTTCTGAAGCCATAGATGATATTCTTCATCGCTTAAATGAGTAACAGTAGTAGACAGAGTCTCTTTATCCATCTCAATGACAGATATATTGTCCACATCAAAATGGTCAACTAAATCTTTACTTTGAGTAGCAATAATAATTTGCGAATGTATTGAAGCATCTTTTATCATCTCCGCAAGTTGAGTTATCGCATATGGATGTAAGCCTAATTCTGGTTCATCAAGAATTATCACTTTAGGCATAGTCTGTGATGGTTGCAAAAGCAAAGTGGCCAATGCTATAAAGCGAATTGAGCCATCAGAAAACTGATATGCATTAAAACGATAATCAGTAGCCGAATTATCCATCCAACGCAGAGAAATGAACTTATTATTCGGTTCAAGGTAGAAATCTTGGAATTGCGGCACCACGTCTCTGACATAACTAACTATTCGATCATATGAATTCTTATAATTATCACGCAGAAACAGAAGGAAAGACGGCAAATTATCACCATGTGATTGAAGGTAGTTTGTTGTCTCCACGGGACAAATCTGACGCAAAGGCCCTTCAGCTGACGAATCGTGGAATTGATATACTTTACAAGATGACAACATCTGAAAGATTGTTTTCGCCACAGGATTATCGCTTTCTGCAAGGGCTGACTCTTTAAATATAGGCTCTATGTTAACTTCATATGGCTTAGCCTCTCCTTCACGATGCCACACAATACGTTCTTCTGTGATAACCAACCTGTCAGGGGTAGCATTTGCCAATGAAAAAGTATATGTGTCAATGGATTTTGAATCTGAGAATCGTATCTCACCAGACATTGCAGGTGTCTTTTTTCTACCATAATGCAATAGAGCATTTGACGCACCAGACATTTCAACATATTTTCCAAATGACCTGCTCATCATATAACTTAGCATTTGAAAAAATCCTATAATATTGCTTTTCCCAGCGCCATTTGCGCCTAACAATATGCTAACATCATTAAGTTTCAATGTTATAGGTCTATCAAAAGCGATAGATTTATACCCCTTAATTGTCACTTCGTTCAATTTGGTATTTTGATAAGTCTTAACCATTGTACTAAATAAATTAATGCAACACTGCCATCTGGAGAAATCTTACCACAACCTTAATTCCGCAAACGAATTCCCCAAAACGGCAAGTCATTGATAAAGAATGCACTATAAGGACTTGCAAATGTCAGAGATTTCACTCTAAGTTTGCAATGCTATCCAAATAATTCCAACGTTCACTAACATAGCGAAGATACAACTAAAATCTGACAATATCACTCCTTCTGGAGGGCTTTGTTCGATTTTCAACCAATTCAATCGTTCCGCCTCCGGAAAACCATCGGCTCATTCCTCGGCGGACGCAGCGCCGACACTAAGACCTTCAGTTACGGAGACATGTTCGTCTCGCTCTTCGCAAGCCACCTCTACGGTGGCGACTGCATCGAGAATGTGATGGCCACAGGGCATTCTGACATGGTCATGATAGTATCAGAATAGCGAGCTCGGGCACAATCGAAATGGCCCTCCGCAAGCTCAGCTGAGACAACGTATCGTACGAGAACCCTGTCGGGTTGTCAGTTTCTTTTGAGACGTGGATGCCTTTGCAAAAAAGACCGTCACTGCTTTTATGTCAGCATTTGTTCTAGTTCTGATTTCCCTGATTTTCTCAAGACCCGATTTCTTCAGTCTGCAATAATTGCTGCCCGATTCCGGATTCCATGTCCCGGATAACCTTGATTTTTGTCTGAATGCTCGACACGCTCTTCAACTCTTGCATAATCCCCTTGGATTATGTCCATATATTACGGGACACCCTATATCACAAAATCTATTCCCACAACAAATCTTGGATATTCGGCAAACAAGTCATTTCCCCAAAGGTAGATATTCCACTTTCCCAAAGAGTAGTAGGCACCTATGGCTACATCAGCATCACGGTCAAATCGCCAAGAATGGATGACACCGACCATTGGTGTAAGACTCTGATTCTTACTAGTCGGAATTGTATATCCAAGATATGACCATTGAGAAATCGTATTATCAGAGCCTCTATTGATTCCAAACCAGGTGTTGGAGCACCAGAACAGACGACCATCATTAGTGATGGTGCCATTCATATACAGAGCAGCTGTCATATATGCAAAATGCATACTGTCATTTAAATCAAACGACGGTGTCAACTGTCCCCCGATACCGAACCACTGATTTATCTTATATCCTCCTCTGACAAGCACTCCAGCGTATGCACTATTCAGTCCAGCATAGACATCCACACCCGCAGCGGTATGCTCAGACACTCCATATTGGAAGCAAGTATATGTTTCTTGCATATTAACACCTGGACGAAACTTCAATGACGTATAGCCATAAAGCCTCCCTTCCCCTACAACCCCTGAAAAATATGGGACTTGAGCTTTAGTCCCAACGCTCATAATTATAAGAACAACAAGCAATAAAGCACTCTTTCTCATTATCTTCTATTTGTTTTCTTCAAGTCCTTCACTAATGCAGGCATAATAGCTATCATCACTATCAAGAAAGGTAATGAGGCTGCTATAGAAATCGTTTGCAAAGGCTTCAAACTGCCAGCGCACAATAGCACATATGCGATAGCAGATACAACAATGCCCCACAGCACTTTTTTATATACCGGAGGGGTTATGCTGCCATTAGAACTCATCACGCTCAAAGAGTAAGTTGCAGAGTCTGCTGATGTAATAAAGAACACGGCAAGCAATACCACTATCATCATAGAGATAACTTTACTCAAAGGATAATGTTCGAAAACTATGAACACGGCAGTTTCAGGAGATGCGACCAATCGCTGAACAGCCTCAAGACTCCAGCCTTGTATAGTGGTTAGTGCGATAGCACTAAATACCGACAACCAAAGAATAGTAAATACAGTAGGAACAATCACGACTCCTGTAATAAACTCTCTGATAGTTCTTCCTTTTGATATACGCGCCACAAACATACCCACAAACGGGCACCATGCGACAAACCAGGCATAGTAGAAGACCCTCCAGTTCATCACCCAGGTGTTATCTTCAAAAGTACTGATCAAGAAGAGATCGCCAATAAGATTCTGCAAATGAAGTCCCACACTTCTAACAAGATTATTCAACATGGTGATATGCGGGCCGATACAAATTGCCACAAACAAGAGCGCCAATGCCAAGAAGGTATTGAGATTTGATAGCAGTTTAATCCCCTTATATACTCCCGAAATCGCACTGATTATAAACACCATTGTAACCAAAATAATTATGGTAAGCATCACATTCTCTGTCTGAGGAATGCCAAACAAGTGATTCAATCCACCACAGATCTGAGATACGCCCAATCCCAAAGAAGTAGCTATTCCGGCAAAAGAAACAACCACAGAAAAGCCGTCAATAAATTTGCCAAACCATCCTTTTGTCATTTTTTCTCCAACTATAGGAGAGAGTAAGTTGCTCAATTGGGCATTTGTTCCTTTGCGGAACTGAAAATACGCCACGCCCAAGCCTACAATAGCGAAACACGCCCATTGTGTAATACCCCAATGAAGGTAACATGTGCGAACAGAGAAGTCAATTGCATCAATAGTCCCTGGAATAACTCCTGCGGGAGGTGCAACATAATGAGATAAAGGCTCGGCAATACTCCAAAAGACCAAGCCGATACCGGTACTACCGCAAAAGAGCATAGAATACCAAGAGAAGGTTGAAAACTCCGGTTTATCAGTATCCTTGCCCAATTTTACGTTACCATATTTCCCGAATGCAATCCATATTAGAAACAAGATGAACGCCACCACAGAAATGACGAAAAGCCAACCGAACTTTTGGCTAACCCAAGACATCAGTGCACTTGCCCAATCTGCGAGAACATCACTATAAACAGCACCGAATATGATTATAGCGATGGCTATCAAAACTGTTACTACAAATATTATGTTTTCGGACAACCACTTTTTCATATCACTTCCCATTCAGTCCATCTTGATAAACACGCTTCAAATAATCGAAATCTGTATACTTAATAATAGTATCTTCTCCTTTTTCATTAAGGAAGGCAACCTCTCTGTTCACCATGTCTATTAAGTCACACATTTCATCAATCGTATCTGTGGTGAAGGATATATTGCAAAGTGGCCGATATTTGACTATTTTCTCGCCCACTTGATGCAAACACTCCACAAACACCCCCGGTGTATTACGCATGACATCAAGACCTCGTATCTCTGTTAAAACACCTTCTTTATTCGTCCAAAGCTCAAGTCCACAACCGCAACGTACAAAAGCATGCGCTTGTGATGGTGGAAGGTCGGCGATAGAACTCTTCTTTCCACATGCCATGTCTACCAATTCATGGACTATGTCGTAATTCAGCAGTTCTCTGTATGGCATAAACATCTGATCTCCATCCAGACGATACCCCATCTCAATTATATAAAAATGCCCATCTTCATCAAGCATTGCTTGCACCCAGGCAAGCCCCTCCTTACAACCCACTCGCTTAAGAACCTCAATAATCTTGGGATTTATCTCTTTAATATACTGCTCCACATGGCTGGACACAGTAGAAGTCACAGTATAGCAGAACTTAGGTTCGCCTGGCTGAGCATACATAGCATTAAGAGCCAACAGCCTCACTTCACCATTAGAGAATGCATACGAACTATACCACTCATCACCATGAAGCATCCTTTCCACAATGATCTTTGAACTTTTAGAAATAGAGCGAGCATACTTATAGGCATTTATCACATCTTGACGTGTATAGCAATAACTTACCCCTCTATTACCACTCATATCTACCGGTTTCACCACAACAGGAAGAACAATTTTGTCAAGTTCTTCATCTGACAATGCATCGGTCAACTCATAGTCCGTAGCTACTGGAGCACCTACTTCCTTGCATAGCTTTTTGAATAATTCTTTATCCCGAGAGTATCGCCAAGCCTCTGGTGTACAATAGCAAGGAAGTCCCAAGCGTTTGCACAGTTCCATGCACATTTCAAGGTTGAACTCACTGATACCACATATGATAGCCGTAACCCCTTCTTCTCTGCATTTCTTCTCAAGAATATCCAGTTCTGAAGTATTAATCATCCAATACTCATCTGAAACTTGTTTGGCAATTGATTTTTCCGGCTCCAAATAATCAGTAACTATTGTGTAAATACCTTTGCTTCGTGCGTAGCGCACCATTTCACAACTCATCATGCTCGTGCCGAGCATCAACATTTTTTTCATATTTATCAGTCTTCGTAATAATAATCTGCACCTATAAAACCTTAATATTGAGTCAATTGACATCCAATGAAAGCAGAATCAACTATTGACAATTTCTACTATTCTATTCATTTCTTCCTCCCCATACCTCTGGTCTATAGGAAGAGGAATTATACTTTTGCATAGTTTATATTCCTCATCTCCATCTTTGCACCATTCAAGAACATTAGGCCAATATGTGGCTACAAATATTTGGTTCTCGATGAGCCGTGTTCTGAGTGATTCTTCATTTGTCATCAAAGGGTAAATCATCGGGCATGAGAAAGAATCCAAAGACGGAACAAGGAACAAGTTGGAATCAGAAAGATGCTCATGAAGGAAAGCAAAATTCGCAATTCTCTTATCTTTAATAGTTGCAAAGTCTAAAGACAAGAGCAGTCTCTGTGTAAGATTGCTCATCTTAGATAATGGCGAGGAGGATATTTGTTTGGAACTTTCCTTAAAGTCATCATATCCATCAATTGGTGGCAATTCATGCCTTTTCAGCAAATGAGCGCATCTGCCATATGAGAAATCTCTCGGCATCTCATAGGACGACAGAGGATGTCTGACATAAGCTATTCCGCCATCAGGAATGCCAACAAATTTACGAGGGCTATAGAATGCATCTATTCCATCCAAATGAGGAGCAAAGAAAGCTTGAGCACAATCTAGAATCAAATGATTACCATATCTAATTGCCAACTCTTTGCAATATTCGTCCATTATACCAAAATAGTCAGTATAAATCAAGTAATCTCCTTCTATGAGTCGCAAATCATCAACTATCTTTAAGTCCTGATTTACGTGGTAGAAAGAATAATGTATGCCGAGTCGTTCAATAGGCTGCAGCACAACGTCACAAGTATAATAGGGAATCCAAAGGTGATTGATTTGACCAATGGACCTCAAAATATACTCCAACGAATGACGACCACTGTTCAACAACACACCATCATAATGAGGATAAGGGTGCTCGTTTATAGGGAACTCGTATTCAAAATAGCCTCCTATTGGTTTCATGACAAACGTAACACGACATTATCTTCAATACATTCCAACTCGCTGTCAAGTTCCTCACGAGTTTCAGCGCGCAAGAACAGCGTTCCCAAAGATGTATTTGCGCCAGTAAATGGTGCTATATAATCCCCTTTCTCGACAATAAGGCCGACATCCTTGACATACTTTTTTGCGAAGTTAGGACTAATATCAATTGATTCGAATGTGCCACTGACAGATGAGTGAAGAATATAGTTGCACCAAACACCGTCATAAACAGGATGCTTAATCTCTTCTATTGGCAATGACAAGGCTTTACATATCTCTGCTCGAATTAAAGACTGAGAAGTTGCCATATCTTGAAGTTCTGCAATACGATTGCCGCCACCTCGTGGAGACACCTCCATAATGTAGGCTTTTCCATCGGAGCAAACTCGCGATTCCACATTAAAGATGCCGGTCTTCACGTCAAGCAGTTTGAAAAGTTTCTGTAATTGCGTAGTCAAATCGTCCTGAAAGTGTTGCGCCATACTTGTCGGCCAAATCTCGATAGCTGGTGTATAAGGATTAGCGGCATCTTTATCGAATAACTGATCAGAGTACGCCGGATAGACAAGTCTGCCATCTATTGCAAAAATATCAGCGCTTGACTGATACCCTACAAGATCCAAAAAGTCTTCGATGATGAAGTTCTTTGAAATAGAACAACTCAAGGCTGCTTTAATAGCAGAAGTCAAATCTTCCGGAACTGTCACCTTAGTTACTCCTTTGCTGCCTGCCGAATCCACGGGCTTTACAATAACCGGCCAATTGAAAAAATCCACATCTTTAAGAGCCTCATCAATGTTATTATACCCTCTTGCCTTGGGGCAGTTAAATCCATTTTCTGAAAGGAATTGGCGAAAGCGATGCTTGTTCTGGAGAATGCAGGCAGTTTTGTACGAGCATTGAAAAGGTAATCTCATATTCTCGGCGACATAGGCGGCCGATGCAACCCCGGGATCAACAGCATGAGAAATTATGCCATCTATCTTAAGTTTCCGCGCCGCCTCAAGGACAGCCTCCTTGTCAATAATGCTTACATTACAATACTCATCGCTATACTTATGAGCGACATTGTCTGGCAAATAATCAGCTGTTATGACATACGCTCCTAAATTGTGCGCTTCTTTTATAACCGGCAGCAGATAACGCAAGCCGCCCAAAAGCATTAACTTCTTCTGGCGCATAGCTCTACTTCACTATAAGGTCAAGTACTCTCTCCACATCGCTCTCACTCAATGCATGGTGCATAGGCAGACAAAGCACGCTTTCCGCCATCTTGTGCGCATTAGGAAGATTTGCAGGATCCGCCGATTCGAGACCACGATAAGTCGAGAACTCAGAAATGAGAGGATAGAAATAACGACGTCCGAGCACATTGGCATCCTTCATCTTGAAATAGAGTTCATCGCGAGTCTTCCCGAACACCTTCGCGTCAATGAAGATTGGAAAATAAGAGTAGTTGTGCTTCACCCCGGGCATATCTTCGAAGAAAGTGATGCCTTCCACACCACGAAGGACCTCACGGTATCTTATCGCCACCTGCTGGCGGGCTGCAATTGCAGCATCCACTTGCTTCAAATTCAAAAGCCCATAAGCCGCACGCATCTCATCCACCTTGGAATTGATACCTGGTCCGACAACCGTAGTCTCATCTGCAAATCCGAAATTCTTGAGGTAGTCGATGCGTTTCTTCGTCTCCGCATCATGCATAATCATGGCTCCGCCCTCGATTGTGTTATACACCTTCGTCGCATGGAAGCTCAATGTAGATATGTCTCCCCAGTTAAGGATACTTTCTGTCTCCACAGTCTGTTTTTCTCGACAGACAGGTTTACAAGGCTCAAGGGCATTATGCGCTTCGTCAAAAGCCCGCGTATAATCAGACTCGTTCTTAGGTATCTCGAGAGCAAAAGCGTGAGCTGCGTCATAAATAACCTTAAGCCCATAAGTGTCTGCTATCTCCTTTATCCGACGCACATCACACGGCTTGCCATAACAGTGGACCGGCATAATCGCCGTTGTTCTCGGCGTTATCGCGGCTTCAATCTTGTCTGGGTCGATGTTTCCCGTCTTCGGGTCTATATCCACAAAGACAGGCTTGCATCCATTCCACCAGATGGAGTGGGTGGTCGCGACAAAAGAGTACGGAGTGGTAATGACCTCTCCTGTTATGCGCAACGCCTGAAGTGCTGTGAGAAGAGGGAGCGTACCATTGGTAAACAACGACACATAAGGCACCTTGAGATACTCGGTCAGGGCCACCTCAAGTTGCTTGTGAAATGAGCCGTTGTTGGTTATCCACTTAGAATCCCATATCTGCTTGAGCAGCCCATGGAACTCATCCAGCTCCGGGAGCAGCGGGCTTGTTACTGTAATCTGCTTATTGTCCATTAACTATCTACGTTTAAATATTTTATTGATTACCGGCATGGCAATGTCCTTAAGTTCCATATACTCCGGAAGTTTAATTGCTTCGCAGATTCCAATCGTGATACCGGCACCGACTATGATCTGCAGAGGTAAAAGGATAAAAGAACTTATCGGGATGAAACTCATCGCAAATACAGGAAACGCCATCGCCAACGCCACACCGAAACTTGGAAGAATATCCTTCACCTGCTCTCTGATGCTGTAGCTCAAGAACGGTCCGGAATAGTAAGCATTGAGATAATAGCTGAAACATCCCGTAATTACACTGCCGCCCAACATCCAATATATGCCAATATAAACACCCAACAGCAGAGGCACCAAAGCAACTATTTTCTTAATGATTTCCAGTTTCAGAAACAAATCGCTTCTTCCCTGAACCTGCAGCATATTTAGATTCAGAGAGTGCAGCGGATACAGCATCATCTGCAAACATAGAATCTGGAGCAATGGCACACTCGGCAGCCATTGCTCTCCAATCAGAGTGAGTACTAAAGGTCGAGCAGAGGCTGCCAAGCCGAGCATCAAGGTAAAAGTCAACAGCATCGTAACTTTTATAATCCGCTTATAGCCGCTTTTCAACCTTTCTTTATCGTCCTGAACAGAACTCAAAACCGGATAACTCACACGCTGAACGACAGTCGTCAGATTGCTTGAACAGATTGACGCGAACTGCTGAGCTCTCGTGTACTGCCCTAAAGTGGCAGGGCTATAGCACTTGCCGATTACCACCTGGTATATCTCTCTCCATACTGTATCTATCAATCCAGAGGCAAGCAGTTTCCAGCCAAACCGGAACAGTTCCTTGAAACTATCAAACGAGAACTGCAATTTCGGATACCATTTGGAAAACACCCAGAGGGAAACCGTATTCAATAGCTGCCTCGATATCTGCTGCCCTGCAAGACTCCACACCCCAAATCCGCAGAGGGCCATGCCAATTCCTATCGCACCGCTGGATATAGATGAAATCAAAGACGCTTTGGTCTGTGTTTTGAAGTCAACCGCCTTGACCAAAAGAGTCCGCTGTATGATGGCAAAAGCATTGATTACCACTATTGAGCCCATCACTCTAAGCAATGGTATCAATTGAGGCCGACTGAAGAATACACTTATTGCAGGGGCGCTTACAAACAGGACAACGAACAAGACGGAACTGATAACAAGGTTCGTGATGAAAACCGTATTATAGTCTATGTCTTTTGCATCGTTTTTCCTGATAAGGGCATTTGAAAAGCCGCTGTCGACAATGCTGTTGAATACAGCAATGAATATGGTGATGATACCTATCAGTCCATACTCTTCAGGAGACAGCAATCTGGCCAGCACCAAGCCAACCAGAAACGTAATCCCCTGACTTGACAAGCTATCAACGAAGCTCCATCCAGCGCCTCTTACCGTTTTATTTCTTAAAGATTGTTCTGCCATTCAAACCTCAATTCAAATCAGAATCCTCCATTCAGGAATGCCCGCGTCTGAACGTAGCTTGGCTCGTAGTAGGCACCAGTGTTGTAGTCGTCTATCTTGTCACAGACAGGCGATGAGTATACGTTCCTCATCGTCGCAGAAAGATTGTCCTCCGTGTCCACGGAGCTGATCAGTCTTGCATAGACTTTGCCCATCTGTGTCGATGATGGGATTTTATCAGTGAAGCGTGAGTCCACTTTCGTTATGTCAAAGGTCCCGGACGTCAATCCGTATGTGGCGATCCAGTCATCTTCGACTTGCTCTGGATTAAGACAATGATTGGTTTCCGCCACAGACAATTCGTGCATAAGCCCTTCGTTTCCAAGGATTTCCACGACATAGCGGTTGCGCTGGTGAATTTTTCTTGCCACCCGCTCAATCATATAGCAGACGAAGTACAAGTCATTAAATGTAATCTGCTCATCAGGGAAATATTTGTTGCTCATAACTGATAAGATGAAATGAACTTGAGTGTGCGGAGTGCCCTATCATTTGGCTAGCAACCAACGCTGCGCCTGACGTTCAAAGCGAGTACGTTACTAATCCCTTCGGAAGATGTCTCGCGTGTAGACTTTGGCGGCGACGTCGTCCAGGCTGGAGTCATACCTGTTGGCGATGATGGCCTGCGACTGGGCCTTGAAGGCGGCGAGGTCGTTGACCACACTGCTGCCGAAGAAGGAAGTCCCGTCCTCAAGCGTCGGCTCGTAGATGATCACCTCCGCGCCCTTCGCCTTCACGCGCTTCATGATGCCCTGGATGGCGCTCTGGCGGAAGTTGTCGCTGTTGGACTTCATCGTGAGACGATATACGCCTATGACGCAGCGCTTCTCCTGCGCGCTGTCGTACTGGCTATTTGCGCTATAGTATCCTGCCGCAGCGAGGACCTGATCGGCTATGAAGTCCTTTCGGGTGCGGTTGGAGTCCACAATCGCCTGAATGAGATTCTCAGGGACATCGTTGTAGTTCGCAAGGAGCTGCTTCGTGTCCTTCGGGAGGCAGTAGCCGCCATATCCGAACGACGGGTTGTTGTAGTGCGGGCCGATGCGGGGGTCGAGGCAGACCCCGTCGATGATGGACCTTGTGTCAAGCCCCTTCATCTCGGCGTAGGTGTCAAGCTCGTTAAAGTAGCTCACGCGCAGGGCAAGGTAGGTGTTCGCGAAAAGTTTCACCGCCTCAGCCTCCGTGCTTCCCATGAAGAGCACAGGCACGTCTGCCTTCAAAGAACCTTCCTTTATCAAGTCAGCGAAGATATGGGCAGCATCCGCAAGAGCCTTGTCGCCAAGCTCGTAGCCGACGATGATTCTGGAGGGATAGAGATTGTCGTAGAGGGCCTTGCTCTCGCGGAGGAACTCCGGAGCAAAGATGATGTTTGGCTTCACCACCCTCATCGTGCCGTCTTCGAGGCGCTCCCTGTACGAGAACTTCTCCCGCGCAGAAGCGGTGTACCCTACAGGTACCGTGGACTTGACGACCATCACCGCATCCGGGTTGACCTTGAGTACAAGGTCTATCACCTCCTCCACGTGGGACGTGTCGAAGAAGTTCTTCTTGCTGTCGTAGTTGGTGGGAGCGGCGATGACCACGAAATCGGCATCTCTGTAGGCCGACTCGCCGTCGAGAGTGGCCGTGAGATACAGCGGCTTAGTCTTCAGATACTCCTCGATGCAGTCGTCCTGTATGGGCGACACTCTGCCGTTGATCTTCTCCACCTTTTCGGGTATGACGTCCACTGCAGTCACCTTGTGGCGCTGCGAAAGCAGTGTCGCTATCGAGAGACCGACGTATCCGGTCCCTGCGACTGCTATCTTGATCTCACCGTTTTCTCTCATTTGTTTCGGATGTCTTTCTATCTGTCCTTATACATTTCCTCGTAGTACTTCTGGTAGTCGCGGGAAGTGACGTTGTCCATCCACGCCTGATTGTCGAGGTACCAGCGGACGGTCCGCTCGATGCCCTCCTCGAACTGGAGGCTCGGCTCCCATCCGAGCTCGCGCTGGAGCTTGGTGGAGTCGATGGCGTAGCGCAGGTCGTGGCCGGCGCGGTCGGTGACGTAGGTGATGAGGTCCATGTCCTCCCCTTCTGGTCTTCCGAGAAGGCGGTCGACCGTCGCGACGAGGACCTTCACGATGTCGATGTTCTTCCACTCGTTGAAGCCGCCGATGTTGTAGGTCTCCGCAATGCTGCCCTTATGGAAGATGAGGTCTATCGCTCTCGCGTGGTCCTCGACGTAGAGCCAGTCGCGGACGTTCTCGCCACGGCCGTAGACTGGGAGCGGTTTGCGGTGGCGGATGTTGTTGATGAAGAGCGGAATGAGCTTCTCCGGGAACTGGTACGGGCCGTAGTTGTTGGAGCAGTTGGTCACTATCGTCGGCATCCCGTAGGTGTCGTGGAAGGCTCTGACGAAATGGTCCGAACTTGCCTTCGCCGCGCTGTACGGGCTGTGCGGCTGGTACTTCATGTCTTCCGTGAAGAACTTCTCTCCGTAGGCGAGATGGTGGCTGCCGCTGGAGGCCTTCGTCGTGAACGGCGGTTCGATGCCCTCCGGGTGAGTCATCTGCAGGGCACCATATACCTCGTCGGTGGAGATGTGGTAGAAGCGCTTGCCATCATACTTCTCCGGCAGGCTTTCCCAATAGAGTTTCGCCGCCTGAAGCAGGCTCAGGGTTCCCATCACGTTGGTCTGCGCGAAAGTGAACGGATCTTTGATGCTGCGGTCCACGTGGCTTTCTGCTGCGAGGTGGATGATGCCGTCGACTTTCTCGTCCTGCATCAGTTTCAGCACTCCCGCGAAGTCACAGATGTCCATCTTGACGAACTTGTAGTTCGGCCTGTCCTCTATGTCCTTGAGATTCGCGAGGTTGCCCGCGTATGTGAGTTTGTCGAGGTTGATGATCCTGTAGTCAGGGTATCTGTTCACGAAAAGCCGTACCACGTGGCTTCCGATGAAGCCCGCGCCGCCGGTGATAATGATGTTGCGCTTTGCCATTGTCAGTTGATATTCAAATCACGGAACGTTCCCGAATTGACCTCCTCCTTCATCTCTTCGATGACCCGCAGGAGGTACTGGCCATACTGGTTCTTGAGCATAGGCTGGGCGAGCTCGCGCATCTTCGCCTCGTCAATCCAGCCGTTGCGGCAGGCGATGCCCTCGAGACAGGCTACCTTGAGTCCCTGGCGCTTCTCGATGACCTCGATGAAGGTGGATGCTTCGGCGAGGCTGTCGTGGGTGCCGGTGTCGAGCCAGGCGAATCCGCGTCCGAAGACCTGGACTTTGAGTTCCCCGGCATTCAGGAACTCCTGGTTGACGCTGGTGATCTCAAGCTCCCCTCTCGCGCTCGGCTTTATGTGCTTCGCCACGTCGACCACCTTGTTCGGATAGAAATATAGGCCGACGACGGCGTAATTGCTTCTCGGGTGCTCCGGCTTCTCCTCTATGCTGAGGCAGTTGCCCTGCTTGTCGAACTCCGCGACTCCGTATCGCTCCGGGTCGGAGACCCAGTAGCCGAAGACCGTGGCCTTGCCGTTGTCTTCCGCATCGCGCACAGCCTTGCGGAGCATACCGGTAAGCCCGCTGCCGTAGAAGATATTGTCGCCGAGCACGAGGCAGACGGAGTCGTCTCCGATGAACTCCTCACCTATCAGGAAGGCCTGCGCGAGGCCGTCCGGGGAAGGCTGCTCGGCGTAGGAGAAACGCACTCCGTAGTCGCTGCCGTCTCCGAGCAGGCGCTTGAATGAAGGGAGGTCGTATGGGGTGGATATGATGAGGATGTCACGGATGCCGGCGAGCATCAGGGCCGAGATGGGGTAATAGACCATCGGCTTGTCGTAAATCGGCATGAGCTGCTTGCTGATGCCCTTCGTGATCGGGTAGAGGCGTGTGCCGCTTCCTCCCGCCAAAACTATTCCTTTCATATTGCAAGTGTTAAGTCAGATTCTGTTCTACGCAGCGGGGGCGTCCAGGACCTCGTACTTGGACTGGCGGCTGCGGTATTCAGGGACGATGCGCTTCATCTCCCTGACGATTGCCATGTCGTCGTAGCCGGCGGCCACCTCCATGAGGCGCGACTCGTTGTCGCAGGCAGTCTCATAGTCGTACTCCCGGACCTTGGCTATCATGATCTTCGGGTTCTTAGTCGGGACGGTCTCCTCCTTGCTGCTGAGTACCTCCTCGTAGAGCTTCTCGCCATCTCGCAGCCCCACGAACTCGATGTGCACGTCCTTCGCGCCCGAGAGCGCAATCATCCTCCTCGCGAGGTCCACGATGCGCACCGGCTTACCCATGTCGAAGACGAAAATCTCGCCGCCCTTGCCCATCGTGCCCGCCTCAAGCACAAGTTTGCAGGCCTCCGGGATGAGCATGAAGAAACGGATGATGTCCGGATGCGTCACCGTCACGGGACCGCCATTCTCGATCTGCTCCTTAAAGAGAGGGATGACGCTGCCGTTGGAGCCGAGGACATTGCCGAAGCGGGTGGTGACGAACTGCGTCACTCCCTCGACCTTGCCCTCCTGGATGGCCTGGTTGAGGCTCTGGCAGTAGATTTCGCAGATTCTCTTACTGCAGCCCATCACGTTGGTCGGGTTGACAGCCTTGTCCGTGGAAATCATCACGAACTTGCGCGTGCCGTACTTCACGGCAAGGTCGGCGATGACGCGAGTGCCATAGATGTTGTTCTGCACGGCGATGGCCGGGTCGTCCTCCATCATAGGCACGTGCTTGTAGGCCGCGGCGTGAAAGACATACTCCGGACGATGCGTGGCGAAAAGGGTCTCCATGTGGGAGGCGTTGGTGATGCTGGTGACGACGGTGGAGTTCCTGATCTCCGGGAAGTCGCGCTTCATCATCAGCCGGATGTCGTGCATCGGGGTCTCTGCCTGGTCCACGAGGAGCATCTCGGAAGGCTTGAACTTCGCCACCTGGCGGACGATTTCCGATCCGATGGAGCCGGCCGCGCCGGTCACCATGATTCTCCTTCCCCTTAGCAGCGCGCCTATATCGTCCATGTCGACCTCAATCTTGTCTCTCGGCAGGAGGTCTTCGATGGCCACATCGTGGATGTGCTTCTGCGTGAAGCTGACATCCTTCCCGTCCCACTCCTCCTCGTGGGACATCATCATTATCTTGAAGCCTGCGGCGATGAACTCGTCTATCATCTCCTGATTGGAGCGGAAGAACTCAGACTTCATTGGAGAGACCAGAAGCCGCTTGACCCCTTTTGCTTTCAGCTGGGCTGCAAGGCCGCTGCGGTTAATGTAGACAGGCTTGCCCATCACGTAAGAGCCACGCATCTCCTCGTCATCGGAGATAAACGCGAAGAGAGAGTATTTCTTTTCCTGTACGGTGGCGATACCTTTGGCGAGGCTGATGCCGCCGGCCTTCGTGCCATAAATCACGACAGGCTCCGCCTTGCCGATGTTGAAAGTGTCGAAAAGCCGCTTCACGATAATCCTCTCGAGCCAGAGGACAAGCGTGCTGAACCCCCACAGCGAGAATGCCGAGATGGGTCCCGGGAAGCAGAAAGTCGTCTGCTCTGGGAAGAGGACTTTGACGCCGAGACCAATGAGAAAAAAAGCGGCCGATGCAATGAATGAGGCAGCGCCGATGCGTTGCAGGTCGACAAATGAAGAATAACGGACTATACCGGAGTAGGTGTGGAAAAGCCGGAAAGAGATGACAAAGAGGATAAGTCCGACGAGCAGTCCGAGGGTAATCGGACGCAACTGCTCAATAAAAGCGGCCGCGTCAAGTTCGATGCAGAAGCTGAAATAGCCGGCGAGCAGTACGATGATGCAGTCCATCATGAGAATGCACCAGTAAGGCAGCACCTTACGTGAAAAATACCAGTCAGATACTTTACGCAAGAAATCCATAAGTAAATTTAGTTTAAAGCAGTTCGATAAGATCCGGAGAAACTTCTGTCTCGATAGCAACCGCACCTTCAACAAGAATCACGAGCCTGCGGTTGCGCCGGCCACTGACCTTCATGAAGACACCCTCCACTCCGTCAAGCCTGCCGCCGATGACCTTGACTCTCGTGCCCTTCGCAATGTCAACCTCGTCAGGTGAAAGGTAGCGGCAAGCAACATCCTCGGAAGAGACACGGATAAAGTCACGCATCTGTTCGTCAGGCACAACTATAAGCTCGTTATTGCCCTGTCGGCGAAAAGTCTTGAACTGCAGACGAGGAATGAGTTGCTTAACACTGTTGATTCTGTTCAAGCTAGAATGTACAAATAGCAAATTTGCCACGGCCGGACACTCACAGACGGTTTTACGTCCGTTCTTCACGGCGACCTTTCGGGTACGGGGCAGATAGGTCTCTAGCGAGTGAGACTTGAGCATTTCCTCCACCTTGAGTTCGTTGCGATATGGAGCACCCATCGCAAACCACAAAATCTCATCGCCGGGACACATCTGGGGAAAGTGAATTACAAAATGAAAAACGACCATCATAGCTCCCCAAAGAACAGCCAATCACTTAAGTCTCAACAGGTTATACCGGCACTTATAATAATTGAAGTCTTCGAGTAGGTCGATACAAAGTACCGAATACTTACTTGCAGACGCAAATATATAAAAAAAATCAAACCAGCCATTCCCTCAATGAAGAAATATGACCGTAATCAAGGCAAAGCCATGATATTACACATAAACAGAAGACTACAGGAATCTTGCCAATGCCGAGCCGTGAACAGAGAGTGATGGAGTCTCCCAAAAGGTTTGTGCAATCACTTCGTAAAAGACAAAATAATAATATCTACAAAATATCCTTCAAGATGCCTTACTTTGATATAGTATATCTACATCGGTTTTGCAGTATATTGTATTTATGTTGTTTACGAATTGTTACATATCTACAGAAATAAAATTAACCATTTTGTAACAGGTAAGGGCATATTATAAGCGATGTATTTTGCTACATTTGCCAAAGTATCAGAAGAAATCATCTGAGAAAAAACCACGTATTGGCGCCATAACTTCACAACAATAATGTTTTCGAAACGAAAAGACAAGACAATAGAGAAGCTCGACTCCCTTTTCGATACCATCGACAAGGCACAGCTCCTCTTCAAGGAAGGTGTAAAGAACTATCTCTACGGAGAGACTCTCCAGTTGGAGGACAACATCCGGACGATGTCGGGCATCCGCACCGACTCAGAGAATCTCCGGCACGAAATCGAGAACGACCTCTACAAGCAACCTGCGTTCCTGCGCCTGAGAGGCGACGTGATGCGCCTGCTCGAGAGGATTGACGGCATCATCATCAAAATAGACAACAACCTCAGCCAGTTCGACATCGAACGACCGTTCATACCTACCGAACTTAACCCTGAGTTCACAAAACTCACAGAACTCTGCACGCGTGCTATTGAGTGCGCCATCCCAGCAGCGAAGTCGTACTTCAGAAACCCCGACCTCACGGCCGAGAAGAACCATAGGGTATACTTCTATGCGCAGGAGACGGACAAGCAGGCCAAGATTCTGAAACGCATGGTCTTCCAAAGCATCAAGGACCTGAAGCTCAGCGAGAAGTTCCACTTAAGGTATTTCGCCCTGCATATAGAGGAACTCGCGCACACGGCGCAGAAGCTTGCAGACCAGCTCGCGGTGATGTCCATCAAACGAAGCAACTGACAAGACGCAGGAGACTATGTCAACGGTTTTTTGGGCACTGATGACAATCGCACTTTCAGCGATGTTCTCCATCTCCGAGGTGGGGACGGCTCTGGCGCTTGGATTCAGCTGCAAGAGCCTGAGGCTCAAGACCTTGCTGCCGTTGTGCGTAGTCGTCGTGATGTTGGGTTTCGTAATCGGCAGCACGACAGGCCCAGGCAGAGCTGCCCAGGCCGCTGGGCTGTCAGATATACAGACCGCTCTCATACTTCTTTGCGCTCTAGCAGCTGTGGGATTCGGAAGGATTTTTGCGCCTTACAGCCCCGTGGTGCTCAGCATCGCAGCATCCGCTGCTGCGTTCTCGCTCTTCAGCGGCGGCAGCACAGCCAGAATGGAAGACTCTGCAGGCGGTGCAGCGCTGACGATGTTGGTCTCCGCCCTCACGTCAGCCGTCCTCGCAGTCGTCTTTCAGGCAGCAATCAGACGCTTCTCCACTGACGCCCACTACTTTACGAAGCTGCGCAGGTATGCCGCACTCATCACTGCGGCGACACTTCTTGCGATGCTGGCGGCAGGGTTCAACCTCGCGCTTCTCTCCTCTCTTGATCCGGGCAGTACGGCAAGCCAAAGCGTAAGCGCAGCCTCTACATCTCGTGGCGTTATCTTGGCGTGCGTTGCAGCGGGTCTGCTCGCCGGTATCGTCCCTGCCCGCCGTAGCATATTCAGGGCCGGTGAAACTCTTTCGGACATAGGTCCCACCATGCAGCTTGCAGTACTGCTCTCCGCAGCGGTCACGACGGTGATTTTCTCGTTCAGAGGCTCGGCTTCGCTCCTGGCGCTCCGGCCTCTCCCCCTCTCCATCGGACTTCTCTGCTGGAGCGGTCTCACGGCATGCCTCACTGTAAGCTACCGCGGTCTCAACCGCGACGGGAAGGCATTCCGGGTCCTTGCATCCTGCATCCTCACACCCGCGATGGCATTTCTGCTGAGCGGCGCGCTTTTCTACCTTTCAGGGAACGGAATCCGTTCTCCGCGAGCAGTTCTGGTCCTCGGCTGCATCGCTGCTGCGATAATGGTGCTCGTCGCTTCATACATCTTCTTAAGACTATATGAGGACTCGCGCCGCTCGGCGGGGCTGTTGCGGGCTCAGGAGGAAGCGCTCGAAGACAATCGCCGCAGTCTCAACAACCTTGAAATCAAGAACGTCCTCTCGGACAACCAGCATCTGCGCGACCAGCTGGAGATGAAGCGGAAGGAGGTCGTCAGTATCGCAGTGGGCATCACAGAGCAGAAGGAATTCACGGAGAAGCTGTATGCCATGGTGCAGGCTGCGCGGGCCGAGAAAGATCCCGACGCCAAGGACAGGGCTCTGCGCGAGATTGCCACGGAACTTCAGCTGCGGATGAACTTCGACGGCGAGATAGACAGTTTCTACACTCAGGTGGAGTCTCTTCACCGCGACTTCAGCAACCGCCTGATGATGAGGCACCCGGACCTCACGAAGCAGGAGCGGCGGCTTTCCACGCTGCTGCGGCTCGGATTCTCGACGAAATACATAGCAGGACTCATGAACATTACTCCAAAGAGCGTGGACATCTGCCGGCACAGGCTGCGGATGAAGTTCAAGCTCGACCGGGGACAGAACTTGTCTGACTACATAAAGGATATCTAACAACACTTATAAATCAAGTTTTTATGAAAAAGTCAATGTTAATCTTCTTGGCGACAGCTGCCTGCTCAGTCTCGCTCAATGCCCAGGTCAGAGCGTCCGAGGAGGATATCGAGATGAACCAGTATGGCCAGCAGGTCGTCTCGACCCCTGCCAAAGCCAGCGTTCAGGACGGTATCCTCGTCTTCCAGGCAAAGAAACTCAACTACAAGATGTGGTTCGACATCCGCGTCCAGGGCGATGCCGCCGTATTCTTCGGCGGTCCTGACTTCACGGCGAGGACGCTCGACGGAGTGGAGAACTCCAACCACATCGGCAGCGGCATGACCATCCGCCGCGCACGCTTCGCGGTTAAGACCCAGATTGACGAGAACTGGTACGGAGAGTTCGACTCTGACTGGTCAAACGGTATCGTGGAGATTAAGGACGCAGTGCTCGCCTACACCGGAATTCCGGGACTCGAAATCAAGGCCGGTAACTTCAAGGAGAGTTTCTCCATCCAGCGCAACACCACCTCCCGCTATCTCATGTTCATGGAGAGGCCTATGGCGACAGCACTCGCGCCGTCCCGCCACCTCGGAGTGAACCTCACCTACTCCCGCGACTGGCTGTGGGCTTCCGCAGGGGTCTTTGGACCTGAACTCAAGGGAGCGGAGGAGGCCACAGCGATGCAGGACAACAACAAGGACTTCGGTCGCGACGAGGGTCTTTCCTACACCGGCAAGCTCGTCTTCCGCCCTCTCATCACCAAGGACGCGCTCATCCACGTAGGCGGAGCGTTCTCATGGAGAGAGCCTAAGCTCACGTCCACCGACACCTACGGGACTGCCCGCTACAGCACCCGCAACACCACCAGCATCAACCGCAAGAAGTACCTCGACACCGACGAGATCACAGGTCTCGACCATGAACTTCTTTGGACTGCGGAACTCGCCGGCTTCTACAAGGGACTCCGCTACGAAGGTGCCTACATTGCACGCGGAGCCGTCCTCGACCAGAACATCAATCCTCTCGGAACCCAGTGGGCCAGCGGCTGGTACGCGCAGGCTTCCTACCTGCTCTTCGGCGGCCGCCAGAACTACGACTCCGACGGCGCGAAGCCGACCCGCATCACTCCGGGCCGCTCATGGGGCGACGTGGAACTCGCTTTCAGATATGAGTACTGCAACTTCAACACCAACAACTACTTCGGAGGCAGCGCCGAGGCTTACTCAGTAGGTCTCAACTTCTACCCTACCAAGAACGTCAAGTTCGCGGTCAACTACCAGTTCAACAACAACGACCGCTACGCCAACGGCAAGGGCAAGCTCTACGTGGGCCACGATGCGTCCGGCAAGCCGACCAAGGACTACACCAAGGTCGTCGACGAGAACGGAAAGGCCGGCGTGGACTACCACATGCTCGCAGTAAGGTTCCAGGTAGCATTCTAAACGAGTAGAATTCAACAAGTTTAAACAGACAGAATCATGAAGAAGATATTGACATTCCTCGCCATGGCTCTCGCGCTGAGTGCCTGCGTGAAGGACAACATCTACGACGGGGTGACTATCACTTCCGTCAAGAATACAATCGCCTACACCGAAGACGATCAGGTGACCGTCACCGCCAACGTGAGCTCCCTCGTGGAGATCACCGACGTGCAGGTGCTCTACAGCATCGGCGGGGCTAAGGAAGCCGGCGCCAAGATGAGCGGCAAGGGCAGCGGAGAATGGACCGGGACTATCCCGGGGGCAGCTGAAGGCACGAAGGTTAACTACCGCATACAGGCCTCCACTGCAGACCGGACCTCCACCAGCCAGAGCTTCAGCTACACCGTAGGCGAAGTGCCGGTGGACTACAGCGGCCTCGCGCTCAATGAGCTGAACGGCAACGACAAGTTCATCGAGCTCTTCAACAAGGGCAATGAGGACATCCGCATCAAGGGAATCTACATCGAGAAGGACGGCAAGAAGGTATGGACTGCCCCGAGCGCCATAGTGAGGCCGGGAGAGTATGTGCTTCTCTACAGTACCGATGTGACAGCCGACCACGCCGACCATCCGGCAGACTACTTCTTCGGCTCCGGTCTCTCCGCGAAGAAGGCTGTCAAGGTCGAGCTTTTCAACCCTAAGGGAGACAGCATCGACTGCTTCAACCTCGTCACCTACTCCGTGAAGGCTCCGGCATCATACAGCCGCATGCCGAACGGAAGCGGCGACTGGTACTTCACCGCAGCCACCCCTGGCGCGGAGAACAACGCCGCATACAACCCAGAAGCCGACAAGGTTCCGGGTCTGGAATAGCAGAGAAGTCTGCCCTGGTCCGGACGAATCGCGGCCACGGAGGGCAGTTTCAGAATCAGATAATACCCAGGCAGGGTAATCCGGAAGGTTTTCCTCCGGATGGCTGCCTGCCAAAAAAAGCAAAAACAATATGTCAAAAGAAGAATTGAAGATTGGAGAAGCGTCCAAGCCGCGCTTCGAGTTCCGCAGCTTCGGACAGTGCTTCTGCGAGGCACACAAGAGGATGGCACGTCTTTCGGTACCTGTCCCGGAGAAAGTATGGGAGAGGGAGAGCGACGAAATCTACATCGTCTCCAGAGCAAACGACATCAACAACACCAAAATCCGCAACGGCAAGATGGACATCAAGACCTACGTCCAGACCGTGGACGGCCTCGAGCAGTGGAATCCGCTGATGAAGGGAGAGTTCCCGATCAGCCGCGAGGTACTCGAGAAGGAGGTTTTCCCGGCGTTCATGGTGGAGATGCCGGCGCTCGACAAGGACAGCTACACCTACGAGGAGTTCATCGCCATGGTGAAGGCAAATCCTGACCTTGCAGCCGTCAGAGTCCACAAGCAGAGATTCGGATACATGGTCAACGACACCATCTGCGAGGTGGGTAACGTGCTCATCAACGGGGCCAAGGTAGTCACCATCAACTCCGAGTCAACAGAGATTGAGGACATCAAGAAGACCATCGCTGACTGCCATCTCGAGGGTGTGGAGAACATCAACTACCTCCAGGCAATCAAGAGGGTCATCGGAATGACGGACAAACCGCTTGCAAACGAATAATTCAGAATATGGGACAGGAAATTGAAAGGAAGTTCCTCGTCAAGGGCGAGGACTACAAGGCGCAGGCTTTCAAGGCAACGCGCATCACCCAGGGCTATCTCTGCTCCGTTCCGGAGAGGACGGTGAGAGTCAGGGTCAAGGGAGACAAGGGCTTCATCACCATCAAGGGCATCGGCTCGGAGAGCGGTGCAAGCCGTTTCGAGTGGGAGAAGGAAATCCCCGTGGAGGAAGTCCGCGAACTTCTCAA
This sequence comes from uncultured Muribaculaceae bacterium, assembly GCA_964385795.1. Lineage (GTDB taxonomy): Bacteria > Bacteroidota > Bacteroidia > Bacteroidales > UBA932 > Cryptobacteroides. The sequence continues at coordinate 25,074 of CAYLPY010000008.1, forward strand.
GATATGTGAGCCGGGAGTCATCGACAAGACCCGCTATCTGGTGAAGGCCGGAGAGCACACCTTCGAGGTGGACGAGTTCTACGGCGACAACGACGGCCTCACCGTCGCAGAGGTAGAGCTCGGCGGAGAGAGCGAGGCTTTCGACCGTCCGGAGTGGCTCGGCGAGGAAGTAACGGGCGATGTCCGCTACTACAACTCCATGCTAATGAAGAACCCATACAAGAACTGGAGCAAATAGACAACATCCGATAAGTTATAATTCATCAGACGACTATGGCAGAGGGACGCACGCGGACTCTGGATCCGCTCGACATGAACAACTACAGAATCGAGAAACTGCCCAAGATGCAGAAATCCGGTTTCGAGAAGGGCATGGCCCGCGTAGGCGGTCCTCTTGCCTTGCTCGTCTTCATCCTCTTCAACTGGGTGGTGGACATCAGTTTCCTCCCCACCCCACAGGAGAGGTCTATGCTGGCGATTTTCCTCGCCGGCCTCATCCTCTGGATGACCGAAGCCATCCCGAACTACCTGACTTCACTCATCATCATCCTTGCTATCGTGCTGACAGGGGTGGTGCCGCAGAAGACCGCCTTCGCGCAGTTGGGACATCCGGTTATGTGGCTCAACATCCTCTCGTTCGTGCTGGCTTCGATGCTCGTGAAGACCAGAGTAGCGAAGAGGTTTGCGCTGTGGTTCGTGCTGAAATTCGGACATAGCGCGAAGGGTATCTTCTTCAGTTTCATCCTGATAAACCTCGTGCTGTCGGCCTTCATCTCCGCGACCACGGCCAAGGCGAGCATCCTGCTCCCTATCTTCATGGTGGTCTGCGCAATCTACGGCGCATCGGACGGCAATCGCAACAATTTCGGGCGCAATCTCGTGCTGCAGAACCTCTTCGAAATCAATGTCTGCGCGACCGGCTTCCTGACAGGCTCGGGAGCACACCTGCTCGCGATTTCGCTGTTCATGGGCGCATACGGCTCGACGATAGGCTACAGCGACTGGTTCATCGCCTGCTTCCCGCTGACGATTGTGATGGTTATTCTGGGCTACTTCGTGGCGACGAAGCTCATCTTCCCGATGAGGAAGGAGGAACAGAAGCCGCAGATTGAGGGAGGGCTTGAGAGACTTCGCACCGAACTTCAGTCGATGGGAAAGATGAGCGGCGAAGAGTACCGCGCAGTTGCCATCTTCGTGGGCGTGCTGCTTCTCTGGGCGACCGACAAGCTTCACGGGATTGATGCCACTACGGTTGCCTTCATCGGAGCGGTGGTGGCCCTGATGCCGGGAATCGGCGTGGTGAAGTGGAACGACGTCGACATTCCGTGGCACCTGATGCTCTTCTCGGCCGGCGCCTACACGCTCGGGGCGGGACTTGACGCTACCAAACTCCCGGGAACTCTGGTAGACGTGTGCTTCAACAGCCTCGGTATCGGCGAGGGGACTCCGTTCTGGCTGTTGTATGTAGTGCTGACTTTCATGATGATGTTCAGCGGACTGATTTTCCAGTCGAAGACCATGAGGACTCTGATTTTCGTGCCGATTGCCCTCGGGGTGGAGCAGAAGTTTGCGCTGCCGCAGTTGAGCCTCGCCTTTCCGGTTGCGATGCTTATCGAGCACGTCTATGTCCTCCCGTTCAACAGCAAACCTGCCGCCCTGCTGTACAATACCAACCAGTACAGTTGGAGCGACACTTTCAAGTACGGCATCACCATGATGGTGCTCTGCTGGCTGCTCATCCTCGTGTGGGGCGAGACGGTTCTGCACTGGCTCGGCTACACTCCGGGACTATTTTGATAAATTCGCGTCATGATTGAGATTCTCACAAAAATCCACGATAAGTTCGCTCTCGAATTCAAGATGAGCTTCGTCACGCGGAGGAAGTTGCGCCTCAACGACTTCTCCGTGTACATGTGGATATTCGTGCCCAAGAGTCTCGACATCAATCAGGAGACCTACTCCAAGAACAAGTTCTACCAAGATCTGAAGTCCAACGTGCGGCTCATCACGCCGAAGTTCCTGCTGCGCGAAATCGTGCGGGGGAAAGCAGTGCCGCTGGACAGGCTAAAAGCCTCGTTCGAGACTCTCGCCAGCGCACCCACGCGGACAGCAACGGCAGAGTTCGAGTACCAGATAAAGATGTTCGCTGCCATCGTCAAGAGCGCCACACGCGACGAGTTAGCGCATATATGTTCCGGCAAGCTGCTGCAGGGCGATGCTGACTTCCTCTGTCTCAAGTTCGTGGAAAATTGCCGGCTGATTCTTCAGGAATACCGTTCGGCGAGGGAAATCATCAACACACCCACAGTGGGAGCGGATGTAATGGAGTGCTACTACTTCGGGGACGACTTTCTCAGCACCATTGTCCAGCAGCGCTGCATCAGACTCATCCGCTTCATGGAAGGCGACGGCAGGGAAGAGCACCTCGAAGCGCTCGACGCCCTCTACGGGCAGACTCTCGAAGAGACGGAATACCGCAGACGGATGGACTACTGCACCCTGTCACCGGACGACCGGGAAAGCAACAAGAAGATGCTGTTCCGCTTCGGGGTACTTAAGAAATATATCGAGAGCGATCTCTACCTCGACGTACCGAAGAAGAAGGACGGCGCTCTCGTAGAGCAATTGTATCTGAGTATCGCGGCCGGTCTCGCGATGGTCTTCGCGACGGTGGTAAGCTTCACTTTCCAGCAGAAGTTCGGGAACTTCACTCTCCCCTTCTTCTTCACTCTCGTGATAAGCTATATGCTCAAAGACAGAATCAAGGAGCTGAGCCGTTACTATTTTGCGCATAAGATAGGCAGCAAGTTCTTCGACAACAAGGCATCTGTGCGGCTGAAGGACGAGCCGTTCGGGACAATCAAGGAGGGCGTGGACTTCATCCCAGAGTCAAAAGTGCCAGAAGAGGTGAGGCGCATCAGGCTCAACAGGCGGCTTGTGTCTGCCGAGTCGAAGATTTCGGAGGACAAGGTCCTCCTCTACCGCAAGGCGGTGCATATAGACAGGCAGGCTCTCGCAGGGCTGAGCGACTACGACAGTCCGGGACTCAATGACATAGTCAGGCTCAACGTCAACAGTTTCCTGCAGAAGATGGACAATCCGACGGTGAATGTCACCGCGGCGAGCGCTCCAGGAGTGCTGGAGACGGTGGCCTGCGACAAGGTATACTACATCAACCTCGTCCTGCAGATGTGTGTTGACGAATCGGGCAAGGGGCGCATCAAGGACGGCGCCGAGGGGGTCAGCACGGAGTACAGACGTTTCCGCGTGGGCCTCACACGCAACGGCATCGACTCCTTCGAGGAAGTGAAATAAGCATGGCAAAAGGGAAAAAGAGTTTTGCGGAGATTCTCTCCGGGATGGACAGCGCCGAGGACAGGAAGATGCAGAGGAAACTGCCGTCCTGGGCAGAGATTTCGGAAAGGCGGGCTGCCGAAGGGCTTGACCGTCTGGAGATTCCGTCATCGCTCGCGCTCCAACAGTGTTCTTCAGACGAGACGGCGCTTTACAAGCTGTCCGTCCTGCGGAGGGTCTTCCCATCTGGAGTCGGGACTGCCGTCGACCTTTGCTGCGGACTCGGAAGGGACAGCGCCGCACTCACGGAAATCGCTGAAAAGGTCATCGCCTTCGAGCGGGACTCAGCTCTCGCGGAAGCCGACCGTAGGAACTTCGCAAGGCTGGGGCTGGACAGAATTGAAGTCCGCTGCGAAGAAGTCGGGCCAGAGACCGAGATTCCTGACTGCGGGCTTGTCTTCGCCGACCCTGCGAGAAGAAGCGGCACGGGCACGAAGGTCTTCCGCCTGGAGGACTGCTCGCCGAACCTGATTCCTCTGCTGCCGGGGCTTCTGCGGAAAGCCCGGTATCTACTCTTCAAACTTTCGCCGATGGCGGACGTGGGAGTGCTTTCCGAGGCGTTCGGAAGGCATCTTCGCGAAGTGCACATAGTCGGGCTTCGCGGTGAAGTGAAGGAACTTCTCTGCCTGCTGAGCGGAGAAGCGTCCGAAGAGAGCTTCCGGATCTTCGTCAGCGAGCTTGAAAGCGGTCATGAAGGAGTTGACTCCAGCGAAAGCGGGCACGACGGCAGCGAATTGAGCGGCAGCACGTTAAGTTTCTGCCCGGCCGAAGAGAAGGCGGCGGAGGCCGAATTTACGGAAAGAGCCGAAGTCGGCGACTGGCTCGTCGAGCCGAAAGGCGTGCTGCTCAAGAGCGGAGCATTCAAGCTCCCGTGCTCGAAGTTAACCCTCCTGAAGGCCGATGTCTCGACGCACATCTATCTCTCCGGTGCGCCATTCCGGCATCCGCTTTTCAAGTCGTTCAGAATAATCGGCGTCCTTCCCTTCGAGAAGCAGTCTTTAAGAGACCTCCGGAAGACCTGGCCGCAGTGCGAAGTGAGCGCCCGCAACCTGCCCATAGGCAGCGATGAACTCCGGCGCAGACTCGGCGTCGCCTCCGGCGCGGACATACACGTCTTCGGCTGCACCGTGGCAGGAAAGAGACAACTTATTGTAACGCGCCCGGAGAAAGAAGCATAGAGCAGTCGAGCAGTCATCAGTCGAGCAGGTGGCGAGTCCAGAAAGCCGCATCGTTTGCCTTGTCGTGCAGGTGCTGCGCCCCTCGGTAGCCGTGCATTCCGTCAGGGTATATCATCAGTTCGAACTGATAGCCAGCCTTCTGCAGGGCATCCACGAGAAGCAGCGTGTTCTGGAAATGCACGTTGTCGTCGCCGGTACCGTGCGTCAGCTTGAGCGCAAACGGGGCCGGTTTGAGAGGATTGGAGTCGGAGAATATCTCCGGAATGTAGCTCAGCACGCTGGCCTCCCTATAGCCGTCCGGATTGGCCTGCGGCGTGTCCATGAAACGCTCCGTATAGTGCGAATCGTAGAGAGTCCAGTCGTAGACTCCACCTCCCGCGACTCCGCAGCAGAAATATTGCGGAAATCTCAGCACGAGCATTGCGGTAGTAGTGCCGCCGAAAGAGAAGCCCTCGACCCCGATGCGGTCACCCTTGACAAACGGAAGCCCCTGCAGCCACTTCGCCCAGGCGATGTAGTCCTGAAGTTCGACGACAGTCATCCTGCGGAATGCCTCGTCCATCCCCTTCCTTCCGTTCTCTCCGGAAGAACGCGGGTCAACCACGATGTATATGACTCCGTTCTCCCAGCACCACTGGTCGGAGGCGTCGCGGTCCGCCCACGTGTCTCTCACGTACGGAGTCCCAGGACCGCCGTAGAGTTGCATAAGGGCAGGATATTTCTTCGCAGCGTCGAAGTCCTTCGGGAGGGACATGAGTCCGTAGAGGTCGTAGCCGTCGTTCTGGAGTTTCACGATTTGCGGCGAAGGACGGGCAGAAAGGTCCTCCGGCTCGGCATCGGATGCTACCATCTTGAAGTCCCGGCGGTCGGTGCGTCCTGTCACCGTGCGCCACGGAGTCCTCGCGTTGGAAGAGAGCGCCGCAAATGTCTTCCCGTCTTCGGAGAACTTGACGGAGCGGACATTGAAGTCCGGGTCGGTGAGCAGGGTGACCCTGCCCTTGCGGTCGAGCCGATATAGGCTGGTGTGCAGGCGCGAATCCCGCTTCGCTGTGAACCACAGGTCGCCCTTGCGGGCATCGAGTTTGAGGAGTCTGATATCCCAGTTCTCCCCTTCCGTAAGCCTTTTCAGTTCGCCGTCATACGAGAGGAAATATATCTGCTGCCAGCCAGTCTCGAAATCTCTCGCCATATAGAAGCCTTTCTCCGCGAACAGCATTCCGTCAATCCATTCCACCCATGTCGGGTAGTGCTCGTGGTAGACTTGCCTGCGGCTTCCGTCCGCCGCGCTCACTGCAAAGAGTTCCAGCGTGTCCTGACGGCGCGGCTCTTTGGAGAGATAGAGTTCCTCGGAATTGTCGGCCCAGAAAGGAGTGCCGTAGTAGCAGTCCTCGGCGGCATCGAAGTCGGCCCACACGATCTCCCCCGGCTGCGGGACGCTGACGAAGCCAATCTTCACGGACGGATTCGTCTGTCCGGCCTTGGGATAGCGGGTCTGCGAAAGGGAGCCGCTCTGCCCGAAAGGAGAGAATATCGGAAACATCGGGACATCGGAGTTGTCGAATCGGTAGAATGCAATCCGCTTGGAGTCGGGACTCCACCAGAAGGCCCTGTAGTCTGAGGCACGGCCGAAAATCTCCTCGTAGTACACCCAGGAAGCGCGTCCATTGAGAATCAGCGGCGAGCCGTCGAAGGTCAGGCGTAACTCCGTGGAGTCGGCGTTGACCATGACGTAGAGGTCGTTGTCTCTTGTGAAAGCGGTCATCGTCCCGTCCGGGGACAAGGTCCTATTGTAGTCCGCCGCAATGGCCGCAAAAGCTGCCGCGAGAGCGATAATGATAGATGCTATGCTCTTTTTCATCACTTGAAGAACTTATCTTTGAAATTGACGAGATATACTTTCTTGACCGCGCGGGTAAGTGCGGTGTAGAGCCACTTGAGGTCGTCGCGCGACTGCTCGTCGAGCCAGAAAGGACAGTCGATGAAGACGCAGTCCCACTGGCCTCCCTGCGACTTGTGGCAAGTTATAGCTTCGGCATATTTGAGTTGTAGGGCATTGTAGTACTTGTCCTCACGAACAGCCTTCCAGACCTTGCCTTTCGAGCCGAGGTCGGCATAGTCGGCCGAAACTCCAAGGTAGAGAGCGTTCTGTTGCTCACGTTCAAGGCTCGCAGACTCGGACTCAAGCGTGTCCAGACACACCTTGGCAGTGAGCGAGACGTCGTCATAGTCCGGAAACTCGAGGGTCGCCTCGGCGAAATGGAGTCCGTACCGCTCCTCGTAACGGCCTATGCTGACGAGGGTTGCGATGTCTCCGTTGGCAATGTAGTCCAGCAGCGGGATATCCTCCACGAACTGGTAGCAGTTCTTGACTATCATCAGACGGTCGCCACGCACGAGACGTTCCTCCTTGAAGAGCACAGACCCGCGGATGCCGAGATTGTAGCGAATTGCACGTTTGTTGGAGCGACAAAGGACGATGGTCTGGCCTTCGCCGTAGCGGGAGTACGCGTCCGAGAGCGTGTCGATTAGTTCCGCTCCGCCGACTCTCTCGATGTCATCCACGCCGTCAATGTCGAGCTTCAGATTGTCCTCGGTGTCGTCGTCAGACATGGCGGCAATAGTCTCCCGGAGCGCTGTGGCGTTGCGCAGGATACCGGATTCCGAAGCCTGACGCACCACAGTGGTCAGGGTGCAGTAGTACACTCCGCCGAAACCGTCCATATATCCAGGGCTCAATGCCGGAGAAGCGTCCATACCCACCGGAGGCAGCTGCGCGGCATCCCCTACGAGAACCAGTTTGCACCCGACGCCGCTGCGGACGAAGTTCACGAGGTCCTCGAGCAGGTTGCCCGTTCCGAAGAGCACGCTGCCGCCGTTTTCCGAGAGACCGATTCCAATAAGCGAGACTTCGTCCACCACGAACAGCGCCGATCGGGCCTTGTTTGGGGCAAGGGAGAACTTCCCGAGACCGTCGGACCCGACAGACTTCTGCCGATAGATGTGCTTGTGCACCGTGAAAGCCTGCCTGCCGCAGGCTGCAGAGAGGACCTTTGCGGAACGCCCTGTCGGCGCAAGCAGTATGGACTTGACGCCCACACTCATCAGCGCCGAAGTCACAGCCGACATGGCAGTGGTCTTTCCGGTGCCGGCGTAGCCGTTCACTACAAGGATGTCACCATCGTCGGAAGTCACGAATTCCGACACCTTTCGGAAAAGCGCTTCCTGACACGGAGTCGCCTCTACTCTGAAGCGGTCCTTTATCCGGAGGTAGATCTGTTCTGCACGGGGACTCATCCTCTTTTTCGGTCGAACAGCATTCCCAGCACCGCGAGCACAGGATAAATCTCGACGCGGCCGAGGAACATGTCAAATGAGAAAATCAGCTTCGCTCCGAGCGAAAGGCTATTGTAGGAGCCGAATGTCCCAAGGTCGCCGCATGCCGGACCCACGTTGCTGAGGCTCATCACAGAGGCAATCAGCGCGTTGTCGGAGTCTACCCCGGCACAGAGGCTTAGGAAAACGGAAACGAGAGCAACGATAGCATAGACGCAAAGATACAGCAGGTGCGGAGAGACATCAGCGTCACCGAGCATCCTGTTCCCCATTCTGACTTCATTGACGGAGGAAGGATGGAGGATATTGCTGACGTAGCGGCCTATGGACTTGAAAAGGAGGATGACTCTGTCCGCCTTGACGCCGCCGCTCGTGGAGCCGGTGCTGCCGCACATGATTCCGGTGAACAGGAGGAGATACATAACCCACTTGGGCCACATGGAACTGTCCATAATGGCGAAACCGGATGTTGAGGAGACGCACAAGGTGCTGAACAGTCCGTTCCAGAGCGCGCTCCCCCAGGACTGGCAGAGTGCGCTGGTCTTGAAGCCTATCGAGACAAGCACCGCCGTCAGCAATACCGAAAGCGTGTAGAACTTCAGTACCGGGTTTGCAAGCGGCTTCAGCGAGCGGCTTACCACGGAGATGTACAGGAGTCCGAAGTGAATGGAAGACAAGTACATGAAGAGCATCGTCACAGCCTCGACCCAGTGAGAGCCGAATGCGGCGATGGATTCGCTCCTCGTGCTGAATCCCCCGGTAGCGACTACGCTCATGGCATGACAGACGGCGTCAAAAGGCCGCATACCCGTAAAGCAGTAGGCTATGAATGCCAAAATAAAGAGAGCTATGTAGACGTAAGCGAAGACGTAGACTATCTTATTTGTCCTCGTCGAATAGCCGGTGCGGCTCAGTTCCGTCAACTCCATATTCGTGAGTCGCATCCTCATCGGACTGGACTCAGGGATGATGAAAAGCAGGAAGACCACTACTCCCAAGCCGCCGATGAAGTGGGTCGAACTTCTCCAGAAGAGCAGGCTGCGCGGCAGGTCCTCAACTTGGTCAAGGATGGTCGCCCCGCATGTCGTGAAGCCGCTGACGCTCTCGAAAAGCGCGTTCTGCAGCGTGAACGGACCACCCCAAAGGGCATAGGGCAGCATCCCGAAGAGAAACGACAGCAGCCACGAGAGGGTGATGATGACATAGCCCTCCTTGAGGCTGATGGCCGAAGAACGGCGTACGAAGATAAACGGGAAGATGCCGACGATGAAGGTGATGAGGAAGGATATCGACAGGGCCGCAAGCGCGGAGTCGTTGCCCTCAGAGACGGACACCAGCACCGAAAGGAACATGAACAGGGCGCTGACCAGCAGCGCGTAGCCGACGTTGCGGCTGATTACTTTCCAGTTCATCTGCGGATCTCCTTGATACGGCGGCGAAGCTGCTGGTTTTCTCCTGCAAGTTCCGAAATGCCTTCGTTGAGTTGCGCGAGCTGGTCGTCACCTTCGAAACGTACGGTGTATTTCTTGTCATTGGCCCTGTAGGCGTCAAGTCCGGCAAGCATCCTGTAGAGCGGATTCACGTAGTAGGCGAGGATAAAGAAAAGAAGCATCAGGACGAGTAGCAGCCCCACCCCCACAGCTACGATGCCCGGGATGATGCTGCGGTAGAATCCCCGGTCGAAGGTCGCGGAATTCTTCTCCAGATCCCTGTATATTAAAGAGGAAAGCTTGTCTATGTCGCTTCTGAGGCGCTCGTAGCGCGGCTGGAGCCTCTCGAAGTACCAGGAGCGCGTATCGATGAAGTCCGACTGGAGGACATCCTCAAGTTCGAGGGATGTCAGCATGTAGGCGGCATAGGAATACATCACCGAATCCGCGAGGGGCGAAGCCTGGTTGGTGGCGCTGCTGATGCGCAGTGAATCGCAGTGTGACTTGAAATACTCGTCATCGAACTCCGGCAGAGTCCCGGAATACACGTTGTCGCCTATCACTTCGAGAATGTCGAGATTGTAGGTATTGCTCATGTCGGCGAGTTTGTTGGCCACATTGATACTGCTGATGTCGTCCGCGATGAGTTCCGAGACATAGTGGCTCATGCTCGAATACTCCATCACGGAGATAATCGACGACACGAGAAGTATCGCCGCGATGGATAGTAGACTGAGGACCAGTTTCGACCGCATAGTCAAGCGTAACGACTTGACCCTCGCGAAGTAAGATATCAAACTATTTGAAGTTACGCGCGGAAACATTCTTCAAATTTTGCGTAAATAATTCACAAATATATAAAAACTTTGTATATTTGTGTGACAAATATCGGCACCACAATGGCATCGTCTTTCCTCAACGACTTAAGCAGCAAGAACGCCCTCATAAAAAGAGAGATTCTTCGCCTGTGCATCAAGCACAACAACTACAGCATAGCTGACTTCAGCAGGGCCCTCGGTGTAAGCGTACCTACGGTGACCAAGCTCATCTCAGAGCTCATCGAAGAGACCTTCCTTCAGGACGAAGGCAAGGTCGGAACCGGCGGAGGCCGCCGTCCGAGCGTCTTCGGGCTCAACCCAGAGGCCGGATACTTCGTCGGCATCGACATCGCGAGACATCATTTCCACATAGCCATCAGCAACTTCAAAGGCGAAATAGTCAACTTCATCCAAGACATCGAGTTCGTACTCGAAGCCACCGAGACCTCCTTCCGCACAATCTGCCGAATGGTCAAGGACGAAGTTACCAAGAGCGGCATTCCATGGATAAAGGTCTTGGGAGTGGGCGTCAGCCTGTCCGGAAGAGTAAACCCGGAAAAGGGTTACAGCCTGACGTATTTCGTCAGCGAGGACATCCCGCTCAAGAGCATTTTCCAGAAAGAGTTCAACGTCGCAGTCAACATCGAGAACGATTCGAGGGCTATGGCGTATGGTGAATATATGAACCTCGGTCAGAAGGCTGACCCGAACATGATCTTCATCAACATCAGCTGGGGTCTCGGCATGGGCATCATAGCCGACGGAAAGCTTTACTACGGCAAGTCCGGATATTCCGGAGAGATTGGACACTTCCCGGCACTCAACAGCGACATCATCTGCCGCTGCGGCAAGGTAGGATGTCTGGAGACCGGCGCTTCCGGATCCGCGCTCCACAGGATGGTGATTGAAGAGCTCAAGCAGGGGCACCCGTCCTCTCTCGGGGAAATCTACCGCAGGAAGGGAGACCTCGAGCTTGACGAGATTCTCAAGGCAGTCGAGGACGGCGACGTGCTCGCCATTGACTCCATAGGCAAGATAGGCGACACTCTCGGACGAGGCATCGCCGGAGTGCTGAACGTCTTCAACCCGGGTCTCGTCGTCATAGGAGGACGCCTCATCGTGGGCAAGGACTACCTCCTCCTCCCTATCAAGACCGCGGTGAACCGCCTCTGTCTTTCCAAAGTATCTTCAGACACATCCATCATACTCTCACAGCTCGACAGGCGCGCCGCATCAGTGGGAGACTGCCTGCTCGCGAGGAACAAGGTCCTCGGGCTTCTGTAACGGATGCCGAGTTTCCTTCAGATAGAGAACCTTTCGAAATCCTACGGAAGGAAGACTCTCTTCGAGAATATCGGCTTCAACGTCAACGAAGGCGACAAAATTGCGCTGATTGCGCCCAACGGGACCGGAAAGACCACGCTACTGCGGATTATAGCGGGCAGGGACTCCTCGGATTCCGGCGGCAAGGTCATATTCCTCAAAGATATACGCATAGCCTATCTGGAGCAGGACTACGAGTTCGACCCGGATGTTGGGATTGTCGAGCAAATCGAGAGGCATAGCGCGAAGATGAGGGACGATTTCCATCAGGAGAGCCTCGAGCACTTCGACCGCAAGGTCAAGGAGTTTCTGACCAGTTTCCGCCTGACGGACTTAGACAAGAAGATGTCCGCCCTCTCCGGGGGTGAAGTCAAGAGGGTGGCACTCAGCGAGATGCTGGCTTCGGAAGCCGATCTCCTCATCATGGACGAGCCCACAAACCACCTCGACATAGAAGCCATCGAGTATCTCGAAGGCTATCTCAAGCGCAGCCGCTGCACTCTGCTGATGGTCACACACGACAGGTACTTCCTCGACAGGGTCTGCAACATCGTGATGGAGATTGACCGAGGCGAAGTCTACACCTACCGCGGCGACTATCAAAACTACCTTGAGAAGCGCGGCGAGAGGATTGCTTCATACAATGCCGAGACAGACAAGGTCCGCAACATCCTCCGCCGGGAGCTAGAGTGGATACACGCCACCCCATGCGCTCGCTCTGGCAAGGCAAAGTATCGCATCAACGCCTTTCACGAGCTCTCCGAGAGGGCTGCTGATGTCTACACCAGCAGGAGTGTCTCGCTCGAGGGCATAGGCGAAGTCTCGAGGCTGGGCAAGAAGATTATCGACTGCAAGGGGGTAAGCTACACATGGGAGGGGCGCCCTCTGCTGAAGGACTTCACATACAATTTCCAGAGATACGACAAAGTCGGAATAGTCGGGCGAAACGGCGTCGGCAAATCCACTTTCCTTGACCTTCTAACAGGCGTGCTCGCTCCGTCGGAGGGCATCATAGAGAGAGGTGAATCGCTCAAGATAGGCTATTACCGTCAGGGCGGCATGAAGTTCCGTGAAGACGAGACCGTGATGGACATCGTGAGCGACACCCGCCTACTGAACCGTTTCCTCTTCCCGCACGACATGCTCCGGACAGAAGTCGCAAGGCTTTCCGGAGGCGAAAGGCGCAGGCTCTACCTGCTCACCATCCTGATGAAGAGCCCGAACCTCCTCATCCTGGACGAGCCGACAAACGATCTGGACATCGTCACCCTCAACATTCTGGAGGAGTATCTCAAAGAGTATGAAGGCAGCCTTCTGATAGTGAGCCACGACAGGCATTTTCTCGACAGAGTGACGGAGCACCTGCTCGTCTTCTGCGGTGAGGGTGTGGTCAAGGACTTCATTGGCAGTTTCAGCGAATACCGCTCCTACGTCAAGGACCTCGAAGTTCAGAAGAAGAGCCTCAACACAGCGGCAAAAAACAAGGCTGAGTCCAAAGCCGGCAGTGACGCCGCATCAAGGCAGACCGCCCAGGCCAACCGGCCACGCAAGCTCAGCTACAAGGAGAAGAAGGAGCTGGAGAGCATCGAGGCGGCAATACCTGCGCTGGAGCAGGAGAAGGCAGGACTCGAAGAGCGCATGAGTTCCGGAGGTCTGTCATACGAAGAGCTCCAGAAATCGGGCAGCCGCATCCAGGAGATAATAGCCGAGCTCGACAGACTCGAGACCCGCTGGCTCGAACTCAGCGAATAGCTTCAGCATCAAGCATACATAAGATGTGGCGACATGGAAGATACACATGTCGCCACATCTTATGTTTCCACCCAGCCTGAGAAACTACTCCGGTTTGTAGGAATCTTTGAGCGAGACGGTCTTGTTGAAAATTACATGGCTTCCATCGGAATCCTTGTCCTTGACATAGTAACCGTTGCGCTCGAACTGAACCGCTATGCCCGAAGCGTCTTCAAGAAGAGCCGGTTCGGCGTAGGCGCTTCCGAAGGTGAGGGAGTCAGGATTCAGGAAGTCCTTATAGTCCTTGTCTTCAGGCACCTGGCTCATGTCCGCGAGAGTGAAGAGACGGTCGTAGTTGCGGAGTTCTATCTCCTTCGCAAAAGCCGTTGACACCCAGTGGATTGTACCCTTGACGCTGCGCCACTCGCCTCCGCCCGGTCTGGTGGAAGGATCATAGCAGCACTTGAGTTCGACCACGTTGCCATCGGCATCCTTGATGACTTCCTCACATTTGATGATATATGTATACTTGAGTCTGACTTCTCCGTCAGGCTTCAGACGGAAGAACTTCTTCGGTGCGTCCTCCATGAAATCAGCCCTGTCAATCAGCAGTTCACCGGTAAACGGAACCTTGCGGGCAGCGCCTTCCGGCTCCGCAGGGTTGAGCGGGCAGTCGAACCACTCCACCTTGCCCTCCGGCCAGTTGACGAGGGTGACCTTGACCGGATCCTGGACAACCATATAGCGGTTGGCTCTGGTGTTGAGATCCTGACGCACACACCACTCGAGAAGCTGGATATCCATCAACTGGTCCCTCTTGGAAACTCCAATCTTGTCGCAGAACATCTTGAGAGCCTCCGCCGTGTAGCCGCGGCGGCGCACTCCGCAGAGCGTCGGCATGCGAGGGTCGTCCCAGCCGGCCACGAGTCCCTTCTGGACCAATTCGAGGAGTTTTCGCTTCGACATCAGGGTATATGTGAGATTGAGTCTCGCGAATTCGTACTGATGGGAAGGATAGATTCCGAGGGTCTGAATGAACCAGTCGTAGAGAGGACGGTGCACATCGAACTCGAGGGTGCAGATGGAATGGGTGATGCCCTCGATGGAATCGCACTGGCCATGGGTATAGTCATACATCGGATAGATGCACCACTTGTCTCCCGTGCGGTGATGGCTCGCATGCTTGATGCGGTACATCAGAGGGTCGCGCATCATCATGTTCGGGTGAGCCATGTCTATCTTGGCGCGGAGAACCTTCTCTCCGTCGGCGTACTTACCGTCGCGCATCTCGCGGAAGATTTTGAGGTTCTCCTCTACGGAACGGTTTCTCCACGGACTCTCGACGCCCGGAGTGTCCACCGTGCCGCGGCCTTTCGATATTTCCTCCTGAGTCTGGTCGTCCACATAGGCGAGCCCGCGGCGAATCATCTCCTCAGCCCAGTCGTAGAGCTGGTCGAAATAGTCGGAGGCGTAGCACTCCTTCTCCCACTGGAAACCGAGCCACTTAATGTCCTCCTTGATGGAGTCGACATATTCGGTATCTTCCTTGACAGGGTTGGTATCGTCGTATCTGAGGTTGGTCTTGCCGCCGTATTTTTGGGCAAGTCCAAAATTGATGCACAAAGACTTAGCGTGTCCGAGATGGAGGTATCCGTTGGGTTCCGGAGGGAAACGGGTCAAAATGCTTGACACCTTTCCGGACTTGAGGTCGTCCTCTATGATTTCTTCGAGGAAATTCAGCTTTCTGGCTTCTTCCATAACCTTTAATGAATGTTTTACAATTTGTCCGCGATGCGGCATTCGGGAATTTCCCGGAAATTCCATTGCGGCAAAAGTAGAAAAAAGTTCGCAATTATTCGGTATTTATTGCGTACATTTACACTCTATGGCTATCAAACTCACTTTGAAGAAAACTGACTCCTCTCTCTTCTGCTGCAGCAAGTGGTGGGGGAACCCGGACCTGCCTCCGCAGATGGAGTACCCGATGATGAGATACCTCGGCGAAGACGGCACAGAGGAAGAGTACCCTCTGACCTTCGTCTGCCAGATAGACTGCAGCGACATCGCAACCCTCGACCCCGAGGGGAGGCTCCCGCACGAGGGGATGCTGTACTTCTTCGCGGCAATAGACGATTTCGTCGGCTACGAATCCCCGCTGCGCGCCTCAGAAGGAAGGTGGGAAAAGCAGCTCGCGGCAGTCAAGTACTGCAAGGCGGTGAACATGGAGACTTTCAACTCCTGCATCCTCGTGGATGACGAGGACAAGGAACTTGCTGAGCCGGAGATGGCCGTCGAGTTCAGCGCGTGCGGAGATGACGAGCCAGGACACAGGCTGCTGGGACTCCCCTGCTCCGGCGTCGCCGGCCAGGAACTTCCCGACCACCTTAGCCTCCTGCAGATTGGGGAGGACGACGGACTCGGGATTCATTTCCGCGACGGCGGCGCGTTCAACTTCATGATTAAGGAGAGCGACCTCGGCTTCGGCAACTGGAAGCGCGCCTTCGGCTATCTGACTTCACGGCGATGAACATCCATACATTTTATCTTTTCCTCGCGGCCATGTCCGCCGTGGCGGTTGTCGTTTTTTTCGCCCTCTACCACATCGATGCGGGGTACGGCAAGTTCTACACCCGCAAATGGGGTCCTGCCGTTGACAACAAGCTCGGTTGGGTGCTGATGGAGTCCCCTGTCTTCATCGCGATGCTCCTCCTGTGGTGCTTCTCCGGACGCAGGGACGATGTAATGAGAGTCGTGTTCCTCCTGATGTTCGAACTTCACTATTTCCAAAGGTCCTTCATCTTCCCCTTCCTCATCAAGGGGCACGGCAAGATGCCCCTCAGCATCATCGTGATGGGAGTGACCTTCAACACATTGAACGCCCTGATGCAGGGCGGATGGATTTTCTATCTGTCGCCGCAGGAAACGTACACTACATCTTGGCTGACGAGTCCGCAGTTCATCGCAGGGACTATCCTCTTCCTTTGCGGAATGTTTGTCAACATACAGTCCGACAGCATCATACGCCATCTGCGCAAGCCAGGCGACACCAAGCACTATCTCCCTAAGGGCGGGATGTTCAAATATGTCACCTCCGCCAACTATCTCGGGGAGCTCACCGAGTGGATCGGCTTCGCCGTCCTGACCTGGTCCTGGTCCGGCGCCGTGTTCGCGCTGTGGACTTTTGCGAATCTCTGCCCGCGTGCTGCAAGAATCCACGAACGGTACGCCGAGGAGTTCGGTGACGAATTTGACGGCAACAAAGTAAAACGAATCATACCTTTTATCTATTGACATGGAATCCAAGATATTCACTCCCTGCAAAATAGGACCGGTGGAGCTGCGCAACCGCACAATCCGCTCCGCCGCATTCGAGAACATGGCCTATGGCAACAGCCCTTCTCAGGACCTGTTCGACTACCACACCGCCGTAGCCCACGGCGGCATCGGGATGACCACGGTGGCCTACGCTGCGGTATCACGCTCCGGCCTGTCGTTCAACGGACAGCTGTGGATAAGGGAGGAGATTGTCCCGGAACTTCGGAAACTCACCGACGCCGTCCACGCCGAAGGCGCGAAAGCCTCCATCCAGCTCGGACACTGCGGCAACATGACGCACCGCTACACCTGCGGATGCACGCCGGTAGGTGCTTCGAGCGGATTCAACCTCTACTCCCCCACTTTTGTGAGGGGGCTCCGCAAAGAAGAGATTCTCGGTATAGTGGAGGATTTCGGGAAGGCAGTGGAACTCGCGCGCAAGGCCGGATTCGACTGCGTGGAGATTCACGCCGGGCACGGCTATCTCATCAGCCAGTTCCTCTCGCCCTACACCAACCGCCGCAGGGACGAGTTTGGCGGATCGCTGGACAACAGGATGCGATTCATGCGGCTCGTCATCAGAAAGGTGATGGAGGTCGCAGGAGATGACCTCGGCGTGGTCGTCAAGATGAACATGCACGACGGCTTCAAAGGAGGGATGCAGACGGAGGAGTGCCTCGAGGTCGCGAAGGAGCTCGAACGCCTCGGAGTCCATGCCCTCGTGCTCTCGGCAGGCTTCGTCAGCAAGGCCCCGATGGAGGTGATGCGCGGAGCAATGCCGCTGAAGACGCTCGGATACTACATGGACCCGTGGAAGTTCTGGTGGCTCAAGCTCGGGCTCAAGATTGCCGGGCGGAAGATGATTCCTACCGTGCCGTATAAGGAGGCCTACTTCCTCGAAGATGCAAAGGTCTTCAGGAAAGCTCTCAAGATGCCGCTCATCTACGTGGGCGGAATGGTGTCAAAGGAGGGCATGGAAAAAGTGCTGGATGAGGGTTTTGTGGCTTTCCAGATGGCGAGGGCTCTCGTCCGGGACACGAACTTCGTCAACAAGCTGAGCAGCGGGGAGACCAGCTGCAGCCTCTGCGGCCACTCCAACTACTGCATCGGAAGGATGTACACCCTCGAGATGAAGTGCCACGAGTGCGTCGGGGATCTCCCGAAGTCTCTCCAGAAGGAAATCGAAAAAGCCGAGAAAGATGTTGCATAGCGGTCAGCTGGCGATAGTCACCGGAGGAAGCTCCGGGATGGGGATAGAGTATGCGCGTCAGCTCGCCGGAAGGGGCTTCGACCTGCTCCTTGTGAGCAATCAGGAGGAGAGGCTCGCGGAAGCCGCCTCGGAGATTTCGGAGAGGTTCGGAAGCAACGTCAGGACCCTCTGCCGCGACCTCGCGGAGGTGGATGCGGCAGACGAGCTGTTCGCTTTCTGCAAGGAGAGCGGGACTATGCCTGAGGTGCTCATCAATAACGCCGGGATTTTCTTCTTCAAGGAACTTGGAGCGGCCGACGAAAACAGGATGGACAAGATACTGAGACTGCACATCCTCACTCCGACGAGGCTCTGCCTGCTGTTCGGTGATGAGATGAAGAAGCGGGGCCATGGATACATCCTCAACGTCTCCTCGCTCGGAGCGGAGATGCAGGTCCCGGGCATCACGGCATACGGTGCCACGAAAGCCTATCTCAAGAACTTCAGCAAGTCGCTCTACTATGAGTTCAAGCCCTATGGGGTCGGGGTCAGCGTGGTCTGCCCTGGAGCGGTCGCGACATCCCTCTACGGGCTGAACGCGTCCCTGATGAAACTCGGAACGAGCATAGGAGTCATAAAAAGCCCGGAGAAGATAGTCCGCAGAGCCCTCCGAGGCATGTTCCGCAAGCGGCGCATAATCCGTCCCGGGCTGATGAACTACTACCTTCCTGTCATAGTCGCTCTGACTCCGAAACGTGTGGTCGAAAAAGTCTGGGACAAGATGAAAGACATGGAAATATGACTTCAGGACAGATTATAGTCACCGGAGCGAGCGGCAGCATGGGCAGAGCAGCCACGGAAGCGCTCGTCCGCAGCGGACGGTCTGTCATCATGGCCTGCCGCAGCACGTCGAAGGCCTCCGACGTCAGGGACAGCATCATCGCGGCAGTTCCGGGAGCGGAAATCGAGATCTTGCCGCTGCGCCTCGAGTCGTTCGCCTCCGTCAGAGACTTCTGCGCCTCCCTTCAGGGGAGGGAGATTGCTGGTCTTTTCAACAACGCAGGTGTCATTCCGAGGGGATACCGTCTCACTGAGGACGGCCACGAGGAGAGCATCCAGGTGAACTACCTCTCCCCTGTGCTCCTGACAGAACTTCTCAAGCCCACATTCGCCGAAGATGCAGCAGTGGTGAACATGGTTTCTGTCACCTGCGCCACGGCACACTTCGACAAAGACATCCTGCACAAGGACGAGCACGGATTCCACCGCCTCGGCAGATACGCCACCTCGAAGCTGGCTCTGATGTTCTTCACCATAGACCTCAGCCACCGCAGCGGACTCCGCGTCAACGCGGCCGACCCTGGAATCGTGGACTCGAACATGATCAGCATGGGCAAGTGGTTCGACCCGCTCGCCGACAAGATTTTCCGACCGCTGTGCCGCAGGCCCGAAGAGGGAGCGGCTCCAGCGGTGGCAGCTCTCTGCTCAGACGCGAGAGGTCAGCTTTTCTCCTCGAAGGGGCATTGTCCTTTCCCTCAAAAGTTCGCTTCCAGGACCGCAGACATCGAGTGGCTTCGGGAGGCAAGCATGAAAGAACTCGGGATGCTTTCAAATTCGGACGCGTCTGTGTAAATTTGCGATGACAAAAAGTATTTCCACTATGATCAAATCGATGACTGGTTACGGCAAGGCTGAAGCCGTCCTGCCAAACGGGAAATTAACCCTCGAAATCAGAACCCTCAACGGCAAGAATGCCGACATCTCCATAAAATCACAGATTCTTCCGAAGGACAAGGAACTCGAGTTCCGTTCCCGGCTTGCCTCGCGTCTCGTCAGGGGCACGATTGACGTTTTTCTGAGCTACGAAGCCGACGGCGATCAGGGGGTACGTCAGATTGACATTGCGACGGCTCGTGCCTACCTTGCACAGGCGTTCACTCTCGCCAAGGAAGTCGGGGCCCAATACAGTCCCGGCAACTCCTCGGCCCTGCTTGCGGCGGTGCTCGGGATGCCGAACCTCGTAGAGACGAAGAAGGCCGACGTGCTCGACGACAGCTCTTGGCCTCAGATAAGCGACGCTCTGGACCGCTGTCTCGACATGGTCGACGACTACCGGACCCGCGAAGGCGAGGCCCTCTACAGGGATGTCACTTCACGGGTCTCAAGAATCCTCGCGTTGTACGACGATGTGGAGACGCACGAGGCGGAGCGCTCCGAAGCCGTCAAGGTCAGGATACTGAAGACTGCCGAAGATCTCGGCGTCAAACTGGAGAAGGAGCGGTTCGAGCAGGAGATGATTTTCTATCTTGAGAAATTCGACATCAACGAAGAGAAGGTACGACTTCGCCAGCACTGCCAATATTTCATGGACACCATCGATTCGGAGGCCTATCCGGGCAAGAAGCTCGGCTTCATCATCCAGGAGATGGGGCGCGAGATCAACACCACAGGGTCGAAGGCCAACCACGCCGGCATCCAGAAACTCGTCGTCCAGATGAAAGACGAACTTGAGAAAATCAGGGAGCAGTCCATGAATATCCTTTAGAGAACTGGATACACAACCACAATAATCAACACTATCATGCACAAGTTTACTGAAGTTGCCGCCTGCTCGCTGTTGGCGGCACTGTGCCTTGCAAGTCCTCTGTACGCGCAGGGCTCGAGCAAAAAACAGACGAAGAAGTCCAGGACCAAGGTGGAGCAGCCTGCCCCGCGCCAGCGTCAGGACCCGTCTGCGGAGACCAGAGAAGTTGCGGACCGCATCTACAGCTACCTGCTCGGCTGCACTCCTGCAGTTCTGGTCGATGAAAACGGTTCAGCGGTCACCGACTACTCCAAGATAGACCGCAACACGACCTTCAAGAAAGGCGATTTCGGCATCTGCACCTATGAGTGGGGCGTGACCTACTCCGGCATGCTGAAACTCAGCGCCCAGACCGGCGACAGCAAGTATGCCGACTATGCTTTCGAGAGACTGAAGCTCCTCGGGGACATCTACCCGTATGTACGCGACTACTACAACGCCACAGGCTACAACATGAGGCTCAAGGCCCTCGCAAGCCCGAAGTGGCTTGACGACTGCGGAGCGATGAGTGCCGCGATGATCAAGGCCACCCTCGCCGACCCTGCAAAGGGCAAGGATTTCAGAGCCCTGCTGGACAACTGGTTCAACTTCACGATGTACAAGGAGTACAGACTCTCCGACGGCATCCTCGCCCGCAACCGCCCGACCACCAATTCGGTATGGCTCGACGACATGTACATGGGAATCACGCCTATCGCCTACCGCGCCGAACTCAGCCGCCGGGAACGCGGAGACCTGACCCAGAAGTTCTTCGCCGAGGCGGTGAACCAGATTCTCAGTTTCAAGAAGTATCTCTGGGTACCGGAAAAGAATCTCTTCCGCCACGGCTGGATTGAGGGTATGACGGAGCACCCGAACTACCATTGGGCAAGAGCCAACGGATGGGCCGTGCTGACGCTCTGCGACGTTCTCGACGTACTTCCGAAGAACGCCCAGGGACGTGACGAGGTCCTCGGACTGCTCAAGTCCCTGCTTCAGGGAATCGCACCTTACCAGGCTCCGGACGGAAGATGGCATCAGCTCATTGACAAGACCGAGTCCTACCTCGAGACTTCAGCCAGCGCGATGTTCGTCTACGGCTACGCGCACGCCATCAACCAGGGCTGGATTGACCGCACCGCATATCAGGACATCGCACGTGCCGGTTGGCGCGGAGTCATAAGCCAGGTCAACGCCCTGGGACAGGTCGAGAACACCTGCGTCGGCACTGGACTCGGCTGGACAAACACCTTCTACGAGGGCCGTCCGGTGAACGTCTATGCCGCCCACGGCTATGGTCCCGTGCTTCTCGCCGCAGCCGAGATGCTCAAGCTCTACGAATACCGTCCAGAAGCTTCGAGATTGCCTTTTGGCTCAGCTGCTGAAGTTGAGCGCAAGGAAGGAAAGCCTATGATTTTCCTCGCCGGAGACTCCACCTGCAAGAACGGCAGAGGCACCGGTGACAACGGACAGTGGGGCTGGGGCAGTTTCTTCGGAGAGTACATGAAGGATGCCATGGTGGACAACGAAGCCGTCGGAGGACTCAGCAGCCGCACTTTCTACAACAACCGCTGGCCAAGTGTCAGGGACAACATCCAGGAGGGCGACTATGTCCTCATTCAGTTCGGTCACAACGACAGTTCCCCTATCAACACCGGTAGGGCCCGCGGGACCATCAAGGGCACTTCCGGCGAGGGACAGAGTTTCGTGATGGAGAAGAACGGAGGTCCTGAAGAAGTCTACAGCTACGGGGAATATCTCCGCCTCATGGTACGCCAGACCAAGATGAGGGGCGGGGTCCCCGTCATCCTCAGCCCAACCCCACAGAACAAGTGGGATAAAGACGGCAAGATCGAGCGCTTCGACGATAGCTACAACGCGTGGTGCCGGACCATAGCGGAGGAGGAAGGTGTCAGTTTCATCGATGCCAACGAACTCATCGGGAGAGAATACGACCGTCTCGGCAAGGACAGGGCACAGGAGTATTTCGCCGACGTGGTCCACACCCACGAAGGTGGAGCAAGGCTCTACTGCACCGTCATCTCTCAGGCACTGAAGGATTCAGACAACAGCATTTCAAAGTATGCCAAATAATTGCACTATCTCACGTCAGCTCCGCCGCATCGTCTCCGGAGCTGCTTTAGCATTGCTCTGCGCAGGTCCGGTCTGCGCCGGGGAGAAGATAAGCCTCAACCGTGGCTGGTCATTCCGCTATGAAGGCGAGACCGAATGGCAGAGCGTAACTCTCCCGCACGACTTCCAGATCCACCAGCCGTGGGTCGCACCGGAGAAGTCCGAAAAGTCCGACAAGGGAAATCCTGTCGCCAACATCTTCAGCCGCCTGAGCAGCCGCGGCTACAAGGAGATGGGCCGAGGAGAATACAAGTACACTCTGAACGTCCCTAAAGAATGGGATGGCAAGAGAGTGGTCATCGACTTCGAGGGCATCATGCTCGTCGGGGACGTATACCTCAACGGTGAGAGAATAGGAGGCACTGACTATGGCTACCTCGGTTTCGAGGTGGATATGAGCAAGTTGCTCAAATACGGCCAGGACAACGAGTTGAGGGTCATCGCTGACACGGGTGAGCCATTCAATTCCCGTTGGTACACGGGCGGAGGTCTCTACAGGGACGTCAATTTGCTGGTCACCGATGCAGGGCTGTATTTCGACCGCCATCCGTTCCACATCACCACCGTCGACAACAAGGCGGTCAAGTTCAGCGCATCGATAAGCAACTTCACCGAGAAGCCTTTCGAGGTCAAATACCGGATTACGGACCCTTACGGGAATGTGGTCTGCGAAAAGAGCGACTCTCTCGTCACCCCGAGGCGGTGCTGGAGCTACGAGTACGCCATCGACTCGCTCGCCCTGCTGTCCCCTGTGCTGTGGGACTGCGAGACCCCTGCCCTCTACACCTTGACTCTCACCCTCTCCAACGGAGAGAGCGCGAGCGAGACTTTCGGAGTGAGAGATGTCAGGTACACTCCGGAGCAAGGACTTCTGCTCAACGGGAAGAAAGTGCTCCTCAAGGGCGTGGCCAACCACCATGAGCTCGGCGCACTCGGCGCAGCCGCCCACCCGGCAGCCATCGAGCAGAGGATAAAGATTCTCAAGGATTTCGGAGTCAATCATATTCGCTGCTCGCACAACCCTTACAGCGAGGAATTCATGGACATCTGCGACCGCGAGGGCATTCTCGTCGTCGACGAGCTCTACGACAAGTGGCTCACGCTCTATGCCGGCGGTCGCAAGGACTGGACGGAGCAGTGGGTGCACGACATCCCGGAATGGATGACGCGCGACCGTAACCACCCATGCGTGGTGATGTGGAGCCTCGGCAACGAACTCCAGACTCTCTACGATATTCCTTTCCACGACTGGGGAGTCACGCCATACAGGATGCAGAAGGCACTGATGGACCGCTTCGACACCACACGCCCTGTGACCGTGGCGATGCACCCGAGGGGACGCAACCACCAGACAGACAGCATTCCTGCGGACCTCGTGTTCGAGACCGACATCGCTTCCTATAACTACCGCTACATGTACTTCCCTGGCGACGGTGCCAAGTACCCGTGGATGGTTTTCTACCAGAGCGAGGCCAACACCTCCGGCATGGGACCGAACTTCTTCGAGATGGACCTCGACAAGGTGGTGGGGCTTGCCTATTGGGGAGCCGTCGACTACCTCGGGGAGTCCCAGGGCTGGCCTGCGAAGGGGTGGACTCAGGGAGTTTTCGAGACCACGATGCAGCCGAAGCCGAAGGCCTACCTGATGAGAAGCCTTTTCAAGCCGGAGGAGGCATTCGTGCACATCGGCATAGTCGAGGCTGAGGACAACAGTTTGTGGAACGACGTGAAGGTCGGCAACCAGAAACTCACCGACAGCTGGAACTTCCGAGAAGGCGCCGTCCTCGAGCTCTACACATTCACGACCTGCGACGAGGTTGAGCTTCGCGTGGGCGGACGCAGCATAGGACGAAAGCCGAACGAAGTCTCCGACCCGAAAAGCCGCAACAGAATCTTCTGGGAGGGCGTCAAGTACAAGCCGGGCAAGATAGAGGCCATCGGCTACCGTGACGGCAAGGAAGTCTGCCGCCAGGTCGTGAAGACCTCGCTCAAGGCCTCGCGGCTCAAGGCAAGCGTCGACAATCCTGACTGGAAGAAGGACGGGGACGACCTGCAGTTCGTCAGAATCGAGGCGCTCGACCGCAGAGGCACAGTGGACCCGCTCGCATCCGAGATGCTGACATTCTCCGTCAGCGGACCTGCTGAAATAGTCGGCGTGGACAACGGAGACCTGACAAGCGACGAGATGCTGGACGGCTGCACCCGCTCCCTCTACAGAGGCCGCGCCGTCGTCATCCTCAGGTCGCTTCCGGAGGAAGGCGAGGTCACGCTGACCGTCAAGGGAGAGAAACTCCCCACACTCAAAGTAAAGCTGTAACTGCTCTGCAATGGACAAACTCAAGAATCCCTATCTTCCGCTCGTTGACAAAGGCTACAACTGCTTTGCCTGCTCACCGTGGAACGAGAAAGGGCTCAAAATGGAATTCTGGGAGGACGGAGACGACATAGTCTCCGTCTGGCACCCGACCAAGGATTATCAAGGATGGAACACCACCCTGCACGGCGGCATCCAGGCGACTCTGCTCGACGAGACCGCCGGGTGGTTCATCCTGCGGAAGCTCAAGACTGCCGGCGTGACCACCACGCTGAATGTCCGCTACCGCAGGAACGTGCCTGTGGGAGACGATGTGACAATAGAAATCAGAGTCCACCTGCGGGAGATGAAGCGCAACCTCGCCGTGCTCGAGGGCAGCATTGTCCACGACGGACAGGTCTGCACCACCGCCGAAATCACATATTACACGGTTCCGCAGGAAAAGGCCCGGGAGGAATTCTTCTACACCGGATGCGAACTCGAGGAGGAGCAGCAGCAGTAGCCCCTCCCTCCGAGTCTCAGGACTGAACTTTTATTTTGCAGGGTACTCGACTTCGAGGAGCCCAGTCTTGCCTTTTTCAACCATCTCGGCGGCGAGTTTCTTCGCCGCAAGAAGGTCGTGGAGACGCCAGTTGCCGCATTCGTCAGGCTTCGCTCCGGGTATCTCGCCTTCGAACGAGGCGACGAAGCGGAACATCTCCATGACGACGCCGCAGAGTCTCATATACTCGGGAGTCGCCACATCGCAGTCTTCAGCGACTATCAGATAGAAACCTGTCAGACAGCCCATAGGCCCGAAGTAAATGATGCGGTCCTTCCATGCCGGAAGGTTTCTGAGATATGTTGCCCCAAGGTGCTCGATAGTGTGCGCCTCCTCCGGACTCATCGCAGGCTCGGTGTTCGGAGACTTGACTCGGATGTCGATGGTGGTAACTATGTCATTGTGGACCTTGTCCTTTCGGGAGATATAGATTCCCGGTTTCAGGCGGCTGTGGTCGACCTGAAAAGATGCTATTTTATCCATATATCACTGAATTACAATTTATTCCGGAGACAACCGAGGGCCGCCGCAAGAGCGGCGGAAAGCCCTCCGGGAGCTGTACTCCAGAAGTCGGCATACTGCCGTGCGCTGCCGTGCGACAGCGGAGAGTCACTGACCATCCTCATTGAAAGCCACGACACACCGTAGCGTAAGCAGGTCTGGGCGATGGCACCACTCTCCATGTCCACTCCGACTGCCGAAGGAAACTCGGCAAGGATGGCTTCCGCCTTCGACACCGTGTCCACGAACCAGTCTCCGCTCGCAATCGGAGCGCACACGACGTGCCCGCCGCAGGCTTCCTCGACGGCAGCCCTCACCTGCTCCAGAACTGAAGTGTCGGAGGAAAGCGCCTTGAAGACCGCAGGGAGTCCCTGGACCTGCCCGGGAGCATTGTCGAACCCGCACCAGACATCGTGATAGAAGACACGCGAAGAGACAATCATGTCCTTCTGAGATATACTGCCGTCGCGGCAGAGCACTCCGCATACTCCGGTGGAAACCACGCAGGAGACTCCGTAATGTTCAATCATCGATGACACGCAAAGCGCTGCGTTTACCTTGCCAATGCCGGACTTGCACACGACAAGCGGGACTCCCCCCGGGAGCGTCCCCGTCAGAAATTCAAGTCCGCCCGGGCGCGGCTCCTTCCGGAGTCCAAGATTTTCCACGAGCATCGCAAGTTCGCTGTCCATCGCGACAACTACGCCTATTCTATTATCCATTCCTCAAATATCGTCATTTTTTACATAATAATCCCGGCCGAGCAAGACGTGAAACTTCTACGCCGCACTGATGCGACAGCCTTTGCCCCGGCCCCGAGTGAGCAGGATAAGAGCCGAAGTCAGCATCTCCGACACCGCAAAAGCAAGCCAGATCCCAGGAACGCCGAGCAGTTTCGGCACAAGAAAAAAACAAGGCATGAGGAACACCAGCCCACGCGCGAGGGCATATATGGTGGCAGGCCGGGCTTTCTCCACGCTCTGGAGGTAGCCGATAGCGGCGATGTTGAGGACAAAGAAAGTGAAGCCGAAACTCATCAGCGGGATGCCGTCGACGGCAAGACGGTAGGCGTGCTCTGAAGTGTCGAGGAAGAGCGCGGCCACATACTTGGCCCCGAAGAACATCGCAAGCGAGAGCAGCAGCCCCATAAAACACGCCGTAGCGATGGAGATTCGCCTCGCCTCCAACACTCTCGCATTGTCCCCAGCCCCGTGGTTGTAGCTGATGATAGGCTGCGCCGACTGTGAAATGGCGTTGCCGGTCATGAAGATGAACGGCAGGACATAGCAGGCTATCGAGAACGCCGCTACTCCGTCTTCGCCGAGATAATCCATAAACACGTAATTGCCCACGAACATCAGCACCGCTATACTAGCCTCGCCGAGGAATGCTGAGATACCGAGACGAAACTGGTAGCCCAGATTCCTAAGCGACAGACGGAAACTCTTGAGAGACATCTTGAGGCGGTAAAACCTTATCGCCTTCGAGAAGAAGAACATGTAGACAAGCACCATAATGCCTCCTGTCCAGCAGCCGATAAGCGTGGCGATGGCCACGCCTTCAAGCCCCTTGTGCAGGACAAAGAGGAACACATAGTCCAGCACGACATTCACGACGGCCGGAATGGCGGAAGTGTACATCGCATATTTCGGAGAGCAGTCGAGCCGGATAACCAGAAGCCCCACGGACTCGAGGAATATGGCTGGGAGAGCATAGGCAAGCCAGCCCTGATAGTCAAGAACATACGGAAGAAGCCTGTCAGATGCTCCAAGCAGACGCGCCGTCGGCACGCTGAACACGCTTATCGCCACGCAGATGAGCGAAGTGAACATGACACCATAGATGACTGTCTGGGTCACGTTGATGCAGGCGGCCTTGAGGTTGTCTTGAGAGATGTGGATAGAAGCCACCACGGAGCAGCCGATGCCGAACAGGAGACCTATCCCGTTCATCAACAGCCAGAAAGGAGCAAAGATATTGACTGCAGCAAGGGCGTCGCTCCCGACACCGTGACCTACGAATACGCCGTCGATCGTAGTCATTATCGAAGCGCAGACCATACCTACCAGAGTCGGCAGGAATATTTTGGTAAACAAATTCGGAATACGGTCAGATCCGAGATTAATGGCATCTCTTTTCATTTTCCTTAAGTTATTTGTCGTAAAAAAGCCCGCAAAGATAGGACTTTTAACTACCTTTGCAAAGTTTAACACACGCCCAGATGCACGTACAGGAAGACACATCGGAAGTGCTTGAGGTTGCGTCCCTTGCGGGGCACATCCTGCTTGAGAACGGAGCTGAAATCTCCCGCGTGGAAGACACGATGGACAGGATTTCTGCCCACTACGGCGTAAGTTCAGGCCACTTCTTCGTCCTGAGCAACGGCATCTTCACCACAGGCTTCCACGGGAAGTATGCGAACGTCGAATTCATCCCTATCCGTGGAATCCAGCTCGCCAAAGTTGTGGCGGTCAACAACCTTAGCTACGAAATTGCCGCCGGCAGGCACAGCCTCGCGGAAGCCCGCGCGGAACTCGAAAAGATAAAGAGTTCCGGGGGCAAGCCGTTCTGGGAGCAGGTCGCCGGCTCAGCTGCCGGCGCGGCTGGTTTCTGCGCCGTCTTCGGGGGCGGACTTTGGGACTGCGTGGCAGCGTTCTGCGCCGGGCTTGCGCTGTACATCTTCATCCTCACCGTCAGCGACAAGTACCTCTCCAAGATTGTCGGAGGCATCTGCAACGCACTCTTCGTCACTCTGTTATGCCTCGGGTTCCACCGCATCGGCTTCGGCAGCAGCCTCAGCAACGTCATCATAGGAGCCGTGATGCCTCTCATCCCTGGAGTTCCTTTCGTCAACGGAGTGAGGGATCTCGCCAACTCCGACTACATCTCCGGCCTCACCAGACTGACCGATGCAATGCTTGGCTTCTTCTGCATAGCGATTGGGGTGAGTTGCGCGTTCCTTGCCGACGGAGCCATGTTCGACGGTATCATCAGCCTTTCAGGCATGACTACCAGTCCGCAGACCTCAGGGCTGCTCATTCAGGGCGCGGCCGCATTCATCGGCACTTTCGCCTTCGCCATACTCTTCGGTTCTCCACGCCGCCAATATGTCACGGCAGGCGTCATCGGAGCCGTGGGCTGGATGCTCTACCTCGTCTTCATCAGGAACTGCGGAATCGGCAGCGGCATCGCCATCGTCTTCTCGACGGTGGTCATCTGCCTCCTGTCGCGGATTGCCGCTGTGTGGCGCAAATGCCCGAGCACCGTCTTCCTGCTCTGCGGGATCTTCCCTCTCGTGCCTGGAGCCGGAGTGTTCTGGTTCACCTACTACCTTGTCACCGGGGAGTTCCTTCTCTCCGCCGGCACTGGACTGGTCGCCGCCAAAGCCTCGATTGCCATCGTGCTGGGCATAATCCTCGCGATGGAAGTGCCGCAGAAACTCTTCTCTTCGTTGAGGAAGAAACGATGAGCCTAAGACTTCCGGCCTTTGGCTTACCGCGCCGGAGAAGGTTCGCCTCTATCCGCTCAATGCTTTCAGTTTTTCAGAGATTTTACTATTTTTGCGTGCCATTTAGTCAGAGGCCTCCGCATGGCTCAAGATTTGTGGCAGAAAGGCACGGAATTTTTACTTTTCAATTAAAAATATGGAAGATCTTACAATCATTCAGGTTACCGGTCGAGAGATTCTCGACTCAAGAGGCAACCCTACCATCGAGGCTGAAGTTGTCTTGTCTTGTGGAATCAGTGGCACCGCAGCTGTCCCTTCAGGAGCATCTACCGGAGAGAACGAGGCCATCGAACTTCGCGACGGAGATTCTGCACGCTACGGCGGAAAGGGTGTCCTCAAGGCAGTTAAGAACATCAACGACGTCATCGCTCCTGCCATCGTCGGCATGTCATGCCTCGAGCAGAGGGCTATCGACCACGCGATGATCGCTCTCGACGGCACCAAAAACAAGGCAAAGCTTGGCGCAAACGCTATCCTCGGCGTATCTCTCGCCGTTGCGAAGGCTGCCGCAAACGCTCTTGGACTTCCTCTCTACAAGTACCTCGGAGGCCCTAACGCATGCGTTCTCCCTGTACCTATGATGAACATCATCAACGGAGGTGCGCACTCAGACGCTCCTATCGCGTTCCAGGAGTTCATGATCCGTCCTGTAGGAGCTTCTTCAGAGGCCGAGGCTGTAAGGATTGGCGCAGAAGTTTTCCACGCTCTCCAGAAGGTCCTCAAGGCTCGCGGTCTTTCAACCGCAGTGGGCGATGAGGGCGGTTTCGCACCTAAGCTTGATGGCATCGACGACGCTCTCGACTGCATCGTTTCAGCCATTGAGAAGGCAGGCTACAAGCCTGGCAAGGATGTCACCATCGCCATGGACTGTGCAGCTTCAGAGTTCTCCGTCAACGAGAACGGCAAGTTCTTCTACGACTACCGCCAGCTCAGCAACGGTCTTCCTAAAGACCCTAACGGAAAGAAACTCTCAGACGACGAGCAGATTGAGTACCTCAAGCAGCTCATCGAGAAGTACCCAATCGACTCCATCGAGGACGGTCTCGACGAGAACGACTGGGAAGGCTGGGTTAAGCTCACCAAAGCTGTCGGCGACAAGTGCCAGCTCGTGGGTGACGACCTCTTCGTGACCAACGTTGAATACCTCGAGAAGGGCATTAAGCTCGGCGCAGGCAACTCCATCCTCATCAAGGTCAACCAGATCGGCTCCCTCACCGAGACTCTCGACGCAATCGAGATGGCTCACCGCAACGGCTACACCACCGTTACCTCACACCGTTCAGGCGAGACCGAGGACACGACTATCGCAGACATCGCAGTTGCCACCAACAGCGGCCAGATTAAGACCGGTTCTCTGAGCCGCACCGACCGTATCGCCAAGTACAACCGTCTGATGAAAATTGAGATGGAGCTTGGTGACAACTCAAAGTATGGATACAAGAAGATTCGCTAAAAGCGGTTCTCTCACGAACAACTCAAAGGGATGGCGGAGTTTCCGTCATCCCTTTTGTCTATCTTTGCAGCATGGCAGACAACTATCTTGAAAAGAAATACGAAGAGTACCTCCACGGCAAGTACGTCGTGAGAAGAAGCGAACCGTCCATTGACACCCTGCTCGACAGGGTGACGGATTCTTCCGAAGCGGAAGAACCGGAATATGCTGTGAAGCAGGCGCAGCTCAACGCCATGGAAAGGAGCGTGAGAAAGTTGCTCCCTGAAATCGAGTTCTCATCGCATGAAGGCTCTGACGGCAGGCCGGGAGTTATCTTTATCCATGCCGGCAGCGCATTCCAGCTTGGCGAAGCCTGTCTCGCAGCGAGGCTCAAGGCCGCCCAACTTCATCTGAAGACGGCGACAGAATCCACGGAAGAGTCTGCCGCAACAATAAAAGTATTCCGCTGAATCCCTACACTTCGGGAAGCCGCCCAGGATACTGCTCAAGCGCTTTCTGCAGGACAGTCAGGGCCTTTTCCAGGTCTTCCTTGCAGAGGACATACGCCATCCTGACTTCATGCTTTCCCTCCCCTGGTTCGGTGTAGAAGCCCGAAGCCGGAGCCATCATGACAGTGGCTCCCTCGTAGCGAAAGTCCCTCAGACACCAGATGCAGAACTTTTCGGCATCGTCGACAGGGAGACGCACCACTGTATAGAAAGCACCCATAGGAATCGGAGAATAGACTCCCGGAATCCTGTTAAGCCCGTCAATCAAGAAATTGCGCCGGTCCAGATATTCCTCGTAGACTCCGCGCAGATAGTCTTTAGAGACATCGACTGAAGCTGCCGCCACTATCTGACCGATGAGCGGCGGAGAGAGCCTCGCCTGACAGAACTTCATCACGGCCTCGTGAATCTTCTTGTTCTTGGTGCAGAGGCAGCCGATTCGCGTCCCGCACTCCGAGTAGCGCTTGGACACAGAGTCAAACAGCACCACGTTCTCGTCTATCCCCTCGAGGTGGAATGCCGAGATGTACGGCATCCCCGTGTAGATGAACTCCCTGTAGACTTCGTCACTGAAGAGGAAAAGATTGTGTTTCTTGACGATGTCGCGGAGCTGCTGCATCTCCTTGCGGGTGTAGAGATAACCTGTCGGGTTGTTCGGGTTGCAGATGAGGATTGCCTTTGTCCTGTCCGTGATCTTCTCCTCGAAAGCTTCCACAGACGGGAGCCGGAAGCCGTCCTCGATATTGGTCTTGACGCTCTTTATGACGGCACCAGCGGAAATGGCGAAGGCCATGTAGTTGGCGTAGAACGGATCTGTCACGATGATTTCGTCACCCGGGTCAAGACAGGCGAGAAATGCGAACAGCACCGCCTCGGAGCCTCCTGCGGTTATGATAATCTCGTCCGGAGAAAGATAAATTCCATATTCGGCGTAGTACTTGACCATTTGGGTGCGAAGTTCGAGGAGGCCCTCCGAAGGGCTATACTCAAGAATATCGCGGTCGATACTGTGGAGGGCGTCAAGCGCTATCTCGGGTGTCTTGATGTCTGGCTGGCCGATGTTGAGATGATAGACATGCACACCGTTGCGCTTGGCTGCGTCAGCGTAGGGAGCAAGTTTCCTTATGGGCGAAAAGGGCATGTTCTCCGCCCTGTCCGAAATAGTCATAGACATACGTTCAACAATTAGTGTTTGTCCACCCCAAAAATAACAAATCTTGCGAAACAACGCACGATTATTTATAAACATTGGTACACTTGTGGCAGCGCGTCTTCGCCTTTCTGGATACATTTGTTAAAAACTAATAACATCATCATGAACAAAGTTCTTAATCTAATGCTCTCCGCATCGTGTGCGCTCCTATGCTTGGGCGCGACGGCTCAGGTCAAGGAAGACTTCAAGCCTTCCTCTCTCAACCAGCCAGGTCAGGAATACCCTATGGTCAACTCTCAGGGTTACGCCAGATTCAAGGTCAAGGCGCCTCAGGCTCAGTCCGTGGTGGTCAGCCTCGGTCTCGGCGGACAGGGCGGTACAACTCTCGTAAAAGGCGAGGACGGATTCTGGACCGGAACGACTGCGGGCCCGATGGACGAAGGGTTCCACTACTATCACCTCACCATCGACGGCGGAGTCTTCAATGACCCTGGCACACTCAACTTCTATGGCTCTACCAGATGGGAGAGCGGCATCGAGATTCCGGCGCACGACAGCGACTTCTACGCACTCAAGAATGTCCCTCACGGCAACGTTCAGCAGATTCTCTTCTACTCCAAGAGCACAGACAGCGTCCGCAGAGCGTTCGTATACACTCCTCCTTGCTACGAAGAGGGCGACACGAGATACCCTGTCCTCTATCTCCAGCACGGCTGGGGCGAAGATGAGACGGCATGGTCAACCCAGGGACACGCCAACCTCATCATGGACAACCTCATTGCAGAGGGTAAGATTAAACCTTTCATCATCGTAATGACATATGGCATGACCAACGATGCCGTGTTCGGGCAAATCAGGAAGTTTGACTTCACCAAGTTCCAGACCGTTCTCGTTGACGAGCTCGTACCTTATGTCGACTCTCATTTCCGCACCAAAGCCGACAAGGCCAACAGGGCCATGGCCGGCCTGTCGATGGGCGGTATGGAGACGCACGTCATCACACTCGCCCGCCCTGAGATATTCTCACGCTACGGCCTTCTTAGCGGAGGAGTCTACACACCGGCCGAAATCCACGACAAAGAACAGGTGGACCTCATCTTCATCAGTTGCGGCAGCAAGGAGAACCCTGATGCCGTAAAGAAGGCAGCCGAAGATCTCAAGACAGCTGGATTCAACGCCGTAAGCTATGTTTCCGAAGGTACGGCACACGAATTCCTCACATGGAGAAGGAGCCTCTACCAGCTCGCGCAGCTCCTTTGGAAATAGACTCCCAAAGAGAAAAGCAAAAAGTGACCGACAGTCAAAAGAGACTGTCGGTCACTTTTTTTAATCATGTCGCAAGTCCCGACGGGATGGAGTCTCCGTCCCCCGAGACCGGCTATTTCCAGACAAAGTTCTCCACATCCTTGAGGTAAACCTTCTCGCGCTCGTCCGGCAGGAGAAGTTCCATCGTGACGTTCTTGAACGTGATGTTCTTCGCGTGCTGCAATGAGACACCCCATGCCGGCTGAATACCGTGCGCCGACGGCTCAGGATAGCCTCCATTACGTCCGAAGAAGAAGGAATTCGAGCCTCTCTGCTCGCGCACGTCGTCGAGAGTGAGCCCGCCCTTGTATTGGATATGGATATTCTTGAGAGTCACGTTCTCGACAGGATTGCCTGGAAGTCCTACGATAAGCAGGGCGTAGCGGCTGTCGCAGTTGGTGACGGTGACATCAGAAATCTCGATGTTGCGGGCATAAGAGGCCGGAAGTTCCTTAGGTCCACGCATGCGGTTGCCGATACGGATGTAGATCGGGGAGTTCCAGATGTCGTCCATCTTGATGTTGCTGACCTTGACATTCTCAAGCGGCGCTCCGTCCACGGTCTCGAGAGCCAGTCCACGGCAGCGCTTGAACTCGCAGTTGCGGATGGTGACGTTGCGGAAACCTCCGTTGCTCTCGGTACCAAACTTGATGCGTCCGGTGGGACCGTCTCGGTCTGGAGCCGCGGTTATGGTCGTGCCGTAGGTCCCGTAATATACGGTACCCGGATCATAGCCGGAAACCTTGCAGTTCTCGATAAGCACGTTCTCGGTGGCCTTTGGGTAGCCGAGGCCATACGAGCACTTCAGGACGATGCCATCATCGTTGAGCGAATTGACCACGCAGTTGCGTATCTTCACGTTCGCGCAGCAGTCGATGTCGAAGGCGTCACGGTTTGTATCGGCAAGAACATTCTCTATGGTGAGGTTGTCGACTCCGGTGAGAAGAAGCGCGAAGTGACCGCATTGAAGCAGGCTTATCCCCTTGATGGTCACGTTTTTGCAGTTCTTGAGCGCAATTGCTTTGTTGGCCTCGGCGACAGGTCCCTGACGGCCCAGACCGCGGGACAGGGCATCGGTCCCGTCAATGAGTCCAGAGCCCTCAAAAGTGAGGTTCTTCAGGCCTATTCCCCAGATGAGTGAGTTCTGCCAGTGGCTGTGCCCGAAATCCTGGTACATATCCCATTCATTAGGCTCGGCCTTGTCGTAGCCCTGCTCGACCGTAGGTTTCGCAGCCTTGATGACTGAACCTTCCGCAAGACGCAGAGTGATGTTGTCCTTGAGCCTGATGGAATAGCTGAGATAGACCCCCTCAGGGAAGAGGACCACTCCCCCTCCGTTTTTAGAGGCTGCCTCGATTGCGGCGTTGATGGCAGGAGAATCGACGTGTACCCCGTCGCCCACGGCACCGAAGTCGCGCACGTTGTAGGTCTTGGCGAAAGCCGGGACGCAGGCCAGCGCAATGAGCAATGCAAAAATCTTTTTCATTGTGGTAATGTGGTTATTCTAATAGACATTTGTGTAAATCACCCCGTTGTGAGGCGAAGGCACGTTGCCTCTCACCTTGGAGAAAAGCTCCGGTACTGTCACGAACTCGTATCCGCGCCTCTTAAGTTCCGGGATGATGGTCTTGAGAGCCTCGACGGTGGCATTGTTGCCGGTCAGGTCGTGCAGGAGCACGATATCTCCATCCTTGATGTTGTCAAGAACAAGTTCGACACGCTTCTCGGCTCCAACGCTCGGTATCCAGTCGTCCGCGCCCATCCCGCAGATGAACGTGAGAGGAATCGCATCGTGCATCATCTTGTCGTGCTCGATAAACGGCGGACGGAAGAAGCGCGGACGCTCTCCGACCACGGACTCTATGACCTCGGACGTCTTTTCGATCTCCTCTGCTATGGCTTTGGCGTCCATCCCAACCATATGGCCGTGACTGAAGGTGTGGTTCTCTATGTCGCAGCCGAGTTCATGCGCACGCTTCATCACCTCGGCTGAAGCCGGATTGATGTTCCTGCCTATCACGAAGAAGGAAGCCCTTACTCCGTTCTCCTCCAGGACATCGAGTACCTTTGGAGTGGTGACGGTATTCGGGCCGTCGTCGAAACTCAGCGCGACATATTTCTTGAATCCGGACGGATATCCGAGAAGCTGATAGGCCAGAGCCTGCGCCATCCTGTTCTGTCCCGGAGTGTTAGGGTGCAGACGGTCTGTATCGAGATTGCGGTAGTAGTGCGCCTGCTCGTCCAGCATCGGGTAAAGTCCGCTGATGCTGCCGAAATCAATCACCGGAACGGCCCAGACGGTCGCAAGTTCCTTGACTTTGTTGATGTAGTCGTCGATGAAGAAGCCTTTGTCGTTGGCGAAAGACTCCGGCGGCTGGATATTCCTGTCGCCGAACTTGGCAAAACCCCGGTGCAGCGGAGTGAGGAAGATTATCTGCTTGTCCGGATAGTGCGTCTTGAGCCAGCGCAATGTCGTGTTCGCCCTGCCGCAGAAGGTAGAATCCGTGTAGACCAGCTCTCTGTGGAGCCTCTCCACTTCGCGAGGACCGTCCTCCATGGTGGTCCGGGTAGAATACTCGTACCACTCGCCGAGCGGAATGCCGCCGTTGAAGTCGTTGGTGCCGACGAAGACTACGATAGCGTCGACCGCCTGTCCGTGCTCTGCTTCAAGCTTTTCGCCCTGGCCGATTATCTGGTTCATCCTGTGACCGCTGATACCGTAGACATACGGCTCTATGCCGAGGATGTCCTGAAGATAGTTCCAGAAGATATTGTTGGTGGTTCCTATCTGCCTTACATCAGTGATGGAATCTCCGAGGAACGCTACTCTGGCGCCTTCCCATTGGCTGCGAATCTGTGGCTGCGCAGAAATCCCGATTCCCGGGAGAAGGAGTGCAAGCACAAGAATGACAGCCTTTAAAACATTGTTTTTCATTAGGAATGATGATTATTAGTTCGTACATTCGTGCAAACGCAGCGCACCACGCCGGCAATTGCAGCGGTTAAAGTTAGCAAAAAAACATAGATATCAGGAAATAAAGATTCTTATCTTTGCATCCGTAACCACTCATCAACCAACAACACCGATAATGAAAAAGTTTCTGTTTTTCCTCATCGCTGCAGCTGCATGCTTCAGTCTGCACGCGGAGAACTACCCCTACAGGTCCGACTATCTCTGGGTAACCGTCCCGGACCATGCGGACTGGCTGTACAGGACCGGCGAAAAAGCCAAGGTCGAAATCCAGTTCTACAAATACGGCATCCCCCGGGACTGCACGGTCAGCTACGAGATTGCCGACGACATGCTCTCTGCCGACAAATCTGGCAGCGTCACCCTCAAGAACGGGCGCGGGGAACTCAATGTCGGAACCAGGAAGACCCCTGGATTCCGCGATGTCAGGCTCAGTACCGAGGTTGACGGAGTACGCTACACCCACCACGTAAAACTCGGCTTCGGAGCAGACAGGATTGAAGCCGTCACGAAAGAGCCAAAGGACTTTATGGACTTCTGGAAAAACGCCGTAGAGGAAGCTGAGAAATTCCCGCTGACATATACTGAAGAAGCTGCGCCGGAGTACTGCACCGACAAGGTGGACTGCAAGCTCATCAGGCTGTACATCAATAGGACACAGTCCGTCTACGGTTACCTTTTCTTCCCTAAGGACACGCGCAAGGGTTCCTGTCCTGTGGTGCTCTGCCCTCCGGGAGCCGGCATCAAGACCATCAAAGAACCGCTGCGCCACAAGTACTACGCGGAGAACGGCTGCATCCGATTCGAGATGGAGATACACGGACTCGACCCGAGGATTCCAGCGGAGACTTTCTCGGAGATCAGCGCCGCGTTCAACGGCAGGGAGAACGGCTACCTCTCCAATGGACTCGAGGACAAGGACAGGTACTACATGAAGAGGGTCTACCTTAGCCTCGTCAGGGCCATCGACCTCCTCACCTCCCTTCCTGAATGGGACGGCAAGAACGTGGCTGTCCAAGGTGGAAGTCAGGGCGGAGCGCTCTCGATAGTGGCAGCAGGACTCGACCCAAGGGTGACGCTCTGCATAGCCAACCACCCGGCACTCGCCGACATGGCAGGATACTCCGTGAAGGGGCACACCGGCGGCTATCCTCACTTCATCAACACCCCGGGATTCTTTACAGAGAACATCGTGGCGAACCTCGCCTACTACGACGTGGTAAACTTCGCTCGGCACGTCAGCGCAAAGGTCTACATGACATGGGGATACAACGACAACACCTGTCCGCCTACAACCTCATATGCCGTATGGAACGCCCTCAAATGCCCAAAGGAGGCACTCATAACCCCGATCAACGAACACTGGACGTCCGAAGCGACGGAGTATGGACACCTCCTCTGGATGCTCAAGAACCTGAAATGACGTTCCTGAACTGAAAACGGAGAAAGAACTCTATCTCTTTCTCATATATGCGACGAACTTGGCCTCTGTGTTGAGTTCGTCTTCTTTTACTGATGCCGCCACGACTTCTGTGGAGAACGTCTCCACAGGCTTGGTAACCACCCTCACCATGTCGTCCGTCTTCTCCACGAAAGCAGTCTTGCGCGGCTTGAACCACATTCCGGCGCCGAGGGCAGAAGGATTTTGGGCAACGTCGGCAGGGTGCACGCCCCACACTGCGATGAAGCCGCGACCATACTCAACAGACTCGCCCTTCTGGAAGTTGACTCCCGTGAGGAACTGGACCTTCTTGCCGTTGAGTTCGGTGGCGGTGACCTTGGCGACGCGGCTGTCGTCCTTCATCTCAATGCGGATGGAGATATCGACCGACTCGCCCTTGTACTGTACGCCGTAGGCGATCATCTCGGCGAAAGAGCCGCCGCGCGTCTGGCCCACCCTCGCGGTACGGCCCTTTGTGGCTACAAGCTTGACTTCCTTCTCGCCATCCCAGAGAGCTATGCCGCCAACTCCGACGGTACGTCCAACGTAGTATTCGTCAGCTCCGGCACCCTCGCCCGTCTGCTGTTCAGGCGTTGGATACCAAAAATACTTGCGGAGTTCCATCTGCTTACCGCTCTTGGAGTAGACATCGATGGCACCGCTGTCGTTGAAATAGATGCGGAGCGCGTAGTGAGAGTTCTCGACAGCCGGACCGTGATGTCCGACGAAAGTATACTGAACAGCCTGTTGAGAGACTATCTCGTTGACCTGCAAGCTGTCCGAGCGCCAGAAAAGGCTCGTGGCCGTCTGAGCCTGACAGATTCCGCCAAGCCCGAGCGAAAGAGCAGCTATGGCTGCATAAAGTGTTTTCCTGTTCATTTGTATGCGGTTTTATGATTTCCCTTCCGAGGTCCGTAAAAGACTGTACAAAGATAAAAAAAGTATATGAATGAATCGTTCCATCATCTCATTTAAGAAGAAAATGAGTACCTTTGTGAATAACACATTTTTTAAAACTTTATTAACCACTATGCCACTCAGACATTATCTCGCAGTAGATCTTGGCGCCACCAGCGGACGCACGATAGTCGCCTCTTACGACGGTAAGAAAGTCGACATGCGCGAACTCACGCGTTTCAAGAACCCGATGATTCCGCTCGGCGGGCATCTCTTCTGGGATCTTCCGGCCCTCTACAATGAGGTTCTTTCAGCGCTGAAGAAGACAGTCGACGAAGGCATCACCATCGACTCCATCGGAATCGACACATGGGGATGCGACTTCGCGTTCTTCAGCAAGGACGGCCAGCTCCTCAGCCTGCCGTACTGCTACCGCGACCCGCATACCGACGGCTCCATCGACCGCTACATGAAGATGCATGACCGCAGGGAGGTATATGACCGCACCGGAATCCAGTTCATGGAGTTCAATTCCCTCTTCCAGCTCGACACCCTAAGGCACAACGGCTGCACGGCCCTCGAAAACGCGGACAAGATTCTCTTTATCCCTGACGCGCTCATCTATATGCTGACCGGGAAGGCAATTTGCGAATACACCGTCGCCTCCACCTCACAGCTGCTCAACCCTGTCACAGGAGACCTCGACAAGGAGCTCCTGATGAGCATCGGGCTCAAGCGCGAGCAGTTCGGCGAGCTCACCCAACCGGGGACCGTCGTCGGGCCTCTGTCCGAGCAGGTAAGAAGCGTGACCGGCCTTGGGGCAAATGTCCAGGTCGTCGCCATCGCAGGCCATGACACAGCATCGGCAGTTGCCGCAGTGCCGGCGAAGGACAGCGAATATGCCTACCTAAGCTGCGGAACCTGGTCACTCATGGGCATCGAGTCCCCTACCCCGATCATCACCGACGACAGTTACCGCCAGAATTTCACCAACGAGGGCGGCATAGAGGGCACCACGCGCTTCCTCAAGAACATCTGCGGACTTTGGCTCTTCGAGCAGTGCCGCCCGGAATTCAAGGACGTGCCGGCAGAAATCGGCCCTCTCACGGCTCTCTGCGAGACCACGAAGTTCGACTCAATCATCAACCCTGACGATCCTTCGTTCGCCCATCCGGCTTCCATGACGAAGGCCATCGACGAATATTGCGAGAAGACGGGGCAGATTGTCCCAAAGACGCCTGCCGAATACATCAGGTGCATCTACATAAGCCTCGCGCACCGCTACACTGCGATTATCGACATCCTCAGGAGCATGTCGCCGAACAAGATCAAGTGCCTCCACGTAATCGGAGGAGGTTCTCTCAACAAGTACCTCATGCAGTTCACCGCAGACGCGCTCCAAATGCCAGTCATCTGCGGCCCTACCGAGGGTACGGCGCTCGGCAACGTGCTGCTGCAGATTAAGGCGCAGGGGCTTGTCGGCTCGCTCTCGGAGATGCGCAAGATTGTCAGCGCATCCGTGGAGCTCAAAGAATATTATCCAAGCAAATAACCAACAATCATCACAATGAAAGAATCAGTCAACAAAGCTTACGCAATTGCCAAGGAACGTTACGCGGAACTTGGCGTGGACACCGAGAAAGTCCTCAAGCAGATGCAGGATTTCCACCTCTCTCTTCACTGCTGGCAGGCAGATGACGTGAAGGGTTTCGAAGTTCAGGCAGGCGCACTCACCGGAGGCATTCAGGCTACCGGAAACTACCCTGGAGCCGCACGCAACATCGATGAGCTCCGCGCAGACATTCTCAAGGCCCAGAGCCTTATCCCGGGAAAGCACCGTCTCAACCTTCACGAAATCTACGGAGACTTTCAGGGCAAGGTGGTTGATCGTGACGAAGTAAACATCGACTACTTCAAGAGCTGGATCGACTGGGGAAAGGAGCACGACACCAAGCTCGACTTCAACTCCACCTCATTCTCTCACCCGAAGAGCGGAAACCTCTCCCTCTCCAACCCTGACAAGGGCATCCGCGACTTCTGGATTGAGCACACCAAGCGCTGCCGCGAGATAGCCGAGGAGATGGGCAAGGCACAGGGCGACCCTTGCATCCTCAACGTATGGGTACATGACGGATGCAAGGATGTGTCCGTGAACCATTACCTCTACCGCAAGTTCCTCAAGGAGTCACTCGACGAAATCTTCGCAAAAAAGTACGAGAACGAGAAGGACTGCATCGAGGGCAAGGTATTCGGCATCGGACTTGAGAGTTTCACTGTAGGTTCACACGACTTCTACACGGCATACGCCGCAAAGAACGGCAAGATCCTCACCATCGACACCGGCCACTACCACCCGACCGAGAGCCCTGCCGACAAGGTTTCCGCCGCTCTCCAGTTCATCCCTGAGCTCATGCTCCATGTCAGTCGCCCTGTACGCTGGGATTCAGACCACGTCACCATCATGGACGACAACACCCAGGAGCTCTTCTCCGAAATTGTCCGCGCAGATGCTCTCGACCGCGTACACTACGGTCTCGACTTCTTCGACGGCTCCATCAACCGTCTCGGCGCATACGCCATCGGAGCACGCTCTGCTCAGAAGTGCATGATCAAGGCTCTCCTCGAGCCGAAAGAGCTTATCTCCAAGTACGAAATCGAAGGCAAGACCTTCCAGGTTCTCCAGCTTATCGAGGAAGGCAAGACGATGCCTTGGAACGCTGTCTACGACGAGTTCTGCGTCCGCAATGGCGTGCCTGTCGGCAACGAGATCATCCCTATCATCGAACAGTACGAGAAGGACGTAACTTCTAAAAGGTAACAGGAAATGCAGTCTTCTATTTTTCTTGGATTGCTGATCATAGCTGTCGGGGCGTTCTGCCAGTCGAGCAGCTATGTCCCAATCAACAAGATTAAGAAGTGGAGTTGGGAAAGTTATTGGCTGATTCAGGGAGTTTTCGCGTGGTTGGTGTTCCCGCTGCTCGGTGCCCTGCTCGCCGTTCCTTCCGGACACAGCCTCTTCGAAATCTATGCGCAGTACCCTAAGGAGAGCCTGCTCACCATCCTCTTCGGAGTGCTTTGGGGCGTAGGCGGACTCACCTTCGGTCTCTCAATGCGCTATCTCGGAGTCGCCCTCGGCCAAAGCATCGCTCTCGGCACCTGCTCAGGACTCGGAGCTATCCTCGGACCAATCTTCACAGGAAAAGCCGGCAGCCTCACCTCCGCAATATGGATTGGCATGGTGGTCACTCTGGTCGGCATCGCAATCATCGGCATAGCCGGCGGAATGAAGTCAGCTTCGCTTGACGGGAAAGTCAAGAAGGAGTACGTCAAGGACTACAACTTCGGGAAAGGTATCATCGTGGCCCTGCTCTGCGGCTTCATGAGCGCCTGCTTCAACATCGGGCTGAACTTCGGAGAAGATCTCAAGTGGGAGGAGACAAAGGATATCTTCGCTACCCTCCCGGCAACTCTGCTAGTGACCATAGGCGGTTTTGTGACCAACGCCGTCTACTGCCTTTACCAGAACGCGAAGAACAAGACCTTCTCAGACTACAAGGAAGGTTCTCTCTGGGTCAACAACATCCTATTCTGCGCCCTTGCCGGTCTGCTTTGGTACAGCCAGTTCTTCGGGCTCAGCCTTGGAAAGGGATTCCTCACCGACTTCCCTGTGCTCATTACCTTCAGCTGGTGCATCCTCATGGCTCTCAACGTAACCTTCTCCAACGTCTGGGGTATCATCCTCAAAGAGTGGAAAGGCTGCAACAAGAAGACCATCGTC
Organism: uncultured Muribaculaceae bacterium; assembly: GCA_964385795.1. GTDB lineage: Bacteria > Bacteroidota > Bacteroidia > Bacteroidales > UBA932 > Cryptobacteroides. The sequence continues at coordinate 67,791 of CAYLPY010000008.1, forward strand.
GTGCTCCTCACAGGCCTTGCGGTGCTAATCTTCAGCACCTTCCTGCCTCAGCTGCTCGGATAGGCAGAATTCTTCCCAAGATAGAAAGACCGCGACCCACAGGCTGCGGTCTTTTATTTTCCGTGCTCTTCAAGATTTCTTCAATAATTGGTATATTTACAAGAATTTTTCGCAAGCATCATCAAAGAATGAAAGCACTCAAATACTTGCTCTACGCCTCGCTTGCCGCGCTATGCATCGCGTCATGCAGCGCTAATAAAGGACACGGAGAAGCAGAGGAGGCGGAAGCCCTTCCGCCTGCGCTCGGTTTCCACACGGAAGGCTTCACTGCCGACACGACCTACGTACGGAGCGGTGACAATTTCACGGCTTTGATGACCCGCCTCGGAATGACGTCCAGGGATGCCTACACTCTCAGCAATCTCTGCGACACCGTCTTCGACCTCAGACGGCTAAGGGCCGGCAACCAGATGCACGCCTACTACGAGCAGACTGACAGCAGCAAGATTCTTCGCTATGTGGTCTACGAGCAGAACAGGGTACGCTCGACCGTCTTCCAATGCAGCGACTCTCTCGCCATCTGGAACGTGGACAAGCCTGTAACGCAGGAGCGCAGGACCGCAGACGTAACCATCAAAAGTTCCCTCTGGAACGACATGATAGCAGCCGGAGGCACGCCGAACCTGATCATGAACCTCGCCGACATTTATCAGTGGAGCATCAACTTCTTCACCCTCAGGGAGGGAGACAGATTCAGAATCATCTATACCCAGAGCGTCTGCGAGGGAGAAGTCGTCTCTATAGACACCGTCCACTTCAGCCTCTTCAACGGGAACGACGGCAAACAGGTCGCAGCCGTGAGATTCAGCACAGCAGAAGGAGGCTCCAACACCTACTGGGACAAGGGCGGAGAGAGCCTCAAGAGGATGTTCCTCAAGGCACCGCTCAAATACAACCGCATCAGCAGCCGTTTCTCCTATCAGAGGAAGCATCCGGTCAGCGGCAAGGTAAAAGCCCACACTGCAGTGGATTATGCCGCGCCTACCGGCACTGAGATACACGCTATCGGCGATGGAGTCGTCACGAAATGCGGGTGGGACGGTACAGGAGGAGGCAACCGCATCAAAATAAAGCACATGCGCGGGTATGAAAGCTCGTATATGCACCTGTCCAAGTTTGCGCGAGGCATCAAAGTCGGCACGAGAGTGTCGCAGGGTCAGCTGATCGGATACGTCGGAGCGACCGGCACAGCGACAGGCCCACACCTCGACTTCAGAATCTGGGAGAACGGCCGCCCGATTGATCCGCTTTCCCTCAACTCTCCGGCATCGGAACCGCTGAACAAGAAGTATCTCGCAGAATTCAACGCCCTATTCGACAAATATGTGGCGGAAATTGAAGGCAAAACCGCCTCTGCGGAAGAAGATGCTCCGGCGGATAATTCCGGAAAAGACGCGGAAGAATAAGCCCCCGCGCTACAGCAAGCGGATGACAATAAAACCTGTCGCATATTTCAAATCCCCCGTAGGAGGAAAGTTCGGACTGCCGCGTCAGGCAGGTGTCGCCCCTTCGATACAGGGCACTGTCGTGCTTGAACCGGCTTTCAAATCCACCGATGCGCTGCGTGGACTTGAAGAATTCGACTACATCTGGCTCATCTGGGGATTCAGCCTCAACAGTCCTGCAGCATCCCGAAGTAAACTCACCGTACGCCCCCCGCGTCTCGGCGGCAACGAGCACGTTGGTGTCTTTGCCTCGCGCTCTCCTTTCAGACCCAATCCGATAGGGCTCAGCAGCGTCAGGATTCGTGAAATAGACTTCACACGGGGGCTCATCCACACCGAGGGCGCAGACCTGGCGGACGGCACGCCAATCTACGACATCAAACCGTACATAGAGTACGCTGACGCACACTGCGGCATCAGAAGCGGCTTCACGGACAGGGCTGCATGGAAATGTCTTGAAGTAAGAATCCCCGAGGAGATACGCAGGCGCATCGTCCCAGAGGATCTTGAAACCATCGAAGAACTGCTCTCGCAGGATCCTCGCCCGCACTACCATGACTCACCGGAGCGCGTCTATGGTCTCGTGTTCAAGGGCATGGATATCCGCTTCCGCGTGGATGGCAACGAGCTTACCGTCGTCGAAGCGCTGCCCGAAGCCTGAGTGCAGGCGGATTACTTCGCAGTGATATGGAAGCAATGCTCCTTCCTCTCATATTTAACGAGGCAAGCATCGGACTTCTTGCGGTCACGGAGCACCTCCCCGAGCACCTTGGTGAGTTCATACGGCTGCATGAAGGCCTCCGATTCATCCTCCCTGTAGTACCGGGTGTAGGTGATGTCGAAAGTCGTCCCGAAGCAGTGCGCGGAGTTGTCGCTGGCATTCGGATTGCCGCTGCGGCGCAGCCTCTTCACATCCTCCTCCGTACGGAGAAGTGATGAAACTACAAGTTTATAGTCAAGCAGTTTCTTTGACGCCAAAGAGTCACGGAAAGCCTTTCCTATTGTATCGAGCTCTTTGCGAGCCGCAGGAGTGAGGTACGGCATCGAATACTTGAGGTCATCAATGATATAGCAGTCGCCGTCCTCGACCTTCACGAGCCCGTAGAGGGAGTCCACTTCAGAGCGCGTCTGCGGCACCGACTTCAATCCCCGGGCGCGGGCTACCTCGAGATGGGACGGATTAAGGTCGGCGAAGAGGGTCGCATACTTAAGGCGGCGTCCATAGTAGATGATTTCTTTCGCCTGAGAGACCCCGACCCCGTCGACATCATCGGACGTGTCCTGGACTGCATTTACCTCCTCCGCATCTCCCTCTTCTGCAGCAAATACGAGAGAGTCGGCCACATCCTGGCCCATCACATGTTCTGCAACTTCAGAAGACACACGCTTCCCCCCGCCGCAGCCCCTAACGAGAAACCCCGACAGGAATCCCAAGACGAAGGGAAACATGAGTATAAGCAGACCTTTGTAGCTCTTCTTCATCAGTTAAACTCATATCTGACAAGCGGCTGTCTTGCGGCCTTGGTCTCGTCAGGACGGCCAATCGGCGTGTTGTGTGGTGCCGAGTGAAGGAGGTCGGCAGACTCCGCCGCTTCAGATGCAATCCTTCGCATCACCTCGATGAAGGCATCGAGCGTCTCCTTGGACTCCGTCTCCGTAGGCTCAATCATGATTGCCTGATGGAAGAGAAGCGGGAAATAGATGGTCGGAGCATGGAAGCCGTAGTCAAGCAGGCGCTTAGCCACGTCGAGCGTGGTGACCCCGTTGTCGTTGAGCAGACCGTCAAAGACAAATTCATGCTTGCAGACCGTCGTAATAGGCAGTTTGTAGCAGTCCTTGAGGGACTCCTTGATGTAGTTTGCACCGAGGGTGGCGAGCTTGCCCGCAAGACGGATGTGCTCCTTGCCGAGCATGAGGATGTAAGCATAGGCTCGGAGCATCACGCCGAAGTTGCCGTGGAAGCCGCTCACATGTGGCAGACCGACGATGTCAACAAGCCTCTCAGCGACTCCGACAGGTCCACTTCCAGGACCACCTCCGCCGTGAGGAGTAGAGAATGTCTTGTGGAGGTTGAGATGCATGATGTCGAAGCCCATGTCGCCCGGACGGACCACTCCGAGGAGAGGATTCATATTGGCCCCGTCATAGTAGAGCAGGCCTCCGCATCCGTGGACAAGTTCAGCGATTTCCCGGATGTCCTTCTCGAAGAGTCCAAGGGTGTTCGGGTTAGTCATCATGATACCGGCAACATCGTTTCCGAGAAGCGGCTTGAGCGCCTCGACATCCACCAGACCGTTTTCCTTGGACTTCACCACAACGATGTCAAAGCCGCAGACGGCCGCCGATGCCGGATTGGTCCCGTGGGCGCTGTCAGGCACGATTACTTTCGTGCGTGCGACATCGCCGCGGCGGAGATGGTACTCCTTCATGATCATCAAGCCGGTAAGTTCGCCATGCGCTCCCGCACAAGGCAGGAAAGTAAACTTCTTCATCCCGGTGATGGCGCAGAGTGCCTTGTCCAGTCCGTCCACGACAGCCCTGGCCCCCTTTACGCTCGACTCCGGCTGCAGAGGATGCAGAGCAGTGAATCCCTGCATGGAGGCAACTTCCTCGTTAATCTTGGGATTGTACTTCATCGTGCAGGAGCCGAGAGGATAGAAACCGGTGTCGACTCCGAAGTTCATCTGGCTGAGATTGGTGTTGTGGCGAACAACGTCAGGCTCGCTCACCTCCGGTAGATTCAGAGGGGTCTCCCTCCAGATGCGTCCCTCTCGCGGGAGTGAATTCTTCGCAGGTTCCGGCAACGAATACCCTACCCTGCCCTTGCGCGAAAGCTCGAATATCAGTTTATCGTAATACTTCATACTCTACAAGGCTTTTACGACTTCGACAAGTCGGTCGATTTCTTCATAAGAATGCCTCTCCGTGACGCAGAATGTGACAAGACCTTCCTGGGTCGCAAGAGCGGCGAAATACCCGGCGTCAAGAAGCGCCTCCTGCAGTTTCTTCACAGGGCAGAGCGGCTTGAGAACGAACTCCTTGAGGAAGTCCCGTTCGAAGACTCGCTCGAACTTGCCGGTCGCGAGAAGTTGGTCGAAGAGGTAGTGGGACCTCTCGTAGCAGAGCTCGTTGACGAGGCGCATGCCCTCAGGTCCCATGAGGGAAAGGTAGACCGTGCACCAGAGCGCCATAAGCGACTGGTTCGAGCAGATGTTGGAGGTAGCCTTCTCACGCCTGATGTGCTGCTCGCGGGCCTGAAGCGTCAGAACGTAGCAGCGCTTGCCGGACGCGTCCTCAGTCTGGCCCACGATGCGTCCCGGAATCTTGCGCATAAGGTCGCTACGACAGGCCATGAAGCCAACGTATGGACCGCCGTAGCACAGCGGGATGCCGAGGCTCTGACCGTCACCGACGGCGATGTCGGCACCCCATTCGACAGGAGTCTTCACAACGGCGAGAGCGGACGGGTCGCAGTACTCGACGAGAAGCCCGCCAAGCCCGTGGACAAGATCAGCAAGCCCGGTATGGTCCTCTATGACACCGAACCTATTGATGGAAGGGACGATGACTCCGGCAAGGTCAAGAACGCCTTCGGAGATGTCCCCGGTCACGTCGTCACTGACCACGAGGTTGATGCCGGCATATTTCGCATAAGTCTTCAGAGTTGCCACGACATGAGGAAGAAGCCCTGAAGAAACAACAACGGAATTGCGCTTGCGAGTGCTTGCGACGCACATCCTCATGGCCTCCGCAGCCGCGGTAGGACCATCGTACATGGAAGCGTTCGAGCAGTCGAGCCCCGTGAGGGAGCATATCATACTCTGCCACTCGAAGATGTATCGGAGCGTTCCCTGGGAAATCTCACACTGGTAAGGAGTGTAGGCCGTGATGAACTCGCTGCGGGAAGTGAGATAAGGAATTACCGCAGGGGTGTAGTGGTCGTAGGCGCCCTGCCCCACGAAGACTTTAAGCTTCCTGTTGTCGGATGCCAGCTTCTCGAAGAAGGAACGGACCTCGTCCTCGCTCATCGCAGCCGGAAGGTCATACTCCTTCTTGAACACATATTCCTGAGGGACATCCGAATAGAGGTCGTCCAAAGAGGCGACCCCTATTCTTTCGAGCATCACTCGGATATCTTCCTCAGTTTGCGGAAAATAGCAGAAAGATGACATGGCGCTGAGGATTATTCTGCGACCTTAGCGTATGCTGCTGAATTCAGAAGCGAATCAAGTTCGGAAGAATCCTTCATCTCAATCTTGATAATCCAGGCCTTGTAAGGATCTTCGTTGATGAGTTCAGGAGACGACTCCAGTTCCTCATTGCGGGCAACCACCTTGCCTGAAACCGGAGAGATGAGTTCGCCGGATGCCTTGACGCTCTCGAGAGCTCCGAATTCCTCTCCGGCAGCGAACTCGTCATCGATGTCCGGCATATCCACGTAGGTGATGTCGCCGAGTTCGTGCTGTGCGAAGTCGGACACACCAATGATGGCCACGTTGCCATCGACCTTAACCCATTCGTGCGACTCGCTATAAAGGAGTCCTTCTACAATTTTGCTCATTGTCTATACTTGCGTTAGTATGTGAATATCTATTTCTTGTAATTTGTCTGATAGAATCTCTTCTTGACCACGGTGCCTGCGAAACGGCGTTTGCGGATGCAGACGTGCAGTTCTGTGCCGAGAGCGGCATTGGCGGCATCTACAAGCGCGAAGCAGATACTCTTCCCGAGGGTTATGGAATGGTATCCTGTGGTCACGACGCCTACCTGCACCCCATCCGGAGTCTCGACAGGATAGCCGGCGCGTGGAACGGCGTTGTCGGCAAGTTCTATCCCGACAATTTTCTTCGCCACGCCCTCTGCCTTCTGCTTCACGAGAGCGTCCTTCCCGACGAACTCCGGCTTGTCAAGTTTGCAGAACATCCCGAGTCCCGCCATCACAGGAGAAATCTCCGGGCTGAGCTCATCTCCGTAGAGAGGCAGTCCTGCTTCAAAACGAAGAGTATCGCGACAGCCGAGTCCGCAAGGCTCAACGCCAGCCTCAAGAAGCGCACGCCATAAGACGACTATGTCCTGAGGCGCTGCATATATTTCAAATCCATCCTCTCCGGTATAGCCGGTACGGCTGATAATCACGCGGCGGCCTTCTCTGGAGTCGTCATAGAACTCATAGAAACCGAGAGATGCCGCTGCTGCGAATCCGAGCGTCTCGGTCACCGCCTTCTCCGCAAGAGGTCCCTGGACAGCAATCTGCCCCCAGTCCTCGGAATGGTTGTCCATCTTGACGTCGAAGCCGTCCGTCAGGGAACTAAGCCAGTCGTAATCCTTGTCGATGTTGGCGGCATTGACCACGAGGAGATACGAATCCTCCGCAAACTCCCTGTAGACGAGCAGGTCATCCACCGTACCACCATCAGGATAGAGCATCATCCCGTAGAGGATTCCGCCTTCCTTGAGACCGGAGATGTCGTTGGTGAAGATATGAGAGACAAACTTCCGAGCATCCTTCCCGCTGACGAAAATCTCCCCCATGTGGGAGACGTCAAACATACCGACCTCATTGCGGACAGCATTATGCTCCTCGATGATGCCATTGTACTGGATAGGCATGTCAAAACCGGCAAAAGGGCTCATCTTTGCGCCGAGGCGCAGATGTTCCTCGTGCAGACAAGTCAATTTCAGTTGAGAGTCCATATTGTTCAGATTATTTAAGGATTTCCAGATCTTTCTTCAGAATCAGCTTGGGCTCCATCATCGCAACCTTCTGGAAAAGACGCACCTGGTTGCCGAGGGAAAGATGAACCTTGTCCTCATGCTTGCCCTTGCGCCACCATTTGTAGAACCCTACGGGATCATTCTCGAAAGGGATGCTTGCCAGAATGCCTGTACCGTACCCCGGATAGTCGATGACAAGCCGGAGCCCCATGATTTTCTTGTAGTACTCCGGATCAGCCCTGCGCAGCTTGCTGACAAGGGGATTGAAGACTTCCAGCTCATCCACCTTCAGAACTTTTTCCTTGACGATAAGCTTATGGATTCTGACCGGATCAACATTGAGCCAAACACCAAGCTTGAGAGTTTTGGGGCCTTCTTCGGTGTCAAGAGTCAGTTCATCCGTTGAGAGGTAGACCTTCTCCGGATCGAGGGTATTTAGCAGTTCAGATGGCATTCTGTATCGATGATTGTATACAAATGTAAGGCTTTTTTGTGAAAAATCAGCTATTTTTATCTCGCGAAGACGATTTTTGAGATGACGGCAATAGACTCACAGTTCTCACACCTTGAAGGCACCAGGTGCTACTGCGCGAAGGAAAGCGCGGAGGCTATACGCCGCGCTCTGAAGAATCTTCCACTGCATGCGCTGCACCGGATTGGAATCGGTGACTACCACTATCTCAGCCTTTTCTGGCTCGAAAGAATACAGGAGCCCTTCAACCTCGTCCTGTTGGACAACCACCCAGACGACCAGTGTCCTGCATTCGACGCCGAGATGATAAGTTGCGGCGGCTGGGTGGCAAAGGCGGAGAAACTGCCGATGTTCCGCGGCATCCACCATATCCGCACCGGAGGCGAGATGCTGCCGGACGGAAGCGTCGGAACGTACATCTCCATAGACACGGACGTCCTCTCCCGCGACTTCGCGAGGACCGACTGGGACCAGGGACAGATGAGCCTCGGAGAGTTGGCCGACATCGTCCTCGAGGTCGCATCCAGAGGGAAAATCATTGGCGCGGACCTCTGCGGAGGCCTGCTCGAAAGCCAGGGAGCAACCCCTGAAGACCTGCGCATCAATGCAGAATGTTCAAAAAGGATAGAGGAGATTTTCAAGGGACTCTGACTGTCCCTCCGGCGCATATGCGCAGCTACAGAAGCGGAGACATGAGCCTGGCAAGGGACTCCAGGAAGCGCACGCCCCACGGACGCGACATCCATTTTTCCGGGTCCACCACCCAGGTGTGCTTCTGGTCATTGATAAAGATGGCCTTCATCTTCTTAGCGAGTTGCCTGTCGTAGATGAACGCATTGACCTCGAAATCCTGCTCATAGCTGCGAACATCCATGTTGGTGGAGCCGATGGTCACCACCTTGTCATCGGAGACGATGGCCTTGGAGTGCATATAGCCGTTCTCGTAGAAATAGACCTTGACTCCGGCCGCAATTACATCGTTGACGTAGGACCGCGTGGCGAGAGGGACGATGATTCCCTTGTCTCCGCGGTACGGAATCATTATCCTTACATCCACCCCGGAAAGGGCAGCATTGCGCAGGGCGAGACGAACCGGCTCGGTCGGTATAAGGTAGGGAGACTGGATGTAGACATATTCACGGCTCTGGGATATCATCTGGAGTATGCCTTGCATGATTACCCTCCACTCGTCCATCGGACCGGAAGTGGCAATCTGCATCGTCACGTCGCCGCACGGAGGGAGCGCAGGATAGTAGCGCTCATCGTAGAGCAGTTGCTTGCAGGAGAACTGCCAGTCCACGAGGAAGCAGGTCTGGAGTTCGGATACGGCCGGACCGGTCACGCGGACGTGGGAGTCGCGCCACTGTCCTCCCCTTATGCCCGTAGAGTACCGCTCCGCTATGTTCATGCCGCCAAGATAGCCTATCTTGCCATCGATAACCACGACCTTGCGGTGGTTGCGGTAGTTGGTGTTGCTGGAAATGAACGGGATAGAAACTTTCAGGAACGGCTGGACCTGTACCCCACCCTCCCTCAACATGCGGAAGAACGCCTTGCGTCCTATGTTGGCCGCATCGTCGTACTGGACTCTGACTTCGAGCCCTGCGGCAGCCTTGGCGAGAAGCACTCTCGCCGCAAGCTCGCCGACAGGATCGTCCTCGAACTTGAAGAACTCGAAATGGATATGGTCCTTCGCTGCGCGCATGTCCTCCAGAAGATCGGCGTACATCGTATCGAAGTTGGTGTAGACTCGCAAATCATTTCCGTTTAAGGGGAAAGCCATGTTCGTACACCAGAGGAGATTGACGAGGTCCTTATTCTCCTGGTCCGGACGCGAGCATATCTGCAGGGCGCAGCCGTGGGAGGTGTTGGACTTGAGCGCACGGAGCCCGTCGTCGCTTATCAGCCTCTCGTGGTGTTTGTCAACCCCGAATATAAGGTAAAGGACAAGCCCGATGACGGGAAGACAGACGAGAACCAGTATCCACGCGATGGCCCGCACAGGATGCTGGTTCTCCGCAATCACCATGACGATGACACTGAGGAGCACCAGCACCAGCAATATGGTCCACAGCGCGCTCATGCCAGGCTATTCGCCATCCTTCTTCGGAGCTGGAAGGGGATCTATCACTGCATATTTCTTCGCGTCTCCAAAGATGGTGAAGAGATATATCACGAGGAGGATGAGAATCATTCCAAAAGCGACGAGGTCCATCGCCTTGAGGTGCATCGACAGTCCGAAGATATTTGCCTGGGTATAGAACTCCGTCAGAGGCCTGACATAGATGAACAGCGTGTTGACTACAATCATTATGACGCGGAACTCGGTCGGTCCGAGCTTGGCATATGTCAGACGGAACTCTCCCTTGAGGTGTGCGTTGACGCTGACATTGATGGTCATAAGGAGGTAGAGAACGAGGATGGCCATTGCAAGAGACAGGTGCACAAGTCCGGAAAGACCTGCCCCTATGAACATGAGGCTTTCGTTAATGCCGTCGATGGTATGATCGAGGTAGTAGCCGTAGATTGGGCGCTGCTGCTTGCGCACACGGGCCAGCGTCCCGTCGAGGGAGTCGCCGTACCAGTTGACCAGAAGGCCGAAGGAGGACAGCCAGAGCCAGTTGATATTCTGCTTCGAAAGGATGAAGCCGGCGCAAATGATGACCGCACCGATGAAGCCGATACCCGTCAGGAAATCAGATGTAACCCATTTGGGCTGGCGCTCGGCGAGCCATACTAAAGCTTTCTTCTCGACTCCGTTGAGGATTGAGGTCTGTATTCTCGTAGATTGCTTCACTGACATAATAGTACACTTTAATCAAGCAAAGATATGCAATTTTGTTAATTGTTCGTCAAGCGGACGGCCTACAAACAGCTAATTCGTCACTTTTTGGTCCAATAATGAACAAAGCCGGAAGTTTTCTCATAAATTTGCCGATTCAACGCCATACCGATATGCCGCAAGAATTCGACCTCAACTCCACTATCTGCGCCCCAGCGACAGTGCCGGGCAGCGGTGCCGTCGCCCTCATAAGAATCAGCGGTCCTAAAGCCTTGGAGATAGCCTCCAGGACAGTAACCGTCAAGGGAAAGCCTCTCACGGAATGCCAGGGATACAGGATGCGCCATGGAACTGTGCTCGACAAAGACTGCAGGCTGGTCGACGAAGTCGTCGCATGCATCTACAGGGCCCCTCACTCATACACGGGCGAAGACTCAGTGGAACTGTGCTGCCACTCTTCGCGCTTCATAGTGGAGTCCATCATCGGCCTTCTTCTCGAGAAAGGTGCCAGAATGGCACTCCCGGGCGAGTTCACAAGGCGGGCTTTCATTGGCGGAAAGATGGACCTTTCCCAAGCGGAAGCAGTCGCCGATGTCATCAACGCATCATCCGCACTGCAGCACAGGGTTGCCGTCTCGCAGCTTCGAGGGGGCTATTCTGCTGAACTCAGGGACCTACGGCGCCGTCTGCTGGAGCTGTCTTCCCTTCTCGAGCTGGAACTTGACTTCAGCGAGGAGGATGTGGAGTTCGCCGACAGGGACAGGCTGGGCGGGATTCTTGACAAAACCGCCGACAGATGCCGCTCGCTCCGAGAATCGTTCCGGATGGGAAACGCCGTCAAGGAGGGCGTCAGCGTGGCCATTGTAGGCGCGCCGAACAGCGGAAAGAGCACTCTGTTAAATGCGCTGCTCCGGGAGGACAGGGCCATCGTCTCGGACATCCCGGGCACCACTCGCGACACGCTGGAAGAATGCTGCAACATAGGAGGCGTCACGTTCAGGTTCATCGACACAGCCGGACTTCGGAGATCTTCCGACGCCATTGAAAGCCAGGGCATACAGAGGGCGCTCCGCAAGGCAAAAGACGCTGCTGTGGTGCTTCTGGTAGTGGACTTGAGTGGGAGTCTGGCGGAGGGACTTGCAACTGCTGCAGGAGCCCTGGACTTCGGGGGCCAGACCGTATACGTGGTCTTGAACAAGATGGACGCTCTGACCTCCGGTTCTCCGGCTCCGAATCCTCCCGGCAGCTCGGCCGGACACACCTGCGCATTGACGGAATCCGCCGACTATCATTCGGCAGACGGCTTTTCGGCCGACGGTCCTTCAGCTGAAGATGTCGCGGATTCTGTGGAGCAGATTCTTGGAGGACGGCTGCCCGCTTCGCGGATTCTCAGAATCTCGGCAAAGAACGGCACTGGCCTCCAGGAGCTTGAGGACAGGCTTGCGACTGATGTCTGCCAGGAGATTCCGGAAGACGGTGTCGTGGTGACAAACCTCCGTCACGCGGAGGCCTTGCAGAAGACTCTTGCCGCCCTTGAGCGAGTGCGAAGCGGGCTCAACTGCGGGCTCGCCCCTGACCTTCTCGCCGAAGACCTTCGAGAAGCCCTTGCCGCCCTAGGCTCCATCACCGGCGAAATCTCCTCCGACGAGGTCATAGGGAACATCTTCAAGAATTTCTGCATCGGGAAATAGACTTAACCACCTAATTATCTATATATTACACAAAAATATGCTGCAAATTATTGGCTATAATTAGGTTAAGGTATTTTCTCTTCCTTTCTTTTGTTTACTGCATTTTCCGTGCATTTGCAGATGTTTTCCTGAGTTTTGTCCCCCATTTGTTCCTAAAAGGCGATATGAGGGACAAATTTGTGTCCCTTAATACATTTTGAGCGTTTACTATGCATTATCCATCTAAATAATAGTACAACATTTAGCCAAAAGGTACTGTTTCAAAAAGTGTGTCTGCGTAGATAAGGAAAAAGTCTACGGAATTCTTT
>CAYLPY010000009.1:0-77987 GCA_964385795.1 uncultured Muribaculaceae bacterium
TTCTGAAACTTTTTTTAAATCTTTTCAGAACACAATGCGCCCCCCTAATACGCGGCATTCCGAAGCCGGAATCCTTTACAATTGATTGATTATGTGCAATAAAAAGTCAAAAACAGCAGCATATATCCCCGGACGGAAGCAAAAAGGGCCGCCCATCGGCAGGATGGGCAGCCCTCAATATAGAGCGGATAATTATTACATCATTCCGTTGTTAGGCATTGCAGGCGCCGGAGTAGGCTCCGGGATATCCACAATTCCACACTCCGTGGTAAGGAACATGCCAGCGACTGAAGCTGCATTCTCGAGTGCAACCCTTGAAACCTTCGTAGGGTCAATCACGCCTGCCTCGTACATGTTGACATACTCGCCTGTACGGGCATTGTAGCCGAAGTCGTCCTTGCCTTCCTTAATCTTCTGAATAACGACAGCGCCGTCCACGCCTGCATTGGCAGCAATCTGGCGGAGAGGCTCCTCGATGGCTTTTGCGACGATGTGGATACCGGTGGTCTCGTCCTCATTGTCTCCCTTGAGGCCTTCCAGAACTGAAACGGCACGGATGTATGACACTCCACCGCCAGGAAGATAGCCTTCCTCGACAGCCGCACGAGTAGCATTGAGCGCATCCTCGACACGATCCTTCTTCTCCTTCATCTCAACCTCGGTAGTGGCGCCGACATAGAGCACGGCCACACCGCCGGAAAGCTTTCCAAGACGCTCCTTGAGTTTCTCCTTATCATAGTCGGAGGTGCTGAGTTCAATCTGCTTGCGGATGGAGTCAACCCTCTCCTGGATGGCTTCCTTCGTACCCGCACCGCCGACGATGGTGGTGTTCTCCTTGGTGATGGTCACCTTCTCAGCATGGCCGAGCATGTCAGGAGTGGTGTTCTCGAGAGTGAAGCCCTTATCCTCAGAAACGACTACCGCACCCGTCAGCGTGGCAATGTCCTGAAGCATCTCCTTGCGGCGGTCGCCGAAGCCAGGAGCCTTGACCGCAGCCACGCGAAGAGCCCCGCGAAGCTTGTTGACAACGAGAGTACTGAGAGCCTCGCCATCCACATCCTCAGCGATGATAAGGAGTTCCTTGCCGTCCCGTGCGATAGGCTCGAGGATAGGCAGAAGATCCTTCATCGTGGAAATCTTCTTCTCATATATAAGGATGTAAGGATTGGTAAGAGCCGCCTCCATCTTGTCGGAGTTGGTCATGAAGTATGGAGAAATGTACCCGCGGTCGAACTGCATGCCCTCAACAACCTTAACTTCAGTGTCAGTACCCTTCGCCTCTTCAACGGTGATGACACCGTCCTTGCCGACCTTGGCCATCGCATCCGCGATGAGCTTGCCGATATGTGCGTCGTTGTTGGCTGACACGGTGCCAACCTGCTCAATCTTGGAGTAGTCGGAGCCAACCTGCTGGCTACGATACTTGAGATCCGAAACCACGGCAGCTACGGCCTTGTCGATACCGCGCTTGAGATCCATTGGATTCGCGCCCGCAGTGACATTCTTGATACCCACGTTGATAATGGCCTGCGCAAGGACAGTCGCGGTGGTGGTACCGTCACCGGCCTGCTCGTTGGTCTTGGAAGCGACCTCCTTGACCATCTGCGCACCCATATTCTCGAAACGATCCTCAAGCTCGACTTCCTTTGCAACGGTCACGCCGTCCTTCGTAATCTGAGGAGCACCGAACTTCTTGTCGATGACAACATTGCGCCCCTTAGGGCCGAGTGTCACCTTAACTGCGTTGGCAAGAGAGTCCGCACCAGCCTTCATCTTTGAGCGGACATCGACATCAAATTTTATTTCTTTAGCCATGATAAATACAATTTAAAGATTAAAGTACAGCCAAAATATCAGACTGCTTGACAATGAGGTACTTCTTGTCCTCAACGGTAATCTCGGTGCCGGCATACTTGCCGTAGATAACCTCGTCGCCGACCTTGACCTCCATCGGCTCGTCCTTCTTTCCAGGGCCCGCCGCAACTACTTTGCCCTGCTGTGGTTTCTCCTTGGCGGTATCAGGAATGTAAAGACCGGCCGCGGTCTTGGTCTCGGCCTCCTTAGGCTCAATCAAGACTCTATCTGCTAATGGTTTGATCATAATAGTATAAATTTTACATTGATTCTTATCTTGTCCGGCCCCGCCGGACGACGAGATTCGAATCAATGTCCGTGCCAGTGACAATTTGTCAGATGCCACAGCACGACACCCACAGACACGGAGACATTGAGAGAATGCTTGGAACCGAACTGGGGGATTTCGAGAGACAGGTCGGAGGCATTCACGACATCCTGACGCACTCCGTCGACCTCGTTGCCAAAAACGAAAGCATAGCGCCCACTCTGTTCCGGAAAGAAGTCCTGGAGGGAAACGGCATTCTCGGTCTGCTCCACACTGACGACCGTATAGCCATCTGACCGGAGACGGCGCACAGTTTCAATGGTGTCGTCGCAGTGCTCCCAAGGCACACTATCTTCCGCACCAAGCGCCGACTTGTGAATCTCGGCAGAAGGCGGGACGGCACAGATTCCGCAGAGGAAGACCCTGTCAACCTTGAAGGCGTCGCCGGTTCTGAAGGCACTGCCGACATTGTGCGCGCTGCGTATGTTGTCGAGGACGAGAACCGTCCCCGAAGGAGGCAGAAGCCTGTATTCGTCCGGCCTAACCCTGCCGAGTTCGACATTTCTGAGTTTCCTGTCGTGCATGGGGCAAAGGTACTGAAAAATCATTATCTTTGCCCTCGCTGCGCTGAACCGCACGATAAAATACACATCTATGAAACAAGACATCCAGATCATTGATTTGATCAAAAAAGAAAAAGAGCGTCAAGAGTCGGGACTGGAGCTCATCGCGTCAGAAAACTATGTGACCGACGGGGTACTGAAGGCTTTGGGCTCAATCTGCACCAACAAATACGCTGAAGGATATCCGGGGAAGCGCTACTACGGCGGATGCGAGGTCGTCGACCAGATTGAGCAGCTCGCCATCGACAGACTAAAAGCCATCTATGATGCGGAATGGGCGAACGTGCAGCCGCACTCCGGCACCCAGGCAAACATGGCCGTGACGATGGCACTCCTGCATCCGGGCGACACTTTCATGGGGCTGGATCTCAGCCAGGGCGGCCACCTCACGCACGGATCGCCGGTAAATGCTTCCGGAATACTCTATCACGCAGTACCTTACGGGCTCAATCCGGAGACGGGCAGGATAGACTACGACAAGATGGAGCAGACCGCGCTTGAGTGCCGGCCGAAACTCATCATCGGAGGAGCATCGGCATATTCGAGGGAGTGGGATTATGAAAGGATGAGAGCCATCGCCGACAAGGTTGGAGCAATCCTCTGGATAGACATGGCACACACCGCAGGCCTCATCGCGGCAGGGCTTCTCAAGAACCCTGTAAAATATGCGCACATCGTCACCTCAACCACCCACAAGACACTTCGCGGCCCGCGCGGCGGCGTAATCCTCATCGGCAAGGACTTCGACGACCCTCAGGGACGCACCACCCCGAAAGGAGTCGTAAAGAAGATGAGCCAGGTGCTTGACTCTTACGTATTCCCTGGAGTGCAGGGCGGTCCGCTCGAGCACGTGATAGCAGCAAAGGCCGTAGCATTCTTCGAGGCTCAGCAGCCAGAATTCGTCGAATACCAGAAGCAGGTCATAGCCAACGCGGCGGCGATGAGCGAGGAATTCATCAAGCGAGGCTACAAGATTGTAAGCGGCGGCACGGACAATCACCTGATGCTCGTGGACCTTCGCGGAAAGTTCGAGAAAGTCAGCGGACGCGTGGCGGAAACACAGCTTGAAAAGGCAGGCATCACCGTCAACAAGAATATGGTTCCTTTCGACACAAGAAGCGCCTTCCAGACTTCCGGAATCAGAATCGGCACTCCGGCCATCACTTCCCGCGGTTTTGTCGAGAAGGACATGGTCAACATTGTAGGTCTCATCGATGACGTACTCACTTCCTGCGACGAGCACATTGAGGTCCTCAGCCTCAAGAAGGGCGAAGTGCCTACCCCGGAGCAGACCGCAGGCCTCGAAGAGCACGCAAAATTCCTCGAGAACGTGAAGAAGCACGTCAACCAGATGACGGCAGGCGTTCCGCTCGACAAGTATTAGAAGAAGTAGCACACCATGATAAAAGGGCTCGGCAAACGCCGGGCCCTTTTCATATTCCGCAAGACAGAACTTATTACGAAGATGTAGGCGGATTCGATTTCAGTATCGACGTTGAAGTTGTCCACGCCGAAGAACTGTCCCACATTGTACCAGACCACGGCAAACCGGACAGGAATGTCACTGGAAGCGCTGCCGCTGAAAGTCTTGCTCATAAGCGAGGGCTTCAAAGTGCTGAGAAAGCCGGCGTTGAGGTAGAGATAGTCTGCGCCTCAAGAAATCCTATAGTTTCAACAAGGATGTCAGTTCTATTTCATCTGACGTCGCCTTGCGGCCTTCGAGTTCGAGAAGTTCGATAACGCAGTTCATATATATCGCCTTGGGGTTCGACCTTTCGACAAGCCGGCGCGCCGCTTCGAGCGTCCCGCCGGTGGCAAGAAGGTCGTCATGGACAAGAACCACGTCGTCCGGAGAGATGGCATCGGTATGAACCTCGATGACTCCGGTACCGTACTCCAGATTGTAGGACTCGCTGTAGACCTCCGCCGGGAGTTTGCCGGCCTTGCGGACAGGAACGAACCCCGCTCCGAGACGGGCGGCGAGGATTGCGCCGAGGATATAGCCTCGGGACTCAATGCCCACGACCTTGGTTATACCCTTATCTTCATAGAGATTGTAAAGAGCGTCTGCCATCAAGGAAAGGCACTCACTGCTTTTGAACAAAGTAGTGATATCGTAAAAAAGAATCCCTTTCTTCGGAAAATCCGGAATGGTCCGAAGATTGGCTTTCAGTGTTTCCTCAATCATTGGGACGGTAATAACTGCTTCACAAAGTTAGACAAAAAACATAACGCTCAAAAGGGCGTCTACAAATCCCCCATTTTCACCATTAACGAAGCCAGGGCAAGCTTTTCAGGACTCCCAATGTCGACGAACTTTAGGTCTGGAAAGGCCATGCCGCGCACTCTCCGGCAGACTGGAGCCGAGAGATAGAGATCCATGATAGAAAAGCAGTCCGGCCATGAGGCTGTCATGGCGACAATCTCGGGAGAGAGCATCTGGATGCCGCAGAAAGAGTAGCGGTGGAACTTCTCCGGAGAGAAGTCCGGAAGCGGACTTCTGGTCTCGCCCGTGCGGAGATTCATCCAGCCAGCAAGGATCATGTCGTCGTCGAAATAGAGACAGCGCTCAGCCTTGTCGACAGGCGAGAGCAGCAGAGTCGCGAGGGACGAGGGGTCATCGCAGGAGACCAAACGGCCCAGGTCAGCGTTGCTCAGGATATCCACGTTGTGCGCAAGGAAGCGCCGACCCTGAAGCAGAGGTGCAGCATGCTTTATCCCTCCGCCGGTCTCAAGCGCTTCGGCCGGCTCTTCGGAAACGGAAATCCGGACACCGAAATCGTCCTTCCGGCGAAGAAAATCCTCTATCTGAGAGGCAAAATGGTGGACGTTTACGACAATGTCGTCAAAGCCAGCTGCCTTGAGCTTGGTTATCACACGCTCCAGCACCGGCACGCCGTCAACCTCCACAAGAGCTTTCGGCATCGTGTCAGTGAGAGGACGAAGCCGCGTGCCGAAGCCTGCGGCAAAAATCATCGCCTTCATAGCTCCACCTTGACACCCGGGAGGATAGTGCGTCCATCCCACTCTCCACACAGGCGGAGAAGGAGGTCGGTGAGATATGGATAGCGCTCAAAAGGAGTCGACACAAGCTCCCGGATGCAGGAAAGCGCCGTCGGGATGCAGTCGATGAAGAGCTGCTTGCGCTCGACAAGTCCGCGGAAACCGTATGCTCCAAACTCCTGAAGCAGCCGTACCAGAGTTATTAGACGGTAGCGGCGGCGGAAGTCATCTTCATCCACGTCAACAAAGGAAGAAAGAGCTTTGAGATAGACGCATTCAAGTTCCGCACGCAGTTCTGGAGAGAAATGAGTCCCGGCGTTCCAGAGGAAAGAAGCGAGGTCGTACTGGAGAGGGCCTCTTCTGCCGCCCTGAAAATCGATGAAGCACGGCTCACCGTCCTTGATGATGACGTTACGGGCCTGAAAGTCTCTGTACATAAAGGTATCGCCACTGAAGTCGAGCGAATCGGAGCAGAGGGCATCGATGTCGTCCTGCAGCCGAATTTCGTCGAAGTCCAATCCGGTCAGCTTCAAGAAGTCGTACTTGAAGTAGTTGAGGTCAAAGTTGACCATACGAGAATTGAACTCCTTGTCAGGGAAACAGATGTCCCAGTCGAGGTCCCCGCCCACCTTGAACTGCACCGCAGGAAGAAGGGCCATGGTATCGTGGAGCCAGGAGAGTTGCTCCGAGGAGAAGTCTCCACCGCCAAGGGACGGGGAGAGCAGCGAAAACAGCTGGCCGTCCCCGAGGTCTTCCTGGATATAGGCCAGACCGTCCTGCGAAACTCCATAGACACAGGGAGCATGAAGGCCCGCCCGGCGGATCTTGTCATCAATCTCGAGAAACGCCCGGTTCTCCTTAAGGTTCACCCCGACGCATCCGACCACTGTCCCGGCATCCCCAGAGATACGGTAATACTTGCGAGCGCTGCCGGACAGAGGCATGAGAGAGAGCGAATCCGGACGGCAACCGAAATGCGACTCGTACAATTGCGACAATCTTTCCATAATAGTGCTAAAGTAAGCACTTTTGCGGTATTATCAAAAAGTCATTACATTTGCAGACTCCAGATGAGGATATTGTCACGCATATTGTTTCCTGCTGCCGTGATGGCACTGACCACCGCAGGAATTCTGGATTCGGGGATGGACATCCCTCGACATCCCGAAACCGTTTTCGAAGCATCTGCGGACACGGTCATCTATACGCCGTACAGCTACCGGCCGAGAAACTCATCGGAAGCATTCATCCCCGACAGCCTGCTCGCGGAGGTCCCGGAAGTCGACAGCACGCTGACGATGAAGGCGCGGCTGAGTCCTCGCGACTCGCTTAAAGCGCTGCTGGACACAAGCTTGTGGAGCAAACTCGACTCCATCTACATCGCCGACTCCACCGCCAGGGCAAAGGCCAAGTTCGACATCTGGTATGCAGGCCTCAGCAAGGAGGGGCGCAGCAAGTACGACCGCGAACAGGAGCAGAAGCGCAAGCTCGCGAGAGCCGACTCCATAAGAGCCGTCAAAGAAGAGCAAAAGGCCATCCGGGACAGCATCATGGAATATACCCCAAGAATCCTGGAGACCTATGCGGTCCCCGACTCCATGCAATACAAAAGGCTCATAGCCTGGAATATAGATACCGATTTCGGAGGTATCGCGCCATTCGTTCCGGACACATCCTACAACTATCACTTCTACGACCATCCGTTCCTCAGGAACGATGTCAACGCGACGTGGCTCGGCGTGTCGGGAAGTCCAGTCCAGCACTACAACTACTTCAGGCGGGAGAGCGACGAGGGGGTGGAGTTCTATGATGCGCTCGAGCCGTGGAGTTTCTCACACCGCAGCATCCTCAACTACAACACGAAAACCCCGCACACGGAACTCGCCTATTTCGGCACGCTCTTCGATGCGAGGACCAAGGAGTCGGACAATCTGCACCTCTTCACCACTCAGAACATACTCCCAGAGCTGAACGTCTCCCTGCTGTTCGACAGATACGGCGGCGGGGGCATGCTCAACAGGGAGGAGACCACCAACAAGACCGCCGCCGTGCAGTTCAACTACATAGGCAAGAAGTACACCGGGCATATCGGATTCATCAGCAACACCGTCACAATGCAGGAAAACGGAGGCGTGTCGGACAACAGATGGATCCGCGACACCACGGTGGACGTCAGGGAAATCAGGGTAAACCTAACGTCGGCACAGTCGAAAGTAAACAAGAAGACATTCTACCTCGACCAGCAGCTGCGTATCCCGTTCACCTTCATCAGCAAACTCAAGGCAAAGAAGGACAGTAGCTATGTCTTCCGCGCCGACTCCCTCGACAGAGACATCACCACGGCCTACATCGGCCACAGCAGCGAACTCTCCTTCTACGGCAGGAAATACACCGACGAGATATCCGACGATCTCGGGCGGGAGTTCTACAACAACGTCTTCAATTACAACGACTCCCGTAGCGCCGACAGCCTCGGAGTGACAAAACTCGACAACAAAATCTATCTGAGACTCCAGCCATGGGCCGGAGATGCGGTGGTATCCAAGCTCGACATCGGAGTGGGAGACTATCTGAAGACTTATTTCGACAGCACCTCCCTGAGACCGACGAAACACAGCGAGAACTCGGCATACCTTTATGCAGGAGTCAACGGACAGATACGCAACAACTTCTTCTGGGATGCTAAGGCACGGTTCGTCTTCCTCGGGCACGACGTCGGAGACTTCAAGGTCGGAGCGAACGGACGGCTGGACGTCTATCCGTTCAGAAGAGCAAGAAAGAGTCCTGCCAGCATAGGTGTCCATTTCGAGACCTCTCTCCTGGAGCCGACATTCTACCAACAGACGCTCAGCACCAACCATTTCAAGTGGGACAACAACTTCGGCAAGATTTCAACGACAAAAGTCAGTGGCAAGATAGACATACCGAGATTCGACTTCTCGCTTGAAGGCGGCTACGCGCTTGTCGGGAACGGCATCTACTACGATGCCGCAGGAATCGTGCGTCAGGACGAAGGCGTGGTCAGCATCCTGAGCGCCTCGCTCCGCAAGGACATAAGACTCGGCCCTGTCCACCTGGACAACAGGCTTCTCGCACAGTATTCCTCCAACAGCGAGGTCATCCCTCTGCCGCTGCTTGCCGCGAACCTGAAGTATTATCTGCAGTTCACCGCCAAGCGCAACGACGAGGGCACCAAGGACATCCTAACGATGCAGATTGGTCTGAACGCATTCTGGAACACAAGCTGGAACTCTCCGGCATGGAACCCGAACATAGGCGTCTTCTACAACCAGAACGAGAGGAGCTACAACAATGGCCCGTATTTTGACATTTTCGTAAACATGCAATGGAAGCGGGCGAGCATCTTCGTCAAGTATCAGAACGCCGGAGGTGGATGGCCGATGACGAAGCGTGATTTCTTCAGCGCCGACAGGCACATCATCACAACCAACGGCATGAGCGGTCTCAAGTTCGGCATCTTCTGGCCGTTCTACACCCAGCCGACAGGACATCCGCAGCCAAACAGGAACTGATATGCAGAGAGAGAGAAACACCCCCTCAGTGGCCGTATTGGCTTTTGCCGCGGCCATAATCATAGCAAGTTTTGTCGCAAGCTTCTTCGCGAAGCATGAAAGCGAAGCCCCCCAGATAAAAACCCTCCTGAAGGCGGTCATCGAACTTGAAAGCATGACCGACACCACAAGGGCGCTCGTCGTCGGATTCAACCACCACCTTCTGGACAACTACGCCGCCGACAACGGCAGGACGGTGAGCATCAGTGTCAGCAGGCAGGCCGACTCATGGCTCGACTCGCTTCGCCGGGGCTCGGTGGACATAGTGGCCGTCCCGTACGGAGACAGCCTCAGACTCGACAGTCTCATGTGCTCCAAGCCGATAGACAGTCTTTTCGTATGGCTCGTCAACGAAAACGACGCCCCGCTTAAAGAGGAAATAGACCGCTGGATTGACTCATGGCACGCAAGTGAAGAGCACGAAGAAATCAAGAACAACTTCACCAAACGTTTCGATGCGCACAGGAGCCGCCGCAGGGCTGCGATAAGCCCCTACGATGAGATTATCAAGACGCATGCCGACTCCCTCGGCTGGGACTGGAGGCTGCTCGCCGCAGTCATCTATCAGGAATCGCGCTTCCACATAGAGGCAAGGTCACCAAGAGGCGCAAGCGGACTGATGCAGATGATGCCCCGGACTGCCGCGCACTACGGCGTGACCGATCCTCTGGACCCGGAGGAGAACATACGCGCGGGAGCGCAGTTGCTCGGACGGCTGATAAAGCGGTATTCAAGCATCGGCGCCAACGAAGAGGAGACATACAAGTATGCTCTCGCGGCATACAACGCCGGCATGGGCAGAGTGGATGACATTCTTAGTCTTGCCGAACTCCGCGGGGTGGACACCTCCGAGTGGGAGAAAGCCACGAGCGTCATCCCTGAGATGAACGACGAGTCGGTAGTGGACACAGGCGCCGTCCGGCTTGGAGTCTTCAAAGGGCGCGAGACCATCGCCTACGTCCGCAGAGTGATGGAAGTCTATGCGGAATTCAGGCGGATCTGTCCGTAGCAGAGGAAGGCAGCAGTTTCTCCACCACCGCCCCGACAGGGCGTTCCGTAAACTTCATGAAGAAACCCGGCAGGAAAGCCAGCGCCAATGTGCCGGCTCCTATCACGACTTCATCTGCGCGGGCAAGCAGAGTATCCACGACCCCGGCAAGTCCGGACATCTCACCCGAACCGAGAGGATTGCCGAAAAACGCAAGAGATAGCAGAGCCGCAATCACCACCAGAGACGAGTCCATAAGAATCTTTACCTTATGGAATACGCCCCCGGTAACTATAGACAAGGCCGAGACGGTCATCTCGGCGGAGAGCATCCACGCATCCGAACGGACCTCTATGCTTACGCCGACTGCCGTCACCAGGGCGGCGAGCACGACAAGCAGGGCTTTCGCGAGAAGCGAAGAAACCTCAAGTCCGGAAAGCATCCATAGCGATGCATCGACAAGATAGCCAAACAGTATGGAGGCCGCCACCTGCATGAGGCTCGAGAGCCGGAAGCGTGAACGCAGAAGCGCAATCTGCACAAGCATGAAGGCCATGTTGACGATGAAGATGAAAGTCCCCACGGAAATGGCCGGAAACTTGAGGCTAAAAACGTATGCAGGGCATGAAATCGGTGCCGTACCGAGATTTGACTTGATTGAGAGCGCGACGCCGAGCGCCACCAGAAAAAGCCCAACGGTGGCGACTGCGTATCGTGCAAGAGTATCCTTCAGCATAATGACAACTTGTCTGTATTTTCAGTAAATTTGCCCGAAAATACGAATTTTGTTCAAATCATATAAAATGAAAAAGTCATTAGTGTTTATGCTTCCTGTAATGCTGTTTGCGGCTGCATGCCAGCCAAAGGCCGAAGGAGAGAAGGTTCCCGGGATTGATATCACGGACATGGACCTGTCCGTAGCACCTGGTACGGATTTTTTCAAGTATGCCAATGGCGGATGGATAGCCAAGAATCCGCTGAAGCCGGAATATGCCCGCTTCGGCTCGTTTGACGCTCTTCGCGAAAACAACGTCAAAAGGCTGAACGACCTGTTTGCCGAAATGGCGAAGATGTCTCCGGAGAAAGGTACTACCGACCAGAAGATTGTGGACCTCTATAAGGAGGGTCTCGACTCCACAAGACTCAACAGCGAGGGCGCAGCCCCTCTCAAGAAATATCTTGACGCGATTTACGCCGTAACCGACAAAGACTCGCTCAACGCCGAACTCGCGGCCCTCAACAAGTTCGGAGAAGGCGGATTCTTCGGGACAGGCGTCAGCGCTGACCTTAAGAGCAGCACCCTTCAGGTGCTCTATCTCAGCCAGGGAGGACTCGGCATGGGCGACCGCGACTACTACGTGGACCCGCAGAACGCCGAACTTCACAAAGGCTACACGGACATGCTTGTCAAACTGTTCACACTCAGCGGACTTGACAACGCCAAGAAGAGAGCCGAGAATGCAGTGAGCATCGAGGATGCCCTCGCAAAGGTTTCGTGGACAAGCGTCGAGAACCGCGACTACCTCAAGCAGTACAACAAGATGACAATTGCCGAGGCAGACAAGGCATTCCCCGGATTCAGTTTCTCCAACTTCTTCAAGGGTCTCGGAATCGACAGTGATGAGAGCGTCATCGTGCAGCAGCCTTCATTCTTCAAGGGCTTCGCGAAACTCTATGCGACCGCACCTGTCGAGACATTGAAGGACTACCTCGCGGCACAGTTCATCACAAGCGCGTCTTCAGCACTTTCTGACGAGTTCTATAATGCGAACTTCGACTTCTTCAGCACCCAGATGAGCGGTGTGACCGAGCAGAAGCCAAGATGGAAGCGCGCCATGAGCATTCCTAACAGCCTCCTCGGAGAAGCCGTCGGACAGATGTATGTCAGCAAGTACTTCCCAGAGGCCTACAAGCAGAAAGCGCTCAGCCTCGTCAAAGACCTTCAGGTATCTCTCGGGCAGCACATCGACTCTCTGGAGTGGATGTCGGACAAGACCAAGGCCTACGCACGCGAGAAGCTCGACAACTTCACAGTCAAGATCGGATATCCCGACAAATGGAAAGACTACAGCACCCTCGCCGTGGATCCGGAGCTGAGCTACTTCGAGAACCTCCTCGCCGCCAAGGCATGGTATGTCCAGGACAACCTCTCAAGACTCGGGCAGCCGACCGACCGCAGCGAGTGGGGCATGACTCCTCAGACGGTCAACGCATACTATAACCCTACGACCAACGAGATCTGCTTCCCTGCAGCCATCCTCCAGCCGCCGTTCTTCAATGCCGACGCAGACGATGCCGTCAACTACGGAGCCATAGGAGTCGTCATCGGACACGAGATGACCCACGGCTTCGACGACCAGGGCCGCCTCTTCGACAAGGACGGCAACATGAACAACTGGTGGACTGCCGAGGACGAGGCCAAGTTCAAGGCCAAGACCGCAGTCCTCGTGGATCAGTACAGCGCAGTCGAGTACCTCCCTGGACAGCATGCCAACGGCGCTCTCTCCCTCGGTGAGAACATAGCCGACCACGGCGGCATCAGCATCGCGTACACCGCTCTCCACAACAAGCTCGGAGACACCGTTCCTGCAGACATAGACGGCCTCAACACCGACCAGAGGTTCTTCATCGGCTATGCACACATATGGGCGCAGAACGCCACCGACGAGGAAAAAGCAAGACTCACCAAGATTGACGTCCACTCTCTCGCCGAGAGCAGGGTCAACGTGGCAGTCAGGAACTTCCCGTTCTTCTTCGAGGCCTTCGGCATCAAGGAAGGTGAGCCGATGTGGCGTCCTGAGAGCGAAAGGGTCATCATCTGGTAATGAACGTCGGAGGCTTCATAGCCGGACGACTTCGATTTAAAGGAAGAGTGGCTGTCTGGGCGATAGCCATCTCTTTCTTTGTCATTATAATAGCTGTCGCCGTAGCCAGCGGCTTCTCCCGCGAGATACGCGCAGGAGTTGCCGAGGTGAGCGGCGACATCTTGATTTCAGACAGGCCGGACGGCCTGTTCGACGAATCCGATCCGATGAGCGCACAGCCATCTTTTCTCGAGGACATCACTTCGATGAAAGGAGTGGCAGGCGCAGAGGCCGTAATCTACAGGACCGGCATCCTGCAGAACGGAGACGACATCCGCGGTGCAATCTTCAAAGGCAACGGGACACCGTTGGAAAGCGGCTGCATGAGCCTTCCGTCGAAACTCGCGGATGAGCTGAAACTGAATGCCGGAGACAAGGTGAAGGTCTGGTTCGTCTCGCAGAGTATAAAGAACAGAACGTTCGTGGTTACCAACATCTACAACTCCCTGATAGACAGTGATGAAGCGCTCGTCGTGAGAGTCAGCGCCGAGGACATGCGGAAACTGAACGGCTGGAATGCCGGCGAGGCGTCCGCCATCGAGGTGGAACTCCTCCCGTCGTTCCGCGGGGAAAAGGAGATGAGGCACCTGAAAGAAGAAATCGGTGCGCGGGTAAGCCTGAGCCCGGACGAAGAGGAAAGCGGGCTTATGGTCAGTTCGGCGCGGGACAGGTTTCCCCAACTCTTCGACTGGCTGGAGCTTCTCGACTTCAACGTTGCCGTCATACTGGTGCTTATGACCCTCGTCGCAGGGTTCAACATGATCTCCGGACTACTCATCCTGCTGTTCCGCAGCACCTCAACCATCGGCACACTCAAAACACTGGGGATGTCCGACAGAGCCATCGCCGGAGTGTTCCTCAGGATAGGCGCCAAAATCAGCGGCACGGGACTGGCCATCGGCAATGCCGCGGCCCTGTTGCTGTGCGCAGTGCAGGGACGGACTCATTTTCTGAAGCTTGACCCAGCCAACTATTTTATCTCGTACGTTCCTGTGGAAGTGAATCTTCCCGAGATTCTTCTTTACGATGCAATCGCGTTCATCGCGATTCAGCTGCTCCTGCTGATTCCGTCATTCTTCATTTCGAAGGTCGACCCTTCCGAGACTGTGAAAGCTGAATGATGCGGATGTTGTTCAGCGCGACGTAGTCTTCAGGATCTATCTTAAGAGCCTTCTTGTAGTAGCGCAGGGCTTTCTTGTTGTTGCCCTCGGCGACCTGCCAGTATGAGCCAAGGTCATTGATAAACACCGTATTCTTCGGATAGAGCTTGTTCATCCTCGTGGCGACCTCACGGAAACGTGCATAGCTGGAAGGCGAGCCTATCTGGAAGAACGAGTAGCAGTACTCGCCAATCGCCTGACAGAAAAGTTCTTCATCCAGCGCAGCCCCGTCAAGCGTCCATGGGCTGCTCTTCGAGGAAGTATAGTTCTTGACAAGTTCCAGCACGCTCTGCGCGGTCTGCTGAGGGTCATCCTTCTCGTAGGCCAGCAAGGCCGAAAGTTTATTGAAACGGTAGCGCAGTTCGTATGGGGCGATTTTCACCGCACGGTCAGCCATCTTGAGCGCAGCGGCAAACAGCGAGTCGACGAAGACCTGCTCCTCGAAATAGTTGACATCCCTCCCGGACGAATCCTTCAGCACAAGCAAGGGAGCTTTGCCGAGGTACTTCTGGGCGTCCTTCACCACCATATTGGTACTCCTGGACTTGTCAAGCAGGAAGTTGAAGCGCGCGGAAAGCATCTCCGGGTCGTCCGGAGCGACTATCTCCCACTTGTCGATGATAGTCTCCACTCCAAGCCCCGAAAGCCCGACATTGCGGACCTGTCTCTCGTACGATGTCTTGTAGCGTGCGGCGGCTGCCGCGGGGTCTTCTTCCTGCGCAAAGGCACCGGCCCCGCAGAGCAGCAACGCTGCTGCCAGAAATATCGTTCTTGTCTTCATATTGTCAAATGTCCATCAATATTCTTCTCGATTTGGGGAGCAAATTGTTGCATCTCTTCCCTATGTTCTTCACGAACCCGAGCGGATGCCCGAGATAGGTGACGACGTTGTAGCCTAGAGCCGCATCTGGCAGGACGAGCGCATCGCGGTGAAGAAAACGCAGCGCCGTGGCCTCGTCGACTTCGACGGCCGGATAGAGACTGGCGTCAAAATCCATGCCCAATGCAAAATCCGGAAGCGGACGCTCAGACTTCACCGCCTCCGAACGGGAGGGTGAAGGCCACTGGGGACGGAGAGCAGAAATGTCGGCATTTTTCTTCACCTTCTGAGGAGAGGTCTTCAGCAGAGCACCTGCCCACTGCCCCTCTCCCGGGACGACCCCAGCCCTGAGCAAAGAACCTGCGGGAGTCGTCACGACTCCGCTGCCGGGGAACTCATCCTCCACCGGCACCACCTCTCCGCCAAACTGCCGCGCAGCCCACAGGAGGTTATCATCATTCTCTTCCGTCTCGTAGGTACAGGTGGAGTATATCAATATGCCGCCCTCGCGAAGCGACGACCAGGCATCCGCAAGAATACGCTTCTGGCGTGCCGCGCAGAGTTTGACAGTCTCGGGACTCCAGTTCTTGACCGCAACCGGGTCTTTCCTGAACATGCCCTCGCCGCTGCACGGGACATCCGCAATGATGATGTCGAAATACCCTTCAAGCGAAGCGAATGCTCCCGGGTCCACGGAAGTCACCGCGACGTTGGGGTCTCCCCAGAGAGCCACGTTGTCTCTCAGGACGCCTGCCCGCTGAGCCATCACCTCGTTGCTGACTATGGAGAAATCGCCGCCGCAGAACTCCCTGAGAGAAGCGGCTGCATCGGTGGTCTTGCCGCCAGGTGCGGCGCACAGGTCGAGCAGCCTGATGCCGGTGGCGTCTGACATATGGCGCCGGAGCATTTTCCGCAGAAGATGTCCTACGAACATCGCGGAAGAATCCTGCACATAATAGCACCCCGCGTGGAAAAGCGGGTCAAGCGTAAAATTGGGACGTTTATCGAGTATCCTCCCGTACGGACTCCACGGAACTTCGCGTCCATCCGGGCCGCATGCTCCCTTGAAAGGATTGAGCCTGACGGAAACTGACGGAGTGTCCATCAGAAACCCTTGCCAGGCATCTGCGGAACCCTGCCTTCGGAGATATCCACGAGGGTATCCACCGCCTTGTCAAGTGCCTGCTGCACCTTGGAACCGAGCATGGTCTTCATCATGAAATTGATGTTAGCATCCACGCTGATGCTGAAATCGGTCTTGCCCGGGACTGGCGACGGATCGAAATGCAACGCCGCGACGAACTCTATCGGGGAATCGGCGCTGCCTATCCTGATGAGACGGTAGGGCTGGCGTTCATCAACCCGGACAGAGATGTGAAAGCCCTGGACCTCGATGCTCAAGTTATCATAGTCCGCCTTTATCTCGGCCTTCATGTCCTGACCCGGCATGAGGGATGAAAAGTTCCGCATATCGCAGAAAGCCATATAGAGTTCTTCCGGACTCTTGGAGACACAGCCATGCTTGCTGTCGTAATGAGCAGTCATATCTCGCGCGATTTTGTTACTTTTGCAAATATAAGAAATTTTGAGCCAGAAAATTCCGATGCACAGGATATACTTCGAGAAGCGCTGCATAATAATCTGCGGTCCTGAAGAGCAGGCGCTCGCCGACCCGAACTCAATCGAATTCCACATAGGAGAGAGAATCGACATCCACGCCCTCGTAGGGATGTTCGAGGCATCCGAATCTCTCAGCCGAATCTACATCCCGACGGACAACCCAGAATGGATGTACCGCAGGGTCTGCGCCGAATTCAAGGAAGTCGATGCAGCCGGCGGGCTTGTCTCAAACAGGCGTGGCGACTACCTTCTGATAAGCCGCAACGGGCTGTGGGACTTGCCGAAAGGACATCGTGAGAAGGGCGAGGACATCGAAGTGACTGCTGTGCGCGAGGTGGAGGAAGAGACCGGAGTCGATGCTCTTGAACTCAGGAGACTCATCTGCGTCACGGACCACTGCTACCTCAGGAACGGCATCTGGCACCTCAAGCACACATGGTGGTACGACATGCTCTACACCGACCCGGTCGACCTCACCCCGCAGCGGGAGGAAGACATCGCCAAAGCCGCATGGGTCGCCCGTTCAAGCCTGCCGCCGTTTCTCAAGAACACCTATCCCTCTATCATTGAGGTATTCCGCGAAGCCAAGGTTTGAAACTTTTCGGCACATTTGACCGTATATAGAAAAGTGTACTAATTACGCTTCCATATATGAAACTGTCGCAATTCAACTTCGAGCTCCCGCAGAGCAGCATAGCAACCCGGCTGATGCCGGAAGTGGACGGACGCGTCCAGTGGAGAGACGAATGCCGTCTGCTCGTCCTGCACAAGGACACCGGAGAGATAGAGCATAAGAAATTCAAGGACATCATAGACTATTTCGGCAAGAGGGATCGCTTCGTGCTCAACGACACGAAAGTATTCCCGGCGAAGCTCCTCGGCAAAAAGGAGAAGACCGGTGCCGACATCACCGTCTTCCTTCTCCGCGAACTCAACAGGGAGCAGAGGCTGTGGGACGTGATTGTCGACCCTGCCCGCAAAATCAGAATCGGCAACAAGTTGTATTTCGGTGACGACGACAGCATGGTCGCGGAAGTGATTGACAACACCACGTCAAGGGGCAGGACCCTAAGGTTCCTGTACGACGGCTCCTACGAGGAGTTCAAGGACACCTTGTTCAGCCTGGGCAAGACTCCGGTCCCGGAATGGGTGAAGCCGGACCCGGACGAGACCGACGCGGAGGAGTTCCAGACCATCTTCGCAAAGAACGAAGGCGCCGTGTCTGCCCCGGCAGCGGGGCTGCATTTCAGCAGGGAGCTGTTCAACAGAATGATTCTCAAGGACATTGACAAGACTTTCATCACCGTCCACATGGGCATAGGGCACTTCCGGACGGTCGATGTGGAGGACCTGTCGAAGCATAAGATGGACGGCGAGAGATTCATCATAAGCGAGCAGGCCGCAGACGAGATCAACGCCACCAAACGCGCAGGGCACAAGATTTGCGCGGTCGGAATCACCGTCATCAGGGCCCTCGAGACATACGTAACCACCAGCAACGAGGTACGTGCCAATGACGGTTGGACCAACAAGTTCATCTTCCCGCCGTACAACTTCTCCATTCCCGACGCCATAGTATCCAACTTCCACATGCCGCAGTCGACCATGCTCATGACGGTGGCGGCATTCGGAGGCTACGACTATGTGATGAACGCCTATGAAGAAGCCCTCAAAGAGGGGTACCGCTTCGGACCTTACGGCGACGCGATGCTCATCGTATAGGATTTTCTCTATTCTTTCCTATCTTTGTTCAGACTTAAATTATGAGAAATGGACAAAGACAGTTTTTCTGCCGCAAGCGCCATTGCGCTCAATGCGGCTTTCGGGGACAGGCCTCTCGCTGTGGACGGTCTCCTCGACAGATTTCCATCAGCCGAATCGATTTTTACCATGCCCGAGAAGGCACGGAGAGAGTTGTTCGGTCCTTACGGGAAAGTCCCGGCCGGACTCGGCGACTCCGACCTTAAGGCTGCCGAAGAAGAATACCGCCGTCTGAAGACACTCGGAGTGAAGACGGTCAGCATCTTCGACAGCGAAGAGTACCCTCCCCTGCTCCGGGAATGCCCGGACGCCCCGATTCTTCTGTACGTAAGGAGCAGACGTGCGCTGAAAGAGTTGTTCGGAAGCGGCCGGAGCGTCTCCATAGTCGGGACTCGTGCGGAAAGCCATAGAGGTGAAGAGTGGTGCCGGCGCACAGTGAAGGCCATCGCCGACCGCTCCGACGAGGAGGTCATCGTCAGCGGCCTCGCGATTGGAGTCGACATCAGCGCACACCTCGCGGCCATGGCATATGGTCTGCCGACGGTAGCCGTAATCCCCGTTGGAGCAGACAACATCTATCCCAGACGGCACTCGGCGATTGCAGACAGAATCGTCGGAAGCGGCGGAGCCGTCATAACGGACTATCCGCCTGGCACACAGCCGAGAGCCTACAATTTCCTGCGCCGCAACCGCATAATAGCCGGCATCTCCTCGGCCACAATCCTCATCGAATCCAAGGTCAAAGGCGGAGGCATGATGACATGCAGACTTGCGGCGAGCTACGGCAGAATGGTCTACGCACTTCAAGGACGGATTGACGACAGCTTATCGGAAGGCTGCAACGCACTGATAGCCGAGAAAGTGGCGGAACCGATAGTGAATCTCGGAAGCCTTTGCGACAACCTCGGCCTGACATCCGCGCCCAAGCCACAGATGTCAATGGAGGAGAGAGTCAGGAAAAGACTCGGAGCGGCGGCCGACGGGACCGTACTGGAAGTCTGCAGGACCATAGACTCCTGCATGGGCATCGACATCGAGGAGCTCGCGGCCCGGCTGGAGCTCAGCTGCAGCTGCATTTCGCGGATAGTCGGGCTTCTCGAAAGCGAAGGCGTAGTGACCACGGATATCCTCAGAAGATGTAGCATTAATGCCAATTTTCATTAATTTTGCGCCAATGGAACTGATAGACACACACTCCCACAACTACGACGACCCCTACGCGGAATGCGAGGAAGAAGTGATTGCGCGCGCCCGCAAGGCAGGTGTCTCGGCGCTCATCCAGGCCGACATCGACTCTTCTTCGCGCGAGAAGATGTTCGCCTTGACAGAGAAGCATCCCGGTGTCCTCCACAATATGTTGGGGCTGTATCCCGGATCGGTGAAGGAGAACTGGAAGGACGAAATCGACGCGATGCTGCCATACCGGGCCAGAGGCGTGGTGGCCGTCGGGGAAATCGGACTCGACTACCACGAAGGGACAGAATTCCGGAAGGAGCAGATGGAGGCGTTCCGCACACAGCTGGAACTCGCCTCGCAATGGGATTTGCCGGTAAACATCCACCTGCGAGACGCGACCGAAGACTTCTTCAAAGTGATGAAGGACGCTGCCGGGCTGCATCTCAGAGGTGACGTGCACGCGTTCAGCGGCAGCTGGGAGGTCTTCCAGAGAATCGCCGCACTCGGAGACGACTGGTACGTGGGAATAGGAGGCGTGGTTACCTTCAAGAAAGCTTCCATCGGAGAGGACATACGCAGGATACCGCTGGAACGGATAGTCCTCGAGACAGACTCCCCGTATCTGACCCCGACGCCGCACAGGGGCGAGAGAAACGAGAGCGCCTACCTTCCGCTGATTGCGGCTTTCATCGCGCAGCGAAAAGGCGTCAGCGCAGAGGAAGTGGCGGAAGCGACCACAAAAAATGCCAAGAGACTTTTCGCAATATGATTTTCGATTTTCTCAAGAAAAAAAAGCCAAGCCGACCTGCGGTGCTTCTCATCTACACCGGAGGCACCATAGGCATGAAGGAAGACCCCTCTGACGGCACGCTGAAGCCGTTCGACTTCGGAAGCCTCATGGACGAAGTGCCAGAGCTCCGGAAATTCGGACTAACGATAGACAGCTTCAGTTTCTCCCCGATTATCGACTCCTCCGATGTCGAGCCGTCGCTCTGGCAGTCGCTCGCCAACCTCATCAAAGAAAGATACGACGACTACTGCGGCTTCGTGGTCCTGCACGGGACCGACACGATGGCATACAGCGCATCGGCGATGAGTTTCATGCTCGACAACCTCAACAAGCCGGTCGTCTTCACCGGAAGCCAGCTTCCGATAGGCCGGCCGCGCACAGACGGCAAGGAGAATCTAATCTCGGCAGTCGAAATCGCTTCCGCACGCGACCAGCACGGGCGCTCCCTCGTCCCGGAAGTCTGTATCTGCTTCAATGCCAAGCTATTCAGGGGCAACAGGAGCACCAAGGTAAACGCTACAGGATTCGATGCCTTCGACTCGCCGAACTACCCGCCCCTCGCCACCGCAGGAATAAGCATAAAATACAACGGCGGATTCATCCACTACCCGCGCGACCGCAAGAAGGCGTTCAGCATACGTACCGACCTTGACACAAGAGTTTCTATCCTGAAACTCCATCCGGGCATCACCGAGCAGGCGGTCAGGGACATCCTCCTCGGTGACGGGTCCAGAGCAGTAATACTCGAGACATACGGTGCCGGGAACGCCCCATCGAAGCCATGGTTCCTCAAGATAGTCCGGGAGGCCTGCGGCAAGGGCAAGATTCTTCTCAACGTCACACAGTGCCTCGGAGGCGACGTGGACATGGACATCTACGCCACCGGACGCACTCTCAAGGAAGCGGGAGTGGTCTCAGGTTACGACATCACGACAGAAAGCGCCCTCGGAAAACTCTTCCACCTGATGGGCAACTACGATGACAACGGGAAGGTAAAAGAATTTCTGGAGATGAACCTGAAAGGAGAAATATCCAAATAAATATTGGTATCTGAAATTAATTTGCTAAATTGCGCTGCTTTTTAGACACGGATAATTATTACAACTAATACATTATTTAAAGTTCATTATGAAAAAGTTTTTCATGTTTTTGGCAGTTGCCGGCTTGATGGTAATTTCTGCCAATGTCGCTTCCGCTCAGGAAGAGTCGGCTGCTCCGGTGTCCTCCGAGCTTAGCCTCGCAGAGCTTACGGCAGCAGCTCCAGAGGTTCCTCTTCACCAGGCACTCAAGACCAAATTCATCGAAGGTGGTGCAGGCTTCATGGCGCTCATCGTCCTCTGCCTCATCCTCGGTCTTGCTCTTTCAATTGAGCGTATCCTCTATCTCACCTTCTCAAAGACCAACACCAAGAAGCTCGTGGCTGACGTTGAAGCAGCTCTCGCAGAGGGTGGCATCGAGAAGGCAAAGGAAGTATGCCGCAACACTCGCGGACCTGTAGCAAGCATCTACTATCAGGGTCTGCTTCGTTACGATCAGGGAATTGACGTAGTCGAGAAGTCCGTCGTTTCCTACGGTTCAGTACAGATGAGCGAAATGGAAAACGGACTTTCTTGGATTTCTCTCTTCATCGCCATCGCTCCGTCTCTCGGATTCCTCGGAACCGTTATCGGAATGATTGAGGCCTTCGATGCAATCCAGGCTGCAGGTGACATCTCACCTAACGTCGTTGCCGGAGGTATGAAGGTCGCCCTCATCACCACTGTGGGTGGTTTGATTGTTGCGATGATTCTTCAGGTATTCTACAACTACATCCTTGCAAAGATTGACAGCCTCACCATCGACATGGAGGACTCTTCAATCAGCCTTATCGATGTTCTCACCAAGTACGCTGAGAAGAAATAATTATTCACTTTGCACAAAAGATTATGAAACTCAATAAAATCTTTAAATGGTGCATGGTGGGGCTGATTGTCATCAGTGTTGCTCTGCTCGTTTGGGGCTTCATCGCAGGCTTCGAACTGAACGACGGAGTTCCTGTAGACACTCTGCTCTACTGGGCATACGTCATGGTTGGCATCGCGGCCGCCTCCTGGGTGGTTGTCGGTGGCATCGTGAGCGTACGCAACAACCCGAAGTCCCTCGTCAAGGGAGGCATCGGTCTGCTTGCAATCGCGGCAATCTGCTTCGTAGCCTACCTCCTCGCACCAGCAGCACCTGCATTTGGCAGGGAAGGTTTGGACGACTTCGCTACGCTCAAACTTACAGATACCATACTTAATCTTACCTATTTCGCCGGCGCATGCGCAATCATCGCCATCATTGTCGGCGAAATCCGCATGGCTGTAACCAACAAGAAATAATTCGTTCTATGTCAAAGAAAACACCAGCAATCAACGCGAGTTCTACTGCCGACATAGCGTTCCTGCTTTTGTGCTACTTCCTCATGACCACAACTATGGGAACACAGACAGGATTGTCTCGTCGTCTGCCTCCTATGCCTGCTGAAAACCAGAAGACAGAGGATCAGAAGGTCAATCGCCGCAACCTCATCGTTGTGAAGATTAACTCTGCGGATAGGCTTCTTGCAGGTGGCGATATCATAGACGTCAGCCAACTCAAAGACAAGGTAAAGACATTCTTGACAAACCCGGCAGACGACCCTACGATGCCTGAAAAGGAAATCAAGGAGATCGAGGGTCTTGGACCATATCCTGTGTCTAAGGGTATCATTTCGCTTCAGAACGACCGAGGCACGAGCTATCGTGCATACATCGCCGTCCAGAACGAACTGGTAAAGGCAGTCAACGAACTCCGCGATGAATTCGCGATGTCCCACTACGGTAAGCCATACGCAAGGACCACGGAGGAAGAACAGGATATCATCAGAAAGGCCATACCTCAGCAGATTTCAGAGGCAGAGCCTAAGGACGTTGGATCTAAAAGATAATTAAGGAGAAGATAATATGTCAAAATTCAAGAAAGAAGGCAAGAAGGAAATGCCGGGGATTTCGTCGAACTCCCTTTCTGACATCGTGTTCATGCTCCTTTTCTTCTTTATGGTGACCACGCAGCTTCGTGAGACCGAGAACAAGGTGATGGTAAACATCCCTGAGGCATCGGAAGTAGCCAAGCTCGAAAGGAAGGACCTCAACTCATACATCAACATCGGTTCCCCTATCAAGGCTCTCCAGAGCCAGTACGGTACCGAGGCACGTATCCAGTTGAACGACTCATTCAGGACCACCGCCGAGATCCGCGACTTTATCGCCGCCGAGCGTGAGGCAATGAACGAGGCTGACCGTCAGCTCATGACCGTCAGCATCAGGGCCGACCAGGATGTCAGGATGGGCATTGTCACTGATGTTAAGCAGGAGCTTAGGCGCTGCTCAGCACTCAAGATAATGTACTCTGCAAGAAGACCGTCAGAATAATAATTCTGCACACATAATTTGAAGCAGCCCCCTTCATGAGGGCTGCTTTTTAAAATAAGAACGTTTAATGATGAAGGAAATACTTCGCACCAAAGTCAAGGACCTGCTTAGGATGACAGCCGGTCAAGAAGTCCTGGCAAAAGGCTGGGTAAGGACCAAAAGAGGAAACAAGGAGATAGCGTTCATCGCCCTCAACGACGGTTCCACGATAAAGAACATCCAGA
Source organism: uncultured Muribaculaceae bacterium (assembly GCA_964385795.1). Taxonomy (GTDB): domain Bacteria; phylum Bacteroidota; class Bacteroidia; order Bacteroidales; family UBA932; genus Cryptobacteroides. The sequence goes on from CAYLPY010000009.1 coordinate 24,155, forward strand.
TTGTAGTGGACAAGAATTCCGAAACTGAAGGCATCCTCTCAAAAATAGGCACAGGTGCCTGCATCGGCGTGCGCGGTGAGTTGGTGGAGTCCGTCGGGGGCGGTCAAAGCGTTGAGATCAAAGCCGCCGAGATTGAGGTCTACGGCACTTGCGACCCGGTGAGATATCCGCTACAGAAGAAAGACACCTCGCTCGAGTATCTTCGCAGCATAGCCCACCTCCGTCCAAGGACTAACACATTTGGAGCAGTGCTCAGGCTTCGCAGCCAGATGGCATACGCAATCCACGAGTATTTCCATTCAAACGGATTCGTCTACCTGAACACACCGCTCATCACCGCAGCAGACGCAGAAGGCGCAGGCCAGATGTTTCAGGTAACCACGCTTGACCTCAACAACGCACCGAAAAACAAGAAAGGTGAAGTCGACTACACGAAGGATTTCTTCGGACGCCAGACAAGCCTTACCGTAAGCGGTCAGCTCGAAGGAGAACTCGGAGCTACGGCACTCGGAGAAATATACACCTTCGGACCGACCTTCCGCGCGGAGAATTCAAACACCCCGCGACACCTCGCGGAGTTCTGGATGGTGGAGCCGGAGATGGCATTCTACGACATCAACGACAATATGGACCTTGCCGAGGACTTCATCAAGCACCTCGTAAAATACGCGCTCGACAACTGCGCAGATGACATACAGTTCCTCAACGACAGGTACGACAACGAACTTGTGGATAGGCTCAAGGGAGTAGTCGCCACTGATTTCGTGCGTCTGGAGTACACAGAGGGCATCGAGATTCTTGAGCAGGCAATAAGCAACGGAGTGCATTTCGAATACCCTGTCTACTGGGGAGTCGACCTGCAGAGCGAGCACGAGAGATACCTCGTAGAGAAGCATTTCAGGAAGCCTGTCATCCTCACGGGTTACCCTAAAGACATCAAGGCCTTCTACATGAAGCAGAACGAAGACGGCAAGACCGTACGAGCGATGGATGTCCTCTTCCCGAAAATCGGAGAAATAATCGGAGGGTCTGAGCGCGAGTCAAGCCTCGAGAAACTCGAAAGCCGCATAGACGAACTCAAGATGAGCCGACGCAATCTTGAGTGGTACATCGACACCCGCAGATTCGGCAGCTGCCCTCACAGCGGTTTCGGACTCGGATTTGAGAGACTTCTGCTCTTCGTCACCGGTATGGCGAACATCCGTGACGTGATTCCATTCCCAAGAACTCCAAAGAACGCAGAATTCTAAGCTATGCTGGTCATCGGAATAGCCGGCGGTTCGGGGTCCGGTAAGACGACAGTCGTCAAGGCAATCACCGAAAAACTAAAGAAGGAAAAGGTTGTAGTGATACCTCAAGACTCCTATTACAAGGACTCAAGCGACCTCACCGACGAAGAGAAGAGGGTCTACAACTTCGACCATCCCAACGCAATCGACTGGACGCTGCTGTGCAGACAGCTCGCTGACCTAAAGAACGGCAAGACTGTCAAGCAGCCGGTCTATTCGTACATCTCCTGCTCACGCTCGAAGACGGAAACCGTGACCGTGGAGCCGTCGGATGTCATCATCATCGAAGGTATCCTAATCTTCACCTGCGAGGAACTTCGAGGCCAGATGGACATCAAGATTTTCGTCGACGCCGACGATGACGACAGACTGATGAGAGTGATGGCTCGCGACATCTCCGAAAGAGGCAAGGACGTGCGCTGGGTAATCGAGAGATATTCGCGCACCGTCAAGCCTATGTATCTTCAGTTCATCGAACCGAGCAAGAGATACGCTGACATCATAATCCCGCAGGGAGGACACAACAAGGTGGCTGTCGACATCATCACAAACACAATCGAAAAATCCCTGAAAGACAAGAAGAAAGATCAGGAATGAGGAAAATCTCAAACGAAGACAAAGCAGGGCTGTACCTTACCGCAATAATTCATCTGTCGGTGGTCATAGTCCTGCTTGCCTCAAGTCTGGGCTACAGTCTCTCGAAAGAGAACAGTTTCGTGCTCGACTACTCAAGGTATGAGGAGGCCGAGAAGATGCAACAGGAGATAGAGAAGCTCCAGAAGGAGGCGGAGTTCAAAGAAAGTGTTTCAAGACGACTTCAGAATCTTCTCGCCGAGAACGGAATCTCAGAGAGCTACGCATCAGCCGTGAGGAACGTCGCCGTAAATCGAGCCGCACTGAAAGATGACCGCGGGACTGACGCAGAGCAGCTGTACAAAGATGCCGAAAGGCTGCAGCGCGAACTGGACAGAGGGTATGAAACTCCGCCGGCTGAGGACGAAGCTGTCCTCAACAAACCCTCAAAAGAAGACAATAAAGCCTCCGATGCTGCAAGCAGATATTCCGGCCCGTCAGTAGTCGCATACGAACTTGAAGGCAGGAAAGCGAGCAGGCTGTCTATCCCGGCCTATCGCTGCATGGGTGCGGGACAGGTGACGGTAAACATCCTGGTCAATCCCGCCGGTACAGTTCTTTCGGCAAAGGTCGACGAAAGCACCTCGTCAAAAGACGGCTGTCTTCGCTCGTTTGCGATAAGGGCGGCACGCCTCTCGAAGTTCTCGGCAAAAGCAGATGCCGCCCCCAAACAGAGCGGCAGCATAACTTACGAATTTGTAGCGCAGTAGACTCTACTCAAGAGACCACTCGGCACCATCCTTGGTGTCCTTGACGGAAATCCCCAATGCTTTAAGAGAATCGCGGATGTGGTCGGAAGCCGTCCAGTCCTTGGCTGCTTTTGCGGCAGCACGCCTCTCGAGAACCATATCCATCAGTCCTCCTATTATCTTGGACGACGCTCCTTCAGATGCGTCCTCATCCTTCAGGCCGAGCACCCCGGACACTATGTTGTCGAAAAGGTCGGCAAGTATCCCAAGATCTCTGGCAGAAAGGGAAATCTGGCGAGCCTTGGAAGAGTTGACGAGACGCACAGCCTCGGAGATATGCGACAGGGCAACGGAAGTGTTGAGATCGTCGCATAGCGCCTCATAGACAGCCTCTACTATCTTGGCGACTTCCGGATTGTCGGACTCCACTTTCTCAGGTGCAAGAGCGAATTCTTCCTCTCCGTAAGGGAAGGACGGCGCGGTGCGGTCCGCCATCTGATAGAGGTCCTTGGCAGCCTGCATAAGCCGCTTCAGCCCCTTCTCCGAAGCCTGAAGTGCATCGTTAGAGAAATCCAACGTGCTGCGGTAATGGGCCTGCAGGATGAAGAAGCGGACCGTCATCGGACTGTACGCCTGATCAAGTTTCGGGTGGTTTCCCGCGAAGAGCTGCGGCAAGGTGATGAAATTGCCGAGAGACTTGCCCATCTTCTGGCCGTTGATGGTTATCATGTTGTTGTGCACCCAATAGTGTATACCTTGCGTACCTCGGGAAGCCTCGTTCTGGGCAATCTCGCACTCATGGTGAGGAAACATGAGGTCCATTCCTCCTCCGTGGATGTCAAACTCTCTACCGAGATACTTCTCCCCCATCACAGAGCACTCCAGATGCCACCCAGGAAACCCCTCTCCCCAAGGGGACGGCCAGCGCATGATATGCTCCGGTTCGGCCTTCTTCCAAAGCGCAAAATCATACGGAGCTCTCTTGTCGCCCTGTCCGTCAAGACTGCGGGTGCCCTCGAGAGTGTCGTCAAGATTCCTCCCGGAGAGGACTCCGTAGTGGAAATCCTCGTTGTACTTACGGACATCGAAATATATGCTTCCATTGCTCTCATAGGCATAGCCTGCTTCGAGAATCTTCTTCACAGCCTCTATCTGCTCGATGATGTGCCCGGAAGCGCGCGGTTCGATGGACGGCGGAGCCACGTTGAGCCTACGCATGGCCTCGTGGTAGCGGAGAGTGTACATCTGGACAACCTCCATCGGCTCAAGCTGCTCAAGCCTGGCCTTCTTCGCTATCTTGTCCTCACCCTCGTCCGCATCGTGCTCCAGATGGCCCACGTCCGTGATGTTGCGGACATAGCGGACCTTGTAGCCAAGATGCCTGAGGAGTTTGAAAAGCACATCGTAGGTCACTCCCGGGCGGGCGTGCCCGAGATGGGCGTCACCGTAGACTGTCGGACCGCAGACATACATCCCGACGTGCCCCGGATGAATCGGAACGAAAAGCTCTTTGCGACGGGAAAGCGTATTTGTAAGAAAGAGTTCTCTCATCGTTTATTGCAGATAACCTACGAAGATAGGAATTTAATTCTTAATTTCGTAAAATGAAACTTATAAGCTGGAACGTCAACGGCCTCCGCGCCGTGGCAGGCAAGGGATTCGCCGACATTTTCACGGAACTCGACGCAGACTTCTTCTGTCTGCAGGAGACCAAGCTTCAGGCCGGCCAGATTGATCTGGAGTTCCCCGGATACACCTCATGGTGGAACTATGCCGAGAAGAAGGGGTATTCCGGGACAGCCATCTACACAAGGGAGCAGCCGCTGAACGTCAACTGCGGTCTCGGCAAGCCGGAGCACGACAGCGAAGGCAGACTGATTACTCTGGAGATGCCGGACTTCTATCTCGTCAACGTCTATGTCCCAAACTCGCAGGACGGACTTCGCCGGCTCGACTACCGCATGAGCTGGGAGGAGAGTTTCAGGAAGTATGTCTCGGGCCTCGCCGAGAAAAAGGGCGTTGTTATCTGCGGCGACATGAACGTGGCTCACGAAGAAATCGACCTGAAGAATCCGGCGACAAACCACTTCAACGCAGGGTTCTCCGACGAAGAGAGGTCCTGCATGAGCAAGCTGCTCGACTCAGGGTTCATCGACAGCTGGAGGGCCGCCCATCCGGAGGAAGTCAAATATTCATGGTGGTCATACCGCATGGCTGCTCGCGAGAGGAACGCAGGGTGGCGCATCGACTATTTCCTCGTCTCAAAAGGCTTCACCGGCAGGATAGTCTCCACCGACATCCACAACGAGATCTACGGCTCGGACCACTGCCCGGTGGAACTTGTACTGAAATAAGGCTAGGAGACGAGCCACAAGACACTACTTCGTCTTTGCAGCCTTTCGCGAAGCGACATAGTTGAAGATCAGCACAAGAACGACGCCGACCACGCAGCAGAGTATGGCGAGGGGAATCTGAAGGTCCACCGAAGATACTGCAAGCTCTCCTGTACGACGCATCTGCGCAGCCTCCACGGCAGCCATGTCGTACCACGGCCACACGCGGATCAAAGAGCCGAGGACAAAGCCGAGAAGAATCAGCATCGTCTGCTTCTCCCAGCGGGCAAGCAACCAGTGGAGGAATTTCGCAAAAGCGAGGATGCCGACCAAGCAGCCGACCCCGAAGACGATGAGCACCGGCCAATTGAGTTCGGAGATAGCCCCCATCACATAGTCATATTTGCCGAGGACAAGCAGAAGGAAGCTGCCCGAAACCCCAGGGAGAATCATCGCGCAGATTGAAATCGCTCCGCAGAGGCCGATAAACCAGAGGTCATCTCGGGTCTGGCTCGGAGACAAGGTGCAGACCACGAGGCCTACAGCCAGGCCGAGGACGATGAAGACAATCTCCTTGACTCCAATCTTGCCTGCATCACAGAACATCATCAGCGTCGAGGCGAGTATCAGTCCGAAGAAGAACGCCCAGGTCGGGACAGGCCAGTTCTGCAGGCACAGTGTCACGAGTTTGGCAAGCGAGAAGACACTGACCAGCACACCTACAAGGAGGGCGACCAGGAAAGTGCCGTTAATCTTCTTCCAGAAGTCTTTGAACCTGCCGTGCAGCAGCGCAGACCATGTGGACTTCTCGGTGAGGGCGTTCAGAGCATCGATAATGTCGGAAAAGATGCCGGTCAGCAGGGCTATGGAGCCGCCGCTCACGCCCGGAACGACATTGGCAGCCCCCATGCCAAAACCTTTGAGGGCCACGCCTGCGTAGTGTGAAAGTGGTTTCATCTGATTATAAGTAAGTATTTGACGATTTCGAGAAACGCTTCGTACTGACTTTTGGTCTCGACTTCCGGGTCGGAAAGCACGAGGTCAAACACATCTCCAGCAATCCGGGAGCGGCCAACCTTGAAAGATGCCTTGCTGCAGCGAGCTTCGTACTCGGAGAGGAAACTCGCAGAAGGTTCGATGAGCGTTATGAACAGTTCGTCGGACCATGCGTCCCCGCGATATTTCTTCTTCAGGGTACCGAGGATATCCACGTCCTGCTTTGACGGACAGAGCAGACGGAGGTTCTTTCCCGCGAACTGCTTCACAGCTTCGCGGCGTATGGCTTCATTCTCTTCACCTTCGGCCGAAAACAGTACAGTCACTGACCCCAACTTTCCAAGCGGTCTGAGGCTATGCGGGAGATGGCTTCCGTTGCGGCGGAGGGCCATCCTCCGGAGGATGTACAGAAGCGGATTCGTCATTCGGAGGCCCCATTCTGCGCAAACAGCGCTCTGATTTCTTCTTTTGCCGACTTCCAGCGCGGGATGTCAATCTTGGTACCGACAATCTCCACGACCTTCGCAGCAATAATCGACCCGACTTCTCCGCATTCTTTGAGGGACCTACCGAGAGAATGCGCGTAGAGGAATCCGGCTGCGTAGGTGTCCCCTGCTCCGGTAGCGTCGACGGTATCGGCAGGCCATGCCGGGATGAGGTGGACCGTATCTCCAGACTTTATCCAACTGCCATCCTTGCCGACCTTGACGACCGCGATATCGCAGAGGCCGGCGATCTCATCGAGGGCCGCCCGAGGCGAGGAAAGTTTGGTAAAGGACTTGGATTCAGTCTCGTTGGCGAAGACTATGTCGACATATTTCTCAATTACATCGTGCAGGAAAGCGAGGTTGGACTCGACCACGTTATAGGAAGCCATGTCGAGGGAGATGATGCATCCGGCGGCGTGGGCGTATTCTATGGCTCGCCTTGCAAGTGCCTGGTTCTGCACGAGATAACCTTCGATATGGAAATAGTCATAGCCTTCGAACCACTCCGGCTTCAGGTCTTCAGGGACAAGGTCCAGTGCTGCGCCGAGATAGACCGCGAAAGTGCGCTCGGCATTGCCGCCGCTGACGAAGACCATCGAACGGCCGCTGGAGTGCTCGCTCTTGAGAAGCTGCGTCTTGACACCGTACTGCTCCTGGTCACTCTTGAAGAGGAGTCCGAGCTCGTCATCGCCTATTTTCCCGATGAACGCGGAAGGCATCCCGAGGATGGAAGTGCAGGTGATGGTATTGGCAGCCGACCCTCCGGCGACGTACTTGACTCCGAGAGGACGAAGGGCCGCCCAAATCTTGTCGCCCGTCTCCATATCGACGTGCTGCATGCTGCCTTTAGGCAGATGATATGTGTCCAGAAGGGTATCGTCAGGCAGGACGGCGAGGATGTCCGTAAGCGCATTGCCTATGCCAAGGATTGATTTCATATCTTGCAAAAATAGCACATTTCACCGAATATCATTAATTATCCTTAAATTTGCGGGCTTATGAATCGGAAAGTAACGAAGGTCTTAAAATACCTCCTTTCGTTCGTCCTTGCTGGGGTTCTTGTGTGGTTTGCCTTCAGGGAGCTGAACTGGCAGGAGTTTCTGGACGGTCTCAGAGAGACGCGCTGGGGCTACGTCGCTCTGTTCACCCTCGTTTCCATCCTGGCACTCGTAGCCAGAGAGGAGCGGTGGAAGATAATGATGGAGCCGCTAGACCCTGGAATCAGGAGAATCGATGCCTGGGATGCCTCCAACGTGGGCAACCTCGTCAACGTGGTGCTTCCTGGAGCGGGAGAGTTCGTCAGATGCGGCTACATAAAGACAGCCAGGATGGGCTACGACAAGACTCTCGGCACGGTGTTCTGCGAGAGGGCTTGGGACGTGGTAGCCGTCGTGATTATGTTGCTCGTAGCCCTGCTGCTGCAATGGAAGAGTCTCGGGGCTTTCTTCATAGACAACATCTGGCATCCGTTTGTCGGCAACGCAGGATTCTCGCTATGGTGGATTATAGCGCCGCTGCTCGTTCTGTTCGCGGCATTCATCTGGGGAGTTTTCAACTGGCAGAAGAAGTACAAGTGGTGCAGGAGAATAGCCGACACCGTCAGAGGACTCGGCACCGGCATCACGAGTTTCGTCCACATCCGCCGCAAAGGCCTCTTCGTTCTCTACACGCTGGCAATCTGGATACTCTACCTGCTGATGACCTACTACACTTTCAAGGCCATCCCGGCTCTCGACCACCTGACCTTCATGGATTCGCTTTTCGTGTCGAGCATCGGGAACATAGCGTCAATCATCCCTGTACCGGGCGGCATGGGGGCCTACCACTACCTCGTGGCCATCACTCTTGAGAACATCTACGGCGCATCGTGGGAGACAAGCCTCCTCTTCGCGACGCTCAGCCATGAGACCCACGCGTTCCTAATCATCCTGTTCGGCATCCTCTCCTACGTCAGGGTTTCGCTCCTCCGGAAGAAGAAATAGTGTTTACGCCAGCACGGAGCGCACCTAAACGACCGTACTTGCAATGAAAGATTATAGCCGGAAGCAAGTGATTGAAAGGAAGTGATTCCGGCGCGACTCGAACGCGCGACCCACAGCTTAGAAGGCTGTTGCTCTATCCAACTGAGCTACGGAACCATTCGCATTCCTATCGGAAAGCGGCTGCAAAGTTACAAATAATTATCATAAAAAAATCTATATTTTCATCATTCTACTTTTCTTTATAAAGAGCAAGGAAACTGTAGCTTTTTAGAACAATGTGCATATAATCTGCACCATAAAACATTATAAAAACTTTGCTTGTGAATTCTTACCAGAAGGGTGACCTCTTGAAGAATCAACATCCGCGAAATCTTCAATACCGGCCGCACGAAACTGCAGTAGCGCGTCACTTGCCCTTGACCTTGCGGCGCGTCTTCTTGTCGCTCCAGAGTCCGTAGACCTCGCTGACATTGCCGGCAGTGATGAAGGCCTTGATATCGTTGTCGCGGATGAACTGCATCAGGTCGGCAAATTCGGCCTGGGTGAGGAGGGTCTGTATCTCGGTGTATTTCTCGCCGGTGTAGCCGCCCTTCACTTCATAGAGGGTGCAGCCGCGCACGATATCGTCGATGATGTGCGCCCGGATGCGCTCGGAGTCCTTCGAGATGATGCACACCCGCTTGCGCAGGTTTAAGGTCGACATGAAGTAGTTGATAACTATCCCGTTGACCCAAGTGCCGATAAGTCCGATGATGACGAGGCGGAACGGGTTGATGAGGAAAGCCGTGCAGCAGATGCAGACACCTGCGATGGTCACGGACATGCCCATGTCGAAGTGGAAATACTTGTTGAGAATCTTGGCAATGATGTCCAGTCCGCCCGTCGATGCATTGATGCGGAAGAGTATCGCCTGCGAGGCGCTGAGAACAAGCACGAAGCAGAGCAGGTCGAACCAGAGGTTTCCTATCATCGAGGAGGCTCCGGGCTCCATGAGTTGCTCGTAAGGACAGATTCTCTCCCATACGTTCATCATTGGGCCCAGGATGAGAGCGGCATAGGTCGTCTTCAGCCCGAAGTCGCTGCCAAGGAGAAGATAGGCAATAATGATAAGAATCGCATTGATTATCAGCACTATCTGAGAAACTTTCACAACTATACCCATCTTCGCGAGCACGCCCGCGACAACGATGGAAAGACCTGAGATGCTGCCCACCACCAGTTTGCTCGGAATAAGAAAGTAGTAGACCGCAGCGGCGGCGATGAACATGGCTATGGAGATAATCAGAATCTCCTTCCAGAATCTCAGCGTGGACAGACTCTTGAAAGCCTCGGTTTCTTTTATATTCATAGTGTTGATTGTATGTAGTCGTCTATTGCACGCGCCGCTCTGCGTCCGGCACCCATCGCCAGAATCACCGTGGCAGATCCCGTGACTGCATCTCCGCCGGCAAAAACGCCCTTGCGAGATGTGGCTCCGTCTTCCGAAGAGACAATGCCTCCCCAGCGGTTTACTTCAAGCCCACGGGTCGACTGCGGGACAAGCGGATTGGAGGAAGTGCCAAGCGCCATTATCACCGTGTCGCAGCCCAGCAGAAACTCGGACCCTTCGACAGGCTTCGGAGAACGGCGTCCACTCGCGTCGGCTTCGCCAAGTTCCATCCTGACGCACTTCAAGGCGCGGACCCAGCCGCGCTCGTCCTGTAGAATCTCCACGGGATTTGTAAGGAAGTCGAAAACTATCCCCTCCTGCAGGGCGTGGTGCACTTCCTCGCGGCGTGCGGGAAGTTCCGACTCGGTACGGCGGTAGACCACGTGAACCTCAGCCCCAAGCCTCAGCGCTGTCCGAGCTGCATCCATGGCCACATTGCCACCTCCGACCACGCAAACCTTGCGTCCGGCATGAACAGGAGTCAAGTAGTCGCCTCGCCATGCACGCATAAGGTTGTTGCGCGTCAGGAACTCATTTGCAGAGAAGACTCCGCAGAGGTTCTCCCCCGGAATGCCCATGAACTTTGGAAGCCCTGCGCCTGTGCCGATGAAGACTGCAGCGAAGCCCTGCCGGTCCAACAGGTCGTCCACGAGAACTGTCCTGCCCACAACGACATCAGTTTCGATCTTGACTCCGAGCGAGACAAGCCCGTCTATCTCGTGAGCAAGGACAGTATCCTTCGGCAGGCGAAACTCCGGAATGCCGTACTCAAGCACGCCTCCGGCCTTGTGGAGGGCCTCAAAGACAGTAACTCCATATCCCATCCTGGCCAAATCTGCAGCGCAGGCAAGTCCGGCAGGGCCAGAACCAACCACCGCCACCTTGGCCTTCGGCTCTGATGGATTGACCGCCAGAGGCAGGTCCGCAGCCTGGTTTTCCCTCATATAATCAGCAACGAAACGCTCCAGTTTCCCGATTGCCACACTCTCGCCTTTCACTCCGAGGATGCAACTGCCCTCGCACTGGGTTTCCTGCGGACAGACTCTGCCACACACGGCTGGCAGAAGAGAGTCCTCGGAAATGACGGCGTATGCGCCGGCGATGTCGCCATCCTTCACTTTGGAGATAAATCCAGGTATGTCGAGCCCGACCGGGCAGGCTTTCACGCAATGAGGGACTTTGCAGTGCAGGCAGCGTCCCGCTTCAAGCAGAGCCTCCTCAAGATTGTAGCCGAGACAGACTTCGTCGAAATTGTGCGCCCGGACTTCCGGGTCCTGCTCCCTCACGGGAACTCTGGGTATCATATTGGCCATCAGGCATTCCTCCCTATTCTGCATTTATGGTTCTCGAGTGCTTCAGCCTCCTCGGGCCTGTATTGTCCCTGACGCCTCATAGCCTCGTCGAAGTCCACCAGAGCGCCGTCGAATTCCGGTCCGTCCACGCAGGCGAAGCGAGTCTGCCCGCCAACACTGACGCGGCAAGCTCCGCACATCCCAGTACCGTCCACCATCAATGTATTGAGGCTCACCACGATGGGAATACCGAGTTTCTGTGCGGTAAGAGTAGTGAACTTCATCATAATCATGGGCCCGATTGCAACAGCGTCGGTATACCGATGTCCGTCCTCCCGGACAAGCTTTTCAAGCAGGGCGGTCACCATGCCGTGGAAACCGGCGGAACCGTCATCGGTGCAGACGAAAAGATTGTCGCACACCGCGCGCATCTCATCCTCATAGATGAGAAGGTCTCGAGTCTTTGCACCTATCACGACATCGACCGCGACTCCCCTCTCCTTCAGCCACTTTGCCTGCGGGTAGACAGGAGCAGTGCCTACTCCCCCGGCGATGAAGACATAGCGCCTCGACGCAAGGGCGGAAGCATCGGCCTTCACGAAATCAGAAGGACACCCCAGAGGCCCCACCACATCGGCGAAGCGCTCCCCCACCTCGAAGGAAAGTATGTCGGCCGTGGAAGCACCGACCTTCTGTGTCACTATTGTGACGCTGCCTCTGTCAGAATCGAAATCGCTGACGGTAAGAGGGATTCTCTCCCCGAATTCATCTGTACGGACCATCAGGAACTGGCCCGGAGCGACCGAGGAAGCAATCCGCGGCGCATAGACATCCATCCGACAGATTGTCGGAGTCAGCATCGTCTTGCTTAAAATCTCATACATTACAACTTCAAATGTAGATAAATCAGAAGAAACTTCCTATGGAAAACTCAAATTCCAGCTAAACTCGAAGCGAAATAATCCACATGCCGGAACTGCCGGAGAAGAAGTCCGGCATGAAGACAAAAGACGGCTGCCAGAGTATGGCAGCCGTCCTCAGCTTAAAAAAATGTTCCGCAATTTAGAACCTGTAGCGAATGCCGAGCGCGAAACCGTTCCAACCAAAGCCGTTGCTGTTGGTGAAATAGAACACTGGCTTCCAGTCAATAGAGATATTGAGTGGAACTGTAGGAATCACGAACTCAGCACCGAGCTGGCCTGCGATTCCCGCATTGAAGCCCGTTGCCATATCGCCTTCGTTGTTGGTATAGCTGTAGAATCCTATCTGAGCACCCGGGCCGGCGTAGAAGTTCACGATTCCGCTCTTGGCGAACACGAAATCATATATTCCAGACACATAGAAGCCGTTGCCCCACAGCCCGAGGTCACCTTCGATGAAGTTGTCGACACCTGAGTAGTGCTGGTAGGACAGTTCAACGCCGTAACCGCCTCTGATACCGAGTGCGCGAGGCTGTGCTGCCGCAACTGCGCTGCCGAGTAGGAAAACGGCGATAATAAGCGATAATACCTTTTTCATACCGCTGAGAATATTAAAGGGTTAAACAATTCCAGAGAAACCGAGGAAGGCCATCGCCATGATGCTCACGGTGATGAGCGCGATAGGCAGACCTCTGAAAGACTTTGGCACGTCGTTGAGCGCGAGATGCTCGCGAAGTCCAGCGAAAAGACACATCGCAAGCCCATATCCGAGCGAAGTCGCGAGAGCATAGACCGTAGCCTCTCCAAGATTCAGAAGATGAGCCTCTTCTCCGAAGGTAAACTCCTTGGTGACCACCGTAATGGCTACGCCGAGAACGGCACAGTTCGTGGTGATGAGCGGAAGGAAGATTCCGAGCGCTTGATAGAGCGAAGGACTGATCTTCTTGAGGACAATCTCCACCATCTGCACGAGGGCGGCAATCACGAGGATAAACGAAATCGTCTGGAGGAACTCAAGCCCGAAAGGCAAGAGCAGGTACTTGTTCAACAGGTAGGTCACCACAGTCGCGAGGGTAATCACGAAGCAGACCGCTCCGGACATTCCGGTAGCTGTGGAGAGTTTGTTGGATACACCCAGAAACGGACAGATACCGAGGAACTGGGAGAGGAGTACGTTATTGACGAATATCGCCGATATGATTATGAGAAAATATTCCATACTCTACTACTTTTTGGCAAGGAACTTATTGAAGAGGACCATCAGGTATCCAAGCACGAGGAAAGCGCCCGGTGCCATCACGAAAGCGAGAATACCGTCACCCGCGAGGAACTTCCATCCGAAGACGGAGCCGCTTCCGAGAATTTCACGGACGATTCCGATGACGGTAAGGGACATCGTGAATCCCAGTCCGATGCCGAGTCCGTCGCAGGCAGAGTCAATCGCGGAGTTCTTGTTGGCAAACGCCTCCGCACGTCCGAGAACGATGCAGTTGACCACGATGAGCGGAATGAAAAGTCCCAAAGTCTCGTAGACCGCCGGCACGTATGCCTGCATCAGAAGCTGCAGTACGGTAACGAAGGTCGCGATGATTACGATGTAGGCAGGAATTCTGACCTTGTCAGGCACCACAGGCGCCACAAGGGAAATCGCGATATTGCTGAGTATCAGCACAAACATCGTGGCAAGGCCCATCTCCAGACCGTTCATGGCCGAGGTGGTGGTGGCAAGCGTCGGACACATTCCGAGCACAAGCACGAAAGTAGGGTTGTCCTTGACAAGACCCTTGGTAATAAGAGACAGTCTACTCATTGTTCTCTCCTCCTTCTTCATTAGCAGCCGGAGCGGCGTTGACGGTGGCGAAAACCTTCACAGCATTCGCCAACGCAAGGGTGTAGGCCCTTGAAGTGATGGTGGATGCCGTGATGGCGTCGATGTCACCTCCGTCCTTCTTTACGGAAAGTTTCGTTGCAGACGGGTCAAGGCCTCTGAACTGCTTGAGGAAGACCTCGTCGTTCTGACACTTGGCACCAAGTCCCGGGGTCTCGCTGTGCGAGAGCACCGCAGTGTTGTAGATCACGCCTTCAGTGGTGATGCCGACCATTACGGACAGCGCCCCGCCGAAGCCGTTGACCACGGAAACGACAGCCACTCCGACACCCGGAGCGGTGTAATAAGTATAAGGCACTCCGTCCACGTCGCAAGTGCCCGCGACAGCGTTGCCGCTGAACTCAGGAAGCACCTTCGCAATGGAGGCGTTGGTCTTCGCCTGAGCCGCAGCCGCCACAGGCTCCTTGGTGACAGCATAGGCCACACCGAGGATGGCGGAGCAGACAAGGCAGACAAGCGTGAGACACAGGGCCATGTTCTTAAGTGAAGATTGTGCAGCCATAGCTATGCCCTCCCGTATTTTTTCTGATGGAACCAGTTGTTGAGAAGCGGAACAGCGCAGTTCATGATGAGAATCGCGAACGACATTCCCTCAGGATATGAGCCGAAATAACGGATCATCATCAATATGAGGCCAATGCCGACACCATAGACTACTCCTCCGAGAGTGCTCATAGGAGAGGTTACATAGTCGGTAGCCATGAAGCAGGCGCCGAGGATGAGACCGCCGGTGAGCAGGTTGAAGACCGGGTCAGTGTACTGGGACGGGTCAACGAGCCAGAAGATGCCGGAAATCACGAATACGGTGGCGAAGATGCTGAGCGGAATCCACGGCTTCACGACCCTGCGCACAAGCAGGTAGCCGAAGCCGAGCAGCAGCGCCAGAGCGGAAATCTCACCTGCGGAACCCCCGATGTTGAAGAAGAGCGTCTGCAGGTAGTCGGTGCCGGCTACAGCCTCGACACCGCCCTCGGCATACTTTCCAAGGAGCGTCGCACCGGAGACGGCATCAGTATGGACGAATCCCTGAGGAACTGTCCAGTCGGTCATGCAGGCCGGGAAGGATATCAGCAGGAACACACGTCCGGCAATCGCCGGATTGAAGAGGTTCTGGCCAAGTCCGCCGAAAGTCATCTTGACGACTCCGATGGCAAACACGGCACCGATGAGGATTACCCACCACGGGGTCATCACCGGAAGGTTCATCGCAAGCAGAAGTCCGGTGACCACCGCCGAAAGGTCGCCGATGGTGGACCTGCGCTTGAGGAGGTACTTGGTAATCGCCCACTCGGTAAGGACACAGGAGGCGATGCTGACCGCAAGAACGAGAAGCTCGTGCCATCCATAGAAGACAACGGAGACGAGCGTCGCAGGCGCGAGCGCGATGAGGACGTCCCTCATTATGGACTGAGTGGACAGGCTCGCGTGCACGTGCGGAGATGGTGAAACAAGATATTTGTCCATGATCAATTACTTTTTGGCGGCTTCGGCCGCAGCCTTGGCAGCGGCGGCACGTCCACGGATTATGCCCATCACCTGACCCTTCGCCTGACGTATGTGGTCAAGGAGCGGGATGTTTGCAGGGCAGCTGTACAGACAGCAACCACACTCTATGCAGTCCTGAACCGCATTCTGCTCAAGAGCGGCGAAGTCGCCGGCCTTGTAGAGCCTGCGGAGAAGGAAAGGCTCAAGCCCCATCGGACAAGCATCGCTACAGCGTCCGCAGCGGATGCAACTGCTCTCCTCATTGCGGCGGGTCGCAGACTCGCTGAGATAGAGGATTGATGACGAGCCCTTTACGGTGGTCGCATCGATGTTGGCAATCGCCTTACCCATCATAGGGCCACCGCTAATCAGCTTTGCAGCCCTCTCCGGAATGCCTCCGGCCTGCTCGATGATGAACGAAAGCGGAGTTCCGATGCGAAACAGGTAGTTGTGCTGCTTGTCCGCCGGAAGACAGTCTCCGGTCACGGTGAGCGTGTTGGTAATGAGCGGCTTGTTCTTCTGGACGGCCTCGTAGACCGCGAGAGAAGTGGCGACGTTCTGCACGACAGCGCCCGCATCGATAGGCAGGCAACCGGACTTCACCTGACGGTGGAGCACAGCGTCGATGAGCTGCTTCTCTCCTCCCTGCGGGTAACGTTTCTTGAGGACGGCAACCTCCATGTCAGGATAAGCCAGTTCCGATACAGCTTTGCGGAGCGCCTCGATGGCCTCCGGCTTGTTCTCCTCGACTCCAATCACGCAGCGGCATCCGAGGACCTTCTGCATGATTGCAGCGCCAATGACAATCTCCTTCGGGCGCTCCACCATGATACGGAAATCGCTCGTCAGATATGGCTCGCACTCCGCGCCGTTGAGGATGAGGCACTCGGCCACCTTGCCTGGAGCAGGATTGAGCTTGACATGGGTCGGGAAAGTCGCACCGCCGAGACCTACGACACCGCAGACCTTAATCTTGTCGAGAATGGCGGCCCTATCGTCAGGAATCTTGGTTACAAGAGTGTCGGAGAGGTCGATCCCCTCCGCCCACTCGTCGCCCTCGACAACTATCTCAATATGAGGCACATAATTGCCCGCCAAATCTTTGCGTGGGGCTATCCCCCTCACTGTTCCGGACACCGGAGAGTGCACGAAAGCGGAGATGAATCCGCCCGGCTCCGCGATGACCTGACCGGCAAGGACCTTGTCCCCTGGAGCCACTACAGGTTTCGCCGGAGCGCCAAGAGACTGTGCCACGGACACATAGACCGTTCCCGGCAGCGGGAGGGTCTCGATGGCGCACATCCTCGAACGCTTGTTGTCGTCGGGATGCACACCGCCAATGGAAAATGTCAGTTTATGCATTGTTGACCTCCTTCTTCTCTACAGGTTTCTTCTCCGGAAGCGGTGTCGGGAAATTCACGGCATGGATAGCTCCGGTAGGGCACTCCACGGCGCATTTGCGGCACAACTTGCAGAGATTGTAGTCTATGTACGCAAGATTGTCGGCGACAGTGATGGCCTGGTGAGGACAGGTCTTGGCGCACTTTCCGCAGCCTATGCAAGCCGCGAGGCAAGCCTTTCTCGCCACTCCGCCCTTGTCCTTGTTGACGCAGCTCACGAACACGCGCATGGAGCGAGGGCCTTTGTTGCGAAGTTCGATGACATGCTTCGGGCAAGCCTTCACGCAAGCACCGCAGGCGACGCACTTGGACTCGTCCACCACAGGGAGTCCCGTCTCGGGATCCATAGACAGAGCGCCGAAGTTGCAGGCTGCAACGCAGTCCCCGCAACCAAGACAACCATAAGAGCACCCGGTGTCGCCGCTATACAGGGCAGCCTTGACCCTGCACGACTCGGCCCCGTCATAGACATTGATGCGCGGACGGTTGGCGCAAGTCCCGTTGCAGCGGACTACGGCGACCTGAGGCGCTTTCTCCTTGACCTCGTAGCCAAGGATGGCAGCCACCTTTTTCATCACCTCGTTGCCTCCGACAGGACAGTAGTTGTTGTCCAGATTGGAAGCCTTGACAGCCGCATCGGCAAATGCCCGACAACCGGCGAAGCCACAGCCGCCGCAGTTGGCGCCCGGCATCACCTTCTCCACCTCATCAATGCGCGGATCCTCCTCGACCTTAAACTTCTTGGCCACCCAGAAAAGGACCAGCGCAAGCAGCAAGCCGAGCACCGTGAGGATCACGACGGTCAGGATAACAGTGTTTGTCATTATCGTTTGATGTTAAATATATATTCGTTTTTCAACTTCCCGCGGAAAAGCCAGATGACAAAGTACCACACGGCAACCGCGGCCAGAGCCCCCAGTCCGCAGACGATTTCTCCGAAGCCGAAGGCGTTGAGGACGAGCAGCACTGCGACCAGCACCACGAGCGGAGCCGCATATGCAAGCCACACGGCCTTCAGCCCCATTGAAGCCTTGAGCACCACCTCAACCTCGTCCCCGACACTGTAGTTGTCCCATCCTCTGGTCGGCAGCTCGACAATCTTGGACTTGGACTCCCCAAGACTGCAAAGCCCCTTTGCGTGGCAAGAGGAGCAGGCAGACTCGGAGACAATCTCGACGGTGGTCACCTCGGGGGTAATCCCGACGATACGTCCGCGGTGCGATATGTCCGTGCTATTCGTCGAATTCATTGTTCATTGCAGAATCTATAGGGGTAAGTTGGGAGAAGTCCACCTCCTGGGTCTCCTCGACGAACTTCAACTGCTCGCCTCGGAACATCATGTCTATATCCTTCGTCTCGCCGTTTCTGTGCTTCGCGACTACTATCTGGGTGATGCCCTTGTCTCCTTCGGGATCCCCCATGCCGTAGTTCGGACGGTGGATGAAGATGACCATATCGGCATCCTGCTCGATTGAGCCGGACTCTCGAAGGTCGGAGAGCTGAGGCTTGCCGCCGGAGCCCTGCCGCTGGACAGCCTGGCGGGAGAGCTGCGAAAGCGCTATTATAGGCACATTCAGTTCCTTCGCCGTCCCCTTGAGGGTACGGGAAATCGCCGCAACCTCCTGCTCACGCATGCCCCTCAACTCGGCAGGTCCCTGCATGAGCTGGAGGTAGTCGATGATGATGAGACGGACTTGCTTGTTATTCACGAGGTTCTTCGCCTTCGTGCGGAACTCCATCAGAGGGAGGGAAGGCGTGTCGTCGATGTAGAGAGGAGCCTTGGCGAGAGCCTTCAGCTTGTATTCAAGCTGCTCCCACTCGTAGCTTTCAAGTTTCTGTCCGCCCTTAATCTTGTCGGCGTGCAGTCCCGACTCCGCGACAATCAGACGGTTGACAAGCTGGATGGCGGACATCTCAAGGGAGAAGAACGCCACAGGCATGTGGTGGTCCACCGCAGCATTACGGGCTATGTTGAGAGAGAATGCCGTCTTTCCCACAGAAGGACGGGCAGCGAGAATCACCAGGTCGGAAGGCTGCCATCCCATCGTGAGTGCGTCCAGAGTCGGGAAGCCCGACGGCACTCCGCTGATTCCAGTGGAGTTCTGCTTGTCCTGAATGCCGCTCATCGCGAGGTTGATGAGACTTCCGATGTCCTGCACCTCTTTGCGGTCGCGGCTCCGGATGGCGTCGTAGATGCGGCTCTGCGCCCTGTCCACGAGATCGTCCACCTTCACGGAGTCATCGTAGGACTCTTTCAGAATCTCGTAGGAAGCGGAGATGAGGTCGCGCTGTATGGTCTTCTGCTCGAGTATCTTGATGTAGTACTCCACGTGCGCCGCAGAGCCCACGCGGTCCGTCAGATTGGCAAGCGCCACGGCTCCGCCCACGGTCTCAAGCTCTCCGCGTTCGCGAAGCTTGTCGCTGACAGTGACCATGTCCACGGGAGTATGCTCGGCGACGAGAGAGCTCATCGCCTCGAATATCATCCTGTGCTTTGGAGAATAGAAGCAGGACGTGGTCAGTTCGTCCATCGCCTGGTCCACGCACTCCGGCTCGAGCAGCATGGCACCGAGGACAGCCTCTTCCACATCAAGAGCCTGAGGAGGCTTATTGCCTATCTCAAGCCCTATCTTGTCAAGATCCGCTTCCTTGTCTTTCCGTCTGGAAGTCCCGCCTTTAGTTTGTGGCATACGTGGTGGTCCTGCCTAAATGTCCGGACTGACTATGATGCGGCCGCAGTGCTCGCAGATGACGAGTTTCTTGCCGGACGCTATGTCGATGAGACGCTGTGGAGTGATGGTGTGGAAGCACCCTCCGCAGGCATTGCCGTAGGTACCGTCCTCGTTCTTCGGGAAGAGGGTCACCACGGCGAGGTGGTTGTGCGTACTCTTGCGGATGCGTTCGTAGGCGCTGAGAGTGCGCTCATCAAGCTTTGATGAGAACTCGGTGCGCTTCTTCTCCAGAGCGGCCTCTTCCTTGGAGGTTGACTCGATGATGGAGTCAAGCTCTGCCTTCTTGGACTCGAGGTCCGCCTCGCGCACCTCGACTCTCTCCTTGATGCGCTCAAGATCCTCCTTGCGGTCCTCTATGGACTCAAGGGCCTCGTTGATATTCTTCTCAGCAATCTTCTTGAGGAGATCCTGGTTCTCTATCTCCTTGTTGATAGAGTCAAACTCGCGGCTGTTGGAGATATGTTCCAGCTGGTCGCGGTATTTCTGTGTCTCCGTGTCGAGCTCCTCAATCTGCGCCTTGGAAGATGCAATGTTCTGATTGTATCCTTCTATAAGCTGCTCCACACGTGCATACTTGGCCTTGAGGGACTCAACCTCTGCCTCAAGTGCGGTTACTTCCTCCGGAAGTTCGCCGCGGAACTGCAAGAGCTTGTCGATGTCGTTGTCCGCAGCCTGAAGCTCGAAAAGAAGTTTGAGCTTCTCCTGCGCGCTCTGTTCCGTCTCCGCAAAGTTCTTCTGAAGAGAGACGAAAGTCTCGCGTGCATCTACCGGAGAGGGCACTTTAGTTGTTTTTTTGGTGGTAGCCATAATCGTTCAAGATATTATAAGGGTGCAAAGTTAGCAAATCTTTTGCTTTATCAATTATCCACCGGGGCAAATCGGCCGGAATCAAAGTGAATTCTTGACCTCGACGAGTTGTGCGCGGATTGACTTGAGACTGTCCAGGACTTTCACCTTGGAATCTATTTTGGTCCTGTCGGCAAGCATCTGCTGCTTCGCTCCGTCGAGCGTCAGTTTACGGTCTTTGACGAGAAAATGTATCTGCCGCAGCGTCTCGAGATCGGAGGCCGTGTAGAGACGGTTGCCCTTGGCATTGCGCCGAGGTTTGAGAAATCTCCTGAAAGAATCGGTCCAGAACCTAACGAGCGACACTGACTCTCCGAGCACGGAAGCGGTCTCGCCGATGGTATAGTAAAGTTTTTCCATATTTTTCAATCCATAGACTGCTTGGTATTCACCGACATGTACAGCATATTCGCGTACTCCTCCGGAGAAACGGACGCGAAGATATAGTTTACCGGGTCGAGGAACTCGTTGCCCCGGCGCACCTCGTAGTGCAGATGCGGAGCGAAGGCCTTGCCGGACATTCCCACGCCGCCGACCTTCTGCCTGACGTGCACGGTCTGTCCGCTGCGCACGGCCACGGACTCCAGATGCGCATACACCGTCACGTAGCCTCCGGCATGGAGAATCTCCACAGTCTTGCCGAGCTTCTTGGAAGTGCCGACCTTCTGCACCACACCGTCGGCCGCCGCGAGCACAGGCGTGCCGCGCGACGCAATCAGGTCAAGGCCCTCGTGGTAGACGTAGGCCTTGTAGAAAGGGTCTATCTTGCTGCCGACGGAAGCCCCTGTCTGAGAATAGCTGATGTTCTCTATCGGGAGAATCATCGGAGGACGCACCAGCGAGTCGGAGGAAAACTGCCTAAAGATGTCCATGAAAGCCTTGTCAACGCTCGCCGAAAGGTCCAGGAGACTGTCCGCCTTGGCCCTTGTGTAGTCCGCTACGGCGGAGTCGGGGATAGTGTCCGAGGCGAAGATGAAGTCGAGTCGCGCGGTCGGATCGGTGTCCGGAGCGTTGGAATGGAAGACCTGCTCGTAGATGTCGTTGTCCTTGTACTGCAGCCCCGCTATCGCGTCCCGCAGGAGTTCCTCCTTCGGGGCGAGTGACGGATAGAACTTCTCGTACATCCGGATCTCACGGCGAAGTTCCTTCTCCACGTCCGTCTTGTAGAAAAGCGTGAACACCATGTATGCAAGCACGGTAAGGGTGATAATCACGAATATGTATGCGAGCACGTAGAGCAGGATGCGCCCGACGTTGTACTTCACTTTCCCGAAGTTGAAGTTCTTGGCATCAAACTCAAAAGTCTTTCTACTTCCCATTGTCCTTCCTCCCCTTCCTCAGCAGGTCCATGGTGCTTATTGTCTTCCCGGCCGGATCCTCTTCCTGACGCTTGGTTATCATCGCACGATACTCGTCCTCCGAGACTCCCATATCGAGGAAGTTCATCGGATTGACCTTCGAGCCCATGTACATCACTTCGTAGTGCAGATGCGAGCCGGTGGACTTGCCGGTATTGCCCACGGTGCCTATCCTGTCGCCCCGACGGACCTTCATCCCCGGACTCACCTCTATGGTATTGAGGTGTGCATAGCGTGTCTTATAGCCATAGCCGTGGTCTATCAGAATCTGGTTGCCGTAGCCACGCAGCTGCATGTCGGTCTTCTCCACCACTCCGTCTCCCGTCGAATAGACAGGCGTGCCTGTCTTGGTGGCGAAGTCCTGACCCGCATGACGCTCCCCGCCCCCGTATACGGGATCTATGCGGTAACCGAAACTGCTCGACAGCCTGTATGTACCCGAGGCCGGAAGTATCGGCGGAACGTTCGGTACACAGGAAATCATGTCCCCGGCCTGCCGGGAAATCCTCCCGACCTCGTCGAGTGCCTTGCTCTGGATATATGTCCTCTTCGCAAGGTTGTCCAGCCTGTAGACAGTACGGAGGAGCGACGAGTTCGGCCTCAGACCTTCAAACTCCGAATAGCGGTTGACTCCTTCGATGCCGGCGTCCTTGACCTCCTCCGGGATGGGGTTCAGTCCGTAGATGGAGCGATAGACATCATCGTCCCGCTGCTCTATGCCGACCAACGTCTGCTCATACACGTCGAGCTGGCGGCTAACGAGGTCCATCCTGGCCTCCCACTGCGCATGCCTCCGCTTCAGAATCGAGGTGCGCGGAAGTTCCAGATGGAGCACATCGATATAGAACCAGAAGTTAAACAGCACTATGCCGAGCGCCGCCAGTACAAGCAGCGCCAGTCTGAGTTTCTTACGGTATTTCGACTCGCTCTTGACCTCGTAGAGCAAGGTCTGAGGATTGAAGACAAACTTAGGCATAGGTCGGCAAAGATACTGATTTTTCTAAAATTAGTACCCCTTACCTAAAGTGCCCGGAATTCCGTTCCGAGCACCGCCGCGGAGTTTACGCCACCCTTTACACCCTGATTTGAACAAGAATTCCACACACCACCTCTGGTCCATACTGGGACAGCTGCAAGGATTATCGCCAAAAAGTAGTAATTTTGTGGTTTGTTTGATAACATATTACAGAATTATGACTTCTAAGGAAATACGAAGGAAATTCCTTGATTTTTTCGCCTCCAAGGGGCACACCGTCGTCCCATCAGCACCGATGGTGGTCAAAAATGACCCGACACTGATGTTCACCAATGCCGGAATGAACCAGTTCAAAGACATCTTCCTCGGCAACGCCGCCGCACCATATCCACGCGCGACAGACTCCCAGAAATGCCTCCGCGTAAGTGGCAAGCACAACGACCTCGAGGAAGTGGGGCACGACACCTACCACCACACCATGTTCGAGATGCTCGGCAACTGGAGTTTCGGCGACTATTTCAAGAACGAAGCCATTGACTGGGCTTGGGAGCTCCTGACCGACGTCTATAAGATTGACCCTAAGCTCCTGTATGCCACGGTATTCGAAGGCAGCGCGGAAGACGGCACCACCATGGATGAGGAGGCCAGGACTGCATGGCTCCGCCACCTGCCGGAAGACCACATCCTGCTCGGCAACAAGCACGACAACTTCTGGGAGATGGGCGACACCGGTCCTTGCGGCCCATGCTCCGAAATCCACATAGACATCCGCACCCCGGAGGAGAAGGCCGCCACAGGCCTCGCCGGACGCGACCTCGTCAACAAGTCCGACCCACACGTCATCGAGATCTGGAACCTCGTGTTCATGCAGTACCAGAGGATGGCGGACGGTCACCTCGAGAGCCTGCCGGCAAAGAATATCGACACCGGAATGGGATTCGAGAGACTCTGCTGCGTCCTTCAGGACAAGCACAGCAACTACGACACCGACGTATTCACAGGGCTTCTCGCCAAGATCGGGGAGATTTCCGGCCACCGCTACGGAGAGAGCGAGCAGACCGACATCGCCATGAGAGTCATCGCAGACCACATACGCGCCATCTCGTTCAGCATCGCCGACGGCCAGCTGCCGTCCAACGTCAAGGCCGGCTACGTCATCCGCAGGATTCTGCGCCGCGCAGTCCGCTACGGCTACACCTTCCTCGGACTCGGCGAGCCTTTCCTCTGCAGGCTCGTTGGCCAACTCGTGGATGACATGGGCGAAGCCTATCCGGAAATCGCCAGGCAGCAGAAGTTCATCGAGAACGTCATCCGCGAAGAGGAACTCGCGTTCCTACGGACCCTCGACCGAGGCATCAAACTGATGGACGAGTGCATAGCAAGGACAGGAGAGGACAAGGTGATTTCCGGTTCAGATGCCTTCAAGCTCTACGACACCTACGGCTTCCCTATCGACCTCACCGAACTCATCGCCGGCGAAAACGGATGCACCGTCGACCTCGACGGATTCAAGGCCGAACTCCAGAAACAGAAGGAACGTGCCCGCAACGCCACCGCCAACAGCTTCGGCGACTGGACCGTCTACCACTCCGGAGAGAACGTCGAGTTCACCGGCTACGACACCACCCGCACCGACGGAGCCCTGCTCCTCAAGCAGAGGACAGCCGTCCAGAAGAACAAGGAGATGCTCCAGCTCGTCTTCGACCGCACTCCGTTCTACGGAGAGATGGGAGGAGAGGTCGGAGACACGGGATACATCGTCTCCGAAGAGGGCGAGACCGTCAAGATCCTCAACACCGTCAAGGAGAACAATCTCACGATACACATCGCCGAAAGGCTTCCGAAGCACCCGGAGGGCAAGTTCACCCTCGTCGTGGATGCAGACAGAAGGCGCAAGATCGCGGCGAACCATAGCTGCACCCACCTTCTCGACAGGGCGCTGCGCGAAATCCTCGGGACGCACGTCGAGCAGAAAGGCTCGTTCGTGAACGACCTTGGCTTCCGATTCGACTTCTCGCACTTCGAGAAACTCTCCGACGAGCAGATTGTCAGCGTCGAGCACAGGGTCAACCAACTTATCCGCGAGAACCATCCGCTCGAAGAAAACCGCGAAGCAACTATGACGCAGGCGCAGGAGATGGGCGCGATAGCCCTCTTCGGAGAGAAATACGGCGACAAGGTCCGCGTGGTAAAGTTCGGCCCGAGCGTCGAACTCTGCGGCGGCTGCCACGCGAGCGCCACAGGCAACATCGGCTTCTTCAAGATAGTCTCCGAGACAGCCATAGCCGCCGGTATCCGCCGCATAGAGGCCGTCACAGGCGAGGCAGCCGAGGTATACGTGCTCGGCATGCAAGGAGTGCTTAAGACAGCACGTTCGTTCTTCAACAACGTTCCTGACCTCGCCGGAGCCATCCAGCACCTCATCGACGACAACGCGACATTCAAGAAGCAGGCCGAGGAGTTCGCAAGACAGAAAGCCGCTGAACTCGCCAAGACCCTCATCTCCAAGGCGCGCGAAGTCAACGGCATCAAGCTTATAGTCGCAACCCACCTCGTAGAGAACGGAGTGGACCCTACCATGCTGCGCAACGCAGCCACCGCTCTCCAGAAGGAGCTCCAGGGCACGGCACTCGCGGCAGCGTTCGAGTTCGACGGCAAGCCGCAGCTCCTGCTGATGTACTCCAGCGACCTCGTCGCCAAAGGACGCAACGCCGGGCTGGACATCCGAGGAGCAGCCAAACTCATCCAGGGCGGCGGCGGCGGACAGCCGGGTCTCGCGTCGGCAGGCGGCAAAAACGCGGAAGGGCTCAAGAAGGCTCTTGAGATTCTCGTGGACGCCGCCACCAAGTCCAACGAATAGCCCACGCAAAGCAGGATGAGAAAGCTCGACCGCTTCATACTGAAGTCATTCATCGGACCGCTGGTCGCGATTCTTCTGGTCGTTGTCTTCATCCTGCTGATGCAGTTCCTCTGGCTCTACATCGATGAACTCGTGGGCAAAGGCCTCGGACTCAGAGTGATACTCGAGTTCCTGTGGTGGGGAGCCTGCACGATACTTCCGCAGGCGCTGCCTCTCGCCACCCTGCTGGCCTCGATGATGGTAGTGGGACAGATGGCGGAGAACAACGAGCTGATAGCCCTCAAGGCCGCCGGCATCTCGTTCTCCAGAATCATCGCCCCGCTCATCTGCGCCTCCGCGGTCATAGCCGTGGGAGCCTTCGAAGTCGGAGACCAGCTCGTGCCGACGGCGTTCAACAAAATCTACACTCTACGCGACGACATCAGCAAGACCAAGAACGAGATCAAGATTCCTTCCGGGACGTTCTACAACGGTATCGACAGCTACATCCTCCGCGTAAACGACCAGGACAAGAAGACCGGTATGCTCCACGGGGTGATGGTCTATGACCACACTGCAGGCAAAGGCAACGTTGCGCTGACCATCGCCGACTCCGCCATCATCAAGATGTCCAAGAGTAAAGACTACCTGACGTTCACCCTTTTCAACGGCACCAACTACCAGGAAGACAACACCTTGCGCCGAAGCGACACCAGTCTCGTCCTGCAGAACGTGGCATTCGCGCAGCAGGACATCCTCATCCCGCTGAACAACTACAGCTTCGAGAAGTCCGACTCATCACGTTTCGGCGATCAGGCGAGAGCCATGACCTCCGCCCAGCTACGCCACCAGAGCGACTCCTTGCACCACTTCATCGACTCCCTGCAGATTATCCATTACGGTTCGATCAAGAAGATGAGGATGTTCGAGGAGATAGCCCAGCTGGACACGACGATGCGCAAAGGCGACCGCCAGTGGTTCGAGGACGAGAACGAGGGGAAGTGGGAAAGCCTCTCGGCAGAGGCTGCCGCATACCGCAGAGCATCCGAGAAAGCTGCCAGATACTCTTCGGAAATCAACAACCTCAAGTTCGACATCTACGAGCAGAACTACTACATTCGGCACACCGACATCGAACTGCTGAAGAAGTTTGCGCAAGCCCTCGCCTGCTTCATCCTCTTCTTCATCGGAGCGCCTCTCGGCTCTCTGATCCGCAAGGGAGGGCTCGGGACAAGCGCCATCATCTCCGTGCTGTTCTTCGTACTGTACTGGGTTGTGGACATCTCCGGAACCAAACTCGCCCGCGACGGAGCCATCGACGCTTCGACCGGAGCGTTCATATCGGCCTATGTTCTCCTGCCGATAGGCGCTTTCCTGACTTGGAAAGCAATCAACGATTCAGACTTATTCAATTTGGACCATTTCAAGACAAAGTGGAGAAGGCTGTGGAGCAAGGTCTCCGGCTTCTTCAGACCTGTACGCATAGTGTATATGGGCACGCCGGAGTTTGCCGTCGCGCCGCTTGACAATCTCCTCCGCAACAAATACAAAGTCGTCGGAGTGGTGACAGTGGCCGACAAGCCGAGCGGACGCGGGCTCAAGGTGAACGAAAGCGCAGTCAAGCGCTATGCGGTGGAGCACAACCTGCCGCTGCTGCAGCCTGCCAGGCTTAAGGACCCGGAATTTCTGGACGCGCTCCGCGAGTGGAAACCTGACATCATCGTGGTGGTGGCGTTCCGTATGCTTCCGGAAGAAGTGTGGAGGATGCCTAAGATAGGCACCTTCAACCTCCACGCGGCCCTGCTGCCGCAGTACAGAGGTGCCGCTCCTATCAACTGGGCGGTAATCAACGGCGAGAGGATGACGGGGGTGACCACCTTCATGATAGACAAGGACATCGACACCGGCGGCATCCTGATGCGCCAGGAGTGCAGAATTGCCCCTGCAGACACCGCCGGGGACGTGCACGACAAACTGATGGCGCTCGGTTCGGACCTCGTGCTCCAGACCGTCGAGGGCCTCATCCAGCACAACATCGACATCCGTGTGCAGCGCTCGTTCATCCAAGGTTCGGAAGTGCTCAAGCCTGCACCTAAACTCACCCGCGAGACCTGCCGCATAGACTGGACACAGTCCGCGGACCACGTCAACAACCTTATACGCGGACTCAGCCCATACCCTACGGCATTCACGGAAATAGCTTCTGAGAATGGGGAGACCCTCACCCTCAAGATATACCGCGCAAGCAAAGTTGCGCTCGAGGGCAAGCCTGGAGAGATTCTGACGGACGGCAAGACCTATCTCGCCGTAGCCTGCGGCGAAGGCGGAGCAGTCAGCCTCGAAGACCTGCAGCTTTCCGGCAAAAAGCGCATGGATGTCAAGGCATTCCTGCTCGGATTCAGAAACCCTGAAAAGTATCGTATATGTCAACTGCACCAAGAAAAATCAGAATAGCCCTCGCGGCTGTCTTCCTGGTGGGCATCACCCTGCTCTTCTGCGGAATCGGCGGACAGTGGTGGGGATGGATGGCAAAGCTCCAGTTCCTCCCTTCGTGCCTTGCGCTCAACGTGGCTGGTATCGCAGCCGTGCTGCTGCTCACCCTGCTGGCCGGTCGTGTCTACTGCTCCGTAATCTGTCCGATGGGAGTATTTCAGGACATTGTCCGCGCCGTGAAAAGGGCCTTCACGCCTAAAAACAAGAAGAACAGAGGGCATTACGTCGCCGAGAACAGATGGGTACGCTACGGAGTGCTCGTCCTCACCGTCGCCAGCGCATTGACATTCAGTCAGGTGCTCCTCACCGTGTTCGCTCCGTACAGCGCCTATGGGCGCATGGTCCGCAGCATAGCAGGACTTGCCGAGGGCGACAGCATGGCTCCTGCACTGCTTCTCACCGCCGGAGTGACGTTCGTCGTAATCGTGCTCTGCGCCTCCCTTTGGGGGCGCGGATACTGCAACACCATCTGCCCTATAGGCACCACGCTGAGCCTCGTGTCAAGGTTCTCTCTCATGAAAGTGACCATCGACAAGAGCAAATGCGTCTCCTGCCGCAAGTGCGAGAGACTCTGCAAAGCCTCCTGCATAGACATCGACTCCCACAAGATAGACCACAGCCGCTGCGTTGGCTGCTTCGACTGCCTCGGGACTTGCCCGAAGGACGCCATACATTTCCGCAGTAGCTGGGGCAGGACAACTGAAGCCACCGAAGCTGCTGCAAGGGCCGAAGATGTTCCTTCCGACAAAGGCCGGCGCAACTTCATAGCGACTTCCGCAGCGCTCGGAGCAGGCATAGCCCTGCACGCACAGAACAAGAGGCTCGACGGTGGACTTGCCGAGGTCGTCGCCAAGAAAAGCCCGGAACGCCGGGAGCGGCTCGTGCCTTTCGGTGCAGCCGGAGTGAAGGATTTCTACACCCGCTGCACGGCCTGTCAGCTGTGCGTGAGCAACTGCCCGAACGGTGTACTGAGGCCATCCACAGACCTTGAGCACTTCCTCAAGCCGCAGATGGGCTACGAGACGGGCTACTGCCGTCCAGAATGCGTCGCCTGCAGTCAGGTCTGTCCGGCCGGTGCGATACGCCCGATAGAAAGAGAAGAAAAATTCACCACCCGCATCGGAACGGCGAGAGTAAACCTTGACCTCTGCCTCGCGGCGAAGGGCGAGGCCGGCTGCGGCAACTGCGCACGCCACTGCCCGATGGGCGCGATAAGGATGGTCGAGAGCGAGGGATTCAGACACAGAGTCCCGACTGTAGCCGAGGAACAGTGCGTCGGCTGCGGCGCCTGCGAGAACCTTTGCCCTTCCCGCCCTATAAGTGCAATCACCGTGGACGGCCTGGCCATCCACATCCACAAAAACTGACACAGCTATGGACAGAAGAGAATTCATCAAGACTGCCGGTCTGGGTGCCGCCGCCATCGGGGTGGCCGCCTGCGCGCCAAAGGTTCTGGAAGAGAGCAGCACCGAAAAATCCATGCCTGAAGGAAGCATGCCGCAGCACCATGAAGGCGTGGGGCTTCTGGGCTACGGCTGCATGAGATGGCCTATGGTCGACGGCCCCGACGGCAAGCGCCACATCGACCAGGAAGAAGTCAACAGGCTCGTGGACGTGGCACTCGAGCACGGTGTAAACTACTTCGACACCTCGCCGGTATACCTCGAGGGCGACAGCGAAAGGGCCACGGCAGAGGCCCTCAACAGGCATCCGAGAGAGAAATGGCTGCTCGCCACGAAACTCTCCAACTTCTCCGACGCAACCTACGAGAATTCCGTCAAGATGTACCGCAAATCGCTCGAAATCTTCAAGACGGACCACGTCGACTACTATCTCCTTCACGCCGTAAGCGGAGGGAAAGATTTCGCGGCACGCTTCGGCGACACCGGGATAATGGAGTTCCTGCTCCGCGAGAAATCGCTCGGGCACATCAGGCATCTCGGACTTTCGTTCCACGGCAACCAGGCAGGATTCGACCAGCTTATGGCCCTGCACGACAGCGGCAGGTACCACTGGGACTTCGTACAGATCCAGATGAACTACATCGACTGGACCCACGCCGGCGGACGCAACACCAATGCGGAATACCTCTATGCGGAACTCGACAGGAGAGAGATTCCGATAGTCATCATGGAGCCTCTCCGTGGAGGACGACTTGCGGACATGCCTGCCGGGACAGCCGACCTGCTGAAAGCCAGAGAGCCGGGCAAATCGCTCGCCTCGTGGGCGTTCAGATTTGTCGGGAGCTACCCGCGAGTGCGTGTCGTGCTGAGCGGCATGACCTACATGGAGCATCTTCAGGACAACCTGAGTTCTTTCCTCGGCTTCGTGCCGCTCACAGACGAGGAGAAGAAGTTCCTACACGAAGACATCGCAGACCGCCTCGAGAACTACCCCCTGGTGCGTTGCACCGGCTGCCAGTACTGTATGCCATGCCCGTACGGCATCAACATCCCTGGCATCTTCAAGTTCTACAACGACAATGTCAACGCCGGGACATACGTGATCAGCAGGGAGCAGAAGGACTACGCGCGGGCAAGGAGAAAATACCTCCTCGCCTACGACAAGACAATCCCGAGCGTCAGACAGGCGGACCACTGCATAGCCTGCGGCAAGTGCGTAAGTGCCTGTCCTCAGCACATCGCTATCCCGCGCGAACTGAGGAGAATCGACGCCTATATCGAGAGCCTCAAGCAGGAAACCCTCTGATAGGCTTCTCCTCAAACACCAGCACAGCAAAAGAAAATCCGGCGCAGCCATCTTTCGGGGCTGCGCCGGATTGAGTATACTGGCCCGCCGTTTAGAAGGAGTATCCTACGCCCACTGCAAGCGAGCCGGAAAGGGCCTCGGACGCAAAGATGTAGCTCGCGTTGAGATTGACTCCGAAGAATTTGACCCCGATGCCGGCAGAAGCATAGGCGGGGACTGGAGAGTCCTTCCCGGCGAAGTGGTAGCCTAATCCGGCAGAGACCATGTCGCAGAAAGTATATTTGA
Organism: uncultured Muribaculaceae bacterium; assembly: GCA_964385795.1. Classification (GTDB taxonomy): domain Bacteria; phylum Bacteroidota; class Bacteroidia; order Bacteroidales; family UBA932; genus Cryptobacteroides. The sequence continues at coordinate 55,217 of CAYLPY010000009.1, forward strand.
CCCCCACAGAGGCCGAAACGCCGCCGTTGAAGTAATACTTGCAGTCCAGGTCGGCAAAGATCCGGCTGTCCCCGAAAATGTGGTCATAAGCACCGGAAACGAACATTGCAGAAGGCAGCGAGAACGACGTGCCGTCGGCAGCCGTCACGGGCGAGCCGAGGTCGGAACCGCCAACGGAAACGGTGACAGAAGACTTGTGCCATGTCAAGTAGGCATCACCGGAAAAGGCTCCATAGGTGCTTGAAGCGGTGAGGGCTGTCCGGAAGAACTTGGCATTGATGCCCGCAGAAAGTCCTTTCACAATCTTGAAGCCAACTCCCACGCCGCCATAAATGTCGTTCGGGGAGAAGAATCCAGTGGATGTGCCGTCCTCGCCGATTACATCATAAGCCTTTCCGGAGAGGTAAGAGCCAGCCACGGAAACCGCGAAACGTCCGGTATTGTAGCCTGCCGCCACGTTGTAGGAACTTCCCCCGTCAAACTTCGGCATCCATTTCTGCCAGGAGGCCTGGATATCTAGAGTCTTGCTGCCGTAGAGAGCGGCGGCGGTGTTGGAGAACGCGCCCCATGCGAGATTCTCCGTCGAAGAGAGGGATGCGCCGGCGAGAGCGGCGGTCACAGGAGAACGGTCCACCTGCGAGTACGGGAAGGCCGCAGTGGAATTGTCCTGCGCAGAAAGCGGCACCGCACAGAGCAACGAAGCCAGAGACGCTATAATTGTCTTTCTCATTGTCTTAGATCTTTACGATGTTTCTGACCACGGTCTTGCCGTCGAAACTTATCCGGACACTGTACTGTCCAGGAGCAAGGCGGCTCAAGTCGACAGTGGCCGGCTCGAACGCGCTCGAGTCGAGGGTTTCGTCATAGACGGTCGCACCTCCGGTGGAGAACACCTCAATGTGCGTCGCTGTCTTGTCCTCGAGTGTGCCCACATGCAGCATAGACTTCACCTGCGTAGGGTACACATCGATATCCTCCTCTTTCTCACGCACCACAACCTTGACTTCCTGGGAAGCCTGAGCGCCTCGCGGATCAAAGGCGGAGACGGCGAGGGTCACAGAGCCCTGCTTCCTCGGCGTAAGGTAGAGGGTGCTGCCGGAGACCACCGCATGCACACAGCCAGCGGAACTGCTCACAACGGAATACGACAGGCGGTCGCCGTCAGAGTCGGAGAACGCGCCGTCCAGCTCAATCTCGCGGGTCTTGCCGCCGAGATAGAGGAGGACGCTCTGAAGCCTCTCCTCCACCACAGGAGGTGTATTCGGCAGGATAGTATAAGGAATCTTCAGGAGCGTCTCCGCACCGTATGAGTCCTTCGCCACGAGACGGGCCTCATAGCTGCCGGACTCGCCCTTCGCGCCGTCTATCCTAAGGCTGCACGCTGCGCCGGAAACCCTCGTCCATGTCTCCGCAGAAGAGCCCTCCGTGTAGGTGTAGGTAAAATCGTGCTCGTCAGGGTCGGAAAGCATGAATGCTATGGTCATGGAGCCTGAAGCTTTCAGCTCTATCCCTTTCAGCGAAGAGTCGGTGGTGATTACAGGGGGATTGTTGCCTTTCGTCTCTATCCTCTTCACGGGAGTTGCCGCGCTGTAGACCGGCCCGTAGTTGTAGGCCACGACCGTGGCGTAGTACTCCGTGGAGAACGCGAGTCTCGAGATGGTGCAAGAGGCAATATCCCCTGGATTAAGATCGGATGTCTTTACCGTCCTGACGGTGACTCCGCTCGGCGGATATGACGGATCGAGGTTCTCGAGAAGAGACTTGTCCCTGCTCAGAGCCACCATTGTACCGTAGGCCGCATCGGTGGAGGAGGCCTGCTTTGCAGGCACGGTCCACTCGACTGTGATGCTGTTCGACTTGGCGGACAGGCTGTAGTCCTTGATATTCTCCGGTGCGGACCCAAGTCCATAGGTCACTGCCCCGAGGGCATCGACAAACGGACCGACCGGTTTTGAAGCGGGGAGGGCCAGCTTGTTGCTCGCTCCATTGAGCAGACAAGCCTTGAGATGCTCGTTGGTGAAGCCCACTCCTCCGCGACTTGACAGCACCAGAGCGGCGACACCGCTGACCATAGGGCAGGCCATCGATGTTCCGCTCATACGAGTATAGCCGTCAGGAACCGCGCTCCAGATTGAGCTGCCAGGGGCGCAGATGTCCACCCAGTCACCATAGTTGGAGAAACTCGAACGAGTGCCGTTGGAGGCAATCGAACCCACAGCGATGACAGACTCATAGTCTGCGGGGACTCCGTATTGGATGTCATCGTTGCCTGCGGCGAAGAACACAACACCACCTTTCATCGGAGAATCCGGCAACTGGTTACCATCGTTGTCGCAGCCGGCATATTTGATGAAATATTCTATCGCTGTCTTGTATGATTCCGGAGTCTTGAGATTCTTAATAAAATTGAGTTCATCGTCACTGATGATTCCGTTGTTGTCCAAATCCACGGTGAAACCCCAGCTGTTCTGAGAAATCACGGCACCGTTGTCGGCAGCATACTGAAGCGCTGCCTCGAAGCCTCTAAACGAACCGTCCGAACCGAAAAGCTGGCAGCTCATGATGGTCACGCCACGGCTGCCCGCCGCATAGTCGCCTCCCGCGATACCGGAGATGCCCTTGCCGTTGTTGCTGACTGCGGCAATGACACCGGCCACATGAGTGCCATGCGCACCGGCCGAGACGGCAGCGCCATCATTGGCAAAGTTGCGGCTCCCGCCGGCTCCCATAGGAAGAGTGTTCCACTGAAGGTCCTCATGGCTGAGCGCGACTCCTTGGTCCATGACAGCCACGATAACGCGAGGATCGCCCGTAGTGTAGCTGCTCCAGACATCCGACACGTTGATATCCACGCCACTGCTCTGTCCGAGCGCCCACTGGTCCGGGAGATATGGGTCATTGAAGGAATCCATGCGGACTTTCGGCATAGGTTCAGCCACTTCAATTCCGTCGATGCCGAGGAAATCGTCCGCAGCTTTGGTAACGGAAGGAGCAGCGGTGTCGAACTCCACGCGGTACCATCTGTCGAGCCCCTCGCGGTGCAGACGCCCGGCGAAACGCTCGTTGTCCGGGAAAACTCGCGTGAAAGACTTGATGCCGTATCGCTCAATCAGTCCGTTGAGTTGGGAAGACTTTGTCTGCAGGGCTCCGGATTCAATCTGGGCACCGATCTGCTCCGCGAGGCCTTCTGTGAGTTTGACCGTTACCACGCCCGAATAGTAGGGAGAAGCCTGCCCGAGGGTCACCACATTCTCCTCCTTGCCGCCGTCAGGCTCCGCGACCGGGGAGACTTTGGCGCATCCCACCGCCAGCGAGGCGGCCAGAAACGCTGTCAGGAAATGTGTTTTTCTCATAAACAAAACTTAAAACGGGCTCAAAGATAAAAAAATGTCAAAGAGAAGACAAAAAATCCACAAGCCTGCCGATATCGTCGATATTCTTGAGCTTTATCTTGCTTTTTTTGAGAAAGTCCTTGACCGCATTCTTGTCGATGCCCGGGATATTGAGGATGTCATATCGGGTGGCAGGGACGAAACCTCCGTTGAACACGAAGCCTTTCGTAGTCCTGAGCGCAAGGGCATCGCCCTCACTGCGCTTGGCAGCCACATCGTCGAGACTGCGGTTGACGGAGACTGACATCTCCGCGGCAAGCGCCACGAGAGAGACATTCTGCGTGGACGCAAGAGAGGACTTGCCGTATCCGATGTCAGTCTTGTTCATCGCTTCCACGTCCACCTCAATCTTCTCCACGACAGCGCCGCCCTTATCGGTCCGCTTGAGGAGTTTCACGAGAACACCGGAGGCCGGAACGTATGTATCCTCTCCGATGTTGAGCCGGACAATCGACGCGGTCGACATCTCCATCACCACTCCATCCTTCACGAAGTTACACTTCCCGTTGACGAGATTGACGTTGAGTTTATCATACTCGACCGTGCCGCCCTGAAGGACGGTGACGCTTCCGGAGGCGAATTCCGGATACACATAAGACCAGGTCGTGAGCGGCTCATACCTCTGCGCGGCTGCCGACAGTTGCAGCATCGCCGCAAGAGCGTAAAGTAAAATCCTGCTTTTCATTGAAACTATAGGTTTATATCAAACAAAAGAAGTCCGCCCGGTATTGGCGGGACGGACTTCCTAAAGAGAAGGTTCTCGACTACTGCTTCGTGAACACTATTCCTGAGTAAGGGAAGAGGTCATAGAGACCACTATTTGAAGCCTGGTATACGTAAGCGCCGAAAGCATTCGCTGTGGTGAGGGTGTGTTCCTCCTCGTTGACGTTCAAGACAAACTTATCCAAGCGATCCAACGAAGACCCAGAAACGGCATAGCTCTCGAAGAGAATCACAGTTGAATAGATGGACTGCGGAGTATCAAACGTGATGGTCTTGCGGTCATCGCTTACGACGCCGACAAGTTTGTGAGAAAAGCCTTGAGACGCAGAATACGGGCAGAGGTTTGAAATCGTAACCTCGGTAGTACTTCCATCGACAGGTGCCACAACGGAGGTAATCACGTAGGAATCACCCCAGTTGTCAGTAACCGTTCCGGTCTTGTAGGTTCCAAGAATGTTCGCAAGAGGGTGGTCGTTGTCCTTTATGGTGCAAGTCGCTCCGGTAAGTCCACCGAGAGTGAAGCCGTTTGATGCTCCGGTAAGCTCTATGTAGAAATTGAGGTCGGAGGTGTATTCACCGGGGAGGTCGACGATATTGATAGTGATTGTCGCCTTTGAAGTGCCGTCAAATGAGAGGACCCCGCTGGCAGGCTCTACGCTGTAGTTGACGCCAGCCTTGGCAGTGCCGTCGGTGACGACGAAAGAGACTTCCGTTTTGACCTTTTCCGTACGCTCAGGGCCGTCGGCATAGACGTAGACCGGGATGGTGACAGTTCCGGCATCCTCGGCATAAGCGTACTCACTGGCGTTCAGCCTTACGAAAGGGGCTGTCTGGTACTCCGCTTTCTGACTGCAAGCTGCAAAAGATGCCACGGCTGCCAGTCCAGCTATGATTTTAACTATCTTATTCATAATATACTACTGTTGATTTTCGTTTGACGACTGCTTCTTGCCGTAGCCGTCGTTCTGTTTGAGGTTGAGGTTGGTCTGAATCTCATATGTAGGGATAGGCCAACAGAACTGGTATGCATCCGAATCGAGAACCTTCGCATCGAAGTTGGTTCCAGAGATGGCAACCTCAGTGGAAGCTGCGCCGCTCTGAGCCGCACGTCCGTTGAAGCCCTTGTGCCACCTCTTGAGGCAGGAGAAGTAAAGTCCCTCACCCACAGTCTCGCGATACCACTCTTTCTCGATAGCAGCGGTGGTAGCGTCGGTGGCGGTGGCGCCGCGCTTGGCCTGAAGTTCATTGAGAAGGAGCTTCGCAGCAGTCGCGTTTCCAACCTTGAGGTAAGCCTCCGCACCGATGAGGTACATTTCGCTGATGAGGAGCGGCTTCACGGCATGAGCAGTGTTAGGAGTAGAAGTATAGAGAGCCGGATTTCCGAAGTACTTGCGGAACACATAGAACTGGAATCCGGTCTCCTCTGAATTGTAGAGTGCACCGGTGTGGAATGACGGATACCCTCCCATGGCAGCACCGCCGTCGTACCACTGCGCAAGTCGCAAATCAGTGTCCTCATAAGAGTTAATAAGCTTTGCCGCTGGGATATAGTACGCACGGTAGTAGGTGCCGTACTCCCTGTCCTGAGACATGTTGGAGTAAGCGGTGTGTCCGCCACGACCCTCGGAGAGAGAGGCGTAATACTGGACGATAGGCTCTTTGCCGTTGTCGTTCACCCACTCGGCGGTCATCTCGGCTGCGGTTGAAGAAAGTGCATATTTTCCGGACTCCACAAGTCCCTCCGCCTTTGCAGCTGCTTTGGCGTAGTCCTGAACGTCAAGGTAGTAGCGTGCATAGAGCGCATCTACCGCATCGACAGTCGGCCTCTCGGCGCGGGCGGCGCCCTCCACGCCTGCAAGAAGGACAGCCGCGGAGTCGAGGTCAGACTTGATCTGGCCGTAAACCTCGGCGACGGTCGCCCTTTCTGGTCGTGCGGTCTGGTCGTAGACGGTCACGAGCGGAACGCAGAGGTCCGTCGCAGCAGTTGAAGGATTGTATACCTTTCCGAAGTGGCGTGCGAGGTGGAGATAAGCGAATGCTCTTCCGAAGTAAGCCTCTCCGCGGGCTACGGCAGCATCTGCCTGAAGTCCGTCAGGAACGACCTGTGCACCCTCGATAAAGATATTAAAACTGTTGATTGCAGCGTAAGGTCCCGCCCAGTTGTCCTCGATATCATAGTCGCCTGCACCGAAGCCGGCATCAAGTCTGTGGACATCGCCATAGTTGTTGCCATAATCGTTGACAGCATTGAAGTAGTCGACCATAAGGTCAGGGACGATGTCGTAGATGCCATAATCCAGAGCCCTGACGTTCGCCATCACGTTGGCCTCGAAACCCTTAAGGTCGGAAGCAGAGGTAATGATGGCCTGGCCAGGATTGTATGTGATCGTTCCCTTCGGAGTGAGGTCCAGATTGCAGGAAGCCAGCAGACCGAGTGCCGCGAGAGCGGTGACTGTGTATTTTACTTTTTTCATAATCGATTCGTCTTTTAGAATGTAAGCTCTATACCGCCGAGGAACTGCTTGGAGTTACCAGGAATACCATATGTGAGGTTAGAGTTGACCTCAGGGTCGATACCGGTATACTTGGTGAACGTAAGAAGGTTACGGCCAGTGAAGGTAATCTTAAAGCCCTTGAGGACACCGTTGGTCCAGCCGAGAAGAGACCCAGGAAGAGCATAGGCGACCTGAAGGTTCTTGAAACGAAGGAAAGACGCATCCTCGAGAAGGTGGGTGTCCGCCTCCACTGATGAAATCTTGCTCCATGCAGGCCACTGAGCATCCGTGTTGTCCGGAGTCCAGAAATCGCTGACGGACTTGTGGGTGTTTTCGGTAGAGAACTTAGACGGGTTGGCGTAGAAATATGCGTCGTTGTTAAACATGTACTTGCCGATGACGTAGGTAAAGTCTGCCTGAAGGGAGAGGCCCTTCCAGCCGGCAGAGAAAGAGAATCCACCGTTGATTGGAGCGTAGCGGTACTTGCCTGTGTTCTGGGTCAGGGCGGCCTCGTCAAACTGCTTGGTGGTCTCTGACATCGTGAGCTCGTCCTTGTTCTCGCCAGGGACATACCACATCGGAAGACCGTCAGCAGGGTCCACACCGGCGTATACAGGCATGTAGAACGATACAGGCTTGCCAACCACATAAGCAATCAAGGTGTTGGCGATTTCCCAACGGTCACGTCCATCGAAGAGTTCGGTAATCTTCTGCGCATTATAGTTGAAGGTGGTGCTGAACCTTGCCCAGTAGTCCCTTCCGCGGAGGAAGTCCACGCCGAGGGTGACGTCCACACCGGTGTTCTGGAGAGAACCTACGTTCTGGGTGGTCTCGGTGAATCCTGAGGTGTATGGGTTAGGAACGTCGAGAAGCATCGAAGTGGTCGTCCTCTGATAGAACTCGACATTCGCGTCGAGGACATTGAAGAAGCGTCCAGAAGCAGACACGGTCAGGAGGCCCTGATTCTCCCAGGTGAGCTTGTTGTTGGCAGGTTGGGTAACTGACGTTCCTGCAATCTGCTTGTAAGCACCGGAGGCTGAGATGAGTCCGAGGGAGCTGTAGTTTCCGATGGAAGCGTTACCCTGAGTACCATAGCTGACCTTGAGATCGAGAGCATTGATGCCGCCCACGTTCTTGAGGAAGTCCTCTTTCTTGAGGTTCCACCTCAGACCTGCTGACCAGAACTGTGCGCTGCGCACGGCTGAACCAAATCTTGAAGAAGCATCATTACGGATGGTGACATCCGCGAAATACCTGTCGAAGAGGGTATAGTCGGCATGACCGAAGAATGAGAGGAAACGGGACTGGGTATTGGACTCGTTCATTTTGAATGTGGACTGCTGCCCGCTCTGGAGAAGGAGCTGACGGTCGTCGGACTGCTTCTGTGACTGTGCAGAGAAAGAGGTGTAGTCGTTGGCTACGCCTTCCTGGCCCACGAGCACGGAGAACTTGTTGTTGTGGTTGATTTCGTACGAGTACTCGATGGTGTTGGTGATGGTAGCTGCATATTCAAGTGCCGAACTCTTGCCCACAGTGGCGGTTCCGCTGTAATTCTGCGTGTAGGACGGATCAGTCTGCCAATTGTTTAGGCTGACGTGTCCATCGACACCTGCACGGCTGACGAACTTGAGGTTGCGGACAGGCTCAATCTCGACAAACACATTGCCGCTTGCCCCGTAACGGTCGTACTTATCAGCGTGATGCTTCATGTAGAAGTTCGGGTTCATTATATTCGCGCCGGGGAAGCGCTCCTCATATACGTTGCCATTCTCGTCCACCGCCGGATACATTGGAACGAGGAGGTAGGAAAGGCCTCCTGACGTGTAGGAAGCCATTTCGTCAGATGAGCCCCAGTTAGGATTCTGCTGCCTCTGGTCGATGGAGAGGCTGACGTTGAGACCTGCCTTAAGCCAGGTGAGAGGGTGCGCCTGAACGTTGGAGCGGACAGTGTACCTGTCATAGAAGTTGCCAGGGGTGAAACCGTTCTGGTGGAACTGTGAGGCTGACACCATGTATGCTACCTTCTTGCCACCACCCTGAATGGAGATGTCGTTCTGGGTCTGGGGGTTGACGAGGTTCATCATGTATTTGTACCACTTGGTATCGGCGTTGTAGCCGAGTTCGTCGCTGAAAGTGCTGGCAACCCAGCTCTCGGTGTGGAGACCTGAACGCACCCAGAAGTCCTTAAGTTCAGAAGATGACATCATGTTCTCGTAGAGGGCGGTGTTTGCCAGAGTGGAAACACCATACTGAGAACGTACGGTGACGCTTGCGCTCTCGTTGTATGAGCCCTGCTTCGTGGTGATGTAGATGACACCGTTGGATGCACGAGAACCGTAGATGGAGGTTGCAGACGCATCCTTGAGGACTGAAACAGTCTCGATATCGTTAGGGTTCATCGCCATGATTGCACGGCTACTTGAAGGGATACCGTCAATCACATAGAGAGGGGATGTACCTGAAGAGAGGGATCCGATACCGTGGAGTGACATGGAGACGGCGTTGTCACCAGCCACACCGGAAGACGTAAGGACGGAAAGACCTGCCACCTGACCCTGAAGCTGATCCAGAGCGGAAGATGACGGCGCGTTCTTAAGCGTCTGTGAGTTTACAGTCTGGACTGATCCTACCAGCGAGCTGACCTTCTTCGCAGAACCATAGCCCACGATGACGGTGCTCTCAAGGAACTGCGCATCGACTTCAAGCTTGATATCAAGGGAGGTCTTTCCGGCGACCTGCACTGACTTTGCCACATATCCCACTGCTGAGAAGTCGAGAGTTCCGGCTGCAGGCACATTAATCGAATAAGAACCCTCGGCATCAGATGAGATGCCGCTGGTGGTGCCCTTGACCAATACTGATGCGAAAGGAATTCCTTCGCCTGTCGAAGCGTCCGTAATCTTACCCGTGACGGTCACGTTCTGTGCCGAAAGGGAAGCTGCTGCAAGTGCAAGCAGGGCGCTGATAAACAGTTTCGCTTTTTTCATAAGCAAATACTTTAATTAAACAAATGTTATACTAACCACTTAAAACTGACTATACCGTTTCGCCTGAACGTCTACGTGGCTCTTGCTTGCACGCTTAAACGGGCGTTTAAAAAGGCGATTTCCTGACAAAGTTATAAGTTAATTTCAATTTTGCAAATCTTCTAACTCTTGACCGATAACGGGTTGCGTGAGTGAAAAACACCAAAACGCACTTTTCAGTTCAGCATTTTAACAAAAATAAGCTAAAAACCTCGCAAATGAAAGATAAAAGGCCGTCAAAACGATAATGTATACATAATAAAAAAATTTAAACTCAACCGGTTTCCAATGTCCGGACAGTCGAGTTCCGGCCGGTATCCTCGCCCAAGTTACACTCCCCATCCCGCAGCCCAAACGCAGAGGCGCTGGCAGAGCAAGACCGCAGATACTTTGCAAGGGTATTCCGGTGGACGTTATACCGTCTCGCAATCCCTGCCAGTTTCTCGCCGGAATCTATCGCCGCCATTATCGACGGCATGTCATTCAGCAGTGCCTCGACTTTCATGCTCGGACGGCAAGGCCTGCCGAGCTTGACACCTGCCGACTTTTTCGCCGCCAACGCTTCTTTCGTCCGTTGGGAAATCAACGACCTTTCTATTTCAGCCGCAAGGCCGAATGCGAAAGCTATAATCTTGGAGTTGATGCTGTCCGAAAGGTCAAAATTGTCCTTGATAGAGTGGATGTGTATCCCTTTTGTGGCACACACGTTCAGAACCGACATTATCATCAGAAGGCTTCTGCCGAGCCGTGAGAGTTCCGTACAGACCAGACAGTCGCCCTTGCGCATTCGGCGGACCGCACTCCCTAAGCGGCGCTTCTCCCATGCAACCGTACCGGAGACAGATTCATTGACCCACCTGTCCACCGACAATCCTTTAGATTTGCACCAGTTTTCTATTTCGAACTGCTGACCTTCGCGGGTCTGGAACTGCGTGCTAACCCGAGTATAAGCAACTATTGCCATAATTCCCTGATATTGATTATGCAAGAAAATACGCCCGTTTAAGCGTGCAGGCAAGAGCCAGAGAAGCGGTTGTTCACGATGTGTGTGTATAGATGACATTCAGTAGTTAGTATAACATTTGTTTAATTAAAGTATTTGCTTATGAAAAAAGCGAAAACACTTTTGTGCACCTTGCTTGCACTGGTTGCAGTATCCCTGTCAGCACAGGATCTGACCGTCAGCGGCACTGTCAAGGATGCCTCCAACGGAGAAGCCATTCCATTCGCATCCGTTCTGGTAAAAGGCACCACCAGCGGCGTATCCTCAGACGCGGAAGGATTCTATTCCATCAGCGCTCCCGCATCTTCGGTTCTCCAGTACTCCGCCATCGGCTATGAAGCTCAGGAAGTGGCCGTCAACGGGAAATCCAACGTCGATGTCATACTAAAAGTCGACTCACAGTTCCTCGACGAGACCATCGTTGTCGCCTACGGCGTACAGAAGAAATCTTCTTTCGTGGGATCGGCGACGCAGTTGAGCGGAGACAAACTTGCGAAGATGCAGAACACCAACGTCTCCAAGTCGCTTGAAGGAGCGGTCGCAGGTCTTCAGACGGTTAGTTCTTCAGGCACTCCAGGCTCCAGCGCAAGCATCCAGATTCGAGGCTTCGGCTCAGTGAGTGCGTCCACTTCCCCGCTCATCGTTCTGGACGGCACGCCCTACGAGGGCAGCCTCAACTCAATTCCGACACAGGACATCGAGTCCATCACGGTCCTCAAGGATGCGGCAGCCAATTCAATGTACGGCGCACGCGGCTCCAACGGCGTGATTATGATCACCACCAAGCGAGGCACCGCCGGCAAGGTCAGCATCACGTTCGACGCCAAAGTTGGTGTCAATTCGAGGGGTGTCCCTTCATACGACGTAATTTCCGACCCAGGTGAATACTATGAGATGACCTGGGAGTCCTGGAGGAACGCCGTATATTATAATGGGCTTCTCGACCTTGAGCAGGCAGGCATCTTTGCTTCCGCATATCTTATAGGCTCTCCGTCAGGATCAGCCCTCGGCCCGTACAACATCTACAAAGGCATCGCGGACAACGAGATTGTGGATCCGCGCACCGGGAAGCTCAACGCTGCAGCGTCAGAGCTCAAGTGGAACGACGTATGGAACAAAGATGTATTCAGGAGCGGCATCCGCCAGGAATACAATCTTTCAGTAGCGGGAGGCTCCGACAACACTCAGGGCTACTTCTCGGCTTCATACCTCGACGACGAGGGCTATGTGCCTCAGTCAGGCTTCACCCGCCTTTCTGTCAGGGCAAAGGTAGACCAGACCGTAGGCAAGTTCATCAAGGCCGGAATAAACCTTGCCTATACCAACACCGACCAGCTCACCTACTCCTCAAGCGAAGGGAGCAACTACTCAAACCTCTTCATGTTCACGCAGAACATAGCGCCGATATATCCTATCTATCTGTATGACGCCGACGGCAACCGCCAGTATGACGCCATGGGAGGCGTCCTCTATGACTGGGGAGAGACCGGACGCGCCTTCGCCCCAACTTCAAACCCTTATGGGCAGCTGCTTACTTCGGACATGAGGACTATTCGCGACAACATCTCTGCCAGAGGCTACGTCAACGTCAACATCCTCAAGGACCTCGTGTTCTCGGTAAATGTCGCATATGACATATTCAACACCAAGGCAAACCAGTACATGACACCGAACGGCGGCGATGCTGCGAATGTCAACGGCCGTGGCACCCAGGAAATGCAGCGCTACGCCGCACTAAACGCCAACCAGCTTCTGACATGGACTCCGACATTCGGCGACCACTCCCTCAACGTTCTCCTCGGACACGAGACGAAGTCCGACAATTCCTACAGTCTCGAAGGCCAGATGACGAACTTCGTAAACTCCAACGTCAGCGACTTCGACAACGCAACGGCATATCAATATCTTTATTCAAGTTCAACAGGATATTTCCTCGAGGGCTTCTTCTCGAGAGCGGAGTACAACTACGCCAACAAGTACTATCTCTCGGCGTCATACCGCCGCGATGGTTCATCACGCTTCGCACCCGACAAGCGCTGGGGCAGTTTCTATGCCGTCGGCGGCTCATGGAACGCGAAGGGCGAATCCTTCCTCCGGGACATTCCTTGGGTCGATGTACTCCGCGCGAAAGCGAGCTACGGCACACAGGGCAACGACAACATCGGCTATTCGATGGTATATGAGGACCTCTACACCATCGACAGAGTGGATGGCGAAGCTGCAGTCACCCTGGCGTTCAGGGCAGCTCCGGACGTGACTTGGGAGAAGTCAAACAATTTCAACGCGGGCATCGAAGGAAGAATCTTCAACAAACTCTCCTTCAACGTCGAGTATTTCATCAAGGAGACCAAAGACATGATTTACATGCGTCCGCTCGCTCCGTCTCAAGGATCTCCGTCCAGCCAACTTGTCAACGACATGGACATGAGGAACAACGGCGTGGAATTCGAGCTGAGCCTTGACATCTTCAAGAGCCGCAATTTCGGATGGAACGTAGCCCTCAACGGGACGCACTACAAGAACGTCATCACAAAGCTTCCTTCCGACTATCCGGCGGAAGGCAAGCAGTACGGCAATTTCTGGAGAGAGACAGGCTCTTCTCTCTACAACTACTATCTCTATGAGTGGGCAGGTGTAGACCCTATCAGCGGAAAACCACAGTACTACGCTTATGACGAGGACGGCGACAGAACCATCGTGAACACCGCTTCGGAGGCCACCTACCGTAAGATAGGCAAGACCCCGATTCCGGACCTCTACGGCGGATTCTCGGCCACTCTCAATTTCTTCGGCTTCGACCTCAGCGCGAACTTCGCATATCAGATAGGCGGATGGACTCTCGACAGCGTGTATCAGTCCCTCATGTCATCCGGAAAGTCCGGATCAAACTGGCACAAGGACATCTTCAACAGATGGACTCCGCAGAACACCGAGACCGACGTGCCTAAAGTCTTGAACAACGGACAGCAGGCAAACGAGACCTCTACAAGGTGGCTCACCAGTTCTTCATACCTCAGTCTGAGGAACTTGACGCTCGGCTACACGCTCCCGAAGAGTTTCTGCCAGAGGCTGTCTCTCCAGAATGCGAGAGTCTACATCACGGCAGACAACGTGTTCTACCTCTCTGCGAGGAAGGGTATGGATGTCCGCAAATCATTCTCAGGAGCCAACGGATTCACGTACTCCGCTCTCCGCACCGTATCCGGCGGACTAACACTCACATTTTAATTGAAAGGAGACTACAATCATGAAAAAGCACTTAATAATTCTCGCGGCTGCAGTGCTCTCACTTGCATCCTGCACAAAGGAATTCGATATCGTCGACACTGGCACCCTCTCCGACACCAAAGCTGCGCAGATGGTCGAGCAGAATCCTGAATCTCTCAACGCATTTGTGAACGGCTTCTACTTATGGCTCGTCAGCCCTTACGATAATCACGACTCGTACGGGCATCTCGCTTGTCTCTCAAACACAGAAATCATGTGCGAAGACGTTAGCATAAACGGCAACCTGAATTTTGGTGCATATGACATCAACCACGACTACGGATCAGAAGAATGGCGCAGGACAAGACACATATGGACGGTATACTTCACCCTTATCTCAATGTGCAACAAAGTCATCGATTTTTTCGGTGTTGAAGACCCTGTAAACAGCAAATTGAAAGGATTCCTCGGAGAGGCCTACGCGCTTAGGGCTTTCGCCTATACGTACCTCATGGTCTTCTATCAGGATCCTGTGGTAGGAAGCACTCCAAATGCAAGATTCCGCAGCGATGCTCCCGCCATACCTATCATCTACGCCGAACGCGACGGCTTCTCCACAGAGGAGGCGAATGCAGTCTCAGGACGCAACACTCTCGCCGACGTAATGAACGAAGTGGAGAGGAATATCGCACTTGCTCTCCCTCTCCTCGAAGGATACGAAAGGTCAAGCAAGAACGAGGTCAACTATCAGGTTGCACAGGGTATCGCAGCCCGCTACTATCTCTACACGCAGCAGTGGGACAAGGCCATCACCGCAGCGAAAGCCGCACAGGATGGATTCGACCTTATGAACGAGTCTCGCCTCAAGAGCGGATTCATGGAGATTGAAGACAACGAAGTTCTCTGGGGCTTCAACCACAATTCAGAGACTTGCACGGTATACGCCTCATTCTTCTCTCATTGGAGCAACGATACGAGTGGATATGGCGGAGTCGGTCAATCCGTCCACTGCATCGACAGGAGGCTCTATGACCAAATTCCATCATCCGACTACCGCAAGGCTCTGTTCAACGGCGCAGCTGGGGATGCCTCGGCTTCTCTGACTGGCGCACGTCTCCCATACGCTTCACGCAAGTTCGGCTATACCCCTAACTGGCTGCAGGACTACATTTACATGAGAAAAGCTGAAATGATTCTCATCGAAGCGGAGGGCCATGCCCGTCTCGGAGACGGTCAGGCAGCAGCCGTGCTCAATCCTCTGATGAAAGCCCGCGACCCGCAGTGGTCCAGCAGCGAGGTCACGGTCGAGGATGTCCTTCTCCAAAGAAGAATTGAGCTTTGGGGCGAAGGCTTCTCATACTATGACCTTCGACGCAACGGACTTGGAGTAAACAGGAAATACGACGGCACCAACCACGCAGTCTCAGCACAGAAAGAATTCCCTGCGCACTCTGCAAGCTGGAATTTCCAGATACCTCTTCCTGAAATTCAGAACAACAACAGCATCTCCGAGGAGGAGCAGAACAAATGGGTTAGCGGAGAGGCTTAATGGTTTAATTATTAACGACAAACAGATATGAAAAAATACTGAAATACTCTTCTCTTCTTCTATGCGGTCTCGTGTTCGATAACAATCATCCGAGATGAAAAAGACCCGGAGAACTCCTGCTTTGTCGCCGATATCGAGCCGTACTACGCAAAGGAGGTGGTTACATATAAGGCAAGCAATGGAGAGTTGAACTATTGTCATGCCACCATCGACAATAAGGCAACACCATTACCATCGCCAATGGTACGGACATGCACCTTCTTGGCAGAACCATCTGTGGTTTCGACAGCGCAAAGTATTCTGATGCAAAGGGCTTTGCCCCTGTAGTGTTCAAGCTCGCAGAGGATGCATACGATGCGGGAGTAACATTCAAAAAGAAGTAAGCAACTTCGCGTCCATCGCGTATACTGAAAACACGGATCGATAGCGGTCCGTGCTTTTGTCATTCCTTCACTTTCAGGGACTGTCGGCGGCCACATGGCTTTTCACCTCCCCGACTCTTCCAACACGCTTCTTGTCTGCGTAGGCTCAGCTTCTAATCACCCGCCTCACTGCCGCCCATAACAAGGTCCAGTAACTCTGAAGTTATCTTCTGCTGACGTCCCTTGTTGTACTCGAGGGTAAGTTCGGAGAGCAGTCTTTCGCCATTGTCCGTCGCTGTCTGCATCGCTATTGTCCGTGCCGCGTGCTCAGCTGCGGTGGAGTCCAGTATTGCCGCATGAAGTTTAAGTCCGAGCAGTTGCGGCAGGAGAGCTGCCGCTATCTGTTCTGAGTCAGGCTCAAATATAAACCTTTCGCGACGGTCACGCGCTTTCACGTCATCCTGAACAAACCCGTCATCCTTCCACGCGAAAGGAAGATACTGCTCCACGACCGGTTTCTGTGAAGATACTGACACGAAGCGGTTGTAGACCAGCAGGACCTTCGAAAACTCTCCGGAGTCAAAGCGGGAGCGCAGTTCGTCGGCAAAAGCGGAAGTCTTGCCGTAAGATGAATGTTGGAGCAGGTCCGACTTGGCAGAAGCGAGCCTGCTGGACGGAAGAAGGCGCTTCATGGCCTCCGCTACCTTCTTGCCCACGGGGAACACGACAAAGTCGTCCCCGAGCTCGGACACAAGTTCAGCGCAGGTCCGGATTACGTTGGAGTTGAACGCGCCGCAGAGCGAGTTATTGGAAGAAATCACGACCACGGCCGTCTTTCCCCCGCTGCTCGGAGACACGGTCTCCGACGGTGCAGCCGCGATGACCGACAGAATCCCGTCGAGAGCTTGTTCGTACGGTCTGAGTCCCTCTATCGCCTTCTGAGCCTTGCGGAGCTTGGACGAAGCGACGAGCTTCATCGCCGAAGTGATCTTCAGTGTGCTGCGGACCGAGCCTATCCTGTCCTTTATTTCTCTCAGTGATGCCACTTCTGAATCGGATTATCAAGCCCTATGGTTCAAGATATTGCAGACGGAAGCAGCTTCCTCCTTGATTACATCCTCTTCGGCTTCGCCAATCTTGCCGCCGCCAAGGGTATCAAGGACGTCCTGATGGGCACTTCTCATGTGGTCGAAGAACAGCTTCTGGAACTCCGGAACCTGGTCGATGCTGATGTCGGCCATCAGTGCGTGCGTGCCGCAGTAGAGAATCGCGACCTGTTCACCGACCGGCATCGGGCTGTACTGGGCCTGCACAAGCAGGCGCTCGTTCTTGCGGCCTTTGTCGAGAGTCATCGCCGTGACTTTGTCCATGTCGGAGGAAAACTTGGTAAACGACTCAAGTTCGCTGAACTGCGCCTGATCAATCTTGAGCGTACCTGCAACCTTCTTCATGGACTTCACCTGAGCCGCGCCGCCGACACGTGAGACGGAGATTCCGACATTGACCGCAGGACGGAAACCGGCGTTGAAAAGCGAAGACTCGAGGTATATCTGACCGTCGGTGATGGAGATTACGTTGGTCGGGATGTATGCCGAGACATCGCCCGCTTGGGTCTCAATGATAGGCAGCGCCGTGAGGGAACCGCCCGCCTTGACCTTCCCTTTGAGACACTCCGGAAGGTCGTTCATCTGCTCCGCGACTTCTTGTTGGCTGATAATCTTGGCTGCCCTCTCGAGAAGTCTGGAGTGGAGATAGAAGACATCGCCCGGATATGCTTCACGTCCCGACGGACGGCGAAGGATGAGGGACACTTCTCTGTATGCCACGGCTTGCTTCGAAAGGTCGTCATAGACCACGAGCGCGTGTCTTCCGGTGTCGCGGAAATATTCTCCGATGGCAGCTCCGGCAAAAGGTGCATAATACTGAAGCGCCGCTGGGTCCGCCGCCGTCGCAGCGACCACTATGGTGTAGTCCATAGCCCCTTTCGAACGGAGAGTCTGGACGATAGATGCCACAGTTGACCCCTTCTGCCCCACAGCGACATAAATACAGTATACCGGCTTTCCCTTGAGGTACTCCGACCTCTGGTTGATGATGGTATCGATGGCAAGCGCCGTCTTTCCCGTCTGACGGTCGCCGATGATGAGCTCACGCTGCCCGCGTCCTATCGGAATCATCGCGTCCACGGACTTCAAGCCCGTCTGCAGAGGTTCCATGACCGGTTCGCGGTAGATAACTCCCGGAGCCTTGCGCTCCAAAGGCATCCTCACCGTCTCACCCTTGACGGCTCCAAGTCCGTCGAGTGGAGTTCCGATAGGGTCGACTACCCTTCCCACGAGCCCCTCTCCAACAGGGATGCCGGCTATACGCCCGAGCCTGCGGACTCTCATTCCCTCCTTGACAAGGTCGGTCGGGCCGAGCAGCACCGCACCCACGTTGTCCTCCTCAAGGTTCATCACGACCGCCTTGACTCCGCTTTCGAACTCGAGCAGTTCCCCGGCCTCAGCATTGACGAGACCGAAGATTCTTGCCACGCCGTCACTGACGGTCAAAACATTGCCCACTTCTTCATACTTGAGCGAATTGTCTACTCCCCGGAGTTCATTGAGGAGTATTTCCGAGACCTCGCTCGCCTTTATCGTATTATGCGCCATTACACTAATCTTGTATTCTGGACCGCGAACTGCCTGCGGATCGAGTCAATCTGGTGACGTACCGTCGCGTCCAACATATAATCGTCAATAACTATGAGGAAACCTCCGATGACGGACGGGTTGACCTCCTTCTCAAAGAGCACCTTGCAGCCGAACCGAGTCTCCAGCAGGCCGCAAAGCTTGTCTACAAGTTCATCCGTTGCCGGAGCCGGCATCACGAGCGTGGCAAGTTTTATCCCGCGCGAGCGGTAGTACAGGGCCACATACGAACGCAGCATGAACTTCACGTATTCCATCCTGCCTCTGCGCAGGACCATCTGCAGAAAATTTTCAAGTTCGGGCTCGAGTCTTTCCGGGGGTCCGTCGGGATTGGCGAGCATGGAGCGGACCTGCGCACAGACCCTCTCACTTCCGCCCGTTTCCTCGGTATAGAGGAACATGGCTTTCGCATATCGCGCGGATATGGTTCCCGTATTCATACGCTAACTCTTTGTTGAACTCGATATTTCCTTTATCATCCGTTCAGTGAGGGCTTTCTGCTCCTCGGTGGACTCCAGTTGCCGGCGGACAATCTTCTCGGCGACTTCGACGGAAATCATTGAAACCTGACTGCAGATGTCGCGCAGCGCCGACTCGCGCTCCGCTGCGATGGTCGTCTTGGCCTGTTCGATAATCTTATCTGCCTCGGCCTGCGCCTGCTGCTTAGCCTGGGAGACTATCACGTCTCTGGTGGAGGAGGCCTCCTTGAGTATGCGGGCCTGCTCTGCACGCGTCTTATCTATGAGAGCATTCTGCTCTCCAGCAAGGTCGGCGAGCCTGCGTTCAGCCTCTTCTGCCTTTTGGAGAGAGTCTTCGATATGCTTGCTGCGCCTGTCCACCATCGAAGTGATGGCCGGAAAGCCGAATTTGGCAAGTATAAAGAAGACTATCCCGAAAATCAGCGTCATCCAGACAAGCAGGCCGAAATCCGGAGTAATCAATGACATAGCCTTCTGTTATTTTGCGATGAGGCAGACGACAATTGCGAACAGTGCGGCGCCTTCGATTAGCGCGCTGACGATGATGGCGGTCATCCGGTAGTGGTCCGCCTTCTCCGGCTGACGGGCACCGGCTTCAAGAGCCGAAGAGCCTATCTTTCCGATTCCAAGGCCTGCACCGATGACTGCGAGTCCTGCGCCGATTGCGGCACCCAGTTTACCCAATGAAAGCCCGGCCGCTGCCTGAAGTACGATTGTTGAGAGTAACATGATTATTGTTGTTTATTGATTTGACTATTTTTTTCGATTTCCGGTTCCTGACGGGACAGACCGATGAACACGGATGAGAGCATCGTGAAGACATACGCCTGCAGGAAGGCGACGATGCACTCGAGCAGGTCCATGAACACGCCCAACACTATCGCCACAGCCCCAAGTCCCGCATTGATGGCCGGTCCGAACTCCGCAGTAAGGAATATCACCGCCACCACTCCGAGAATCATGAAGTGCCCAGCAAGTATGTTGGCAAACAGACGGACCATCAGGCTGAACGGTTTGGTGAAGATGCCAACCAGTTCGATGAGCGGCATCAGTGGCACGGGCACCTTGAGCCAGGTCGGCACGTCTGGCCAGAATATGTCCTTCCAGTAGTGCTTGTTGCCGAAGAGGTTTACTGCGATGAAGGTGCACAGCGCCAGGATGAGAGTCACAGCGATGTTGCCGGTGATGTTAGCGCCTCCCGGGAAGAACGGGATTATTCCCATAAAGTTGTTGATAAGGATGAAGAAAAAGGCCGTCAGAAGATACGGGGAGTATCTCTTGTAGTCCTTGCCGACGGAAGGGCGGATTATGTCGTCCTCCACCATCATGACCATCATCTCCATCACTCCCGGGACTCCGCGCGGCGCTTCTTTGAGAGAGTCGTGCCTGCGGTACCAGCGAGAAGTGCAGAGCACAAGCAGCACGAGAATCGTGCAGTTGATGAACATGCCCAGGACATTTTTGGTCACGGACAGGTCAAACGGTCTGACTTCGCTCCCGTCCGGAGCCACCTCCACCACTTTGCCTTCGTATCTGCTGCCCTTCGAGGCTATCTTGAAGCCTTCGAACTCCCCGTTCTCCAGCCTTGAGGACATGAAGATGTGGGGGCCTGTGGTCTTGCTTATCACGAATATCGGAAGCGGAATGCTGACAGGCTTGCCTCTCACGGTAGTGATGTGCCACTCATATGAGTCCTGCACGTGCCCGTAGAGGTATTCATCCATATCGAGCCCCTGCGCCGCACCCTTGAGAGGGAGAAGCATAAGCACCAACAGCAATATGTATCTAAAGTGCTTCATTGCTCTTTTCAATACAAACGTCCACCTTGTTGTCCTCGACCATCACCACGCCGGAAAAAATCGGCACACAGCCGTGGCCACCGTCCGCACTCACCCAGGAGACATTCCCCCGGACAAGGGTCGAGACGATGGGAGCATGGTCGGGCAAGACCTCAAACGGGCAGATGCTTCCGGGAAGGGCCACTGAGACAACAGGGCCGTCATAAAGCGTCTCTTCCGGAGCTATAAGCCTGAGTTCCAAAGTCTTTGCTTCCATAACACGTCAATACTATCTGGTCTGTTCGAGGATTGCCTTGCCTTTGGCGATGGCATCATCTATCGTCCCCACATTGAGGAACGCCTGCTCAGGCAGGTCGTCCACCAGACCGTCGAGTATCATGTTGAAACCTTTTATGGTATCCTCGATGTCCACCATCACGCCCTTCACTCCCGTGAACTGCTCGGCCACGGAGAATGGCTGCGAAAGAAATCTCTGGACCTTGCGTGCACGGTTGACCGTCAGTTTGTCCTCATCGGAGAGTTCGTCCATGCCGAGGATGGCGATGATGTCCTGAAGCTCCTTGTTGCGCTGCAGAATCTGCTTCACCCTCTGGGCTGTGTCGTAGTGATCCTGTCCGACGATGTTCGGGTCCAGGATACGCGAAGTCGACTCGAGAGGATCTACGGCCGGATAGATGCCGAGCGCGGTGATTTTACGGCTCAGGACGGTGGTCGCGTCGAGGTGCGAGAAAGTCGTTGCAGGAGCAGGGTCAGTCAAGTCGTCCGCCGGCACATAGACTGCCTGCACGGAGGTGATAGATCCATTCTTGGTGGAAGTGATCCTTTCCTGCATCTGTCCCATCTCGGTGGCCAAAGTCGGCTGATAGCCCACCGCCGACGGCATTCGTCCGAGAAGCGCAGACACCTCGGAGCCCGCCTGAGTGAAACGGAAGATGTTGTCGATAAAGAAGAGGATATCCTTCGGTCCGTCGGATGTCTTGCTGTCCCGGAAGGACTCCGCGAGGGTAAGGCCTGAAAGCGCTACTGAACTTCTCGCTCCTGGCGGTTCGTTCATCTGGCCGAAAACCATAGCCACCTGAGATTTCTCAAGCTGAGACTTGTCCACCTTGGAGAGGTCCCAATGGCCCTCTTGCATGGACTTCTCGAATTCTTCTCCGTATTTGATGACTCCGGATTCTATCATTTCGCGGAGCAGGTCGTTACCCTCTCGGGTACGCTCTCCGACCCCTGCAAAAACGGAAAATCCGTTGTGCTTCTTAGCAATGTTGTTGATAAGTTCCTTGATGAGCACGGTCTTTCCGACACCGGCGCCTCCGAAGAGTCCGATCTTTCCTCCTTTAAGATAAGGCTCGAGGAGGTCGATGACCTTGATGCCTGTGTAGAGGACTTCCTGAGAAGTTGTGAGGTCCTCGAATTTTGGCGGCTCGCGATGAATAGGAAGTTGCAGCTCGGAATCCAGTGCACCGAGTCCGTCGATGGTATCGCCGGTGACTTTCATCACACGCCCTCTTATCTGTGCTCCGACAGGCATCTCTATGGGTGCGCCGGTGCTCATTACCTCGAGCCCTCGCCTAAGTCCGTCGGTGGAATCCATTGCAACGCATCTGACAGTGTCCTCGCCGATATGTTGCTGCACTTCTATGACGAGTTCGCGGGCGTCTGGACGCAGAACTTTAAGGGCATCATGTATTGAAGGCAGTTCTTTGGCTTCCTGCGAAGGGTCCATATCGAAGTGGACATCTACGACAGGACCGATAATCTGTGAAATTCGACCTTTAACGTAGTTCATCTTTGCGGTTATTTTTATGGCGTCGACTCTTCGCGAGCCGTTCTTACCGAGAAACGGTAGATGTATGCCGGCGCAAAGTAAAAGTATAGCAAAATTCAAGCCTTCCTAATAAAAAAGCGGCAAAATGTATATTAACAAAATATCTACGTTACTAAATAGTCGTGGCAAGCAGGCCGCCGCAGGCAATGTCCGGCATGAACGGACAAGGAGGTGGGGACACAGGACGCGGGAGTTCCACTGACATTCGGGCAAAA
>CAYLPY010000010.1:0-70747 GCA_964385795.1 uncultured Muribaculaceae bacterium
TCCGGTAGCGCTGAAGAAAGACCGTGGCTACTGATGCAGAGTGCCGTAGCGGCTTAGAATTCTGAACGGATGTTATAGTGGTTCCGGTCTCTGGAGGAACGTGCTATCATCTCGCAGATAAAACCTGCAAGGAATAGCATTACCCCGAGTATCACTACCACAAGCGCAAGGTAGAAAAGTGGCTGGTCTGTGACAGCTCTGAACCTTATCCCTTGCATTTGCCGGACGAGTTTCTCGACAATCAGCCAGATTGCTATGATGAATCCCGCAAGGAACATCACCAGTCCGCTGAACCCGAAGAAGTGCATCGGTTTCTTTCCGAAGGTGCTGAGGAACCATAGAGAGAGCAGGTCAAGGAAACCGTTTACGAACCTCTCGATTCCGAATTTGCTTTTCCCATACTTGCGTTTCTCATGATGCACCGGCTTTTCTCCTATGTTGGTGTATCCAGCGTTCTTTGCAAGGTACGGAATGTAGCGATGCATCTCTCCATAGACTTCAATGTTCTTGACGACCTCGTTGCGATAAGCTTTGAGGCCGCAGTTCATGTCGTGCAACTTGATGCCGGTGATTCTTCTTGCGGTCGCGTTGTAGAGCTTCGACGGGAGGTTCTTTGTGAGGGCATTGTCCTTGCGGTGCTGCTTCCACCCCGAAACTAAGTCGTACCCGTCTTCCTTGACCATCCTGAACATTTCCGGAATCTCGTCCGGAGAATCCTGCAGGTCGGCATCCATGGTGAACACGACATCCCCTGCCGCTTTCGCGAATCCGCAGTAGAGAGCCGCAGACTTGCCGTAGTTGCGGCGGAACCGGATTCCGTGTACATTAGGATTGTCCTTGGCAATCGATGTGATTGTGTCCCAACTGCCGTCGGTGCTGCCGTCATCGACGATGATGACTTCATAGCTGCAGCGGTGCTCGTCCATCACCCGCCTTATCCAGGCACAGAGTTCCGGCAGGCTGGCACATTCGTCAAAAGCCGGTACTATTACGGAAATGTCCATGGATTAGTGCTTTAGAAGGGGTTGGAAGGGTAGATTCTCCTTGAGAAGATGGCGGAGAGCACAACTCCGAATACCCAGCAGTAGATCAGATTTGCGAAAAATGTATATGTCGGGAGCGTCGGAATCATCTCCTCTACGGCATCGATTGTGCCTTGTGGAAGTCCTTGCAGGACCGGGGCCATCGTCTCGGCGAAAAAATCCGGTTCGATGAGCGAGACATAAGCGAGGTAGCAGCCGGAATATACCAGCGCTGAAAGCAGCGATACCAACGCTCCGAAGCGGAATACGCTCCTGCGGTCAATATCCTCCTGGCCGTCGTTGGCAAAAGACTTCATATAGAACATAAGCAGCCAGAGGCACAGCAGGAACTTGCCGAGCCATAGCAGAAAGCTTGCTGCACTTGTCGCTATTAGCGCGAATGTGCTGGTTGAATTTACCTTCCCGAGCAGGATGCCGAGGATGAAATAAAGGACGCAGACAAAGCCGAGCACCAGACCGGCTTTGGAGGCGCAGTTCCAGATGGATCTTTTATCGGACATAACAAGTGCAAATATAGAAAATAATTCCTACTTTTGCAGGCTAAACAAACAAATGACAGTATGTTGACGATTGCATTCACTGATGGAACCATACGGCCTTGGGACGATGCGGAGGCCAGGAAGATTTTCTGGCACTCTTCCGCACATCTTATGGCAGAGGCTCTCGAGTCTCTCTATCCGGGCGTCAAGTTCGGTGTGGGACCTGCTGTGGAGACCGGTTTCTACTACGACGTAGATCTCGGAGACAGGCAGATATCCGAGTCGGACCTCAAGAATATTGAGAATAAGATGGTCGAGCTTGCGCGCACGAAGGAGACTTTCGAGCGCCGCGAGGTGACGAAGGCGGACGCACTCAAGTATTTCGAGGAGAAAGGAGACAAATACAAGTGCGAACTCATCCGGGACCTTGAGGACGGTACCATCACATTCTATACAAACGGCAACTTTACTGACCTTTGCCGCGGACCGCACATCAAGCATGTGGATGACATCAAGGCAGTCAAACTGACTTCAATTGCCGGTGCCTATTGGAAGGGTGACCAGAACAGGGAGCAACTTACCCGCATCTACGGTGTCACCTTCCCTAAGAAGAGCATGCTCGAGGAGTATCTTCAGATGCTCGAGGAGGCGAAGAAGAGAGATCACCGCAAACTTGGCAAGGAGATGGAACTTTTCACCTTCTCTTCACGTGTCGGCCTCGGACTTCCTCTGTGGCTGCCTCGCGGTGCCGTAATGCGCAACATCCTCGAGAACTTCCTCCGCCGCAAGCAGACGGAACTTGGGTATCTTCCGGTGGTTACCCCGCATATCGGCTCCAAGGACCTCTATGTGACATCCGGCCATTATGCCAAGTACGGCAAGGACTCGTTCCGGCCTATCCACACCCCTCAGGAGGGTGAAGAGTATATGCTCAAGCCTATGAACTGCCCTCACCACTGTGAGATTTACCGCAGTTCGCCTCGTTCCTACAAGGACCTTCCTCTTCGCTTTGCGGAGTTCGGCACGGTCTACCGCTACGAGCAGAGCGGCGAACTTCACGGACTTACGAGAGTGCGCGGCTTCACTCAGGACGACGCCCATCTTTTCTGCCGTCCAGACCAGCTTCAGGAGGAGTTCGAAAAGGTTATAGACTTGATTCTCTATGTGTTTAAGACCTTGCACATGACGGAGTACATGGCGCAGATTTCGCTTCGCGATCCTGCAGACAAGGAGAAATACATCGGTTCTGACGATAACTGGGCGAAGGCCGAGAAGGCAATCATCGATGCTGCCGAGAAGAAAGGCCTCAATACCGTTGTGGAGCTCGGAGAGGCCGCATTCTACGGTCCGAAGCTCGACTTTATGGTTAAGGATGCCATCGGCCGCCAGTGGCAGCTCGGCACCATACAGGTTGACTACAACCTTCCTGAGCGTTTCCAGCTCGAGTATACGGATGCCGACGGCTCCAAGCAGCGCCCTGTCATGATACATCGTGCGCCGTTCGGGTCCGTCGAGAGATTCACTGCCGTGGTTCTGGAGCATACAGCCGGACATCTTCCGCTGTGGCTTGCGCCGGATCAGGTTAAGATATTGCCAGTCAGCGAAAAGTATGCTGATTATGCAGAAAAAGTTTGTGAATTGCTCAAAAATTCCGAAATTCGCGCCTCCGTGGATTCACGTAACGAGACTCTTGGAAAGAGAATTAGGGAGATATCCCTGTTGAGAGTGCCTGTGATTGTGATTGTCGGAGAAAAAGAAGTTAACGAGGGTGCTGTTTCAGTGCGCAGAGAAGGCGCCGACCTGGGCGGCATGAGCGTTGATGAGTTTATAAAGTACACCAAGTCGGCGGTTGCCGAAGAACTTAAAAATTAGGAGGGAAAAGCTATCGCATTGCCTTACAAACCGAAGCCTTCGGGCTTCAAGCCCGGCGGACGCAGGCCGGATTTTCGTCAAGCCCAGAGGCGCGATGAGAATGAGCTTAACATCAATGAGCAGATAAGCGCGCAGCAGGTGCGCCTCGTAGGTGACAATATCCCGGAACCGGGCGTCTATCCTATTGCTAAGGCTCTGCAGATGGCCGACGAGCAGGAGCTTGACCTCGTGGAAATCAGCGCCGCAGCCGACCCTCCTGTATGCAAGATTCTGGATTATCAGAAGTACTTGTATCAGCGTAAGAAGAAGGCGAAGGAGATGAAGTCCAACGCCGCGAAGGTCGTGATTAAGGAGATTCGTTTCGGGCCGAACACAGACGAGCATGATTTCCAGTTTAAGCTGAAACATGCAAAGGGCTTCCTTCAGGAGGGCTCGAAGGTTAAGGCCTCGATTTTCTTCCGCGGGCGTTCCATAATGTTCAAGGATCAGGGAGAAAAGCAACTTCTCAAGTTCGCGCTCGAACTTGAAGAACTTGGCCACGCTGAAAACATGCCTGTCCTTGAGGGCAAGCGCATGTCGATGATGATAGCCCCCAACAAAAAGAAGTAGGGGTTTACATATTACTAACAATTAATTATTTACAAAATGGCAAAGCTTAAATCCAATTCCGGTGCCAAAAAGCGTTTCACGCTTACCGGGTCGGGCAAGATCAAGAGGAAGCATGCTTACCACAGCCACATCCTCACCAAGAAAACCAAAAAGCAGAAGAGGAATCTCGACCACTTCGCCCTCGTGGAGAAGGCTGACCTCGTCAGGGTAAAAGAAATGTTGGTTCTCTAAAAGTATTGAATTATGCCAAGATCAGTCAACTCAGTAGCCTCAAGGGCTCGCCGCAAGAAGATTCTCAAGAGAACCCGCGGTAATTTCCTGTCAAGAAAGAACGTCTGGACAGTTGCGAAGAACACTTACGAGAAAGGTCTTACCTACGCTTATCGTGACCGCCGTGCCAAGAAGCGCAATTTCCGTGCACTGTGGATCCAGAGAATCAATGCTGCCGCCCGTCAGTATGGTATGTCATATTCTCAGTTCATGGGTAAGCTCAATGCTCAGAACATCGGTCTCAACCGTAAGGTTCTCGCCGACCTCGCAATGAACAACCCTCAGGCGTTTGAAGCAATAATCAACTCTGTAAAGTAGTTCTGGCCCGTGGGCGTGAAGGAATTTATCTGCAATAAATGGACAAAGTTCGTTTTCTGGGCTTTGCTCTATGTGTTGTGGGTAGTCTGGCTCGGGAATTTCTGGTGGCTTTTCGGTCTTGTCGTCATCTTCGATGCGTGCGTGACCAGGAAAGTTCATTGGAACTTCTGGAAGAAGCGCTACAAGGAAGGCGAGAAACACAGTGCTGCGAACGACTGGCTTGATGCTGTTATTTTTGCAGTTATTGTCGTCACCTTTATCAACATCTTCTTTTTTCAGGCTTTCAAGATTCCTTCCTCCTCAATGGAGCGGACTCTCTATACGGGTGACCGTCTCTTTGTCAGCAAGCTCACCTACGGACCCAAGGTCCCTCAGACCCCTTTGACAATCCCGTTCACGCACAACACGATTTTTGGAAAGGAGTCCTATTCGACTCTGATTCAGAATGACTACCGCAGGCTCAAAGGCTTTCGCAAAGTTCGCCGCGGTGACTGTGTGGTGTTCTGTTTCCCTGACGGGGATACGGTTCTCCGGAGGGCTCCGGCCGAAGATTACCACACTCTCGTGCGTGTCCTCGGAAAGGAGACTGTCGACAGACTGGGAGAAAAGGTCGTGAGACCGGCCGACAAGAAGGACCACTACGTCAAGAGATGCGTGGCTCTTCCGGGAGACATTCTCGAGGTGAGAAACGGTCTGGTATGGGTCAATTCCGAACAGCAGGAGGTATATTCCGGGATCCAGTTTTCCTACCGTGTGGTTACCAACGGTCAGAGGATTAATCCCAAGACATTGGGGGAACTCGGGCTCAATGCGTCGGAAATCTATTTCGACCCGTCGCTTCCCGGCTATCCTTCAATGATTCTCTCCGCCGACGCATTGTCCAAGGTCAAGGACATAGCCAACGTGGTGAGTGTGGATGACAACCTGGATCGGAATCCTAAGGCCTGCAGCAAGGAGATTTTCCCGTTCACCGAGGACTCGGGCTGGACCCGCGATTTCTTCGGACCGCTGTATATCCCGAAGAAGGGCGATACCGTGGAGATAAACGCCACTACGCTTCCTCTCTATGAGCGGCTGATTACCGCCTATGAAGGCGGGGATCTGAAAAAGGCGATTGAGGAAGGAAGCTACACGTTCGGACAGGACTACTATTTCATGATGGGAGACAACAGGCACAACTCTCTCGACTCTCGGTACTGGGGCTTCGTACCCGAGGATCATATAGTCGGAAGACCGTTCCTGATATGGCTCTCCACAGATGCTGGGAAGCGTTTCCCGGGGAATATCAGGTGGGACAGATTCCTGAAATTAGTATAGGTTTCAGTTTGGAAATCAGAAAATTATCAGCGATATTTGCAACCCCCTTATAGCAAGAAATAAAAATAAAAAGATAATTATGGCAAAAGTTTGTCAAATAACCGGCAGGAAGAGAATGAAAGGCAACAATGTTGCTCATTCCAAGTTGCGCACGAAGCGTGACTTCTCCCTCAACCTCAAGAACAAGCGTTTCTGGAGCGAAGAGGAGCAGAGGTATGTGACCCTTAAAGTGTCTTGCAAGGGCATGAGAATCATCGAGAAGAACGGCCTTGAGGCTACTCTTCGCGAGGCTCGCAAGAAGGGATTGATTAACCTTGTTTAATTTTTCATAGTCATGGCAAAGAAAGCAAAAGGAAACAGGGTGCAGGTCATCCTCGAGTGCACCGAGCAGAAGGCTTCCGGTGTTCCTGGAATGTCTCGTTACATCACTACAAAGAACAAGAAGAACACACCTGACCGTCTCGAGCGTAAGAAATACAACCCTTACCTCCACAAGGTGACCGTTCATCGTGAAATAAAATAATCAGAGGAGTTTGAATTATGGCAAAGAAAGCAGTCGCAACGTTCGCGGCCAAGGCCGGAGCTAAGAGTATGGTAAAGTGCATCCGCATGGAGAAGTCTCCAAAGACCGGAGCATACGTCTTCTCTGAGCAGCTTGTTGAAGCTGAGAAGGCAAAGGACTTTTTTGCAAAGAAGTAATTCTTCTGAATATGGCATTACAGAGCCGATGGGGTGTTCCGCCCTGTCGGCTCTGTTTATTATGACTTAAAATTTGCTATCTTTGCGAGAATATGGCTATCAGTTTCTTTCAACGCATAAGCAGGGCCGTGATGGGCCGTTCGAGAGTCGACGATGAAACTCTCGATGCCATTGAGGAGGCTTTGGTGGAGTCAGACATGGGAGTCGATACGACTCTTGAGGTCATTGATTCTCTGGAGGAACGCGTCTCGAAGGATAAATACATGTCCTTCGATGAACTTGTCTCGATTCTGCGCAGCGAGATTTCCTCTCTCGTGGATGACGATGCGGGTGCACCTTTCGACTTCTCCAACAAGCCCTATGTCATCCTTGTGGTTGGAGTGAACGGGGTTGGAAAAACCACGACCATAGGCAAACTTGCGCATTACCTGAAAGGCCAGGGCAAGAAGGTTATACTCGGTGCCGCCGATACGTTCCGCGCAGCAGCAGTTGACCAGATAGGCATCTGGGCTGAGAGGGCGGGAGTTGACTTGGTCCGTCAGGAGATGGGTTCAGATCCGGCTTCGGTGGCTTACGACACTGTCAAGGCAGCCGTATCCCGAGGCGCTGACGTGGCAATCATCGACACGGCTGGCCGGCTTCACAACAGGGTGGACCTGATGAATGAGCTGACGAAGATACGCAACGTAGTCCGCAAGATCATTCCGGACGCGCCGCACGATGTGATGCTGATTCTCGATGCCTCCACAGGCCAGAACGCTTTCCAGCAGGCCAAGGAGTTCTCGCGGGCGACGGACATCACGTCACTCACTGTCACGAAACTGGACGGCACCGCCAAGGGCGGCGTTGTGGTGGGAGTGTCCAATCGTTTCCATATCCCGGTGAAGTTCATCGGGGTGGGCGAAGGGATAGACGACCTGAAGCCTTTCAATAAGGAGGATTTTGTCGGAAAACTCTTCGCTCCTGAAGATCTGAAATAAATAATTGTCAAGATATGAAGCTCAGTTACAATTGGCTTAAAGATTATTTGAAGTGCGACCTCACGCCTCAGCAGGTTGCGGATGCCATGACTTCCATCGGAATAGAAGTTGACGGTGTTGAAGAGACCGAGGCCGTGCCTGGCGGGCTTGCCTCTGTGGTGGTGGCTGAAGTGCTTGAGTGCGGGCCGCATCCGGATTCCGACCATCTCCATATAACCAAGGTTGACGATGGGAGCGGACAGCCGCTTACAGTCGTCTGCGGCGCTCCGAACGTGGCTGCAGGGCAGAAAGTGCTGTTTGCGAGGATAGGTGCTGTGCTTCCTGGGGATTTCAAGATTAAAAAATCAAAGATTCGCGGAGTTGAGTCGTTCGGAATGATCTGCGCGGAGGACGAGCTTGGAATAGGCACCTCGCATGATGGGATCATGGTCTTGCCAGCGGATGCGGTCGTGGGTACTCCCGCGAAGGACTATCTCCACCTTGAGACTCAGTCTGTGATAGAGTATGAGATCACTGCAAACAGGGTCGACGCATCTTCGCATTGGGGCGTGGCGAGAGACCTGTATGCCTGGATGAAACTCAACGGGATACCTTGCTCTCTTGAATTTCCGTCCGTGGCGGGATTCCGTGCTGGACAGGGGCAGGGGCTTGACATCGAGGTCCGGGACGGTGACGGCGCTCCGCACTATGCCGGACTCACGATTAAGAATGTGAAGGTCGGTCCTTCGCCGGAGTGGCTGCAGAAGCGCCTCGTCAGCATGGGACTCCGCCCGATAGACAACATAGTCGACATTTCCAACTTTGTGCTTTTTGAACTCGGCCAGCCACTGCACACTTTCGATGCCGATAAGATTGCCGGCGGCAAGGTCATTGTCCGCAGGGCTTCCGACGGTGAGAAGATCAAGACTCTTGACGGGGTCGAGAGGGAACTCTGTGCTAACGATATGGTAATCGCCGACGAGAACGGCCCGCTCTGTATCGCGGGAGTCTTCGGCGGAGAGAACAGCGGAGTCGGCGACTCTACGGTCAACCTTTTCGTGGAGAGTGCGTACTTTGATCCAGCATCGATCAGAAAGACTTCGAAACGGCTTGGACTTCAGACCGATGCGTCGTTCCGTTACGAGAGGGGCGCGGATCCGGAGATAACTGTCTATGCCTTGAAGAGGGCTGCAGGTCTCATTCTCGAATGTGCCGGCGGTGAAATCGTCGGGGATATCCATGAGGTATGCGGAAACGCGCCTCGGAAGGCCCGCATAGAACTTGACTATGACGGTATGGAGCGGCTCATCGGCCACGCCATCGGTCACGATGTCATAGAGGGCATCCTGACAAATCTCGGATATGAGTTTGTGGAGAAACGTCCCGGAGGCTCTGTCGTGCTCGCCCCGTCATATATGGTGGATGTCTACAGGCAGTGCGACGTGGTGGAGGAAGTCCTCCGCATCTACGGCTACAACAACATCCCGCTTCCGAAGCGAATGCTGATGACCGTCAACGCTACGCCGCGTCCGGAGGCGGAAGCGATTCGTGACAATATATCCAACTTCCTGTCAGCTAACGGATTCGTGGAGATTATGAACAATTCTCTCACGAAGTCCGACTACTACCGTAATCTCAAGACTTACCCTGAAAGCCGCTGTGTGCGCATAGTCAATCCGTTGAGCCAGGACCTCAACTCGATGAGGCAGACCTTGATTTTGGGCGGTCTTGAAGTCGTTGCATACAATCTCAACCGTCAGTGTTCTTATGTCAAGACGTTTGAGTATGGAAGCGTCTATTCGAGAATCCCGGAGAAGACCGGGGAGACGCTCGAAGGATATTCTGAGCACCAGTGCTTCACTTTGATACTCAGCGGGACACCTGAAAAATCCTGGAGGACCGAGCCGGAGAAGAGCAACTTCTTCCAGCTTAAAGGCTATTTCGAGCTTCTCCTGAAGCGCTATGGAACAGATTCTTCCAAGCTGTTCGCGGCGGCTGCGCCTTCCGATATCTTCTACGAGGGAGTTTCTTACAGCCTTCCTGGAAAGGGTGAACTTGCGGTCATCGGCACGGTCAATCCTTCGCTTGCAAAGACTTTCGGAGTGCGTCAGGCGGTGTATGCGCTTGAAATCAACTGGCAGACGCTCTTCGAGCTTGTCAAGAGGGACAAGACAGCTTTCTCCGAATTGCCTAAGTTCCCGGAAGTCAGACGTGACCTTGCTCTCCTTCTCGACGAGAGCGTGAGCTATGCGGACCTCAGGGCGGCGGCGTTCAAGCAGGAGAAGAAACTTCTCCGTGAAGTCGGACTCTTCGATGTCTACAGGGGAGACAAGATTCCGGCAGGCAAGAAGCAGTATGCATTAAGCTTCGTCATCCGCGATAAGGAACGTACTCTGACGGATCAGGATACCGAGAGGGTGATGGAGAGGCTGCTCGCGATGTTTACCAAAGATTTCGGCGCACAACTTCGGTAGGCTCAGTGAAGACCGGCCCGAAAATAGTCCTGGCACTTCTTGCAGCTACGCTTTGTCTCTGGGCTTGCTCTTCCTCTGGAAAAAAGGGGAGGGTGATTCCGGAGGACAGGATGGTGGACCTGTATGTGGACATGTTCATCTCCGATGCTTGGCTAAAGGACAACAAGGCTGCCAAGGCAAGAGCGGACACGACTCTTTTCTTTGACCCGATTTTCAAACGTCACGGCTATACCTTCGACGACTATGAGAAAAGTATCCAGTTCTACAGCGGGGACATGGAGACTTTCTCCAAGATACTTGACAGCGCAGCGAGGATACTATCAGCCAAGTCTACCGAACTTGAGAAGAAGGACGCCGAAATATTGCGGGCGAGGCATCTCGAGGACTCGCTGCGGGCGCACTGGGTAGATTTCGTGGGGGACTCTATACTTCTTAAGATGAAGGGACGGCTGTGTGACCGGGGGATGAATTCCGGTTTGGTCTACTTCCCGGTAGCCTCAGCAGAGGACTCGCTGCAGAAGAAAGACAGCGTGGATAATGATTTTGCCGGAAAGTCGTCCGGTCTTCCTTTGAAAATCATGGAAAAACGGACAGGACTTGAAATGAAGGAACTAACGAAACAATAATGACATTATGAACGAATATCTGAAAAAATTCGGCTACGAGCTATCAGATGAGAGGATTGCCTCCAATATCCAGGCTATTGCCGACAATCTTTCATCCATAGAGTCTGCCGAGGTGCTGAAGAAGTGCTTTTCGCTGATGGACCTCACGACTCTCCATACGAACGACACTGCGGAGTCTGTCAAGGCCTTGGTCGACAAGGCGAACGGAATCAGTAAGGAGTATCCTGACTATCCGCTGCCGGCATCCATCTGCGTCTATCCGAACTTCGCGGCTGTCGTGAGGGATAATAGGTGCTGCCCGGAACTTCATGTGACCACGGTGGCGGGCTGCTTCCCGTCATCGCAGAGTTATCTTTCCGTTAAGGAGGAGGAGTGCCGTCTTGCCGTGGAGAACGGAGCGGACGAAATTGACATTGTGCTGGCTCTCAGCTCATTCCTTGCGGAGGATTATGCTGCGGCAGTCAACGAGATATCTTCGATGAAGAAGGTCATCTGCAACGAGGCCGAGAAGCATGGGCGAAAGGTCGTCCTCAAGGTCATTCTCGAGACAGGGCTGCTGGTGTCCACGGAAAAGATCGCCACGGCATCTTTCCTTGCCATGGAGGCTGGCGCTGACTTCATCAAGACCTCTACCGGCAAGGTTGACGTCAATGCTACGCCGACGGCGGCCTATGTGATGTGCGAGTGCATTCGTCTTTTCTTCGAGAAGACCGGACGCAAGGTGGGTTTCAAGGCTGCAGGCGGAATCTCCAATGCCAAGGATGCCCTTTGCTACTATTCCATTGTGTCTGCCGTGCTTGGCAAGGACTGGCTCGCCAAGGACCTTTTCCGCTTCGGAGTCAGCCGGCTTGGCAACAGCCTCATGAGCGCGATAGAGCAGAAAACCGTAAAATACTTCTAAAGGACAAGTTCAATATAACTTTCCTACCATTGGAATCCGGCCGAGGTCATATGACCGAGCCGGATTTTTTGTGCCTTGTACCGTGCTGTATGCGGACTTGGGACAAAGTGCATCGCCGTCAGGTGAAATTAAACGTTTATCATCGTGCCGAAACGGATAGGAACCTCGAATTTTGCCCTCACACAAATGACTTTTGCTATGAAAAACTTCTTTGTATTTCTGCTTCTGCTGATGGCTGCGCTGTCATGTACGGAGAAATTTTCGCCCGATGCGAGTCCTGGAAAGGATGATGATGGTGCCGGGCACGGGATGATTGTCCTCGGCGAGAGGCTCGAGGATCCATACACTCTTGAGAACATGGGCAAGGCCTTTGCGGCTCTCTATCCGACAAAAGCAGATCGTCAGCCTCTTGAGGCGACTGACCTTTATGTCCGCTTTCTTCCGAAGACGGAGGAGGAGTTCGTGCAGTTGGAGGAGATGGGGCTGTTCCTGATGGACCATCCTGTCGACTACCGGATTGTGGAGGAAGGGGACTACTATCATGATCCGGAGATTGCGGATGGCGAAATCACGTGGCAGTATGCCGTCGTGGGTAAGGACTTCTGCTTTCCGGAGCATATCCGCCACGAACTCATCGACAAATGCTATATCTACGACAACGACAACTCTACGAAGGCTGACGGCGTGGACTGGGAGGAGGTCGAGAGGGAGTCTTTCCGACTCACGGGCAATGAAGCCATGCTACTGCCGCGGACACGCGACGGGGAGAAAGTCTCGCCGGCAGGACGCATAACCATCGAGGACCCTGCGGCGGGATATGGGAAACTCGGGGTGAGCGGAGTCAAGGTCTCCTGCAACTGCTTCGTGCGCTTCGGCAACGCGTATACCGACGAGGACGGGTACTACAAGATGAACCGATCATTCTCTTCGAATCCGCGCTACCGGATAGTGTTCAAGAACAAGTTCGGCTTCGGAATCGGTTTTAACATGCTGCTGTGTCCCGCCTCCTTCTCGAGCCTCGGGAAACATTCTCCTGCCGGTGTAGACGTGCATATCGACGCGTCTTCGGAGCGAAAGCTCTTCACGCGGGCGGTGGTCAACAATGCTGCCTATGACTACTACAGGAAGTGCCAGACAGAAGACGCGTCCATCTCCAAGCCGGCGGGCAACCTTAGAATATGGCTGTTCCAGAGCCTCAGATGGAGTGCGGCACTAATGCTGCAACAGGGGGCTCTGATTGACGGGAGTCTCGTTTCGGATTTTCTTGGGGAGTATTCTTTCCTGTTGAAGATGTTCCTCCCGGATGTTGCTGTCGGTCTGAGTGATGCGTATGATTATGAAGAGATATATACGAGGACTGTCCATGAACTTGCACACGCGAGCCATTTCGTGCAGGCTGGCAAGGACTACTGGAACAAGTATGTGAAGTATGTCGTCACGTCTTTTATCTCCTCTGGATTCGTGACCTATGGGGTAGGGACGGGAGACGGCAGCGGAAACTGCGAGGTGGCCGAAATGTGGGCCTACTACATGCAGACGTCGATGCATAATGAACGCTATCCGGACAAGCCTGCGATGTATGGCGGCGGTTTCTGGTTTTCTCCGCAGATTTTCATGTATCTCGATGAGCGCGGGCTTTCTCGCTACAGGATATTCGGGGCGCTCAGTTCAGACATCGAGGACAGAGACCGTCTGAAGAAAAAGCTCACCAGCCTCTATCCTCAGTTTAAGTCCTCCATCAACATTGCATTCAGTAGGTATAATTGAAATGAAACGTTTGATCCTTACCATAATCTTGTCCTTGTGCACGTTGGGAGCGACTGCGCAGGAATTGTCGGTGTCCACCAACCTTGCCGACTATGCCGATTTCGGTACCTTGAACGCGGAAGTCTCCTATGGAGTGTCGCGCCAATGGAGCGTCAATGTCGGCGCGAAGTACAATCCTTTTATCTTCAGGCCGGACGGCGAGACTCTGCGCCGCTGCCAGCGTTCCTTGAGCACGGGAGCGCGGTACTGGCCTTGGCATATCTTTTCGGGCTGGTGGCTCTCTGGGCTGGTCCGCTGGCAAGAATACAGCATGGGCGGTGTCGTGTCGCCTCAGACCTCGGAGGGCGACCGTTTCGGGGTAGGAGTGGGCG
This sequence comes from uncultured Muribaculaceae bacterium, assembly GCA_964385795.1. Taxonomy (GTDB): domain Bacteria; phylum Bacteroidota; class Bacteroidia; order Bacteroidales; family UBA932; genus Cryptobacteroides. The sequence goes on from CAYLPY010000010.1 coordinate 13,706, forward strand.
TGGGCTACACATATATGCTCTCGCCGAAGCTGAATCTGGATTTTGGGGCCGGGGTGTGGTCCGGCTATGATGTGTTTACGGTCTATTCTTGTCCGGACTGCGGAAGAAAAATCTCCGAAGGCAGCAAGATGTTCTTTTTACCTTCGGACATATTGGTCTCATTGTCGTATATTTTTTGAAAAAGTTGTATATTTGCATTCCATTCGGGCGCGGGTGGCGAAATGGTAGACGCGCTAGTTTCAGGAGCTAGTGTCAATTGCGACATGTGAGTTCGACTCTCATCCCGCGCACAAATCAGGGTAGATTGTAATGTCTTTCAAAACCCTCAGTCCTTGGGCGAAGTTCTCGCTCATTCTTTGCGCCGCATTCCTTTTATGGTACACCTTCTGTCTGCCTCGCCGGCTTTTCGACGAGCCGTTGTCGGCTGTGCTGTATTCTTCTGACGGGCGTCTGCTGGGTGCGAGGGCTTCGGCTGCGGGACAGTGGTATTTCGCTCCGTCCGACAGCGTTCCGGATAAGTTTGCGGAGTGTCTTATCGCCTATGAAGACAAGCGTTTCCGTACTCATTCCGGCGTGGACCCTCTGTCGGTGGGGAGAGCTGTCTGCCAAAACATCTCCAGAGCCAGGGTCGTGAGCGGGGCGAGCACGATTACCATGCAGGTGATAAGGATGAGCCGCAGGGATGAGCCAAGAACCTTCTGGGAGAAGGTCTGTGAGGCTTTTCTCGCGACACGGCTTGAACTGCGCTGCTCTAAGGATGATATTCTGCTTATGTATGCTGCCAACGCACCTTTCGGAGGGAATGTGATAGGGCTTGAAGCGGCAGCTTGGCGCTATTATGGTCGTCCTCCTGCCTCCCTGTCATGGGGGGAGAGCGCACTGCTCGCAGTGCTCCCGAATTCGCCGGGACTTATACATCCCGGGCGAAACCGGGAGGCGCTTCTCGCGAAGCGCAACGCTCTCCTCGACAAACTCCTCCTGTCGGGTGCGATAGACTCTCTCGAATGTGAACTCTCAAAGGAGGAACCTCTCCCGGACAGCCCGCTACCGATGCCGGACCTTGCGTACCACCTCCTTGAGAGGTGCCGTCTGGAAGGAGGCGACGGTACCTACACGACGACTGTCGACTTCGACCTGCAGAACAAGGTGGGCGGCATCGTCGGCCGCTATTTCCCGTCCAACCATTCCAACCTCGTAGACAACATGAGTGTCCTCGTCACTGAAGTTGGAAGCGGAAAAGTCCTCGCTTACTATGGAAATACCCGTTCGTGTGACCCTTCCGTCCGTGGAGGCTCTGTGGACATGGTCCCGGCCCTGCGCTCCAGCGGCAGTACGCTGAAGCCTCTGCTGTATGCTGCGATGTTGCAGAAAGGGATGATATATCCGCAGACTCTCATAAAGGACACACCCTATAATTCGCATAATTTCTCCCCTCACAACTATTCCAAGGGTTTTGAAGGTGCGGTGCCTGCCTCCTCGGTCATAAGCCGTTCGCTCAACGTGCCTTCCGTGAGAATGTTGGAGGATTATGGCGTCGGGGCTTTTCTGGATGTACTGCACGGAGTGGGGCTCTCCGAGATAGATGCCTCTGCGGGGCACTATGGACTGTCTCTGATACTCGGCGGAGCCGAGGTCTCCCTCCAGGGGCTTTCGCTCGCCTATAACAGGATGGCTGCGCTACTTGCCGGAGACGGCCTTCCGGAGAATCTCTCATGGCTCAAGTCTGAGGAGCACCGGTGCCTCGATGCCGGAGATTTCCCGTTCGGTCGTGCTGCCGTCTGGCTTTCTTTCGATGCGGTCTCCAGGTCGAGCCGTCCTGAAGAGGAGGCATCGTGGATGGAGTTCAACTCGGCGGAGCGGATAGCCTGGAAGACCGGGACGAGCTGGGGGAACCGGGACGCATGGAGCATAGGCGCGACCAGAGACTATGTGGTGGCCGTATGGGTCGGCAACAGCGACGGCGAGGGGCGCTCCGGAATGACCGGCGTGAACTATGCCGCTCCGGTCATGTTCGATGTCTTCTCCTGCCTGCCGCGTTCGGCCTGGTTCGAGATGCCGCAGGATGATATGAAGATGGTTGAGGTGTGCCGCAGCAGCGGACAGCCGGCTGGGCTTCTCTGTCCGGAGACGGATGCCGTCATGGTGCCCGACGTAGCTTCTTTGCCAATGACGTGCCCGTATCATGTGCTCGTGCACCTTAGTCCGGACGGGCTCTATCAGGTCAACAGCGCCTGCTGCGACCCAACGCTTATGCGTCATGAGGTGCGCTTTGTGCTGCCTCCGGTGCAGGAATGGTACTACATGAGGGCGCATGTCGACTACGAACAACTTCCCCCGAAGCATCCCGACTACGATGCGTCGATATCGTCCTCTTCGTCTATAGAAATCATCTACCCGCAGGATGGCTTCGTTGTCATTCCGACGCGCGGGCTTGCCGGCGGGGAAAAACGCGGGATTGTCTGCCGTGCCGCGCACTCTTCCGCGTCTGCCGTGCTGTACTGGCATCTTGACGGGGAATACCTCGGAGAGACGGTTGGGGAGCATCGGATGCTGGTCAAACTGACTCTGGGGAAGCATCGCCTGACGGTCGTGGATGTGGACGGTGTCAGAGCCGGAGTGGACTTCAGTTCCCGCTGATGATGACGGGCGTGACTTCGTCCGAAGAACTCTCGGCTTCCTCGTTGAACGGTTCAAGAAAAGGGTTGTGGCTGCGTTCGTGCCCGATTGTTGAAATGTGTCCGTGCCCCGGATAGATTGTGATGTCTGGGTCCAGAAAAATCAGTTTCTCCATGATGGAACGGATTTCGTCGTCATAGTCACTGTATTTGAGGTCAGTCCTGCCTATGGCTCCCGCGAACAGGGTGTCTCCGCAGAACAGGATTTTGTCCTTTCGGTCCAGGAAGCAGACCCCGCCAGGGGTGTGCCCCGGAGTGCTTACAACCTCGAATGTAATGCCGGCGCACGACAAGGTTTCTCCATCGTGGATGTCTGTCGTCCTGAAGCTGCAGTCTGGGACCGGTACCGCGAAGCGGTCCGGCATCTCAGAGACGACGTACTCGAGGGTCTTCTTCTCATCCGCGCTCATATAGACCGGAATTCCGAATCTGTCCTGCAGGAACTTCACTCCGTAGATGTGGTCGAAGTGGGCGTGGGTGAGAAGAATGGCTTCCGGCTTGAGGCCCTCCTTGTCGAGATGGGCGAGCAGGTCGGACTTGTCTTCCTCCGAGCAGCAGCCAGGGTCTACGATGACGCAGCGGCCCGCTTCCTTCCACGCGATGGCCGCCTTTTCCTTGAAAAGATTGTATGTGAGCTGGATTATGTTGAGCATATTCTGTCTCTCATTTTTGGAAATGGAACCTCAAAATTATAAAAGATATGTTAATTTTGTACTATGCATATAGGAATAGCAGGAAATATCGGCTGCGGCAAGACTACCCTCACAAGGATGCTTTCGGAGTATTACGGATGGACCCCGAAATACGAATCAGTGACGTACAATCCATATCTGGAGGACTACTACAAAGACATTCCGCGCTGGTCCTACAACCTGGAGACATACTTCCTGGCGCAGCGGTTCAAGGATGTCCTGGAGATAGCCTCGTCTCCAGAGGTGATAGTGCAGGACAGGACCATTCTTGAAGGTGTCCACATCTTCGTGGCCAACAATCTTGAGATGGGCAACCTCTCGGAAAGGGATTACGATACGTATATGCAGCTCTTTAACTTGATGATGTCGATGGTGAAACTCCCGGACCTGCTGATTTACCTCCGATGCTCCGTCCCGCACCTCGTCTCCCGCATCCAGAAGAGAGGACGTGACTACGAGCAGAGCATGAGCATCGAATACCTGAGCGGTCTCAACGAGAAGTACGAGAAGTGGATTTCGGGCTATGTGGGGAATATCCTCGTCATAGATGCGGACAGCCTCGACTTCGAGAACAATCCGGAAGATTTCTCCAGAATCACGGACAGGATTGACGCCCAACTCTTCGGACTGTTCAAATAATTGCTAATTTTGCGAATTATAACGAAATAGATATGCACATCGCGATAGCCGGCAACATAGGCAGCGGCAAGACGACCTTGACAAAGATGCTTGCTGCATATTACGGGTGGATTCCGAGATACGAATCCGTAGACTTTAATCCATATCTTGCTGATTTCTATGCTGATATGGCAAGGTGGTCCTTCAATCTCCAGATATACTTCCTGAACAAGCGTTTCAAGGATGTCGTGGAGATTTCCAAGACCGACAAGGTCATCATTCAGGACCGCACCATCTACGAGGACGCGCGCATCTTCGCGCCGAACCTGCACGACATGGGGCTTATGAGCACCCGTGACTTTGAGAACTATTCCGACCTCTTCGACCTCATGATGTCGCTTGTCGGGACTCCGGACCTGCTGATTTATCTGCGCTCTTCAGTTCCTGCACTCATCGCCAAAATCCAGAAAAGAGGCCGCGACTATGAGAAAAGCATACGCATAGACTATCTTACCGGACTCAACGAAAAATACGAGAAGTGGATTAAGGACTACACCGGCAACCTTCTCGTCATTGATGCCGACAATGTCGACTTCGGTACCCGTCCGGAAGATTTTGAGAAAGTCACGTGCCTTATTGACGGACGTCTGTACGGTCTGTTTCCGTCACAGATGAAGTAAGTAGAACAAAAACGGAACACATCATCATGTCCGACAAGAAAAGACTCACGATAATCGATTTCGTGGAGAAGTATACCGCTCAGTACAACAGCGAGACGTTTCTCCGCGAGAAAGTTGACGGCAGGTGGACTGAGACCTCCTTCACGACCACACGTGACTGCGGCCGCACTCTCGCCGCAGGATTCATGTCCATCGGTCTCGGCAAAGGCGACAAGGTTGCTCTCATCTCCGAAGGTCGCAACGAGTGGATTTTCTCCGAACTCGGCATCCTCTATGCCGGAGCGGTGAACGTGCCTCTCTCTTTCAAACTGGAGTCCGACCAGGACCTTCTTTTCCGCATCAACCACTCCGACTCACGCTTCGTGATTGCTTCGGAAAGCCAGATTGACAAGGTTCGCAGAGTCATAGGCAGATGTCCTGCCGTGGAGAAGGTCATTGTCATAGATGGCATTGAACTTCAGGATGGCGAAATCTATCTTGCCGACCTGTATGCTGCGGGCCGCGCCGCTCTTGAGACGGAGGAAGGCCGTGCTGCACTTGAGGAGAGGATTGCGTCCGTGCAGCCGGACGACTACGCTAATATCAGCTACACTTCCGGTACAACCGCAGACCCTAAAGGCATACTCCTGACGCATCGCAACTATACTGCCAATGTTGAGCAGTGCCGTTCGGTGGTTTCGGTGGAGCGTGGCTGGATTATGCTGATTATCCTGCCTCTCGACCACTGCTTCGCGCATGTAGCGGGTTTCTATGTTATGATGAGCTATGGTGGAAGCATCGCCACCGTGCCTGGCGGAAAGAACGCCGTCACAATGCTCAAGAACATCCCGATTGCCATCAACGAGGTGCGTCCTCACGTGATGCTTTCGGTCCCTGCGCTCTCCAGAAGTTTCAAGAAGAGTTTCGAGTCGGCCATCAAGAAGAAAGGCCCGAAGGTCGAGAAACTTTACGAGTTTGGTCTCCGCAATGCAATAGCATACAACAGAGAATGTTACAACGCTGGACGTCCTTGCTGGAAGCTCTGGTGGAGGAAACCTGTCAAGGATGTCCTCGACAAACTTGTCTTCTCGAAGATTCGCGAGGGCTTCGGCGGAAGGCTCCAGTTCTTCATCGGCGGCGGCGCCCTTCTGGATATCGAACTCCAGAGGTACTTCTATGCCATCGGGATGCCCATCTATCAGGGATACGGACTCTCTGAGGCAACTCCTGTCATCTGTGCGAATTCGGCTGGTCACGCCCGCTTCGGCTCTTCGGGACGTACCGTCCAACCTATGGACATAAAGATTTGCGACGATGAGGGAAATTCCCTTCCTGCGGGAGAGACCGGAGAGATTGTCATCCGCGGCGAGAATGTCATGGCAGGCTACTGGAAGAACCCGGAGTCCACTGCCAGAACCATCATCGAAGGTTGGCTCCACACCGGAGACCGCGGCTACCTCTGCAAGGATGACCCTCGTTATCTTTACGTGACTGGGCGTTTCAAGAGCCTGCTGATTTCTTCCGATGGAGAGAAGTACTCTCCGGAAGGCTTTGAGGATAGCCTCGCGGACGGTTCCAAATATATTGAGGCATCCGTGCTCTACAATAACCAGAGTCCTTACACCATAGTGATTGTGGTGCCTAACAAGGCGGCTCTCGCCGAGGCGGTGCAGAAGTCCGGCAAGAATCCTGATTCCGTGGAGGGCAGGACCGCGCAGCTCGACATTCTCCAGTCAGAGGTCGATTCCTACCGCGCCGGTGGCCGGCACGCCGGTCTTTTTCCTGAGAAATGGCTTCCTGCTGCCATAATAGTGGCAGACACGCCGTTCACGGAACAGAATGGAATGCTCAACACCACAACCAAGATGGTGCGCGGTAAAGTGGAGAAGTTCTATGCCGGCCGCATCGAGTACGCATTTACCCCGGAAGGCAAGCGGCTTCATAACGAAAAGAATATCAAGTCTCTCGAATAGTGGGACTTGATTTCTGCAAGGATGCAGATACGGATATGACTGAAAGTGAAGAGCGCTTTGCCGTCGGTGTCGACATTGGCGGACAGACATCCAAGATAGGCGTGGTCTCACGCGATGGGGCGATACTCGCCCATGCCGTGATCCGTACTGATGTGTATGGTGAGGATGCTGACGCTTACCTCGATGCTCTCGCTGAATCTGTCAGAGCCTGCGTTTCGGAATGTGGCAAGGAGGGGAGGATATGCGGTATCGGAGTCGGAGCTCCGAACTCGAACCACTTCACCGGCCGCATAGCCTATGCGCCGAATATAGCCTGGGCCTCGGGCAGGGAGGTCGATTTCTCCCGTTTGCTTTCGTCCCGCTTCGGAGGCATTCCGGTCAATCTTACCAATGACGCAAATGCGGCTGCAATCGGCGAGATGCACTACGGTGTGGCGAAAGGGATGAAGGATTTCGTGATGATTACTCTCGGGACCGGAGTGGGGAGCGGTATCGTGGTGGATGGCAGGCTTGTGTATGGGCATGACGGCAATGCCGGAGAACTTGGGCACGTCAACATCGTCCGTTCGGGCGGCAGACGTTGTGGCTGCGGAAAGACAGGCTGCCTGGAGACATACTGTTCCGCAAGCGGAGTGGCCGTCACGGCAAGGGAGTGGCTTGAGGCTACCGGCGAAGAGTCGCTTCTCCGAGGTGTCGAGAACATCAACTCGAAGACAGTGTATGACGCGGCGAAGGCCGGAGACAGGCTTGCCATACGTGTGCTCGAGTATACGGGCAGGCTGCTGGGCCGCAGCCTTGCGGATTTCGTAGCCTTCTCTTCGCCGGAAGCCATAATTCTCTTCGGAGGGCTGGCCCGAGCCAAAGAGTTCCTCTACAGGCCGACATTGGAGGCTATGGAAGATAATCTCCTGCCGATGTGGAGGGGAAAGATTAAACTTCTCTTCTCTTCCCTGAAGGAGTCGGATGCTGCCATCCTCGGGGCTTCCGCTCTGGCTTGGGGGATATAAGGAAAGATATTTGTTTTTTAATGTTTTATAGAAAAGTATGAAAGTATTAAATGTATTCGCAGCACTTGCAGTATGTGCTGCTGCGGTTGCCTGCAACGGCAATGCGCCAAAGGCCGTTGTCGCAGAGGACGGGACGGTCGTGAAGTCCGCAAAAGACTATCTTCCGAGCAAGGCCCAGAAAGATTCTGTCAGCTACCTTCTCGGAGTTAACTTTGGCAACTTCATCAAGGCCTACAACTTCGGCGACGACCTCAACTACTCCAAGATGGTGGACGGCATCAAAGATATGCTTGCAGCCAAGGGAGACCAGCGTTCTCCTGAGTTCTCAAAGCAGTTCGACGTCGACCCTAACACCCTCAACGCTGCTTTCAACGCTTATCTTGATCTCAGAAACAAATACACCTCTGCCAAGAACAAGGAGGATGCTGCTAAGTTCCTCGAGGCCAACAAGAAGAAGGCCGGCGTTCAGGTTACGGAGTCAGGTCTGCAGTACGAGATTCTCGAACCTGGCAACGATTTTAGGGCTCAGGATGCTGACACTGTCTACGTGCACTACAAGGGTACTCTCTCCGATGGAACCGTGTTTGATGAGGTTTCAGCCGACGAGGAGCCTCTCGCACTCCCTCTCGGAAATGTGATTGCAGGATGGAAGGAAGGCCTTAAGCTCATCGGAGAAGGCGGCAAGGTGAAGCTCGTGATTCCGTCTGAACTCGGATACGGTGAGAACGGTGCCGGCACGATTCCGCCGAGCGCACCGCTCGTGTTTGACGTTGAACTCGTCAAGATTGGCGTGGCTCAGGATGCCGAGTAGGTTGGATACCATTGAATTTCTACAATAGAATAAGGGGACGGTCAGTAAATGGCCGTCCCCTTATGTTCTGCGTCGTTTCTCTTATTTGTTGAGGACGAACTTTCTGTCTCCGTCCTTGAAGAATGAGACAATCTGCCTTGCGGCGGCGAGACCTGCGTTGACATTTGCCTCGGCAGTCTGTGCGCCCATTTTCTTCGGGGTGGCGAATACTCTGAGTCCGAATTTCTCGCGAAGTTCCTCGATGCTGTCCGGAGCTACGTCGGTGACATATTTCAGGTCTGGCCTTTCTTCGAGAGCCTTGCAGAGACCAGTTTCGTCGATGACCTCCTTTCTGGCGGTGTTCACCAGCGTCGCGCCCTTCGGCATGCTGCTGATGAGTTCGTAGCCTATGGAGCCTATCGTCTGCGGAGTAGCAGGAATGTGGATGCTGAGATAGTCGCTGGTCTTGTAGAGTTCCTCGAGACTTTTGGCCGGCATCGCTCCTCCCGCCAGGATCTGCTCGTCGCTGAGGAAGGGGTCTATCGCCGTTACCTTCATCCCCAGAGCCTCCGCTTTCTTGCCGACCAGTCTTCCGACATTGCCGAAAGCCTGGATTCCGAGCGTCTTGCCCTGGATTTCCGTGCCTGTAGCAGGGGTGAACTGGTTGCGTGCCATGAAAATCATAAGAGCTATGGCGAGCTCTGCGACTGCGTTGGAGTTCTGTCCGGGAGTGTTCATGGCGGCTATGTCCCGGGCGCTGCAGGCCTGGAGGTCGAGATTGTCATATCCTGCGCCTGCACGCACGACGACCTTCAGCTTTGCAGCGGCTTCCACTACCTCGGCCGTCACCTTGTCGGAACGCACGATGAGCGCGTCCGCATCCTTTACAGCTTCAATAAGCTCGTCCTGCTCGGCATATTTCTCGAGCACGGCCAGTTCATATCCGGCTTCGTTCAGAATCTCTCTGATACCGTTCACCGCAGCTGCGGCAAAAGGCTTTTGGGTTGCGAGAAGGACTTTCATCACTTGCGGAGTTTTTCAAATTCCTGCATGCATCCTACGAGCGCCTCCACGTCCTCGACGGTGCAGGCGTTGTAGAGGGATGCTCTGAATCCGCCCACGGAGCGGTGCCCCTTGATGCCGACGATGTCGCGGGCCTTGGCGAACTCGAGGAACTCGTCCTGAAGATTCTCGTTGCCCTCCGACATTACGAAGCAGATGTTCATTATCGAGCGGTCTTCCTTGGCGGCAGTGCCGGTGAAGAGGCTGTTGCGGTCTATCTCGGCGTAGAGCATTTCGGCCTTCTTGACGTCGAGTTCATGGATGGCGTCCACTCCGCCCACGCTCTTGAGCCACTTGAGTGTCTCGTTCATTACGAAGATGGCGAAGACAGGAGGGGTGTTGAACATCGAGAGCTTGTCGATGTGCACGCGGTAGTCGAGCATCGTCGGGATGTTGCGGCTCACTTTGCCGAGGGAGTCTTTCTTTATGATGGCGAATGCTACTCCGGCAGGACCGGCGTTCTTCTGAGCTCCGCCGTAGATGAGGTCGTATCTGCTGACGTTAACCCTGCGGGTTAGTATGTCTGAAGACATGTCTGCGATGAGAGGTACAGGGCAGTCGATGTCTGCCTTAATTTCGGTGCCGTAAATCGTGTTGTTGGTCGTGATATGGAAGTAGTCGAGGTCCGCAGGAATGGTGTAGTCCTTCGGAATGTAGGAGTAGTTCTTGTCGGCAGAAGATGCCACCGCGTATGCTTCGCCGAGACCTTTTGCCTCCTTGAGAGCTTTCTTTGCCCAGACGCCTGTCTCCAGATATCCGGCCTTGTGCTCCAGATAGTTTTCGGCTACGAGCAGAAACTCCAGGCTTGCTCCTCCTCCCAGAAATACGACTTCGTGGGTGTCCGGAATATTGAGCAGTTCCTTCCAGAGTGCCCGGCACTCGTCCATGGTCTCTTCCCAACCCTTGGTGCGGTGGGAGATGGAAAGGAGGGACACTCCGGTTCCCTTGAAGTCCTTGAGGGCTTCAATTGTATTGTCAATGGCCACCTTGGGAAGAAGGCAAGGCCCAGCGTTGAAAATGTGCATTTTGCCCATATTGTCAGTGTTGTTAATCCTCGGTAAATATATCTATTTTTTTGATTCTTTCGCAAAAGTCATCCGCAAGAGAGAGCCTTACGTAGACTTCCAGGCTGCATTCCGCCAGAAACGACTGCCCTCGCTGGGGGAGGGACAGGTCCTTGACGACTTTCATCACCGCAGGGAGCGCGTCGTAGCGGAAGCGAAGCTGTGTCCACCTGCCCGCAATCTTTTCCGTGACTTCGGCGGCTGCGAGCGCATCGTCCGTGGAGTTGCGGTATGCTCTTATGAGTCCCGGGATTCCGAGCTTGATGCCTCCGAAATATCTCACTACAACGACGAGCACGTCGCTGAGTCCCGCTGCATCTATCCTGGAGAGAATCTGCCTTCCCGCAGAGCCTGCCGGCTCGCCGTCGTCGGAGGCTCTCCAGAGCGAGCCGTCGAAGCCTATGCGGTAGGCGAAGCAGTGGTGCCGTGCGTCGTGGTATTCTTTCTTCAGTGAGGAGACGATTTCTTTCACTTCGTCCTCCTCCGTGACCGGGAAGGCGAATGCGAGAAACTTGCTTCCGTTGTCCTTCCAGTTTCCCCTGGAGATGGCGGCTATGCTTTTGTATGTGTCATTTGTTGGCATGGCAACTCAAAATTAGTGAATAATTAGTACCTTCGCAATATGGTTTACAGATACAGGATCACCCTAAGCGGAATCAAGGGCTTTTTTAGAGTATATCTCGTGAACGGCGAGAACTCGCTCTACACTTTTCATAAGCAGATACGTTCGGACCTGGAATTTCCTATGGACCAGCCGATTCTTTTCAAGGGCCTCGACGAGAATGGCGTGGTGGTGGCACGCTATGCCCTTGTTGATCTCGGATATGGGGCAGTCGATTCGGTCACCATCGCGGACACCATCAAGGCGGGCGTGAAGAGTTTTGTCTATTTCTACGACATACAGTCCAGGAAAAGTGTCATAATAACCCTTGAGGGGGAGTGCCCGGAGGAGAATATCCAGCTTCCGAAGCTGGTCGAAGTAAAAGGTCCGGTACCTCTCGAGTTTGAGAATGGCTATGTGGCTTTCGAAGACCTGCCTGTAGAGCGCCGCAGGCTTCCGGGATCCTCACCGGGCGGAGAGGACGATGATGAAGACGATGAAGACGATGAAGATGAAGACGACGACAAGGAAGAGGAGGAAGTCGTCTATGATGAAGACGAGCAGTAGCCTCTGAAGAAACATATCTCGAATGGGGAAGACCTGACAGCCGTGGTCGTCCCCATTCTTTTTGGTTTTATTCCGAATAATTCATATCTTCGGATAGTAAAAAACCGATAACTATGGTACGCGTCAAACCTTTTGCGGCTCTGCGTCCGCCGAAAAAACTTGTCACGGAAGTGGCTGCTCCTCCTTATGATGTGCTGAACTCTGCCGAGGCCGCTGCCTTGGCGGGAGAGAAGTCTCTCCTGCATATCACCAAACCTGAGATTGACTTCGAACCGATTATCTCCGACCATGATTCTCGCGTTTACGATGAAGCGGTGAAGAATTTCCGCAAGTGGCAGGACCGCGGATGGCTTGTCCGGGACCCGAAACAGTGCTACTACGTCTATGCTCAGACCATGGACTCGCGTACGCAATACGGGATAGTGCTTTGTGCTCATGTCGAGGACTACGAGACCGGGGCTATAAAGAAACACGAGCTCACCCGCAAGGACAAGGAAGACGACAGGATGGTTCACGTCCGTATCCAGAACGCCAATATCGAGCCCGTGTTCTTCTCCTTTAAGGACAACGATGAACTCCTGGGCATTGTCGCTAAGGCGGCTTCTGCCGAACCGGTGTATGATTTTGTTGACAACAACGGCTTCGGACATCGTTTCTGGCTTGTTGAGGATGAGGCCGTGATAAGTCGGATAACCGAGCTCTTCACAGGAGACGTTGATGCGTTCTATGTCGCCGACGGGCATCATCGCACCGCCGCTGCGGCGAGAGTCGGGGCGGAGAAGCGCAGCCAGAATCCTCATCACGACGGAACGGAGGAGTACAACTGGTTCATGGCGGTTTGCTTCCCGGAGAGCCAGCTCCGCATCATGGACTACAACCGTGTGGTCCGCGACCTCAACGGACTTGACGTGCAGGATTTCCTCGACCGTCTGTCGGAGGACTTCGTCATGGAAAAGAAAGGACCGGAGATTTACCATCCTTCGGGACTGCACAATTTCTCTATGTATCTCGATGGCTGCTGGTACTCGCTTACGGCGAAGGAAGGCCGCTATGACGATACGGACCCTATCGGGGTGCTCGACGTGACCGTGCTTTCGAACCTCGTGCTCGATGCGGTTCTGGGTATCAAGGACCTGCGGACCGACAAGCGTATCGACTTCGTCGGTGGCATCCGAGGTCTGGAGGAACTTTCCCGCAGGGTCGACAGCGGCGAGATGAAAGTCGCATTCGCCCTGTATCCGGTATCCATGCGTCAGCTCATCAATATCGCTGACAGCGGAAACATAATGCCGCCAAAGACGACCTGGTTCGAGCCGAAGCTCCTTTCAGGCCTGGCTATCCATACTTTGGACTGATTGAAATGAAGCCGGACTCTGCTCAGATACGCAAGACTCTCAAGGAGTTCTTCGGATATGATTCGTTCAAGTCGGGTCAGGAAAGCGTAATCATGCATCTCCTCTCCGGAGGGGATGCGTTTGTGCTGATGCCGACTGGCGGAGGCAAGTCCCTGTGCTATCAGCTCCCTGCCATCCTGATGGAAGGGACGGCGATAGTCATCTCTCCTCTGATTGCCCTGATGAAGAACCAAGTCGACCTGATTCGCGGATTTGAGGCCGGAAGTTCGAGCATAGCGCATTTCTTCAATTCCTCGTTGTCGAAGCAGCAGATGGAGGAAGTTAAGGGTGACCTTCTCTCCGGAAGGACGAAACTCCTCTACGTGGCGCCGGAGTCCCTTACGAAAGAGGAGAACATTGCCATGTTGAAGGATGTCAAGATATCCCTATACGCTGTGGACGAGGCTCACTGCATCTCGGAGTGGGGGCACGACTTCCGTCCGGAATACCGTAAGATACGCTCGATTGTGGATCAGATCGGCCGAGCGCCGATAATTGCGCTCACCGCCACCGCCACGCCTAAGGTGCAGAGCGACATCCTCAAGAATCTTGGTATCCAGGATGCGGCCATCTTCAAGTCTTCGTTCAACAGACCTAACCTCTACTATGAAGTCAGGGACAAGGTTGATCCGGATAAAGACATTATCAGATTCATCCGTCAGAATCCTGGCAAGTCGGGCATCATCTACTGTCTCAGCCGCAAGAAGGTGGAGCAGCTCGCCGAACTCCTCTGCATCAACGGGATCAAGGCGTTGCCTTACCATGCGGGACTGGACGCGAAGACGAGGGCGGAAAACCAGGACCGGTTCCTGATGGAGGATATCGACGTGATAGTGGCGACGATAGCCTTCGGCATGGGTATCGACAAGCCCGACGTCCGTTTCGTTATCCATTACGACATTCCCAAGAGCATAGAGAGCTACTATCAGGAGACTGGGCGTGCCGGGCGCGACGGGCAGGAGGGGCACTGCATAGCATACTACAGCTACAAGGATATCCACAAGCTCGAGAAGTTCATGCAGGGCAAGCCTGTGTCCGAGCAGGAGATTAGCCGGCAACTTCTCTCCGAAGTGAGCGCCTACGCGGAGTCGAGTCAGTGCAGGAGAAAGCTGCTGCTCAACTATTTCGGCGAAGATTTCAAAGAAGGCAGCTGTAATTGCTGCGATAACTGTGTCCACCCGAAGCCGACATTCGACGGCCGTAAGGAGATGGCGCTTGTGGTAGAGCTGATAGAGTCGCTTCCGGAGCATTTCAAGCCGGACCACCTTGCCAACATACTGGCTGGGGAGTCCAATGCCATGATCAAGTCCTACCGGCACGACGAACTGGGACTATTCGGGGCCGGGAGCGGCCATTCGGTGAAGTTCTGGTGCACGGTAATCCATCAGGGACTCATAGCTCATCTTCTCGGCAAGGAGATAGAGTCCTACGGACTCATCTTCGTGACTGACGATGGACGTGAGTTTGCCGAGAATCCATGGAAGATTGAACTTGTCGAGGACCGGAACTTCTCCAGCGGGACAGACTCCGATGATGATGAAGAAGAGACGGCGGCAGCTGCCGCGATGCGCTCCGGCGGGGGTGGAGATCCTGTGCTGATGTCGATGCTCAAGGACCTTCGCAAGGACTTGGCCAGAAGACTCGGCCTCCAGCCGTGGATAATCTTCTCTGACCCTTCGCTTGAGGACATGACCATCCGTTATCCGGTGACCGTCGATGACCTCAAGAACTGTCAGGGCGTCGGTGAAGGGAAGGCCGGCAAGTTCGGCCCAGAGTTCGTCAGGCTGATTGCGGGATACGTTGAGGAGAACGAGATAATCCGTCCGGACGACATGGTGGTCAAGACTGCTCCGAAGAAGTCGGACAACAAGCTGTTCATCATCCAGAGCATAGACCGCAAGATGGCTCTCGAGGACATCGCTTCGGCGCGAGGGATGGACATGGAGGAACTCATGAACGAGATAGAGACCATAGTCTCCAGCGGGACGAAACTGGACCTCGACTACTACATAGACGAGAACATGGACGAGGACATAGTGGCGGACATCTATGACTATTTCCGCAACGAGGCCACCTCTGACGATGTTCAGGCCGCGATGGATGCCCTCGGCCCAGACTACTACGAAAACGAGATTCGGCTCGTCCGGATAAAGTTCATTTGTGAGATAGCGTCGTGATACCCGAAGAGACTGTCAGACAAATCCTTGACACTGCAAGAGTCGAGGAGGTGGTGGGCGACTACGTTACTCTCAAACGTCAGGGCGCGAGCTATGTCGCGTGCTGTCCGTTCCACAACGAGAAGACCCCTTCTTTCGTGGTGACACCGTCCAAGGGCATCTACAAGTGCTTCGGCTGCGGCAAGTCCGGGACGGCGGTCGGCTTCGTGATGGAGGAGGAGAAATGCTCGTTCCCGGATGCGCTGCGCTACCTTGCGAAGAAATACAACATCGAAATCCGCGAGGAGGAAGAGTCTGCGGAGACCATCGCCAAGCGACAGCGGAACGAGACACTCCTTCAAGTCAGCGAGTTCGCCCAGAAGTTCTTCGTTTCCTCCCTTGCCACTACCGAAGGACGGAGCGTGGCGATGGCGTATTTCCACCAGAGGGGGTTGCAGGACGACACGATAGCCAAGTTTGGGCTGGGATGGGCTCCGAAAGGCCGCACCAACTTTGTCGACACTGCCCTGAAGAAAGGCTACAAGCCAGAGTATCTCGTGGACGCCGGGGTGGCCATCCGGAGGGAGGAGGACGGCTCCTTGTACGACAAGTTCAGGGAGAGGGTCATGTTCCCCATACACTCGGTCAGCGGCCGAGTAATAGCTTTCAGCGGAAGGACTCTGCACGCCGAGGTGAACGCCAAGTACGTCAATTCTCCAGAGACCGAGATATACAAGAAGAGCAATATCCTGATGGGCATCTGGTTTGCCAAGTCGGAGATTTCACGGCTGGGCAAATGCATCCTCGTGGAAGGCAATCTGGATATGGTCATGATGCACCAGACGGGTATCTGCAATGTGGTTGCCTCCTGCGGCACGGCACTCACCGTCGAGCAGGTCCGGCTCATCAAGCGGTTTACCGAGAACATCACCATCATGTACGACGGTGACTCTGCCGGAATCCATGCGGCTATGCGGGGGCTCAGGCTTGTCCTTGGCGAAGGCATGAACGTGAAGGTGCTCCTGCTCCCGGACGGCGACGACCCTGACTCTTTCTGCCGCAAACACACCCTCAAGGAAGTGCAGGACTTCATCAGGGACAATGAGAAGGACTTCATAGACTTCAAGACAGCACTTCTTCTCGACAGCGCGGAGAACGACCCGCTCAAGAAGGCGAACCTCATCAACGAGATTGCCGACGACATAGCCGTCATCCCCGATGCGGTGAAGCGTGCCGTATATGTCCAGACCTGTGCCAGGAGTTTCGACATCGAGGATTCGATTCTCTCCGGCAGGATTCAGTCCACACGGCAGAGGCTTTCCTCTCAGCTGGTGCTCAGGCCTTCGGTGCAGCAGCCGCAACCTCAGGCGGCTCCGTCCGAGACCGTGCAGGAGGACGCCCCTCGGACTGGACAGTCGCAGGATGAGGGCGGCATAGCGTTGCAGAACAAGATTCTTGGCCCGACGGAGCGGGACCTGCTGAACCTGATGCTCACGCACGGCTGCGACGAACTTGTTTTTCCGAGCGATTCTGAGTATTATGGCGGCGAAGACGGCTCTCGCCCGACTGTCGTTGACTTTATAAGGGACGCGCTTGAGGGTGATGGCACGATAATGGCGAACGAAGCCTACGCTTCGACGTATTCGATGTTTGTCCGGCTCTACGACGAGGGTCTCCCGCAGGACAGGATAGTGAAGGCCCTGATGGACTCCTCCGACAGGGATGTCGCGAACGTGGCGGCCAGACTGTCTAGCGAGAAGTATGCGCTTTCGTTCAAGACCTTGGAAAGCACCATGACAACAGTCCAGTCCTGGCTGGTGCAGCAGGTTCCCAAAGCTATCCTCTGCTATATGGAGAGTCGTGTGAAGGATGAGGTGGAGACGCTCCGCAGGCGTCTTCGGGATGTCTCCGACGGAGAGGCGAATGAAATAATGCGCAGGATGTCAGACCTGAGGGCGGTGCAGATGCGCATAAGAAAGAAAATAGGAAGAGAAAGATAAGTACAGTTGAATATGGAAAGTAAATTCAAAAGAACACTCGTCACTTGCGCATTGCCGTATGCCAACGGTCCTGTGCATATCGGTCACCTTGCAGGAGTCTATATTCCGGCCGACATCTACGTCAGATATCTGAGGATGCGCGGAGAAGATGTGCTCTACGTGTGCGGTTCTGACGAGCACGGAGTGCCTATCACAATCAAGGCGCGGCAGCAGGGCTGCACTCCGCAGGACATCGTTGACAAGTACAATGCAATCATACGCGATTCTTTTGCAGATCTCGGCATCAACTTCGACATCTACGGCCGTACCACCTCCAAGGTTCACGAGAAGACTGCCTCGGACTTCTTCCGCAAACTCTACGACGACGGCAAGTTCGTCACCCGCGAGAGCGAGCAGTATTATGATCCGGAGGCAAAGACCTTCCTTGCCGACAGGTATATAGTCGGGACCTGCCCGAAATGCGGTGCGGAGGGGGCTTACGGCGACCAGTGCGAGAAGTGCGGCAGCACCCTCAGCCCTGAGGAACTCATCAATCCGAAGAGCAAGCTCAGCGGTGCAGTGCCGGAGAAGCGCAAGACCACGCACTGGTATCTGCCTCTTCAGGACTATGAGGAGTGGCTCCGCAAGTGGATACTCGAAGGGCACAAGGAGTGGAGGCCGAACGTATACGGGCAAGTGAAGAGCTGGCTCGACGGAGGTCTGCAGCCGCGTGCTGTGACCCGCGACCTTGACTGGGGCGTTCCGGTTCCGGTCGAGGGTGCCGAAGGCAAGGTCCTGTATGTCTGGTTCGATGCTCCGATAGGCTATATTTCGAACACCAGGGAACTCCTCCCGGATGAATGGGAAAAATGGTGGAAATCTCAGGACACCAAACTCGTGCATTTTATCGGCAAGGACAACATCGTCTTCCACTGTATCGTCTTCCCGTCCATGCTCAAGGCCTACGGAGACGGCTATGTCCTTCCGGAGAACGTGCCGGCCAACGAGTTCCTCAATCTCGAGGGGGACAAGATTTCCACATCCCGCAACTGGGCCGTCTGGGCTCACGAGTATCTTCGTGATTTCCCCGGCAAGGAAGACGTGCTCCGCTACGTGCTCACCGCAAATGCTCCTGAGACTAAGGACAATGACTTCAGCTGGAAGGACTTTCAGCAGCGCAACAACAGCGAGCTCGTTGCGGTCTTCGGCAACTTCGTCAACCGAGCAGTCGTGCTCACACACAAGTATTTCGGTGGAAAGGTTCCCCCTTGCGGGCCTCTTGAAGATGTAGACAAGGAGGCTCTGGCCCAGATTCCTGTGCTCAAGGCCTCGATGGAGAAGAATCTCGAGGAGTACCATTTCCGCGATGCTCTGAAGGACGCGATGAGCATCGCCCGCTGCGGCAATAAGTACATCTCCGACACTGAGCCGTGGAAAGTGGCAAAGGAAGACCTCGACCGCACCGGCACCATCCTCAACATCGCCCTCCAGATCTGCGCCGATCTTGCCATAGCCTTCGAACCGTTTACTCCGTTCGCTGCCGAGAGACTGCGCAAGATGCTTGGCGTATGCCTCTGCTGCGGAACTGACCACAAGAAAGACCGCACTGGCGCGGCTCTCCATACTGTGGCGGCTTCAGCCTGCGGAGAACAGAGCCAGGGAGAGGATAAGTGCATCTGTCTCAGCTGGACGATTCTCGGCAAGCCGCAGATTCTTCCTGCCGGACATGCCATCGGCGAGGCGCAACTGCTTTTTGCGAAGATAGAGGACGAACAGATAGGCGTACAGCTTGAAAGGTTGGGCAAGATACGCGCCGAACGCGAGGCAGCTGCAAAGGCCGAGGCCGCGAAGGCTGTCGCTCCGCAGAAAGAAGAGTGCAGTTTCGAGGAGTTCGACAAGATGGACATCCGCACGGCCACCGTCCTCGAGGCAGTTAAGGTGCCGAAGACGGACAAACTCCTGAAACTCTCCATAGATACTGGCATCGACCGCCGGGTGATAGTTTCGGGAATAGCTGAATATTATTCTCCGGAGGAGATGGTAGGCAAGCAGATTTGCATCCTCGCCAACCTAAAGCCTCGCAGCATCAGGGGGATAGAAAGCAAAGGAATGATATTGATGGCAAGGCAGGGCGACGGGAAGATGCGCTTCATCACTCCGAGTGAAGCCCTCTCCAATGGAGCTCAGATCGGTTAGCCGGCGGCTCCGTTATGGAAAGTTGCCGTAAGTTAAACAGACCAAGACAGAAGTTTTATGAAGATACTTGTGGTTGATGACGAGAGGGCGATACGTAATTCCCTTAAAGAGATACTCTCCGACGAGGGCTATGACGTGGACACCGCCGAAGACGGTGTGGTCGCCCTGCAGATGGTCGATAAGGAGAAGTATGAAGTGATCTTCTGCGACATCAAGATGCCTGGGATGGACGGGACCGAAGTCCTCGACAAACTGGTCGCGATGGGCGTAGACTCCGCGATAGTGATGATCTCCGGCCATGGAGATATCGATACCGCTGTTGACTGCATCAAGAAAGGAGCTTTCGACTTCATCCAGAAGCCGATGGACCTCAACCGGATACTTATCACGGTGAAGAATGCCAACGAACGTGTCAATCTTGCCCATCAGAATACAGTCCTTAAGAAAAAGGTCTATGGAGCGGACATGATAGGTGTCTCCGAGCCGATGAACAAGATTCGCGAGATGATAGAGAAGGTCGCTCCGACCGATGCAAGGGTCCTGATTACGGGGCCGAACGGCTCGGGAAAGGAACTTGTCGCGAGAAATCTCCACCAGCAGAGCCGCCGTAGCGCGATGCCTCTCATCGAGGTGAACTGCGCGGCCATTCCGAGCGAGCTCATCGAGAGCGAACTGTTCGGACACGAGAAAGGCTCGTTCACCTCAGCCGTCAAGCAGCACAAGGGGAAGTTCGAGCAAGCTGACGGCGGCACTCTGTTACTGGACGAGATCGGGGATATGAGCCTCGCTGCTCAGGCGAAGGTGCTCCGTGTGCTACAAGAAAGGAAGATTTCGCGTGTCGGCTCGGACAAGGATATCGAGGTGGACGTCAGGGTCATAGCCGCGACCAACAAGGACCTTCAGAAGGAAATCGCTGCTGGCAACTTCCGCGAAGACCTCTACCACCGTCTCAGCGTCATCCTGATAAATGTGCCGTCTCTTGACGAAAGGAAGGATGATATTCCGATGCTGATACAGCACTTCCTCGACAAGTACACCGAAGGGGGCAGGGCACGCGGCTTCTCCAAGGAGGCTATAGACCTGCTCGTCCAGAAGTCCTGGCCGGGGAATATCAGGGAACTCGACAACGTGGTCGACAGACTCCTGATTCTGGGAGACGACCTTATCTCGGCACAGAACGTCCGGGACTACGTCAACCTCTGAACTATTTCTTGCGGATAAGTGAAAGCCCGTCGCGGAGAGGAAGGATTACGACCTCGACGCGCGGGTCTTTTGCTACCATGTCGTTGAAGTCGAGCAGAGCCGAAGTCTGCGCGTCCTTAGAAGGGCACTCTGCATAGACCTTGCCGTCCCACAGCACGTCGTCTGCTACTATCAGTCCGCCTTTCCGGAGGTGAGGCAGCACGAGTTCGTAGTATTCGGAGTACTGCCGCTTGTTGGCGTCGATGAACGCGAAGTCGTATTCGCCCTCGAGTTTGCGGAGGGTTTCTGTGGCATCTCCTATGTGGAGGCTGACCTTGTCTTCGATGCCGGCTCTTCTCCAACCTTCGTGGATAAGATCTTCGAGCTCGTCATTGATTTCAAGAGCGTCCAGATGCCCGTTTTCAGGCAGCCCGGCGGCGATGCAGCAGCTCGAATACCCTGTGAACGTGCCTATCTCGAGGGCGCGTTCAGAGCGTGTCAGCTCCACGAGCATCTTCAGCAGTTCGCCCTGCACCGGGCCTGACAGCATCCTCGGGTAGTTGGTCCGGACGTTCGTCTGCTGCTCAATCCATTGCAGCGCCTCTGAAGGCAGATCGCTGTGCGCCTTCAGGTATCTATCGAGAGGAGTTTCCATTTCTGCGGTTGAACTGCTTGATTTCATTTTCTGTGAACTCGGTGTCCTTTGAGCCGGCGAAACGCTTGCTCTTAAAGTAGTAGAGCTCGTGCGTGTCTGCCGAAACTAACATCTTGTAGCACTTGCTCTTGGAAGAGATGACTGTCGGGGCTATCGTGATGCCGAGCAGTGTCTCGGGCGTTCCTTCTAGGTAGAGGCTGTCTATGGCCTCGCTGTTGTTGACGTAGATGCGCTTGCCGTTGAACTTCCTTGTATTGTACCACTTGAGCCCGGCGTAGGCGGCCTTGTCGGAGAGCATGGCGTCCTCTACGAAAGCCTGCATTATGTCTATGAATGCGCCCATGAACATGAGTTCCTTGCCCGTAGGGTCTCCGATGCTAGCTATCGGCATCCGGATGACTTCGAACGGCTTTTTTAGATTGTCCACCTCGTCCTCCTTCCCGCCTTTGGAAAGGATGAGGAACGCTATGCCTTCGTCTTCTGCCATGCTGAGGAAGTACAAGCTGTTGTCGTTGCGGAGACTTTCATACTGGCTGGAGTTGCAGAACTCGTAAGGGGAAATCCTCCATCTCGTAGAAATCTCCTCGCGGAGCGCCGCTCCGAGGAAGGAAGTGCCTTCTATCACGACTTTCGTGGTCTTTGTCGGGAAATCTTCGAGCCTTGCCTTTTTCGTGTATAGCTTGCCCTGTCCGTATGTGCATATGCTGCAGAGCAGGGCGAGCGTGAGGATAATGAGGTGCGTGGTGAACTTTTTCATAAGTCCAAAGTTACTAAAAAACGTTATATTTGTAGACTATGTCAGACTATGTTGTGTCAGCGCGCAAATATCGTCCGGATACTTTCGAGTCGCTGATCGGGCAGGAGACTATAGCCCGAACACTGAAGAATTCCATAAGGCGTGGCCAGTTGGCGCATGCCTATCTTTTCTGCGGGCCGCGCGGAGTGGGCAAGACTACTGCGGCGCGCATCTTTGCGAAGACCATCAATTGTTCGAACCTCGGGTCCGATCTCGAACCATGCGGCGAGTGCGATTCCTGCCGTGCGTTCAAGGAAGGCAATTCCTACAACGTCTACGAGCTTGACGCAGCATCCAACAACGGAGTCGACGACATCAAGAACCTCATGGACCAGGTCCGCATCCCCCCGCAGGTGGGCAAGTACTCGGTCTACATCATAGACGAGGTTCACATGCTGTCGCCGCAGGCGTTCAATGCTTTCCTCAAGACTCTGGAGGAGCCGCCCGCTTATGCGATATTCATCCTCGCGACCACGGAGAAGCATAAGATTCTGCCTACCATCCTGAGCCGCTGCCAGACCTACGACTTCAACCGCATAGGCATACCTGACATTGTTCGTAACCTCAAGCACATAGCCTCCAAGGAGGGGATAAGCATAGATGAGGAGTCCCTTCACATCATTGCCACCAAGGCCGACGGGGCGATGCGCGATGCGCTGACCATCTTCGACCAGACGGTGGCGTTCTGTGGAACGGACGTGCATTGCGAGGAAGTGATGCGTAGCCTCAACGTGCTCGACTATGAATATGGCTTCCGACTTGTGGACGCCTTCCTCTCCGGAGACTACGCAGCAGCTCTCAAGACATTCGATGAAGTGCTTTCCAAAGGCTTCAATGCGGGGTTCTTCATATCTTCGTTGAGCTCCCACCTGCGGGATCTCCTGGTGTGTGGGACGGCGGGTCTCGAAGGACTCGTGGACTTTCCGGATTCCTTGCGGAAGCGCTACGCCGCCCAGGCCTCGCACTGCTCGCTGAAGTTTCTCTACGAAGCCCTGAACATCACGGAACGGTGCGATGCGGCCTATCCCGGGGCAACCAACCCGCGTTTGCACATCGAGTTTGCTCTGATGAAGCTCTCGTTCATCAACGCCGGAGTTCCGATCTCAGGAATAAAAGCGGCGGAGCCGGCAGCGTCCGCTGCCGCAACTGTGGGGCCCGTTGCTGAACCACGGGTTGCGGAGAAAGCGCTGATGTTTGCTGAGCTGGCTCCTGCAGCGGCACAGGCAAAGCCTGCCGAAGTTCCTGCGGCGGCCGGAACTGCCGCAGATTCAGGACAGTCGGCGGTTCCGCCAGTGGAGCTGGCAGAGCCTGTTGTCGAGCCTGCCGGAGCACTGAAGCCTGCAACTGCCGAGACGAAGCCGTCAGTTGCTCCAGCCCGCCGCACGAGGCCGGCAAAGACCGGTTCGTCGCTTTCGCTCTCCGCCCTTATGACGGAGAATGAGCCGGAGAATGAGCCGGTTGCGGAAGAAGGGACGGGTGAACTGCCGAGCGATGAACTCATCAACGAGAAATGGAAGGAACTTCCGGCCATGTTTGCCTCACAGCCGCGGCTTTCGAATCTTCTCACCCAGTCCAGCCTGGCCATCTCGCAGGAGGGAAGCAGGCGTCTGGTGGAATTCACCGTGACCAACGATGCACAGCGGAAGTGGATAGAGGAGAAGGTCCTCCGTGAGTTGGAGCGCAAGTTCACCGCGCTTCTGGGCAGTTCGGCCATAAGGCTTTCGCCTTCCGTACTTCCGGAGGAATTCAAGACAGAAATCAAATACACGTCTCAGGAAAAGGCTGATGACCTCATGAGCAAGAATCGGGAGGTGCTCAATCTGGTCCGTGACCTGTCACTGGACGTGAAATAGTATTTGCCAATGCAACTTCGCTGCGAGAATTTAGTCAAGAAATACGGACTCCGGACGGTCGTCAAAGGAGTCTCCATGAATGTGAACCAGGGCGAAATAGTGGGCTTCCTCGGGCCGAATGGCGCAGGCAAGACCACGAGTTTCTATATGATAACGGGACAGATTGTACCGAACGACGGCAAGGTGTTCCTCGACGACGAGGAGATAACAGGTCTTCCGATGTACAAGAGAGCGCAGAAGGGCGTGGGCTACCTCCCGCAGGATGCTTCTGTCTTTAGGAAGATGTCGGTCGAGGACAATATAGTCTCGGTGATGGAGATGAAAGGCATTCCTAAGAAAGAACGTCTCGAGAGGATGGAGTCACTGATAGACGAGTTTAACCTCTCCAAGGTCCGCAAGTCTCTCGGAATCCAGCTCTCCGGCGGAGAGAGACGCCGCTGCGAGATTGCACGTGCCCTTGCCATAGATCCAAAGTTCATACTTCTCGATGAACCGTTCGCCGGAGTCGACCCTATAGCGGTTGAAGACATACAGTATATCATCGCGAAGCTCAAATACCGCAATATCGGAGTCATCATCACCGACCACAACGTCGGAGAGACCCTCGCCATCACCGACAGGGCCTATCTTCTCTACGAAGGCACCATACTTCAGGAAGGAACCCCGGCCCAGCTCGCTTCGGACGAGGACGTGAGGACCAAGTATCTCGGCTCCGGCTTCGTGCTGAAACGCTCTGTCTCCGTGCAGAGGGCGCAGGAGGAGCATGAGAGAAATCTTAAGTCAAAAGAGGCGGTTCAGCAATGAGAATACCGGACATAACCATAGCGGTCGACGGCTTTTCGTCTACTGGAAAAAGTTCGTTCGCGCGGCTGGCTGCAGCCAGGTTTGGATTTACATACCTTGATTCAGGGGCTCTGTACAGAGTGGTGACGCTTTTTGCGCAGCAGGAATCTCTCATTTCCGAGGACAATGTCATCAGTTCCGCCCTCAAAGACGTGCTGGGCTCGCTCGAAGTCCATTTCGGTCCTGACGGGACCTATATGGGCAAGCGCAACGTCGAGAGGGAAATCCGTACGATGAAGGTTTCGTCGCAGGTGAGCCCGATAGCCACGGTGCCGTATGTGCGAGAGTATGTGGATGCAGTTCTGCACACCCTCGCCCGCGGGGGAAGGGTGGTGATGGATGGCAGGGACATCGGCACGACCGTCTTCCCGAAGGCGGAACTGAAAATATTCATGACGGCCTCTCCCGAAGTCAGGGCCAGGAGGCGTTTCGATGAACTGGCCGCGAAAGGGGAAAATCCGGACTTTGACGCTGTCCTGCGCAATCTTCAGGAGCGCGACTATATCGACTCCCACAGGGAGGCCTCGCCTCTTTCCAGAGCATCGGACGCTTTCGTGCTGGACAATTCGAATATGACTCTCGACGATGAACTCTTATGGCTGGAGGGGCTGATGAGGGGAAGATTCTCTCTATATGATGAAGATTGAGGTTGACGCACAGTCGGGTTTCTGCGGCGGCGTGATAAGGGCGATAGGTATCGCCGAGAAAAGCCTTGCCGCCAGAGGCAGGCTGCTGTCGCTCGGGGAGATAGTCCACAACGAAGAGGAGCTCGCGCGTCTGCACGCTCTTGGGCTGGAGACCGTGGACAGTCTTTCTTCAATCCCTTCGGAATTATCAGGAGTTCCTGTTCTGGTCCGTGCTCACGGCGTTCCTCCGTCCGTTTATGCCGAGGCAAAGGAGAGGGGGACAGTACTTCTTGACTGCACCTGCCCGGTGGTCTTGCGGCTGCAGAAGGCCATCAGGGAGGCTTATGACTCGGTACGCAGCCGTGGAGGGCAGATTGTTATCTTTGGTAAAATAGGCCATCCAGAGGTTCTGGGACTTGTGGGCCAGACAGGAGGCGATGTCGTCGTGGCGCAGAGCACCGGGCATCTCAAGGCTTTGACGGAAGTCTCTGCAGTGGATACGGCCAGAGATATTGAACTTTTTTCCCAGACGACGATGAGTCCGGCGGAGTATCGCCTTGCCGGAGAGTATCTTTCTTCCGTGATGCATCAAGGAGCGATTCTGCATGTTCACGACACTATCTGCTCCCAGGTGGCCTCCCGGCACGAGCAGCTCACCCGTTTCGCTGCGTCCCACGACGTGGTGGTCTTCGTCTCCGGCAAGTCGAGCTCGAACGGAAAAGTCCTCTATGAACTATGCCGCAGCGTCAACGGGAGGACCTTCCAGACAGGTGGAGAGCACCAGCTACGTCCTGAATGGTTCGAAGGCGCTTCGAGTGTAGGTGTCTGCGGTGCTACCTCGACCCCGAAATGGTTGCTGGACAGGGTCGCAGGGGCGATAGAAAATTTGTCAAATTACGAAACAGTTCCTAAATTTGTCCGCTAATCCGAATTTCAATTCAAACGATATTTTCTTTTATGGCAACAACAGCTGATTTCAAAAACGGACTTTATCTCAAGTACAACGACAAGCCTTGTATGATAGTGTGGTTCCAGCACGTCAAGCCTGGCAAGGGCCCTGCCTTCGTCAAGACCAAGCTCCGTAACCTTGAGAATGGCCGCATCCTCGAGAATACTTTCACCGCCGGAGCGAAGATTGAGACTATAGACGTCGAGCGTCGCCCATATCAGTTCCTTTATGCTGAAGAGGACGGATTCAACTTCATGCACGAGGAGACCTACGAGCAGATACTCCTCCCGAAGGACGTTGTGGAGAACTCTGACCTCATGAAGGAGGGACAGCACGTGGAGATGATGTTCATCGTTGGAGAGGAGAAGTGCCTTACCTGTGAGCTTCCTACCTATGTCACTCTTGAGGTTACCTATTCCGAGCCGGCAGTGAAGGGCAATACCGCTTCCACTTCCGCCCTCAAGGAAGTCACCCTCGAGACCGGTGCGAAGATCATGGTACCTCTCTTCATCGAGACAGGTGACACAATCACCGTCAACACGACAGACCGTTCATACGGACAGAGAGTTTAAGCACTTCTTTCCGGAACATAAAAAAGAAATCGAGCGTCCTAAAGGCGCTCGATTTTCAGTTGCTGTATCTTGTAGCTGTCCCCCTTGGAACTTACGAATATGGTGACGGAGAACGTCTCCCCTCCGGCGTTGAGGTCGCCGAGGGCGTACTTCATGTTTGCCTTCTCGGCCATGTGCGTGATACTGAACGACTGCGGGGTACGGAGTTCGAAGAAGGTCTTCAGAATCTGCTTGGCCTGATTGCGGCTCGCTGTGCCTTCCTGAGTGATTACGCATACTTCGAGGTTGTCGTCGAACCATGCGGAGAGACACTCGGTATCTCCCTTTGCGATGTATTTTCCTATCGGGTTGAATACATCGTTCCTCTCGGACTGCGCCGCAACGCTTCCGCAGAGGAACAGCGGAAGTATGAAAGATGCTATTCTAAGGGCTTTTTGCACGGCCGGCAAGGTTGCAAATATCGCGCCATCTCTCTATATTTGCGCGGTTTGAGATTATGAAGACAACGCTGCTTACGGTAGGCAAAACGGACATCTCATGGGTGCGCGAAGGGCTTGAGACATACGTCTCGCGCCTGTCCCACTATACTAGATTCTCGCTTGTGGAGATTCCCGAACTTAAAGGAGCCTCGTCCCTGAGCAAGGATGCCATAAAGCTGAAGGAAGGCGAACTGGTTCTACGCCAGCTGGAGTCTTCGGACTACGTTGTGCTTCTTGACGAGCACGGCAAGGAATACCGTTCCATCGAGTTTGCCGCGATGCTTCAGGACCTCATGTCGAGGTCTTCCAGAGACATCGTCTTCGTCATCGGGGGTGCGTACGGGTTTTCCGATGCCGTCTACGGGCGTGCTGATGCGAAACTCTCCCTCTCGAGGATGACCTTCTCGCACCAGATGGTGAGAACGATTTTTGCAGAGCAGCTCTACCGCGCGTTCACAATCATGCGCGGCGAACCGTACCATCACGAATGACAATGACTTCCAAGAAGATAAAATACATCGCTTCCGCCACTCTCCTCGTGCTAGGTCTGGTGATATTGGGCCTCTCCACCAGGGAGTCGCATATAAGCGGCGGGGCTGACCGTCACATAGCGGAAAGAGTCTCCCGTAGGGTTGAGCAGCGGTGGTCTATACTTGAGTCCTACGCCACGCGCGTCCTTGAAGGCGACTGCTCCGAATGGATGGATGTCGACGAACTGCCTTCGGACATGGTGATCTACCGCTACTGCAGTGACACTCTCCAGGCATGGTGCAACGAGTTTTCGGTCTACAACGACAATCTCTGGCCCAACTACTATTTTAGAACCCTCTCAGACCCGAGACGTTCTCCTTATTCCAAACTGACGGATGTCAGCGAGGAGATTAGTTTCGTGAACATGGGCCCGAAATGGTACCTCACTCGGATATATGCCCACGAAGATGTAAAGGTAATAGTCGGTCTGGAGGTGATAAACACCCAGATTCTTGGGCCGAAGAACAACGTCAACAGCAGACTCGGTGTGCCTGAGGACTACAACGTCCGTCCTCTCTCCTACGACGGCGGGGTGCCTGTTGCAGTAAAGGGAGTGCCACTCTTCAAGATACGCTGCGAGGATATGAGTGGCTCAACCCATGCCAACACGATGCTTCTCTGGCTTGCCCTTACGCTTGCTCTCGCGGCTGCCGTCCTGTATCTTTCCGCGCATCCTAGTCTCGGGCGTTTCGGGGTGGTGTCCGTGTGCATGTCTGCGGCGATGCTCGCATTCTACATCTGGGGGAGGACCATCCACGGCCAGTTCACGATATTCTCTCCGGTACTCTATGCCGGCAACGAGGTCCTATACTCGCTCGGAGCAGTGGTAATCATCAATCTGGCCATAATGACCCTTTCGTTCTGCCTGTGCCTCTGCAGGGCCTCACTGTGCTGCAAGCTCTGGACCAGAACACAGGGAATCGTGGCGCTCTCCGCAGCGGTCATCGTCGTCATCGGCATACTTTTCTACACCCAGTCCACGCTGCGCAGCATTATACTTAACTCCGGCATCTCGCTTGAGTTCTACAAACTCTCGGAAATATCCTTCTTCGGCGTCCTTGTCTATGCTTCCTTCATCACGATGCTCATAAGCGTGCCGCTGATTCTGCAGACCGTGCAGCCGGCGGTAGGACGGACTCTCGGGATACGCTACGATGCACTTTCCCTCAACAACAGGATAGGCTTTGCGCTGCTCATAGCTGTCTTCATGGTCTCCAGTTCCTCAATCATAGGCTTCCGCAAGGAGCAGGGCAGGATGGAGGCTTTGGCCAACCGGCTGTCCTTCGACAGGGACATCGCGCTGGAGGTAAGGTTGAAGATGATAGAGCCGCAGATTGCCGACGACATGATTATCTCGGCCCTGTCGGTCTTCAACAATACGGCGTCCACAATTCAGAACAGGATAGCCGACTACTACTTCTCCCGTAATGAGCAGGATTACTCCATAAGTGTCTACGTCTTCAACAACACCAACAACTCCAGAGCGGCAGCCAACCAGTACAACGCCATCCTCAAGGACGGTGTGCCCATCTCGGATAATTCCAGGTTCCTCTATGTCAAGAGAGACGGGGGGCATTCCTACTATGTCGGAGTGTTTCTCTATCTCATAGAAGGAAGCGGTCTCTCTCGCGTTGTCGTCCGGCTCGAGTCGAGGGACACCCGAGGAAACAAGGGCTATGCCGGAATCTTCGGAATCACTCCTCCTGGCAAGGTGGCGATTCCGGCGGGCTATTCGTATGCCTGCTACGAGGGGGCTGACCTCAAGTCGTTCGGAGGCGCTTACGCATATCCAATCAGACTTGAGGGAGATTTTGAGGAGAGGCTCTTCGGAGGCACACGGCACATGTCCTACGGCGGGTATACGCACTTCTTCAACACTGTCGGAGACAGGGAAGCGGTTGTCCTTTCGCGCCCGAACGTCTCGGTGTTTACCTACATAGTCTCCGGAACGTTCATCGCCATCCTTGCCTATCTCGTAATCTCGCTCCTGGTGATAAGGCGCCGCAAGGACACTGTCCTCTACGGTAAGAGCTACTTCCGTTCGCGGATATCGGGCATCCTCCTCACCTCTCTTGTCCTCACTCTCGTGGTCATGGCTTCCGTAAGCGTGTTCTTCGTCTACAACCGTAATGACAGCAACATGCACTCCGTTATGTCTGACAAGATAAACTCCATAACGATGATGGTTGAGGCCGGATCCCACGGTTTCTTCAATGAAGGGGAGGTCAGGCGCAGGGAACTCCGTGACCTCATCGAGCGTATAAGCGGGGACACCTATTCCGACATCACCATCTATACTGCCTCCGGCAGGCTGCTGCTTTCCACCACGCCGATGGTATTCAACCGCCAGCTGCTCGGGCAGAGAATCAACGGAGACGCGTACCGGCAGATAGTCTATGAACACAGACGCTACTGCCTCCAGCAGGAGAAGGTTGGGAATGTGTCGTTCTACAGTATGTACGCGCCTATACGAGACGATGTCGGCAATCTTGTGGGCATCATCTGCTCTCCTTACAGCGACGACAACTACGACTTTGAAGAGGATGCCATCACCCATTCGATGACGATACTTTCCCTTTTCCTTGTCTTCCTGCTGGCTTCGATGCTGATTGTTTCCAGAGTGGTGGACAAGATGTTCCGTCCTCTCAGCGAGATGAGCAGCAAGATGAATGCGGCCGGGCTTGGGGACCTCGACTATATCGAGTATGACCGTGACGACGAGATCTCATTGATTGTCCAGGCTTACAACAGGATGGTGGGGGAACTCAAGGAAAGTTCGAAGAAACTCGCTCAGGCCGAGAGGGACAAGGCTTGGAACGAGATGGCACGTCAGGTGGCGCACGAAATCAAAAATCCGTTGACCCCGATGAAATTACAGATACAGAGACTCATACGTCTCCGCCAGAAGGAAGACCCGTCATGGCTTGAGAAGTTCGATGAGGCCAGCAAGGTACTTCTCGATCACATTGAGATTCTGACCGAGACGGCCAACGAGTTCTCTGCTTTCGCGAAGCCGTACGCCGAGGAGGTGACGACAATCCGCCTGGACTTGGCGCTTCAGGAGGAGATAACGATGTTCAACAATAAGGACAACATCAGTTTGGATTTTCTCGGGCTTGACGGCGTGAGCATCGTGGGGCCTAAACCGCAGCTTACCAGAGTGTTCGTCAATCTCATCAACAATGCTGTGCAGGCCATTGGCGACAAGCCGGACGGCCGTATCGTCATTTCCCTGCGCAATTCCTCTGGAAGCGACGCTTTCTATGACGTGGTATTCGAGGACAACGGTCCCGGGGTCTCCGAGGAGAATGTGGCCAAACTCTTCACGCCTAACTTTACCACCAAGAACGGCGGGTCTGGCCTTGGGCTTGCGTTGAGCCGGAGCGTGCTCGAGAGATGCGGGGCCAGCATCCGCTACAGCCGCTCGTTCTCTCTTGGAGGAGCATGCTTCACGATAAGCTATCCGAAGAAACCGGCGGAGATTACTTCTGCCTGAAATAAATCTGCACAGGACAGCCGCAGAGGTTGAAGTTCTTCCTCAGCTGGTTCTCTACGAAGCGCTTGTACGGCTCTTTTACGTATTGCGGCAGGTTGCAGAAGAATGCAAATGCCGGAAATTTTGTAGGGAGCTGGGTTATATACTTGATCTTGACGTACTTGCCTTTCCATGCCGGAGGAGGGGTTTCCTCAATGATTGGCAGCAGCGTCTCGTTGAGGCGTGCCGTCGGAATCTTGCGGCTATAGTTGGCGTAGACCTCCGTCGCAGCAGAGAGCACGTCCTGTATGCGCTGCATCTTGAGGACGGAAGTGAAGATGACCGGCACGTCACTGAACGGAGCTAACCTTTCCTTCAGAGATTCCCTGTACTCTTTCATCGTGTTGGAATCCTTTATGAAAAGGTCCCACTTGTTGACCACGACCACGCACGCCTTGCGGTTGCGCAGGATGAGGTTGAAGATGTTCATGTCTTGGGCCTCCATGCCGGTGGTGGCGTCTATCATCATTATGCAGACGTCGGAATTCTCTATGGCCCTGATGGAACGCATTACCGAGTAGAACTCCAAATCCTCGGAGACTTTGGCCTTCTTGCGAATGCCCGCGGTGTCTACGAGCATGAACTCGAAGCCGTATTTGTTGTAGTGGGTCTCGATGGAGTCTCTCGTGGTCCCGGCGACAGGGGTCACGATGTTCCTGTCCTCTCCGAGAAGAGCGTTGGTCAGCGAAGACTTTCCGACGTTAGGCTTGCCCACGATTGTGATGCGCGGAAGTCCCTCGTACGGGTCCTCCTTCTCGACTTCCTCCGGAAGGGCGGCAACCACGGCATCGAGCAGGTCGCCCGTTCCGCTGCCGTTGGCTGCGGAGATGCTGTAGACTTCTCCGAGGCCGAGCGAGTAGAACTGGTAGGAGTCGAACACCTTATCCCCGCTGTCAACCTTGTTGACACAGAGGATGACCGGTTTCTTTGAACGGCGGAGGAGGTCGGCTATACCTGCATCGTAGTCGGTTATGCCTGTCGCGGCCTCCGTCATGAAGAGAGCCAGATCACATTCGTCTATCGCGATGCGTACCTGATCTCGGATTGCGGCCTCGAACACGTCGTCCGAACCGACGGTATATCCTCCGGTGTCCACGACGGAAAACTCCCTGCCGCACCAGTCGCAGCGACCGTAGTGACGGTCGCGGGTTACACCGGCCGTGTCGTCCACGATGGCCTTTCTCATACCCACGAGACGATTGAAAAGAGTCGATTTGCCTACGTTAGGCCTTCCTACTATCGCTACTATGCTCATATAACTTGCAGTCTTTACATTCTGCGGAGCCTTCCCCTCCGGAGCAGATTCTTCTACCCTGGAGGTCGGCATCCACGTCCTTGAAACAGCGTATTCCCCTCTTCTGCATCTCCTCGTTGGTGCCCACGTCGAACTTTGGGAAGTCCTTCTTGAAAAACAAGATGTTGACTCCCAAGCCTATAACGCAGATTGCGAGGATTGCTGCGGTAAGAAGGAAAACGGCCGTCATGTCTTTTTAGAATACGAAATCGCTGCTGATGGATTCGTAGTTGTATACTTTGTGAATCATGTTGGCGAAGACTTCTGTCATCGTCACGATTCTGATTTTCGGGTCGTCGGCGAGTTCCGGATGCGGAATGGTGTCGGTGATGAAGACTTCTTTGAGTGCAGAGTTGTGGATTCTCTCGATGGCGTTGCCGGAGAAAATTCCGTGGGTGGCGCAGGCACATACACTGATGGCACCCTTGTCCATGAGAAGTTCCGCTGCCTTGCATAGCGTGCCGGCAGTGTCAATCATGTCGTCCACGATGATTATGTTCTTGCCTTCCACATCGCCGATGGCAGTAATGGAACCGACCACGTTCGCCCTCTCCCTTGTCTTGTGGCAGATGATGACGGATGCCTCAAGTTCCTTGGCGTAGGTGTTGGCTCTCTTGGCTCCTCCCATGTCCGGCGCCGCGATGGCGAGGTTGTTGAAATGACGCCCCTTGATGTACGGGATGAACACCTTGCTGGCGTAAATGTGGTCGAGAGGGAAGTCGAAGAATCCCTGGATCTGCTCGGCGTGGAGGTCGCAGGCCATCACTCTGTCGGCACCGGCGGCGCGGAGCAAATTTGCCACGAGCTTGGCTCCGATGGCAACTCTCGGGCGGTCTTTCCTGTCCTGACGTGCCCAGCCGAAGTACGGCATTACGGCCACGACTTCGTCGGCAGAGGCTCTCTTGGCGGCATCGATGGTGAGAAGCAGTTCCATAAGGTTGTCTGCAGGCGGTGTAGTGGACTGCAGAATATAGACGGCAGCGCCGCGGACGCTCTCCGTGAACTGTGGCTGAAACTCACCGTCGCTGAATGGGGTGACTTCTATCTCTCCGAGGTGGAGTTGTGGCTCTCCTGTGGTCTCCCGGATCCGGTTGAGGCTGTCGATTACCTTCCTGGCGAAATCCTCCGAAGCACGGCAGGCGAAAAGTTCCAGTCTATGAGAATGTAACATATTTTGTATTTGATTAAAGTGTATCCAGTATGCTTGAGATGTGCGCCAGAATCTCTTCCCTGCCGGCCCCGGTCTGTGAAGAGCTGCGGAAGACTGGAGGAAGTTCCTCCCATTCCTTAAGGAGAATCTCGCGGTCTCTCTCTATCTGTGCCTCAAGCGCGTTCGGCCCTTTCTTGTCACACTTGGTCATTACGATGGAGAAGGGGATTCCGTGCTCTCCGAGCTCGGCTATGAAATCCGTGTCAATCCGCCCGATGTCGTGCCTTGAATCGATAAGGACATAGAGCATCTGGAGTTCGGCTGAGTTCATGATATAGTCACGGATAACCTCGGCAATGGCCTCACGTCCCTCCCGGCTCGCCTTGGCGTAGCCGTATCCCGGAAGGTCTACCAGATACCAACTGTCGTTGACCAGAAAGTGGTTGATGAGCTTTGTCTTGCCTGGCGTGGATGAAGTCATGGCGAGCTTCCCGTTGTTGCACAGCATGTTGATGAGCGATGACTTGCCGACATTGGACCGCCCGATAAACGCAAACTCCGGCAAGAGTCTCCTCGGTTTCCCGGAAACCGTGGTGCTACTGC
The DNA here is from genome assembly GCA_964385795.1 of uncultured Muribaculaceae bacterium. GTDB lineage: Bacteria > Bacteroidota > Bacteroidia > Bacteroidales > UBA932 > Cryptobacteroides. Next base: position 48,207 of record CAYLPY010000010.1, read on the forward strand.
CGGCAAACGTGGCCTCGGAGACTTTCATAAATGGAAATATGCTGCTTTCTTTAAACCGCAGCAAAGATAGTCAAATCTTTCCATTTTTCTTATATTTGTGAGTGATGGATCGGGACTACATTGATTTGCTTGCTTTGCAGCACAGCCTTCGTCTCGGGGTTGAGGAAATCTTCCCTGGGAGGCTCTGGGTCAAGGCTGAGGTATCATCCATCCAGGTCAAGTCCAACGGACACTGCTATATCGACCTTGTCCAGTCCGGGGATGGAACTGCTCTGGCTCGTGCCAAAGCGGTGGTGTGGAGAAGCCGGTACGTGCAGCTCGCACCCAAGTTCGAGGACGCCTCCGGCGGGCTGTTGGCTCCCGGGACCGAGGTGCTCCTGCTTGTCAGGGTTTCATACAGCGAACTTTACGGACTTACTCTGACAGTCGAGGATGTTGAACCGCGTTTTTCGCTCGGCGCTGCGGAACTTCTCCGCCGCCGAACCATCGAACGTCTCGGGGCGGAAGGTCTCATGGACAGGCAGAAGTCGCTCGGGCTGGCTCTTGTCCCGCGGAGGCTTGCCGTGATTTCTGCGGAGGGCGCTGCCGGATACGGCGATTTCATGCGGCATCTGACCGAAAACGAGTTCGGCTTTGCCTTCGACGTGCGCTTCTTCGGGGCTACCATGCAGGGGGCCGATGCTCCGTCTTCCATGGCGGAAGCGGTCAGCTGTGCCGAGAGCGGCGATGACTGGACCCCCGATGCTATATTGCTCATCAGAGGAGGCGGCTCCGCGTTCGATCTTGCCTGTTTCGACGACTATGGGCTTTGCCTCGCAATCGCGACCTGCGGCATTCCCGTCTTTACAGCCATAGGCCACGACAAAGACTACCACGTCGCGGACATGGTGGCCTACGATTTCGTGAAGACCCCGACGGCGCTGGCGGACCGTTTCATAGATGCGCTCGCTTCCGAGGACGAGAGGATAACCTCCGTTGGCACGACTCTTCGGCTCGCTCTCCGCAGCCGCGTCGCCACCGTGCTTCTGGACCACAGCAGGGTCGTAGAGGCTTTGCGCAGGGCTTTTGACCGACGCCTCTCCGAGATGACTTCGCGCCTTGACCTGCTCGACTCCAGGGTGCGCTCGGCTGACCCTCGCAGCGTGCTTTCCCGTGGTTATGTGCTCGTGTCGGACAGCAGGGGCGTGCTGCTCAAATCGGCCGGGAAAGTGGCGGTCGGAGACAAGATAGAAATCACTTTCGGTGACGGCAGTATCGTGGCTTCCGTCGAAAAGAAAAACAAAACTTGAATATGGAAGAATTTGACTATGGTGCGGCCATGGCCGAACTTGAAGTTATCGTGAAGAAAGTCGAGGATCCTTCAACCAGCATCCACGACATAGAGAAATATATCACCCGCTCCGACGAACTGGTGAGGCTCTCCAGGCAGTATCTGCGCGAACTCAAGACCAAGACTGACAACCTATAGAAAATGAGAAAGATATACGAGGCCGACCCGTGGCTTGCCCCTTATAGGGAGGCGATTGACAGCCGCCACGAGAGGATTCTTTCAGACAAGCGCAAGCTTTGCGGCACACGGACCCTGAACGAGTCTGTCAATAACCATCTCTACTATCCGCTCCATCTCGAAGGCGACAGTTGGGTCATCAGGGAATGGGCGCCGAACGCCACAAGAATCTACCTCATCGGGGAGTTCAACAACTGGAGACGGACGGAGGCTTATGCTTTCAAGCCGGTCGGCGAGGGTAACTGGGAGTGCCGTCTCCCGAGGATGTTTCTTCGCCATGCGGAACTCTATAAGCTTTGGGTGGAGTGGCCCGGTGGAGGAGGGGAAAGACTCCCGGCGTATGTCACCAGAGTGGTCCAGGATCCAGAGACGAAGATTTTTTCGGCCCAAGTCTGGGCCCCGGAACCCTACAGGTGGCAACACTCGAGGCCGCCGCGCAGACGCAATCCTCTGATTTATGAATGCCACATCGGGATGAGTTCCGAGGAGGAGAAAGTTGCCGGCTTCGACGAGTTCCGGCGCAATGTCCTTCCGAGGGTCAAGGCTCTGGGCTACAATGTACTGCAGATAATGGCCCTTCAGGAGCATCCGTACTACGGGTCCTTCGGCTATCAGGTCTCCAACTTCTTTGCCCTGTCTTCACGCTTCGGGACTCCCGAGGAGTTCAAGGCCCTGGTGGACGAGGCCCACGCGAAAGGCATTTCGGTCATAATGGACATCGTCCATTCCCATGCCGTGGAGAACGTCGCCGAGGGACTGGGCTGCATCGACGGCAGGGACGACACCTACTTCTACAAAGGCTCTCAGGGGCATCATCCAGCCTGGGGCTCCCGATGCTTTGATTACGGCAAGGACGAGGTGAAATATTTCCTTCTCTCCAACTGCAAGTACTGGATGGAGGAGTATCATCTCGACGGCTTCCGTTTCGACGGAGTCACCAGCATGATATACTGGGACCATGGTCTCGGGAAGACTTTCGGCAACTATTCCCTTTACTTTGATGGCGGTGTGGATGAGAATGCCGTTAGTTATCTCGCCCTCGCCAACATGCTCGTGCATGAATTGTATCCGGGCGCCATCACGATAGCCGAGGATGTCAGCGGGATGGCCGGTCTCGCCGCTCCGTTCGATGCCGGCGGTGTCGGGTTCGACTTCCGGATGGCCATGGGCATAGCGGACCACTGGATAAAGTGGATCAAAGAAAAGAGCGACGAGCAGTGGAGCATGGGGGAGATATGGTGGGAACTTACCAACAAGCGCTCTGACGAGAGGACAATCTCCTATGCTGAGTGTCACGATCAGGCACTGGTTGGCGACAAGACCATCATTTTCCGCCTGATTGACAAGGAGATGTATTACGGGATGGAGCGTGGCTCACAGAATCTTGTCGTGGACAGGGGGGTCGCCCTGCACAAGATGATACGTCTTGTGACGCTCGCCACCTGTGGTGGCGGATACCTAAATTTCATGGGCAACGAATATGGCCAGCCGGAGTGGATAGACTTCCCTCGCGAGGGCAACGGATGGTCGTTCAAGCATGCCAGACGTCAGTGGTCCATTGCTGATGATCCGAAACTCCGATTCTCCCAGCTGAAGGCGTTTGATTCGGTGATGGTGCACTATGTCAAAAGAGAGCGCGTCCTGAACTCCGCCCCGGAGCAACTGTATGTGGATGATGGAGCAAAAGTCTTGATATTCAGGCGCGGAAACAGTATATTTGCATTCAACTTCAATCCGACGGTCTCGTTCGAGAACTTCAGGTTCAAGGCTCCGGACGGAAAGTATGTGATGGCTTTCAGTTCCGATGACCGGGAATTCGGCGGATTCTCACGTCTGGGCATGAAGGGGGAATATTCCACAGCCGGCGGAGAACTGTCCCTGTATCTCCCGAGCCGCGTGGCATTGGTGTTGAAGAAAATTTGATATAAAGAGATGGCCTTCTTAAAATTCAACAAATCTGAGCTAGTCAATCTTGCCTATTCGCTCAAGAGGGAAATCCTATGTGCGAACAAGACCGGTGCGTATTGCAACACTTCCATCATCACCTGCAACACACGCCGATACCACGGCCTGCTTGCGGTCACTCTGGACCGTTTCGGCGGAGACCGTTTCCTGCTTCTCTCGGACGTGGACGAGAGCATAATCGTGGACGGGAAGCAGTTCAACCTCGGAATCCATTGCTATGGGGACATCTACGAGCCGAGGGGTCACAAGTACATCGTGGATTTCAGTGCGGATCCAGTCCCGCAGATCACCTATAAGGTGGGAGATGTCCTTTTCCGCAAAAGCATTATGCTTGCTCCCGACAGGGATCAGGTGATGCTCAAGTATGAACTTCTCTCGTCATCTTCTCCGGTCAAGTTGCTCCTGAAGCCTTATCTGGCATTCCGCAACATACATGACCTCACGCACTGCAATCACGAGGCAAACACAGAAGGCGCCGAGGTTCCGGACGGAATGGCGTTCAGGATGTATGCCAACTTCCCAGACTTGAACATCCAGCTCAGCGACCATCGCTCCAGGTTTGTCCGCAATCCGTACTGGAACTTCAACGTGACTTATTCCGATGAGTATCGCCGTGGCTTCGACTGCCGCGAGGATCTCTTCGTTCCTGGAACTTTCGAGACTTCCCTCAAACCGGAAGGTTCGGTGATTCTCTCGGCTTCCGTGCAGCAGGAGACTCCTTCTGAGTTCAAGAGGCGTTTCGCTGCGGGTGTGAAGGCCGTTGGTGAGATTACAGGCCACCGAGATCAGCTGCGCCGCTGCGCTGACTCTCTCATCACTGAACACAATGGCCGCAAGAAGGTTAATGCCGGCTATTCCTGGATGTATACCGGGCTGCTCCGCGAGACGCTCATCGCCCTCCCTGGACTTGCTCTCTACGGACTGGACAGCGGAAAACTTTTCGAGGAAGTGCTTGACAACCTCATTGCCGACGAGCAGGAGAGGCTTTTCCGTCGCACCACGCAGGTAGAGGCGCCTCTCGGGCTTGCAGTCTGCCTTCAGAAATACATCAGATACGGGGCTTCGGCCAAGGCCGTCTGGGCCAAATATGGAATCATCCTCCGTGGGGTTGTGGAAAGCTATCTTCCGGGAGAGCGCTCCGAGGTGGCCATGCAGCCGAACGGACTGCTCTGGGCGCAGAAGGACAGGACGGCACTCTCGTGGATGAATGCCTACATCGACGGCTGCCCTGTTACTGAAAGGGCTGGCTATCAGGTTGAGACCAATGCCCTGTGGTACAACGCCATCTGCTTTGCGGTGGATATGGAGGTGAAGTTTGGGGCGAAGAATAGCCGCTTCGTGAGCAAGTGGGCGGCAATCCGCGACCTCGTCAAGGCCAACTATCAGAACATGTTCTGGAATCCGGAAAAAGGATATCTTGCCGACTATGTTGACAACGGCGGACAGAACATGGACGTGCGCCCGAACCAACTTTATGCCATAGCGCTTGACTATTCTCCTGTGGACGAGGAACTTTTCCCGTCTGTGCTCAAGGTCATCGACAACGAGCTCGTCACTTCGAGGGGACTGCGCACGCTTTCTCCGAGAGACCCTAAATACAAGGGCGTCTACGAGGGTACCCAGCGCGCCCGTGACCTTGCCTATCATCAGGGATGTACGCGCCCGTTCCTTCTGGAGAACTATGTACAGGCCTGCTTTGCGGTCAAGGGCCAGTCCTTTGTCAAGAAGGCGGAATGGCTCGTTGAAGGCTTTTACGAGGATCTCGGCAAACATGGGGTGGGAGCCTTCTCTGAACTCTATGACGGAGACCCTCCTCACGAGCCGCACGGCGCCATCTCATCTGCGCTCAGCACGGCTGCGCTTCTTGCTGTGGAGAGAATGTTGGACAACTATAAGGAGGACAAGAAATGAATGTTCTGATGTTCGGATGGGAGTTTCCTCCCCATATCGCCGGCGGTCTGGGTACTGCCTGCGAAGGAATAGTCAAAGGTCTGGCCCACAATGGAGTAAGTGTCCTTTTCGTGATGCCTTCAGCCTACGGTGACGAGGACCAGAGCTGTGCCCGCATCATCAACGCGAGCGATGTGGCAGTGTGCAATTTCAGCAGCAGTGTGGAGGAGTTCATCGACAAGGTCAAGTTCATCAACGTGGATTCTAGCATCGTCCCCTACGTGGAGCCGGAAGAGTATTTCGAGGCAATAGAGAAGATGAAGAAGGAGCACGTTACGGAGACCAAGGTCGGGTTCGGCCAGAAATTCAAGTTCTCCGGCAAGTATGGTGCGAACCTCCTCGAAGAGGTGTCGCGCTATGCCCAGGTCGGTGGGACCATCGCGATGGAGCATGCCGGCGAGTTCGACATCATCCATGCCCATGACTGGCTGACATACCTCGCGGGCATAGCTGCCAAGGAACTTACCGGCAAGCCTCTGGTGGTGCACGTGCATGCCACGTCCTTCGACAGAGGAACCGACGACATGGTGGATTCCAGAGTCTACGCCATCGAGAAGCGAGGCATGGAGGCTGCCGACAGGGTGGTCACCGTCAGCGACCTGACCCGCAACATAGTCATTAACAAATACGGCATAGACCCGACCAAGGTGGTCACTGTGCACAATGCAGTGGACTTCAGCGGCCGCGATTCCATCAAGGTGGAAAGGGGAGTCCGCGACAAGGTCGTGACCTTCCTCGGGCGCATTACTTTCCAGAAAGGCCCAGAGTACTTCATCGAGGCTGCGGCCAAGGTCCTCAAGAGGACCAGGAACGTCCGTTTCGTGATGGCCGGCAGCGGAGACATGATGAACAGGGCCATTCGTCAGGTGGCGCGTCTGGGTATTTCCGACCGCTTCCACTTCACTGGATTCCTCCGTGGACAGGAGGTGCAGAAGATGTTCGCGCTCTCCGATGTCTACATCATGCCTTCTGTCTCCGAGCCGTTCGGAATCTCTCCTCTCGAGGCCATGAGGTCCAACGTCCCTTCAATCATCTCACACCAGTCCGGAGCTGCGGAAGTCCTCAAGTACGCTCTCAAGGTGGATTTCTGGGATGTCGATGCCATGGCGGACGATATCTATGCTCTCCTCAACTACCCGGCCCTCGCGGACTTTGCGACCAGACAGGGCTATGAGGAAGTCAACGAACTCAAGTGGAACGGCGCCACGGCCAAGCTCAAGGAAGTTTATGAATCAGTAGTAAATCAATGATATGAAGAAGTCAATCTGCCTGTATTTTCAGGTCCATCAGCCTACCAGACTCCGTCTTTACCGCTTCTTTGACATAGGTAAGGACTCTCACTACTATGACGATTTCGCCAACAGAACGATTCTCAAAAGGATAGCTGCCAAGTGCTATCTGCCTATGAACCAGCTTCTTCTGGATGCTGTAAAGAAGAATAAAGGCAAGTTCAAATGTGCCTTCTCAATATCCGGCTCGGCCCTCGAGCAGTTCTCGCGCTACGCCCCTGAAGTCATCGACAGCTTCAAGGCTCTTGCGGATACCGGCTATGTCGAGTTCCTCTGCGAGACCTACAACCACTCTCTGGCTTCGCTCGCCAACAAGCAGGAGTTTGCGCATCAGGTGGCAAAGCACAAGGCGGCAATCGAGAAATACTTCGGTGTCACGCCAAAGACTTTTCGCAACACCGAGCTCATCTACTCTGATTCCATAGGCAAGGATGTCTATGACCTCGGTTTCAAGACGATGCTGACAGAGGGCGCACGCCACATCATGGGATGGATGAGCCCCGACTACGTCTACAACAACGAGGAAGTCAGCTCTCTGAAACTTCTCCTGCGCAACTACACCCTCAGCGACGACATAGCTTTCCGCTTCTCCGACAGGAACTGGTCCGAGTGGCCTCTCACCGCAGAGAAATACCTCAACTGGCTCAAGGCTTCCGAAGGGGACATCGTCAACCTCTTCATGGACTACGAGACCTTCGGCGAGCACCAGAGCACGGACAGCGGCATCTTCGACTTCATGGCGGCGCTCCCTTCCCTCGTTGTCAGTGATCCGGACCTCGAGTTCGTCACTCCTTCGCGAGCGGCGGCCAAGCACCGCTCCGTAGGTTCGCTTTCAGTGCCGGAACCTATTTCCTGGGCGGACGAGGAGAGAGACCTTTCGGCCTGGCTCGGCAATGAACTTCAGCAGGATGCCTACAACAAGCTATACGCTCTCGAGGAGAAACTCTCCCTGCTCGACGACGATACTCTCTGGCAGGATTACGGTCATCTCCAGGAAAGCGACCACCTCTATTACATGTGCACCAAGTTCTTCTCCGACGGAGAGGTGCACAGCAGGTTCAACCCATATTCGACCCCATACGAGGCGTTCATCAACTATATGAACGTCCTCAGCGATTTCATAATAAGAGTAAACAACGCAATTGCGGAAAAACAGTAGTGTATTAAAATGAACAGAAACGAAATCGGCGCACCATCATGGAAAAGTGTCATGGTGACGCGCCACCTTCCGGAGAAGCTCTCGGGCCTCGAAACCCTCTGCAGAAACCTCTGGTGGTGTTGGAACGACAACGCCAAAGCGCTCTTCCGGAGCATAGACTATGACCTTTGGCATAAGTCCGGCCACAATCCGATGGAGATATTGGACAAGGTCAGCATCAAGAGATACTTGGAACTTTCCAAGGACGAGGAGTTTATCGCCAGACTCGACAAGGTGATGGAGGAGTTCAACGCCTATATGGCGAAGAAATCCGAGAGGACTGCGCCTTCAGTGGCGTATTTCTGCATGGAGTACGGTCTCGACACTTCGCTCAAGATATATTCCGGCGGACTCGGTATCCTTGCGGGCGACTATCTCAAGGAGACGAGCGACATGAACGTGAACCTCGTTGCCGTAGGTCTGCTCTACCGCTATGGGTATTTCACGCAGAGGCTTACACCTCAGGGCAATCAGGTGGCGGAGTATCAGGCTCAGGATTTCCTGAAGATTCCGGCCGAGCCTGTTCTTGACGAGAACGGGGCATGGCGTACCGTGAAGGTGTCAATCGCAGGCCGCGACCTGTACGCGAGGATATGGAAGGTCGCCGTCGGACGTGTCGACCTCTATCTTCTTGACACTGATTTCGAGGCGAACATTCCGGAAGACAGGCAGGTCACCCATCAGCTCTACGGCGGTGACTGGGATAACCGTCTAAAGCAGGAGATTCTCCTCGGAATAGGAGGAGTCAGGGCGTTGCGCCAACTCGGCCTGAATCCTACCATCTACCACTATAACGAAGGCCATGCGGCTTTTGCCGGTCTGGAAAGGCTCAGAGAGTGCATGCGTGAACACAACTTCTCCTTTGCGGAGTCGGTCGAGCTCATCCGCGCTTCCGGACTCTTCACCACCCACACTCCGGTACCTGCCGGACACGACTCATTCAGCGAGGAACTCCTCGGCAAATACATGGGCTATTATCCTCAGGCTATCGGCATCGACTGGAGGACTATGATGAGCCTCGGCAAACTGAACGCCGATGACTATAACGAGAAGTTCTCGATGAGTATTCTTGCCGCCAACATGTCCCAGAACGTCAACGGTGTCTCCATGCTTCACGGCAAGGTGAGCCGCGAACTCTTCTCGAACATGTATCCGGGCTATCTCCCGGAGGAGCTGTATATCAGTTATGTCACCAACGGAGTTCACTATGACACCTGGGCGGCGCGTGACTGGAAGGCCATCCATGCGAAGGTCTTTGGGGAGGAATTCAAGTCTCACCACTACGACAAGACATGCTTTGAAGGCATCTACAACGTCTCCGACGCTGAAGTCTGGGAGACGCGTAAGTTCCTCAAAGGCGAGCTTCTCAATGCCATCAAGGAGAGACTGTCAGACCCTCAGCTCAGCGCGCACTACACTCCAAGCCAGATAGTGACCATCAAGGAGCAGTTGCGTGACGATGTTCTCACCATCGGATTTGCCCGCCGTTTTGCTACGTACAAGAGAGCAACCCTCCTCTTCAGCGACCTCGACAGGCTCAGCGCCATCGTCAACAATCCGGAGCGTCCGGTGCAGCTCATCTTCGCCGGCAAGGCGCATCCTGCCGATGGTGCCGGACAGGACCTGATCAAGCAGATTATCGATATCTCCAAGCAGGAGCGCTTCCTGGGCAAGATTATCTTCGTCCCGGGCTACGACATAACTCTCGCAAAGCGTCTCGTGCAGGGCGTTGATGTATGGCTCAACAATCCTACCCGACCTCTTGAGGCTTCCGGAACTTCCGGTGAGAAGGCTGCCATGAACGGAGTGATGCATTTCTCCGTGCTCGACGGTTGGTGGGTCGAGGGCTACAGAAAGGGCGCCGGCTGGGCGCTTCCTCTTGAGAAGACCTACGACGACCCTAACTATCAGAACGAGCTCGACGCGGCTACCATCTATTCGACGATTGAGAACGAGATTGCTCCGGACTACTACGAGGTGGATAGCGTCACAGGGCTTTCCTCCAAGTGGATAGGCTACATCAAGAACACCATCGCGAAGGTAGCATGCAACTTCACGACCAACAGGATGCTCACCGACTACTGCAACCAGTACTATATCCCGCAGAGCAAGCGCTACGCGGAGCTTTCAGCCGACAACGCCGCCGTTGCTCGCGAGATAGCTTTATGGAAGGATTTCGTGGCAAGCGAGTGGAACAATATCCGCATCATCTCATACGCTCAGCCTGATGCCTCATATGTGCTCTCTCCGGACAATATGCTCAAGTGCGAGGCCGTGCTTGACCTCGGCCGCCTGAAGCCTGAGGACATCGGAGTTGAGATGGTCTTCACTTCTTCCGACGAGAAGGGTGAGCTCCATATCCAGAACGTCTTTGAACTTGCGGTCACTTCCGTGCAGGACGGTAAGGTGACCTATCAGACGGAGGTGCTTCCGGAGCGGACAGGTATGTACCAGGTCGGGACAAGAATTTATCCTAAAAACCCGAAACTCCCTCACAGACAGGATTTCCCGCTTGTGAAATGGCTATAGTGGCCACAGGCTTTTTCGATGGTGTCCATCTCGGACACCGCGAAGTGATAAAGACTCTCGTCTCCTCCGCCCGTAAAAGGGGAGAGGAGGCGATTGTCGTAACTTTCACGAAGCACCCCCGCACGGTGCTCCAGCAGGATGCCCGTGATCTGCGTCTGTTGTCCTCCCCGGAGGAGAAGACGGCTCTGCTGATGAAAGCGGGAGTGGACTTTGTTGAAGTGCTCGATTTTACGCGGGAGTTCGCGCGGATGACTGCCGGACAGTATCTTAAAGACATCGTTATCGGAAAGTTGGGCGGAACAGCTGTCCTTCTCGGCTATGACAACCGCATTGGCTCGGATCTGCTGACTCCGGACGAGACGGCTCCGCTCGCGCGGAATCTTGGGCTGGACGTGATCGTTGTGCCGCGCAAATGTGCTCCCGGAGAAATGGTTATAAGCTCCACGAAGATTCGTGCCGCTCTTTCGGAGGGCAAGGTTGAGGAGGCCGCCGCAATGCTCGGCTACTTTTACTCTGTCCGCGGCGTAGTCGTGGGAGGAAAGCAGCTTGGACGCACGATAGGATTCCCGACAGCGAACATGAGGCTCTACGAACCGTTGAAGATGATACCCGCAAGAGGAGTGTACCTCACGGAGACTTCGTTTCAGGGGAGAACCTTCGACTCCATGACGAACGTCGGCGATATCATCGAGACCAATATCTTCGACTTCTCCGAAGACATCTATGGTCTTGACATCGAGGTGGAATTCAAAAAGCGCCTCCGTGATGGGAAGCGCTTGAATTCCATTTCGGAGCTTAAAGCTCAGCTTACTTGCGACGAAGCTCTCTGTCGAGAACTTTGCGCAGGCCGGCGGCGCCGCTGAGCGGTGCTGAACTCAACTCTCCGTCTATGATGAGGAAGGAGTTCGGCACTGAAGTGATGCCGTAAGTGGTCACGGCCGGAGACGAAGCTCCGAGCCCATCGTTGAGGTTAATCCACGGCAGTTTCTGTGAAGTTACTATTGACCCCCAAGCTGCCTTGTCAGGATAGACGCACACCGCGAAAATCTCGAAGCCAAGATTGTGGTATTCGTTCCAGATTGGGAGAAGTGTCTCGATGTTGAGCATCTTCTGCGCGGCATCGGAAGCGTCCCAGAAATGGACGAGGATGACTTTTGCGTCAACCTGACTGAGTGCCTTCTTCTTGCCGTTGATGTCCGGAAGGACGATGTCCGGGAAGCCGGCCTCGGAGGCGGAGCTGAGCTTGGTGTTGAGCTCGAGCAGTTTCATCCTCCTCTCGGCTTCCTTGCCGAGTGCTTTTACGTATCTGGACTCCGGATAGACAGTCTTCAGGGAGTCTGCTGCATTCTTGAAGAACAGAGCGTCGGTAGGCTGGTTGAAGATGGGTGTGACCCCACCGAGTGTCTCATAGAGCACCGGGATAGTGGTCATCGAAAACGGGTTGCCCATCACATATCTGACGCTGGCGCGGTAGTGCTCCAGATAGGCTTTTGCCATAGCCGGACCGTCCTGCCCCGCAGCATCCATCTTTGCGATGAAGCTGGAGTATTCCTTCTCCACCTGAGCAAGCTTCTTGGATTCTTCGGAACCGCTGACGCTGAAATTGCCGAGGGTGTCCGCGTTCAACGTGGCGTGCTCGCCTTGTTCAAGCAGGAGAGAACCCACCTTGGTGTCCTTGTAGAAGATGTATACGAATTCCGGCTGTCCCTTCGCCACTTTGACCTTGTAGCTGAACGAGCCGCCGTTGCCTGCTGTGACGGTGTCGAGTACGTTGTAGATATTCATGTCCAGCTGCTTGACTGTCAGCTGCTTTCCGGCAGCCCCGTCGACCTTGCCGTCTATCCGGGCTGTCTTGCTGCAGGATGCCGCGCCAAGCACGAGGACCGTGCCCGCGACGATGCTGCCGAGGATTCTATAATTTTTCATATTCAGAAAGTATTGCCGCCGCGGTCTTGGACATCTGTTCTTCAGAGACGACCGGGCGAGTTTTGCGAAAATCCATGTCGGACTCGCTGTTGAGCGGGATGAGATGGATGTGGGTGTGCGGAACCTCCATTCCAAGGACCGCCACGCCGACCCTTGTGCACGGGACGGCGGCCTTTACGGCCGTGGCCACCTTCTTGGCGAATGCCCAGAGGCCTTCGTATGTGCTGTCGTCAAGATGGAAGATGTAGTCGTCCTCTACTTTCTTCGGAATGACGAGCGTGTGTCCCAGAGCGAGTGGAGAGATGTCGAGAAACGCGTAGAAGTCCTCGCTTTCCGCGACCTTGTAGGAAGGAATCTCTCCTTTGGCTATTTTGGTGAAGAGAGTTGCCATTACAGAGAGATGTCGAGGATTTCAAACTTGATGATTCCGGAAGGGACTGTCGCTTCCACAACCTCACCTTTGGCGTGCCCGAGGAGAGCCTTGGCGATAGGAGTGGTAGAGGCGAGCTTGCCATTGGAGAAGTCGGCTTCGCTCTCGCCCACGATGGAGAATTCCATCTGCTTGCCGGTGTTGAGGTTCTTTACTTTCACCTTGTTGAGCATCTGGACCTTGTCCGTGCTGAGTTGCGAACTGTCCAGAACCTTCGCGTTGATAATCATGTTCTGGAGGTTGGCAATCTTAAGTTCGAGCAGGCCCTGCGCCTCTCTGGCGGACTCGTATTCAGCGTTCTCGGAGAGGTCTCCCTTCTCTCGGGCTTCGGCGATTGCCGCCGATATGATAGGCCTCTGCGCAAGCGCCTCGGCCAGGTCTTTCTTTATCCTGTCGAGCCCTTCCTGACTCATGTAATGTATTTCTGCCATAATAAGTTAGTGTTAAACAATCAAAAAGGAGTCCTGCCGACGTGGCAGAACCCTTGTTGTCTTGCAAAGATAGTCAAATTAGTTCTACTCGTCAAATTTCGGCCTTAGAATTTCCGAATACAGGATGAGTTTCCTTCTGTCCTTCTTCACTGTCTCAACCGTGATTTCTTCCTCTTCAGTTACGGCTCTTTCAACCGGCTTCCGCTTCGTTTCCGGCTGTGGCTTCGCGTTCTCTACAGTTCTCTCAGGGGCGGCCGACGGATTCGGGGCGGGGCTTTCCCTGACCCGAAGAAGAGCCTTCTCATGCTCGAGAATCTTGCTTCCAGGCGTACGCTCCGTCTCGACCTCGCTGAAGTCAATCGGTTCTGCGTGGACGGACGGACTGCGCTTCTCTTTCTTGTGCTTCTTGTCCATCGCTGCCACTACGATGGGGATCATGAGGAATACCAGTGTCAGAATAAAGTTGAACATCTCAGAAAAGTTTCTTCTTGCTCACCGTGGCGATGAACTGCTTGAGGTAGAACGGTTCGAAATATGCTGTGTCCTTGAATTCCTTAGCTGCGAAGGCTTCCTCGGCGAGACTTGCCATGGCACTCGCGAGCGGCCAGGCTTCCCGGAATATGGCGTTTGGCGACTTTATGGCCTCCTGGCATTTGAGGGCGCCGTCTCCGATGAAGAAGACAACCCCTTCTGAAAGTTCTTTGCTGAAACTGTCCGCGTCTACCACGCGCGGCTCTATCTCGCCAAGCCTTCTGCCGTCTGCAGAGTAGATAGCCGTGTAGACTTCCATCCTGCGGGCATCTACCATCGGCACTATGTACCTGCAGCCCTCAGGGAGAGAATCTTCGATGGCCTGCCGCGCGAGGATGTCGAGGGTGCATACGGCGAGCATCGGGATGCCTGCCGCGAAGCAGAGTCCCTTTGTCGTGGATGACCCTACCCTCAGTCCGGTGTAGGACCCCGGTCCGGCGCTGACGCAGACGGCATCGCAGTCCGCCACGGTGAGCCCTGCCTCATCAAGCACTTCCTTGACGAACGGCGCGGTCATGGCGGCGTGTTCCTTCGGAGTGCCGCTCTTGCGCATCGCGAGGACCTTTCCGTCACATTCGCAGGCGACCGAGCAAACGGCGGTCGAGGTCTCTATCAATACTATTTTAGCCATCTATGTTTTCAGTAACAAAAGTCTTGAGATAAGGGAAGACCGTGTCTGCAAAGGAGTTGAGCGCGTGGTACACAGGGGCGTTTGCCAGATTCTTCGGGTCTACGAGATGCAGGGTCGAGTTGAGCCCCTCGAAGAGCCCGATTAGCAGACCGAGCACGAGGGCTACCTTGAGGACGCCGAACACGAGTCCCAGGATGCCGTTCACCCAACCGAGCATGACCGCGTGCAGAAGTCTCGTGATGAGCGATGCCACCAGATGGAGCAGCAGCGCGACTATGGCCACTATGACGATGAAGCTTATGATTCTCAGCAATGTGAGGTCCATCGAAATGTACTGTGACAGCCAGATGCTCAGTAAGGAGGAGAAGTGGAACGCGGCCCAAGCTCCAATCACCAGCGAGAGAAGTTCCGCGAACTGCCGTACGAAACCTTTGCGGATTCCGTAGATGATGGCGGGGATGAAGCATATCAGGAGAACAATATCTATTATGGGCATATGCGGCTCCGTTGTCAAGTCAAAAATAACTTATAAATTTGCAGATTGTTCGAGACGCGGGCTTTGGTTTGCCTGCCTTCGAGCAGCAAACGCAAAATTAGGTAAAAAATATGATATTCAAAGAGTATGGCGGACTTGACCTCGTGAAGACTGCATCCGAGGTCCTGGAAGACTGGAAGAAAGAAGATGCCTTTGGCAAGTCCCTGAAACTCAGGGATGGAGCTCCGGAGTTCGTATTCTTCGAGGGACCGCCTTCCGCCAACGGAATGCCTGGTATCCACCACGTGATGGCTCGTTCCATCAAAGATGCCGTCTGCCGCTACAAGACTCAGTCCGGCTTCAAGGTCAGACGTCGTGCCGGCTGGGACACGCATGGGCTTCCTGTAGAACTCGGGGTGGAGAAGAAGCTCGGCATCACCAAGGAGGACATCGGCAAGAAAATCAGCGTTGAGGAGTACAACCGCACCTGTCGTGCGGAGGTGATGAAGTATACTGCCGAATGGCGTTCTCTCACCGAGAGAATCGGCTACTGGGTTGATATGGACGACCCGTATATCACCTACGACAACCGCTATATCGAGACTCTTTGGTATCTGCTCAAGGACCTTTACGGAAAGGGACTCCTCTATAAGGGCAAGTCCATCCAACCATATTCGCCTGCCGCCGGGACCGGACTCAGCAGCCATGAGCTGAACCAGCCGGGATGCTACCGCGATGTCAAGGATACCACCTGCACCGCGCAGTTCAAGGTTGTCGGCGAGGATGACCTGTATTTCCTCGCGTGGACCACGACTCCGTGGACCCTGCCGTCCAATACCGCGCTCTGCGTAGGACCTAACATCGACTACGTCAAGGTGAAGTCTTCCAATCCGTACACCGGCGCTCCTGCGACCTACATCGTGGCTGAGGCTCTGGTGGGCACGCTCTTCAACGATAAGATTCCTTACGAGGTGCTTTCTGGCAGCTTCAAGGGCTCGACTTTGGTCGGGATGCACTACGAGCAGCTGATTCCGTGGTTCCGTCCGGACGACGGCGCGTTCCGCGTGATTGCCGGCGACTACGTCTCAGTGGACGAAGGTACCGGCATCGTGCACATCGCTCCGACCTTCGGTGCCGACGATGCCAAGGTGGCCCGCGAGGCCGGAGTTCCGGGACTTCTGGTTATCGACGCGAACGGCGAGGCGCAGGCACAGGTCGATCCGAAGGGACGCTTCTACCGTCTGGAGGACCTCGACCCGGAATATGTCCGCGAGAGGGTCTCTCCGGAATATGCCGAGTGGGCGGGACGTTATGTCAAGAACGCCTACGACGATTCTCTGCCGAAGGACGCTCCGACGCTCGACATCGATCTCTGCGTTATGATGAAGAGCTGCGGCAAAGTCTTCCGCATCGAGAAGAAGCTCCACTCATATCCTCACTGCTGGCGTACCGACAAGCCGGTCCTCTACTATCCGCTCGACAGCTGGTTCATCAGGA
The DNA here is from genome assembly GCA_964385795.1 of uncultured Muribaculaceae bacterium. GTDB lineage: Bacteria > Bacteroidota > Bacteroidia > Bacteroidales > UBA932 > Cryptobacteroides. The sequence goes on from CAYLPY010000010.1 coordinate 64,566, forward strand.
CCACGGCTGTTCGCGACAAGATGGTGGAGCTCAACAAAGACATCGTGTGGAAGCCGGAATCCACCGGTACGGGAAGATTCGGCAAGTGGCTTGAGAACATTCAGGACTGGAACCTCAGCCGCAGCCGCTACTGGGGCACTCCGCTTCCTATATGGAGGACGGAGGACGGCAGGGAGGAAGTCTGCATCGGCTCCGTCAAGGAACTCTACAACGAGATAGAAAAGGCTGTCGCGGCAGGGGTGATGAAATGCAATCCTTTGAAGGACAGGGGATTTGAACCTAACGACATGAGTCTCGACAACTACGACAAGATAGATCTCCACCGTCCGTATGTGGACGAGGTCTTCCTTGTGAGTCCTTCAGGAAAGAAGATGACGCGCGAGACCGACCTCATCGACGTGTGGTTCGATTCAGGTGCCATGCCTTATGCCCAAACCGGACTCCGTGGCAAGGACACTGCGGATTTCGGCAACACCGCCGACTTCATCGCCGAAGGCGTCGACCAGACTCGAGGATGGTTCTACACTCTGCATGCCATACACACCATGGTAAGCGGCACGCCTGCGTTCAAGCGTGTGATTTCCAACGGACTTGTGCTTGACAAGAACGGTGACAAGATGAGCAAGCGCCTCGGTAATGCGGTCGATCCGTTCAAGGCGCTCGACAAGTTCGGACCGGACGCGCTGCGCTGGTATATGCTCACAAACGCACAGCCTTGGGACAACCTGAAGTTCGACGAGGCCGGAGTCGAAGAGGTGCGCAGGAAATTCTTCGGCACGCTCTACAACTCATATTCCGTCTTCGCACTCTATGCCAATATCGACAAGTTTGACCCTTCACTCCCGACTGTGCCGTACGAGAAGCGTCCGATGTTTGACAAGTGGATTGTCAGCCGGCTCAACACTCTCGTCAAGACTGTCGTGGCATGCTATGAAGACTACGACCTGACTTCTGCCGGACGTGCGGTCCAGGATTTTGTATGCGACGACCTCAGCAACTGGTACATACGTCTCAACAAGAAGCGTCTCTGGGGTGCCGGGATGACCAATGACAAACTGTCTGCTTACCAGACGCTCCACGAAGTCCTCAGGAGCGTCACCCTGCTCGGAGCACCGATTGCCCCGTTCTTCATGGACAGGCTCTGGCATGACCTCGTGCCGGGTGCGGACTCCGTGCATTATCATCCGATGCCGCTCTTCAATGCCGCTCTCGTGGATGCCGCTCTCGAGGAGAGCATGGGCTTCGCGCAGAAGGCTTCGTCCATGGTGCTCGCCCTCCGCAAGAAGGTGGGCATCAATGTCCGCAAGCCTCTTGCCAAGGTCCTCGTCCCTGTGATCGACGACTCTGTCAAGGAGCACGTCCTCAAGGTTCAGGACATCTTCCTTACCGAGGTAAATGTCAAGGAGATAGAGTTCCTGCATGACACTACGGGCATCATTACCAAGAAGATCAAGCCGAACTTCAAGACTCTCGGCAAGATATATGGTGCGCGCATGAAGGAGATTGCGGCAAGTTTCCCGGGCCTTTCCCAGGAGGAGATTGCCGCTATCGAGAAAGCCGCTTCAGACTACACTCTCCATCTTCCAGGCGGCGACGTGGTTCTCCGGAAGGGCGACTATGAGATCAACTCCGAGGATATGCCGGGCTGGCTCGTCGCCACCGAAGGCACCCTCACGCTTGCTCTCGACATAGTCCAGACTCCGCAGCTCGTCCGCGAGGGCGTGGCGAGGGAACTGATCCACCCGATCCAGAACCTGCGCAAGGAGAGCGGCTTCGACGTGACCGACAGGATAGACACCGTCATCTATGCCGACGGGGATGCCCACGACGAGATTGCCGATGCTCTCACGGAGCATTCCAGCTACATTTGCGCCCAGACCCTTTCGCTCTCGCTCGAACTCAAGCCGCTTGCGCAGGCTCCTTCGGAGGCTGCTCCTGTCGAGTGGGGCGAGGACGGCATAAAGATAAAAGTGACCAAGCATCAATCTTAAACTATAATACAATGAGTGAAGAAAACATCAAGAACGCACAGCCTGCACAGAAGACTCGTTATTCTGATGCCGAGCTTGCCGAGTTCAAGGCCATCATCGAGGAGAAACTTGCCAAGGCGAAGGCCGAATATGATACTCTGCGCGAAGTTGTCATAAACAACGGAACCAACGACATAGAGGATACGTCGCCGTCTTTCAAGACGGTTGAGGACGACGGGGCGAACCAGCTTTCCAAGGAGGAGGCCAGCCATATGGCGCAGCGTCAGTACAAGTTTATCCAGAACCTTGAGGCCGCGCTTGTCCGGATAGAGAACAAGACTTACGGCATCTGCCGTGCCACCGGAAAGCTCATCCCGAAGGAGCGTCTCCGCCTCGTGCCGCACGCCACCCTTACCGTCGAGGCCAAGGAAAAGATGTCCGGCAGGTGATGAAGATATCCAAGGGCGTCAAGCTCGTCGCCTTGGGCGTCGGCCTGGTGATTGTGGACCAGATCATCAAGTTCGCAGTCAAGACCAACATGGACCTCGGACAGCAGATCTTCCTGATAGGGGAGTGGTGCCGCCTGTGTTTCGTGGAGAACGAGGGGATGGCCTTCGGAATGAGTTTCGGCGGGACTGTCGGGAAGTTCCTCCTCTCGCTCTTCCGCATCTGCCTGAGCGGAGTGCTCATCTGGTGGATTCATTCGCTGCTCAAGAAGGGCAATGCTCCAACGGGCGTGCTCGTGGGGCTTACCGTTATCACGGCCGGGGCGATAGGAAACATCATAGACTGTCTCTTCTACGGGCTGATTTGGGACTATGCTCCGTTCATGTTCGGAAAGGTAGTGGACATGTTCTATTTCCCTCTTATCCGGAGCGGGGAGCGTGTCATATTCTTCAGCCCTGTCTTCAACTTTGCAGACAGCTGCGTGACTGTCGGGGCCTTCTATCTGCTTCTGTTCCAGTGGAAATTTTTCTCCGGTGACGACAAGAAGAAGATGTCCGGGAGTTCTGCCGAGGGTGCCGGAGCCAAGACTTCCGCTCCTTCTTCCAAGTAGCGGCTCTCTCAGTTGTCTGGCGAGCGCGACTTTGAGCGATATTTTTAAATAAGTTTTTGGATATCGCCGGATTTTGTGTAAATTTGCATTCCCAATAGGGAAGGAGAGTTGGCCGAGTGGTTGATGGCGGCAGTCTTGAAAACTGTTGACCTTAACGGGTTCGGGGGTTCGAATCCCTCACTCTCCGCGATAAACATTGAAAATCAATGAATTACAAAAGAAACACCCAATTTTACACCCAAAAATGTAAAGTTGGGTGTTTTTTGTTATTTAAGATTCTGTTTCTTCTACGTTGTTATTGACTTTAATGCTGTTTGCGTATGGCAATATAACAGATTTCCAGTCTTCGGTAATAAGTATTGTTCCGTTTCCTTTTGTTTCTAAAATACCCCATTCATCAACAATGCGTGCATTTTTATAGACGGTGCCGATATTTTCGAGAGGAACGACAGTATTTGGATTAAAACTTATCTGTATATTCTTCAATGGTAACGTCTTTATGTTTTGTGTAAATAATGCAGTTAATTCGTTTTTCTTTATTGCTCGTACAGAATCTCGCTGATTTTCAAAGGCAATAATATTATCATAGTCATAGCATGCCTTCCTTTGTTGTATATGATTCTCTTTATCTGTAGGAAGAACTATGTTATAAGCCTTCTGGACTAATATTCCTAAATCAGTATTTCCGTCCACATGCTTGTGCCATTCATTCGTGCTTTTATCAAGAAGATACCCTAAGATGGGACCAGAAAGGTAGGCGTAACATCTGACAAGCTCGTCTTTCTTCATGTAAGATTCAATTTCCTTATCGAGTTTGTCAAGATATATAGCGTCCGATGAAATGGATAGTTTCATTCCTGTATATTGAGGCAGTCCCTCATGAACTTCAAAAGCCGTTTCATCCGAGTAATACTTACTAAATTCTTCCTGTCTTTGCCTTTTGAATGTAAGGCCATCACGAATTGCGATTTCTCGTGATAATGGATCTGTTGCTTTACAAGCGGATAGAAATGCTTTCCATTCCAGTTTGAGAAGTACTCTGGCTTCTTTGGTCTCCATATGGACATTATTGTAATGTGTTGGAACATGGCCAAGAGAATCTTGCCAGTAATGGAACATTTCATGGCAGAACAATATGTTACGGTCTATGGTATCAGTAGGTATTGGAAGTTTTATCATCACCCATTTCTGCCCAAATACATTTATAGTAGAATTGGCGATGTTCTTATTGAGCGGATATTCTCCAATAAATACTTTCCCACATGTTTGAAGTTGTCCTTGTAAATCCTTTTGGTTACTCCACAAATCACGATTATTGTCTATGCATAAAATTGGTGCATACAAATTGACTCCCCATAGTTCTCCATTATCTTTTTCGCATATAGTTTTGATATCGTTGAATGTGTTTGAGAACTCAACGCAAGAAGCGAGATTTCCACTGTCGTTTTTATCTTGGGCTAACAGCGTATGGCAAACTAATCAGTATGAGGAATGATATTAGGAATGTTTTCTTCATGATTCTTTTGATATATAGCTTTATCTGTTTAATCTATTATCGTTTTTTTACAGTAAATTCTAACTTCTGAAGTCCCTTCTTACAGACATTGGCAAGGATGAGGGCGTAACGGAGTTCTTCGCCGGACGGCATGGATTGGGTAATGCGGGTAAACTCATCTTCGGGAATAACATTCTTGAACATCGGACCGGAAGATTCATTGCGTACCAAACGTATTTCATCGGTAAACGGTGAAAAGACATACGAATATGTAGCCTGATAAGGAACAGTCTGGAATTTCACCCAATTAGGGTCTTCCATATCAAGAACTTTTTCCAGCCAAATACGGGCATGCACGTATGACGGCAGCGAGGAACCATCGCCATAGAGTATTTTCCCATTCTTATCGACAATAAACTCTTTGTTGATAGCATATTTCTCAAAAGGGCACAAGTCATAGTATTCTATGTCTGCTTCCGTTTTTATCTCTTTGTCAATCGGAATTTCAGGGTCTGCTACAAGCCTGTCTTCAAGGATACGGATAAGTTCATATGTGCGGTCGGAGGCATCCGCAGGTGGATTGGCGAGGATTGTGCGCTTTACCGAGAGATAATATTCGTGTCCGCGTTCATAGGTAAAGCCTTTTATCTGTTCAAATCCAAGGTTTTGCCATTCTTCGGAATCACCTTCCGTCTTGACGAGTAAGCATTCTATGGGGTTCTCCTTCATGTCATCGCCCCACGCATACGTCACGCCTGTTTCTGCCGACACCAGCATCCTGATTTCTTTGACTGAATCTTTTGGCACATCATCATCGCTACAGGCTGTCAATCCTGCCACGGCAAAGAATGCCATGAGCAGCATTCTGAGAAAGTTTCTATTCTTCATTCTTTTTAAGTTTTAGTTGTTCTCTACATAATAAATACCGAAAATGCTAAAACATTGCATCGCAAACACAACTTTTATACCCTGTTGGCTCAATGGGGAGATTACTGTTAAAGGGAAACGTGAGCCAACTATGCCACGTCTAAGTGAAGGTCGTAGGAAACCTTTGATGCAGATGTAACAATAGCAGCCCACGCTATATGCGTGAGAACCACTATGCTATCTCTTGCATCAGTTTGAAAATTTCCTACGTTTTCACCTACAAGATAAACATAACGTTTCTTTTTTTTCTTATGTCTTGGAGAGAGTTGCCTCAATCCGTAGGCAAAGATATGTAATTTTATTGGGATACAATCAAATACTATCAAGATTACATTTTGAAACCTCTACTTTTTCTTAGTTCTTCCGCAGACAGACGCAAACCTCGCCTTAATTTCTCCCATTGCTCTTTGAACCATTCGCCTATCGGTTGCTTGTTTATAGTCAGCACCAGTTTATTTTCATCAATCGAACTTTTATCAATCTTGAAAGTTGCATCCTTGATTTCAAATCTTCGCTTATGTTCTTCTGAATAGATTTTCCCATTGCATCTGATTGCTTCTTTTTTGTCAAAAGACTGTTTACCATATCTTTGGTAAATCCGATGGCATAGCAGAGTTTTTCCATTCTCAGCATTTCTTTGAGCAATGGGAACCAGCAGAATGCTTTTTCGATAATGGTACATTAGTGTCCGGTAAAAAATCATAAAAGTTCTTTGAAAATATTGAGAGTTAGG
>CAYLPY010000011.1:0-52617 GCA_964385795.1 uncultured Muribaculaceae bacterium
CCAATCCGGAGGAGTTCATCATCAAGGTCGGCAACATCATCAACCAGTGCAAGGCCGTCGCCGTGATAGAGCATGTGGCGTACCACAGACGCGACAAGACTTTCGACTCGGACATTTTCCGCGCAATGGCATTGAAAGGCAGATTGGGCATCAATGCAATGGAGTCGAGCAAGTCGCTCTACGACCTCGTAGTGGTGGATTCGCAGGGCATTGAGATGAAGTTCGCCGAGGATCTGGAGCATCATAATGAGGTCATTGTATATACCAAGTTACCAGGCGGATTTTACATCAACACCCCTGCCGGACACTACAATCCGGACTGGGCGATTGTATTCAAAGATGGGACGGACATCAAGCATGTCTATTTCATTGCGGAGACCAAAGGCTACCGCGATGACGAAGTACTGGACTACCGCAACACCGAGCACATAAAGATAGAATGCGCCCGCCGCCACTTCGAGACCATCTCCGACTCTACCGTCACCTACGAAGTCGTCAAGGACTACGCCTCCCTCAGGGATGTCATCGTAAAGTAAGTCTCCCGAGTGCGCAATTCTCACTCGGGGATTGTTTAGTAAATGACAACAAGTTGTATTGTATTTCCTTCTGCAATACTGCATTGTCATGCCTGATGTGCAGCATTCTTGCGGTGTTACCGGCTCGTTCAATCTCCTAAACGCTCTTGTGGAGCGTTTAGGAAAGTTTTGGTCCATCCAGCTTCAGCGACTGACGCCCCCTACAGCGGCAAATCAGGCAGGTCACACTCTTCCATCTTCGGTTCAGGAAGGGGGCTTATTTCGTCTATGTCTACATAGCACCGCACCGGATGCCCCTTGCTGTCCGGCACACCGAGCTCCATCAGTTTCCGCGCTGTCGTGAGAATACTCTGCCCGTTAGGCGAGAGTTTCTTCATCCCCTCGCCGTATGCCTTGCCGGCACTGTCAAGAGCTGTTCCCACGGCTTTGTATTTCTCCATGAACATCCCAACCCGATCGACCATTTCCCGGGCCAGACCATAGAGCCGTTCGTGATTTTGCGCCTGCGCCACCTGCGTCCATGTCATACGCACAATCTTGAGAGCCCCGTAGAGAGACTGCTCGTCGGCTATGTAGACGTTCCTGTCGGCAGCACGTCGCCAGAGGTCAGGCTTCGCGTCGAGCGCCGTCCATAGAGCACCAGCATTCGGGACGAACATTATCACATAACCGGCCGACACTTTCGGAGGCTTCACATAAGAGGAATAGTCTTTCCTTGCCAGTTCGTCCACGTGCTTCTCCAGACTTTCGACGTGCGCCTTGAGGAAGACCCCGCGCTTCGCTTCGCTGTCGGCATTGACATAGTCCACATAAGCCGTCATCGAGACCTTCGAGTCTATGATTACCTCCCGCCGCTCGTCGAGATAGAGGAGCACGTCTGGCCTCATAGTGCCTCCGTTTTCGTTACGTACAGGCTTTCCGGAGGAGTCAGTGATGACCGTCTGGGTGTCGAAATGGATTCCTTTCGTGAGCCCCTGCGAGGTCAGCAACTCCTCGAGTATCGTCTCGCCCCAGTCGCCCTGGACCTTGCTGCCGTGCTTGAATGCCGCCGCAAGCTCGTCGGCGCTCCGTCTTGCAGCCTCACTGTGCTCCATCAGACTACGAATCCGCTCCTTCATCTCCCCGTCGAGCTGCATCCTCTCCTTACTGCCGTCTTCCATAGCCTTCCGCAGGTCGGCTATATTCTGACGGAGAGGATCCATCAACTGTCCGAGACTCACGTTGCTCGATTCCGCAAACTCCTTCTGCCTGACTTTCAGCATCTCGGCTGTCTCGCTCCTGAGCTGCGCGCTGACTTTCCCGATAGTCTCGTCGAAGCGCGACTGCAGAGCATCCATCGCTTCCCTGTGTGCCTTCTCCCGGGCAGCGATATCCTCGGCATGCCTTGCCGAGAGTTCCTCCTTCAGGACAGAATAGTTCTTTGCCAATCTTTTCGCCAGGATGAATGCCACCGCCGAAGCAAGCGCGAACCCGGACACGAATGCAAGCGTAATCTCCATTTTCAGTTCAGTTTGTCAATGAAATACTTCTTCCCATAATCCGCGAGGTATGCCTTGAGAGCATCCCCCTCCAGAACTTCCGTCTCCCCCATTAGCCCGGCCACGAAACGTCCAGCACCCTGCAGACGATATACGTCGGTCTCCAGCAGCATCCGTCCGTTTTCCGTCCGGATGAACTTCTCAGCCAAAGGATACTCTTCAAGAAGGAGACTCTTCGCCATCGACGACATGGCAACCACTATGTGCGTCGGAACATCTCCGGTCGTGCGGAATATGTCCATCGGCTGCCTGTGGTGGAGGGCTTCCTGCGTCCAGTCTTCGTCTTCCACGGTGACTTCGCCTCCGATGCGCGAGATGCGGAATGTCTTGTTGCGCGAATCCTCAAGGTCGAAGGCCCACACGTCTATAAAGTCGGAAGAAAAGGCGAAAGGCTCCACGTACCTGTCGCGGACAGAGTGCGAATGTCCGGACTCGTAGGACATGAGCCGCGCCTTCTTCTTGCCCGAGATGGCATTGCCAAGGGCCTCCACGAGAGCCGCGCTGCCCCGCGAGGAAGCATACTCTGCAATGCCGGTGGACTTGTAGATGGCAGACAGTTTCTGCTTGAGGTTCGCCTTCAGCACATTGGTAGGAGCAAGCCTGTCTATCAGGGAGTTGACCAGGAAGGCCTCTTCCTCTGAGAAGTATATCAGCTTGTCCAGTTCCAGGGAGCCGCGCGGCATCTTGCCGAGCTTGTATACGTCCCCGTACAATTTGGTCACGGCGAAGCCGGCACTCTTGAAAGTGTCGATGTAGCGGTAGACCGTGCGCGGCGACATATCGAGCTTGCGGCCAAGTTCTTCTATGGTATAATCCACATTTCCAGAGAGATACTTCATCAGACGCAGCATTCTCTCGAGTTTCGGTTGATCCATCTTTGGCGATTTTGGGCGCAATGTACAAAATTTCCGGCACCTGCGAAAAAGTTGTCAAGACTTGTCAATTTTCAGCCATACTTTTGTATCATTAAAAAAAGGAAACCATTATGGCAAATGAAATCAAAACTTGGATTGACAACTTTCAGGAGCTGAAAGAACTCATAGACGATCTTGGCTTGGAATATACAGCAGAGGTCTCGTAGTCTTATGTTGTCACAGCCATGTTGCTTCGCGTTGGACTTTTACATAGTTTCTGAAACTTCACGAACCCGACAACGAAGAGGGCGTTGGCAGCATGACTTATTTCGTTATAAGGCCGAACGAAATGACAATGATGGTGCCGCACATATACTACCATACAGTTCCTTGAATTCCTTCCAGAGGAAGTCAATCATATCCTTGCTGCTGTAAGCGTCAGCAGTATATGCCTCCATACATCGATCTAACGGCGTTGTATGCATTTTTCAGTATCAGCGCCGGAGTTCAGCTCAAGACATATATAACAAATGCCCCTGAACTCACTCAGGGGCATTTATCGGAGGTGCGTAGCGGAATCGAACCACTGTAACAGGTTTTGCAGACCTGCGCCTGACCACTCGGCCAACGCACCTTGAACTTGGGAATGCAAATATACATCAAAATACCGAAACCGCAAATCTCAAATCTCAAATCCCAAATCTTCTTACGAAAATTTCACTATGTTTGCGAATCAAAGCAATAAAAGACTGACTATAATGGCCAAAACATTTCTGCTTGCAGCAGCCTGCTGCATACTCCTCTCGGCCTGCGGCACAGCCAACAAGGTGCTCAAGCATTCCGACGGCAACGACAGACAGGAAAACACAATCAACATCGGCTACGGCACCATCGACGAGAAAGACCTGACAACTTCCGTTTCGTCTCTTAAAGTGGACAACCCAAGCGGATTTTCAGACATTTATGACTACCTCAAGGGCCGCGTAGCCGGAATCACCGTCCAGGGCACTAACATCAGAATCCGCGGGAGCCGCTCGGTTCTTGGAGATAACGAGCCTCTCATCCTCGTGGACGGACTCGAAATGAGCGACGTTAGTTCCATAAGCCCGGATACAATTGACTCGATTGAAGTCCTGAAGGACGCATCCACCGCCATCTACGGCGCAAGGGGAGCAAACGGAGTCATCCTCATCACACTCAAGAAAGCCCAATGACGACCGATGCTCAAGAACATCGTCTTCGACTTCGGAGCAGTCCTAGTGGACTGGAACCCACGGCATCTTTTCGAGCCATATTTCAACGACAAAGCCAGGACGGACTACTTCCTCGAGAAAGTCTGCCCATACGAATGGAACACCACCGTCGATGCAGGAAGACCCATAGCCAACGCCGTCCATGAGAGGCTCGAGATGTTCCCGGAATGGGAGAAAGAAATCCGGATGTACTTCGGAGAATGGATAAAGATGATAGGCGGCGACATACCCGGGATGGAAGAATACGTCAGGGAACTCAAATCGCGCGGATTCAAGATCTACGGCCTCACCAACTGGTCTGCCGAGACATTCCCGCTCATACGCGACAGATACCCGGTATTCAGCCTTCTGGACGGATACGTGGTCTCAGGCGAAGAGCACACGAAGAAGCCACTGCCGCAGATTTACCGCTGTCTGCTTGAACGGTTCTCACTGAATCCAGAAGAGTGCATCTTCATAGACGACAATCCCGACAACGTCGCGGGCGCGGAAGCTGTCGGAATCAGAGGGCTTCTCTTCACTTCTCCGGAGAATCTGAAGAAGGAACTGGAGCCAATGTTGCGATTAGAGTCTCCCCTGCCCTGACATACTCGCCGAGATTGACCTTCACCTCAGCGTCGAGGGGTAGGAATATGTCGATTCTGGAACCGAATTTGATGATTCCGCACTGCCCGCCGGCTTCAATCGGCAGGCCGTGCTTGGCATGGCACACTATCCTCCGCGCAAAACCACCCGCAATCTGCTTGAAAAGCAGCCTTCCTCTGCAGTCTGCGAGCACTCCAATACAGGTGTGTTCGTTGTCCTCAGAAGCCTTTGGCTTGAAGGCAAGCAGATGCTTTCCAGGATAGTAGCGATAGTACTCCACCATTCCGTTCACAGGCCAGAAATTGGCGTGCACATCAAAGAAATTCATATAGATTGAGACCTGAATACAATCTTGTTTCATATACTCAGGTTCAAAGACTTTCTCCAATATCACAATCTTGCCGTCGGCTACCGCGGAGACATCCCTGCCGGAGCCTACACATCTGCGAACCGGGACCTTGAAGAACGCCGTCTGCCAGATGCAGAACCAGATGACCAGGGCGGCCAGCGGCCACGACACAGCCCTTTCGGGAATCAGCCATAGGTCAAGGACAAGCAGAAGCGCCCCAGCAACATATACAGCGGCTATAGTCCCACGGGAATTGCGGTCGATCATATCAGAGAGAAAATCAGAAGGTACACAACCGCAAGAGGAAGTCCGACAAAACTGCTGTCAAACCGGTCGAGCATACCTCCATGTCCCGGAATCACCTTGCCGGAGTCCTTCACTCCGAAATGGCGCTTCCACTCAGACTCGAAAAGGTCACCGCACACACCTCCGAGGCTCAGTACGAGAGCAAGTGCGACGCCGTGCAGATAGCCGAACGGAATCCATGTCAGATGGCACAACAAGAAGGCTGCAGCTACGCTGAGCAACACTCCTCCGAGAACTCCCCACCAGGATTTCTTCGGAGAAATCTCCGGTGCGAGCCTCCACGCTCCCGGACGCTGACCGAGAAGACTTCCAAGACAATAAGCACCCACGTCGGATGCCCAGATGATGATGAAGAACGCAAGCAGGAGGTAACCGTCATAGACTGGACCGTCCATCACCAGAAGAGTCAGCAGACACGCCGGGAGGCAGATGTAGAGAAGTCCCGCATAGATTACACCAAGGTCCGAAAAGCCTTCGCGCTCCCGGAAGAAGATGCAGGACACAGGTATGAGCAGCAGAAGCAGAAGCCCCCAGACAAGAAGATGCGGAATGACACCGTAGAGCCTCCATGAAGCCACAGCTCCGAAAAACACAAGAGAGGCCAAGAGACCGAGGTACTGCTGGATGACAAAACGGCGACCGAGAGCCATCGAATACAACTCCTTGACGGAGAAGTAGGTCACGAACATGAACAAAACTCCGAAAGACTCTCTGCTCCAAATGATGCCCAACGACATCACCGCCAAAAAGACGATGCCGGAGACGGTCCGCTTAATCAGTGCTTTCATTCTTAAGCCTGTCTTCGCCGTGTTTGCCGGCCTTAGGTCCGAATATCTTCTCGATGTCGTCCGCCATGATGACTTCCTTCTCAATCAGCATTCCAGCGAGCTGCTCGAGTCCGTCCCAGTGCTCCTTGAGTATTCTACTGGTCCGTGCCGTGACCTCGTCAACTATTGACTTCACCTCAGAATCGATAATCTGGGCTGTTTTCTCGCTGTAAGGCTTGGAGAACTCATAGCCGCCACCAGTGGAATCGTAGAATGAAATGTTGCCTATCTTGTCACTCATTCCATAATAGGTCACCATTGCATAGGCTATCTTGGTGAGACGCTCGAAATCGTTGAGAGCACCGGTGCAAGGAACGCCGTCGTTGACAAGTTCCTCCGCCACACGGCCTGCGACAAGGCAGCACATCTCGTCCATCATGTCGCTGCGGGACATCATCATCTTCTCGTCAGGCAAACTCCAAGTAAGTCCCAAAGCCTGACCTCTTGGAATTATGGAGACCTTCAGCACAGGATCGCATCCCGGAAGCAGCCAGCCCGCCACCGCATGCCCGGCCTCATGATAGGCCGTGAGCCGCTTCTCCTCGGGCGAGAGAATCGTCTTCTTCCTCTCGATACCGCCCACTACCCTGTCTACGGCGTCGGAGAAGTCCTGATTGTCAATCTCGGCCTTGCCCCTGCGTGCTGCAGTAAGCGCCGCCTCATTGCAGATGTTCGCAATGTCAGCGCCGGAGAATCCCGGAGTATGCTTCGCAATGGCCTCCACATCGAAGTCCGGAGCGAGCTTGAGTTTCTTGATGTGGACTTCGAAAATCTCCTTGCGCTCGTTGAGGTCAGGAAGGCTCACGTGAATCTGGCGGTCAAAACGGCCCGCACGCATCAGCGCCTTGTCGAGGATATCGGCACGGTTGGTGGCCGCAAGTACTATGACACCGCTATTCGTCCCGAAACCGTCCATCTCTGTAAGAAGTTGGTTAAGGGTATTCTCCCGTTCGTCGTTGGATGAGAAGCCCACATTCTTACCCCTGGCACGACCCACGGCATCAATCTCGTCAATGAAGACAATGCACGGAGCCTTTTCCTTGGCCTGAGCGAAGAGGTCCCTGACCCTGCTCGCGCCCACGCCAACGAACATTTCCACGAAGTCGGAGCCGCTGATGCTGAAGAAGGGCACGTTCGCCTCGCCGGCCACGGCCTTTGCGAGGAGAGTCTTGCCCGTGCCCGGAGGGCCAACGAGCAGAGCACCCTTAGGTATCTTACCACCGAGAGCGGTGTATTTGCCTGGATTCTTGAGGAAGTCCACGATTTCCATCACCTCCTCCTTCGCTCCGTACAGGCCGGCCACATCCTTGAAGGTGACGTTCACCTTGTCCTTGTCGGCGAGCTTGCCGGTAGCCTTGCCCACGTTGAACGGATTCATCCCACCGGCTGCAGGACCGTTGCCGCCGCCCATCTGCCGCGACATCGAGCGGAACATCCAGAAATACAGCAATATCAGAAGTGCGAGCGGAAGCACCCACTCGAGAATGCCGCCCCAGATATTGTTGGAGTTCTCCATGTAGATTTTGACCTGCCCGTTCTCTGGAAGCGCAGAGTTGAGAGCCCCGAACTCGGCCTCCGGGTCGAACTTGACGGAGGTCAGAAAATAGAAATGCGGACTCTTCTTCGGCACGTTGCCTCCGGCAAACTCCGAAGCGTACTTGGAGAGGCACTCAGGCTTGATGGTGACGTTGCCCTTATAGTCGTTTCTAACGAAATGTATCTCCTTGACATCTCCGCTGAGAACCATCTCCTTCACCTGTGCCCACTCAATCTTCTGAGCCGGAGCCGATCCGTTGTTCAGAAGCATCCAGCCTATCAGGCCAAGAAGAGCAAGATATAAGACAGTGGAGAAATTGATGCGGATCACCTTTGGTCCGCGGTCTTTCCTATTGTTTGGTTTTTGAGCCATCATTCATATTTTTGCAGAGCAAATATACAACAAAAATGAAACCACGGGAGAGAGAGCTGAAGACAATATGGCTTGAAACCACTGATTCAACGAATAAAGAGCTCAGAAGACGCATCGGAGAGCTTGACAATTTGTCAGCGATAGCCGCAAAGACGCAAACTGCAGGCCGCGGACAGGGCAGTCACAGCTGGTTCAGCCGACCTGGAAGCGGGCTGACATGCAGCCTCCTCTTCAGTTTCGAGCCCCTTCACGACGGCATCGAAGTCAAGGACGCGATCCTCATCACGGAGTTCTGCACGCTTGCCCTGCGGGACTACCTGCTCGACGAAGGTGTCGAGAGCCGCATCAAATGGCCGAACGACATCTGGGTCAAGGACAGGAAAATCTGCGGAATCCTCATCGAGAACATCCTGAACGGGAGCAGCGTGGTCCGGAGTATAGTCGGAATCGGTCTTAATCTCAACGAGACGGTCTGGCCGGAAAACCTACCCAATCCAGTATCACTCAGGGAATTGACCGGCAAGAACTACGACCCGGCCCGCGAGCTGCAGAGACTGGGAATAAAAATAGCCTCCAGATACGAAGAACTCTCCACCCACGAAGGCAGGAAAAATCTGGACGATGAATTCAGGAAATATATGTTCAGGCTCGACGGAGAGCTGCAATAGCCTCCTGGGGGTCAGCCGAGCCGAAGACTGAACTTCCGGCTACGGCGATGTCTACTCCAGCCTCCCTAACGAGAGGCGCGGTAGCGGCGTTGATGCCTCCGTCAATCTCGATGAGAGTGTCCGCCCCGCGCTCAGTAACGGCTGTCTTGAGAGTTCTCACCCTCTCCACCGACTCAGGGATGAACTTCTGTCCCCCGAATCCGGCGAATACCGACATCAGCAGGAGGAAATCCGCCTCCCCGATATAGGGGAAGAGTTTCTCGACATCAACATCCGGATTGATAGCTACACCGGCCTTCATGCCGAGAGAATGAATCTCCTTGATATATTCCGAAGTCTTCTCCCCCGCCGCTTCAAGGTGAAAGGAGCAAAGGCTCACACCGTCTGCAGCCAGTTTCCCGAACCACTTCTGCGGCGAAGTCACCATAAGGTGTGCATCCATCGGGACACTCACCACCTTGGACACGGCATCGATGACAGAAAAGCCGAATGAGATGTTCGGCACAAGAATACCGTCCATCACGTCAAGATGGAGATAGTCAGCGCTGGCAACTCCAGCCACAGCATCCTCGAGATGTAGAAAGTCTGCAGCGAGAAGCGAAGGTGCAATCTTCAGAGCCATAAACTTATGCGTTTGAAGGTGAAAGGCTTGTCTTCAGGTCGGAAACGTACTTTCGGAAAGTCTTGTCGGTCTCCATCAGGTCGGAGACTGTCATGCAGGCATGGAGCACGGTGGCGTGGTCCTTGCCGCCCGTCTCGGCGCCGATGGTGGCGAGGGAGCAGTTGGAGATAAGGTTGCGGCAGAGATACATCGAAATCTGCCTGGCCTGGACAATCTGTCTCTTTCTCGACTTGGAGAGAAGCGAATCGCGAGAGATGTTGAAGTACTCGCAGACGCTCTTCTGCACTTTGTCGATGCTGACATCCGTCTTGGCCTCCCCGATGAGATTTTCCGTAATCTCCTCCGCAAGTTCCATGAGAGACTTGTTCTTCTCCACTATGGAGTGGGCGACAAGCGAGACCAGAGTCCCTTCAAGCTCCCTGAAATTGGTCTTGACCTTGGCGGCGATGTATTCCAACACATCGTGCGGCACGTCCACACCTTCCCTCTCGACCCTGGACTCAAGCATGCGCAGACGCGTGTCGTAGTCCGGATGGGTGAGCTGAACAGAGAGCCCCCACTTGAATCTCGACAGAAGTCTCTCCTCGAAGTTCTGAAGGTCGACCGGTGCCCTGTCTGAGGTGAAAAGCAGTTGCTTACCATTCTGGTGCAAGTGGTTGAAGATATTGAAGAACGCGTTCTGGCTTGCCTGCCCGAGAAGGTCCTGGATGTCATCCACGATGAGGACATCAATCTTCATGTAGTACGCGAGAAGGTCAGTGATGTTGTTGCGGACGTTGGCGGCAATCATATACTGACTCTTGAACTCGTGTCCAGTGACATAGAGAACCACGCTGTTGGGATACTTCTTCTTAGTGGCGATGCCCACTGCCTGCGCGAGATGTGTCTTGCCGAGACCGGAGCCTCCGAAGATGAAGAGAGGGTTGAACGGTGTCTTGCCCGGAGACATCGCGATGTTCTTCCCGGCGGTGATGCCCATCTTGTTGCACTCCCCCTCCACGAGGTTCTCGAAATTGTAGACAGGATTGAGCCTTGGGTCTATGTTGAGACGGTGCACACCCGGATAGACGAAAGGATTCATCGTCTCCACAGGCTGCCCGCCAACCATCACTGGAGGATTTTCCGGGACAGGCGCAGGCTGTGCGGGAATCCTCATCGCCGACTGGCTAGGGGCAGTACGGACGATATAAACCAACTTCGCTTCAGGACCAACCTCCCTGCGAATAACGCCACGCAGAAGGCCGAGGAAGGACTGCTCAATATATTGGCGGAAGAAGTCGGAAGGGACCTCTACCGTCAGAGTAGACCCCTCAAGAGAGACAGAGCGTATCGGCTCGAACCAGGTCGAGAACTGCTTTGGCTCAACGTTCTGCTTTATCACCTTCAGACAGTTGCACCAGACAAGCGTATGTCTTTCTTGAGTCTCCATTCTTTAGCTTGATTGTTTCTACCGGAAATTTCTCCGAACTGAATTGCAAAAGTGGGGAAAAATAATTGAAAAAAAGTTTTCTGTTCTATTGTATTTTTCTTTTTTTAGTCTTAAATCTTGCAGAGAAAAACACCAGCCAACTAAACCGCAACCACCTGTCTATCAACGTACTACATATGCCAAAAACACCTAACTTACTGTTTATCAGCAAAATTAGCTATTTGGAACAATTCCATTTCACCATTTATCCATCAATCATCGTCTACATAAGCGGAAACAGGGAATCCGGCCCCACTTTTACAACGAAAGCGTCGGGATATTTTTTCTTCACCGACGGCAGAAGACGTCTCACCGCATCGAGGTCCGAAGACTCGGATATATAGTATTTGTAGAACTTCCCGCCCTTGACATATTTCGGAGGAAAACCGAAGAAGTCGAATTCTTTCGCCCCCACTTCTCTGCTCGCCGCGAAAATCTGGATGGCATATCTCAGCTCCGTTTTCTCCCTTTCAACGGCCGGAGCGTCCTCTGTCCGCCTTGAAGTAGCGGAAGCGACGGCCCCGGGATGCTGCTCCGCCTCGGCGGAAGCATTGGCAGCGCTGTCTCCGCCGGCCGTCCTGCCATCTTCGTCATCCGATGAAAGGCTACCGTCATAGATGGCCTTGTACTCCGAGAATGCCTTGAAAAGCCGCTCTGCGACGTCGTCCCGACTGGACTTCAGCCTCAGGACCGCGAGATCGGAAGGATTGGAGATGAAGCCCAACTCCACCAGCACGGAAGGCATAGCCGTCTTCCAGAGCACATAGAAGGGGTCCTGCCATATTCCTCTGTCTGCCTTGAACGGTCCGCCCTTAAGTTCACTCTCTATTATCTGCGCGAACCGCAGACTCTGCTCTAGATGGGAGTTCTGCATAAGGAGCATAAATATGTAAGATTCCGGATCCGACGGGTCGAATCCTTGATACTTGGTCGAATAGTCGTCCTCAAGCATTATCACGGAATTCTCCCGGCGGCACACGTCCATATTGTAAGCAAAAAGGTCGCGGTTCTTGTTGGATGACTGACCGAGGATGTGGACCGAGAACCCGTTCGGAGAAGACTTAACAGTTGAGTTCACGTGAATCGAGATGAAAAGCTTTCCTCCAGCGTCGTTTGCGGTCTGCGCCCTGTCGTTGAGTGTGACGTACTTGTCACTGCCGCGGGTCATGACCACTTTGACGGCAGGATAAGCGGCCTTTATCTTTTCAGAAAGCCGTGTGGCGATATCAAGGGTGAACGTCTTCTCCAGAGATTTGCCGTCGACGCTGACACATCCTGCATCTTTTCCGCCGTGTCCTGCATCAATGACTACGACGGACAGCCCGAGCCTGTCGGAAGACAGACCTGGGAGGCTCAGGAGCGTGAGCAAAAAGAAGCAGATTGTGCGTTTCAATTAATTGTACTACTTTTGTAGACTATTGCAAATATAGGATTATTCTCTCAGTTGAGAAAGGTTAGATATATAGTTTCCTTTGCCATAGTGCTGTTGATGACTCTCTGCGTGGCACAGGCACAGAGCAGGCGCCCGCGTCCGGATTCGAAGGGCGCAGCCTACGGCGTGCGAGTCGAGAAGACTGTCGTCGTGCCTGATTCGGCGCTCCTCGCGCGGAGGGATTCCCTGCACAGGGCAGATTCGCTGCACCGCATAGACTCTGTGGCGATGCTCGGCAAGAGTTCTCTCGAACAGCCGGCATTCTCGACTGCGCGGGACTCCATTGTGGAAGTTTTCAGCGACGGGCAGCGCAAGGTATTCTACTATGGCGACGTTTCCGTGAAATATCAGGACATGGAACTCACTGCCGACTATATGGAGTATGACATGAAGACTGGGACTGTCTTCGCAAAAGGCAACTACGACTCTACCGAGGGCGAGTGGGTGGGCCGACCGGTGATGACCCAGGGCGGCAAGACCTACAACATGGAAGAGGTACGCTACAACTTCAACTCCCGCAAGGCCCGCATCACCAACATGATAACCACCGAGGAAGAAGCGATCCTGCACGGGACGAACATCAAGATGATGGACGACGAGTCCATCAACCTCAGCGACGGCAAGTACACGGTCTGCGACGCCGACCACCCTCACTACTTCCTCCGTCTGTCTAGTGCAAAAGTCGTCCGCAAGCCTTCCCAGAAGACCATCTTCGGACCGGCATGGATGGTGGTTGAGGACGTACCGCTGCCAATCGGCCTGCCTTTCGGTTTCATCCCCAAACGCCCGCAGAGAGCCACAGGACTTCTGATGCCGACTTTCGGCGAGGAGGAGGCGCGAGGTTTCTACATGCGTGACCTCGGAATGTATTTCGTATTCGGTAACCATCTCGACCTCTCCGTGACGGGAGACTACTACACTCTTGGCTCGTGGGCGGTCAACGTAAACTCCAGATACAAGGTCAACTACAAGTTCAACGGCAACTTCTCGCTAAACTACTCCAACGACCAGACAGGCGAAAAAGGCACCCCGGATTTCTTCAGGACGACTAACTTCGGAGTGAAATGGTCCCACTCCCAGGACTCAAAGGCGCATCCAGGGACCACCTTCAGTGCGTCCGTCGACTTCAAGAGCCCGTCCAACGACAGGTACAACTCCACCAACATCAACAACGCTCTCCAGAACCAGGCGTCGTCATCCATTTCCTTCTCCAAGAACTGGAATGGAAAGTTCAGCCTGAGCATCAATGCCCTGCATTCGCAGAACTCGCGAGACTCCTCCTATACATTCACCCTGCCGAACATCACCTTCTCGATGACGACGATGTATCCGTTCAAGCGGAAGGTCCGCGTGGGCAAGGAGAAGTTCTACGAGAAGATTTCCTTCGGCTACAACACAAGCCTGCAGAACAGGATAAGTTTCAAGGCCTCCGAGTTCGGTCAGGAGAACATGCTTGACAAGTTCTCCAACGGGATGACGCACAATTTCAACATCGGCCTTCCTAACTTCCAGCTTTTCAAATACCTGAGCATCGCCCCAGGAGTTCACTACTCGCAGAACTGGTTCTTCCGGAAGAACGAGTACGCCTACAACCCCGAGACGGCCCAGGTGGAGAAGCAGGATAGCCACCAGTTCAACACCTTCGGAATCACTCAGGACTACTCCTTCAGCACGGCGATGAGCACACGCATCTACGGAACGTTCAATTTCGGCAAGGACAAGAAGGTGCAGGCGATACGTCACGTGATTTCGCCGTCGCTGTCCATGTCGCTGAGTCCGGAGAAAGGGACCTACGCCAACGGCTACCGCACCCTACTTTACACCGACGCGTCTGGTTCCGACAAAGAATACCAATACAACATCTACTCCGGGCAGATGTACAGCGCCCCTGGGCGCGGGAAGTCCGCGACAGCGAGTCTCAGCATAGGCAACAACCTCGAAGCCAAGGTGCGCGACTACGCCGACACGACGGGCACGGGATCAAAGAAGGTGAAGCTCATCGACCAGTTCACCATCAACACAAGCTACAACTTCCTCGCAGACTCATGCCGCTTCCAGCCTCTGTCGATGAGCCTGTCTACATCGCTCTTCAACAAGGTGTCCATCAGCGCCAGCGCATCTTTTGACCCTTACGCAATCGGTAGGAGCGGACAGAGGATTGATTCGTGGGCGTTAAGTGAAGGTCAGGGGTTTCTGAGGATGAACAGCATCTCGGCATCAGCTTCGTACTCAATCTCGGGCAAGGGGTCGATGAACGGCAACGACGGCTCTAAGAACCGCAATGCCGGCGCGGCGTCCTCCGGCACATCAGGCGCGGCAGGATACTATCAGCGCAACTACTACCATCCGGTCACCGGAGAGTTCATCCCGGAAGGATGGCTGTACTACACCAACCCGAACGTGCCGTGGTCGCTTAACCTGAGCGCAAACTTCAGCCTCAACCGAACTTATGCCTATGACAGCGAAGCGGCAAAGATGGCATCGAGGGACAGGTACAGCGCGTCGCTGAACGCCTCCGGCAACATCAAGCTCACCTCGCAGTTGTCGGTCAACATGACTTCCGGCTTCGACTTCGTCGCCAAGAAGATGACCACGACTCAGGTCAGCGCGACTTACGACCTGCACTGCTTTAACATCGCGGTCTCCTGGGTTCCGTTCGGCATCTGGAAGACCTACAGTTTCCGCATCGCAGCCAATGCCTCCGCGCTCGCGGACCTATTAAAGTTCCGGAAGAGCAGCAGCTATTGGGATCAATAATTTTTTTGCTATATTTGCGGACCGATATATTACCGCTTCCGGAATTCTTGCCCGGAGGATATCCAAACACTTTTATATATTATGCCACACAGACTTTCAGAGCTGGCCGTAATGACAAGAGAACAGCTTGAGTCAATAGCGACAGAACACAACGTAAAATCGATAAAGAAACTCGACAATGAGAATCTTGCCTACGCGATACTCGATGCCGAGGCAAAAGAAGAATCGGTGAAGCCTGCTCCGGAGAAGCCAAAGGCACGCAGAGGTCGTCCGCCCAAGCAGAAGGATGCGGCCGTAGCAGCGCCGGAAAAGCAGAACCGTACAGAGGTCGACAAGGAAAGGACGGAGCCGAAAAAGAGAGGTCCGAAGAAGGGCGTCGAGCCGCAGCTCTTCGATGCGGCACCGGCCGAGTCTTCTGAGGCGAAGCCTGCCGAGACCGTGAAGGCTGAAGCAAGACAGAACGCCTCCACAGCCGAAGGCTCACAGCCCAAAAAGCGTGGCCGCAAGCCTAAGCAGGCGGAGCAGCCTGCAGCGGAAGCTGCCGCCCAGACCCCGCAGAACGCGGAGACTCCCGTCAAGGAGACCCCTACCGCCTCGGGCCAGGCACAGGAACAGAAGGCCGCCGACAATGGCCATCGAAAGCCACAGCAGCCTAAACAGCAGCAGAAAAGTGTCCCTGAGACCCGCTCGATAGAGAAAGTCCTCGAAAAAGTCCAGGCAAAGGTCCAGGAAAAGCAGCAGAACCTTCTCAAGGAGCAGCAGGAACAGCAGCCTAAGCAGAACTTCAACGGACAGCAGAACCAAACGCGTGTCCGCCAGGTCAACTACGAAGGGACTGTCGAAGCGAGCGGTGTGCTTGAAATCATGCCGGACGGATACGGTTTCCTCCGCTCTTCGGACTACAACTACCTCAATTCTCCAGACGACATCTACGTTCACCAGCAGCAGATTAAGATGAACGGTCTCAAGAACGGTGACACCGTCACCGGAGAGATTCGTCCGCCGCGCGAGGGTGACAAGTACTTCCCTCTCGTGAGCGTAAAGTCCGTCAACGGACGCAGCGTGGAGTTCATCCGCGACAGGGTTCCGTTCGACTTCCTCACTCCTCTCTTCCCGGACGAGAAGTTCAACCTGCTCGGCAATGGACACGAGCGAGACCTGAGCTGCCGTATCGTGGACATGTTCTCTCCTATCGGAAAGGGGCAGCGAATGCTTATCGTCTCCCCTCCAAAGGCCGGCAAGACCCTCCTGCTCAAGAGTATAGCAAATGCCATCGCAGACAACCATCCGGAGGTCTACGAGATAGTCCTGCTCGTCGACGAGCGTCCTGAAGAGGTCACCGACATGCAGCGTTCCGTCAAGGCCGAGGTCGTGGCTTCCACTTTCGACGAGCCTGCCGAGAAGCACGTGAAGGTAGCCAACATGGTCATCGAGAAGGCCCGCCGTCTGGTCGAATGCGGACATGACGTGGTGATTCTTCTCGACTCCATCACGAGACTTGCCCGTGCATACAACACTGTGCAG
Organism: uncultured Muribaculaceae bacterium; assembly: GCA_964385795.1. Classification (GTDB taxonomy): domain Bacteria; phylum Bacteroidota; class Bacteroidia; order Bacteroidales; family UBA932; genus Cryptobacteroides. The sequence goes on from CAYLPY010000011.1 coordinate 16,629, forward strand.
CCTGCATCCGGCAAGGTGCTCACGGGAGGTGTGGACGCCAACGCGCTCCAGAAGCCGAAGAGGTTCTTCGGTGCCGCCAGAAACATCGAGGGCGGCGGTTCGCTCACGATTCTCGCAACTGCGCTCACGGAGACCGGATCAAAGATGGACGATGTCATTTTCGAGGAGTTCAAGGGCACCGGAAACAGCGAAATCCAGCTCGACCGCACTCTTGCCAACAGACGCATCTTCCCTGCCGTCAACGTGCTCCTTTCGGGTACACGCCGCGACGACCTTCTCTACACTCGTGAACAGGCCCAGAGAATCTGGATTCTGCGCAGGATTCTTGCGGACATGAACCCAGTGGAGGCTATGAACTTCATGATACAGCAGATGGACGAGCACAAGACCAACCAGGAACTCTTCGACAACATGTCGAAAGTCTCCGCCAAAGAGGCAAAGTACTACGACTAAGAATATCTCTGACCGCTGATACTCAAGAGAGGGTGACTGTCCGGTCGCCCTCTTTTCATTTTCAGACGCAGACGACTGCCTGAGAATTATTCTCCCGTATATTTCAGCCGGTCTGTTTCTTTTTGTAATTTTGTCGGACATGAAGAGTATTGACACATATTCGGCAAAGCCATTCGTGAAGTGGGCAGGAGGAAAGACCCAACTTCTTGAGGACATCAAGAACGCATTCCCTCGAGATTTGTCCCAACGGAAAGACGTGGTATACGTCGAGCCGTTTGTCGGAGGAGGTGCCGTCCTATTCTGGATTCTACAAGAATATCCCAACATTTCCAAGGCCGTCATCAATGACATCAATGCAGAACTCATCTGTACATATCGTGTCGTTCAGAACGATGTCGAGTCACTAATCGTTGAACTCGAAAGGCTTCAGTCAGAATATATTCCTCTTGATGAGAAGTCACGCAAAGACTATTTCATGGCCCATCGCGAGCATTTCAACGAAGCAGCCTGCACCGACATTGAAACAGCTTCCCTGTTTATCTTCTTGAACAAGACATGTTTCAACGGTTTATATAGGGTCAATTCCAAAGGAAAGTTCAATGTACCTCACGGCAGGTATGCAAATCCAAGAATATGCGATGCCAAGACTTTGAGGGCAGACGCCACACTTCTTAAAAAAGTGGAAATCCTTTGCGGAGACTTTGCACAGACTGGCAAATACGCCGACGACAATACCATTTTCTACTTCGACCCACCATATAGACCTTTAACTGAAACGGCCGCCTTCACATCCTACTCTAAGGACGGCTTCAATGATGCGGAACAGACAAGGCTTCGTGACTTCTGCAAACAAATTGCAGCGGACAAATCTCTGTTCGTAGCCAGCAATTCCGATCCACAGAATGTCAACGACAAGGACGACTTCTTTGACCAACTCTACAAGATGTTCGACATCAAGAGAGTTTCAGCCGCAAGAACGATAAATTCAAAGGGAGATGGTCGTGACTCCATCTCCGAAATCATGGTTTCCAACATAGCTAACGCCTATTGACATGAGAGATTTCAACAACTGGCTTGCAGACTTCAGGCCATCCATTGCAGACTATGAATACTATATTGACTTCAAGAAAGTCTTCGCAAATGTGGACTCCATAAGAATCCCACTCAATATTCTGAACTCGCTCATCGGCTCGAAGAATATTGAAAATGAATTCAAGGACATCCTCGCCCAATATCCAGAAACGCTGAAGTGCATTCCAATTCTTCTCGCAAAGCGCGAACACGACATTCTGGTCATGGATTCTGAAGGCCAGATTGATTTCCATTTTGGAAAGGCAAACTGCAAGACAGAAGATTATGTCAAGTTCATGCGCAAGACAGGACTATTCGACTTGATGGAAAACCATATCGTAAATAATCTCGTAGACTACGTCACCGGTGTCGAGACCGGGCTGGATTCAAACGGACGCAAGAATCGTGGGGGTCACCTTATGGAAAACCTTGTCGAGAGTTTTCTATCTAAAGCAGGATTTAAAAAAGGCAAGAATTATTTCAAGGAAATGTACATCCACGAGATAGAATCCAAATGGGGAATCGACCTTTCGTCAATCTCCAATAATGGGGATGCGGAAAAGCGTTTTGACTTTGTCTTGAAAGGGGAAAATATCGTTTACGGTATCGAGACGAACTTCTATACAAGCGGCGGTTCAAAACTTAACGAGACAGCTCGCAGCTACAAGACAATCGCAATGGAGACAAAGGCTCTTGATTATTTCAAGTTCGTGTGGTTCACTGATGGATGGGGATGGAAGAAGGCAAAGAACAACCTCAAGGAAACATTCGATGTCTTGGAAACTATCTACAATATCGCTGACCTCGAGGCTGGTATCATCTCAAAAGTTCTTATCTGATGCCGACCGCATACTACAAATCGGAAGACAGGAACTTCACTCTTCTGCACGGAGACTGCATCGAACTGATGAACTCATTTGATTTCAAGTTCGACATGATTTTTTCCGACCCGCCATACCATCTCTCAAACGGTGGAATAAGCGTGCAGAGCGGTAAGATGGTTTCTGTCGACAAAGGCGACTGGGACAAATCGCAAGGTTATGAAGCCGACTACAGATTTGACAAATCATGGATTGCTGCCTGCAGGGAGAAGCTGAAAAGCAACGGCACAATCTGGATCAGCGGCACATATCACAATATTTTTTCTGTGGCAAGGTGTCTTACTGAACTTGGATTCAAGATACTCAACTGCATAACATGGGAGAAGACAAATCCGCCGCCAAACCTTTCCTGCAAATACTTCACCTACTCCGCAGAATATATCTTGTGGGCACGTAAAGAACAGAAAACGCCACACTATTTCAACTACGAGTTGATGAAGAAGATCAATGGTGGCACACAGATGCGTGATGTCTGGAGGTTACCTGCCATCGCGTCATGGGAAAAATCCTGTGGCAAGCACCCCACACAAAAGCCGCTATGTGTACTTGCCCGCATAATTCAGGCTTCAACGCAACCGGGAGTCTGGATTCTTGACCCGTTTACTGGTGCCAGCACAACCGGAATTGCAGCGACTCTTCTCGGCAGACGGTTTCTGGGTATCGACCAAAGCAAGCAGTTCCTTGAACTCAGCAAGGCTAGACGCGATGAGCTGAATAGCACGGCGAAAGTAACAGAGTATTTGGAGAAACTTCAGAAACAAGCAAAGTTGTTCGTAGACAACGAAGTAAGAATTCTTGATGAAGACCGTGCTTGCTATGGACCGGAATTGCCGTTTTAGCATTCTCACTACAACCTCCCCTGATCCGGCTCAGCATCAGACACAGCATAGCTGTGAAAGCGGTTAATGTAGAAACACAGCGGGCACTTGTCCTATACAGACAAATGCCCGTTGGTGATATGTTTTATTAAGTTACTTCGTGCCGAAGATGCGGTCGCCGGCATCGCCTAAGCCAGGAACTATGTAGGCATCGGAATTGAGGTGATCGTCGACAGCGGCGACGTAGATGTCCACGTCAGGATGCACCTTCTGGACCATCGCAATGCCCTCCGGAGCAGCCACGAGGCACATCAGGCGGATATTGGTGCAGCCGCGCTCCTTGAGCATCGTGAGAGCGTCGCAAGAACTTCCTCCAGTGGCGAGCATAGGGTCGGTGACTATCACGAGGCGCTGGCTGATGTCCTCCGGAAGCTTGCAGTAGTAGACCACAGGCTTGTGCGTTGTCTCATTGCGATAGAGACCGATGTGGCCAACCTTCGCCACTGGGACAAGCGTCTGGAGTCCGTCTACCATGCCGAGCCCTGCACGGAGGATAGGCACTATGGCCAACTTGCGTCCACTGACCTTCCTTGCGGTCATCGTGCATATAGGGGTTTCAATCTCGACATCGACAAGAGGCAGATCACGGGTGACTTCGTATCCCATGAGAAGTGAAATTTCCTTGAGAAGTTCACGAAAGTCCTTGGAACCGGTTTCCTTCTCACGCATGATGGTCAGCTTGTGCTGTATCATCGGATGGTCGATAACGTGTAGTTGGCTCATAAATGTAATATTTGAGTAAAGGTAATACTTTTTTTTCGTAAGTTTGTGTCCGCCAAACCTCCGAAAAGAATGTTACGAATCTTCTGCAAGAACTCGGGCAGCTACATGGAATTCCAGGAAGGCACCACGCTCCAGGAGATGATATCCTGCTTCGACTTTCCGCGTCCATACGAAATCCTATCCGCCAGAGTCAACAATGTGTCCCAGGGGCTGAAGTTCCGCGTCTTCAACAACCGCGACGTGGAGTTCCTCGACTACCGCTCTTACCTCGGACGCAGCGTCTATTGCCGTTCGCTGTGCATGCTGCTCTACAAGGCTGCTGAAGACATCTTCCCGGAGTGCAAGGTGACAGTCCGCCGTCCGATTTCCAAGGGCTACCTCTGCCGCATCGCCAAGGCTGACGCCTCCCCGCTGGGCAAAGGTGACTGCGATGCGCTCAGGGCGCGCATGAACGAGCTTGTAGAGGCAGACATCCCTTTCCGCCGGCACGAAGTCCAGACCGACGAAGCCATCAAGCTGTTCCGCAAACTCGGCCACGATGACGAAGTCAAGCTTCTGGAGACCTGCGGCGAGATATATGTCAACTACTACACGCTAGGGGACACAGTCGACTACTGCTGCTGCCCGATTGTGCCGAGCACGGCATGCCTCAAGATCTGGAGCATCGAGGAGTACCACGGATGGCTTCTGCTCAGAGTTCCGGACAGACATTTCCCCGACAGTCTCGCACCGTTCTTCGAGCAGCCCAAGACCCTCGAGGTCTTCGTGGAGTCGATGAGGTGGAACAAGATAATGGGGCTTGACAACGTCGGCGACGTCAACAAGGCATGTCTCAACGGCAACGCCTCTGATCTCATACAGGTGGCGGAGGCACTACAGGAGAAGAAGATAGTCCAGATTGCCGAGGAAATCGACAGACGGCACAGCCTGCCATCCCCGGTCAAGATAGTCCTCATCACCGGCCCGACCAGCAGCGGCAAGAGCACTTTCTGCAAGAGACTCTGCGTGCAGCTCAAGGCCTGCGGGCTTCACCCGATATCGTTCTCCACGGACGACTACTTCGTCAACAGGCTCGACACTCCTAAACTTCCGGACGGCACCTACGACTTCGACAACTTCGACACCGTAGACCACGACGCGCTTCAGGCCGATGTTCTGAAACTCCTTGACGGTCAGGAAGTCCAGGTCCCGGAATACAACTTCGTCACCGGTATACGGGAATACAACGGCAAGACGCTCAAACTCACTCCGGGCAGCATCCTGCTGGTTGAAGGCATCCACGCCCTCAATCCTGCCCTTACGGACAAGGTCGACGAATCACAGAAGTTTCGGATTTTCATCAACACCATCACGAGCATCTCGCTCGACGACCACAACTGCATCCCTACCAGCGACAACAGGCTCCTGCGCAGAATAGTGCGCGACTTCAACAAAGGCGCATATTCCGCCAAGGAGACCATCTCCAACTGGCCGAACGTCAGAAGGGCCGAAGTCAAGTGGATCTACCCATTCCAGGAGACGGCGGACGTGCTATTCAATTCCGCCTACCTGATGGAATTCGCCGTCCTGCGCAGCCATGCCGAGACGATACTCCGCACCGTCCCGAAGAACTGCGCTGAGTACAGCGAGGCCCATAGGCTGTTGTCGTTCCTGCGCTATTTCGTTCCGGTCTCCGACAAAGAGCTCCCGAAGACGTCGCTCATGCGCAGTTTCATCGGTTAAGCCTGTCCACAACGAGATGCGATCGTACTTCAGAATCTTCATCGTCACCCTGCTTGTCCTCCTCGGAGGACGGATGCTGGACGTAGCCTACATTGCGCAGCAGACCGCTCCGGCGCTTCCTGCGCTGCATGAGCTGCGTGAAAGCGAAGACAAGGACACGAAGCCGCCCCAGCTCAACAGACACGACGCAATCCAGGCTGACGCCTGCACATACTCTCCTTCCGGCAGTTTCTCGCAGAACGCCCGTACACGTACCAACTCCAATGTCAAGCGCCTTCCAGTATTCAGGAAGACGGCTTTCGTGCGCGGCAGTTCATTCATCAACACAGCAAACTCCATAGGATACATACTCTCCCTATGCAGCCATCCCTCGGGAACGCTCTCGCGGAGAGGACATTTCATAATTCTCCGTCATTTCAGGATTTGATTCCGTAGGCGCTCCTGCCCGCGTTCCAGCCCCACTCCGGAGCCGGAACCGGCGCTATACACCTGCAGATAGAGGGATTTCATAAAGTCCCAGAACAATCAAATTCAGAAACACACTATGAACAAAGAATTTTCGCGCGTGAGCAGCGCAAAGGATATCGCGATATCCACAGTGCTCATCATCGCAGGTCTCACCTGCGTCATACTGAAGACTCCGGTTTCCATCAACATCATCGGATGCAGTGTAATCGTGCTCGGACTCGTCCTTCTCTTCATGCTCAAGTCCAGTAGGAAGGATAGGGAGACCGGCATTTCCTACAAGGAGAAGCTCAAGTACTACCCGTCAAAGCGCAAGGATGAAATCCTGAACGCCCTCGGGACCGACCCTGCATCCATAGACTGGACGGAGAACGGAAACGAGGAAGGCATCCGCGTCGACATCTACTATAGCAAGGCGCAGAACAAGGCCTTCGTGCAGTGTCACCGCTTCATCCCCTACGAATATCAGGTATGCTCGGACTGGTTCGAGTTCCCGCTCGACAAGTGCGGCAACCTCATCTCATAACGACTCCTCAACCTGCGGATTGCAAATGCACGACAAGGGCCGGCCTCGAAAGACCAGCCCTTGTTTTTGTCTGTCTGCGAAGGTTGAACCTCCGCAAAGCGAATAATATTCTGCAGTCTGCTATTTCGCGCTGAGAGCCACCACCGAGCAAGGAGGGAGGGTCACTTCAAGACCACTCTTGGAGAGCTTGTATGACTTGAACTCAACAGGTTTCACGGTATCGGCCTTTCCGAAGTCGTTGTAGTCCCTGACGTCCTTGGAGGTGAGCACGCGTGAGGAGAGAATCTTTGACACGGCCGAAGCATTGTCGAAGGTGACAAGCACCTTCTTGGACGCCTTGAGGTCGGTGTTCACGAGAGATATGTTGACTACTCCGTCCTTACGGGAAGCTGTCACGTCCACTTCCGGAACGGCAATCTTGCGGTCGCATGATGTCTTGCCGCTGATGCAGTCGGAGGCAAGGTACTCGGCGTTCTGATGCACGTTGTACATCTCAAAGACGTGGTAAGTAGGAGTGAGGACCATCTCAGTCTCGTTGGTGAGAATCATCGCCTGGAGCACGTTCACCACCTGGGCGATGTTGGCCATCTTCAGGCGGCGGGTGTACTTGTGGAAAATGTCGAAGTTGAGCGCGGCTACGATGGCGTCTCGCATGGTATTCTGCTGATAGAGATGTCCAGGGTTGGTGCCCGGCTCGACGTTGTACCAGGTTCCCCACTCGTCGAGAAGGAGCTCGACTCTTCCTGAAGGGTCGAGTTCGTCCATAATCTGGATGTGGCGCTTGATCACGTCCTCGATCTCGATGGACTTCGAGAGGATATTGTAGTAGTCCTTGTCGCTGAAAGTCGTGGCGCCGCCCTTGTCCTGCCAGTCGATGACGGTGTAATAGTGGAGGGAGATACCATTCATACCCTTTTGGGTAAGGTTCTTCATCAGGACACTGGTCCAGTTGTAGTCGTAGTCGGAAGCGCCGCTCGCAATCTTGTAGAGTCTGTTGTCTCCGAAGTTGCGGAGGTAGGTCGCATAGCGGCGGAAAAGGTCGCTGTAGTACTCCGGCGTCATATTGCCGCCGCAGCCCCAGGCTTCATTGCCAATGCCGAAATATTTCACTTTCCAAGGCTTCTCACGGCCGTTCGCACGACGCAGGTCAGCCATAGTGCTCTTTGCGTCTGAAGTCATGTACTCCACCCAGTCTGACATCTCCTCGATGCTGCCGCTGCCGACATTGCCGCTGATGTAAGGCTCAATGCCGAGACGCTCGCAGAGGTCCAGGAACTCGTGGGTTCCGAAGCTGTTGTCTTCAAGAGTACCGCCCCAGTTGTTGTTGGAGATGTAGGCCCTTTTCTCCTGTGGGCCGATGCCGTCCATCCAGTGGTAGTCGTCGGCGAAGCAACCGCCAGGCCAGCGCATTACAGGGACTTTCAGGGCCTTGAGCGCCTCGTAGACATCCTTACGGTAGCCGTCGATGTTGGGAACTTTGGAGTCCTTTCCAACCCAGAGGCCGCCGTAGATACAGCGTCCGAGGTGCTCGGAGAACTGTCCGTAGATTTCTGCGGGGATGGTTTCGCCGGTGCCTGCGTCGTGGATACGCACAGTCGCATCCTGCGCTGCAAGAGACAAGGAGGCAAGAAGTCCCGCGCTCATGCAGAAGAGATAAGTCAGAGTTTTTTTCATATTGTTTATCAGTTGAGTAACGGTTAGTCTTGCAAAGATAGCAAAATCCTTCAAATAACTTTGCCGGTCGAGACGTTCTTCATGCTTTCAGATTGCCAGATTGCAAAATAATCATTAATTTCGTCCGATGGCAAAGTCAAATGAAGTCAACATCGCCTCGCAGTGCAGGCAGATTGTGGACAACGCCAAAAAAGGCGTATTCTCCGGCACATACATCCTCATGGGAGAGGAAAGCTACTACCCGGACCTCGTGTGCGACGCGCTCGTGAAGTACTGCATTCCCGATGAGGAGAAGGACTTCAACCAGACGATATGCTATGGCGATGACGTCTCTGCGGACCAGGTGATGGAATTCGCGATGCGCTACCCCATGATGTCGGAAAGGCAGCTGGTTGTGGTGAAGGACGTGCAGAGGATGAAGGACTACGAGTCACTCGAAAAATACCTTGCCATGCCGTCAGAGTTCACCGTCCTCGTCCTGCTCTTCCGCAACGCAGGTCCCGACAAGAGAAAATCCTTCTACAAGACCGCCATTAAGGCAGGTGCCTCGGTTGTCGACTCTCCTGCCATGAGAGACTACCAGATGCCATCATGGATTAGCTCCTACTACCGTTCTCTCGGCCTTGGTATCGCCCCTGACGCCGCGGCCCTTCTCGCCGAACATTCCGGGACAGATCTGGCGAGGATTGTCACCGAGACGGACAAGCTCCGCAAGAGCCTGCCGGAAGGCTGCACCTCCGTCAGTGTCTCCGACATAGAGGACAACGTCGGCATATCGAGAGAGTGCAGCATATTCGAGCTTTCCAACGCCCTGCTGCTCAAGGACAGGATAAGGGCCATGAGAGTGGCCGCCAATCTGGGCAATCAGGCGAAATTCTTCCTGCCGATGGGCCTGAGCGCCATCTTCCCCACTTTCCAGAGGCTTCTGCGCTACGAAGCATATCTCCGCCGTTCGCGCGGCATCTCGCAGGAAGAGATGTCGAAGGCTCTGCCCGGTGTCCCGCGAAACCACATCGGAGACTACGAGACGGGAGCAAGAAACTATCCCCTCCCTAAGACGATGGAAATCATTTCTCTGCTGTGCAGGTATGACTTCCTTGCAAAGGGAGGGGACGGTGCGCGCATTACGGACGACGAGCTACTCAAAGAGCTGTGTGTCAAAATCCTGAACGCGTAGGAGTTCTATTTGTCGTATTGCTTCTCTTTGGCGCGGGTGAGCTTTTCCTTCATCGCGTCGACGCATTCGGTGACTGCATTTTCAAAGGTATCCGCGACGCGGTCGATGATGAGGTCGTTCCCCGGAACTCGGATTTGGATTTTTGCTCTCCTGCCTTCTTTGATTTCCTCGAGGGTGACATCCGCCTCAGTGGCTACCCCGTCGAAGAACTTGGCAAGGCGTGAGACTTTCTTGTCGACGAACGCGGCGAGCTTCTCGCCGGCATCGAACTTAAGAGCTTTGAGTTTAATCTCCATTTTTACCTCCGTTTTTCGCCCTTGGATGGGCATTTTTATAAACTGTCTGCAGACGTTCGATGGAATTGTGCGTATAGACCTGGGTGGCGGCGAGCGACGAGTGACCGAGAAGTTCCTTTATAGAGTTTAGGTCGGCACCTGCTTCCAGAAGTTCGGTTGCAAGCGTATGCCGCAATACGTGTGGAGACTTCCGCCCGTTGAAGAGCGCGCCGTTCCCGAGTTCTGCCTTGACAGTGCGGTCAACGAAGACAGGATAGAGCCTGCCTCCGCGGATTGTCTGCAGCAAAGGAGCATCGGGGGCCATATCCGCGCATTTCAAAGAACCCTGCGTCTGTAAATATAATAATATTTCATCACAGATGCTCTCCGTCAGAGGTATTTCTCGCATCTTCCCGCCTTTTCCAAGGACGTGCAGCACCCGGCGGGATGCATCGAAAGAGTTGTGGTTCAAGGAAATCAGTTCCGCACGGCGTATGCCCGTGGAATACAGGAGGCTGATGACGAGATGCGAGAGCATCCTACCATAGTCACCGAATTCCATCACACCCCCGTTCTCCTCGAAGTACTGTTCGAGCGCCTCCTTGCGGTAAAACTCCGGCAGACGCCTGTTCTGCCTCGGCTTCTTCACCAGACGCACCGGATTGGACTCCATCACGCCCTCCTTCATCAGGAAACGGCAAAAACTGCTGAGGATGCTGAGGTGATGCGAGACGCTGCGGGGACTTTCCTTCCTTTCATCCATCAGATGCACCTCGTAGGCGCGAATCTCCTGCACGGTGAGACAGTCCGGGAGAGACTCTCCCTCTTTCCACTGCACGAATTCGAGGTACTCCCCTATCACCCGGCCGTATGCCTCACAGGTGAGGGGCGAATAGCGCCTGACGATGCGCAGGTAGTCAAGATACTTTCCCAGCATCAGAGGCCCCGCTCAACAAGACCGATCTCGGAAGCCTTCGAGCGCATGAAAGCGTCAGCCTCCTCGAAGTTATTGCCTATCACGCCGTCGAGAATCGCCTCCTTGACAAGGTCTTTAAGCAGGCCTATCTCCCGGCAAGGAGGGATGCCGTAGACTTCCATAACGTGCTCGCCAGTTATAGGGTTCTTGAAGTTGCGGACCGCATCTTTCTCCTCGACCTCCACAAGCTTGCGCCTGACGAGTTCGAAATTGGACTTTATCCTTGCAACCTTAGCCTCGTTCTTCGAGGTGATGTCGGCGTTGCAGAGCAGCATAAGGTCATCGATGTCGTCCCCTGCATCGAAGAGCAGGCGGCGCACAGCGGAGTCAGTGACACCGTCGTCGACCAGAGCAATCGGACGCAGATGCAGGCGTACAAGTTTGGAGACATATTTCATCTCGTCCACCGGCAGTTTGAGACGGTTGAAAATCTTCGGAACCATCTTCGCTCCTATCACATCATGGCCGTGGAAAGTCCAGCCGACCGACTTGTCGTAGCGTTTGCTCGCAGGCTTGCCTATATCGTGCAGCAAAGCCGCCCAGCGAAGCCACAGCAGATGGTCCCTGCCTTCCTGCGGAGCGATGTCATCCTGGTGTATGTTGTCAGTCACGGCGAGGGTATGCGCGAAATTGTCCTTGTGTCCGCGGCCGTCGACTGTCTCGACTCCCTTGAGCGCCGAAAGTTCGGGAATGATGTATGGAAGCAGGCCGGTCTCGTCCAGAAGCCTGAACGCCATTGAAGGAAAAGCGCTCACGAGCATCTTGTTGAGTTCTTCGGTTATCCTCTCCCTGGAAAGGATGCCGAGACGGTCCGACATGCGCTTCATGGAGTCGATGGACTCCTGTACTATGCGGAACTTGCGTTCCGGAGTGGAGAGCTTGGCCGCGAAACGCACGGCACGGAGCATCCTCAGCGGGTCGTCGGAGTAGGTCGTGTCCGGATCGAGCGGAGTGCGGATAATCCCGGCATTAAGGTCCTTGATGCCTCCGAAGGGATCAACGAGAGCGCCGAAGTCCTCGTCGTTGAGGGAGAACGCCATCGCGTTGATGGTAAAGTCGCGGCGCAACTGGTCATCCTCCAGAGTTCCGTCCTCGACTATCGGCTTGCGGGAGTCCCTGCGATAGGACTCCTTGCGTGCACCGACGAACTCTATCTCGTCGCCTTCGAAGCGCAGCATCGCGGTGCCGAAGTTCTTGAAGTAGGAAACTTTCTTGTGGAGCCGCTCCCCCACCTCATGTGCAAAGTCCACTCCGCTGCCCTCCACGACTATGTCTATGTCGTTACAAGGTCTACCGAGGAAGCAGTCCCTAACATAACCGCCTATCACAAAAGCCCTTACATTATGCCGCGAAGCCACCTCTCCGACTATGCGGAAAATCGGCCTGGACAGAAACTGTGTAGTTATTGTTGGCATAGCATCTCCTGATAAGATGGGATATGGTCGCACGGGACGAAGACTCCATCTTTCAAAGTGTAAATATATGTCAATTTTCCGTTCGTCAGCACGAGAAACTTCACTCCGAGTACAGCATTATAGCGCATTGCCTGATCTGCCACGCCTGCATCTATCGCCACTTCGGGGCGCTTGCACTCAACCACCGCAAGAGGTGCGAGATTCCTGCCGTACACGAGGATGTCGGCCCTGTAGGCCTTTCCACCGAACTTCAGGGCAACCTCGCTCATCATCTGATGCATCGGTACATCAAAGAGAGAGTGCAGTTGCTGAATAAACCACTGCCGCACCCGTTCTTCGGGTGTGGCAGTGACTGATTTGCGGCGCAACGGGTCCCAGATAAGGTCCATCGGCTATTTCTTTGAGCTAACGGCTGCTTTCTCGATGTCAAGGCAGGCCTCGTATTGATTCATGTAGGCGTTGAAGCCTTCGACTTCTGCCTCAGTAGCGCTGAGAGTCTCTCCCTGCTCACCGGCGAAGACCACCTGGTCGAGGTAGTCAGCAAGGCCGAGTCCGCGGGGATTGTCAACAAGGTACTTGGCAAGCAGGGCTATACCCCAGGCACCTCCCTCTCCTGCTGTCTGCATAACCGTAATCGGAGAGTTGAGAGCAGCTGCAAGTATCCTCTGTCCGACGCCGCCGGTCTTGAAAAGCCCGCCGTGGCCGGTAATACGGTCGACCTTCACACCTTCCTCTCGGAAGAGGATGTCATTTCCGATCTTCAGCACCGCGACAGATGCGTTGAGCTGCGCTCTGAAGAAATTGGCAAGATTGAACTTGTCCGAAGCGGAACGGACGAAAAGCGGCCTCCCTTCAGTGAATCCGGCGACAGGCTCTCCGGAGATGTAGTTGTACGCGATGAGGCCTCCGCAGTCTGCATCCCCCGAAAGGGCATTGACATAGAGTTTCGAGAAGACCTCGCCAACGTCAAGTTTCACTCCAAGCAGTTCCTGATATTCCCGGAAAAGCCCCACCCATGCGTTGAGTTCCGAAGTGCAGTTGTTGCAGTGCACCATAGCGACAGGACTTCCGTCCGGAGTGGTGACCATGTCGATGACCTCATGCGGCCTCGAAAGAGGTTTTTCGAGGACAATCATGGAGAAGGATGAAGTCCCTGCGGAGACGTTGCCGGTGCGCTTGCGCACAGCGTTCGTGGCCACCATTCCAGTCCCTGCATCGCCTTCCGGCGGACAGAGAGGGACACCTGATACAAGCAGGCCGTCTGGGTCGAGGAGCGCCGCGCCTTCGGCAGTGAGCCGACCAGCATCTTCCCCTGCCATGAGAACTTTCGGAAGCACGTCACGGAGTCTCCAGCCAAGACCTTTTCCGGAGAGAATCGAGTCAAACTTGGAGACCATTCCGGCATCGTAATCGCCAGCTGCGGAGTCCACAGGCAGCATCCCAGAAGCATCCCCGATGCCGAGGACCTTCTCTCCGGTGAGTTGCCAGTGCACATATCCTGCAAGAGTGGTGAGGAAATCGATATTTCCGACATGTTCCTCACCGTCGAGAATCGCCTGATACACATGCGAGATGCTCCATCGGAGAGGGATGTTGAAGTCGAACAGCGACGTCAGTTCGGCAGCCGCCCTGCCGGTGTTGGTGTTTCTCCAGGTGCGGAAAGGAACGAGAAGACTGCCGTCCTTGTCGAAAGGCATATATCCGTGCATCATCGCACTGACACCTATCGCCGAGAGGGATTTAATCTCTCCCGCGCCGTAGCGCGAGGCAGCATCCTCGCGCAGGCTGCGGTAAGACTCTGCGATGCCCTTCCATATCTCGTCCAGACCGTATGTCCACAGTCCGTCGACGAGTCTGTTTTCCCATTCGAAACTACCTTGGGCTATGGGATTGCCGTCCTCGTCGACGAGCACCGACTTGATGCGCGTCGAGCCGAGCTCAATTCCGAGAACTGCCTTGCCTGAGAGAATGAAGTCTTTGACGAGCGACTTGTCCATCACTTGAGAGCTTTATTGAGAAGGTAGTATACCTCATTGACGCGAAGTTCCTTCTTGAAGTCCTCGGTAGTGGTCCTGTCGCTGATGTGGAGCATCTCGATGTCGGCTATCTCGGCATAATCCTCCCAGTATTCGACCGTGAGGTCGTATGAGAAAGCCGAGTGGTGAGTGCCACCTGCGAGAATCCAGGCGCCTGCACCTACCTCAAAGTTCGGCTTCGGAATCCACAGAGCCGAGGCCACAGGAAGTTTCGGAAGTGGCTTCGGCGCGATGCACTCGACATCTGCCGCGATGAGACGGAAACGGTTGCCCATGTCCACTATCGTGGCCGCAATGCCATCGCCGGTGTTGCTCGTGAAGACGAGACGTGCGGTAGGAGTCTTGCGAACTCCGATGCCGAGTTCATGTACCTCGAGACGAGGCCTCGAAGAAGCGATGAGAGGGCAGACCTCGAGCATGTGCGACTGGAGGATGGCAGAGCGCTCACCATCGAAATTTAGAGTATAGTCCTCAAGGAAAGAGCAGCCTTTCGCCCCCTCAAGCCCCTGGCTCATGTACCATACCGTACGGTAGAGAGCGGCCGTCTTCCAGTCGCCCTCGGCACCGAAGCCGTAGCCTTCGGCCATGAGACGCTGGGAAGCAAGACCCGGAATCTGGTCGAATCCCCTGCCGGTCTTCTCAACGTTCACATCCCCGAGATCGTCGAAGTTGGTGGTGAATCCCTTGGCACCCGTGGCCTTGAGAACAGCACGCAGGGTAAGTTCGGCCTTGGCTGAGTTCCACACCTTGCGGTAATCCACACATCCCCGGTCCTCAAGGCTCGGAGCATGCTCGTAAAGGGTGAAATACTCCTTTACGAGTGCGTCCACGTCAGCGTCCGACACCGCATCGAAGTATGGCATCACCTCGCTGAAAGGCATATAGTCGACGTGGTAGCCGAGACGGAGTTCAGCCTCCACCTTGTCACCGTCGGTGACCGCGACGTTGTTCATCTGGTCTCCGAAACGGATGATGCGGCAGTTCTGCGCATCGGCCCAGGCCGCAGCCACCCTTTCCCAGACGGCGATGTGCTCCTGAACCTTCGGGTCCTTCCAGTATCCGACCACTGTCTTGTGATTCTTGCGCATACGTGAAAGAATGTGGCCGAACTCCCTGTCTCCGTGGGCACTCTGGTTGAGGTTCATGAAATCCATGTCCATGGTATCCCACGGAATCTCCTCGTTGTACTGGGTATGGAGGTGAAGGAGAGGCTTGTGAAGCTTCTGCAGACCGTGAATCCACATCTTCGCGGGTGAGAAGGTGTGCATCCATGTCACCACGCCGATGCACTTAGGCTCGGCTTCGGCACGCGACATCACGTCCGCGACTTCCGCCGACGAGTTGGCCGTTCCTTTATAAACCAGCTTGACAGGAAGAATGCCGGAGGCGTTCATCCCGTCGACCATCTTCTGGGAGTGGCTGTCCACCTGGACTACAGCATCACCTCCATAGAGGAGTTGCGCGCCTGTCACGAACCAGACTTCGAGATTATCAAATGCTTTTATCATAACTGTCTACTTTTTGTTTTTACTTTGTCCATAATAAGCACCCGGACCATGCTTGCGGGAGAAATGCTTCTCCACGAGCAGAGGGTTCATGGTGAGATTCGGGTTGACGGAGAACGACACGAAAGCCATCTTCGCCACCTGTTCGAGCACCACCGCGTTGTGAACCGCCTCCGCGGCGTCTTTCCCCCAGGTGAAAGGTCCATGGTTCTTCACCAGAACTCCTGGAGTATGGACTGGGTTGAGCCCTTCAAAACGGCGGACAATGACATTGCCGGTCTCGAGTTCGTAGTCCCCCTTGACCTCGCCCTCGGTCATGTCTGCAGTGCATGGGACGGCATCATGGAAATAGTCCGCATGGGTCGTCCCTATGTTCGGGATGTCGATGCCGGCCTGAGCCCAGGCTGTAGCATAGGTCGAGTGGGTATGAACTACGCCGCCTATCTGTGGGAATGCCTTGTAGAGCACGACGTGCGTTGGAGTGTCGGACGAAGGGCGGAGTCCCCCCTCCACAACCTTGCCGTCGAGGTCCACGACCACCATATCTTCCGGCTTCATCTCGTCATAGCTGACCCCGGAAGGCTTGATGACTACCAGCCCGCTCTCACGGTCTATCGTGGAGACGTTGCCCCAGGTGAATATCACAAGGCCATGCCTCACAAGTTCGAGGTTGGCCTTGCAGACTGTATTTTTCAGTTCTTCCAACATGATACTACCAGAATGCTATGTAGAGGAATGCCACAATCACGCATATTGCTGCCGCGCCCACGACAAAGCCTTTGGACGTATGGAAGAACGTCAGGTCCACAGGAATAGCTTTAGGAGACTTCTTGTCTGAGTTGGCGTTGCTGTAGAGCCATACCGCCTGGCAGGCAATAAGCACCCCGAAGAAGAAGAACGCCTCGAAGCCGATGTCGTTGAGGTAGGCTATGACGTTGTTCTCCGGAGTAGCGCTCTCTGGCAGGCAGGCGCACCATACGGTGACGACTGTAGCTGCGAGGAAGAAGAATGCACCGGCACCGCCGAGAATCTTCGCCCACTTGACCATCGCCCGGCGGTCCTTCTGCTCAGGAAGCTCGCAAGAGACGAAGTTCTTGTCAAGAAGGGACATGATGATGAAGAAAGTGACGAGGATTATGAAGATGTAGCCGGCACGAAGCTGGAACGGCACGTTGCCGAGGCACAGCTTGAAGATGACACCGAGAGGAATGGTGAGGATTGCAGTCCATACGGCTGCTCTGCTGGAGGCTTTCTTCCAGAGGATTCCGAGTCCAAAGACTACCACGATGCCAGGATAGATGAATCCTGAATACTCCTGTATGTACTGGAATGCCTGGTCAATTCCGCCGAGAAGAGGCTTCACGGCAACGGCCGCGATGATGAGAGCGCACACGGAAACGAGACGGCCCACGGTGACAAGTTTCTTGTCGGAAGCGTTCTTGTTGATGTACTTCCTATAGATGTCCATGGTAAACAACGTCGAGGTACTGTTGAACATGGACGCCAGAGAAGAGATGATGGCTGCAGTGAGCGCAGCTAAGGTAAGTCCCTTGATTCCGGTCGGGGTGAAGTTGCGTACGAGCCAAGGATAGGCGTCGTCTGCCACGTTGATTGAGCCCTGAAGGCCTGCCATAACCTCCGGATGGAGTGTGATGTAGTAGGCGCAGATGCCCGGGATGCAGACGATGAACGGAATCAGGATCTTGAGGAATCCGGCAAAGATGAGACCCTTCTGGGCTTCGTTGACGCTCTTGGCAGCAAGGCCCTTCTGGATGATGTACTGGTTGAATCCCCAGTATCCGAGGTTGGTTACCCACACCGCTCCCACGACGGCGGCAATGCCCGGAACGTTGGCAAAAGCCTCGGCGCCGTGACTCTTCTGAATTACGAGATGCAGGTGACTGTCTGTAAGATGATTACCCGTAGTGAGGTCGGTATAGACATTGTTGAGTCCGGCGAGCACGCCGCCACCGTCACCGACAGCATTGAGGGCGAAGAAGGCTGTCACGAGACCGCCGCCCACGAGGAAGACCACCTGGAGCACGTCGGTCCAAGCGACGGAGGAAAGACCTCC
The DNA here is from genome assembly GCA_964385795.1 of uncultured Muribaculaceae bacterium. Classification (GTDB taxonomy): domain Bacteria; phylum Bacteroidota; class Bacteroidia; order Bacteroidales; family UBA932; genus Cryptobacteroides. The sequence goes on from CAYLPY010000011.1 coordinate 34,480, forward strand.
GTAGATAGAATAGATACCTGCAATCAGGTAAAGTGCCATGATAATCACCATCCTCAAGGAGATGGAGAAGCTGCCGCAGACTATGGTCGCGCCCTGAAGTCCGAGAATCTGTTCGATGGCCAAAGCACCGAGCCAGGCTACGGAAGTCAGATTCACGAATACATAGAGGAAGAGCCAGAGGATAGAGAAGGCAAGACCCACACCGTCGTTGTAGCGTTCGCGGAGGAACTGCGGGATGGTGAAGATTTTGCGCTTGAGCATCACAGGAAGCAGGAACTTGCCGACCACTATGAGGGTCACGGCAGCCATGAGTTCGTATGCCGCGGTGGCAATGCCGTCAGCGTAGCTGGTTCCGGACATTCCGATGAACTGCTCCGCTGAGATGTTGGCTGCGATGAGCGAAGCACCGACTGCCCACCATGTAAGAGAATTTCCAGCAAGGAAGTAGTCATTGGCGCTCTTACCATTGCCCCCCTTGTTCCTTCCGAGGAAAAGCCCGAGGAAGACGAGAATGGCAAGATAGACGAGCACTATGACCAGGTCGGCCACTTTGAAGCCTGATGCCGAGATTTGTTCAATAAGATTCATTGGTTATAGTATACTATCGTGTTACAGAGAATGCGTAGGTGCAGTGGCTGTGGTAAGTCTCGCCCGGGCGGAGAACTACTGAGGGCCACTCCGGCTTGTTCGGGCTGTCTGGGTAGTGCTGGGTTTCGAGGCAGATGGCGGAACGCTTGTTGTAGACAACTCCGTCCTTGCCGGTGATGCTGCCGTCGAGGAAATTGGCGGTGTAGACCTGAATGCCTGGTTCGTCGGTGTAGACCTCGAGGTTGATGCCGGTCTGCTCGCAGGAAAGGCGTGCAGCTACCTTGGTGACATCTCCGGCGGTGTCAAGAACCCAGTTGTGGTCATAGCCGTTGCCGAAGCGGATCTGCTCGAAATCGGTCTCATCGATCCTGTCTCCAATCTTGTGCGGAGCGGTAAAGTCCATAGGTGTGTCCTTGACGGGGAGAATCTCTCCGGTAGGGATGCTGAAACGGTCCATCGGAGTGTAGCTGGAGGCATTGATGTAGAGGGCATCATCCAAGACGCTGTGTCCAGCAGGATCTCCGCTGAGATTGAAATATGAGTGGTTCGTCATATTGATGACGGTAGGAGCGGTGGTGGTAGCCTCATAGTCTATGCCCAGACGGCCGTCCTCAGAGAGTGTGTAGGTCACATACGCAGTCACCTCGCCAGGGAAGTCATTGTCTCCGTCAGGGGAAACCAAACAGAGCTTGACGTGCTTCGAGTCAGCCTCGACAACCTTGTAAGGCTGGTACTGCCAGCCGGTAGGTCCGCCGTGAAGGCAGTTGGTGAAGTTGTTCTTCGGGAGATTGTACTCGATGCCGTCGAGAGTAAACTTGGCACCTGCTATACGGTTGGCAAAGCGTCCGATGGCAGCTCCGAAGTCGCTCTGGTGATTCTCCGGATAATAGTCCTCGACCTTGTCGAAACCGAGAACGACGTCGCGGCGGACACCGTCCTTGTCAGGTACGATGACAGAAACTATGCGGCCGCCGAAATTGGTGACCTTCACCTCCATACCGGCGGAATTCTTCATTGTGTAGAAAGCGTCGCCGGCTTCACCCTTAGGGCTGCACGCAACGGCTGAAAGGGCGCACAAGCCCAAAACAAATTTGTAAATAGTTTTCATATACATCAGTAATTGAATTGTCCGAAATAATTATTGTCATTCTGCAGGGAATATCCTCAGAAGCAGGTATGGCCGAAGCGGAAGCCGTATCCGGCGGTGGTCAACGTCGAAGAAGCGGTATGTCTCCAGTTCACCTGTCTCAAAGACGCCCGGGACATCCTCTACGGTCATGTTCCAGGTATCCACTATCTGCACGCGGAAGCGCTTCCCCGCCGAAAGGTTGCTGAAAGTCGAGTTCTTCTGAGGCAGGTTGAACATCCACTCGTCCTGGACAGTCTTGCCGAAGTAGAGCAGATACTGCCCTTCCCCGGCTGTAGAGGTCAGAAGATCACGGCTCACGTCAGCGAGCCTAGGAGGATTCGGCAGAGACTCCATAATCTCACGTGCGAAGGCGATTCTCTTCCAGGAGTCTCCCCGCCACTTGCCGCCTGCCGCCCAGAAGATGGTGTCTTTCTGCTCAGGGTAAGTGTTGTAGCATTCTCCGTGGGTCACGTAGACTCCGCAGGAGAGTCCGTTCCAGATGCGGTAGAGCATCTCCTCTCCGCTGAGCCATCCCCAGCGTGAAGGGAGATTGCCTTCATAGGCGACCTCGTCGAGAATCACCGGCTTACTGTATATGCAGTAGAGGATTGAAGCTCGACCTCCGTCGAGCACCGGGCCTTCGTCCTGGATGCTGGTATGAGTCAAATCCACTCCCCAGTAAGGATAGTACTTCGCGGTGCTGCCATGGATCGAGCAGAGATGCCCGTAAGGGTCGTTCTGGCGGACGGCCGAGATATATTCCGCCCACTCCTGGTCGGTCTTGGCCTTGACGTAGTCAAACTCGTTGGCGAGAGACCACCAGACGTTGCTGAAAGACGAAAGTCTCGCGCACACATACTCTATGTAGCGCAGATTTGCTTCCCTTGGCATGCTGTCGAAGCCCCAGTGTCCTTTGTCGTAAGGATGGAAGAGGATTAGGTCAGCCTGTACGCCTATGCTGTCGAGCTGCTCTATCTTTCTCTCGAGATGGTGGAAGAACTCCGGATTGAAAGTCTCAAAGTCGAAACTGCCGTCCGACCTCCGAACATACGGGAAGAGACTCGGCTCGATGTTGATATACTGATAGTACTTCGGGAAAAGGCACATCCGCACCTTGTTGAATTTAGCAGCATCGAGGGACTCGAGAGTCTCCTTCTGAATTGCGTCGGTGGTGTGAATCCACGCGTAGGCAGTCGTCCCGAAAGGATAGAAGCGTCTGCCGCCGGCATAGCGGAAAGCATGCTCTCCGTCCACGCGCACCGGCCCGTCAAGAGACGAAGGAGTGCAGACGAAAGACCCCTTCCTGCCGTTGAGCGAGCGGACGTTGGAAGATGTCCTGTATTCCCATTCACCAGGCTCGGAAGGCATGAAGCGAAGCAGATACTGTCCGTCTCCGTCATAGAAGCCCTGCACTTCAACCGGGGCGGTAGCTGAACCTTTCAGCCGGAACTCTGCGCTGAAGTTGACTTTCGTGAAAGGATTGCCGGAAGACGGGCCGGAAAAGGCCTTCTCGAAACGGCCCCACTGCTCCACGTCCTGCCCAAAGGAAAGGGAGGAGCAGCAGAGAAGGGCAACTATCGCAAGAGCAGCTTTTTTGATTTTAGTTTCAGTGTTCATGATTCTGGGCTGAGCTATCTGCGGTGACAGGATTACTTCCCAATGCTTTCCACCAGAGCGAGGACTCGGCGGCGGTTATCGTCGATGTCGCCGTGGTCTCCGTCGCACTCGTAGTACTTGCCGGCCTCTTTATAAAACCTCACAAGAGGCTCTGTCTGAGCATGGTAAGTCTTGATACGGTTGGCGATTGTAGTCTCGGAAGCATCGTCAGCCCTGCCTTCGATGGCAGCCCTGTGCGCGATGCGTGCCTTGATGGTCTCGTCGGAAATCATCAGTGAGATGACAGCGGTCACACTCTCTCCCCTGCGGGAAAGAATCTTGTCGAGATCTCTAGCTTGAGCAAGGTTGCGCGGGAAGCCGTCGAGAAGGAAACCGTTGACTCCCTTGATGTTGTCGAAAGCGGACTCAATCATGCCCTCGACGACCTCGTCAGGGACGAGAGCTCCGGCGTCGATGAGGCTCTTCGCCTGCTTGCCGAGTTCGGTGCCGGCTGCAATCTCCGCACGAAGCAACTCTCCGGTGGAAATGTGCTTGAGGTTATACTTCTCTGCGATGGCACCGGCATGGGTGCCCTTGCCGGCTCCTGGAGGCCCGAAAAGGATGTAATACTTCATATCGTTGTCTATTACGTAAATGTCTTTTGAATTTCTGCCAAGCTCGTCGTAGTCGAGACCGAAACCGACGATGAACGCGTTAGGAATTTCCATCCCGACATAATCCAGTTTCTCGCTCTTGTCATAAACGTCCGGCTTGAGAAGCATAGTGCAGATCTTGACGTCCGCCGCGCCTTTCGAGAGAAGAAGTTCCTTGAGGGCAACGATTGTGTTGCCCGTGTCCACTATGTCTTCGCAGATGATGATTCTCCTGCCCCTGACATCGGCTGTCAGCCCGAGAATATTGAGGACCGTACCGGTGGACTTGGTGCCCTGATAAGAGGAAAGCTTGATGGACACAAGCTCGCAGTTAAAATCGAGCCTCTGCAGCAGTTCTCCGGTGAAAGGTATGGCTCCGTTGAGTACGCAGAGCACTACAGGGACGTCCGTGCAGCCTTTGAAATCGGTGTTGACTTTCTCGGCAATCCGGTCTATCGCCGCCTCAATCTCGGCATGGTCGATGAAAGGCTTGAACACCTTGTCGTGGAGGATCAGTTTTTTTGACATAATCGGTTTGTGTGAGGGGACAAATTTACAAAATAATCGTACTTTTGAGACACGATTTGCTTAAAACTATGAACGTACTTCCGTTGTTGGCCCTGCTCATGGGGCCGCTCGGTTTCCAGGAAGCCGTATTGGCGCTAAGCGGCGCCGCCTGCATCGAAGAACTCACCGAAGACGAAGTCCAGCATTACCGCAGTCTCGAAGAGCATCCCGTAGACGTAAACCGAGCGGGACGGAGCCGGCTGCTGTCATGCGGGCTCTTTACCTCTTACCAGGTTGCTTCGCTCATGGACTACCGCACGAGGAACGGCGACATACTCTCGTTTGCCGAGCTCAGTCTCGTGGACGGCTTCGCAGAAGCGCCGGTCGAAGCGCTCGAGAAATTCCTCACGATAGAAAGCAGGAGCGCCCCTGGGCAGCCGGAGAGCAGACGCGGGAGACTGTCACTAACCGTTGGAAGCAGCCTCAAGGACGGCAGTCTCGGCGGAAAGCTGCGATGCGAGGCAGCCTTCGGAGAGAAGGTAGAGGCGTACTGGAGCGACAAGGCTGACTTCAGCGGCGGACAGTACGGCATCGGCACGGTCAGCGGAGCATATTACGGCTCGAAAGTCCTCGGAAAGATTATCCTCGGGCACTTCAACGCCCGCTTCGGGCAAGGTCTTCTTGCATGGAGCGGATTCAGCACAGACAGTTACTCCTCATCGGCCTCGTTCTCAAGGCGGCCTTCCGGGTTATCGGCTACAGGTTCCACGCTGGCTGGGCATCTCGGTGCGGCTGCGGACTTCAACTTCGGGAGGTTCACACTCTCCACAGCCTGGTCTCCCGGAGACAAGTTCTGTCTCGCGAATCTCGATGCGGTGTGGAGGAAACTGAGTGCCGGACTGTGCATCACTCGCGAAGGGGCATCTGCAAGCTGGAGGGTTTCACTACCCTCCACCAGTGTCTTCGGAGAAGCGGCATACTTGTTCCACGGGGATTTCGCGGCGGTCGGCGGAGTCCTTTGGGTCCCAAACTACGGCAACAGGTTCAACCTGACGATCAAGCGCTTCCCATTCGCCTCGAAAGGATACGACAGCGCAGCCGTCGGGTATGAAGGAAAGCATCTCACGCTCACAGCCGACGCCGGATACCGCAAGGACAAGCAGCAAAGCCGATTCCGCGCCCTCGCCGTTGTTCGGGAGGAAATTAGCAGAGGAGACAGCCTCGTGATAAAGCCGCAGGCAAGATTCAGCGCAAAGTTGAGGCCGCAGGATAAAGCGCCGCTTAAACTGGAACTTCGCACGGAATGCGGCATAAGCTGGAAGAGACTCCGCGCAGCGTCAAGAATCCACGTGGCATACTGCCGCAATTTCAGCATCCTCTCGTACCTCGAAGCCGGACACTCCTCGGAGAAGTTCGTCCTTCGGCTGCGGACAACGGTCTTCTCCGTTCCGACATGGGACGACCGCCTGTACGCATGGATGCCGGACGCCCCCGGCAACTTCAACATCCCGGCGTTCTACGGCAAAGGATGGGGGTTATCGGCACATTCCGCCGTGCATCTTGGAAAACACCACAGCATCTGGTTCACAGGAGAATACACAGCATGGCCATGGAATGACAGCCCCAAGGACAGCCGTGTCAGAATCAGCCTGCAGTACAGGTTCAAACTGTTTTAGGCCTACTTCAAAGAGCCGGCAGGACCTTCTCCATACGGATGCCGCGAGAACCCTTCACGAGTACCATAGCATCCTCCATAGGCTCGGCTTCAAGGATGGAGGCAAGTTGCTCCGATGTGCCGAACCATTTCCAGCAGGCAGGAGCCTCGACCTGTGCGAGCGCACGCCCGAACTCCTCTCCGACAAGATATGCCTCAAGGCCGTCGGCCATCAAGGTCTTAAGGACAGTGACGTGCTCCTGCAGAGAATCTTCTCCGAGTTCACGCATATCTCCGAGCATCACCACCTTGCGCGGCGAGACGATGGAGCGGAAATTATCCAGCGCAGCCGCCATCGACGACGGATTTGCGTTGTAAGCGTCCACGATGACGGAATTGTGCTTTCCGCGCATCATCTGCGAACGGCTGTTGTCCGGGACAAATCCTTCTATGGCTCGTATCGCATAAGAGCGGGAGACCCCGAAGCGTTCGCCCACAGCTATAGCAGCAAGGACGTTGGCGGCATTGTAGGACCCGACAAAGTGAGTCCGTATCAACTCTCCTCCGAGCCGCATAGTGAGGAAAGGATGCTCCGAATCGCAGGGCAGAATCTCTGCTCCCTGGTACTTTACACCATAAGGGAAGATATGGCAAGGTAGCAAGGAGGCCATCTCGCGCAAGTCCGCGTCATCCTCGTTGAGGAAGACAATCGAGCCGCTCTGCCCAGCGAGCCAGCGGTAAAGCGCACCCTTGGCGCGCTTCACGCCCTCGAAAGATCCGAAACCAAGCAGATGGGCCTTGCCGACATTGGTGATAAGTCCGCAGTCTGGACGGCAGACCTTCACCAGCTTTTCTATGTCGTCCGGGTGGTTAGCTCCCATCTCTACGATGGCAAAATCGTTCTCCGGACGGATTTTGAGCAGGGTCAGCGGAACGCCTATGTCGTTGTTGAGGTTGCCCTCGGTGGCGCAGACATAGTAGCGGCACGAGAGGACTTCACGGAGAAGGTTCTTGGTCGTCGTCTTGCCGTTGGTCCCGGTGAGTCCGAGAACCTTGAGCTCGCCTCCGCGGACGTGGGTCCTGTGCCATGTGGCAAGTTCGGTGAGTGCCTTCAAGGAGTCCTCCACCTTGACGAGCCCCTCTCTGTCTGGAAGAGCGGCTCTGTCTGCCACGGCGTAGCGCACGCCCTTGTCCAGAGCCTGGAGGGCGTAGTCGTTGCCGTCGAAATTCTCACCCCTGAGGGCGAAGAAAAGCTCGCCCCCCTCTATGCCGCGGCTGTCCGTAGTCACGCGTCCCCCGCAGGAGAGATACAGCCTGTACAATGACTCTATGTCCATCTGATGGTAGTCCTATTTCGTCCCGGTGCTGCCGAATCCACCCTCTCCCCTGCCGGAGCAAGAAAGCTCTTCCGCAACTTCCCACTCGATTTTCGAATGTGCGCAGAGTACCATCTGCGCGATCCGCTCCCCCCTCTCGACGATGAAAGGCTCGGAGCTGAGGTTTACAAGGATGACCTTTATCTCACCCCTGTAGTCGGCATCCACAGTCCCCGGAGAATTGAGGACGGTGACACCTTTCTTTGCTGCAAGGCCACTGCGCGGGCGCACTTGAAGTTCGTACCCGGCCGGAATCTCCACGAAAAGCCCGGTAGGCACAATCGCCCTCTGGAGTGGCCCGAGAGTGAGCGGCTCTTCGTTGTCCGCACGCAGGTCCACCCCCGCAGCGAGGGCCGTGGAATACTCCGGCAATGAATTGCCGCTCTTGTTTATAACTTTAACCTTCATAAATCAATGAATTTTTCTCCGCCTATTTAGGCGCCTTCTTGTATAGGAAGACTGCAATCAGCGCATACAGAAGGTTCGGAATCCACAACGCAATCCCAGGCGGGAGAGTGTCGGTGTAGACAAACATCTCGCTGAAGCGCATAAAGAGAATGTATGAGAATGCAAGCGCGAGACCTATGCCTATATTCCATCCGATGCCGCCGCGCTTCTTTCTGGAGGACAACGCAACACCGATTATCGTGAGGATGATTGCCGAGAACGGCATGGACCACCGCCGGTTCTTCTCGATGAGAGCATACATCACGTTGGCGTCGCCTCTCATTTTCTGTGTGGAAATCAAATCGTCGAGCTGGTCTATCGTAAGCGTCTCTACGGTCTTCTCATTGTTGAAGAGGTCCTTGATCTTCAGAGCTATTACCGTGTCCTTCTGGTCCTCGACAATGACATGGTCCTCGATTCCTTCCGAGTAGTCGCGGGTGAAGACCCTCTTCATCTTCCATCCTCCCGACAGAGAATCCCACGCTGCGGTCTCGGCGCTCACCTTGCGGACGAGCTTGTTGTTCTCGACGTTCTCGATGGTGAACTTGTAGGCCGTGTTGTTCCAGCGGCTGAATGACTCTATATAGACGAACTGTCCCGGAGCTATCTGATAGTGTATATTCCTGAGATTGAAGTTATTGTGCCGTTTGATATACTTACTCTCGAATTCCACGCGGGTGGCGTTCGACCGGGGGATGACATAGAGGTTCAGCCCGAGGGACAGGAGGGTAATCAAGGCAGCCGAAGCGATGTAGGGCACAAGTATTCGGCGGTAGCTGACTCCGCCCGAAAGGATTGCGATGATCTCGGAGTTGGCTGCCATCCTCGAGGTGAAGAAAATCACGGTAATGAAGACGAAGAGCGGCGAGAACATGTTGACGAAGTACGGGATGAAATTCACGTAGTAGTCGAACACGATTGCCTTTAGCGGAGCGTGGTTCTTGACGAAGTAGTCAATTTTCTCGGAGATGTCGAAGATGATGACGATGCCGATGATAAGCAGCAGCGCCATGAAGAAAGTCGTTATGAATTTCTTCGAGATATATAAGTCTATTTTCTTGATTCCAAGCATACTAAAGGCGCCTCGTGATATTCCGCACAGCTTCATCCTTCCAAGCCGCGAAGTCTCCCGCTTCAATGTGGCTGCGCGCCTGGCGGACGAGGTCAAGGTAGAAGGCGAGGTTGTGCTCGCTTGCTATCATCGCGGCGAACATCTCTCCGGCGATGAAAAGATGGTGAAGGTAGGCTCTGGAATAGTTGTGGTCCACGAAAGAGGTGCCGTCGGGATCGATTTCGGAAAAGTCGGAAGCCCACTTGGCATTGCGCATGTTCATCACGCCATTCCAGGTGAAGAGCATCCCGTTGCGCCCGTTGCGGGTCGGCATCACGCAGTCGAACATATCCACTCCACGTGCAATCCCCTCAAGTATGTTGGCCGGAGTCCCGACGCCCATGAGGTATCTCGGACTGTCCTGCGGCAGGAGCGGACAGACAATTTCCAGCATTTCGTACATCTTCTCCGTAGGCTCACCCACGGCGAGTCCCCCGATGGCATAGCCTTCGGCACCTGTCTGGACAGCGAAATCCACCGCCTCCCTGCGGAGATCAGGATAGACACAGCCCTGAATGATAGGGAAGAAAGTCTGCGAGTAGCCGTACAGAGGCTCGGTCTCGCGGAATCTCTTGGCGTAGCGCGTGAGCCAGGACTTCGTGAGGTCCAGACTCTTGCGGGCGTACGAGTGGTCCGCGTCGCCAGGGCAGCACTCGTCGAATGCCATCATTATGTCGGCGCCAATGATGCGCTGGGTGTCCACGTTGTTTTCAGGGGTGAAGATATGCTTGCTTCCGTCGATGTGGCTGCGGAAAGTGCAGCCTTCGGGAGTGAGCTTGCGTATCTGCGTGAGGGAGAAGACCTGGAAACCGCCGCTGTCGGTGAGGATAGGCCTGTCCCAGTTCTCGAAGCGGTGGAGTCCCCCAGCGGCCTTGAGGACATCAAGTCCGGGACGGAGATAGAGATGATAGGTGTTGCCGAGAATAATCTGGGCACCTATGTCTTCCCGGAGATCCCGATGATAGACACCCTTGACGGAACCTACAGTCCCGACAGGCATGAAGATGGGGGTATGTATCTGACCGTGGTCGGTCTCAATCAAGCCGGTCCGCGCATTGGAATGCTGGTCTGAGGCGAGTCTGGTGAACTTCATCCAAAATTCAATTATCCTACAAAAGTAAGCGATTAAATTCAAAAATACCTATTTTTGCACGTATAACAAATCAATAATTCAAATGAAGAATTCCTCCGTCAGTCTCAGACTGATCATCATGAACTTCCTCGAATATGCGGTGTGGGGAGCATACCTCACCTCCATGGGAAGTTTTCTTGCAAAATCCGGCATGGGCACTCAGATCTGGCTGTTCTTCGCGACCCAAGGCTTCGCGGCCATCTTCATGCCAGCCCTGATGGGCATCATCGCCGACAAATGGATTCCGGCCCAGAAGGTGCTTTCGCCCTGCCAGTGCCTGTCAGGACTCTCAATGCTGGCGGCCGGCATCTACGCCATGCAGTCCGGAACGCAGATAGAGTTCGGTCCGTTCTATGCATTGTACACCATAAGCGTCGCGTTCTTCATGCCGACCATCGCCCTCTCCAACTCCGTGGCCTACAATGCTCTTGAGAAAGCCGGGAAGGACCCTGTCAAGGACTTCCCTCCTATCCGCGTGTTCGGAACGGTCGGCTTCATCTGCACGATGCTGTTCGTGAACTTCATGAAAGGCAGCGACGGCGTACAGTTCCAGCACAGCTACAACCAGTTCATCGTCTCAGGCGTGCTGAGCCTTGTCCTATGCATCTACGCCCTCACCCTTCCGAATTGCCCTTGCAAGCCTAAGACCGCCAAAATCCAGAGCTTTGCGGAAGCGACAGGCCTCAATGCGTTCAAACTCTTCAAGAATGGTCAGTTCGCCGTATTCTTCATCTTCTCGATGTTGCTCGGCGCGGCTCTCCAGATAACCAACGGCTACGCCAACACATTCATCACCTCCTTCCAGGACAATCCAGACTTCGCAGGCACATGGGGGGCCAACAATGCCAACGCCCTCATCTCCCTGAGCCAGCTCTCCGAGACGCTCTGCATCCTGCTCATTCCTGTCTTCATGAAACGTCTGGGTATCAAGAAAGTCATGCTCATCGCCATGTTTGGATGGGTATTCAGATTCGGATTCTTCGGTCTCGGCAATCCTGGCAGCGGGGTTTGGCTCTTCATACTGAGTTGCATCGTCTACGGTGTCGCCTTCGACTTCTTCAACATCTCCGGGTCACTCTACGTCAACGAGAACGTAGACAAGGGCATGAGATCCTCTGCGCAAGGTCTGTTCATGCTGATGACCAACGGTCTCGGAGCGTCAATAGGAACCTGGGTCGCCGGTCTCGTGGTCAACCACTTCGTCTACAACAGCGCGACTCCGCAGTGGAGCACGGCATGGTACATCTTCGCCGCCTATGCGTTCGTGGTCGGAGTCCTGTTCATGATTTTCTTCAAAGATCCGCAGAAATCGGCAAAGACCGCAGCATAGAACATGCGTCAATTAATAACCAAAGGGGTCTGACCGAAACGGTCAGGCCCCTTTGTCTTTAAAGTCAGTCTTTCAGAGAGGTCTCCCTCGCCACCCCGCTATCTGCGGGCTCCCCTGCGGGATTTCCTGCGGCGTGCAGAATTGCGCCTTGTCGCGACCCCCACGGCAAGAGCAACCGCAAGGCAGACAGCTATCACGATGACAGTCATGCCGTTGGCATTGGCCCCCTTGACTCTCGACCACATGGCGATGAGAGGCGCTGTCCTCTCTCCCCAATCGTGCTCCATCGTGCAGCGATCGATGTCCGCTCCATCCGGATAAAGAACGGGGTTGGCACATACCGAGGATGCGTCAGGACCGAAGAAATAGCTCAGGTCAATCGGCTCGTAGGAGTCATCGGTATATTCCTCCAAAAGCTCCGGAGAGCCGAGGACGGAGACGTAGCCGGTCACGTCAACGTTGCGTATGGCGATGTCCGGACGGCACATGAAGTTGATCCAGTACTTCGCGGCCTTGACGTTGCGGGCATACTTCGGGATGACCCAGCCGTCGAACCACACGGTGAATCCTTCCTTCGGACAAGTGTACCTGAGGTCGACTCCGACTTCCTTTGCCTCCTCGATGGCCCATACCGCATCGCCACTCCAGGTAAGGTTCACATAGCCCCTCTCCTGAATCATCTGTTCCTTGCCGAAATCAGCCTCCCAGCCTGCAACAAGCGGCTTTACCTGCTTCATGTACTGCTCCACTTCCGCAAGAGACGCGTCCGAAGAGTCGTACATCAGGGAGTCGAGAGTCACCTTGCCGGAGAGGATCTCGTCCTGGCGTAGGTAGAGGATAATCTGCGAGTAGACATCGCGCGGAGAGTCCTTGATGAAGATTCTGTCGGCAAACTTCGGGTTGCGGATGACATCCCAGCTCGAAGCCTCCTCGTCCGTGACATACTTCGCGTTGTAGAGGATACCCGTCGTGCCCCACATGTAGCCTACGGAATAGTCGTTGGCGTTCTTGCCGTGGCCTTCCATCTTGTCGAAGCACGACCTGATGTAGGGCGCGACGTTGCCGTCGATATAGTTAGGAGTCTGTCCGAAGTCACGGTCCACCGGAAGCAGAAGGTCCTCGCGGAGCATCCTCTCGATGATGTAGTCGGACGGGCAGACGACATCATAGTCCTCGTGTCCTTTCTCAATCTTGGAGAGCATGGTCTCGTTGATGTCGAATGTCTGGTAGATGACCTCCACTTTCTCTCCGGTCTGCTCTTCGTACCAGACCTCGAAGTCCCCTATGACCGTCTCGTCGATGTAGTCAGACCAGTTGTAAACCTTGAGGACCTCACTTCGGTCCCCGGCGCAGCCGCAAATCATGCAGGCCGACGCGATTAATACCAGCAATTTTTTCATTAATGTTGTTCCGGGGCACGCTTCTGGCGCTCCCTTCTAAGATTGATAACGATCAGCAAAACAAGAATGATGAGGAATATCAGAGTCATCAGCGGACGGAGTTCGGGAGTGAGGCCTCCCTTGCGGGCATCTGTGTAGATGAAGGTAGAGAGCGTATCCAAACCTATCGTTCCTCTGGAGAAGAATGTCACTGCGAAATCGTCGAGCGACATGGTGAAGGCAAGTATGAATCCGGAGATCATCCCCGGACGCAGAATCGGCACAAGCACCTTACGCAGAGCCTGACCCGGAGTTGCTCCGAGGTCGAGAGCAGCCTCGTAGACGTTTGGATTCATCTGGCGCAGCTTCGGCATCACACTGAGCACCACGTATGGGGTGCAGAATGTCACGTGTGCCAGAACGACGGTCACATAGCCCTGGCTGATGTGCAGGAATACGAACAGCAGGAAGAGCGACACGCCGGTGATGATGTCAGGATTGATCATCGGGATGTTGTTGAGAAACAGTATCGCCTGCTTCCTGCGCCCACGCAGGTTGTGGATACCGATTGCGGCCACTGTCCCGAGAATCATCGAGATGCTTGCCGCTATGAGTGCAATGAGCAGAGTGTTCTCCACTGCAGAGAGCAGCGATCCTGTCCCCTGCATATTGCCGGTGAAAAGATTCGCGTAGAGCTTTGTGGAGAAGCCTGTCCAGTTGCCGAGGACCTTGCTCTCAGTGAAGGAAAAAATGGCGATGAACACCAGCGGTGCATACAGCAGGATGAGAAGCACCCAGATGTAGGCCTTCGCAAGAATCTTCTTCAGTTTCATATCACCCCTCCCCTTTCAACTTCTTTCTGACGGTCCCCGAACAAAGTCGAGATTCCTATGATTATCAGCATGATGAGCGCAAGCGCAGCTCCATAGTTCCACATTGAGGAGTTGATATTTTCCTGGATGATGGTACCGAAGAGCTTTATCTTGTTGTTGGTGAGGAACTCCGAGATTGCGAAGGTGCTCACTGTAGGCATGAACACCATGAGAATTCCGCTGCTGACTCCAGGCATGGAAAGAGGTGCCACCACCTTCCAGAAGACCTGCCACGGTGTTGCCCCGAGGTCCTGCGCGGCCTCAGCGTATGACTTGTCCATGCGCAGGAGGACGTTGTATATCGGGTAGATCATGAAAGGCAGATAGTCATAGACCATACCGAAGAGAAGAGTCCCCTTCCCGAGCGTAATGCCGAGCATGTTGAAGAGTTCCGCCGTGGCGAGAGTCCTCATCAGGGCATTAATCCACATCGGGAGGATGAAGAGAACGATGGTCACAGCGCTGCGGTTGAGGTCCTTGTTGGCAAGTATCCACGCGGCCGGATAGCCGAGCAGCAGACAGATGAGCGTGTTCTCTATCGCGACTTCAATCGAGACGGCGAAAGTCCCGATTGCATCCGGATCCGAGAAGAATTTCGCGATGTTGCCGAGCGTAAAGTGCCCGGTGCTGTCCTGAAAAGCGTATACAAGCACCAGCACAAGCGGCAGCAGGACGAAGAAAACCAGAAAAATCAGATACGGAATGCTCCAGCTGCTCCTTTTAGTCATCTCTCCTCCTGAGTTTGATGCTGCCCGCAGGGAAATTGATGCCGACAAGGTCTCCCTTGTCCCAGATGTCGTCGGTGTCCACCCAGACGAAGTCTCCACCGTCACTGAGAACCTTGAGGTGGTAATGGTCACCCTTATAGAGCAGGAAGTCAACACTTCCGCCAAGAGCCCCGTCCTCCTGGTAGTCGGTCAGGTCCACCTTGTCGAACTCGATGTCCGCCCAGACCTTGTCGCCTGCGGCGAAACCCTGACCCGGAACGCACTCGAAGTCCTCTCCGAGAAGGGTCACATGGCTTTCGTCCACCATCACGCCTTCAAAACTGTTGCGCAGGCACTCCTTGTGCATGACTTGAATGTCATTCGGGCGGATAATGAGCCCAACGGTCGAACCAACTTCGAAGGCATTGTAGTCCTGAATGGCGAGCTCATATCCGGTATCTGTGTCTACGAACATCTCATAGTGAACGCCCTTGAAAGTGCAGGACTTGACCGTAGCGCTCATCTGCGCCCCCTCTACCTTGTTCATGATGTAGATATCCTCCGGACGCACCACGACGTCAACCGGAGCGTTCTCGCCGAATCCTTCGTCCACGCAGTCGAAAGCGTGCCCGGCAAACTCCACTCTGCGGTCTTCAAGCATGGCGCCGTTGAGAATGTTCGAATCTCCGATAAAGTCGGCCACAAATGAATTCTGCGGTTCGTTGTAGATGTCCACAGGGGTTCCAATCTGCTGAATCTTGCCCTCGTTCATCACCACCACGGTATCGGAAAGGGTAAGTGCCTCCTCCTGGTCGTGGGTAACGTATATGAAGGTGATGCCGAGTTTGGCGTGCATCTCCTTGAGTTCTATCTGCATATCCTTGCGCATCTTGAGATCGAGTGCGGCCAAAGGCTCGTCGAGAAGCAGGATGCGTGGCTGGTTGACGATGGCGCGGGCAATCGCCACGCGCTGTTGCTGTCCGCCGGAGAGGGACTCCACATCCCTGTCCTCATAGTCGGTCATGCTCACGAGCTTAAGGACCTTGCGGACGCGGGCATCAATCTCGTCGGAAGAAAGGTTCTGGAGTTTGAGCCCGAATGCTATGTTGTCGTAGACGTCCAGATGAGGAAAGAGCGCATAGCGCTGGAAGACCGTGTTGAAAGGACGCTTGTATGGAGGGATTGTTGAGATGTCCTTACCGTCGAGGAGGATTTCACCTTCGTCCGGAGCTAGGAATCCCGCGATGAGACGCAGCGTGGTGGTCTTTCCGCAGCCGGAAGGGCCCAACAGGGTAACGAACTCCCCCCTGCGGATATTGAGACTCACGTTGTCAAGGACTTGCTTTCCGGCGAAGGACTTGCTGACCTGCCGGAGAGAAATTACAATATCTGAATTTACCATCTGCTTAACAAAGTCTGAAACGGAGATTCCAACGGGCGCCTACGCAGAGCGTAGCCTGCTCGAGGAAAGAATCATAGGAAACCATCGCGTGAAGACGGAGCTCATCCGACTCATGCAGAGGGAACCACTCCGCAAGACCGGAAGCAATCCAACGGTCGCCGAGCAGGCCGGCGTCCGGAGAATAGATGTATGAGCCGCGAAGCGATGCGGTGAACTTGTCCGACGTGGAGTATGAGAGCAGACCGCTGAAGGTACCTCCCTTGCCGAAGTGCAGTTCGTCATCGGAACCGAAACTGTTGGACCAGTCGACGCCAACCGTCCATGCATCGAGATCGAGATTCTGCCCGAGACTTATCAGATAATAATAGTCGTTCTTGTCGTATTGGATGGCGCTGACGCTCGCGATGTTGGAATACGGACCATACTCCCCTGCCCACTGCACTGAATATGCCCAGAGACCGCTGCTGAACGGATGCTCACCATAAGGAGAAGAGGTCATCTGGAGTGAGAAGCGGCTCATCTCGGAAGGAGTCGTGTAGGCGACTTTTCCTCCCCACTGATAGCAGCTCAGGTTGTTCCAGAGAGGCGAAGCGGTCTGGGAATAGACGTCCCAGTCCCATTCGTCAAATTCAAAGCCGCCGGTCGTAATCATGTCTTTGCCCAGACTGAATGTCCAGTTGCCTAAAGTAAAGTCGGCGAGAAAATAGTCCAGCCAGTTGGTTGAATCGGATCTTCCAAGGTTTTTGTAGGGCCAAGCATAATCTCCACCGGAAGAAGTCCAGTGATTGGCGACAGTCCAGGAAAAATGCTCTGAAAGCGAGCCTTCGAAAAGAGTGTAAAGTGAAGAATTGCCAAGGTCGAAGCCGAATTCCGAAGAAGAGGAATTGTAGGATGGGGCCGCGTCCAGGCGGGTAATGACACTGACCTCGGCGTATCTACCGAAATCTTCAGCCTCTTGCGAGTGCGCAATGAAGCAGGGCAGCAAGGCTGCAATCGATAAAAGTGTTTTCTTCATTTCCGACCATAAAAATAGTTAAAATTTGTTATACTTTAATTTACAATAAGTTACACTATCATTCGTTGAGTTGGAGTTACAACGGAGTCACAATTCCGCTCACCTTGACCTCCGCGCGGCTGCTGTTCTGCCCCTGTCCGGAGTGCTGTATTTCCGCCAATCGCATGTATGCGTCCTGCAGTTTGCGGAAGTCTTCGCGGACCGCGCTCAGTTCGGAGAGAAGTCTTTCGCTCTGCCGGGCGCTGTTCTCGTTGACAAGACGGAGCTGCTGGGCGAGGTCCTTGTTGGCTGCTATTAGTCCGGCGTTGCTGCTCTGCGACCTGTCGCGGGAGTTCTCCACCACGGAGATGTGGCGGTTGTAGGTGTCCTGGTTGGTGAGGCACGTCTCGGTGAGCCTTTGGATCATCTTGTTCGTCTCGTCTATGCGGTGTTCGGATTCCTTGAGCATCTGGAGGAAGGTCGGCTTGATTTTCTCGTCTATGATTCTCCACAGCGTACGGCGCAGTTCGTCCTCGTCCATGTCAGTTCGTCTTCGATATGGCGGCGGTGAGGGCCTCGATTGTCCTGTGCTGCTGCGCGATGATGTTGTCCTTGTCCCTGATGATGTTATCCTTCTCCTTGATGATGGACCTGAGGAGTTCGATTTCCGTTCCGGACGCGCCGAAGGTGGAGTTGTTGCCCATCTGGATGTGGGCGACCCCGTTCCCGCTCGCGTTCGCCGTGGCGGACGGGCCGCCGAAGAGCATCGACGTGTCCCAGGAGCCGTTCTCCTTCAATTGGGCAAGCCGCTCGGGGGAAAGTTTTGCCTTGCCCTTGCAGACCTGCGAGATGAAAGCGTTGGAAACTCCCAAGTAAGATGCAAGCTCCTGCTTCTGCAAATTATTCTTTTCCATAAATGCGTCTAAATCAACCATATATGTTTTTAAATTAAATTAATTAAAACATTAACTTCAAAAGTACTTGCTTTTAAGTTAAATTTAACTTTACTTTGTACCCGCAAGGTTGATGAGACAACTGCCGAAACACACTTGCAGCGGCAAATATAAGTAAAATTTTAAATAAGTACACGTAATGAGAAGAGCATTGAAAGAAGACGGGAGGACCTTCACCGAAATCGCCCAGTCCTTTGACCGGGACGAGTGGCTGAAGCTCCGCTGCATCCTGTTCAAGACCTGTCTGGTCGGGGATGTTAACGGAAGTCAGAAGTGCAGTAATTTCGGCAACCACGAGTGCAGTGTCT
>CAYLPY010000012.1:0-48843 GCA_964385795.1 uncultured Muribaculaceae bacterium
GCACATCTAAAGAGTCCGAGAGACCGACTCCGGACACACAAATTGAAACACTACCTTTTAAAAAGGAAACTTTTGCCGTTTTCTTTCCTTTTCAAAAGGAAAGGGAGCTGACTCCGGAAAACCGTATTCGGGAGATAAAGGGACTGAAAGCGGCTTCTGAAGCGACCGGATGCAAGTCCTGCCGTATCGTCACCTTCGACCAGGAGGAAACCATAAAGCATGACGGACGCGTCATCAGCATCGTCCCTGCATGGAAGTAGCACCATGATAAGATGGCATAATGTCTATCAGCCCTCAGACGCAAGCAGCAAAAGAAAAAAAAGAAATCTGCATCCCGCAATGCGAGAGACAGATTTCTGTGGAGATGGGCGGACTCGAACCGCCGTCCAAACAACGTCCCGGAGGGCTTTCTACACGCTTATTCTTCCTTTGATTGTCGACCGTTGCCTGCCGAAAGACGGGCCAACGACGGCTTATCCTCTGATGCTTAGGGAGCCTTAGAGGCGTCCAGCTCCCGCATCCGGTTTTGATGATACCCCTTTATCCAGACTGAACCGGCCTAAAGCTGGAGGGATATACGTCAGCACCGCAGCCTTGGCGGCACCGATTAATGCTCTATCTCTTGGAGATTAGCAAGCGTATGAGTAGTTGTAGTTGCCAGTTATGGCTTGAGGACCGAGATTAACGGGCAGATCCACTGCGCCCGGCGTGCTTACCGACCAAAATCGATGCTGTCAAAACCAGAACATCCCCATTTCAGTCGAAAAACAAAGAACCGCCGAAAGATGCCTGAAGACCCCCAACATACTCAAAACCCCAAAAGAATCCCCCAGCATCCAGTTCAGCGTCAATTTCATATACCCCGTTCTCTCCGGCAGCGACAGACACCTGTCCGCCCTCGACCGGATAGAGATTCGCATACGAAGAACCCGGAAGTCTTACTGCAATGTAAGAACCGTCAAAGAACTCACCGTCTTTCTTGAGCCCATAATTCAAGGTATAGGCCCCCTTTCCATCCGAAGACGCATTGTAGACCCCCGAAGCAAGCACCTCGCCATCAGCAATCGGCACATTGAGTTCCAAGAAAGCCACCGCCCCCGAAGATATAAGGCTCATATCTTCATCGGTACGTCCCTGCACCACCGTCAAAAGAATTTGCCGGCTCTCACCGGTTTCTCCTTTTGAAATGAGAGCAGCCCATTCTCCAACGAACGCATAATCTATGTCTTGCGTCCGTCTTTCGCGCGAGCACGAGCACAATACAAGAGCCAGAGCTATGATGCAAAAGAGTCTGCCTATCGTCTTCATACATCGTAAAGATGCGGAAAGGATTACAAAGATTGCAAAAAAATCTCAAAAAAGTTAAAAAAAGTTTGGCGATTAAAATATTTGTAGTACCTTTGTGCACCTCAAACAAACGAGGTGACATAAAAAAGCTCGGGAGCTTAGCTCAGTTGGTTCAGAGCGTCTGCCTTACAAGCAGAGGGTCGGGGGTTCGACTCCCTCAGCTCCCACAAAAAAGAGATGATTATTCATCTCTTTTTTCTTTTTCAAGCAGCGAAAGAAGGACATCCGGCATCTTGATGTCAGAACTTTAAAGGAGCGACACCATGAGACGGTTTTTCATCACCATTGCCACCATCTTCCGCTTCTTCACACTCGACATCATGGAGAAGGAGCCGGCACCGAGAAAGAAGACAGACGAACGCCTTTCAGACCAGAGTCTTGTCACTGCAGCATAAAGAATCCCTAAAATGAATTTCACAGGTCTGATAATAGGTGTAGTCTCCTTTCTCACCATAGGGCTCTTCCATCCCATAGTAATCAAGGCGGAATACCACTTCGGCGTCAAGTGCTGGTGGGTGTTTCTGATAGTCGGACTCGGCGCTACGGCAGCATCCATGGCCATAGACAACTTCATTCTGTCCACAATCCTCGGAGTTTTCGCATTCTCGTGTTTCTGGAGCATACTCGAACTCTTCGAACAAAGGGAGAGGGTACGCAAGGGATGGTTCCCGAAAAAGCCCGGACGGGACTAATATTCTAGCTTCACGTCGTCAATCCACAGCACCGAATCAGGGCTGCCGGTGAAGTAGTCACCGAGCATGCTTGCGGCACAGGAGACTATGATGTGCGTAGGTGCCTTCGAGTTCGTCCTGTAGTCGAGTGGAACCTCGACCTTGGTCCACTCGGACACGTCCTCACCGACAACATACCGTCCGTATGCTATCACGTTCTCGCCCTTCGGGTCGAAGAATGTCGACTTGTCCGTGGTATTCAGAGACACCGGCGAATCCGGAGTTCCGCCGTACTTGCGGTAGTCCCAGTCGCCGAGCGCCACCCACACGGAGGCCCTGTCGTTATCTCCGACCTTGACACTCTCACCTTCGGGAACATCCCCTATGGTCTTCGCCTGAATCTTCCCGCACTTGTACTTGAGCCATAGGGTAAGTTTGCGCGGTCTCAGCGTGAAAGGCCTTCCCATGTTGATCACGCCGCCGGAAGTGCCTATGGTCCTGGCATATTCGCCAGAGAAGACATTGCCCGCCGCGAATTTGATTACCACGTAGCGTGACTCCATCCTCAGCGACCAGTTGCCCTCCACCTTGTCGTCGCCGTCAGGCATGGTGATGGCGTAGTCGGAGCCTACCGTAGTCGAGCCCTTGTTGCCGCAGCCCCACCACTTGGTCTGAAGAGCCGAGTCCGAAGATTCAGGGTCATAGAAAGAGTAATACTTTGAAGACTCAGCCCGGCTGAAAGTCTCGAAACCGGAGTTCGGAAGCTGTATTTCCGCCTGCGTCTCGAAAGAGCGGACAGCGGAGACCTCGTCGCCGCAATATGCGACACATTCGTATTCAGTGAGCGATTCGAGAGCGTCCGCTGCAGCCGAGAATGCGACTCCGTTCACCTCCACACCTTCCACTTCCGTCCATTGTTCCTCCCCGGCCTTTCGGATGCGGAAGCCGCAGTTCCGGCCTTCGACGCCGGTTGCGGAGAGCCATGCCACCCTTGACCAGACATCTACCCTGTCGAATGTCACGGACTGCTCCACTTCCTCCACGAAGATTGTCCACTGCTCCACCACATCACGGTAGCTGACATCTATCGTCTGCGCCGTGCGAAAGTCGGTAAGCGCCGACGGGTCGGGGTCGTATGTCGTGATTTCCGAAGGTCCGAGCTTGAGGGAATGTATGTTCACGTCGCCCAAGTTCGCGCCCTGCGGCAGATAGGCTATCACTCTTCTGTTGGTGACATCTATCCACGAAGCACCCACCTGCCCACCGATGTTGCAGTAGCGCTCTATCGTCTGGCTGGCCTTGATGATCCACGGGTACTCGTCATAGGTGGAGAGAGTGAAACGGAAAGGCAGAGAAAGGTCATGCCGCCCTGTAAGGACTGCCGAAGACTTGACCATCTGGTCATTGAAGTCTACCTTCGTGATATTGACCATCTTCATGTCCGTCGCCTCCTCCAGCTCCAGCAGGACTTCGGACGCTGCCGCATCGATGGTGACCGACTTGGTTCCGTCGGCAGAAAGCGAAGATATCTGCGCGACGATTACCGGATAAGGGATATCGTTGCGGATGCAGGACACCGCAGCGGCTGAAAGCAGGAGTATGGGGAGGATACGGAATTTCACCTTGATGATTCTTTAAAAATGCAGGCTGAGGCCGTAGGAGATATCGAGGATGTCAATCATGAAGTTGACCTTCGAGAAGTCGCGTGTGCCTTCGATAGAGTCACCCTTGATATAGTCCACGTGGGTGTAGGTTGCACCGCCTATGCCGATGGAGACATGGGTACTGAGATTGTTCATGACGAAAATCATCAGTCCCGGATGGACGGAGAGCCTGAGCTTGTGGGTATTGGAGTGGGTACCTAGGGTCTCGGCATTGTAGGCGAAGCGCGTCCCTGTCCGCGAATACGCCAGGGAAAGGTCCGTGAACACCCCGAAGCGACCATTTCGGTCTATCGGAGCATACGAGCGCAGGAAGACGTCCGCCTGGATGGTGCGCGACGAAGCCTCTATGTCACTGAGCGACACCTCCATGCCGAGTTCCTCGCTGATTATCGGGATGTCCATGTTTGAGACACCACCTTCGGCATAGGAGAACTTGGTACGGAGACCTACTGCACGGTTGTCGCGGTAAGTATATTCAATGTACGGTGACACGGAAAGCATGCTTCCCCTGGCATCGAAGTTCTGGAGAAGCAGCATCAGTTCGCTGTTCGTACTTGCAAGGTCAAGATAGAAGAACTGTGCACCCACAGAGAAATCCCCCTTGGGCATGAACACCCTTTGCACCCTCCTTGAAGACACGGAGAGAGAGTCGCCGGCCTCCGTGCTCTTCCCGATGGCGAAGGCCTGAACGGCAAGGAGAATGGACAATATGACGGTTGCTGCTCTTTTCATCTCTCCATTAAATATAGTAATACAGGCTGAAGCCTATGGCCAGCAGGTTGACTTTGAAGTTGATAAATGTCGTGCTGCGACTGCCGGTGTCGACCTGATTGTGAATCTGATCCGTCCACTTGAAGTGGAGTCCGAGCATGTTGACGCTGACATCCAGAGCCAGATGGTCCGTGACGAAAGCCATGAAGCCCGGACAGACGCTGAGCTGGAGAGCCTTGACCGTCTCGTAGCTGCCGTTGACGCGGTTGCCGTGCCCGTCCATCACCTTCCCCTGCCCGTATGAGCCGCCGAGTTGCACCTCGTTGAAGAGAGCTATCCTTCTGGAGTTGCCGACCGGGATGTAGTACCGCCCGATGCCCTGAAATTCGAATGACTGCGTCAGGTTGTGGTAGTCCGAGACAGAGACTCCAATGTCGCCGAAGTCCACTCCGCCCGAGTCGAGTTTAAGCATATCGCGCCTGTAGCCTATGCGAACTCCAGCCCCAAGGTTGTCCTTGAACATATAGCAGACTGCCGGACTGAGGGATATGTTGTAGCCCATCGAGTTGACTCCCTGCACCACGAGAAAGGTCGCATTGTCGTTGTTGTGCAGCGAATAGCTCGCCCCACCTCCGACCATCCAGGTCCCTTTCTCTACGAACACCGGCTGGGAGGACATATCAATGCCGCGTTCCATCTTCTGCGCCCTTGCAGGAAGAGCGCAAAGACAGAGTAGCAAGAGAGATGCCGAATGGCCAAGTATACTGCCTACGTGCATCTATTCGTAGAGAAGTTCGAGCCCGTCAAGCCAGAGCTTGCTTTCGTCGTAGCCGGCGAAATAGTCGCCGTACATGCTCGCGGCAAAACTTAGAATGATATGGGTCGGATACTTGTTGGTATCCTTGTAGACAATCGGAATCGTATACTGAACCCATGTGTTCGTGGTGTTGTCCGCATCGGAGACGAGAATCTTCTCGCCGAACGCGACGGTGGCTGGATCGGTATTGAAGTCGATGAACTTCTCCGGCTCGGTGGTATTCACGAGCACAGGGCTGTCGGCATCGCCGCCGTAGGTCTTGTAGTCCCATGTACCGAGCACTGCGCGGAGGCTGGCGCGGTCGTATTTGCCTTTCTCTCCATCAGCCGGAACACCGCCCTCGACGCGGTTGATGATTCCGCCGGAGTACTTCGCCCACAACCTGAGCGCAGTCGGTCTTCCTGTGAAAGGTCGGCCGAAGTAGACGGTGCCGCCTGTCGTGCCGATGGTCTTACCGTAACGCCCGCTAAATAGGTTGCCGGCCGCAAACTTGATGACCACGTAACGGGACTGAAGGCAGACGGACTGCGTCCCTTCCTTGTAATCCGACGTGTCCGGGTAGCAGATAACGGAGCTGGAGCCCACCGTGGTGGAACCAGGGTTTCCGTTGCCCCACCACTTCGTCCGGAGAGTCTCGTCCACAGATGCAGGATTGTAGAACGACTTATACTTGCTGCTCTCGTCGTTGGAGGTGGTCTCGAAACCGGCGTTCGGAATGCTTGGAGCAGACTCGGTCATAAAGCCCTTTGAAGCCGGGATCACCTCCTCCGTAGAGGAGCTGCCGACAGGGGTCACGACAAGTCTGTAGTCGTATGAAGTTGAAGGTGCAAGGCCTTTGAAGACTGCGCTGAAGACACCTTCGGAATCACGCGTCGCGGCGACTCTCGTCCACGAATCAGCCCCCTGGACGGAATACTCAAAGAAGACCTTAGACACATCATAGGACGTCTCGTCCACATCAGCGTGGGCCGTAAAATGTCCTGCCCAGACCTCATACTTGTTCGAAGAAGCCACTCCGGTCGTGACAGGCACGAAGATGATGTCGTCGTAGACATAGTTGGTGCCGTCATCAACGAGGATATCAAAATCGAGGATTCCGTCTTTCTCCGTAAACTTGAAACTGCGGGAATAGCGCTTGCCGCCTTCAACTGCCGGCACGGTGCCATTCTTGGTAAAGGCAGTGCCGTCCTTCTTGAGATTTCCGCTGAAGGTCCACACGAGAGATGGCTCGAAGCCGGAGACTATGAAGTAGCCGTCCTTGCCGCTTTCAGCAGCTGTGTAGACGAGTTTCGACGCAGATTCGGAACCTTCAATGGCAACGCTGCAGGAATATCCCGGCTCGAACATCTCGGCGATGCTCTCGTCGAAGATGATACGGGAAATCACATTGCTGACCTTTGCGAGAACCTCGGTGTTGCTGGTAGCACCGGCGACAATCTTAAAATCTGAAGATCCAGAGTAGGACTTCTGCTCCCAGGAAGCGAGTGCAGGAGACTCCTTGGCCGCCTCACCGGCAAGTACGTCGACTCTGTAGTCGTCAGCCGGGAGATAGATGTTCGCC
This sequence comes from uncultured Muribaculaceae bacterium, assembly GCA_964385795.1. Classification (GTDB taxonomy): domain Bacteria; phylum Bacteroidota; class Bacteroidia; order Bacteroidales; family UBA932; genus Cryptobacteroides. The sequence continues at coordinate 6,772 of CAYLPY010000012.1, forward strand.
GGCATCGCAGAATAGCGGTATTCCCTGACCTTTCCGGAGAAATCGGCTTTGTATATCTTCACGACGGCCGTATTGAGGAGTTCCTCGCTGCTCAGGGCAGCCTTCGTTGGCGGCTCGGAGACGCGGAAGCTGAACTTCAGAGCACCTTCGCCCCCTTCGGTGACATTCTTGGTGCACGAAGCGAGGGCAAGGATGCAGGACAGGCCTGCAAGAACAATTTTTTTCATATTCTTATCCTCCATCGTTAACGTACTACAAGAATTATAGGAATGCTCTTACGGCAACCCTTGTTGTCGACGACGTTCATCGTGAACGTATGGGTCCCGGCGAATGCGAGCAGAGGTGTCTGTGCTGCCGCAAGGTCGAACGCAACCTGCGTCTGGTTCTGAAGTTCGGCTCCGTGCGGGAACGGAACGATGCTGAAGACTCCAAGAGAGGCTTCCGAAGGATTGATAAGGTCGAGCGTAGAACCGCCGACAGTATTGACTGACGCGATGAAGTCATCGTTGGTGGATGCGATATCCACGGTAAAGCGGCGAACTCCGTTAGGAACCACGGCATTCATGGTGAGCTGGAAAGCTCCCTCCTCGACCGTAGGGACCGTAACCGGGTCTGCGATGTCGTATGCGCAGGTGCTGACGAGTTCGATACCGCCGTCTCCTGTAGGTGCGTTAGGGTCCTCTCCGTCTCCCTCCTCATTTGCCGGAAGGTCATTCACAAGTTCAAGGTCCTCGACAAGGCCGTCAATCTGCACGGAGAAGGAAGCGTTGCCATAAGCGTCGACTTTCTTCATGAAGGTGATCACGTGCCAGTCGCGGGCTTTCATGTTCGCGATGGAGGTAGTCATCTTCTGGCTCTTGCCGTCGATGGAGCCCTTGAAGGTCACGGACATCGTGGCATCTTCACCGTTGACCGCGAAATATCCAAGCCTCCTCTCGTACTGCGGGGCGCCGGTGTTGTAGCTCAAGGCGTATTCCAGCGGACTCCCGGAAGTCACTTCTACGGAAGCACTTCCATCACCGGTGACGGACGAGAGGAAAGCATCGTTGTAGCTCACGCTCGCCATCACCTGGAGAAGTGTGCAGGTAAGGGAGCCAAGAGCAGTGGTCTTGCCGACTTCGATGGTGAAGTCCTTGCCGGCTCCATAGACCGGAGCGTTGAATTTCGCGTCAGGCACCGCCACGCTCGAAGAAGCCGCCTCGATGCGATAGTTGCCTGCCGGAAGAGAAATTCCTGAAGTGAGATTCTTGACTTCACCATAGGTCTTCTGCCACAGCAGGTCGCCTCCGGCGTTGTAGAGGCTGAGCATGTATTCATCCCCGGCAGCCTCAGAGGCCTTTGTCACGGGGTTCACGTCTTCGGAGACTTCAATCCCGAATCCGTCGAGCGAAAGCACTCCGTTTCCGCCATTGCCGTATTCAAACACGTCCTTCTTGCAGGCCACGGCGAGCAAGAGGAGCAACGGCATCAGAATATATGATTTTTTCATCGTCGTTTCTATTCGTTAAGGTCAACTTCCACAAGCTCGACGTCGTCCACATTGTCGTCGAACACTATCGTTATCTTGTCTCCGCCCACATTGGAGGCACGGAAAGAGAGCGTGTAGCAAGTCTTCGCGTTGATGGACGAAGAGTAGGACTTCGAGAAGTTCTGTGTCTTGCCGGCCTGGTTCTGGAGTGTTCCGGAGATGGAGAAACTGTAGGCGTCGATGAAGGCAGCCCTGCTCTCGCTCTTAGGAAACTGGATAGCGGTGCCGCCCCCGGTTGTCAGGGTAAAGTTCCAGTCGGTGTAGTAAGACGTGAACGAGTCCGTAAAGGCAAGACGGATGATGCAATTTGCCAGCTTTACAGGGATCTGCACGTCAGTGGTCGCTCCGCCGGAGACAACGAACTTCTGGCTTCCGGAAAAGTACGGGCAGTCGAATCCTTCTCTGGATGACGAGCCGTAACTGGCAGTGGCTGTGTAGCTCCCAGCCTTGAGTGCCGTGGAGGATGTGTAGGCGCTGAGAAGTCCGCGATACACTTCGTTCTCATCGTTGTCAGTGATGACAAGAGTAAAATCACCGGTCTCCGGAAGAGAGGTGAAGTCAGAAACATTGCTCTTTGTAACTTCCTCTATCGCCTCGTCGGAAGCGATAGAGAAAGCAATGAAGCCTTGGTCGCCATCCTTGCGGCCGCTGCACGACGCTATGATGAGCGTCAAGGCCGCGAAAAGGATGTTTGTTTTGTAGCTTTTCATTATTTGGATCATTTACTGATTTTCACTTTGACATTGTCGATATAGAGCCAGCAGGTCGTGAATTGCGTTACCGGCTCGCACTTCGTGCGCCAGCTGAGCCGGGCAGGAGCCGGCACGTTTTCGAGGACTCCGTTGTATGTATGGTTTATGACGTCGTACGAGCCGCTTGTCTCTTCAACATTGAAACTTATCGGGAAAGTGCCGGAGGCATCACCGCTCTTGAGGCTCGAGTCCGTGTCGATATAGCCGACATACACAGTCTGATAGATGGAGGCGCCCTCAAGTCCCATGGAATAGTCGAATGACACTGCGAGGTTCACGCGCTTGCCTTCCTTGAGGCCGAGGAACTTGGAGTCCGCTCTGGCAGGATAGCTCGCAAGCAGCGTTTCCTGACGGGCTGCAATGCGGATTGCCTTTCCCGCTTCGGCCCCGGCGCGGGCAGCGCTCCAACCGTTGAGGAAGGAGACAGGGTCTTTGCTTCCCACACTCGACCATGAGTAATTGTCATTGGAACTGAAACTCTCCACGCCGCTGAAATCCTCGAAGAAAAGGTAAGGGCAATTGAGCGCCACGGTCGAAGAAATCACGGGAGAATACAGTTCCGGCGAGAGTTCAGGGAGAGTCAGCGTCTCTGACACTCTTGCGCTCTCGGACTCATACGTCACATCCACCGATGCAGAGGACAGCGAAAGGTACTGGGCCTTATCGTTGGTAGAGAGGACGAAGGATTGTCCGACGGCCATAGTCCCCGCAGCAGGAGCAAATTCGTAGGCAACAGAAGATGTACCAGGCCATACTTTTCCATCCGGAAGGGTCATGGTTACCTTCTGGACTTCCTCCCCAAGATTATTGGATGCAAGGCGGAAAACAAGCTCGTAACGGTAGCCCTTGGCTGCGCCCGGACGGAGCGGAACTCCGGTTATATGTCCGGCATCGAATGTTCTGGAAGCCAATGACACAGACTCAACATCAGCCCACTTGTCCGCTGAGTACAGACGGACCTCCATCTTGTCTCCAGCCGAGTATGCTGCCGCCGGAGGGAAAACTGCTGCCACGGCATACTTCCTCGCAGACCCGGAAGACTCGTCAAGTGCATCAGCGAGCTTCAGAGCCAGTTCGTTCACGTCGTCACGCAGGCTCGCAGAAGAAAGGTCAGTGACATCCACGTTCACCGTACCCGCCACAGCGGAAGGAAACCTAAGACTTATCTGTTCTATCGGAGCGTCCAAAGTGTTCGCGCCCTCGGGGATATAGAAACGGAAATAATGCAGCAGGTGCTTCAGGCGGACGGCCAGTTTGGCGTCCGATGAAGCGGTACTCTCGCTCGTCACGGGAAGCGCATCGCCTTCCGTAGGTTCAGAAACCACGATTCCAGTGCCCGAAGAGGCTTTGCCGTCCTGTACGGCTGGCAGAGCGAAAGTAGCGTGAGTGCCGTCGCTACTCTGCGGGACAGGATAGGATACATAATAGTTATAGCGTCCCTCCTGCATGGGAGAAGGCAGCGTGGAGATAAAATATGAGAGTTCGCGAGAATCGTCGGTCAAAGCCAGAAGATCGAACTCCTGCGAGGAAAGGGAGAGCACATCAGCACCTTCCGCCTTTGCCCATACGGCTATCTTGTCGCACTCATCCCAATGAAAGCGCTTCTCCCCCGCATCCAGAGTCGTTTTTGTCGTGCCGTTGTCCAGCCCGAAAAGGACCTTCACAGGACCTTCATCCAGACAGCTGCGTTCAATGCGTGTGCATGCGAGCGACATCAGACATACAGCGAGAGCTTGTATTCTCAATTTGATTCTCAATACACTACCCTTTTACGTAGACAACAAATATAGGTATTTTTTATGACTTTCGTCAAAAAATGCCTATATTTGTGGGACTATCTGCGGGTGTGTTGTAATTGGTAGCCAAGCCAGACTTAGGATCTGGTGCCTCGTGCGTATGGGTTCGAGTCCCTTCACCCGCACTCTATTTATTCTTGCCGGAGTTGCGGCGAAGCTTGTCCATCCAGCGGTTGACCTTTCTGTCGTAGGTCATCTTCTCATACTCCTCCATCAGTCTGGCAGCATCTGCCGCACTCGCCTCCAGAGCGGCGTTCACCTCGTCTTCCACAGCACTCACCTGCGAGAGTAACTCATACTCGGCAACGTAGTTGTCCGCCATCTCTGCATATTCCTTGACCTCATCGTCATCTCTGTCGTCCTCCGAAGCAGACAAGGGATCACGCAGATAACTTTCCTCACCGAGCGCCTCCACGGCATTCTCATTGTGACTTATGACGCTTTCGACACCGCGTCCGTAGACATTTTCTATAGCAGAGGCCAGATTGAACTGCATCGTGTCCAACTGCGCAGTATACGCAGGTACGCTTCCGTCCTTATATTTGGCGCGGCAGAGAGACACGCGCGTATCGTCCAAAGTACCGTAGATATTGAGGCCGAAACGGATAGGCAGCGGTGACTTGAGGATGGAGATATGGTAGTACATGCTCCTGTCGAAGTTCTGGGTCCCTCGCAGCGCTAACTTGTATCGGTCTGCCCCGAGCACGAACGGGAAGACATCTATACGGCTGTCGTGAATCAGCGCGTCGACGTTCATGTTGTCGATATCGAGGGTCTCGCGGTTGCGGAAGAGAAGATAGTTCGCGACCTTTCCGAACTGTCCGTTGTTTGTCACCTTGAGGTTGTCTCCGGATATTCGCACAAGTCCGTCAAGCGTCGGGATGATGACATTGCGGAGCGTGTCTATCTGCGCCGTCGCAGAGATGTCGCAGCCGAGTTTCCCCTCGAAGGACTTCAGCACGGGCATCAGCGAGTCCACCTGTGGAATCAGACAGATGATGTCCTCTGCCGACATCTGCGAGAGGCTGAGGTTGACTCCGGCGGAGATATCCTGCTTGGACTTGGTCGAGTAGAAGGCATCCATATACAGATGCCCGAGTTCGGTCGTGATGTAGGTTCCGGTGAGTTGCGCCGTCCTGTTCTTCATCTTCACGCCCGAATAGACAGGGCCAATCTTCGAATCAGAGAAATCCACTCTCCGAGACTCGAGATTCATGACAAGATCTATGTTGGAAGGGACAATAAAGACAGGTATCTTCTTCATGTCCACGCGGGCGTTCTCCAGAGTGTCGGTCACGAAGCTCTCGTCGGTCTCGTCTTCCGGCGACACCCGCGCCACATCATCCTTCCCGGCAAGCCTGGCCGCGAGAATCTCATTGACGTTGATTCGATTGGACTTGAGGTCTATCTTGGTGGTTATCTGGCTCTTGTGACCAAGGGCATCCTTAACTCCGGCAAGGACGGCACTCATCCCGAAATCAGTAGTCCCGGTGGTTACACCAAGAGTATCTATCTCTATTTTCTCATCGTCGAAATCCGCGTGAAGGGCCGTGAGACGAGTCCTCAACGGCATCTTCGGAGAAGCATAGAAACCTCCGTCCGCCTTGACATGCCCCTTTGCAGACCAGGAATCAAGATACTTGACGATGGACGAATCGAGTGAAATGTCCACGTCGGCCCTCTCGAAGTCCGCATCACGCCTCCCTCTGCGAAAGGATGGCCCGTGAGCATGCCTGTGCCCACGAGGGACAATCTTCTGAGCCGAGGCACTGAGATCCGCACCACTCACGCCGAAGCGTCCGGAAGCAGTCTTGAGGAAGATTCTGTCGCTGCTGGTACTGGCCTCAAGCAGAGGAAGCAACTCGTCACCCTGACGGGTCTTGGAAATCCTGGCTTCGTTTCGTATGTTTCTCACCCTAGCCACCAGCCCGACTCCCTTGTTAAAATACACGGAATCGAAATCAGCCTTCACGTTCAGGCCATCACGTCCAGACGAAAGCAGCACTTTGCTCTTGAATAGACTGGTCTCAATAGAGTCTTCAGGCATCTTGAGGCGAAGATGGCTGCTGCCGAGACTCCCCTTTATCCGCGCTTTGTCAAAACGGAAGTTCTGAAGTTCGGACTGACGGGTGTCTGCATCAAGGACGAGATGCAGATCACCCTCCGCTTGCTCGAAGCCCATCTTGTCCAGTCTGATCCCTTCTGCCAGTTTCTCCACGTCCACCCTTGCATCGGCGAAGATACGGTAGAGCGGATTCTTCCCGAGAAGGTCCCGCGCCCCGCCACCGATTGAGAGGTCAAGCCCCGGCACCGCAAGGTCAAGCTGATGTATGTCGGCATCCAGAACCTTGTCCGGAGATATGACCGCGTCGATATCTACCGCATGCCGGACATCCAGACCACGCGGGACGTAGTTCGTACTCGATGCAGGAATCCGCAGGCAAGCTTCGACCGCCGGGATACGCTCGCCGTCATACACTCCAACGGCTGAGATGTCTGCGGTGAGATGCGCGGTGGTGCTGATGTCGGACGTCGTCCCGAGCACCGAATCCGCATATTTGCGGAGAATGCTTTCGACATAGCAGTCATCTATCGAGGCCGTCGCGTCCACCGCTATGCTGTCTGTGTAAAAAGTCGCATCTCCGTCAATCTGGAGCGGGACGTATGCGAACTGAGCCGTCAGCCCCTTCGCCTTGAAGTCTGTCCTGTCGGAAGCCATCCGGAAACCGACTCCTCCGCCGACAAAAAGCGGAATCTCGAGCCGCCCGAACTCAGGCGTCGACAGCACTGCATCCGCAAGAAAGGCCAAGTCATACATCTCCGGTCTTGTCTCTTCCACCGAGAAAGCAGAAAACCGGAAGTCCAAGGAGCCACGGTCGGACACACCGGCGATGGACAATGTGTCCATGGATAACTTGGCCCCGGAGACAGAGAGTTGTCCGTCCTTTGCGCGGACACTCCCGGAGAGAAGGACGTCCACCATGTCAACCTTTGCGCTCAAGCCGTCGGGGACAGACTCATAGCGGAGACGCGTCGTTCCGAGAAGGCCAAACCTCCTCACAGAGATTTGCGGAATCGAAAGAGAGGTCTTCTCCCTCGGGAGAGTGTCCGTTCCGAAAGAGAGGAACGAAAGCACTTCAAGATTGGACTTTCCTGCGGACGGCACGTTCACGAAGACCGCAAGGTCATGAATCTCAGCGCACCCCACAGCAATGCGTCCGCCGATCAGCCGCCACGGATTGACTCTCAAGTCCACCTTTCCCGTGGAGAGGAGGGTGTCCACAGAAGACTGACCCCGCTCCGAAGGGTAGGTAACGCTCAAACTGTCCAGACACAGGGAGACCGAAGGAAAATGCTTGAATATGGAGAAATGAAGGCCGGAATATTTGAGTTCCCCGGCCACATTCTCCTTTGCAAAATCATCTATGGTGTCGGTGACAATCCTGGAGTTAAGGACAGTCTGCAATGCCACTGCCGCCAGGACGACGACACCCGTAACGGATAAAAGAGCTATTGTAAGCCCTTTTCTCACAAACCGAGCTTCTTGAAGAAGTCGTTGCCCTTGTCATCCACGAGGATGAACGCAGGGAAGTTCTCGACGTGGATTTTCCACACGGCCTCCATGCCGAGTTCAGGATACTCCACGCACTCGATGGACTTGATGTTGTTCTGGGCAAGGATAGCCGCCGGGCCTCCGATGGAGCCGAGGTAGAATCCGCCGTGCTTCTTGCAGGCATCGGTGACCGCCTGACTGCGGTTGCCCTTGGCGAGCATTACCATGCTTCCGCCATTATCCTGAAACTCATCAACATAAGGATCCATACGACCTGCCGTAGTAGGTCCCATTGAGCCGCAAGGAAGTCCTTCCGGAGTCTTTGCCGGACCAGCATAGTAGACTGGGTGGTCCTTGAAATACTGCGGCATGCCTTCGCCTGCGTCGAGACGCGCCTTGATCTTGGCATGGGCGATGTCACGAGCGACGATTATGGTGCCGTTGAGGCTCAGTCGGGTGCTGACCGGATATTTAGTAAGTTGTGCAAGTATCTCGGACATCGGGCAGTCGAGGTTGATTTTCACGGCATCCCCTTCGCCGGCATTGCGGAGTTCCTCTGGGATGAGTTCGTATGGCTTGTCGTCCATTTTCTCAATCCACACGCCGTCGGCATCAATCTTCGCCTTGATGTTGCGGTCTGCGGAGCAGCTTACGCCAAGTCCGATCGGACAGCTGGCACCGTGGCGAGGAAGTCTGATGACCCTCACGTCATGCGCAAAGTACTTGCCGCCGAACTGAGCTCCGAGTCCGATTTTATGGGTTTCCTCAAGAAGCCGCTTCTCCAGCTCCACGTCGCGGAAAGCCCTTCCGGTCTCGTCGCCTGATGTAGGGAGATTGTCGTAGTAGTGGGTGGAGGCGAGTTTCACGGTCAGGAGGTTCTTCTCGGCCGAAGTGCCTCCCACAACGATGGCGATGTGGTAAGGAGGGCAGGCCGCCGTGCCGAGGGTCTTCATCTTGGACACGAGGAACGGCACGAGAGTGCCAGGGTTCTGGATACGCGCCTTGGTTTCCTGATAGAGGTATGTCTTGTTGGCAGAGCCGCCGCCCTTGGTGACGCAGAGGAAGTGGTACTCGTCGCCCTCGCAGGCTTCGATGTCTATCTGTGCAGGAAGATTGCACTTGGTATTGACTTCCTTGTACATGTCGAGAGGAGCGTTCTGGGAATAGCGGAGATTTTCCTCGGTATAGGTCTTGAAGACTCCGAGGCTCAAAGCCTCCTCATCACAGAATCCGGTCCATACTCCCTGGCCTTTCTCGGCGTGGACGATGGCCGTGCCCGTATCCTGACACAGAGGGAGTTTGCCCCTGCAGGCGATTTCCGCATTGCGCAGGAAGGTCAATGCCACGTACTTGTCGTTCTCGGAAGCTTCGGGGTCGCGGAGTATCTTGGCAACCTGCTCGTTGTGGGAGCGGCGGAGCATGAAGCTGACATCACGGAATGCAGTGTTGGACATGAGCGTGAGTGCTTCCTTGCTGACTTTCAGAATCTTGTGGCCTTCAAACTCTGCCGTTGAGACAAGTTTCTCCGAACCCGGAATCTTGTAGTACTCTGTCTTGTCTTCTCCGAGCTGGAACATCGGAGCATATTTGAACTCTACCATAGTGTATTGTTATTGTTGACTTAAAACTAATTCTGCATAAGGAACGACTTCATGAACTCGTTGAGGTCGCCGTCGAGGACCCCCTGCGTGTCGGCAGTCTCACAGCCTGTCCGGAGATCTTTTACCATCTTGTAAGGATGGAGGACATACGAGCGTATCTGGGAGCCCCACTCAATCTTCTTCTTCTGCCCTTCGAGTTCGGCCTGCTTCTCCTGGCGCTTCTTCAACTCTATATCATACAGACGCGACTTCAAGATGCGCAGAGCATTCTGTCGGTTGTCCTGTTGGCTGCGGGTCTCGGTATTCTCCACCATGATGCCGGTCGGGATGTGGCGCACCCGGACACCCGTCTCGACCTTGTTGACATTCTGCCCGCCGTGGCCACCCGAACGGAAAGTATCCCACTCGATGTCCGAAGGATTGATTTCAATATTGATACTGTCGTCCACGAGAGGATACACGAATACCGAACTGAAAGTGGTCTGGCGCTTGCCCTGGGCATTGAACGGAGAAATCCGGACCAGCCGGTGGACTCCCGACTCAGCCTTGAGATAGCCGTATGCATAGTCGCCCTCGAACTGCACGGTAGCCGACTTGATGCCAGTCTCATCACCCTCGAGTTGTTCGGTCACGGTCATCTTGTAGCCGTTCCTCTCACCCCAGCGCATATACATCCTCATCAGCATGGCACTCCAGTCGTTGGCCTCCGTGCCACCTGCACCAGAATTGATGGTCAGCACCGCGCCGAGGTTGTCGCCCTCGCCGCCCAGCATATTGCGCATCTCGAGGTCCTCGACAAGACTTTTAGCGTGCTCGTAGGCCGCATCCGTCTCGGAGTTCTCGGGATCAAGTTCGAGTAGGACCTCGAGGTCATCGACGGCTGAAGATGCCTCCGCAAAGGAAGTAACCCAAGACTTGAGGCCGCTCACACCCTTAAGAAACGTCTCGGCGCTCTTCGGGTCGTTCCAGAAATCAGGTGCCTGGCTCTGGAGTTCCTTCTCTTCCAGTTCCTTCCGTTTAGAATCGATATCTATGCACCTCCCGAGCGTCTCGATGCGCGTCTGAAGGTCCTTAATCTGTTCTTGAGCAATCATAATCAGGCAAAAATAAGCATTTATCCACAATATGTCAAAAAGGCTTATCTTTGCGTTATGGCCACAGTGGGGATAATGGATTCAGGCATCGGAGGCCTGTCCGTTCTGAAGGAAATTCTCAATATCATGCCGTCCGGGAAGTACATATACTTCTCGGACAATGCATACTGCCCATACGGCGAGAAAAGTCCAGAGTTCATCCTTGAACGCTGCCGACGCATCACCTCATATATGCTCTCCAGAGGTGCGGACGCAATGGTTCTCGCCTGCAACACGGCGACCGCTGCGGCCATCGAAAGCCTCCGGCAAGAGTTCAGCATCCCCTTCGTCGGGATGGAACCGGCCGTGAAGCCTGCCGCGCTGCACACGAGGAGCGGAGTCATAGGAGTACTCGCCACAGCCGGTACGCTCAAAGGCTCCAAGTATCTGGACACCAAAGGCAAATATACTTCGGACGTCAAGATATCGGAGCACGTGGGCAGAGGCTTCGTGGAACTCGTCGAAAGCGGAGAGCTGGACGGTCCGCACGCTGAAAAAGTCATCGAAGACAGCTTGCGGCCACTGCTCGAAAGCGGAGCGGACACCATAGTGCTGGGCTGCACCCACTACCCTTTCCTGCTCGGCTCGCTCGAGAAGGTGGCAGGTCCCGGAGTAGAATTCATCGACCCCGCCCCTGCCGTGGCCCGGAGACTGAAGGACGTACTCGAAAACAGCGGACTCCCTACCGGAGACAGCCAGGATGCTGGGACAGAACTTCTCTCATCCGGATCCATTGAAACTCTCAGAAGAGGCTATGCCCTCATGGAAGGCAGGACCGCGCCTGCCTCAAGTTTAATCATATAGATAGTATTTCACTGAAGTCCTGCGGAATTCGTCCACATCCGCAGACCAGTACTCTGCGATATCGTCCACTCTCATGCTCTCGGCGAAGCGGGCGCTGACATAGTCGCTCCCGCAGACCTTGTTGAACATGGGAATCCTGTCCTTGGAAGAGGTGAAAGGATTCCTGCCGTAGAGTTCCCACACAGCCTGCATCACGTAGAACTGGGTAAGGGTAATGACGGCACTGTCGTAGTCGGTGTAGTAGTACTGCACGCCGTGGACAAGTTTTCCGGCGAGTCTTCCAGACGTCGGCTTATAGTGGACCGTCCTCCAGGCAACTCCCGGGACGTTATATGAGTCAAGGGTTTCCTTGAGTTTGTCGGCATCGATCCACTCCTCGGCGAAGGTCGCGAACGGAAGGGTATAGCCGATGCCGATGTTGAGATAGTTATACATCTCGCCAATCAGCCCGGCCGACGGATAGCACACCGCGCTCTGCGGATAAGGGATGTTAGGCGAAGGCAGCACCCACGGAAGTCCTGTGTCGGAGAAAAGCATGTCGCGGCTCCACCCCTCCATCGGAACCACAACAAGACTGCACTTGAGAGGCTCCTCCCTGCCGTTCTGACCACAGTTGAGCCGCTCCTCGTTGATCATCATCGCCAGTTCCCCGACAGTGAGTCCGTAGATGTAGGGTATCGCATACTGGCTGACGAATGAGAAATAGCCCGGACGCACCTTCGGCCCCTCGACCTTGCGGCCACCGAGAGGGTTCGGGCGGTCGAGAACCATCACCGGGATGTCCGCCTTGCTACAGGCCCGCATCACCAGCCCGAGGGTTGAGATGAACGTGTAGGAACGGCTGCCGACATCCTGTATGTCGTAAAGAACTATGTCTATGCCCTCAAGCATCTCCTGCGAAGGCTCGCGCGTGGAACCGTACAAAGAATACACCGGAAGCCCTGTCTTTGGGTCTTTTCCAGACTCGACACGTCCGCCGGCATAGATATCACCACGGACTCCGTGCTCCGGCGCAAATAGAGCCACAAGATTTACATTCTCAGCCTCATAGAGAATATCTATCGTAGACTTGAGCTGGGAATCCACCCCGGAAGGGTTGGTCACAAGTCCCACTCTCATCCCGTCAAGACCGGCGAAATTCCTCTCACGGAGGACCTCAACGCCAGGTTTCACCTTGGCCGGCAGCACGGCGCAAATCAGCAACGCCGACGCGCAAAGAAAGTCACGAATACGGTTGCAAGACAGCATATCATCACAATTATAAAGAATCCGACGTAACCGAGCACCTCCTGAATCCATCCGGCGAAGAACCCCGGAATCATCATTGACAGCGCCATGAACGCAGTGCAGATGGCATAGTGGGAAGTCTTGTACTCCCCTTCAGAGAAATGCATCATGTAGAGCATGTATGCAGTGAATCCGAAGCCGTAGCCGAACTGGTCGAACGCCACGCAGAGATAGACAATCCAGAGTTGGGACGGCTGAACGGCAGCCATATAGAGGTAGACGGCACAAGGCAGAGCAAGCGCGAGGGACATGGGCCAGAGCGAGCGGCGAAGGCCCTTGTGCGCGGCGAAAATACCGCCGAGAATGCCTCCGACAGTCAGAGCGGCAACGCCCATCGTGCCATATACGAGCCCGGAGTCAGCCGTGCTAAGCCCAAGTCCTCCAGCCGAAGGAGAGTCGAGCAGGAACGGAGTGAGCATCTTGACGGAGAACGCCTCTGGAAGCCGGTACAGAAGCATGAAGACTATCGCCAACCACACTCCGTCCTTGCGGAAAAACTCCGCCCATACGTGGCCGAAGTTTCGTAAAACCTCTTTCAACTCAACCCCGGACGAAGCCGAATCAGCCTCCACGACATGGGTTTCAGGAGGAAGAGAATAGAAGTGCCAAAGAGTGAAGACGGCGAACATGACACAGGCAAGGCCTATGGTCAGACTCCAAGCGAGAGGGATGTCGCCGGTGCGCTGTTCGAGAACTCCGGCGAGGACCACCAGCACCCCCTGGCCAAAGACCGATGCAATGCGGTAGAAAGTGCTGCGGATGCCGACGAAAAGCGACTGTTCCTTCTCCGGCAGAGCTATCATGTAGAATCCGTCCGCCGCGATGTCGTGGGTGGCAGACGCAAAGGCCACTATGTAGAAGCATATCAGGGACAGCGTCAGAAGCCCAGGCCCGATACTGAGTGCAAGCGCGGCGAAGCCGGCGGTGATAAGCATCTGCATGGCGAGTACCCACCACCGCTTGGTCTTGAGGACATCGACGAAAGGACTCCACAGAGGTTTGATCACCCACGGGAGGTAGAGAAGCGAAGTGTACATCGCAAGGTCTCCGTTGGACATCCCGAGACGCTTGAACATGGTCACTGAAATGACGTTCACCACGTAATAAGGTATCCCTTCCGCGAAATACAGGGTAGACACCCATGCCCACGGGCTTCTATTCAACTTCCGCTCCGACATAGTAGTGCGCCAGTATTTCCTTGTATCCGAAGCCTTTCGCGGCCATCGCCGCCGCGCCTATCTGGCACAGTCCGACTCCATGCCCCCATCCGTGTCCTTTGAGGACGAAACTGTCACCGTCCTCCTCCACGGTGAACGAGGAGCTCTTGAGATGCGTACCACTCAAAGCCCTTCTTATGGCAAGTTCCTTTCCCACAGTGATTTCTCCCTTTGTTCCACGAACCAGGAGGTGTTTTATTCTTCCGGACGGGCCTCTGTCGAGAGCTTCGAGAGAGAGAATCCTGCCGACATCCACACCAGTGCGGCGGCAGAAAAGTTCAGAGAGTTCTTCTTTGCCGTAGCGGACAGTCCAGTCGTGGAAATCCGCAGTGGATATGTCGTAGTCGTTTAGCACCTGTGAAAGGATTTCAGAATTCTCGCAGTCGCAGTACTCATCCTCGACGCTCTGCAGGTACGGGTAGTCCTTGTCTTCCCAGCATGTGCTGTAGAGTTCGGTCCGGCCGCCGCAGCATTTCGAATACCGTGTGTCGCAGAGTTCCCCGCGAAAGCGCAGCACCTTCCCCCAGGTCTCGTCTATGGCTTTCCTGACATCACCGCCGACCGCCATCCCGATTCCCTGATAGCGCTGACAGTGGTCGTCTGCGCAGACATCGTACATCTCATGCGGAGCTTCCCTGCAAAGGCGGCGGTCCTCGACACGTGCGAGAAGCCAACTGCGTGAAATGACGGCGTGGGTCTTCAGGAGTTCAAGAGAAGAACTTGACTTCATCTCCGAAGAAATCACGCTCAGCAGGTAGTTCTCCATCCCGATGCAGTTGACTGCCGTGATCCGGTCACCTTCGACGATGAACTTGAGTCCGCCAGCAAACTTGAGCGTGCGCTTTTGCTGCCAGTGGAAATCGATGCCTATGACTACATCGTAGAGGATGAACGAAGCCTCGGCGAAGAGGGTCGAGCGGGTGACGGAGTCGAAATACAACTCGTCATATATCATTCCGTTGTACGCTATGCGGCCATCGTGCCAGCTCACTTTCTGCGGACCGGCACCGTCGGAGATGATTTCGAACTTTATCTCCTTGGCCGAAAGTATCCCGACCGAGATTTTCGGCTGTGTGCGCGTCAGCCTCCACTCTATCATCTCCCTCTCGGAAGCGGATATCGACACCTCCGACAGCATCTCCTCAAGAGCTCGGGGCGTGACCTTGTCAAAATCCTCCTTGAACGGAGCCACGAAGAAGCCTGCCATGTCGGCCGCCCCTGGACTTATGGCCAGGTGGTCCTCTCCTTCGGAAGTGAAGTGGTGCGAGCGTTTGCGGCGACGGAGCGTGACGAACGCCCGGTACTCACCGTCCTTGACATAGGCGAAAAGGTTGAAGCGTGGTTCAATCTCTCCTTCCGGCTTGTCGGTGCAGTCAAGAAGCCTGTAAAAGAGCTTCGTCAGCGACTTAGAAGTGCTTGCCTTCAAAGCGAACACTCCCTCGGTGAGAGTATCACAGCGGTACAACGAAGCATCCTTCACCGTGGCAAGACAGCAGCCGGGAGAGTCAAGATATGCGTCAACAGCCTCCTCAAGAGGCAGAAGATGACGGGGAACTGCCTGAAAGTGGAGGTGGTCCGGTGCGGAAGCTCCGCTTGAAGGGCCGTTGTAGAACACAGTGTATCCTTCATATTTAGCGGCAAAGTCAAGCATGTCAGGCAGATGATGCCAGATTGCCTGAGGCAGATGGCGGTCCCTGACTATGACGAGATGCCCAGGAAAAATCGGGTATGGGTTTATCTGGATGTTGTAGGTCCTTCCCTTCCTGCCCTCGAACTTGAGATGGAACTGCTCCCTCGGGCGGTTCTCCTCGCAGAGGAAGCATGGTCGGGCGGCTATCGCTTCAGGAGAAGTGTCAGCCATGGACGAAAACACCCTCTCCGGATTGCACTGCACGACGCACTGCAGGCCGTTGACTTCCAACTTTTTGACGGAAGTTTTCTTGAGAGCGCGGAAGTTTCTCGCGGCAAGCGGCCAGACGGACAGCTGGTCCTTTATGAATTTCCGAAGTTCAGACATCACAGAAGCGCCGCCAGGGCATCCTTTATCTTGTGGAACTCCTGCTCGAAGTTGGGCGTGAAGACGGACTTTCCGATTGTCTTCTCAATCTCGTCGAACGACCAGTATCGGCCGGCAATGACCTCATCTCCGTCCGGCTTGGGATGAAAGCATCCGACGGCGGCATAGACGTTGACCATCTCCTTCTCCGTGTCCGACACGAAGACATATGACATCAGCCCGCAAGGGTTGAACTCCGCCATCCCGAGTTCCTCGCCGGCCTCGCGGTAAAGGGCTTCGAGCAGGTATTCACCGTACGAGACATGCCCGCCGACGGCGGTGTCCCAGCAGAGTGGAAGGAGGTCCTTTGTCGCGCTGCGCCTCTGCAGATAAAGTTCTCCTTCACGGTTCAGGACATGGAGATGCACTACCGGATGGAGAGGCTTCCTGCCCGAATGGCAATAAGCCCTCGAAGCCTGCGCTATCACGCTGCCGCTCTCGTCGATTATTGGAAGCATTTCGGCCGATGCCGCACGACCGCTGCCCGGAAGGAGCGGTGCTGTCGCCGACGGGTAGATAAGTTCTATCATCAATAGTTGATTATTCGGAGTTCCTCAGGAGTATACAGCATGGAGTCCACGATGTCCGGAGCGACTCTGGCGATAATGACGAAGGAAGCGAAGAGAATCACAGCCAATGCTATCAGCGAAAGAAGCACCGCCATCCCCCTCCTCCCACCGGAGTTCCTTGCCGGCAGCAGCGGCATCTCATCTGATTCTGGCGGCTGACCGACGGTCTCAAAGGACGGTTCATCAGGCTGCGGCGAAAGACTTTCCAGTGCCTCTGCAGCCGCGTCACGCGGACGGGCAAGAGGCGGATTGATGCTCAGTTCGTCGGCCGCTGGCGAAGCTATGGTCTTCAGCGATACCGGCGGCAGGGCAAATCCTTCAGGGAAGATGTCCAGGTCCTCGTCCGGCACGAAGAAGAAATTATTCTCAACCGTCGCCCTCAAGCGCCCAAGTCCAGGCAGGACGACAAGTTTCTTCTCCTCGAGGACAAGTTTGAGATCAGAGAGGAAATCCCCTACATAACGCGAAGCGGCCTCCTTGGATATGCCGTTTGAAGCGGCATACAGGTCCACAAGTGCGGAATCCCCTGAACGGCTCGGATAGAAAGAGAGCCTACGGTACGGAGGATTTATGGTATACCCCTTGTCCGAAAAGCTGGCCGGCACCTGTTCGGCGACAAAAGTCCCGAGACCCGGCAGGCCCACCCTGTCGTGAGTAAGAATCAGCTCGGAGAGCATTGTAGATAGGAGAGCCACATCCATAGCACACAAAGGTAGCATAAAAAAAGCAAATTATTTTTGCATATTAAAGTTTTTGGGCTATCTTTGCAATGCCGTTCGCGAGACGAGGCAAACATTCCTCTTTAGCTCAGTTGGTTAGAGCACCTGACTGTTAATCAGGGGGTCCTAGGTTCAAGTCCTAGAAGGGGAGCTTCTTTATATGACGATGTTCAGCTCATATTGGTGGCGCGTCCTGCAACTCAAAAAGTCGTAGGAGGCTATTGCTCATGTATCGTCATTCACAAGCTTAATTGTCATATTTGATATTCAGAGCCCTGCCGTCCGCGACAGGGCTCTATTCTTTTTTATTCAACTCACAAAAAAAGACTGCAATGAGACAGAAAAAGTTCATCCTTCCGGAGAGCGAAATCCCTACAGCATGGTTCAACATCCAGGCCATCATGCCCAACAAACCGCTTCCGATTCTCAATCCGGCGACGCGAAAGCCACTGAAGGCGGAAGACCTCTACCCTATCTTCTGCGAAGAATGCGCAAAGCAGGAGCTCGACACAACCAATGAGTGGATTCCGATTCCGGAGCCGGTCAGAGAGCAGTATGCATCATACAGATGCACTCCGCTCGTGAGGGCTTATGAACTTGAGGAAGCGCTCGGTTCCCCGGCACACATCTACTACAAGAACGAAAGCGTCTCCCCTGCCGGTTCGCACAAACTCAACTCCGCGCTGGCCCAGGCTTACTACGCCAAGAAGCAGGGCATTACCAACATCACCACCGAAACCGGCGCAGGACAATGGGGAGGAGCCCTCTCTTACGCAGCCAAGAAGTTCGGGCTCGACTGCGCAGTCTATATGGTCAAGGCGAGCTACAACCAGAAGCCATACCGCAGGTCCATAATGCAAACCTTCGGCGCCGCCATCACAGCGTCCCCGTCCATGTCGACCAGGGCCGGCAAAGATATCCTCACCGTCAACCCCAACGACCAAGGATCGCTCGGCTGCGCAATCTCGGAGGCCATCGAACTTGCCGTCAGCACGCCTAACTGCAAATACACCCTCGGATCCGTGCTGAATCACGTCTGCCTCCACCAGACCATCATCGGACTCGAGGCAGAAAAGCAGATGGCGCTCACGGGCGAATATCCGGACATCGTCATAGCCTGCTTCGGCGGAGGCTCCAACTTCAGCGGCATAGCCTACCCTTTCATGCGGCACAACTTTCAGGACGGCAAGAAGACGAGATTCATCGCGGCAGAACCAAGCTCCTGCCCTAAACTGACAAGAGGGAAGTTCGAATATGACTTCGGCGACGAGGCTGGCCTCACCCCGCTTCTCCCGATGTACACCCTCGGACACAGCTTCAAGCCGGCAACCATCCACGCCGGCGGCCTGCGGTACCACGGCGCAGGAGTCATCATGTCGCAGTTGATGAAGGACGGATTCATGGAGGCAGTCGACTTCCAGCAGACCCAGACTTTCAAGGCCGGAGTCCTTTTCGCCCGCACGGAAGGCATCATTCCTGCACCTGAATCCTGCCACGCCATAGCGGCCACCATTGCAGAAGCCCTCAAATGCAAGCAGAGCGGTGAGGCGAAGACCATTCTCTTCAACCTCTCGGGACATGGTTTCGTGGACATGAGTGCCTATGACCAGTATTTCTCCGGCGAGATGAGCGACTACAAGCTTTCTGACGAGGAACTCGCAAGCTTCCTCAAGAGCGCAGACGATTTGAACAAGTAGTCCGGCAGTGCGGACATGACGCAAAAAGAGAGCGGCCTTGTCGGCCGCTCTCTTTATATATCGTGACGCGAAGAGCTTCAGAATCCGAAGATATCCTCGAGACTTACAGTCTTCACAGGACCGAGAGTAGAGAGGAACCTGGTGTCAAGAGCCTTGATGTCGCCAAGGATGCAGTAGGTGTAACTGCGGCCCTTGACCCATTTCTGCTGTGTCGCCACGACATCGTCGATGGTCATATTCTGGACTTTCTCGAACACATCCCTGTCGAGAGGTTCGTCGAGACCGAGGTTGCGGTAGGCGATGTATGACTGGATCACGGAGTAACCAGTGGTACGCTGGGTGCGCATCCTGCTGATGAGAGCGTCCTTCGCCACAGAGAATGCCGCATCGGACTCAGGCATGTCGTTGATGATCTCGTCGAAAGCCTCGATTGCCTGACGCATTTTGTCGTTCTGAGTGGCGATGAAGGCCTGATAGTAGTATGTGTCGCCGGCGAATGAAGGAGTCCTGAGGCTTGCGGACGCAGAATATGCAAGACCGCGGGCCTCACGCATCTCCTGGAACACGATGGTGTTCATGCCGCCTCCGAAATACTCGTTGTACAAATCGACTGATGCCTCGCTTGCCGGATCGAAGGACTCGCCGCGGTTGGAGTACTGGATGTAGTAGAGCTGAGGAGCATCATACTGTGCAAGAAGCACGCTGTTCCTGCCGACGGTCTGCCTGCTGACGAAAGTGTCAGGCCTTGCAGGCTCGCCGCTTATTCTGTGGTGCTTGAGAAGTTCGGCCTTGAGCTCCTGCTCTGAAAGCGGGCCATAGTAACGGATCTCGTGTCCGATTTCCGTCGCCGCCTTGAGCGAAGAGAGAATCTCGTCTGACTTGAGAGCGGCAAGAGCCGCGTTGTCGAGAGTGCTGTTCTTCACATATTCTGCGCCGTAGGCTGCGTACCGCGTGAGGGCACTGTAGCAGCTGCGCTGGGATTTCTTCGCATTCTGGCGCGAGCGGAACACGTCCGTCTTGATGTTCGCAAGGATTTCATCATTAGGCTGAGCGTTCTGAATAAGGTCCTCCGCGATGTCGAGGGCTGCCGCCATATTCTCGCCGAGGCCCGACAACCTGACGGTCGTCGTGCCGTAACCGGAGCCGACGGAAAAGTCGCAGGCAAGGCCATAGAGAAGAGCCGCGCGCTCCTCGGCGCTGTGGGTCGGAGTTCCGAGGTAAGAGAGGTAGTCGGACGCAAGGCTGAGCGCAGGATTGTCTTTCACGCCATAATTATACGAAAGTACGAGCGTGAAGATGTCGTTGATCTCGTTCTTCTTGTAGAGGAGGTTGACTCCTGCGGCAAGGGAATCCACGGTCAGGTCCTTCGAGAAGTCCACGAACACAGGCTCTATCGGTTTCACGGACGCTGCCTGGATTTCTTTGAAGAACTCGCTCTGACTGTCGCGGTTGGTAGCGATAGGAGTGATCGACGGAGCGGCGATCTTGGCGATGTTCTTATCCTCACCAAGATGCTTGTACACTACGGCGTAGGAGTTCTCCCCGAGGTATTTCTGCGCAAAGGCCACAACATCCTCCTTGGTAACCGCAGCATAGCGATCAAGTTCTTTGCAGGCATCCTTCCAGTCCACGCCGCTGATGAAAGCGTCCACGTACATCTGTGCCCTTGAACTATTTCTTTCAAGCTGGACCATCTTGCTACGCTTGAGATTGTTGACGGTAGCGGAGATCAGAGACTCATCGAAATCTCCGGCACGAAGCTTTGCGACTTCCTCGAGGCTGATGTCGAGAATCTCCTTGAGGCTCTGTCCCTGCTTAGGATTGCCCATCACGATGAACTCGCCATAGTCCGGACGAATCTCGGCTCCGGAAGCGAGGCTGAGCGCCTTCTGCTGCTGGATGACGTCCAGATCTATGAGTCCGGCATAGCCATTGCTGAGGATTGACGACGCGATTTCCGCCACTGCGGAAGTCTCGAGATCCTGCGCGCCAGGAAGTCTCCATGCAATCGCGACGCTCTCAGACTCAAGGCCGTACACATCCTTAACGATAGGAGTGGTGATAGGTGCTTCCTGCTCATACTTCAGCTGAGGGACAGACGGGTTCGGCTGCCAGTCGCCGAAGTACTTCTCCAGTGCGGCGACCATCTCATCCGGGTCGAAATCGCCGGACACGCAGACCGCTATGTTGTTAGGAACGTAGTACTCATCGTGATACTTCTTCACATTGGTGATGGAAGGATTCTTAAGATGCTCCTGACTTCCGAGAGTGGTCTGCTGCCCGTAAGGGTGATGAGGGAAAAGAGCCTGATCAAGCACTGCCCAGATTTTTCTACTGTCCTGGGTAAGGGACATATTCTTTTCCTCATAGATTGTCTCAAGTTCGGTGTGGAATCCTCTGATGACACCGTTACGGAAACGGTCAGCCTGGATTCTCGCCCAGTTATCGATTTGGTTGGAAGGGATGTCCTCGGTATAGACAGTCTCGTCAGAAGAAGTCCATGCATTGGTCCCATCGGCTCCGATGACCGCCATGAGTTTGTCATATTCATTAGGAATCGCAAGCTTCGATGCTTCGTAGCTCACCGAATCGATCTTGTGGTAGATTGCCTTCCTCTCGGCCTCGTCGGAGGTGCCACGGTAAGTCTCGAAAAGCGCCTCGATTTCATCGAGCATAGGCTTCTCCGCCGCATAGTCCGTCGTACCGAAGTTTTCCGTTCCCTTGAACATCAGGTGTTCGAAATAGTGGGCAAGTCCCGTGGTCTGCGGAGGGTCGTTCTTACTTCCGACCTTAACCGCAATGTAGGTCTGGATTCTCGGCTGCTCCTTGTTGACGGACATGTAGACTTTCATGCCGTTATCCAGAGTGTAAATCTTCGTCCCTAAGGCATCGCCCTGAACGGTCTCGTACTTGGGGCCGCAAGACGCGAGGGACAGCAGCGCAGCCGCGACTGCTGAAAACAAAACAATTTTTCTCATCGTAAAACTATTTTACTACTGACTTTGGACAAATGTAGAAATTATTTCCACGTTTATTTCTCAAAAAAAAAAAAAATACCTACTTTTGCGCTGAAGTTTTTCATAGTTTAAGTTTAGGTTAAGCACCGTGTTTGTCGCAGTGATGCGAGGAACACGGTTTTTTCATCCCCCGAAATCAGATTTTGACGTTTCTTTTCCGTTTAAACGGATACGCTGTCTAACTTTGCCGCAAGAGACGATTACCCAGCCCGCCGATGCCATGAAACACACGACCGGCACCGTGCCGGCGCAGGTGACCGAAACTCTTCGACAACGACAAAAAATGGACTATGAGAACAAAACTTCTTCCTGCAGTGTCCGCAGCGCTGAGCCTCTGCGCCTGCAACCTTCTTTCCGACAGTGGAGAAGGCACCCTGGAAATCAACTTCGCCGAGACGCGCCCTACCGCTGAAGTCCTCCCGGACAAGGAGGATTTCATCCTCAAGGTCTGCGACTCGAAAGGGAATCAGCTCTATTTCGGGAGGTTCGCAGACTCCCCCGAAGAATTTCACCTACCGTCAGGCAGCTACAGCATCTGCGCGATGTCGGCGGAATTCCCCGAGCCAGCTTTCGACGCACCTCAATACGCCGACTCCATAGAGGTCAGCCTCAAATCGGGCGAAAAAGTCAGCGCCACGCTCTGCTGCCGGCAGGCGAACTGTGGTGTCAGACTGATTGTCGACAAAAGTTTCAAGGAAAACTTCCCGGACGGGCTTCTGCATCTGGAAGGCAGGGACGGCAGTCTGCCCTACCCTTACGGAGAGCAGCGCACAGCTTTCTTCAAACCGGGAAGAATCATGGTGAGCATGGAAGACGCGGGAGAGACATCGGTCCTGTTCTCCAAATCCGCAGACGCGGGAGACATCCTCAGTCTCAAGCTAATTTCCTCGCAGGACGGTGGCGGCGGGGGAATCGACATCAATATAGACAGTTCCCGCAACCGCATCAGCGAGACCTACGACTATTCAAGAATGAAGGGAAACACTCCGGACGACCCGATAGAACCCGGCGAAGTCCTCGACAACGTCGGGAGGAGATCCGTATGGGTCAAGGGCTACATGGTGGGCTGCGCCACAGGCATCAGGAAATACAGCTTCACGCCGCCCTTCTCGAAGGACAGCAATCTGCTGCTCGGACCGCGCACCGGGACTTCCGACAGCAAATACTGCATCGCCGTGGAACTCAAGAACGGTCCAGTGCGCGAGGAACTCAACCTCGTGGACAATCCGGCGCTGCTCGGCAGAGCCGTATGCCTAAAAGGAGACCCGGCAGAGTCCTACTACGGACTGCCGGGCCTGAAGAATGTGTCCGAATACCAGATTCAGACCAGATGACTTTGCTACAGACGCTTGAGAAGTTCCTCGGTGCGTGACTCGTAGCCAGGTTTGCGGAGAAGAGCGAACATGTTCTTCTTGTAGGCCTCAACGCCAGGCTGGTTGAACGGATTGATGCCGAGAAGGTAGGCGCTGACGCCGCAGGCGAACTCGAAGAAATAGAAGATTGCTCCGAGGTTCTTCTCGTCAATCCTCTCGATGCTGACCACAATCTGAGGGACACCTCCGTCGATGTGTGCGAGCCTTGTGCCGAGCTGTGCCATGGCATTGCAGTGCTCGACTCTCTGGCCTGCAAGGTAGTTGAGTTGGTCAAGATTCTGCTCGTCGCTCCCAATCACAATCTCGCGGTTGGAATTATCCACGCCCACGGTGGTCTCGAACATCACGCGGTCTCCCTCCTGGATAAACTGTCCCATGGAGTGGAGGTCGGCAGTGCAGACGACTGAAGCCGGGAAGACACCCTTGAACTCCTTGCCCTCCGACTCCCCATAGAGTTGCTTCCACCACTCTCCGAGATACTGGAGTTTAGGGTTGAACGTCACAAGAATCTCGATTTTCTTTCCGAGTTCGGAATATAGAAGATTGCGCATCGCGGCGTATTTGACTGCAGCATTGTCTGCTGACTTTCTGAGGAGTTCCTCCCTTTCCTCAGCGGCTCCTCTGAGCATCGCACGGATGTCGAATCCGGCGAGGACTATAGGCAGAATCCCGACTGGAGTAAGCACTGAGTAGCGGCCTCCGACATTGTCCGGAACGACGAAGGTCCTGTAACCTTCCTGGGTCGCGAGCGTCTTGAGAGCGCCTTTCTCAGCATCTGTGACAGCCACGGTCCTTGAGGCAGCCTCAGTTCTGCCGTAAGTCTTCTCAAGATATTCCTTGACGATTCTGAACGCGACTGCCGGCTCGGTCGTGGTGCCGGACTTGGAGATCACGACGCAGGCCGTGTTCTTGCCGCGCACGAGATCCATGAGTTCCGCGAGGTACTCCTCCGAGAGGTTGTTGCCGGCGAAAACTACCTGCGGAGCGCCCTCTTTGCGCAGGAAACTGTGGGACAGTGCCTCGATGGCGCATCTTGCCCCGAGGTAGGATCCGCCTATGCCGATCACCACGACGAGGTCCACTCCCTTTCCTTTCCAGTCGTCACGGACCGCCTCACAGTCCAAGATGAGGCTTTCCGGAGTGTCGACAGGAAGAGTCTTCCAGCCGAGGAAATCGTTGCCGGCACCGTCCTCCCTCTGAAGAGTGTCGTAGGCGGCAAGGGCCTTCTCTACATACTTCTGATACTCTGCAGACTTTACAAAGGAGCTGCAGCCCTCCACGTTAACTTTTACCATCGGTTATATGTTTTGATTATGATCATTGTCTACTACAGGAACGAAAGCAGCCATTTCTTTATGAACGAAGCCCTCGTTCCAAGGACCAGCATATCCAGACAGTCCGGAGTGTCGGTTGACTTGTTTGTATTCATCGTTATACCGGAAGTGAACATCACAGAAGGAATCCCGGCCTCGAGAAACCAGCGCTGGTCGCCTATCTTGCGGTAGAAAAGGTCGGTGAATGCTTCGCTGCCGTAGTAGTCGTAGGCGATATCCAGACCGAAGTCCCTGTTGGCACTGTCAATCGAGAGCCTGTGCGCTCCTGCCCCCAAGGCTATCAGATAGTCCCGGCGTCCGCCGTGGACCGGGACGAGGGAAGAGCCGAGGATGTCGAGATTTACCGCCTGCGCGATATTGTACTCGCTGCGGAAGGCTTCCAGAAACTCTTTCGAACCGCTCATGCCAGCATTGTGGGCATCGAACGCCACGAATATCAGCCCTGTGCCGCCGTCACAGAAGACAGGAAGGCTGCGCACGAGACTTAGCAGCACGGCAACGCCTGATGCGTTGGAGTCCGCTCCGGGATAGAGTTCCCCGTCAAGGACTCCGAATCCGTCGTAGTAGGCACTGACCACCACATAGCGGCGGTACCAGCCCTTGGTCACTCCGACAACGTTGTGTCCGACCTTGCCACCATAGCCAAAAGACTGGACGGAGGTTCGCAGGCCTGCATTTCTGAACTGCCGGAGAAGGTAGAAGGTGACGTCCTGGGCCTGCGGACTGCCGAACGCGCGACCGCCTCTCTGCTCCGCGCACAGAAACTCCACCTCTTCTCCGAGTCCACTCTCCTGCGCCATCAAGGGAGGTGAAATGCAAAGCAGAAGCAATGTCAGAAATTTGAGACGGCGTTTCAATTAAGGTGCAATTATTGTTACTTTTGCAAAAGTAATGAAAAAGTTCGTTCTCAGTATCTTTTTGCTGGCTTTCACGGCCCTCACCTCCCTCGCGCAGTACGACAAGGACGTATTCATGTGGAGGGGAAGACAGGCCTTGTCCGACGGCAAGTATGCCCTCGCCATCGAGAACTTCAACGTCCTCTCGAGAATCGACAGCACCAACTACTGGGCCTTCTTTTTCAGAGGCATCGCAAAATACAACCTTGGAGACATCCGGGGAGCCTCCGGAGACTTCAGTACCTCCGTCAGGCTAAATCCTGTCTTCACCAACGGCTACCACTACAGAGGCATCACAGAAAGCCGCTCCGGAAACTATGATGCAGCCGAGAGAGATTTCAAAAAGGCAATCTCGCTGCGGCCCGGACAGACCGGCATCTACTTCTCCAGAGGGGTAAACTCGTTTCTGGCGCAGAAGTTCACCGACGCCGTGGAAGACTTCGACCGCTACATCCGTTCCGAACCCAAGGATCCTTCCGCATACCTCAACAGAGGGGCCTCATTCTTGTTCCTCCGTGACACGACGAAGGCTCTCGCGGACTACGACAAAGCCATCAAACTCAACCGCTTCGACCCGGAAGGCTTCATCCGCAGGGCGAGAATCAACGCCAGCCGCGGAATGGAGGAAGAGGCGCTAAAGGATCTCAACACGGCCATAGAACTCGACTCTGCGAGCACCTTCGCCTACTTCAACAGAGCCATTCTCCTCTATGGGATGAAGCGCTACAACGAAGCCGTAGAGGACCTTGATATGGTCCTCAGGCACGAGCCAGGGAACGCACTGACCCTATACAATAGGGGGCTCATCTTCGCTCAGGTGGGAGCGTACGATGAAGCTCTGGAGGACATGGACAGAGTGATCAACATCAATCCAGGCAACGTCCTGGCCCACTTCAACAGAGCCGCCGTATTCGTGGAGATGGAGAGGTGGAACGATGCCCTCGCGGACTACAACAGAGCCATCGAACTGTATCCGGACTTTGCGAAGGCCTATATGAACCGCTCATACGTCGAGAACATGCTCGGGCGGACGGAAGAGGCAAAGGCAGACTACAGGACAGCACAGGCAAAGGTCAGAGAATACCGCGAGAAGAGCGGAGAGACATCTTTCGCAGACACCACGAGAAAATACAACTCCCTACTCGCGCTGGACGCGGACTTCGCGAAGAAGGACTTCGACAACGAACTTCTGCAGAACCGCGATGTGGACATCCACCTACGGCCGCTCTACCGCTTCACCCTCCTCAAAGAAGAGAAAGGGAGCAGCGTGGCTCTCTCAAGAGAATACGAAGACGCTCTCATAGACAGATTCACGGAGTTATCCCCTGTCCCAATGGGAATATGCAACACGCAGCAGATTTCCGGCTCTGGCCAGGTCGACCCGGCAGATGCCGAGAGTTTCTTCGTGAGAGGCCTTCAGGAACTGGAGAGCAAGCAGTTCAGCGCGGCGCTTACATGGTTTGACAAAGCCGTCGGCGCAGCCGGCGACAAGGCGGAGAGAGACAAGTATTCCCGCTACTACAAAGCCTTCTACCTGATGAACCGCGGCGTGCTGAAGGCCGAGATGACCGACTTCATCGCAACTCTCGAAGGCAATGTCAGCACCCTGTCGATGGATACCGACGGAGTGGCCCGGGCAAGGGTCAACGCTTCGGTAGAGCGCAGCTACGACTACTCCGATGCCATAGCTGACATCCGCGAAGCTCTTGAGATACTCCCGGACGTGCCGTACCTGTATTTCAACCTCGGCAACCTGGAATGCCTGTCATCCTCATTCGTGAGCGCCATCGAGAACTACGATATGGCAATAAGACTCTACCCCTACATGGGAGACGCTTATTTCAACAGAGGTCTCGTCCTCATCTATCTGAAAGACCAGGAAAAAGGCTGCATTGACCTCTCGAGGGCAGGCGAGCTCGGCATCGAGGATGCCTACGGCGTCATTTCCAAATACTGCAAAAATGAAGAAGATTAAGTTCAAGTCGTTGTCCTCAGGAAGTTGCGGAAACTGCTATTTCCTCGGTTCGGAGGATGAAGACGGACAGAAGTGCGGAGTGCTCATAGACATCGGTGTCAGCCCGCGCAGGATTGTGAAAGAATTGCGTGCCGACTCGCTTGGGACTGACGACATCGACTGCCTGCTCGTGACACACGACCATCTGGACCACATACGTTCCCTGGGCTCTTTCTGCAAGCATATCTGCAAACCTGTGTGGTCCACGCCCAGGCTCATCTCCACACTTTCGAGGAGGACAATCGCAGGCGAGGGCCTCGCCGGACTTCAGCACAGTCTGTCTGCCTCGTGGAACGAGATAGTCCCTGGACGCATCCTCGCAAGATACTTCGAAGTGCCGCACGATGCAGCACAGACGGTCGGATACGCCATCATGATAGATGGCTACAAATTTGTAATAATGACCGACTTGGGAAGGATAACCAAAGAAGCTGCGGACCTCGCGTCACAAGCCGACACGGTGGTCATCGAATCCAACTACGACCCGGACATGCTTCGCAACGGACCATATCCCAAAGACCTGCAGGATAGAATCCGCGACGGACACGGGCACCTCTCCAACCAAGAATGCGCGGCGGCCGTGAAAGGCTTCGCGCACGATAGTCTCAGGCAGGTTTTCCTCTGCCACCTCAGCGAACACAACAATACTCCGCAGCTCGCTTTCGACTGCACCCGGGCGGTGCTCGAAGGTTCCGTTAGGGTGGTGGCCCTGCCGAGGATGACAGCCTCTCCCCTGTTCATCCTCAGATAGTCCGGTGGATTAAGTATAAATGCTTAAATTTGCGCTATGAAAGAATTCTGGCAAATACTCAAAAGATACGTCTCTCCATACAAAAAATACGTCGCAGGCTCGGTTCTGATGAACATCCTGTCCGCCGTATTCAACGTGTTCTCGTTCTCGCTGCTGATTCCAATACTGCAGATTCTCTTCAACGTCGGCGAGACCACGTACGAATTCATCCCCTGGCATAAAGGGATGCCGTTCAATGAGATAACCAACAACGCCTACTACTACATCTCCACCTTCATCGAGAGTTTCGGCCCAAGCCACGTGCTGCTGATGCTCTGCCTGGTTTTCTGTGCGATAGTGCTAGTCAAGACCTCCTGCTACTTCGGAGCGGCTGCCGTGATGGTACCCATCCGCACCGGCATCGTCAAGGACATGAGGATGCAGATATACGACAAGATACTCACACTTCCGCTCGGGTTCTTCAGCCAGGAGCGCAAAGGAGACATCATTGCCAGAATCAGCGGTGACGTGCAGGAAGTCGAGAACTCCATCACGAGCACCATCGAGATGCTGATAAAGAACCCTATCCTCATCATCATCTACCTCGGAGTCCTGTTCAGGATGTCATGGCAGCTGACGCTCTTCACCATCATCTTCGCTCCCGCGATGATAGGCATCATGAGCGCCATAGGTCGGAAGCTAAAGGCACAGTCCATCGAGGCGCAGACCTACTGGAGCGACACCATGAGCCAGGTCGAGGAGACGCTCGGCGGACTCAGGGTGATAAAGGCGTTCCTCGCTGAGAAAAAGATGTCGAGGCGCTTCGACTCCGTCACCGGCAAGATGAAGAGCAAAAACACCCGCGTGGCCATCCGCCAGGCGAGCGCCCATCCGGTTAGCGAGCTGCTCGGCTCGGTGATGATTGCCATCGTCCTCTGGTTCGGAGGCACCCTCATTCTCGGTACCCGCGCCGTAATCGACGCCCCTTCTTTCATGGCATACATGGCCATCCTCTACAGCGTCATACAGCCTATCAAAGACCTTTCCAAGGCGGCCTACGGTATCCCTAAAGGGCTCGCGTCAATGGAGCGCATCAACGTCATCCTCGATGCCGAAAACAACATCGCAGAGCCGTCCAATCCGGTCAGCCTCAATTCGTTCGACAAGGCCATCAGTTTCCGCGACATGTCGTTCAGCTACGAGAGCGGCCGAGAGGTACTGCACCACATAGACCTTGAAATACCTAAGGGTCACAACGTGGCGATAGTCGGAGCCAGCGGTGCAGGAAAGTCCACCTTGGCGGACCTCATCCCGAGGTTCTACGACCCGACGGATGGAGGCATCTTCATAGACGGGGTCGACCTGCGGGATGTCAGCATCAGGGACCTCCGCTCGCTGATGGGCAATGTCAATCAGGATCCTATTCTTTTCAACGACACGATATTCAACAACATAGCATTCGGCGTGGACAACGCCTCCAAGGATGAGGTCATCGCCGCGGCGAAAATCGCCAACGCCCACGAGTTCATCATGGAGAAGCCTGAAGGCTACGACACCGTCATCGGAGACCGCGGAGTCCTGCTCTCCGGAGGACAGAGACAGAGGATAAGCATCGCGAGGGCCATCCTCAAGAACCCTCCGATTCTCATCCTCGACGAAGCCACGGCATCTCTCGACACGGAGTCGGAACGCATGGTACAGGACGCTCTCGACTACCTGATGAGCAACCGCACCACCATCTCGATAGCTCACAGGCTGAGCACTGTACGCAAAGCCGACGAGATTATCGTGATGAACGACGGCCGCATTGTCGAGAGAGGACGGCACGACGAGTTGATATGCAAGGACGGCTATTACAGGAAACTCTATGAAATGCAGACGCTTTAAAATCCTGTTCAGGGCAGTTTTCCTGCTCTACCTTGCCGCAGTTGTATTTCTGTGCTTCGGCAAGTTCGACAGCCTTCCGGACATGCAGAAGAGCATATTCGGCATCCCGACGGACAAGATTGTTCATTTCTGCATGTTCTTCCCTTTTCCGCCCACAGGATTCCACTCCTTTGCCAACGAGGGCAAGGGACTGATACACTCGCTGCTCACGCTTGTATGCATCTGCTCTTTCGCCGCAGTCTTCGCAGGACTGACAGAAGTCATCCAGGGCAGTCTGCCGTACCGCAGCGAGGACCTTGGCGACTTCGGAGCGGACTGTCTCGCGATAGGCATCTCGGGAGTGCTGGTATTCCTGTCCTGCGTCATCAAAAGCAGGAAAAAATAGCTTTCCAATGCGTTTTCTTCGTTGCACAAGCATATTTTTCCTTTCGCTTGCGGCCTTCTCCGCCAATGCGCAGAACATCAGGAATGGAGAATTCTCCGTCATCTGCGACTCCCTCCGGGCGAAACTACTCGAGAGAACTGGAGTTGACCAGAAACTCAGTCTCAACAGAGTCGTGGCAAAAGGCGGAAGAGTTGACCTTTATTTCTCGCAGGAACTCTCCTTCTACCCGTGGAGGGAATCTGACGTGGAATGGTTCACCGCAGAACTCGCAGAAGCGATGGACACCCTCCCCGGCAGCCCGCGTCCCGGCAACATATTCACCAACCGCTACAGCCTCCCCAACCTCGTCCTGCCGGAACTAACATCCGATGGCAAGCCGTTGAAATACGAGCACGCCATCAAGGATCCGAGAAGCACCGATGAGGGTTTCGTCAGAAGAATCGACGGGAAGCGCTTTCCTAAAGGACTCGACGGACGATACATCGCCCTGTGGCAAAGCCACGGGAAATACTACGACGAGAGCCGCGGGGTCTGGACCTGGCAGAGAGCCCCGATGCACCGCACAGTGGAGGACATGTTCACCCAGACCTTCGTCCTGCCGTTTCTGATGCCGATGCTCGAGAATTCGGGAGCATACGTGATGACTCCGCGCGAGAGGGACACCCAGTGGAGGGAAATCATCATAGACAACGACCCGTCTTTCGACGGTCCGCGGGAGGGAAAGATGCGCCGCAGCGGCATCTACCGCGAGAAAGGAGAATGGCAGTATGCCGGGACAGGATTCGCCGACACCAAGCCGGCCTACACCTTCGCGGACAATCCCTTCACGTCCGGGACTGCCCGAAGCATCGCCTGCAGCCCTGAGGCGGCCACCGCAAGTGCTACATGGACGCCTTACATAGAAGAAAGAGGCGAATACGCCGTATACGTATCGTATGCCAGCCTTCCCGGCAGCAGTACAGCAGCGCGGTATACCGTTACGCACCTCGGCGGCAAGACCACGTACACAGTCAACCAGAAGCGCGGAGGCGGCACATGGATATATCTCGGCACTTTCGAATTCGACAAGGGTGACGGCGGCAACGTGAGGCTTGACAACTGCGGCAAGGAGGGCTGCACAGTAAGCGCCGATGCCGTGAAGATAGGAGGCGGGACGGGCAAGCTCGAAAGAGGAGGAAAGACCTCAGGAGCAAGGGCTTCCGAAGAAGGAGCGCACTACTGGATGCAGTGGGCCGGCGCAGACTCCACCATCACCAGAGCCTGGTCGGACGACTACACCGACGACTTCGCCACGCGCGGAGCCTGGACTTCCATGATGCGGGAGCAGAAAGGCATACCTTTCGACCTTGCCCTCGCCTTCCACACCGACGCGGGACTGACCCCTAACGACAGCACCGTGGGCACTCTCGCGATATACACCCTGCGCTGCGACGGCGAGAGGGAATTCCCTGACGGTAGAGACCGCATCATCAGCCGTTTGCTGTGTGACAACGTGCAGAGCCAGATAGTCAACGACATCCGCGCCGATTTCGACTCCACGTGGACAAGGCGCGGCCTCTGGGACAGGAGCTACAGCGAGTGCCGCACCGCTGGAGTCCCCGCCATGATACTTGAGCTGCTCAGCCACCAGAACCTCGCGGACATGAAGTACGGTCTCGACCCGGCCTTCCGCTTCGATGTCTGCCGTGCCGTCTACAAAGGCATCCTAAAGACTCTCAGCACCTTCTATGGCTGTCCTTACGTGGTCCAGCCCCTGCCTGTCAGGGCTTTCGCTGCTGAACTCACCGACGGAGACAGAGTCCGACTCAGCTGGCATCCGACAACGGACAAGAAAGAGCCTACGGCAAGAAGCAGAGGCTACATAGTCTACACCAGAGTGGACGACGGGGCTTTTGACTCCGGAGTGGAGACCGAGTCCACCCACATGGAGCTGCCCCTCGAGAGAGGCCATGTCTACAGCTTCAAGGTCGTGGCGTTCAACGACGGCGGCAAGAGTTTCCCTTCCGAAATCCTCTCGGCAGGCATTCCTGAGAAAAGTGACGGCAGGAAGGTTGCCATAGTCAATAACTTCACTCGCGTGGGTGCCCCAGAATCCGTTGATGGAGAAAGATTTGCAGGATTCACGGCAAGAGGAGACAGCGGAGTCCCGTACATCCGGGAGATAGGCTATATAGGCGAAGTCTACGAGTTCGACAGGAGCGCGGAGTTCGTCGACAACGACTACCCAGGCTTCGGGGCCTGCCACAGCGAGATGGCCGGAGAGTTCATCGCCGGCAACACTTTCGACTTCCCGTACATCCACGGGACAAGCCTGCTCAAGTTGGGCCGGGCTTTCGACTCTCTGTCCTCCGAGGCATTCTGCGAGCACGGCAGCGGTGCGGCGGCACTCGACCTCCTCTGCGGGAAGCAGGGTACTGAGCAGTATCCTGTCTTTCCGGAAAGCATGAAAACGGCACTCCGGGACTTCACCGCTGCAGGCGGCAACGTTCTCGTGTCCGGAGCCAACATCGCCACCGACGGAGGCGTGGCCACTGCGGCCTTCACGTCTTCTGTGCTCGGCTACAAGGCAGCCAGCCCACACGGTACGTCCAAAGACGAAATCGGAGGCATCCGCTTCTCGCACACTCTCAACCCCGACATCTACTGCGTGGAAGCGCCGGACGGTATCAAACCTGCCGGCAAGAATTCACGCATCTGGCTTCGCTATGGTGCGTCGCCGATTGGTGGTGCAGTCCTGTACAAAGGCAGAAACTACAGGACGGTCTCCATAGCCGTGCCATTGGAAACCGTCCTGAAAGAAAGCGACAGGGAGTGGCTGCTGCGCTCCGCGTTAGAGTACTTTGACGGGAACTCCGAACCCGTGGACCATCAGTAGGTAGATCAGGCCCGAAATTACCACGACCGCAGGAATCGTCAGCACCCAGGCCCAGACGATATTCTTGGCCGTCATCCATTTGACTCTCTTGACACCGCGGGTCAGGCCTGTGCCGATGATGGAGCCGGTGATGGTGTGCGTGGTGCTTACAGGAATGCCAACGAGAGCCGTCATTATGAGAGTGGCGGCGCCTGAACCCTCTGCGCAGAAGCCCTGCATAGGAGTGAGTTTACTGAGACCGTCCCCGAGAGTACGGATAACCCGCCATCCCCCGGTCACTGTACCGAGAGCGATAAGCCCGTAGCAGAGCAGTTCAAGCCATAGAGGGACAAAGAAGCCGGTGTGCCCGGCGTCTATCGCAGCTCTCTGCGCATCTCCGTAGAGAAACTGGAGGATGCCGCTGTCAGGATTGCTCGCGCAGGCTGAGGCAAGAAGCACGGCGATGATGCCCATGGTTTTCTGACCGTCGTTGGCTCCGAAGCCGAGGGAGAACTCCGCGCAGGAAATAATCTGAAGGACCCTGAAGAGTTTGTCCACATTCTTGGCCTTGCAACGGCGGAAAATAAGCATGAAAAGGCAGTTGAGCAGGAAGCCCATGACCATACCAACGAGAGGAGCCACGACGATGAAAAGCAGGGTCATGATAATGCCGTCCATCACGAGATAATTCGCTCCGTAGACAAACCACACAGGTCCGATGAGCCCTCCGATGAGGGCGTGAGAGGCGGAAATCGGGAGTCCGAACTTCGTGCAGAAGAACACCCATATCACCGAGCCGAGGAGAGCCGAGAGAATCACATACACGTCTATGCACGACTCGCTCACGATACCGCTGCCCATGGTGGAGGCCACCGTGAGATCAAAGAAGAAAAGGGCGGCAACTATCCACAGGGCGGACCATGCCACCGCGATTTTCGGAGAAAGAGCCTTGGTCGCCACGGCAGAGGCGATACAGTTAGCCGCATCGTTCATGCCGTTCGCAAAACTGAATGCCAGCGCAATGAGCGCTGTTATGAGTACAATGGCCACCATTCCCTAACCCATCTTCACGACCACGCTGCGAATGGTGCTCGCCAGCCCTTTCGCGATATCGGAAGTGTCCTCAATCGCCTGGATGATGTTCTTCTTCTTGACGAGCTCGATAGGATCCTTCTCGAACTCGAAAAGATTGCTCATGTACGACTCATAGATGTCGTCCACAACGTGCTCTATTTCCTTGATGTCGTCGCAGAGCTTGTCCAGTTCCTTGGCTTTTTCGCGCATCTGCTCGAAAAGCCCGGTTATCTCCACGAGGATGTCGGCATCCTTGACAATGAATTCGGCGATCTCAATCACCTTGTGGCTCGGATCTTTCGGCTGATAGATGGCTATTTTCTTGGAACAATCGCGTATGCAGTCGAGGAAGGTGTCCATGTCTTCCGCGAGCTGATGGATGTCGTCACGGTCGAAAGGAGTGACCACTGCGTCCAGAAGTTCATCGACAATCTTGTCGGTAATCCTGTCACCGATGGTCTCGTATTCCTTGATACGGTGCGCATACTCTCTGCGCTTCTCGGCATCGTCTTCTTTCGTCTGCTCAAGAAGGAGCTCCGCAGCCTTCTTTATGTTCTGCGCAGACTGGTCGAAAAGAGGGAAAAAGCGCTTCTCCTTGACCACAAAAAACTGTAAGAACTTATCTATCTTCATTTTAATGGATTATTGTCTGAATTGTACCACTCCACAAACTTGGCTATGCCGTCCGGAAGGCTGACCTGTGGCCTGTAGCCGAAGTCCCTCTCCAACTTGGTGGTGTCGGCGTAGGTTCTGGTGACATCTCCTGCCTGCATCGGCATCATGATCTTCTCGGCCGTTCTGCCGAGGGAGGTCTCGATGAGGGAGATGAAGTCGAGGAGTTTCGCAGGACTTCCGCAGCCGATATTGTAGACGCGGGACTCCCCGGAAGGATGGTCGAGCACTCTCACCACACCTTCGACGATGTCGTCGATGTAGGTAAAGTCTCTCATCATCTTGCCGTTGTTGAAAACCTTTATGGGTCTTCCTTCAAGAATCGCCGATGCAAAGAGCATCGGAGACATGTCCGGACGCCCCCACGGGCCGTAGACCGTGAAAAAGCGAAGCCCGGTCACCGGGATACCGTAGAGGTGGTTGTAGCAGGAGGCGAGAAGTTCGTTGGACTTTTTCGTCGCCGCGTATAGGCTTACAGGGCTATCCACCTTGTCGTCCTCAGAGAACGGGACTTTGCCGTTGTCACCGTAGACGCTGCTGGAACTGGCATAGACGAGGTTCTTCACAGGGTAGTGGCGGCAGCATTCGAGGACATTCATGAACCCCAGAAGGTTGCTCTCCACATAGGCCCATGGATTCTCAATTGAATAACGGACACCCGCCTGGGCGGCAAGATTGACGACCGCATCGAACTTCTCGGCCTCGAAAAGAGCCGGCAGCTCCCTCCTGTCCGAAATGTCCATCTTGACGAAACGGAATCCCTTCTTGGAAGCCAGGCGCGAAAGGCGGGCCTCCTTAAGCACGACAGGATAGTAGTCGTTGAGATTGTCCACCCCGACCACTTCGTCGCCTCTCGAGAGAAGGCGGCCTGTAAGGTGAAATCCGATGAAGCCTGCGGCTCCAGTAAGCAATATCTTCATTAGTTCAGAATATTAGTGCGAGACTTGTGCTGCACGCCCCCGGCTGCCACTCCCCACATGGACGCACAGGACGCCAATCCCGGTGCCGCAGCAAAGCATACACATACGGTGACCAAGACCGCGTGTTTATTGTCCATATCTTGAAACTGGTGCTAAATTCCTGCAAAAATAGTATTTTTGCGTAAAATGACAACGAGACCACCCATTTACCTGTACACCGACGGAGCCGCCAGCGGCAACCCAGGCCCCGGAGGCTACGGCGCAGTCCTCAAATGCGGAGTCCACGAGAAAGAACTCTCCGGAGGCTTCGCGCGCACCACCAACAACAGGATGGAGCTTCTCGCAGTCATAAAAGGTCTGGAGGCCATACGCTGGGAAGGCGCGGAAGTGTCCGTATTCAGCGACTCCACCTACGTCGTCAACACCATCTCCAAGAACTGGAAACGCAAGAAGAACCTCGACCTTTGGGCACGGTACGACGAGTTGGCCGGAAAGTTCAGCCTGAAGTTCAACTGGATAAAGGGGCACGCCGGCCATCCGGAGAACGAGCGATGCGACCGTCTCGCCGTAAGGGCTTACTCGCAGGAAGGTCTGCCGCGCGACGAGGGCTACGAATCAGAAAACTAACACACAACACACGATATGCAAAGAGGGAAAATAATAGTGGGCATCACCCAAGGTGATTCCAACGGGATAGGTTACGAAGTCATCATCAAGGCGCTCTCCGACCCGCGCATCCTGGAGCAGTTCACTCCGGTAATCTACGGCTCGTCCAAGCTTTTTGGATTCTACCGCAAGTCCATCCCCGAAATCGAGCAGATGGACACCAATGCGATAAGCAGCGCGTCAGAGGCGCACGACAAGAGGGTCAACATAGTCAACTGCCTGCCGGACAACACCTACGCGGAGCCGGGGCAGGCCACGACAGAGTCCGCAAAGGGGGCCATCCTCTCGCTCAAGGCTGCCATCAAGGAGCTGAAGGAAGGCAAAATAGACGTTCTCGTCACCGGGCCAATCAACAAGAAGGCCATGGCGAGTGAAGGCTTCGGCTTCCCAGGACACACGGAGTATATCCAGAACGAGTTCGGAGTCAAGGACGTGGCCATGGTCATGGTTAGCCACAGGCTCAAGCTCGCCGTCGTCACCGGGCACATTCCGCTCAAGTCCGTGCCCGGGCAGATTTCCGAGGAGAAGATTCTCAGCAAGCTCCGCCTGCTAAACGAGTCACTCAAGCAGGACTTCACCATCGACCACCCGAAGATTGCCGTCCTCAGCCTCAACCCACACAGCGGCGACGGCGGACTTCTCGGCACTGAGGAGCAGGACATCATCATCCCCGCCATCCGCAAGGCCACAGAGGAAGGCATCCTCGCGTTCGGTCCGTTCTCACCGGACGGCTATTTCGGACTAAGCCACTACGAAAATTTCGACGCCACCCTCGCGATGTACCACGATCAGGGGCTCTCCCCTTTCAAAGCCCTCTCCTTCGAAGATGGAGTCAACTTCACCGCAGGTCTCCCGGTCGTCAGAACATCTCCTGATCACGGGACAGCTTTCGAGATGGCAGGACGCGACGAGGCCGACCCTCGCTCCATGAGAGCCGCCATCTTCACCGCGATAGACATCTACCGCAACCGTCTCGCCTGGAAAGAGCTCCAGGAAGGCAAGATGACAGTGCACAAGCTCGACGAGCAGGAGCGCAGAGAAAGACCCGGCAAACCGCAGATAGCATAACGGCAGATGATGAAGAAAGTACTCTCCCTGATAGCCGCGCTGGCTATTTTCGGTTCGGCCGCACTCGCGGATGAAGGAATGTGGCTTCCGGCCCTCATCTCGCAGAGAATAGACGACATGCACGCAAAGGGCTTCAAACTCGACGCGGAAGACATCTACAGCATCAACCAGGCTTCGTTAAAAGACGCGGTGATGCTTTTCGGAGGCGGATGCACAGGAGAACTCGTATCCGCCGAGGGGCTTCTCTTCACCAACCACCACTGCGGCTACAACTATATCCAGAAGCACAGCTCCGTGGAGCACGACTACCTCAAGGACGGATTCTGGGCCCTAAAGAGGTCCGAGGAACTTCCGAACCCGGGTCTCAGCGTGAGTTTCCTTGACCATATGGAGGACGTCACGGACAGAATCGAGGGCGCACCGGACCGCGCAGCAGCGGAGAAGGCCATAATCGACGCCGCGCTTGAAGGCAGGAAAGGCGCGAAGGCCGAAATCGAGGAATTCTACTACGGCAACAAGTTCTACCTTTTCGTCTACCGCGTCTACACGGATGTTCGCCTCGTGGGCGCTCCGCCGTCCTCGATAGGCAAGTTCGGCGGCGACACGGACAACTGGATGTGGCCGCGCCACACGGGTGACTTCTCCATGTTCCGCATCTATGCCGGCAAGGACAACGCGCCTGCAGAATACTGCGAGGACAACGTCCCTTACCGCCCGAAGAAATACTTCAAGATTTCCACAGCCGGAGTCAGCGAGGGAGACTTCACCTTCATCTACGGCTTCCCCGGCACTACAAGGGAATACATCACCTCCGATGCAGTGAGGTACATCTCCGAAGTCTCGGATCCGGCGAAGATTGACCTACGCACTCAGCGGCTGGACATCCAGAAGAAGCACATGTCACAAAGCCAGGACGTGCGCATCCGCTACTCCGCCAAGAACGCGAGCGTCTCCAACGCATGGAAGAAGTGGCAGGGCGAGATGAAAGGCATCCGCAAGATGCATACCGTGGATACGAAGAAGGCATATGAGGCCCGTTTCAGCAAGTGGGCGGCAGGCACGAAATACGAGGGGCTGATAGATACGCTCGGAATCCTCTACAGACAGTTGGAGCCATACAACTACGCGTTGGAGTACACCCTCGAGTCAGCGCTCGCGGTCGAGCTCCCGAAGTTCGCCTATTCCTATGCCTCTGCCGATGAAGAGCAGCGTAAAGCGCTCCGGGAGTCCTTCTACAAAGACTGGTATCACCCCATCGACAGGGAGACCTTCATCGCGATGATGAGCTCATACTCCAGAAACGTGCCGGATGCCTACAAGCCAGCGTTTTTCTTCGACAAGATAAAGAAATACGACGGCTCGCTGGAGGCGTGGGCCGACGCGGTGTTCAGCAGCGCACTCTGCGAGGGCGACTGCAGCGGCATCGAGAGCAGCGAGGCCTACTCATTCCGCAAGGCTTTCCGCGACCACTACAATGAAGTCCTCTACCCTGAGGTCCAGAGGCTAAGTACAGTCATCAACGGAAAATACAAGAGCTATATGCAAGGTCAGATGGAGTTCAGCCCGGAGAAGGCGTTCTACCCTGACGCAAATCTTACGCTGCGCGTCGCCTACGGCAAGGTCAGCGGCTACGAGCCTTCGGACGGAGTCCGCTACAAGGAAGTGTCGACCCTCAGCGGCATCATGGAGAAGGACAATCCGGACATATTCGACTACAACATCCCGCAGCGTCTCCGCGAGCTGTACGCCACAAGACAATACGATGACATCCCGGTCTGCTTCATAGCGACCAACCACACGACAGGAGGTAACTCTGGCAGTCCTGTCATCAACGCGGACGGCAACCTCATCGGCCTCAACTTCGACCGTGTCTGGGAGGGCACGATGAGCGACGTAGCCTTTGACCCGGAGTTCTGCCGCAACATCTGCCTCGACATTCGCTACCTGCTCTTCGTCACGGACAAAGTCTGCGGCGCGGGCAGCCTCCTCAAAGAGCTTGAATTCGTGGACTAGGGTCCCCGCTCTATTTTGAATCTGACGTTCCGCGGGCCTCGTCGAACTTCGCCTTCATCGTGGGATTGCCGCGCGTAAGTTTCTTGATAGTGAGGTCCTCGGCTTTGTCGTTGGCGAGGCGCAGCTGGTTCTCCGAACCGGTCAGCGCCTCCTTGATTTTCTGGAGATGGGTGATGGACTTGTCTATCTCGTCAATGGCGGCCTTGAACTTTTCGCTGGCAAGGCGGTAGTTGCGGCCGAAGGCATCCTTGAATGCCGCCAACTGGTTCTCGAAATTGGTCACGTCTATGTTCTGAGCCCGTGTGAGTTCAAGTTCCTTCCGATATGAGACTGTCTTCCGCGCCGCGTTCACGAGAAGCGTAATCATCGCCCTGAAGAACTGGGGACGGATGACGTACATCTTGGGATAGCGGTGCGAGACATCCACTATGCCGCCGTTGTACAGCTCGCTGTCCGGCTCCAGAAGCGACACGAGGACAGCATACTCGCAGCCCTTGGCGCAGCGGTCCGCATCGAGCTTCTTGAAGAAGTCTTCGTTCTTGTGCTTGCTGGCAGTCTCGTCCATCTCGTTCTTCATCTCGAACATGATGGAGATGTACTCTGTGCCGTCCACATAGTCTCGGAAGATGAAGTCTCCCTTGCTGCCGCCCGAGGCGTCGTTGTCCTTCTCGAAATAGGCATTCTGAAACATCGGGCGCATCTCCCCGTTGAAGACGGTACTGCAGTGGGCTTCCAACGTCTCCCCCACCATCTTGGTGGACATGCGGGCCTTCAGGTCCTTGTAGTAGGCCACCTGCTCTTCCGCCACGCGGAGCCTGTTCTCGTAGTCCTCGCGGAGGGCCTTCTCCTCGAGCCGGGCCTTGGACTTCTCCAGCTCGGCATCGGCCTTCAGCCGGGCTATCTCCGTCTCCTTCTCGGCCACAGCATCCCTCGCCTTCTGGCGCTCCTCCAGCACGGCCACCTGCATGGCGCTCCGGCTCTTGCCAAGGCTCAGTTTCAAGTCATTGATTTCCTTTTCCTTACCTGAAACGGCATCCCCGAGTTCCAGCTTTCTGCGCTCGTCCTGCGAGGCTATCTGGGCCTTCAGTCTGGCGATTTCCCCGTCCTTCTCCCCCAGTGCCTTCTCCTTTCGGAAAAGTTCGTTCTGATGCTCTTTGTCGGCAGCCGCGGCACGGGCCCGCTCCTCCGCCTCGTACTGGCGGTGCAGTTCGGCCAGACGGCGCGATACTTCAGCGTCGAATTCGGCACCTTTGACCTGGTTGAGAATGGAAGCGTAGTCGGCTTCATCTACGCGGAAGGGCTTTCCGCAATTTGGACATACAAGTTCATGCATAGTGTTACCCCTCAAGGAGACTTTTTCCCCTGACGCTGCAAAGTTATCGACTTTTCAATAATCCCGGCGAGTGTAACCTTTCTTTTTTCAGTTCCCGATTTTGCAACGGCGGCTTTGTGTTCCGTGTATGGAACGGTGCCGAAATCAGCTTTGGGAACGGCGAAAAACGGTATTCTTCCGCTGGAGAGTATAATGAAGTAAGACTGGATTATGATAGTTTTTCCGTAACTCCGAAGGCCGAATCGAAGATTGTCAGCGTAACATGCAACGGGAACAAGATTTCTCCAGACGTACTTGGGAATTTCCCCCTCGCAAAAGGGTCAGACACTCCAATATATTATGACATCGTGGCGTCCCCGTCAGAATGGTATGTGACAGACGCGATGCGCATCCACTTCGATGCATTGTGGAACAACAAGTACAAGGGAAATTACGTGCAGGACACTGGATGGTCTGCCAGCACTACATGGAGCGACTTGAGCGGCCACGATAATGACGGCAAGCTAAAGGGATTCAACTCTACGGAAAAGTCAGGGTGGTACGGCAAAGGACTGAACTTTGACGGCAACGATGACATCGTAACCTGCCCCGGGAACGTCAATGAGAGAGAATATACCATGGAGTTCTACCTCCATGTCCCTGCTGGGTATAGTCAGAAAAATTACAGCAGAATAACAGCCGAAGGAGGCAAACCCTACGGCTACCCTTGCATCTATTTTACAGGCGGGGTCAAAAGGGAATTGGAACTGTACACTCATGGCACTCAAGGAGGAGTTTGGGGTGGTTCATCAAACTATTTCAACGGCACACTTGAGCCTGCTGTCAACATAGTCCAGCTGGACTGCGTATTCAGCTATGACGATAAGACCTTTAAAATCTACTGCAACGGAGAACTTGGACACACTCACACATGGAGAGTTTGCACAGAGGCGATTTCCGTACCTATTGCATCTCTGGGGAACCGAATTCAGGACAACACTCGCGCTCTTAAAGCCACATTCTACAGTTTCATCTTATACGACAGAAGACTCTCCGCAGATGAGATTCGGCAGAACTATCAAGTGAACAAAAGCCGCTACGGCACTCTGCATCAGTAGCCACGGTCTTTCTTCAGCGCTACCGGA
>CAYLPY010000013.1:0-46514 GCA_964385795.1 uncultured Muribaculaceae bacterium
ATTTTCACTGCACTCTCGTTTCCGATTTTACTGTATTTTCTGATTCCGGTTACAGGGGACTCAACAATCAAGAACTGGAAGCTCGGGCACAAGCTGCCCACGGAGGCGAACAGGGTCGCTATCATGAAGGCGCTCCGCAGGTTCGGTCTCGAGACAAGGCTGTCCACGCTGTGGCCTGAAGCACTGGAGGAGAGGCGATGAAGGAGAAGGACGACAATAAAGAGCAACGACAATTCTGTAATCATATAGTAGAAATGAAAAAGTTTTTCAAGAAAAGCATCAAGAGGCTGCGCATCCTCGTCGTCACGGCGATTGCGCGAAGAGTTTTCCGTCAGGCAGTGGGCAAAGCGGATGCCCTTCATGAAAGATTGGGAAGGCAGGCTTTCGTTATCACCGACCCGAAGGATGAAAGCAGCCTCGTCGTCATGACGGACAGAGGATACTGCTCCCTGCGCAGGTCTTTCCACATAAAGAGCAGCGATGCGCCTGTCAGCCAAATGAAGGCCCACTGCTGGTATCATACGGAGAATCTCAACGGCAAGGACGGAATGTCCGCAAGACGCAAGGAGATTGCCCGGAAGGCCTTCATCAAGGATTCTCTGGAGGCTGCGGGTCTCATTGCATAAGCCGTACAGGCAAGACTTGAGGCGGGAAACATGCTGCCGGACAATTTGAGGGTGACTACCAGTCTTTCGACTTTCAGTCACCCTCTTGATTTCCACCGAATTGCGTTCTAATCAACTACCGATATCCCATTTCTGCCAAGCAGAGCATCCACCTCGACCATAGGCGCAGGGAATCTCGCCAAAGGGGTTTCTTTTGTTCTCGCAAACGCCATCCCCCGCAATGTACTATAGGATGCACCGAGAAGTGAGGGAAAAATGTTCGATTTTACATTAATCTTCCTATTCTCCTTATCCACATCAATTGCCGCCGCTAGAGTCCGGACGGCATAAACAAATTCGGCACTTGCCTCAAAAATCACATCATCGTCATACAGATACCTCATACTCGGGATTACAACAATAACGTCTTCAGACATCTTGATGACCGTTGAAATCTTATATTGGAATTTGAGTGTCTGTTCGTTCAGACTCTTAGGAACATCTTTGTTGAAGTTCTGTTTAATTGACTCATTGTCTATTGAAACAAGTCTGAATCTTACGGTTGCCTTTTCTTCCATAGTAATTAATCATTGAATATTGCAATACGCCCATTGCGACCTCTTTCTGGTCGGCAGAGCCATAGAAGGGAAAACCAACGGATGAATCTCATCAAAATCACCATAATACTCAGCATCAATAGACAAGCAGAAAGGCTCTGAATACGATTCAACCCTATCCTTGACTTTGCCGTAATCTTTTCCGAGCCTATCTTGAGAAGATTCGATGCTTTTAAGCAAAGAAGTCTTGTCAAATAACGAAGTCAATTTTTGTCCAACAACGACAGTCGGCATTTCCCCATTTTCATAAAGACCGTATTGGTTAATTCCTATTCCCGCGATTTTAGACATGATATGAGCCGAAAATCCATACCTGTCACGAAGCTCTTTAAGCTGGGCCGGGGAGGGAATGTTATGGCGTTCCCTATATTGAGAATATAAGTCCGCCATCACCTTGTCGTCCACCTCGGAATTCGAAAAGACTTTTCCCGTATCCACACACTGGAAATAGTAACGTTTGACAGTATACTTCTCTTTTCTAAAAGTATACGTTTCAGATTTAAACTTTTTGATGACGTCGCCGCCCGAAAATGGACTTTTCATAACTCTGCTTTATATGGGAATGACATTGGATATTTAGCGATATGAAAGGAGATGCAATAGTTTGGTGCCCCTTCTGTTCTCGTTATATATATCTTTATGTATATCGGAATTTTACCTCTTTTTCTTTTCTTCTTTATACCAATACCGAACATCCAGACAGGCCCTTCGTCTTCAACGTAATCATTATCATCCGGCCCCTGATAGTAATCCTCCGGCTTGAGGTTGAGGATATACCAGTCCCTCTTGCTTCCAAAAAGCTCAAGATCGAAAAGAGTCTGCTGGTTTTCTTCCTTGTCAATATTGTATGCTATGCCAAACACTCTTGCCTTTGCCTTGAATTCCTCAAGGAAAGCTTTAACATCATCATATGTTGCATTATTATCGGCCATAGTGCTGATTTGGGCTACAAATATACAAGCAAGAAAGCAAGAAAGCAAGAAAATGGCCATAATCAAAACTGATTCGTTTCAACTATGGCCGTAACGCGCTCTTTTCACAAACAAAACTTCACTTTTTTGTCAAGTTTTCAAGGCGGAATATTGAGATGACACGCGAGGTTACGCGATGTTCGCGACATCCGGTTGTTCACGTGCCCCGTTGCTGTTCTCCCGGGCCTGCAGACGCTGCTGCAGCTTGTCTGCGTAAGGCATGTCGGACAGGGCGAGAAAATCATCGAACGTTATGAATCCGGCGACAAGGAACTCCTTAAGATCGTCACGTATCGCCGCCCTGTAGGTAGGGGTCGAGATTCCTTCCCGTATCGCGACATCGAATTCCAGGTCGGCTATGTCGTTAAGGTCCATGGAAGACGCATCAAAATTGGCATCCATTGCCCCCACGATACTCGCCCACCTTTCAGGCTCGTAGTGCATGGC
The DNA here is from genome assembly GCA_964385795.1 of uncultured Muribaculaceae bacterium. Taxonomy (GTDB): domain Bacteria; phylum Bacteroidota; class Bacteroidia; order Bacteroidales; family UBA932; genus Cryptobacteroides. The sequence continues at coordinate 2,641 of CAYLPY010000013.1, forward strand.
GATATTCTTCGCCTTTTTCGCGTGCACGGATTCGAGGAAATTGTGAAACTGCGCCAGCAGCCCCGCAATGGGAGTGCTCGCGTTGTTCGCCATCTGCTGATAGAGGCTGCCGGATGTGCCGCTGTAAGGTGTCTTGCCCTGTATTGCTCCGGTAACCGCCGTAGAGTCCTCCATCAGGCCCTTATATGTGGATATGAGACCGCTCACATCAAAAGTCTGTGCGCTGCCGTGGAACACCTTCGGCATGAGGTTCTCCTGCCCGGGCTTCACGTCGATGAACACCATGTCGTCGACGCAAGTCCACGACTCCGCGAACTCTTCATAAGTCACATCATCCGGGACTATTGCCTTTGGGACAACCGTTACACCCTTCGCCTGCGCCCGCACAAGCCAGTCGTACAGGACCACCGCGCGGTTGATTGCGATGTTGTGGTCGATGGCATCGTTCATATAAGGAACAATCTTCCCTCCTACGAGAGGTATTCCCATGAGAGTGAACGGATGCGACCTGTCCGCGTAGGGCGATTCCTCCTCCCACAGGATTTCCCCGTTGGGAGCAAGATAGCGGCAATACCAGTATTCGTCTATGAAGAACCCGTTCCTGTCGAGGTCGTCAACGCCAAAGCCGTCTCCGGTGATGTACGGAATCTCGTCCTCGCTCCATCCGGCCCTACGTCCGAGTTCCCTTCTCTTCAGGTTCTCCGCCCTTATCTGCGCACGATAGGCGCGGTCATCCGCGTCGATGATCTCTTCCCTTCCGACATTCTTGTCGTGCAGACGGATGCGCGGTTTTGTCTCCTTGGTCCATATCTCGAACACGCGGCATCTGCCGTTGTCGACAGGACGCATGAAATTGAGGATCTTGTCCTCTTCCCGGTACTGATAGTCGACAAGGGTTTCCGGCTTGAACATCAGCGACTGGTCACTATAGATCTGGCGCAGTATGGCATAGTCCTTCTCGCTGCGGGCAAAACGCGCGCAAAGGTCCTCGAAGGTCACGTCGAAGAACTGTCCTATGAGCGACAAGTCCCAGAAACGCGGGTCATTCATCTCCGAATCGAAGAAGCACATGTTCGGGTCGCAATACCGGGACCACGAGTCAAGCCGTCCGGTCGGCCCGCTGGTGCTGTCCCACGATTCGTATGCGACGGCAAGCCCCCCGAGATTGATATCCTTCATCCACTTCACATAGAGGTCGGACATCTTGTTCTTGTCGCAGTTCGCCTTGACTCCTTCCGTAAGCAATTCCGCATATTTCTGTTCGCCACGGTCACGTGCGAGGCAGACAGGTTCATTGTTCTCCTTGATGAGTACGCCGACCACGGTGTCGACCTTGTTCTTTATCTGGTTGGTCTGAAGGACCACGTTTCCCTGTTTGCGCAGGTATTCCCTCTGCGTCATCGTCACGCCGTTCACCTCAATGAGGTCGCCCCACTGATCGCCATAGGCGAAGCGCAGTCCGCGGGCATAGGTCCTTCTGAACTCGTCCATGTTCATCCAGATGGCCTGCGCCCTTTCGAGAAGCGCAATATCCCGGGCCTTGCCTATCCGGTCCTGCCTGGCCTTGACTGAATCCATCTCCTTGAGAGAAACGGGCAATCTATGAAGTCTGATATCTGTTTCCATACGTCTATTTGGCGGAAAGGTATAATATGCCGGACTACTTACCACTCTATCTTAGCCTATCCCCGAAACGGCTCTCGAATTCCACATCGACCCATGAGATTCTGTCCTGCGGGGCGAGTGCGGCGAGCAGGATCAGGCGATACCATTTGAAGCTCCCGGAGCGGAGGGAAGGGAGCGTCACGAAATTTCTCCCGTCCATCGAGCCGAGAAGCACATACCACACCGCCTGCCTGCCGAAACGCCCGCGGACGATTATTCTGCCAACCTGCTTCCTCACGTCCGGCTCATCAAAGTCAAAGGGCCTTGTCGCGATGAACACTTTTCTCGGAGTGGTGGACTGCTCATCTATCGGGACTGAGAAATCGAAGAGACGATAATCATACGTTTCCTCCACGTCCAATGACCAGGCAGCCCTGACCTCATCGGAATCCAGCACCGCAAGCAGCGAAGACTGAGTCGCTGTATCGTATGAGGAGTATTTCACACGGCTTTCGCCCCTCACCACGGAAAGGCACTGCTCCTCGGAGAGGTCAGTCAGCACGGCATTAATGGCCGAAGCCGCCTCCGCGTCGTCAATCTGCCCTTCAATGGCGGTAACCGCAAGCCACGAGACGGACGCAGCGTTTTTTCTCATGCACACTACGGTATCGGGATATCCGTTCAACGTATTCGCGAGGGTCATCCCGACGGTTGATGTCTTGTGCCATGTTCCGGCATCAATGTCGTATGCGTACTGATAGTCCTTGCCGGGGCTGAACGCGAGTATTCTTCTCCCCTGACAGTCATAGGCATACCGGCAGTCCTTCACGAACTTCAGGAAGTCCTCCCCGTCAGAATACACGTCCGCGAACTCGGCCCAGTCGGAACGCGCCACTAGGACAGACGCATCGTCCTCCAGCACATAGTGCTTCCCGACCATATTGCTGGACAGACAGGAGATTCGCGAGCCCTCAAGCAGCATGACACCGTTCACTCCGCTGAACACTATCGCCTTGTCGATTGGACAGATGCTGCCCTTTGTGGCCACATCGCGGGATATCGGAGAATGGGTGGCGAAAGAGCCGTCGGCATTGATGCGTTGAGCTTCGATGCCGTCTTCAGTAAAGACATAGAGAGGTGCAGTGTCGTACTGCCCGGTTGCCAGGGCTACGGTGGTTGTCGCGACAGCGGTCACCTTCGCTCCGAAGGTCAGCCTTCCCCCTGCAGGAAAGAGGAAAGGGTTGTCCACGTCGGACATGACCAGCCTGTTGTATTCAACATATTCCCTGTTCTCGGAGACATCGTTCACGCCTTGTGCCGAGCCGTCCGAGGCATAATCAAGCAGCTCTTTTGTCAGGCTTCCGCCGAACCAGTACGAGCAGTCCAGATACGGATGCTCCTTCATGGGAAGAGTGGCCACCTTGCCGTTGGAGACGTCGATAAGCTCCACTTTATAGCAGCGCGTGTCCGGATAAGCGATGAACCCATAGGATGTCGCCGACCAGACATCATACTTCCCGGACGTGCCTGACGGTTCGGACCATAGACGCGAGAAAGTGATGTCCCCATGAAGCCAATGCGCCATCACGGAATAGGTCATCCCGTCGGTATTCCTCACGTGAAACCGCAGTCTGAACCTCTCCACTTCAGAAACTGCCGGCTTCGTAGTCGTGTTGACGAGGGAATACAGACTGGAGGGATGCGCGGCATATCCTCTCGGCAAAGTCTCACGCAGTCCGCAGCCCACGAGACGCGCATTGTAGTCCATAAAACCGGATACCGGCTGTGAATTATGCCCGGAGCGATAGCCGCCTTCAAGACGTTTCTTCAGGAGCAGGTCATCCTGCGGCAGCGGGGCGATCTGCCTGTCCGCTTCCGCCTTGCCGTTCTCGAATTCCACGCTTTCCACGAGATAAAAGTTCGACTTGTCAAGCAGTTCCTCCTCAAGAGTCTTCTCTTCCTTGAAGAATATCTTTCCGGCGCCGCCTTCCGCCGTCTTGCGCATAAGAGGAGCATTGTCTTTCGGGAAAGCGACTTCAGGAGAGCAGAAGATGTCCACGGACTGGATCAGCTCATTCCATGCCGCGTTCTCAAAAGACACCCGGACCCTGCATCGGAACGCCCCAGTAAGACCAATCGTCCAATAATCCGTCGACGGATTGAAATCCACGGTCACGGAACTGTCGCTGCATCCTGCCCCTACAAGTACCGGAGCGCTCACATGGGCATATCCCCCGAGAAGCTTGACGGCATACCTCGCGAAGAACGGGCGGATGAACTTTTTCTCGTTGCGCAGTTCCACCTTCTTCTCATTCACAATGCTCCAGATGCCGGAAGACACCGTATCCACAAGCTCGGTCACAGGGACATCGGCAACCGTAGTCCCGTCATACGTCACGGTACTTTTTGCGCTGCTGCCGTACTTGTCCGTAATCAGGGACGTGAAGGAGTTGACAGGCAGCGCGTACGCCGTCTTTGCGGAGAGCTCGTTGACAGTACCCGTGGAGACCGACAGCGGAGTCACCGCATTCGTCTTCACCTCCTTGCGGACTCCGTCAACCTTCTGTGTGACGAACTCGACCTTCGGCTCCGGGATGCTGTCCCCGAGATACCTGTAAGCCCCGTCCGTGAAAAGGAAGAAGTGCGTCCGCCTGTCCGTCGCGGCGACAAGCACGTTGCCCGAGCTGCGCATTTCCGTCAGGCGCTCGTCGACATCGAAGACCGTGAGGGCTTCCGTCCAGTTGTCCTTCATGAAAGCATACACCGCCCACCGTCCGTCACCGGTCCGCCCTTCTCCAAGGTAGTTCAGATAGGTGTTGGTCTTATGCAGGAAGACTATTCGCCTGCCTCCGGTCGCATCTCCGAACGTAAGCGAAGTAATGTCCTTCGGTTCACGGGCAAGTGCGCATTCCTGTTCGGTGGTCCGCACATTGATGCTCTCGGCTACACCGCCGTCCGCCGTCATCCTGTCCGAGGGGTTGCGCGAAATGCCGCGCAGTTGTATTCTCTTGACTGTCATATCACTTGATGTCTGCTATTTCGTTTATCATTTTCCTGCGGTATTCGTCCTGCTCCTGCATGAGCTGCTTCCTTTCGGAATCCTCAGCAAGCTTCATCCGGTCCCGATAGTAGTCGAATATCCGTTCATAGGACCGGTATATGCGGTATATCTCGAAGTCCCGGCTTCCTGTAAGTTCATCGACCTTGCTTGAGTCCCCTTCCTTGGCATAGGCGTTCAGACGCTTCTTGAAATGTTCCGCCTCCGCCTTGTAATACTTGTATAGGTCATCGAGATGTGAATTGCGGTAACGTTCATCGGATATCGTCAGAAGCCTCGACAGTATAGGGGTGTTGCGCACCGAAGGCTCTTCACCGAAGAGAAGCCCGAGCGAGGAGCAGTAGGCCTGCTCGAGAGTCCTGCCCACTCCGCCGGTGTAGCTCGTCACAAGATGCTCGACGGCGGCTGGATTTATGTTCACAAGCCCGGCAGTAGTCTCGTCGCCCCCGGATATGTCATTGAGCATTTTCGACAGGTCCACGAAGACTTTAGGCGTGCTGCTGTAGGCCATCTTGAATTTCGGGGTGCGCTCCTTCTCCTCGTCGGACAGATAAGCCATGTCGTTGTATATCGGTGTGCCCTTGTAGTCCTCGTTCATCGCTATCTCGACCCACGGCGTGAGAAGCGTAGGTGTCACGGCCTTGACCAGCCCGTCGGTAGGATTGAGAGGGAGCACGTCGAGCATTATCTCGGAGAGTTCCGCAGTTGTCGACTTAAATCCTGCTCTGTGCGGTTCCCTGCCGAGAATGCGGTTTGCGGCGACATCGCCGAGGGCATAGAACATCCGGACCTCCTGTGGAAGAGCCCATTTGAAATACACTCCGTCGGCACCGAGGAGCATGTTGTTGCGCCTTTCATAATCCGGAATGTCGAGATAGTCGTCGTCATCGTCAAGAGGTGCGCCGCCCGAAGTCGCTATCCGTCTCCGTCGCGACCATGTCATTCGCCTTCTCGGCAGCCTCGTTCCGCGTGTGCGAGAGGGCGAAGGAATACGCATCGATGTCGAAGAATATGTCCTTCGACTTGAGCGTTATTTTCCGTTCCTTGTAGTAGTTCATTCGTAAGTCGGTTTTTTCTTGGTAAGCAGTATCGTCTTCACTCCAGCCAGAGCGTCGGCCGCCTGCGCGTAGTGGACCTCAGCGAGGTCCTTCCGTCCCACGGAGACGTAATGCTTCCCGAGCACCCTCTCCACGGCGCAGGAATGGAGTCCGTCGGCTATCGGCGCGGCAGCTCCGGATGCCTTGCGGGACGGAAGGTCGAACACATATTCGAATGTTGTCCCTTCCACGGCCGTCAGGTCGTCGCTGCCGGATGCGGCCGTCTCCTCGTCGAGATAGACGCGCAGGGCCGTCCGGAACTCCGAGGCGCACTCCTGGAGGAACTGCCTCAGCGCGTCGTCCTTGTCGCCGCCGGCCTCGAGGGCGTAGCGCACCTCCGGGTCGCCCTCCGTGCGCAGCTCCTGCTGGGAGCGCAGCTTCACGTCCCTGAGGACGTTGACGGCCTTGATGGATACCTTGACGCTCATCTTGTCACCTTCTCCCTTGTCCTGACCGTGCGCACCGCGAGCTCGAGCGCGGCATCACGCTCCTGCGCGTAGAGTTCCGCGCGTCCCGGGCACGTGCGCTGAAGCCAGCGGTCCGCCGCATACGAGACGATGTAGCGGTCAAGCTGCGACGCTACCGCGGCTTCCGTCCCTGACGGGAGGTCGGGCACGGTGAGCGTCAGTTTCCCTTCGGAGTATTCCGCGATGTCGCGCAGACGGGCCGCCGCACAGGCTGCCGCCTCGTCCACGAAGGACTCCACGGTCTCCCTGTCGCGGGACGACAGCGCTATGCCGTCATAAAGAGAACGCCCCGCCTCGTCGTATTCCGACGCTGCGACGCGCGACACCTCACGTCCGACAATGACGAGCAGGTTTTCCTTTGAGACCGTGTATTCCATGGTCCAAAAATACCGCGCGCGATGCGTCCGGCGGGTCTATCTTGGACCACAGGGGAAACGTCATTCCCGAATCCCGATGTCCGGAATCGCGTCCACCGCCTCGCGGCGTCTGCTGTCCATGATCTTCGCGTATATCTGCGTCGTGGAAAGGTCCGCGTGCCCTAGGAGCTTCGAGACCGTGTAGATGTCCACCCCGCAGGCGAGCTCGAGGGTGGCGAAGGTGTGCCGCGCGCAGTGGAACGTGATGTGCTTCCCGATGCCCGCGTCGCGGACAAGACCCCTCAGCGCGTAGTTGACGCGCGCGTGGTCCATGCGGTCTCCGAACACGTATTCCCCGGAGCGCTCGCGCGGCAGGACGGAGAGGGCGTTCCTCGACAGGGGGACGCGCACGGTGGAGTCCGTCTTCCGCTGGCGGAGGACCACCTCCCCGCCGTCCACCATCCCCCACGTCACCCTGACCACATCCGAGAAGCGCAGCCCCGTGAAGCAGGCGAAAAGGAACATCCGCTTTGCCGTGACGTTCTCCGCTGGCGTGGCGGCTATCCTGCGCAGCTCGTCCGCCGTGAGGTACTGCCTCTCCGCCGACTCCCCTCTGGGCTTCTCCCCCGGGGCCATGCGGGACGCGGGGTTCTCCAAGATGAGTCCCCTTCTGACCGCCTCGCCGAGTATGGTCGCGATCTTGCTCAGGTAGAGGGCCTGCGTGGTCTTCTTCAGCCCCGTCCCGGCCAGATGCGCGATGAAGTCCCTGTACGTCCGCGCGTCCACCCCCGACAGACGGGCACCGTCCCCCGCGAAGTCGCGCCACACGGCCAGCGCGCAGCGGTAGATGCCCGCCGTGGAGACGGACCTCGAGCCCGACACCCCGGAGAGGTACTCCTCCGCGAATTCAAGGAAGAGCGGAGACCCCAAGGGACGGGCTATGCCGAGACCACGCTCCGACAGCTCCAGCGTCCGACGCGCCTGCACTATCCGCGCGTCCTCCAGGACACGGGCATCCCGGCGGCGCGAGACCGCGTCGCGACCGTCCGTCAGATACATCTTCAGGAACTCCGCCCAGCGGCGGCCTCCGTAGTTTATGTCAAGATAGAGCGACCACCCGCCGCCCTTCATCCGTCTCTTCCTGAGACGCACAGTCTCTTTAGGGTTTCCCATGCCGAAATATAGCGATTTTTCACGACGGAGCGGACACGGAGGGGCAACTTCCTTCACCCTTTCCGCGTCCGCACCGCAACACACCCCGAAGACGGCCTATATGGTCCTGCCCGACAGGTCCGCCACGTTCGACCTTATCTCGCGGTAGAGCAGTCTCCCCAGGGACTCCTCCAGAGCCTCGAACTGGGAGCTGAACTCCGCGTCGAGTATCTCCTCCGCATCCCTGTCCGTGTGGCTCATCCTGAGGGCGGCGAGCGCCGAGTCGTACACCGCGTCGAGAAGGCTGATGATTTCAATGTATGCGGCCGTGCCGCTGCTTATGGTTCTTTCCGTTGCTTTCATGATGGTTCGTTTTTGAGTGATTGATTTCTGTGGTTGTGTCTTATGCGGTCTGAGGCTGCGCGTTCTCCGAAGGGGCGGAGAGGAACTTGTTCACGAAGTATATCTGCCCCTTGCCCGTCACCTTCGGCGTGACCTTGACGATGATGTCCCCGTCCGGCTTCACTATCGTCGTCTTCTTGATCTCGAAGAGCTGCATGTCCATCGCCTTCTGTGTCGGCTGGTTGTAGCGGCTCATGTTCGCGCTCCCGCACAGGTAGTCGTTCCTGCGAATCCATTCGAACAGGCGGTTCTGTCCGATGTCCACGCCGTTCTGCTTCAGTATCACCGCCAGCTCGCCCACGAGGCACGACTGGTCCGACGCCGCCACCGCGCTCGCGAAAGCCGCTCCCGGACGCAGCCTCTCTATGACACGCTCGCTCTCGCCGTTCTTCTCCGCAAGCGTCTCGTTCGCCGCCGTCAGCGCGAGGTTCTTCCGCTCCAGATCCGACAGCACCGCGTTCTGACGCTTCAGCGTCTCGTTCGCCACCGTCAGGGCTCGCGCCATCAGCTCCTCCGGACTCTCGTTCATCCGAGACTCTATGTAGCCCCCCGTGCGGCGGATTTCCTTCAGTATCGCCTTCACGCCTTTCTTGAACTCCTTGGCGATAGGCTTCCGACTCTGCATCAGCACTTCGTACAGACCTGCCTCCGTCAGCATCCAGACTTGCCGATTTTGACCTGATACAAGCATTGTTTGTATCAGCTTTTCTTCGCTGTCAATTCCTTTCATCATCATCGACACATCTGTATGCCCTATTACTTGGGCGATGTCAGCAGCCTTAAATAAAGGCTCAGCAGGAGTGCCGTAGACTGTGAATTGTTGTCCACACAATTCAGAAGTTTTAATGGTACGCATAATTAAAAATAAAAATCCCCTGTTAAGGTCTGCGTACCACATACATCCTTGCGGCTATATGCTGTCACGGCTTTCGCCCATGACGACCTTCAGGGGAAAATTCCTTAATGTTCCTTGCTATTCTGCGGAAATCGTTGATATGCCGCAAAATAGAATGCCGATGTATGTAGTACGCATTGGCAAAGTTAGCTACAATTTTTAAAACTACAAGGCATTTCCTAATTTATTTTAATTTTTTGGTCCAAGATAGCTTGGTTTAATCAGCTTTTTCAGTTTTAGACAAAATCCGCATTTTCAGAAAAGCGGCTTATCCTGCTGCCTTTCAGCTACTTGCACGGATGCGCCCGAAAAATAAATGTACATTAATGTGTTTTAAGAAAAAGAAAGTAAAAAAGAGAAAGCAGAAAGAAAAGTACCAAAAGAAAGAGTAAAGAAGAAAAAAAAGAAAGAAATAGAAAAAAAAAAAAATGCGCGTACGCGCAGAAATTTTTTCTGAAGATAGGGAATCGGGCCGTCGGCCCGAGGGTGAGGACGGAAGGCCGCATCTCCGGTCCATCATGCCGGGTCTTCGCCGGAAATCGGAAAAAGGAGCCGTTTTTGGCGGCATCAAACACCGCGACCGAGGACTTAGTCGGCTTCCGGCTTCGCGTGCCTGAAACGGCCCGGAAATACCCAAAGACGAAATGCCCGCTCATCTGTTCGGAATCAGGATGTGCCGCCCCTCCCGTGAAACTCGGTGAAACTTTCCGGGTGAAACTTTCCGGGTGAAACTCTGCGTTTTTGAGTCACAGCGGAGTAACAGAAATTGCAGAAGTAACGGAAAAGTAACAGATTTTCTCCCCATTTATACCGAATAATACCGATAAATGCCGCACCTCAAAAAGTGCCATAGAACGCACAGAACGCGGATTTTGAGCATTAAGGGCGTTGCAGCGCGGTTTTTGAGAATCCTCGTCCGATTTCCGACCATAAAAAAGGGATTGGTGAAACTTGGGCGCGAAGTTACAAAATAATTGGAAATACAAAGACCTCATGAGAAGTAAGATTGCTACCTTTGTGGAATGAAAAACATATAGCAATGTACAACTTCGACGAAATCATAGACCGGCACGGCACACGCTGCCTCAAATATGACACTCTACAAGAGCACTACGGCAGGGCCGACCTAACCCCGCTCTGGATTGCGGACATGGATTTCCGCACTCCGGACTTCATACTGGACGCTCTCCGCGACAGGCTTTCCCACCCTGTTCTCGGCTACCCTTCCACTGGAGAAGACTACTTCCAGGTGGTTTCCGACTGGGTCTGCAGACTGCACGGCTGGCGAGTCGCCCCGGAGAACTTCCGCTACGTACCGGGGATTATCAAAGGCTTCGGCTTCGCGCAGCGCTGCTTCCTCAAGCCGGGAGACAAGGTCATCATCCAGACTCCGGTCTATCCTCCGTTCAGGGAAGTGGCCACCGCAAGCGGCTTCGAGGTCGTCAGCAACCCTCTACGTCCTGTCTATGACAAAGACGGATTCCTAAAGACCTACGAGATGGACCTCGAGGGTCTCGAAAGGCTCATTGACGACAAGACCAGAATGCTCATCCTCTGCAATCCCCACAACCCATGCGGGGTCTGCTTCTCCGAAGAGTCGCTTCGCTCCCTCGCAAGCATCTGCCACAGGCACGGCATCATAGTGCTCTCCGACGAGATTCACGCCGAGATGCTCCTGAGCGGCAGGCAGCATCATCCTTTCGCCTCCGTCAGCGAAGAGGCGGCGCAATGCAGCATCAGTTTCCTCGCGCCTTCCAAGACATTCAACATCGCCGGAGTCGTCTCTTCATACTGCATCGTTCTCAACCCTCAGCTCAGGAAGAAGTTCTTCGACTATCTCGAGTCCAACGAAATTGACTACCCAAGCATCTTCTCGGCACTGGCCACCCGCGCCGCCTACACGGACAAGGGCTGGGATTGGAGAAAGGAGATGCTCGACTACGTTGAAGGGAATGTCGAGTTCGTGGAGAGGCGCATCAACGGAAGGATACCGGGCATCCATGTCACGCGGCCTCAAGCTTCTTTCCTTGTATGGCTCGACTGCCGCAGACTCGCTCTTTCGCAGGAAGAACTCGTGGCTCTCTTCGTCGACGGGGCGAAACTCGCGCTCAACGACGGCACGTCATTCGGCAAGGAAGGCACTGGATATATGAGACTTAATGTCGGATGTCCGCGCAGCATCCTCGAAAACGCATTGGACTGTCTTGAGGAGGCCGTCAGAAATCACGCGCTGAAGACATCAAAATATTAAAGAAATAGTCCAAAAAAGTTTGCAAGGTTGTTTTTTTTAACTACCTTTGCATTCCCGTTAGGGCACTCGGTGCTGTAGCTCAGGTGGTAGAGCAATGGACTGAAAATCCATGTGTCGCCGGTTCAACTCCTGCCAGCACCACTTTAAAAGAGTCGATAATCAAATATCAGATTATTGACTCTTTTTATTTAAAACGCCGTCCAAAGCAATCGCACCGGACTTTAACCAAGACATAGGTTACCCCCAAGCCCTGTGGGAGCATCTGATGACAATCTCGGCATATCCATACTCAGAATCGAGCATCCGGCTTCAGTCATGGCTTGAGGATGCACCGTCAGGCCCAGCAAGATAAAAGAGAGCGGTCCCCGGAAGGAGGACCGCTCTCGGAACATATGGGGCTGGCGACTTTACGCATAAAGACTTATGCTACCCCAACGAGTCAAGCAGGCTTAACAGCCCTTACTTCAGAACCATAGTCAGCTGGTAGGCGCCTTCGTTAAGGAAACCATACTGGAAAGACGGCAGGCAGTAGACCGGATATAGTTGGAACTCCTTGTCGGAAATCTTCTTGTTCATAGTGTCGAACGACGAGAAGTCCTTGCCCCACTGGTACTCCGAAGGATAGTAGGCATATGCCGGATACTTCCCCTGCACGTTCATTCCAGTGCAGAACGGCTCGTAATAGATGCTGCCGTCGTCCCGCACGGTAAACTGCACATACTCCGACGGAGTCCCGAGCCAACCCGAATCAGCATAATCCTCCGCACGCAGGCCCTTCGTGTAAGGGTCCATTACTCGATAAATCTCAGCCTCATCAGCCTTGTACACTTCAGCCTCGTAGGTGCCGTCGAAGACGCAGCGGTCGGTCCACAGGCAGGTCCCTATGCTTCTAAAGGTAAGTTTGCGGCTCGCTGTGATGACCACCTCGCCCTTCTCCGAAGGACTCAGAGTCCCGTTCCCAAGCGAGAGACGCATACGGTACTTCTTGCCGATGCCCATATTGTCGAGACTGTTGAAACGGATCTGCGCATAGGCCGTATAGGTCCCGTCGGGGAAGATGAGCCTCCTGGCGATGAGCGAGAAAATCCCGGCGGGGTCACTGTCCACCCACTCGGCGGACGCACCACCCTTCTCCGACACATCGAACTGGAGAGTAAGTTCCGCGATATCCACAGATTCGCTCCCGCGGTAGACAGGCACCAAAATCTGGTTCTCATCTGCTGCGGAAAGCTCCACGTTGAGCACGGAAGAGCCAAAGGCAAGCCCCGACTCCCCCTGATAGTATTCCCCCTTCTGCTCTTTGGAGCAGGAAAGGGACAAGAGCGCGAGCAGCAGCGAAGCGCTAACGCTGGCTATATGGGTTCTGGTCATTGTCTGAAATATTCGGGTTATTGTCAATTTCCGTCTGAGGTAACATCAGGATGCACTCCATGAAATCGGCAGGGAAAGCCGTATACTCGGAGTACTTGCTGAGGATGTTGGTATGGTTGCTCTTCTCGCTTCCGACAGTCCAGTCGCGAGTCCACCCCTTGGCAAGCCTGAGGATGTCGAAGATTCTTCCCGTCTCTCCCCAAAGCTCGATGCGGCGCTGAAGCAGAATCTCGTCCAACAGAGTAGTCACGGTCCCGACGCTGGAGAAAGTCTGCTCCGAACCAGAGAGAGATGCTATCCTATTGGCATACTGAGGATCGCGGCGGCTGCCGAGCTCAAGAAGCAGCCTCTTCGCTCCTGCATCGTCCCCGAGGCGGCACAAAGCCTCAGCCTCGATAAGGAGAGCCTCCTCGAGCCTCATGAAGATGCAGTCCCCGAGATGGCTCTTCTGGTTCTTCCACTGGAACTTGTGCTGATTGTAGTTGATGTTGGCACCGTACTTCCACATGGTGGCATCCACTCCGATGTTGCCGTTCCACCAGCCCTTGCGCACATCTGTGTCAGGAATCTGCGCATACAGCCAGTTGCTGATGCACTTCGGAGCCTCGGCGGCGTAGTAGATGTCTGTGCATGCATCCATGTTGGAGTAGAACGACGCATAGACCTGCGACTGCTCGCTCAGCACGTTCGCCCCCCAGATGACGGAGGAGGACGACACCGAATTGAACGGAGTGGTGCCGGTCGTCCACGAACGGTCTGAATCGTTGAAAGTGCCCTTCACGACAGTGGCATCAGCCATGCTCAAGAGCGACTTGCCTGGCTTCTCCAGCACGATAGCAGCCGCATCCGCTGCCGTCTGCCAGTCGTTCATCACCAGCGCAACCCTAGCCTTGAGCATATTGGCAGCATAGTAGTCCATCTCGCTGATGTCCTGTTGGGTCTTTCCGCTGGACTCATACCGCTCCATCGCTGCCGCGAGGTCATCCATAATCTGCATGTAAACATCCACCACGGTACCTCTCCCCCTCCCCTGCGAAGCACTCTGTGTAGGCTCGGTGTATATAGGCACTCCTGGAAGGGTCTCGTGCCCCTTATAGGTCTGTTGATAAGACTGTATCAGCATGAAATAAGCGAAAGCTCGTACCGAGTAGGCCTGTGCCATCAGGTAAGCCAGCTGCTTTCTGTCACCCGTAGCGGTCTTCTCTGCGGAGAGGATGTAGTTGACATTGCTGATTATCTGATAGAAATACGTCCAGGTGAAGTAGCAGCGCTGAATCTTGCTCGTGTAGCGCTGGCGGGTCTCGTAGTTGTAGTCGCGCCAGAACCAACCAGCCCCCTCGGCCGTCTGCACCATGTCCTCACCCATGAGGTCGGCCGCCAACGTGACGGCAAGATTTCCGAAACATTGGTGGGCATTGGCAGTCACGAAGTCAATCCTGTTGTACATGGTAGAATACACGCCGTTCATCGCGACCTCTATCGCATCCGCGTCAGCGAGAATCTTGCCCTTGTCCACATCGGTCGACGGAGAGGTGTCCAGAGCCTTCGAGCAGGAGACGAGAGCCACCGCACAGAGCAAGACAGCGACGAATATATTGATATGATTCTTCATTTCATTAGAATTTGATGTCAACACCAAGGTTCACGCTCCTGTTCGGAGTATAGGAATAAGAAGTTGAACCGGAGAAGTTAGCCTGCGGGTTCATGCCCTTGAGACTCGTAAAAATCCACGGGCTGTCGCAGGAAAGATAGATTCTCAGTGACTCTATCCCGGCATTTTTCACCGACTTCGAAGGAAGAGTGTATCCTACAGCGATGTTCTTCACCGCAAAGTATGAAGCGTCCACGAGGAAACGGTCGCTGGACAGCGAACTCAACGTCGTGAGAGCCTTAGGCACATCCGTGACCTGTCCGGCAGCTGTCCAGCTGCGCAGGACGTTCTTGTGGTAGGTCTGTCCGATGAAGGAAGGCTCCATGAGGGACTGGTAGATGCTGTCGTAGACCTTGCCCCCGACAGAATAAGTGAAAAGCAGCGAAAGGTCAAGCCCCTTCCAGCTGAGAGTGGACGAGAGAGAGCCGTAGATAGCAGGAATTCTGCTTCCGAAGACATATTTGCTGCCCGCAGCCGCAGTGGAGTTGTTGGTGACATACTCGCTACCCTCAATCATATTGCCGGCGGCATCCTTCCTGTATGCCCAGTAGAGCTGCTCTCCTGTCGCAGGGTCGATACCTGCGCTCTTCGAAAGGTAGAAGGAATTAATCGGCAGCCCCTCGCGAATGAGGAAGACACCGGTGACGATGTCTTCGCCGCCGTCGGAAAGCTTGAGCACCTTGTTGTGCAAGGTCGAGCCCATCCAGCCGATGTTCCAGCGCAGGTCTCTAGTGGAAATCACGTCCCCAGAGAGGCTGATGTCGAAACCGTTGTTGAGGATGCTTCCGACATTGTCGTAGTAGCCCGGGAAGCCGAGAGAAATTGCCATCGGATTCTCAAGCAGCAGGTCGGAAGTCTTGCGGAAATACCACTCCACACTGCCGGAAAGCCTGCTGAACAGACGGAACTCGACCCCGGTATTGAAGTTGCCGTTCTTTTCCCAGGTTATGTCCTGACTCTCAACAGAGCCGATTACGGCGCCGGAATGGTTACCGTTGGGATAGTTCATCGAATAGAGCGACTGCCACGCATAGAACGAGCCGAGGTTGTCGTTGCCCTGCACTCCATAACTCGCCTTGAGGGTGATGTTGTTCACCCATGAAAGGTTCTTCATGAACTCCTCCTGCGAGATTCGCCACGAGCCGCCAACGGACCAGAAAGCCCCCCAGCGATTCTCTTTCGCGAAACGCGAGGATGCGTCCATACGGAAGCTCGCGGAGAGATAGTACTTGTCCGCGTAGTTGTAGTTGAGTCTCGACAGCCATGAATCGATGGCATAGGTGTCGGTCTGAGAATTAGCGGCGGCAATCGTCGAGCCCATCCCTAGATCGTCGTATCCATCGAAAGGAAAATCGGTCCTCTCGGCGATGACATAGCGGAACTGGTACTGGTAGAACTCATGTCCTGCGAGAGCATCGACGGTGTGATCGCCGAAGGAGCCGTTGTAGGAGAGAAGCTGGTTGAAGGTATAGCTCAACATCCTTCCCGTCTCCTTGGAGAGACGCCCAGTGCCGGCTGCATTGCCGGAGTGACGGTTGAAGTTGGTGCTCTCGTAGGTATTGGAGTTGTCCACGCCGAGATTGGCGGAGAGTTTGAACCCTCCGAACTTCAGCGCGGCGTTGGCACGTGCGCTGAGCATCCCCGTCTGACTATAGTATTCATCATCAAACAGAGTCGCCACAGAGTTGCGGTTGTTCTGCGCCCCCGCAGGACGGGAAGCTCCGTAATCGAAGATTCTGGAGCCGTTCGCGTCGAGGACGTCCTCCCCCTCTATGTTCTTCTCGTAGACAGGATAGATAGGCGCCATCATCATCGCGGAATACCACACATTGGTATTGTTCGAACTGCCATCCGAGCCGAGGAAACGGCTGTCAGTATAGGAATAGCTGATGTCGCTGCCAAAGTCGAACCACTCCTTCGGAGAAGCCTGCATACCTACCCTGGCACTGTAGCGCTTGAAGCCTGTCGTCTTCAGAGTTCCATTCTCGTCAAGATAGCCCAGCGATGCAGAATAGCGGTTCCGGCTGTTGCCTCCGTTCACGGAGAACTGATACTCCTGGCGGAAAGCAGCCTTGCGCTGCGCCTCGTCGAGCCAGTTCTCGAAGTACTTCTGCTTAGCCTCCGAAACTATCCTGCCGTCTGCATCGAAAAGCCTCTCTACCGGAACATCGTATATGTTGTAGACATTGTCCGTTCCGAGGAAGCGCGAAGCAAGACGGGAAGCCGTCATGGACTTTGCAGTCGCCGGAAGATAGCCTTCCGTGCTCACGAGGTCATTGTAGGTGGCGGAGTAGATGTGTTCCATGTATTCCTTGGCGGAGAGAGTCTCGTAAGGCGGAATCGCCCTTGAACTGAGTCCAGCCTTAACCGAGAGACCGACGCTCACTTTGTCCTCGTTGTCCGGCTTGGACTTGGTGGTGATTATCACCACCCCGTTGGCACCACGAGCTCCGTAGAGAGCGCCTGCGGAAGCGTCCTTGAGCACGGAGAGCGACTCGATGTCGCTACTGTTGATGGAGTTGAGATCTCCGTCGTAAGGCACTCCGTTCACAACAAGGAGAGGTGCGCTTGAAGCATTGATGGAGCCAAAGCCTCTCACGCGTAGTTCTGCCCCGCTGCCAGGCTGTCCGCTTCCGGAAGTGACCATCACGCCAGGAAGCTGACCGTCGAGAGCCTTGGTCACGTCACTCACGGCACGGTCCTTTATCTTGTCGGACTTCACCACCTCCGCAGAGCCGGTGAACGACTCCTTCTTCACGGTACCGTATGCCACTACAATCCCCTCGTCCAGCAGCCTGTTTTCCGGATTGAGCGCCACGTTGAGCAGCGTCTCATCTCCGAGGACAACCGTCTTCGGCTCCATGCCGAGGCAGGAGAACTCCAGCCTGTCGCCCTTCGAGGCCTTTATCAGATAATGCCCGTCCAGATCGGTGATGGCAGTCGCGCCACCTCCCTCGACCACAACCGTAGCCCCGATCAGCGTCTCGGCATTAGATGCGTCAGTCACGACCCCTGACACCTCGCGCACTTGGGCGCGAAGGGTAAAGGTCGTGGCTGTCATAAACAAGAGGGAGAGAATAAATCTTCCCGATTTCATCACTTGACTTTTATGCAACGTACAGATGAACCGTATGATCTGTTAAGCTGTGAGATGGTAGAAGGGTTGCCCCATGCGAGACTGACAAGATAGACAGTGCTGCCACTGTTGGTCGAAGTGTTGTACTGTGCACCGCTGTTCACCCTTTCGAGATCTCCCTTGTTTGGATGCTTGTCGCCGCAGAATGGCCACCAGTACTCCTTGCCGGTAGTCTTGTCCTTGTAGCGGAAACCGATGCAATAATCGTCGTCATACTCTATGTACCAAGGATATGTCGGGTCATACTTGCCGTCGGAGGTGAGAGCGCCCTCCTTCTTGTACTCCTTCATGAAGTTCCAAAGTTCTCCGGAAGGGGGAACCATCCAGCCCTCAGGGCACGGGTCATACTTGGTCTTGTAGCTTGAGACACCGCCCCATAAGTCATTATCCTGAAGGGCAGCTTTGTCGGTGAGCCAGTCAACGACAGGCCATGCGCTGCTCGGAGCGTGATAGAAGGTATTAGGGTTCTTTATCGCAAGCCGGAGGTTGGTACTGGTGTTGTCATTGTAGACAGGACGCTCCTCTGCAACATCCGGAACCACGTTGCCGTCGATGTCATACTTGACGACAGGGATTGCGGACTGAACGTCGCTCGAGCCCACGAACGGATCCTTACGGCCCCACTGATAGATAAGTCCAAGCGCACCAGCGGAATACTTGGTATTGTTCATCGCGCCGAGGTTGCGGTCCATGAAGACATAGGTATTGCCGCTCGCCGCGGTATAGCTGAACGGATCCTCACCCGGATCGTAGTCAGTCACCCAGAGATGCCAGCTCCACACGACCTCGTCGTTGTTCTTGGCAGTTACCACGGCGTTGCCGCTCACTGAAGGATTGAGCACAACCACGATAACTCCCGCGGACGGACTTGCAGACACGCTCTTGACAAGTCCAGACTTGTCCTGCCAGAGGAGAGAGGCGTTGTTGAAAGTGAGAGCGGTGGTGCTATTACCCTCCACTGCCTTGATGCCGATAGTGCTGCCAGGCTTTACGATGTAGCTGTTGGCCGCGCCTTCAGTCTCGGTGACAGGCACGACGCCAATAGTGAGATTCGAAGTCGCCTCACGGTCGTAGTCATCCTTGATGCTGAAATTGAGCGTGACGCTCTCCGTGAGCGTTGCAGGAGCCGTGAGAGTCAGCGTACCCTTTCCATCCGCGATGGAGCTGCACTTCACTGTCCATGAAGACGGGCTCACAGAGACCTCAGGCTCAGAAAGAACCGCTGCGCCGATGCCGCTCAAGGTGAACGGAATCACAAAGTTGTCGCCTGGCTTGGCTGCGAAGGAGCGCACATCAATGTCGTAGCCTATGGCAAGTTCCGAGGAAGAGCTGACCTCGACATTAGTCGTGGCCTCGATGCTGCGACCGTTGTTGTCGGAAGCTCTGAGGGTGACGACTATAACCTCGCCGGAAGACACTGCAGGGGCTTTGAAAGCCACTTCTCCCTGATACATGAGAGGATTCTTGACCGTCACGGTCGCTCTTGGGTTGGAAGCAGTCGCCGTCACGTCGACATCCACGTTTTCGTGACCGTTAACAACGAAAGCGAGAGAGATGGTACCGCCGGGTTCGACGGTGTAGCTGTCAGATCCGAAAGCCGCCTTGAGAGAAGGGAGATCGACCTGGGAAGTCTTGTCACACGAGGTGAAAGACAAAGCTGCAGCAGCAAGGAGCGCTGCAGCTGTAATCTTAGAAATGATAGCAGTCAATTTCATATTAGTTTGTATTCGAGTATTCAATTACTTTGATTTGACGCAACGTACCGGAAGAGCGTAGCCGAAGCTATAACCGGTCTTAGGTGAAGCGGAAGGAGGCGAAACTGATGTTCCCCATGCACGGTTGTTGGCCTTGTCTGGACTTGAAGACCAGCTCTTGCCGCAAGGGTAGGTACTGCCAGGTCCGTAGGAATAGCTGCCCCCGTGAGGAATCTCACCCTGTGAAGGGAAGAAGAACTTATCGGCACCAACGGTGACGTTCCTTCCGAGCAGATTCTTGTTAGCGGTTTCACCGGTGGAGTCGTATACCTTCTCTTTCACTACAGATGCGTCAGAATAGAAATACCACGCCTCGATAGGTCCAACCTCCCAGCCTGCAGGGCACGGATCGTACTTGCTCTTCGTTCCAGAGACATAGCCCCAGAGGTTTTGGACCTCGTCGCTCTGGAGGAAAGATTTAGTTGTGGAAATCCAGCCCCAGTTGCCTGAATTAACTCCCGAATAGTGAGTATACGGATTTTCTATCGCGTTCTGGATATTGTTCTCGGCAGCCACAGGCACCACAGTCTTCTCAACCTTATTGCCTTCGATGTCGTAGGCTACCTTGAGTTTGTTGTCGAGGGCAGAGCCAGGGAACGGATCCTTGCGGCCCCACTGGTAGAAGTTGCCGTTCGCGGCGTCGGTTCCGCTCTCGGAAGAAGTCGCACCGAGGTTGCGGTCCATGATTGTATAGCTTACGTTCACACTCTCGCCCGCAAGGTTGTTCGCGGCACCGCTCCATACCATAGGCTTAGCTGCAGGGTCATAGCTGCATACCCATAGATGCCAGCTCCAGAGCACCTTGCCGGAATCGTCGCAGGCCGCGACCACTGCGTTGCCACTGATGCCTTCGGAGAGGTCAGCATATACGGCCCCCTTGTCAGAAGCCGGAACGACCGCATTCACAAGTCCCTTGACATCCTGCCATACGAGCTTCACAGAAGCATAGTTAACAGTCTCGGAAGTATTGCCGACATTGGCAGGAAACTTGACGAATGAGCCGGGAGCAACGATATACGAGTTGGAAGGTTCAGTCAGCTCGACGAATGTTTCGGCCATCTTTGCCTCCACGGAGAATGACTTCTTGACCGTACGAGCGTTGGCATCGTCCACTGCCGTGATTTCCACGCCGATGGTAGCAGGTTCGAGAACATATGTAGGAGCTACAATCGTAAGCACACCCTCTGACGGTTGCTCCACGGACATCTTAACAGAAGCTGTATAGCCTGCATTGTCCGTAGTGGCGCTAACCACGAGAGCCGCACCGGCTGATTCTGCAACCGTGAACGGTATTTCAAGAGTCTCCCCCTGACGAATCTCAGCGGATGAAACTTCGGCTGAACCATTGAAATCGAAAGCGAGGTCCTTGAGAGGTTTCTCGCAAGATGCCGCGAGCCCGAGGGCCGCAAGACAAGAGAGCACGACCGCTCCCTGCCTGAAAAGATTTGTCCTTCTCATATTATACACTGCTATAAAGAATAACATTTCATATCATCAGTTACAAACTTAGAAAAAGATATTCGAAATTGCAAGTGTCACAAAACGCAAATCCACAAAGTTATACACGGGTTTTCTTCAGGACATTAGTAAAATTATTTAAATTTCGCTTTCAAATCAAAAGAAAAAGATGCCGAAAAAGAACAGATTTAAACCATTCTTTCCCGGCAAAAATATTTTGAAGTTTTTTAAGCGCCCATTAAGGCAGAGGCTTCAGTCCCTCCCAGCACACATCCCAACTACCATCCTTAGGGAATCCAGGATTCTTCTCCGTGCAGCCGTCCCAGCCAGCGCACATCAGCGCTACGGAAGTCAGAAGTCCACCATTTCCAGGAAGATAGCAACGCAGCCGTGAATCCTGATAGTTATGCCCGTTCGGCAGATAGGTATTGGTCCTCTTGTCCATCAGCAGGGCGTTCAGGGCCTTCTCCGGCTCTCCCAACCTTACGGCATCCATGCAGGTGGTAGGATAGTCCCAGCCCCAGGTCTTGTCCCAGTTCCAGTTGTCATAGACCCAGTCTAAAGTGTTTTTCATGAGCCTCTGATCAATCTGCGGAGTCTGAGGCAGTACTCCGAGAGCAGCGAGCACCGCCATGTGGTCAGAATACATCCTTATGTCAGAATAGGTGTCCGGCTCGCTCTCAGCGGCAAGGTAAAGTCCGTCACGGGAAGCGAGAGGCGAGAGCTTTTCGATGATAACATCCCAGTCCGGATTGCGCTCAAGACCCTTGCGCTCCCGCCAAAGCTGCGCCACTCCGAGTCCAAAATGCCAGTAAGAAAGCTCAAAAGGAGGATTGACGGTCTTGTTCGCCTTCAATGTCTCCTGCGCGGCGATGCAACCCTTGAGCACATAGCGGTCTCCGTCCGCATCGTAGGTCGCAAAGTCCGCCATGAACTCCGCAGTCTCTTGAACGAGGTCGAAATAATCGTCCAGGACAGCCTCCGAAGGGTCTGCACGGTAGAGAAGTTCCGCCAAATAGATAAGATGCGGCTGCTGCCATATAAGGAATGACCCCACGTTAGAAGGAGCCTCGACCCCGGAAGGATCGGTCATTTTCATCCACCTCAAGCCCTTGAAACGCTGACGGGCTGCGATCTCGGTGGCCACCGGTTCAACCTCGCGATACCACGGCAGGCTTCTCGCGAGAAGGTCCTCATGGCCCCAGAGCGGGAAATGCGCCTGATGCCACCATATCATCTCCAGGTGGAACTTTCCGAACCAGGAGTTGTAGGTAAGTCCAGTCTCCTGCGGAGGCACGTCGCCGGCACACTGCACGGCAAGCAAGTACTGGCTCAGCACCACCCGGCGCTCAAGTTCAGGCGCTCTCGGATCGGTGCATCTGCTGAAGTCAACAACGCCACCAGTTTTCCAGAAGTCGTTCCAATAACGGACGGAAGCCTGCCTCGACTCGTCGGCTCCGGGGCGTCCAAACAAAGGCTCCCCTTCCGAGAACTCCACCGTGAAACTCCACAAATCCCCCTCAGGCACGAGCCGGAAGGAATTGCGCCCCGCCATATCAGGCACAGCGCCGGAGAAAGCAACACCGATATGGTAGACCGTCTGCCCGAGTGTGTGGCTAAGCACCACTCTTCCCTCGCCGGAAGAGAGGAGTTTGAGTTCGTGAAGGTCATCCTTTGTCCAGTCGCAGGCATCATCGCTGTGCGCCCCGGTAGGATAAGGGAAACGGAAGAGGACGGCATGCCGGGATGGATCCTCTATGCTCACGGCCACCTCGTCGGCATCCGGGTCGCAAGAAGTGAGGACTTTGACCGTGGAACCGGCATGGCTGAAAGTGGAGTTCAGCACCCCATTCCACATGTCAAGCGTCTGGTCGATGTCCGTCACATCTTCAAGAGAGACCCCCTCGAAGCCTATCACCCCAAGGTGAAGCCGATGCGGATTGACCCTGTACCAGTCGGATGCGGCCTTTCCACGCCCCTCCTTGAGTTGACAGGCATAGAGTCCTTCGCCTCTGCCGAAGTCATGGGCCTTCAGCGTCTCCTCGAAGCGAAGGCTGTCCGGATTGTCGAAGGAATGCCAGCCCCACTGGGACAGGGTTCCGAGCGGAACTCCCCTGGAGTACTCCTTCTGAAAAGTCTGAAGCCCCGTCACGTCCGCCGTGAATGCGAAACGTCCGTTGCCGACTGTCAGCGACGCGAGGGTGTCCACCTCGGTGAGGTGTGGATTGTTGCGGTCGACAAGCGCGTGCCTGTCTATGCGGCCGCCGCTGCACGAAGCAAGAAGCAGCAGGCAGAACGGCAGGTAAAGTGGTGTTTTCATAAATATTTGGTCATGTGATTTCCTATCTCCAAAAACGCGAAGTGATGTCCTCCCCCCTGTGGTAGAGCCGCTGATTGGTTCTCCTGTCGTTGAGAGGTCCGCGCTCCGGAATGAAAGGGCCGACCTTCACGTAGTCGAAGAGTTCAAATATCTCCGGCTCAACCTCCTCGCGGCCGGAATAGAGGGCCGTACACATCCCGTGATGCGCCTCCCGAATGTGCCGCGCAAGAGAGAGAAGCGTCCCGTGGTCGCTCCCCTCTCCCAAAAAGAGAAAGCAGTCAGCGCCGAAATTCTCCGCAATCAGGAAATCTATCACCTCCGGAGTGAGCGGCTCGCCGATGTCCTTCCTCAGAAAAGGAGAGTGACATCCTGCGCAGAGACCCCGGCAGCCACTTATCTCGACTGCCAGGGTCACTCTGTCCGGAATCTCCTCAAGGACTATGTCGGTGAGGTCTGGAACGTATTTGATCATTTCTCCGCCCCAGGATTGTAGAATCTGTGCTCCGCCTCAATCTGCCTCGGCTCGGCAAAGGAAGATACCCTCTTGAGATAGCCGATCACCCTCGTCAGGTAGTCGAGGCTGGTGCTGCCGCACTTCGGGCACTTCTCAAGAGTGTCCTTGCTGATGTAGCCACAGTCGTTGCAGACAGTGTTGCGGACATTGAAGGTGAAGTAGTTGGTGCCGTAGTGCGCCGCCGTGTTGAGGAGTTTGCGGTACTGCTCCTTGCTGAGGTGCTCCGCGAGGTTCATGTGCAGAGCCGAACCGCCGTCAAGGTACTTGACGAAGTCCTCACCGTGAAGCTTGAACTTGTCGATGATGCTGACCTCCGTATCTTCAGGATTGTAGAAGTAGGAGCTGTAGAGATTGTGCTTCGAAGAGACGAAGTAGCCGTCCTTCTTGTCCCACTTGTAGTTCTTTGCCGCGAGGTTCTCCGCAGGCACGAACTCGGTGTTGAACATCGCCTCCGGAGTGCGGTCCTTGCGGTTGGAGATGTTGATGGTCTCAAGCACCGTGTTGACAAAATCGCCATACTCCGCGTTGGGGGAAATCTTAAGCCCGAGGAACTCCGCAGCCTCCGTCAGTCCATTCACTCCGATGGTGAGATACTGCTTCTTCATGTCGATGAAGCCTGCCGTGTAGACGTCGAGCATATCGGACTTGTAGAAGTCTTTGATAATCTCGTTGAAGGCTATCTGGTACTTGTGCACTCGCTCCGTAATCTCCGTGAGGTCATGATCTATATAGTTGGTATACAGGTCCTTCTTGTCATAGAAACTGGTCGAAAGATCGAGCGGCTTGCCTTCAGGGAGGGTGACACCGCGACGCTCAATGAAATAGCGGCGGACAGCATCCTGGATAACCCTGTTGAGGTTGATTGTCATCACTGACTTGGAGCCGGTGGCCACAGACGCAGTGCCCATCGAATACTGGTGGGTAGTATGATTGTGCGTCGAATCCTGCTTGTCCTCGAGGTCCACGAGCGAGTTGCGCAGGCGGCAGCAGCTCGACAGGGAGTCCGGGCTGTTGGAGATGTAGCAGAAGAAGCTGTGCCCCTTGGACCACATCTCGGCAGTGAAGTCGGCGTAGTCCTTGTCGCTGTAATCGTCCTTACCGTCGGTCAGAAGGGCCATGGTCTCGACAGGGAACGTGAGGATGTAGTGGTTACGCTCCTCGTTGAACCAGTTCATGAAATGCCTCTGGAGCCAGTCGAGGGTCTCCCACTTAGGGGCTGAACCGTCAGGGAAGCGGAAATCCCCGAAGACCCCCTTGAAATAGTTGCGGTCAAAATAGCTGATGTTCCAGAAGACGGTCTGGTAGCCCCTGTTGCCGGCAGGCATGTTCATGGAGTGGACCACCTGCTGGAAATAGTTGTCAATGACCTTGACGAGAGTGCGCTTCTTGGCGTTGATTTCCACGACATCGTCAAGTTTGGAAAGATAGTCGTCGCCGTAGTCCTTGCGGATGAAGTAATCGAGATACATCAGGAACTCCGGAGTCGCCACCGCACCCATGAACTGGGAGGAGACGGAATACACGAGGTTGATGAACTCACCGCAGAAGGACTTGAGGTCGGTCGGGGCGATGGACACGCCGCCGAGCTGCTTGAGACCGCTGACCAGGAAAGGATACATGGAGATGGCCACGCAGTAAGGGAAGCCCGGGGTGCCGCTCTCGTCGTGCTTGTAGAGCACGTGGGAGTTAAGGTCTTTGAGATACTGGTCGGCAAGAGCACGCCCGTAGAGGGTCTTGATCTTGTCGCACATGATATAGCGGTTCTGCTTGATGTTGTTCTCCTTGTAGAGTTCGTTGCCGAGAGTCACGATGTTCTTGCGTGTGACGTTGGCGTTGGCGTCGTACTTGGAGCCGGTCGCAGCGTTGGATGCCGCGATGTAGTCCTTGATGAAGTCTCTTTTCTTGCGAAGGTCTATGTCGGCGTCAAACTTGTCTATGTAGGCATGCGCCACGCGCTTGTTGATGCTCATCAGCGACTCCTCCACCTGACGGCGGATCTCTGCGCTCGTGATGCCTTCATAGACATAGAGGTTATTTATGATGGAAACCACGATTGCGTCGTCACAGTACTCTTTCGCGCTCTTGTAAGCCTGATGAATTCCGCGGGCAAGCTTCGCCTTGTCAAACTCTTCTATCGAGCCGTTGGTTTTACGTACGTCCATTAGGTAATATTTTAATTCAAAATCATTCTAAATTGACCGCCTTTCGGAACAAAGGCAAATTTAGGCATATCCGAATAGTTGAAGATAAAAAAACCGTCGAAGTTTTCAACAGGTTTTCAACAAACGCATCCCACAGCATTCTGCGGCACATTCGGGAAAAGTTACGTAAATTCCTCCAAAATTCCTATCTTGGGCGGCATTTTCGCAAACTCAACAATGAGCGGAAAAAAGGACATTCTGCTAGGCCGCCTGCGAGGCGGCGAGGCGATGAGCGGGAAAGATCAGTTCAAACTGACCTTGCTGCTCGCGCTGCCTGCTATCCTCGCACAGCTCTCGATGTGCCTGATGAGCTACATCGATGCCGCGATGGTCGGCAGGCTCGGCTCCGCCCAGGCTGCTGCCGTGGGACTGGTGAGCACCTCCACATGGATACTCGGAGGATTCTGCTATGCCAACAATTCCGGATTCAGCGTCCAGATAGCTCACCGCTGCGGAGCGAGGGACTTCGCCGGCGCGAAACGCATCTTCCGCAAGGGGCTTCTCTGCGTCACCGTGTTCAGCGTGGCGCTGGCCCTGCTCGGAGTTGCGATAAGCAGCCGTCTGCCGCTTTGGCTCGGAGGAACGGACGAGATAGCCGCCGATGCCGGCAAGTACTTCCGCGTCTATTCGCTCTTCCTCCCAGTCTTCCAGATAGCCATCTTCTGCGAGTCGTCGCTCATCGCAAGCGGAAACATGAAGATACCCAGCATCGCGAGCATGGCGATGTGTCTGCTGGACGTGGTGTTCAACTACATCTTCATCTTCTGCCTCGACCTCGGAGTGATGGGTGCTGCGATAGGCACAGGACTCGCTCAGCTGAGCATCGCGGTATTCGCCCTCATCTACATAGTGAAATATTCGACGGAACTCCGGCAGGACAAGGAGAGCCTCGTCTCCCCAGACGGAGAGAACCGGACTCTCGCGAAACGCGCCTTTGACATAAGCTGGCCTCTCTGGCTCCAGAACGTGGTTACGCGAGGAGCTTACGTGGCGGCAACCGTGATAGTGGCGCCACTCGGGACCATAGCCATAGCGGCCAACTCCTTCGCCATCATAGCCGAAGGTTTCTGCTACCTACCGGGATACGGGATGCAGGACGCGGCGACCACCCTCGTCGGGCAGAGCCTCGGCGCCGGAAGGCGCTCGTCGGCAAAAAGCTTCGCCAAAGTGACCATAGCCACAGGCTCTTCGATGATGGGAGTTCTCGCCATATTCATGTGGATATTCGCGCCTCAGATCATGTCGCTGATGAGTCAGGATGCGGAAGTTATCACGCTCGGCGCATCATGCCTGAGGATAGAGGCATGGGCTGAGGTAATGTTCGGTGTCGGGCTTGTAGCCTACGGCTGCTGCGTCGGTGCCGGCGACACCCTGACCCCATCCGCCATAAACCTGTTGAGCATGTGGGTGATACGCCTCGGACTGGCGATGGTACTAATCCCGAGACTCGGTCTTCAGGGATACTGGTACGCGATGGCCACTGAGCTGATTGTCAAGGGATTGATTTTCCTCGTCAGAATCCGGGGCGACAAGTGGATGAACACCCGCCTGACTTCCTCGGGAGCCTCTGCCGGAAGCTAACAGCAGAGCGGGAGAAAGCCGGCTCCGGAGGTGGCAAAAATCCGCAGCCAAGCTTGGGAATAAGAGACAAACGCATTAATTTTGCAAGATATTAGTAGACACACTTCTTTTATGAAAAAAACATTCGTGGCTGCAGCCCTTTCAGCTGCTCTGCTCGTCGCGTGCAGCGAGAACAGTCAAAACGATGTGAAATTCGCCAAGTACGAGACCGTCAAGATCGGTACCGAGAACACGGCATACATCAATGCTATTTCGATCTATGGTAAGGAGGTACTAAACCTCTACCGCTTCGCGGCTATGGAAGCCGACAATATCTATTGGAGGCAAGTGTTCGGAGACAAGACTGCTCTCGACAACATAAGCGACCCTAAACTCAAGGGATATGCCGAGATTAACTACGGCCCATGGGACAGGATTTCCGGCAAGTCATTCATCGAGGGCTACTCTGAGATTATCCCGGCAGGCAAGCTCTTCTACCCTGCCGACATGACAGAGAAGGAGTGGGAGGAATTTGACGCCCCTGACAAATACAGCCCGTACACTCTCATCCGCCGAGGAGAAGACGGCAAGCTCACCACGGTATGGTACCACGAGGCATACAAGGACAACGTGGACAAGATATGCAACTACCTCACCGCTGCGGCAGATCTCACCACCGTCCCGAGCGTGAGAGATTATCTCCTCGCCAAGGCAGCCGACCTCAAGGCCGACTCCTACACCGCCAGCTCCCTCAAATGGCTCGACACCGATGACAGCAAGATGGACCTCATCATCGGTCCGAACGAAAGCAAGGACGACGAACTCCACGGGCTCAAGAGTTCATACAGCGCCTTCGTGGTGCTCAAGAACCTCAGCCGCACAGCCCAGCTTGCCAAGTTCAACACGCAGCTCGGAGAGTTCCAGAAAGCGCTTCCATGCCGAGAGGAGCTTAAGACGTTCATGCCGGGCAACGCTTCCACCATCTACGTAGGCGACGCCCTCTACTATGCCGGCGCGGCAAACTGCGGCATCAAGGACATAGCTCTCAACCTTCCGTTCGATGCCAAGGTGCAGGCCGAGAAAGGCACGCGAACCATCCTGATGCAGAACATCATATCCGAGAAGTTCAATAGCATCCTCCTGCCGACGGCTGACCTCATCATCAGCAGCCGCGACCGCGAGCACGTCAACGACAAGGCGTTCTTTTGGGACGTTGCGTTCCGCGAAGTAGCGCACGCGCTCGGAGTCAAGAGCACTCTTGACGGACGCAACCTCGACGAAGCGCTCGACAGCGAGGCGGCAGTCGTGGAGGAAGTGAAGGCCCTCGCACTCGGAGCATACCTCTCGCACCTCGTCATAGGCAACTTCGAGACCGGAGACATAGTCAGCAAGGAAGACGCCTACGCGACCTTCCTCACCGCCCTACTGCGCTCCTCAAGATTCGGCACCAAGGAAGTGGTCGGAAAGGCCAACATCATCTGCTACAGCTACCTCAAGGCCGCCGGAGCATACGAACGCCATCAGGACGGATGCTACTACATCGACTACGAAGCTTTCCACAAGGGACTTTCAGCGCTCGTTTCGGGTATTCTTGAGATACAGGCAGCCGGGGATGCCGCGGCAGCCAAGGCGTTCACCGACAAGTACACAAAGTTGGACAAGGACCTCGACGCCGACATCTTCAACATGATGCTCGAGGGAATCCCTGTCGACGTGAAATTCGAATTCGTCTGGTAACAACAACACAAACACAAGAGATGAACAAACTTGACGTTGTACTCGGGCTCCAGTGGGGCGACGAGGGTAAAGGTAAGGTCGTCGACGTCCTTACTCCTGATTACAAAGTGATAGCCCGTTTCCAGGGAGGCCCCAACGCCGGTCACTCCCTGAAGTTCGACGGCGAAGGCTTCGTGCTCCACACGGTCCCGTCCGGAATCTTCAGAAAAGACTCGGTCAACATCATCGGCAACGGAGTCGTCATCGACCCTGTCATCTTGATGGACGAGATTGAATCCATCGAGAGCAAGGGTGGCGACATCAGCACGAAGCTCGTCATCTCCAAGAGAGCGCATCTCATCCTCCCTACCCACAGGATGCTCGATGCAGCCAGCGAGGCTGCGAAGGGCAAGTCCAAGATAGGGTCGACCCTAAAGGGCATAGGACCAGCGTATATGGACAAAACAGGACGCAACGGACTTCGCGTCGGAGACATCCTCTCGCCGGAGTTCAAGGCCCTCTACGAGGCTCTCAAGGACAAGCACGAGGGTCTTCTCGCCCAATATGACTTCCAGTACGATATCCGCGAATATGAGGCCAAGTGGCTCGAGGCAGTGGAGAAAATGACGCGCTTCGAGTTCATCGAGAGCGAGCTTGTCGTCAACAGATATCTCGACGAGGGCACTCCGATTCTCGCGGAGGGCGCGCAGGGCTCGATGCTCGACATCGACTTCGGCACATATCCGTTCGTAACGTCCTCCAACACCATGACCGCGGGTGTCTGCACCGGGCTCGGAGTTGCGCCGGGCAGGGTTGGCAAAGTTATCGGCATCTTCAAGGCCTACTGCACCAGAGTCGGAAGCGGCCCATTCCCAACCGAACTCTTTGACGAGACAGGAGAGAAGCTCCGCAGCATCGGGCATGAGTTCGGAGCGACCACCGGAAGGCCACGCCGCTGCGGATGGCTCGACCTCGTGGCACTCAAATATGCCGTGATGATGAACGGTGTCACAGAGCTGATCATGATGAAGGCGGACGTGCTCAACAGTTTCGATACCATCAAGGTCGCCACCGCATACGAAATCGGCGGCAAGAAACTCGACTACTTCCCGTTTGAGAGCGGTGAGGAGGTCACCCCTGTGTACCGCGAGTTCAAGGGATGGAACAGCGACATCTGCGCCGTCCGTGAATACAAGGACTTCCCTAAGGAACTCAAGGACTACGTCTCTTTCATCGAGACGGAGACCAAGTGCCCTGTAAGGATTATCTCCGTGGGACCAGACCGCAGCGAAATCGTCATCCGGTAGGTGCACGCACCGCTAGGAAGGTTGTTCTTTGCCTGCAGGGCTCTGTAGGTGCTGTCAGTCACAAAAAACTGTCCTTACTGCACATAACGACCAAAAGGGCAAGTGCGGCAAGGACAGAA
Source organism: uncultured Muribaculaceae bacterium (assembly GCA_964385795.1). Lineage (GTDB taxonomy): Bacteria > Bacteroidota > Bacteroidia > Bacteroidales > UBA932 > Cryptobacteroides. Next base: position 33,031 of record CAYLPY010000013.1, read on the forward strand.
ATCTGTGACTAATAAAACCAACTAATCTTGGTCAGATACCGACTCTATCGAAGATATAGTCGACATTTTTGAAGTAATACTCAAGCGTGAAGCAGTCGTCAAGTTCGTCCGGCGGGAGAAGTCCGCAGACTTTCTCGTTCTGCTGCAGGAGGGTCTTGTAGTCCAGACCTTCGGACCAGGCTTTCATCGCGACAGGCTGGACGGTGTCGTAGGCTTCCTCGCGGGAAAGCCCCTTGCCGATGAGGGCGTTCATCACCCTCTGCGCGAAGATTACACCCTTGGTCTGGTAGATGTTGTAAATCATCCTATCCGGGTAGACCACGAGGTTGTCGAGGATGCCCATGAAGCGGTTGAGCATATAGTCCAGCAGTTCGGTCGCGTCCGGAAGGATGATGCGCTCCGTGGAAGAATGGGAGATATCCCTTTCGTGCCAGAGAGCCACATTCTCGCAGGAGGAGTTCATGTAGCCCCTCATCACCCTCGCGCAGCCGCAGATGTTCTCGCTGCTGATGGGGTTACGCTTGTGAGGCATGGCACTGGAGCCTTTCTGCCCCTTACGGAAAGCCTCCTCGACCTCACGGACTTCCGTGCGCTGGAGGTTACGGACTTCGAAGGCCATCTGCTCCAGAGTGGAGGCTATGATTGCGAGAGTCGCAACGTAGAAGGCATGTCGGTCGCGCTGGAGGACTTGGGTGGAGATATCAGCCGAGTCAATTCCGAGCTTTCCGCAGACATAGTCCTGAATAAACGGAGGGATGTTGGCGAAGTTGCCGACTGCGCCGCTCATCTTGCCCGCCTCGACACCGTGCGCCGCAATCTTGAAACGCTCCAGATTGCGCTTCATCTCCTCATACCAGAGCGCCCACTTGAGACCGAACGAGGTTATGTCGGCATGTATGCCGTGCGTGCGCCCTATGCACGGGGTATCCTTGAACTCGCGTGCGCGGCGCTTGAGCACCGCCATGAAACTCTCGAGGTCCTTGAGAAGTATGGCGTCGGCCTGCTTGAGCAGGTAGCCGTTGGCTGTATCGACCACGTCCGTGGATGTCAGTCCGTAGTGGACCCACTTCTTCTCCTCGCCGAGGCTCTCGCTGACCGCGCGGGTGAAGGCCACCACGTCGTGGCGGGTCTGTTCCTCAATCTCGCGGATCCTCTCCACCCCGAACTTCGCATTAGAGCGGATTTTCTCCACATCCTCCTCCGGGATGACCCCGAGCTTGCTCCAAGCCTCACAGGAGAGGATTTCGACTTCAAGATATGCGCTGAACTTGTTCTCCTCGGTCCAGACGTCTCGCATCACCTTCCTTGAGTACCTGTCTATCATAATCCGGCCCTCTCTTTAAGGAAGTTGTCTATATTGCTCTCGATGCGGGCGAGAACGCCTTCCGTCCTTGCAGGAACGAAACGCTCTCCGGTGATGTGCTCATAGAGCTCGATGTATCTCTCGCTGATGCCGCGGATGACTTCTTCGGTCATCTCCGGAATCTTCTGGTCCGCGCCGCCACTGAACCCGCCGGCCATGAGCCACTCGCGGACGAACTCCTTGGACAGCTGGCGCTGCCTCTCCCCTCTCGCAAGCCTCTCCTCATAGCCTTCAGAATAGAAGTAGCGGGAGGAGTCCGGGGTGTGAATCTCATCCATCAGCAAGATTTTGCCGTCCCTGCGTCCAAACTCGTACTTAGTGTCCACGAGAATCAGGCCCTTGGATGCCGCAATCTCGCTTCCGCGCCTGTAGAGCGCGCGTGTGTAGTCCTCCAGAGCGCAGAGGTCCTCTTCTGAAATGATTCCGCTCCTCACCAGTTCCTCATGACTAATGTCCTGATCGTGGCCGGCATCCGCCTTGGTGGTCGGAGTGATTATAGGCTCCGGGAACTTCTGGTTCTCGACCATCCCTTCCGGAAGGGCGACTCCGCAGAGCGTCCGCTTTCCGGCGGCGTACTCGCGCCATGCGTGCCCGGTGAGGTAGCCGCGGATGACCATCTCAACCTTGAACGGCTCACATTTCCAGCCTACAGTGGCCATCGGGTCAACCTCGGCTATCTTCCAGTTCGGAAGGATGTCCGCGCAGGCGTCGAGGAACTTCGACGCAATCTGGTTGAGAACCTGACCTTTGTAGGGAATACCGGAAGGAAGGACCACGTCGAACGCCGAGATGCGGTCTGTGGCGACCATCACCAGATAATCATTTCCGATGCTGTAGACATCGCGGACCTTGCCTTGATACTTGGCAGTTTGGCCCGGAAAATTGAAGTCTGTTGCGACAATTGATTCCATGTGTTGAAAAAGAGAAATATGCAGTGGCGAAGGTAGTTATTTTTTCATTTTCTTTCTACATTTGCGCCCATGTTTTTTCCGGATAGAGAAATCCACGAAGAGTGTGGAGTTTTCGGCATCTACGGAGTGTCGGATGCCGCAAATCTTGTGTATTATGGACTGCACGCGCTTCAGCACCGCGGACAGGAGGGCTGCGGCATCGTCGCAAGGGGCGATGACGGGGTCCTAAGGCGCGTCAAGGGCGAAGGGCTCGTGACGGAAGTCTTCAACGGAGACAAGATAGCCTCCCTCGGCGGCAACATGGCGATTGGCCACGTGCGCTACTCCACCACGGGCGGCAGTTGTATTGAGAACGTCCAGCCGTTCCTCTTCCACCACAACACCGGAGACTTCGCGCTCGCCCACAACGGCAACATAGTCAACTCCGAGAGGCTGCGCCGCTACCTTGAGGACCACGGAAGCCTCTTCCAGTCGTCCTCCGACAGCGAAATCCTCGCACACCTCATCCGCAAAGATACCCAAGAGCGCAAGAGACCGCGCATCTTCGCAATCAAGGAAGCTCTCAACATGATCGAGGGGGCGTTCGCCTTCCTCATCATGACGACCAACCGCATCTACGTCTGCCGCGACAAGCACGGACTGCGCCCGCTCTCGCTGGCGAAGCTCGGCGACGGATACGTGGTGAGCAGCGAGACCTGCGCGTTCGACGTCATAGGCGCGAAGTTCATCAGGGACATCGAGCCTGGAGAGATTGTCACCATAGACCATCAGGGCATCCGGAGCAACCGCTACTCGGACTTCTTCCACCACTATATGTGCGCGATGGAGTACATCTACTTCTCGCGTCCGGACAGCGACATCGAAGGATGCAACGTCCACAATTTCAGAAAACTGTCGGGCAAGCTCCTTTACAGGGAGGCCCCGGCGGACGCCGACATAGTCGTGGGAGTGCCGGACTCCAGCCTCAGCGCGGCCATGGGCTATGCCGAAGAGGGCCGGATTCCATACGAGATGGGGCTCATCAAGAACAAGTACATCGGAAGGACATTCATCCAGCCGTCGCAGGAACTGCGAGAGAAAGGCGTAAAGATGAAGGTCTCCGCCGTCAAGACCATCGTCAACGGCAAGAGGGTCGTGCTCATCGACGACTCACTCGTGCGAGGGACGACTTCCCGCAGGATAGTCAAGATGCTGCGCGACGCCGGAGCCAGCGAGGTGCACTTGCGCATCGCCAGCCCGCAGATAACGCGCCCGTGCTTCTACGGAGTGGACATCTCCACCTACGAGGAGCTCCTCTGTGCGCACAAGAGCCTAGAGGAGGTAAAGGAGATACTCCAGGTGGACTCGCTCGCCTTCCTTTCGCAGGATTCGCTCTACGAGGCGGGACACCGCAGTGAACTCTGCCTCGCCTGCTTCAACGGCAACTACCCTACCTACCTGTACCAGAGTATCGAAGACGCCAACAAGGACGGCAAGTTCTGACATTTCAAGAAGTTTCAGACCATGCTCAGAGAAGATACAGTTTTCGGGCCCATCCACAGCCGCCGGCTCGGCTCCTCGCTTGGAGTGAACCTCCTTCCGAGACAAGGTAAGATATGTAATTTCGACTGCATCTACTGCGAATGCGGGTGGAACCGGGACGGACTCGGCGACTGCGAGATACCTTCCGCCACCTGCGTCAGAGCCGCGTTAGAGAGCAAGCTGCAGGAGCTTGTGGCACAGGGAGCAGTTGTGGACTCAATCACTTTTTCCGGCGACGGAGAGCCTACGCTCAACCCGGAGTTCCCGCAGATTATCTCCGAGACCCTGGAGTTGCGCGACCGCTACCTGCCGTCGAGCCGAGTTTCCGTGCTCTCCAACGCCACGAGAGCGCACATCCCCGAGATCTTCGAGGCTCTGCGGCGCGTCGACAGCCCGATTATGAAGATTGACGCTCCGACTTCCGCGCTCGCGGCGCTCATCAACCATCCTGCACCCGGCTACGACGTGGAACGCGTCATAGACTCGCTCCGGAAGTTCGACGGGGACTTCATCCTTCAGACCATGTTCCTCAGGAGCAAGGACTTCGACAGTTCCTCGCCAGAGGTTCTGCTGCCGTGGATGGACATCGTGAGGGACCTCCGCCCTCGCGAGATAATGGCCTACACCATCGCGCGGCCGACTCCGGAGCAGGGGCTCGAGAAATTCTCCGCCGAGCAGATTCGCACCCTCGTTCAGCCACTCATCGACGAAGGCTTTCGCTTCAACATTCAGGGATAAAGCCCCCAGGCCTGCGGGCCGATGGTTCAATATCGAGGGTTAAGGCAGCCATCTGACTGCGGTACAGTACGGTAGCGGAGAAAAACTGCCCCACAAAGCTGACGGGATAGGGATTAAGTCTGCTGGAGCAGCAGGCTTCGCAAATCCGAGACACGCTCCACCGTAAAGTCCGAAGTGGACGCAGCATCTTCCGGACGGAATCCCCAGGTCACACCGATACTGCGCAGTCCTGAGTTAGCGGCAGTGACGGTGTCCGTCGCGGAATCCCCCACCAGCACCGCATCATCGGAGGCTACCCCGCACGCGGAGAGAATCTCCTTCACCACCGCAGGCTCGGGTTTCAGCGGCACTCCGTCGCGTCCGCCGAGCACGGAAACGAAGTTCACGCTCGGGAACAGCAGCGCCATCAGTTCCTCCGTCCCCCTCTGAATCTTGTTCGACGCGACCGCAACCTTCACACCGGCAGCGCAAAGTTCTTCAAGCAATTCCACCATCCCCGCGTAAGGACGGGAATGCACTGTGATATGCTCGTAGTAGTAGCCGAGAAAAATCTTCAGAAGTTCATCCCAGAGAGCGATGTCGTCCTTTCTGTCGTCCGGCATCGCCCTGAAGACAAGGTTTCTCATCCCGTTGCCGACCATCAGCTTGTAGGCAGATATTGGGTGCGTCGGCAGACCCTTGCTCTCGAGAGCGAAGTTGACAGCGGTTCCTAGGTCCTCGATGGTATCGACGAGCGTCCCGTCGAGGTCAAATATGACAAGTTTCCATTTCATGGACGCGAAGATACTTCCAATCCCTTGCAGCGGAAAGTTTTTTTCGTATATTTGCAGCACGAACGGGGTATTAGCTCAGTTGGTAGAGCGTTTGAATGGCATTCAAAAGGTCAGCGGTTCGATTCCGCTATGCTCCACTCCCCATCTACATCCTTCCTTGCTCGCCGAGGTTGCTGTCCTTGAAACCGAGGAAATACAGCACTCCGTCCAGCCCAACATTGCTCAGCGACTGCTTAGCATTCTCCACCACACGAGGCTTCGCATGGAAAGCAATTCCGAGTCCGGCCTCCGAAAGCATCGGGAGGTCGTTCGCCCCGTCGCCGACGGCTATCGTCTGCGCCAGGTTAACCTTCTCTGTCTGCGCGATGAGTTTCAGCAGATCCGCCTTCCTGCGCCCGTCCACGATGTCCCCGACGTAGTTGCCGGTGAGTTTACCGTCCTCCCCTATCTCCAGTTCGTTGGCATAGACATAGTCAATACCGTAACGCCTCTGCATATACTCACCGAAGAAGGTAAAACCTCCGCTGAGGATGGCAATCTTGTAGCCACAAGTCTTGAGGACAGACATCAGTCGGTCCGTCCCCTCGGTGACCGGAAGATTTTCCGCAATATCGCGCATCACGCTGACGTCCAACCCCTTTAGCAGGGCAACGCGGCGCTTGAAGCTCTCCTTGAAGTCAATCTCGCCGCGCATCGCACGCTCCGTTATCTCACGCACCTGCGCACCAACGCCTGCCCTTTCGGCAAGTTCGTCAATGCACTCCGTCTTGATGAGGGTCGAGTCCATGTCGAAGCATATCAGACGCCGCATCCTGCGGTACATATCGTCCTTCTGGAAAGAGAAATCCATCCCAGTCTCCGAGGAAAGTTCCATCAGACGGCGCTGCATCTGCGGGCGGTCCTTCGGAGTCCCCCGCATCGAGAACTCTATGCAGGAACGTACGTTACGCTCCGGGTGCATGATGCTCAGACGCCCCGTGAGCCGCTTGATGGAGTCGATATTGAGCCCCTGCGAGGCAATGATGTCCGCCGCCGAGGCAATCTGCCGGGCCGAAAGGCTTCTCCCAATGACGGTGAGGATGTAGCGATTCATCCCCTGACGACCGGCCCAGTCCTCATAGTCCTCGTCCGAGACAGGCTCGAACCCGATAGTGACCCCTAATTCGGAAGCCTTGAAGAGCAGTTCCTTCATCACCTGACCGGAGTGTCGCTCGTCCACACGAATCAATATTCCGAGTGAAAGCGTGCTGTGGATGTCGGCCTGCCCCATGTCTAGCACTTGAACGTCATACTTCGCCAGCACCTGCATCACCGCAGCCGTAAGTCCGGAACGGTCCTTGCCCGCGATCCGGATGATTATCTGTTCTCTTCTTTCTGCCATAAGTCGCGTCGTCCCCGCTGCCCGATGTCGGCAGTGAAGTCCTGCAAATATAGAAACATTCAAGATTTTCGGAAAAGTTTGAAGAAATTCGAGAGGAATTCTTCCTATATTTGCCCTCTCAACACAGAATTATGCTTCAACTCGGGACAAAAGGCCACCAGGAAAGCGTGGTGACGGAAGAAATGCTCGCCTGCAACGTCGGCAGCGGACTTGTGAAGGTATATGCGACAGCCATGATGATCGCCCTCATCGAGAAGGCGGCGGTGCTGTCGGTAGAGCCTTACCTCGAAAACGGTCAAGGCAGTGTAGGGACTATCGTCAACGTCTCCCACTGCTCCGCAACCCCGCTCGGGATGAAGGTCTGGGCAGACACCGAACTCGTGGAGGTGGACCGCCGCAGACTTGTCTTCAAGGTAGCGGCCTACGACGAGAGAGGGCTCATCGGCGAAGGGATGCACGAAAGGTTCATCATCGACAACGCCAAGTTCCAGGCAAAAGCTGATTCGAAATAACCAATGAGAAAAGACATCTACCTCGCCGCAGGGTGTTTCTGGGGCGCCGAACGCTATTTCAAGATGATCCACGGGGTGGTGGCGACCGAGGTCGGCTACGCCAACGGCTGCATCTTCCACCCGACCTACCGCGAGGTCAAGACCGACTCCACCGGCTATGCCGAGACCGTGCACGTCACCTACGAGACTAGAGTCATAGGGCTGGACAGGATACTCCAGCTGTACTTCAAGGCCATCGACCCGCTCAGCGTCAACAAGCAGGGCGAAGACGAAGGCACGCGCTACCGCACAGGCATCTACTACACCGACGAGAAGGACCTCGAGTCCATCGAGCGCATCTACGAGCGGGTAGAGGGCGAGTTAAAGTCAAAACTTGCCGTCGAAGTCAAGCCGCTCAAGAACTTCTACCGCGCCGAAGACGAGCATCAGGACTACCTCGACAAGCACCCTGACGGCTACTGCCACATCAGCGAGTCCCTGATGGAGTTTGCCAGAAGCGCATCCGAGACTTCCATAGACTGATGGCGCAGCACTTCATAAAAGTGCTTGTTCCGCTGCGTCTCGACTGGATTCCGACATATTGGACAGATACCCCGTCAGAGCCAGGAGAGACTGTGTGCGTTGTTTTCGCCGGACGCAGATACACCGGCATCGTATGGGAACTGACCGAAGAGCCGGACATCCCTCTGAAAAATATACGCCCGATAACTTCCCGCGACACTTCCCTCCCTGCCGTCGGCAGACGGACTCGCGAGTTCTGGACATTCCTTGCCTCATATTATATGTGCACCCTCGGCGAAGTCTACGCCGCAGCCCTGCACTCCATCGAAGGCACGCAGCAGAAAAAGGCTGCCGCAGAGCTGGAACGGCTGCGGGCGAAACTCGAAAAGACCTCCGCAAGTCTTCTCGGCAGGCACGGCGAGCGCGTCCGCGCAAGGCTTGAGGCTGAAGCGGAGAGCCTGAGGAAAGAAATCGCCACCACGGAAGAACGGTTGCAGAGCCGCTCCGTCCCAGTGGAAACCCCGGACCGGAAGCCATCTCACGCCAGACCGCAGCTGCTCGTCGGGACGGATAGACTCGCGCGGTACGCAGAGGCTATACAAAAAGCCCTCTCGCCGGAAACTGCCGGCACGGAAAATGAAGGCGGCGGGCAAGTCCTGGTGCTGGCGCCATCGAAAGCCTTCTGCGAAAAGACGGAGCGCCAGCTGCACGAGCTCTTTGCAGACCGCCTCCAGACCTACCACTCCGGAGTCAGCGAAGCTGCACGGCGCAAGCTCAGCGACCGCCTCCGCAGCGGCGAAAACCTCGTAGTGCTCGGTCTGCGCTCCGCACTCTTCCTCCCCTTCACACGGCTAAGCCTCGTCATCATAGACGAAGAGCAGGACAGTTTCTACAAGCAGACCGAGCCAGCCCCCCGCTACAACGGCCGCGACGCCGCGATATACCTCGCTAAACTATATGGAGCTGATGTCCTGCTCGGCAGCAGTTTCCCCTCCCTCGAAAGCATATACAACTGCAAACGGGGGAAATACGACCTGCTGAAAACCGCAGACCGCAATCCAGAAAGCTCTGCTCCCAAAGCCCATGGTCCAGAGGGCCAATACACTCCGGGAACGATGACAGAACTACGAAGCACCGCCCTTCCGGAGTCGATAGATAAGTCCAGCGGCGGCAAAGTCCTCGTCGTGGACAGCGGAGCTGAACTGAGGAAGAACGGGATGGTCGGCTACTTCTCACGGAAGCTCATTGCGGCCATTTCCTCATGCGAGGGCGAAGCAGTCCTCATCCGAGGCTGGGAAAGGCCGGAAGAGCTCCTCGAGCAAGCAGGCAGACTATTCAAGGACAAGACCATACGCATCAGTACCCTGCAAGAGTTCAAGGAAGACGGGCCAGGGGAGGCCAAGATAGTGGCCGTGATGGGAGCAGACGCATTCTTCGACAAAGACGACTTCCGAAGCGACGAGAAGGCCCTACAGATGGTTGCCGTGCTCTCCGAACTCTCGGAGCGCCTCGTCATACAGACAGCCGTCCCGGAGCGCTTCGACGGCAGGCACTCCGCGGAGTCCCTGCTCGCGGAAAGGCAGTGGTTCAATTTTCCTCCGTTCAGGAGAATCGTGGACGTCAGAAGAAAAGGAAGCCGGGAGATTGTCAGACGAATCTTTCTGGAAAACGGCAGAAGCCTCGAGGTGCAGAAGCAGTCGATTGCCGTGGAGCCTGACAGCTACGCAGACGTAGACCCCGTCTGAAGACATCGAAGCACCTTCCTGTAGACATCCTCTATCACCAGACCTGACAGGGTCATGCCGAAGATGGCAGTGACATGCGCAGTCGTCCCGTTGATCTGCGCCTTCGAAGAACACCACTCGTGATTGAGGAGTTCAGGGTCTCCCGGGCCGTCCTTGGTCTTGGGGCACATGCACTTCTCAGTCCCGCAGCTCTGGCAGTGGCCTCTGTTCGGAAGCACCTCGTCGTCGTAGACGCATAGGAACTTCTTCGCCGGCAGAGTCTGCTCCCGCCTCATCTTCTTGCGGATGGCAGCGGCAAGCGGGCAACCCCTGACGTCCCAGAACTCGGAGACATGCACCTGGGTCGGCGAAATCTTGAGCGCAGCCCCCATCGAGCAGTAGAACTTCGCGCTACTTTGTGAAGCCGTAAGGATGAGGTGTATCTTGTCCTTGAGAGAATCCACGGCATCTATGACATAGTCGTAGCTGTCCATTCCGAACTCGCCGGAAGTCTCAGCGCAGTAGATCTTCTGCACGGCCTCAATCTCGGCCTTCGGGTTGATTTCCAGTAGCCTCGACTTCAGCGCCTCCACCTTGACCTGCCCTACTGTAGCGGTTGTCGCCATCAGCTGGCGATTGACGTTGGTGATGCACACCCTGTCGGAATCCACCAGAGTCAGATGAGTCACTCCGCTGCGGACAAGCCCCTCGGCGCACCAGCTGCCGACGCCGCCTACGCCGAAGATTATCACCCTCGTCGCGGCAAGAGCCTCCATCACGTCATCCCCGAGCAGCAGCTCCGCACGGTTGTATATCGCCTTCTCTATCGTAGCCATAAACTCAAACAAAAAGAGACCGACCGCTTTGGTCAGCCTCCTTCGTAGTGGGTAGGAGAATCGAACTCCTATTGCGAGATTGAGAATCTCGAGTACTAACCGTTATACGAACCCACCTTGTGTCCTTTCGGGAGTGCAAAGATACGCAAAAAATCTAATATCCAAACTTCCCCATCACAAAATTCAAAAAATTATTTCATCCTATACGGCACATCGTCGTAGAGCACGAAACGCTTGGCCTTCCTTATCCACTTCTGTTCCTCCGCCTTCACATGTTCTTCCACCACGTCGAAACTCAAATCCCCCCTCAGATGCTCCTCCAGAACCGGGTCGGCAAGTTTCACAAACAAAGACGGATACATCTCGAATAGAGGATACCTGTCCGCGAAATGCCGCATCAGCGCAAGAGTGTGTAGCAGCGAGTGGTACTTCGCTCCCGGAGTCAGCATGATCTGATAGCCCTGGCAGCGCTCCCCCTTGTAGCGTCCTGCAGAAGGAGTGAAAGTGCAGGGTCGCATCATCACGCCCTCCTGCACCGGAAGCTGGGCCGCATCGTCCGCGATGATGAACGGAGCGCCGAAGTACTCGTACGGACGGGACGTGCCTATTGCAGGCGAGATGGACGTGTTGTTCCACAGGCCCCCGCCGGGATACATCTCACAGGTAAACATCCCAGGGATGTCGGATGCCGGAGCGATGGTCCACGGCAGTATATCCTTGCCCACTCGCGAGCAGGCGTACGAAATCACGTGCAGAGGAAACCTGGCACCTATCTCGTTGCAGTACAGGGAACAGAGCTCCCCGAGCGTAAGTCCGTGGCGGTGAGCGACCTTGGGAGTCCAGATATCTGACTCCACCGCAGGTATCGTCCCTTCCACCACCCTGCCGGCAGGATTGATATGGTCAACAACATAGACCGCCGGAGCGTTCTCCAGACGGGCGCACGCCGACAGAAGCCGCATCACATCCCGCGTGTAGTTGAAGTAGCGCGTCCCGACATCCTGAATTTCGACCACGACAGCATCTATCCCCTCAAGGGAGGCATCGTCGAAGTCTATGTGGGTGGTATCGGGATTAAGTTCACCTCCGGAAGGCGAGAATGTCCGCACGAGATTACCCCTCTCCCGGAAGATTTCCCAGAGATAGCGGCCGGTGTCCGGATTCCAGCAGTTCTGCGTGCAGAAGCATGCTACCCTGCCCTCCTGAAGCCCACGGTCAAGCTGCTCCTCTATCGGGCTTGTTCTGAAGGAAAACACGACTTCGCGATTTGGATTACCTGCTCTCCGAGTTTCTGGGCCTCTGCTTCAGTTGGCGCTTCGGAGTAGATACGGATGATTGGCTCGGTATTGGAACGGCGGAGATGAACCCACTTCCTCTCTGCCTCGAAGTCCACCTTGACTCCGTCAATGGTATTGATCTTTTCAGAAGCGAAGCGCTTCTTCACTTCCTCAAGAATCCTATCTATCAACGACTTGTCGCTGAGTTCAATCTTATTCTTCGCGATGAAATACTGCGGCAGCTCCGCCTTGTACGCGCTTACGCTCATCTTCTTGTGCGCCAGCTGGCTCAGGAACAGAGCAGTACCAACCATCGCATCCCGACCGTAATGGCTTGCCGGATAGATGACCCCTCCGTTGCCTTCACCTCCGATCAGCGCTCCGACCTCGTGCATCTTCGTCGTGACGTTGACCTCTCCCACCGCCGCTGCGAAATACTTGCCGCCGTGCGCCTCCGTGACGTCGCGAAGTGCTCTCGACGAACTGAGGTTCGAGACTGTGTTGCGCTCGGCCCGGCCGCTCTTTTCCGCAAGGTCGAGGAGATAGTCTGCGACTGCGACGAGCGTGTATTCCTCGATGAACGGAGCACCGTCTTCGCAGATAAACGCAAGCCGGTCCACGTCAGGGTCTACGCTGATTCCAAGGTCCGCCTTCTCCTTAACAACCGTCTCGCTCAGCTCCACGAGGTTTGCCGGGAGCGGCTCGGGGTTGTGTGCAAAGTCCCCGGTAGGCTCACCGTTGAGCAGGACGCACTCGACGCCCAACTTCTTGAGCAGCAGAGGCATGATGATGCCGCCGACGGAGTTGATGGAGTCCACCACGACCTTGAAGCCGACCTTACGCACGGCCTCGCAGTCCACAGCTTCCAGTGCCAGGACAGCATCCACGTGCTGCTCGGTGAAGTCGTGCTCCTCAATCTTCCCGAGGCTGTCCACCGGAGCAAAATCGAAGTCTCCCCTCTCGGCCTCCGCGAGAATGGCCTCGCCTTCGGCCGCCGAAAGGAACTCCCCGTGCTCGTTGAGCAGCTTGAGGGCATTCCACTGACGAGGATTGTGGCTCGCCGTGATGATGATGCCGCCGTCTGCGCCGGAAAAGCCCACCGCAAGCTCCGTTGTCGGAGTCGAGGCGAAGCCGCACTTGACGACGTCCACGCCGCAGGAGACGAGAGTCGAGCAGACAAGTCCCTCGACCATCTCGCCGCTGATGCGAGCGTCCCTGCCCACGACCACCTTATAGCGCTCTCCGCCACGCGGCTTCGGACAGCGCACACGCAGGCATCTGCAGTAGGCGTAGGTGAATTTAACTATATCTATAGGGGTGAGTCCTTCCCCATTCGGGCCACCGATAGTACCTCGTATTCCGGAAATGGATTTTATTAGAGTCATAACTTTGCAAAATTAAGAAATTTATTTCTATCTTTGCGCCCGAATCTAAAAACACTAGTGTATATGAAAAAAGGAATACATCCCGAAAACTACCGCCTTGTAGCTTTCAAGGATATGTCAAACGAAGAGGTGTTCATCACTCGTTCCTGCGCTACCAGCAAGGAGAACATCATCATCGACGGAGTTGAGTACCCTCTCGTGAAGCTTGAGATTTCCAACACATCTCACCCTTTCTACACCGGCAAGATGAAGATTGTCGACACCGCCGGCCGAGTTGATATGTTCTATCAGAGATACAAGGCTCGCAAGAAATAATTCGCTTGCAGCAGACATCAAAAGCGGTGACCAATCTGGTCACCGCTTTTTGTATCCTCTATCCCCATGTCATCTCACAGATGCCTGGGCAAATCCATCCTCTTGTGCAGGAGACGGACTATACGGACCTTGTCCCGAGACAAGACGCGATACAGCACAACGTCCCGCACGAACGACCTCTCAATCCCACACGATGTTAACGGAAGTCAGAAGTGCAGTAATTTCGGCAACCACGAGTGCAGTGTCT
>CAYLPY010000014.1:0-37961 GCA_964385795.1 uncultured Muribaculaceae bacterium
TTTTCACTGCACTCTCGTTTCCGATTTTACTGTATTTTCTGATTCCGGTTACAATTCTTGTATTGTATATATTCGTTGATGGCCTGCCCTACGAATCGTGCAAGATTCACGGGCACTGCATTGCCGATCATCTGTTCCTTATCGGTTTTGTTTCCTAAAAATACAAAGTCTTCCGGGAATGTCTGTACACGGCTGCGTTCCTTGGTGGTCAATGGGCGTATGCCTTCAAGTGATTCTACTGGATCTCCTGGGTGGAGTTTGTAGCCTTGTGGCATAGGTCTGTTTACGCCCCTGATTGTTGGGCTTGGTTCGTCAACGCTGAAAATCCCCCGACGGACATAACTTCTTGGATGACGGTAATAGTATTTGAAGTCGATACTGTCACCGAAATACTCTGCCATTGTCAGCGGCTTGGCGGACAGGTTCTTTTCTATGAATGGCTGCATGAAACCATCTTCCTCTCCAAGTTTTCCGACCATGAAAAACCGCTTGCGTGCCTGAGGTACACCGCACAAGCTCGCATCAAGGATGTAAGGCGTCAACCCGTACCCGGCATCTTTGAATATTTTTTTAGCCACATTCAACTTGTTGGTCTTGACGATGCGAGCTACATTTTCCATAACGAACCATTCTGGACGAACGGCGGCGATGATTTTTGCGTAGCTGACTGTGAGGTCGCCTCTTCCATTGTCTTCGTTTCGCTTTCCTGCAGACGAGAAGTCTTGGCATGGTGGTCCACCTATGACCATCTGCGGTTCAAACTGGGAGACTATGTCGGTGGAGGCTTCCACGTTGCTCAAATCGGACTTGATTACGGGGTGATTGAAATTTGCCCGGTATACATCCAAGGCCTTGTCCCAATTGTCCATACCGGCAACCACGTTATGCCCGGCCAGTTCGAAGCCCTTGCTCATTCCGCCGCAGCCGCAAAATAAATCGACAACTATCATGGCTCTTGCTTATTCAAATAAATCGGGGCTGTTCACGATGACGGCATCGAAGCGTCTCTCGGGACTCAAGAGGTTCTGGCCACCTCCGAGAATGATGTTCTTTATTTCATTCTTGCTTATGCGCGGATGTGTAAGCTCGGGCGAATGCAGGAGCTTCCATGAAGACTTGCCTGGAATGGCAAAGGCCTTGTCGTTAGCGTTTCCATAGGAGTGGTCCTTGACTATTCGAATGTAGTCAAAGGTGTCGTAGTCAACGTAATCCTTGAGCATAAGGTATATCCAGACCAAGGATCTTTGGAATCTTGACAATTCTGAACCGCTAATCTCTCCAGCGGTGTAGCACATGCACAAAACGGACAGATTTGACCAGACAAACACATCTAGACAATCTTCTGCGAGTTTCCCGTCTTTCATCTTCCAGACAGGCTGGATTATGAGTGGAACCTGCTTCCGGCTAATCAGGCACGCGATTTCTATAATGGCTGATTCTATTTTTGAGTAATGTGGCAGTACATCTCCGGCCTCGCTCCAATGGTTAATCTTGGGAACGGTATTCAGGATTTTGCGCAAGATGGTCTTGTCTGCGTCCGACTGAAACTGCTCACATATGCTGCATGCCAAGAAACAGATGGTCGGTGGTCTAACGACAATCTCGCAACTATAATTGTCTTCTGTGAGTCTTTTTGTGGTGTTGTCCGGCAATGCCGTAAGCTTTACTTCAAGACCTATGATGTTCTCATTTGTGGCGCGATTTACCATTACCAGGTCAATCTTCTCGCGATCGCCGGTGTAGTACTTTTCAAAAGCAGAAAAGCCTGATTCAAAATTGTAGAATGCATCTTCTGAAAGTGGATTGATGCCGAATAAATCAGTCCCTGAAATGTGCTTGTGAACTAGGTTATTGTTGCCGTCTATGCATAGATAAACAGGGTCAATGCCCTTTGAGGACATATATGCCACAAGCGAAGCCGGAAAAGAACTGTTGAATATGTTCTTCCCCCAATTTGACTCTTTGGAGTAATCCCTGCTGGCGTGCTTTTGCCCGAATAGACCTGGCTTAATTGTTCCCGACATTTTCATACAACACAATACCTGATGTGATACGTTTAG
Source organism: uncultured Muribaculaceae bacterium (assembly GCA_964385795.1). Taxonomy (GTDB): domain Bacteria; phylum Bacteroidota; class Bacteroidia; order Bacteroidales; family UBA932; genus Cryptobacteroides. The sequence continues at coordinate 2,061 of CAYLPY010000014.1, forward strand.
ACATCCATACTGACACAAAGATACATATTTCCGCCAAGTGATGATCTTTATTGTTCTTGGATTTATTTGAGTGCAGCCATCAGGCCTTGCGCTTCTGGCCGATGCGCTTGGCGAGGCCTCCGTTGCCGGTCTCCTTGTAGAGAGAAGGCAGGTCGTGTCCGGTCTGCTTCATCACGCTCACGACCTCGTCGAAGGACACCCTGTGGAATCCGTCCGAGAAAGAGGCGTAGAGGTTGCAGTCGAGCGCTCTTGTGGCGGCCATGGCATTTCTTTCGATGCAAGGGATTTGCACCAGACCGCAGACAGGGTCGCAGGTCATCCCGAGGTGGTGCTCAAGCCCCATTTCCGCAGCGTACTCTATCTGTGTCGGAGTTCCTCCGAAGAGCTGGCACGTGGCGGCCGAAGCCATGGCGCAGGCTACGCCCACCTCCCCCTGGCAGCCGACCTTGGCGCCGGAGATGGATGCGTTCTGCTTGACAACGTTGCCGAACAGACCACCGGTCGCGATTGCGTGCAGGATGCGTCTTTCGGGGAAAGTGTGCCCCTTCCAGAGATGGTAGAGCACTCCGGGAAGCACTCCGCTCGATCCACAGGTCGGTGCAGTCACTACGGTGCCGCCGGAAGCGTTCTCCTCGCTGACTGCGAGGGCATAGGAGAAGACGAGACCTCGGGTCTGGAGGTTCTGCTTGTAGCCGGACACCTTGATATGATAGGTGGCTGCTTTGCGTGGAAGGTGCAGCGGTCCGGGCAGGACACCCTCGTTATTGAGCCCGTTGGTGACGGAGGCCTTCATCGCCTCCCACACCTCGTGGAGATAGTCCCAGATTTCTGGGCCCTCGCACTCCTCGACATATTCCCAGAACGCCTTTCCGCTCTCCATGCACCACTCCATTATCTCCGAAATAGTGCCGAGAGAATAGACCTCCGGGCCTTCTCCGATGAGAGAGCCCTTGCCTTCCGAGAGCGTGCCTCCGCCTATGCTGTACACTGTCCAGGCTTCGCCTGCGGTGCCGTCCTCGCCGACCGTCTCGAAACACATTCCGTTCGGGTGGAAGGGAAGGAAGACTTCAGGCCTCCAGACTATCTCGACCTCCGCGCCCTTCTCCGTTAGGACGTCGCTGATAGCGACGTCGGTGAGATGGCCCTTGCCCGTGGCGGCGAGGCTGCCGTAGAGTGTGGCGCGATATTTTCTCGCGTTCGGGTGCGTCGCCGAATACATCTTCGCAGCCTTCTGCGGACCCATGGTGTGGCTGCTGGATGGGCCGCGTCCTATTTTGAACAGTTCTCTGAGGGATTTCATCGTTATGCTTTTCTATATTCTGAAGGAGTCATCCCCGTGTGCGCCTTGAAAAAGCGGTAGAAAGTCGTCTGGTTGGGGAAGTTGAGTTCCCAGACGATGGCCTTGATGCTCATGTCCGAGTATTTGAGCAGGTTCTTCGCCTCGAGCACCACAAAGGAGTCTATCCACTCGTGGGCGGACTTTCCGCTGACGGTCTTGATCAGTTTGGAGAGGTATTTCGGTGTGAGGTAGAGTTTCTCGGCATAGAAGGAAAGGTTGCGCTCCTTGTTGTGGTTTTCCTTGACGAGCGTTATGAAGTCCTCGAAGACCGACTTGGAGCGGATTGAACGGTTGCTTTCTGCTGCGTGCATCCGTGCTTCTGACAATCTGTCAGACCACATCGCGCCCATGAGGTAGAAGACCGATGTCATCAGCGAGGAGATGGCGTCCCGGATGCCCGGAAGCGAAGTTCTGGACATGTCCTTGAACAGGTCGAAGTATTTGCGGCATGTGGTGCGTTCATCCTGGGATAACTCCACGCAGGGGTTGTTCATCAGCCGCAGGCTCTCCTCGTACATCTTGTTGAAGTCGAGGTGAGTCATGTTCATCATGTTTTGCGACACTGCGGTGACGGTGAAGTGGACTTGCTGCCTTTCTTTTTCTGAAGGAGGTTCCGGCACTCGGACAATGTTCCCCGGGGTGTAGATGAGGAGCGTGCCCTCCTTTATATGGAAGGTGCGCATGTTGATCTCTACGTTCAGATGCCCAGAATAGCAGAAGAAAGCGAGATAGCCGTTGAAACGGCATGGGTATTCGATGAGGCTTTCGAAGATGGAGTCGTGACGCATCTCCGCGATGAAGATGTCGTCTGACAAATCGTCACAGACAGCCGTCCTCGGGAAGATTTTTCGGAGTTCTCGTATGTTGAGTTCTTTGTATTGCTGCATCATTTGACTTGTTTGCCGATTACAATAATACGCAATTTTTCTTAAAAAGTCGCTTTTTTCGACCATTTGTTTACACGGAAGCCCATTTTGTTATTCAAAAACGCTTACAAATGGTAGAGAATTTGAATCTTGACCATGCGCTTCCGGAAAAGCCGCACGCTCTCCTCCGGAACGCGACCGAAAGAAACAAGTCGAAAAACAGATATGAAAAAAGTCATCATCATTTCATCCTTGCTGGCCCTGACATCGCTCGGGGCAGCGGCTCAGCAGGTGCTGACGCTGGAGGATTGCAGGCAGCTCGCCATCGAGAACAGCGACGCTCTCGAGACCGCGCGGCAGAAAATCGAGATTTCCGCTCTCGACAAGAAAATCGCGGAATCCAACTACTACCCTAAGATTTCGGCCGCAGGCACATATATGTATGTAAGCAAAGACCTGAAACTTATCAGTGACGAGACCACGAAAGAACTCTCCATCGCCGGAACCGTCCTCCAGAATGACCTCAACGACAAGATTACCGCCATCCTCTCCGACCCTGCCATTTATCAGCAGGTGGCGACAAGTCCGGCACTTCAGAAGTTCATCGGCTATCTCCAGGGTACGGACATAGCGACTCCAATCAACGCCATAGGAAGCCAGATAGGTCAGGCGCTTGACATCGATATGCGCAACACCACCGCTGCGGTCATCTCCATACAGCAGCCGGTGTTCATGGGCGGAAAGATTGCAGCGGCCAACAGGATGGCCGAGTATGCCCAGCAGCTCGCCCAGGAGCAGTACGGACAGGAATACTCTCAGGTCGTCGTGGACATCGAGCAGGCATACTGGCAGATAGTTTCCATCGCGGCCAAGAAGTGTCTTGCCGAAGGCTACGCAGGGCTGCTCCACCAGATGGAGACGGATACCGACGCCCTCGTCGCGGAAGGCTTTGCCACTCCGTCCGACGTGCTGACCATCAAGGTCAAGACAAACGAGGCAGACATGCTCCTCACCAAGGTGACCAATGGACTCGCCATCTCCAAGATGCTGCTCTGCAAGGAGTGCGGACTGCCTCTCGACAGCCAGATTACCCTCGCCGACGAGAACCTCGACAGGATTCCTCTTCCGGAGATGAGTTCTGTGCTTTCCGACGAGCAGGTATGGGCCGCGCGTCCTGAAATCAAGAGCCTCGCCCTTGCAGAGAAGATATACGACAAAAAGGTCGAGATGGTGCGTGCGGACATGCTTCCTACGGTAGCCCTCACCGCCAACTACATAGTGACCAACCCAAACGTATTGAACAGCTACCAGAAGAAGTACGGTGACTTCTTTACTGCGGGAGTCATGGTTTCAGTGCCTCTCTTACATGGAGGCGAAGGCCGCTACAAGACCCGCAAGGCCCAGGCGGAAGCAGCTCTGACCAAGATCCAGATGGACGAAGCCAAAAAGATGATTACCCTTCAGGTGTCACAACTCCGCCAGCAGACCGACGAGACCCTCGAGAAATTGACCACGGCGGAGAGCAACCTTGCTGCAGCGGAGGAGAACCTCAGGGTGGCTACAGCAGGCTGGAACGAAGGCATGATTGCCTCCAACGTGGTCCTGCAGGCGCAGACCGCATGGCTTCAGGCAAATTCGGAAGTGATAGAGGCCGGCGTTGAACTGCAGATGTGCAGCGTGAACCTCGCCAAGGCAGAAGGAAGACTTTAAAGATAGAAAAATATAAAAACGAAAAACGATATGGAAAAGACTCAGAAAAAAGGGAATCTCTTTTTAGGTATCATAGTGCTGATTGCGCTCATCGCGGCGGTCGCAGTACTCGGAGTCATCTTCTCAAAGACTCAGCCTGAAATTATCCAGGGCGAAGCCGAGGCCGCGGAGTACAGAATCTCAGGCAAGGTGCCGGGACGAATCGAGGCATTCCACGCCAAGGAAGGGGACGTGGTCCACAAGGGAGATGTCCTCGTAGACATAGATTCTCCGGAAGTGAAAGCAAAACTCGCGCAGGCCAAGGCCGTCTATGCTGCGGCATCCGCACAGCGTAACAAGGCCAATGCCGGCGCCCGCAAGGAAGAGATAGCTGGAGCCTATGAGATTTGGCAGAAGGCAATGGTCGGCGAGGACATCGCCAAGAAGACCTACGACCGTGCCAGTCGTCTCCACGACCAGAAGGTTGTCAGCGACCAGAAGTTCGACGAGGCCAAGGCTCAGTACGACGCTGCCGTGGCTACCGCGCAGGCTGCAAAGTCACAGTACGACATGGCTGTGAAGGGCGCACGTGACGAGGACAAGGCTGCCGCCATCGCCCTCGTGGACCAGGCTAACGGAGCCGTGATGGAGGTGGAGTCCTATCTCTCCGAGCTCAATCTCACCTCACCTGTGGACGGAGTCATCTCCGCATGCTACCCTCACGAGGGTGAACTCGTGGGCACCGGATCTCCTATCATGACCGTGACCGATCTCTCCGACGTGTGGTTCACCTTCAACATCCGCGAGGACAAACTCCACTCCATGGAGAACGGCACCGAACTCATGCTCAAGATTCCGGCACTCGATGGCAGGATGGTACGCGCGAGAGTCAACTACATGGCTGTCCGAGAGTCTTACGCCACCTGGAGAGCAACCAATGAATCTGACGAATATGATGCGAAGACCTTCGAGGTGAGGGCTGTCCCTACTTCAAGCGTCGAGGGTCTTCGTCCAGGCATGACTGCTATAGTTGTAAAGTAAAATGAACAGCATCTTGAAAGTAATGCGGCGAGAGTTCGGGATAATACGCCGCAAACCGGTCTTCCTTCTGGGGTCCGTGGGAGTGATGGCATTCAGCTGCCTCTTCTACCTGACCTTCATGAAGGAGGGGCTCCCGGAAAACCTCCCTGTCGGGGTGCTGGACTTGGATAACTCATCTCTTTCCCGTGACTTCTGCAATCAGCTTGACGCTACCCAGCTCGGAAAGGTTGTCAAGTTCGATGATTTTATCACCGCGAGGAATGCGATGCAGACCGGAGAGGTCACGTCTCTATGCGTGATCCCGAAAGGGATGAACGAGGATGTCAACGCCAACCGCAGACCCGTGTTCACATACTATGTCAACTCCCTCTATCTGATAGGCGGCGCCTTAAGCTACAAAAATATACTGACAATGGTCACTCTGACCGGAGGTGCCGTCCAGAGGGAGGTCTTGAGGATGAAAGGTTTTTCGGACGGGGAAATCATGGGGTTTATCCAGCCGATTGTGGTGGACGAGCACAGGATTGGCAATGCTCCGACCAACTACGGGGTGTACCTCAACAACATCATCCTTCCGGGACTGTTGGCCCTCAGCATCATCTTCGTCGTCATTTACGCCCTAGGCGCTGAACTTCGATACAAGACTTCCTGCGAGCTGATGGATGCTGCGGACGGGTCCATAATGGCGGCGCTGGTCGGGAAACTGATTCCCTACACGCTGATCTACCTCTTTCTGGGACTTGGACTCGACATGCTGATGTTCGGAGTGTGTGGCTATCCGCTTAATGGGAACATTGTCAACATGATGCTTGGGATGGTGGTGTTCATCTTCGCCAACGAGGCTGTCGCTGTGACGCTGATAGGGCTTTTGCCTACGCTCCGCTATGCGCTCAGCATCGCCGCCCTGTTCACGATTCTCGGCTTCTCGTTCTCAGGCTTCACTTTCCCTTGTGAATCCATGCCGGTCGCGGTCCAGGGGCTCTCCCTCCTCTTTCCGCTGAGGTTCTACTACCTCTTCTATGTCCAGGAGGCAATCTTCGGATCCGGAATGGCCGGATGGTGGATGTGTCTCGCAGGAATGCTTGTCTTCCTCATCGGTCCCGTGTTTGTCGTAGGCCGTCTGAAAGGAGCGTACCTTAAACAGAATTATCAGATATGATCAAGGAACTTAAAAGAATATTTGCGGACTCCTACGTCATCATTATCTTCCTCCTCGGAGGTCTGATATACCCGATACTCTACGGAATCATATATCACAAAGGGACGGTGGACGAGATACCTGTGGCTGTGGTGGACCACTGCGCCACCGCAGAAAGCCGCCGATTCGTCCGCAAGCTCGACTCCACGAGGGAAGTGGCCATAGCGTACAACTGCGCCACCATGGACGAGGCCAAGAGTCTCATGCAGGGCCGCAAGGTACACGGAATAGTGTACTTCCCGGAGGACTACAACGACCGTCTTGCAAGCATGCAGCAGGCCACCCTTTCCACATATGCGGACATGTCCAGTTTCCTCTACTACAAGGACTTGACCATGGCTGTCAACCTCGTGATGCTGGACGAGATGGGGCAGATTGAGGCTTCGCGCTACGCCGCCAAGGGGATGACTTCGCAGGAGGTGCTGCAGATGGTCAACGCTATCCCCGTAGAGGAGGAGATGCCGTTCAATACCAACATGTCCTTCCTCATATTCTTCCTTTCAGCCGCGCTCGTGCTTGTCATCCAACAGACCATGTTCTTCGGAGTCAGCGTGATGAACGGTTCCATGCGAGAAGGCGGAGCGACCCATGACGGTTCGCTCATAGGAAGGGCTGCCGCCTACGCCGTGATCTACATAGGGATAGCCGTGTACGGTCTGCTTCTCGTGCCGATGATGTTCGGCATCCCTCAGAGAGGAGCGGTGCTCGACATTGTGGCCCTGATACTGCTCTTTGTCATCACCTGTGTGTCGTTCAGCTTTACCTTCAGCCGCTTCATCCACCATAGGGAGACGGTGTTCGTGGTGATGCTGTTTATGTCGTCCCTTTGCTTCTTTCTCAGCGGAGTGGCATGGCCGACGAGCGCCTTCCCTCCATTCTGGAGAGCCTTCTCCTACATCTTCCCTTCAACCTTCATGATCCAAGCTTTCAACAACGTCAACAATGCTGCCTGCACGCTTGCGATGGTCCGTCCGCAGATAATGGGACTCGTCTGCCAGTTTGCTTTCTACAGCATCACGGCGTTCTTGATGGACCAGAGCGAGAGGAACCACTACCGCAGTCTTCTCGTCCGCTTTGAGGAGAGGGTCGAGAGGAAACTTGAAGCCTGACGCGGAAAAATACAACTTTATTGACCGATAATATCAATCATTTATAAAGAATAATTATTATGAAAAAATTTCTTGACTCTCGCAGCAGTTGCTGCACTTGCTTTCAGCGCAAACGCACAGGTGGTCGTTGGAGGAATAGTCGGACTGGGCTTCAATGGGGGCTCTGCCACCATCAACGGCAACAAGGCCGACGTGGATTCCGGAGTGTCCTTCAGTATAGCTCCTAACGTGGGCTGCTACTTCGCCGACAATCTCCTCGCAGGTGCAAGGGTCGGCTTCTCTTACGACAAGACCGTCGAGGTCGGACAACTCAACAACACCGACACCTACAAGTATTTTTTGGCTGTCCAGCCGTATTTGCGCTATTGTTTTGCACAGTGGAACCGCTTCGGCGTGTGGAGTGAGGCCAATTTCGGAATCGGCCGCAACACCGGCACAGTTGAAGTGGGCTCGCTCAGCAACGACATCGACCCTGTCCTCAGCTGGAGCGTCAACGTGCTTCCGGTGCTGACCTATTCTATAAACGAGCACTTCGCTCTGGAGACTTCTCTGAACTTCCTTACCTTGGGCTACTACGGAGACTATACCAAGAACTCCGACGCGACCTATGAGAAGACGACCGGTGATTTCTCTTTCGGAGCAGACAGTATGGATGTCCTCGGTAAGGTCGGTGAGGTGAGGATTGGATTTACATACCGCTTCTGAAAGCAGGCAGAGCAATCCAAAAAGACATTATAAACCAATCTCTCTTCTGTAGAAAAGGGCGGGTGGCCGTGATGGTCGCCCGTTACGCTTACGCAGTCGAGGTGGTCTCCGCTGCTGCGCAGGATGTCGTCCAGATTGACGGTAAGTATCATCTTCCCGTCGAGAAGAGGCTTGCGTACACCGAGGTTGAGGATATACTGCGTCCGTGTCTTGAAGTAGCCATATGCCATAGGCGATGAGTAGTTGCCGTCCAACTGTATCTTCCAGTCTGCCGGGAGAGTGAACGTGAGACAACTGTGGCGCTCAGCGAGAAGGACTCGTTGTGGCTCATCTCTGCAGTGACGGCGTTTATGTACAGGCCGTTTTTGTCGCAGCTAACGCCGCCAACCGGAGCACGACCGTAGCCCATCCGAGACCTTCGCCGGTCGCTTTGTCGAGGACAACGCCTTTAATCTCGACGGTCTCCTGACGCGCGGCATCCGCGCAAAGGGTCAGGGCAAAGAAGAGCAGCCCCGCCGCAGCAAACATCCGTAGTCAACCTTTTATCTTTTCTACATTTTTCATGCTTGCAAAGATATAAAAGATGAAACGCCGGCAAGTGTCTTGGAGGTGGACGGAATGGCGTGTCCGGCGCTTGACAGTCAATGAGTTGTGTGAAATGTGGTAGACAATTGCTGGACGGCTGCGCGGAACTATACCTCAATCCAGTCGGCCTCACCTCCCCAGAGGGCGAGGAAGCGCTGGAAGTCATCGCCGGAAATCACGACGCTGGCGCTGTTGTCGCAGGGGTGGAAACTGATTTTGCCGGCGTCCTTCAGGTCTTTGTCGATGAAGTACTTCACCCTGTGTCCGTTGTCGAAGACTTCTTTGGCGACGGAGGGGTCGGATTCGGCGGAAAGACACATGTCGGAGATGAGTCCGAACGCCGACACCGCACCCGGGAAGGTGCCGAGGCAGCGCATCATCCTCTCCGGCGAGGCGAAGGAGAGTTTGCCTTGATGCAGAGCGTGCTCGAGGTCGTGGATATCGAGCGACTTGTGGCACTCCATGGTTACGAGATAGTGCCTGTTGCCCTTGTGGTTGCGGAAAAACAGGTTTTTGCAGTGCGTGGCGTCAGGGATGTTCCCCCAGTAGCTAAGGCATTCTTCTACCGTGGAGAGCACCGGATGCTCGTATAGGGTGTAGGGGATGTCGTTCGACTTCAGGAAGTCCAGTACTCTGCTGCGCAGGGCTGCGCGTACGTCGGGTGATATTTCGTATTCCATCGCTATGTCGTGACTTATTTGCTGCATTCCATGCCAATTTCCTTGCGGTAGAGGTGTAGAAGTTTTAAAATCGCCTCGGAGATGTCTTCGTAGGTCTTTTCGAAATCTCCCGTATACCACGGGTCCGCGACATCCCGCTCTTCACCGGTGAGAGACATTAGCAGCCGGACCTTGTTGTCTCTGTCTCCTGTGAAGATATCCGGGATGAGCCTGCCGAGGAGGCGGGCGTTGTTGCGGTCCATCAAGAAGATATGGTCGTAGTGATCATAGTCGGCGCGGGTCATCTGTCGTGCTGCGCGGCTCGTGAAAGGTACTCCGTGTCGTCGGAGCGTCTCCTTGGCAGGAGGATAAATGTCGTTGCCGATTTCTTCGCGGGACGTGGCGGCTGACGCAATCTCGAATTCGCTACCCAGACCGGCGTCCTTCACAGCCTTCTTCATCATGAACTCTGCCATCGGGCTTCGGCAGATGTTGCCGTGGCAGACAAAAAGTATCTTCTTCATTCGTGCTGCAAAAATACAGCAAATTCCTGAATTTGTGCAGTCTCCGCACCTTGTGGCCGGAGAGAAGGACAGTTCAGTCTTCAACAAGATGGACAGCCGGATGGCCTTCGTGGACGTGGCCGGTCGGCTTAGTCAAGGAGGTGACCATGCTCTGATTCCAGACAAATTGTTACCTTTGCCATGTTATTAAGAACCCCACGATAGACGACTTGGAACATTATCTATATAGCCTCTTGCTTTCCCTCGCTCTGCCGCTGATGTTGTTCTTCGGCTTCTATTTCTTGTTTGCCAAGACACCGGAGAAAGCGATATTCGACAACTACCGCCGTTCGCGGCGGATTATGGGCATCGCGCTTCTGCTCCTAGCCGTAAACTATTCGGTTCACCTTTTCCTCTCTATCAGGTTCGTGAATGCCAAGGTGGCCATACTGATGAATCTCTCCACGTATTTCCTCTGCTATTGGCTGTTCACTTCTGCTCTGACGACCTTGCTTGACCGCTTCTACATCACCGGTCCCAAAATGTGGTTCCACATCGGCATGTGGGTGCTGTTCTCTGCCATATCCGTGACTGTGCTTATTCTGCTGCCTGACGGAGCAGCGCAGACCGCCGGACTTGTGGTGATGGCGGTATGTCTGGTCGGCTACGGACTTTTTCTCTCCCTCAGGCTTCTGACGGTCTACCGCAGGGACGTAAAGTTCTTCAATGACACACATTCTGACGACATTGGCTCGTATATTCAGTGGATGTCGACATTCACCTATTGTGCGCTCATTTTCGGCGTGGGCTGCGCGGTGTTCACATTCCTGCCTGACAAGTGGGTCGTCGTATGGATTCTTTCGTCAATACCATTTTATATCTACCTGTTTTGCTGCTATCTCAACTACCTGCTGTTCTATGAACAGGTGGAAAACGCGATGGGCAACGAAGTGCCTGCGAACGAAGTGCCGGGCGACATCATGCCCTATCAGGCAGAGATGGCGGAGAGAATCATGGAATGGACCGTCGCGGACGGGTATATACGTCCAGGTCTTACCCTACAGGGACTTTCGGCGCAGCTCCATACAAACCGCACCTATCTTTCGAAATATATCAACAAGACCTACGGCATGTCGTTCCGCGACTGGATTACCAGTATGAGGATTGACTATGCCAAACGGCTGCTTGTCCAGAATCCGAAGCTGACTATTGACGACGTTTCTGCGCGCTCTGGATTCCAGTCTCCGAGCCATTTCATAAGACTGTTCAGGGAGCGTACGAACTGCTCGCCTGCCAAGTGGCGGAAAATCGAGATTGGACAGTCTGTCAATCCCGACATATAAGAAAAAGGCTGGAAGGCGGTTTCCCTTGTCGGGACACTTTGTTTGACTGTGCCCCGCCCCTACCCGCATTCCGGCCTTATGAATAGATTATACAACTTTGTCAGAGTCCGTCAACGCTGAACGACCAAGTCTTTTCGCTGTCGTAGTTGCGCAGTGTGCAGACTTTTGCGGTGCGGTCGGTCAAGTTGTATACAATCGACCATTGAGTGTTGCTCGTAATCTTCTCTGGATTCTTTTTCTGAGAAGCGGCATTGAGAAGCTCCATGGCTTTGGCTTCGTCAAGAATGTAGTTGTATTTGGCAAGAGTGTCTCGCATAGTTTCGTATCGATCAAGCCCTTTTTTTGATTCAGGTCCGTACTTGTGCTTGGACATCTCCGGCGCGATGTAGAAGTTAGTGACATATTTGGAGTCGCGCAGTGCCACGAAGGTGTTCGGGAGGCTGCCTTCACCGTCGTAGATGTATTCGACGGTAGCCGACTTGCCGTCGGCATCCGCCATGAAGAAGTGGTAGCTGCCGTTGGTCCTGTCGGAGCAGCGCATGTCGAACTGCTGGAGTTTTGCAATGGCATCTTCAACGTCCGTCGCGTTGTCGAGCAGATAGCGCATCGCCACTGTCGTCGCTATCTTCTTTTTGCCGCTGTCCTGCCAAGTGGCTTCTCCGTCAAGGTGCAGTACGCTGATTGCAAATCCTTTCTCGTTCATCCCATCCATCAGTACGTAAGGGAAGCCCATTATGATGGACAGGTCCGTCACGTCGTCGGTGAAGAATCCGCGCTTGCATCCGAGCCAGTAGGCATCGGCCATGCAGATAGACTTGAATTTGCCTTCCGGTGCCATGCGGACAATCACTGCCGCGATGTCTTCCGGATGCGAATAGTCGAAGTTGCGCCCCATCAGTTTGTCCCCGTTCGGAGAGGTGGCCGCGAATGCGCTGCAGCCGCTGCCGTAGTTGAGTCCAACGGCTTTCGCCCCGGCATTGTCAAAGAGTTCTTTGGCGATGAATTCCGTCAATTCCTCAAGGCTGACTGCCTGATAGTCGTCGATGACTTTGTCCAGTTTGTAGTCTGCCGTGTAGTCCAACTTATAGAAGCCTCCAATTCCGTCAATATCTTTCAGAGAGTGAATCATCTCCAGTTTCCCCTTGTCTGAGATGTACTTGACTGGGTTATCCGTCGGGGTGCCCGCATTGTGCCCGGTTTCCTTGCGCCCGCAGGAAACGAGAGCGAGGGCGGAGAGTGATATGACTGCAGCCGTGAAGGCTATCCGTGAGTGTAAGATGTTCATAAGTCGCTTATTTGATGTAGTATCCTGATTGTATTTCTTTAGTTTCAGCCCTCTTGACTTCTATGCCGCTACCAGTGTATGCCACTCCGCCAAGTTTGTACTGGACATTGTATGTCCCTTCCGGAAGACTTGTCTCGTAGTCCTGCTGATAGGAATAGGCGCTGCCTGATGCGTCAAAGTAAATCTTCGTCGGGTCGTTTGCGTTGGTGAATCTTATCTCCGTCATGAACTGGCCTTTCTCGCTGTTGACGAACTTCACCTTGCCGGTAGGAACTCTGTTCGGGACAGGGAGGTCAAAGAAGAATTCATGCTTGTCCACCGGCCAGTTCTTGATGAATGCCGGTCGGGTGGTGATGCTCCGGTAGCCCATGTCGCTCAGGGTGACTTTCATCCTATAGTGCGTCGTGAGGTCGTATTCGGCGGTGTTCTCCACACTCCACACCCAACCGCAGTGGAAGTCGAATGTGCTTACGGAAATCGCCGGAGGTGTCTTTATCTCTTGGTTCGGCAGGTTCTTTATCTCCAGAGCGTAGCTGACATGCCCATTCGCGTCGGAATTGTCCCTGATGGACAGGTCCCTGACGGCCCTGGTCTTAGAACTGCTGTAGGAACATCCTGTGCTGAGGGATACTTCCCCTCCCTTGGCTCCTCCGGACAGGCCGGCGTTGAATGACCATGTAACGCCGGAAGTGTAGGTGTACGAATTGATGGTGGTCGACGGGGCCGGCACCTGGTTGAACTGGGCCGGGACTTCCGCTCCGCTGTCATCCACCAGCGAAATCTCCACTTTGTACCCGGTGAGGAAGAATGCCATGAAGTCGCTCATCTGGTCTGCCCACTGATGAAACCTGACAATCCCGGAGTACATTTCGCTGGAAGCGACCGAAAAAGTGGCGTCCACCAGATAGAAGTCTCCGATGTAGTTGCTCCGCTCGGAATTGAACGCGTAGAGCGGGATTATGGAGTAGTACTGCTCGAAACTACCGTTGCCGGTCCGTCTCAGCGAGCCTTTCTTGACGTCGGCAATCTCCTTGTCGAAACTGTACGGCATGGAGCTGTACAGATGGTACGACTGCAGGAGTTCCTTTCCGGAACTGTTGGACGAGTTAACATCATCTACCCACAAGACGAGCCCGTTCAGGTTGGTAGGTGGGAAATCGTCCATCGAGAAGACCTTGCCGCTTCTGTGGAAACCGATGAAGAGGCTGCCTTCGACTGTCTCGGCGGTCAGGAAGCCGATGTTTTTGCTGTAGATATGAGTCAGCAGATCTGAATCCGGGGAAGTCACGAACACCACAGCTCCGCGCCGATAGGCACTCCAGACTGCTTCGGAGTCTATGTCCGCGCTGCTTATGAAAACCACTTCGGCCTCTCCGCACGGGACCTGTTTTCCCGTGAACCTTGAGTGCAAAAGCTCGAGAATGTCTTCATCCAGATTGGAGTATATGCAGAAGTCGAGATCTGTGGTATGGGTATCTATGACCTCCGGCGGCTCAGGAAGCGGGTCGGGGTTTGGGTCGGGGTCGGCATATCCTCTGCACCCTGCGGCGAAGGTTAATGCTGCACAGAGCGCAAGAACATTCAGAAAGCTGATGGATTGTTTCATTGTCATTTACTCATCATTGAAAGTTGCACACTAAAAGCCATAGTCGGTGGAGAGCTTGACGCTGCCGCCTGTCAGGACCCTGACCTTTCCCTTGTAGTCGCATGTTTTGGTCAAGCCGTCCTTTCCCTTGATGTCGCATTTGAGGTCGTAGTCTCCTGCCACCAGATACATCGAGCAGGAGTTGCCGAAGCCGTAGATGCTGGTGTCGTGGTAACTTCCGGTCTCGGGATGTGTCTTGTTGTACAGCCTTATGTTTGTCAGGAAAGTCCCGTCCACATCGTTGGTGAGCTCAAACTTCCCGGTAGGGGCGCGGTTTGGCAGCGGCAGGTCCGCAGTGGCTGAGCAGTCGTCGATTGGAAACTCCAGGTCATGGTAGTCTGCATTTGATGAGTAGAAATACGATGCTCCGTAGACAAAGTTCGAAAGTCCGATCTTGACTTTGTATTTGGTACTGACGTCGTAGTCTTGCGTCGGGACCGCCCAAACCCACTGGCTGTAGAAGGTTATCGTAGATGTTGCCACGAGTGGGGGGTCAGTGATTTTCAGTGACTTGTATTGCGGCAGATTGTTGATGACATAGTCGTAGGCCGCAGTGTTGCCGTGATGTTTGTTGAACACGTCGCAGTCGCTGATACTGCGGGAGGTGCTTGAGGAGATTGAAAAGCCTGTCGTCGACGAAAGTTTCGGCGTAGTCCCTCCGGTGACGCCTCCGCCGACGGAAAATCCCCAGCCGGTCGTGTAGTTCGTGCTGCCGATGACGGTCTCCGGGGTTGGGACCTGGACGAAGCGTCCGACAGATGAACCGGAAGCGTCCACTATGCTAATGTCTGAACTGAGGGAGCGCAGGTAGAATCCGCATATCCTAGCCTTCACACCGCCGTGTTTTTTGGTGAAATTCCCGGAGTACATCTTTCCTGAAGCGACCGAGAGCGTGGAGGTCACCAGATAGTAGTCGATGCCGTTGGAACCCGTTACTCCGAATCCGTGCATCGGGGTGACCTTGACTTGAACGTCCGCAGACCAGTCTCCTTCGAGGTAGTCGTGCTTTGATGCGATGACTTTGGTTATCTCCTTCTTCATGTGGCCGGAAAAGGTTGTGTGGATGCTGGATTCCTCCCAAAATGACGACTCGTCGATGTTGTCTGTCGCAATGCGGATGGCGTTGTTGGTCCATGCGACAAGACCGTTGAGGCTCTCCGCAATTTCAAGTCCTTCGGATGGCTCTCGGACGATGCAACTACCGCTCTTTCCCTGCTGAACGGCCACGCAGAGCGGACTGCTCTCGTCGATTCCGAGCGGCGTAAGAACTGATTGAGAAGGGTGGAATATGACGACCACGCGACCTTCGGTGGTGTCCAGATCTGCGTAGCCGTCCGTGTCCGTGAAGATGACCGATGCTTTTTCCGTTGAGGCCTCCTGCGCCTTCAGACGGCTTCTGACAGCCGTGGCGAAACTCTCGGGAAGAGTAGGGGAGATATGCGCCGGGAATGAGATTTGCTCTCCGTTCGAGATTGATGCAGGCTCCCTGTAGTCTCCTTCGATGGTGACGATCCCGTCGTTGTAGTCGGGACTGTCTTTGGTGCAGGATGCGCCAAAGAGAATAATGATTGATAGAGCCAGCAGGTTGGCCCTATCAATCAGTCGATGCGGCTTTTTATTCATAGTTTTGTATGTGTTTTTCGATACCATATTGTCCTCTAAATTATGGAAAAATCGACATGCCTGCTCGCGTGGTTTTGTCGCAATTGTCATGTTCACACATCTTTGTCGTATAGGATACAGCAATTGTCGTTTAGGATATTTTACATGGGTAGGATTCTTTGTCCTATCATCTGGATTGGTTGCCTGACTCCTTTGGAATATTTCAAATAAATGTATAACTTTGATTTCGGAAGTTGTTGCACTTTCAGTTAGAATTCAGCGGCCCGAAGGCAATGTGGACCTCGCTCCGCTTGATTTCTTCAGCGACAACTCAAGATGGCAATTTATAACACTTTAGACCAGATGAAAAAAATATTATTTATCGCCACCATTCTGGCAATAGCCGCGTGTGCGAAAACTCCCGAAGAAGGGACTTTTGTCTACGAAGGCAATCCCGTATTCCGCGACAACTATACCGCAGACCCGGCCCCGGTCGTGTTCTCCGACGGGCGTCTGTATGTCTTCTGCGGGCACGACAACTGCTTTGAAGATCGCCCTGGGTTCGAGGGAAAGTACGGTTTCAATATCACCGACTGGCTCTGTTACTCGACCGAAGATATGCAGACCTGGAGGTCGCACGGTACCATCCTTTCTCCCTCCGATTTCAGCTGGGGAGTGGCTGAGGCTTGGGCGGCACAATGCGTTGAGGTCGACGGGAAATACTATTTCTACGTGACAGCGCAGGCCGGTGAGCCCTACAATGCAAAATGCATCGGCGTGGCGGTGGCGGACAGCCCGACTGGCCCGTACAGGGATGCCATAGGCAAGCCTCTTGTTACCGACGACATGACCGACAACGGCCCTCGCGGCTGGTGGAACGACATCGATCCAACCGTCATGATTGACGATGACGGCACCCCTTGGCTCGCATGGGGCAACGGTACCTGTTTCCTGGCGAAGCTCAAGAAGAACATGACCGAGCTCGACGGCGAGATTGTTACCCTGCCGATGGAGAACTATGTCGAAGGCCCATGGCTCTATAAGCGTGACGGGTATTATTATATGGTCTATGCCTCCATGGGCTCTGGACAGGAGACAATATCATACGCGATGGCAGAAAATGTTCTCGGCCCCTGGGAGTTCAAGGGTGAACTCACCGGCGTGGCAAAGGACAGCTTCACCATTCATCCGGGCGTGGTTGACTTCAAGGGAAAGACATATCTCTTCTATCACAACAGCACCCTTTCCATCGACGGCTACGGTCCCGCCACGGGCCGCCGCAGCGTATGCTTCGACGAGATGACCTACAATGCAGACGGCACCATCCGCCCCGTAGAACAGCATGTTCAGGGGATAGGGCATGAGCCCGGGGTCACTCCTTATGTCCAGGGTGTTCGCGGCCGAGAGTATCCTCGCGTTACATATGACAACCGTGTCGAGTTCCGTATCAGTGCTCCCGGGGCCCGCAAGGTGCAGGTGGATCTCGGAAAGCTGTACGACTGCAAGAAGGGTGAAGACGGCCTCTGGGCCTGTGTCACTGAGCCACAGACGGTGGGATTCCACTACTATTCCCTTGTCGTGGACGGCGCCCGCGTGGCCGATCCTTCTGCTCCTTCGTACTACGGATGCAGCCAGTTCTCAAGCGGAATAGAAATTCCGTATCCGCAGGGCGACAACCGCTTCTATGTGCAGGATGTGGCTCATGGCAAGGTAAGCCAGGTCCGCTTCTGGTCATCCACATCTCAGGAGTGGCGCAGACTCTTCGTCTATACTCCCGCCGGATATGAGACCAGCGGAAAGAAATATCCCGTTCTGTATATCCAGCATGGCGGCGGTGAGGATGAGACTGGCTGGGCAACTCAGGGCCGCACCGATATCATCCTCGACAACCTTATCGCCACAGGACAGGCCAATCCCATGATAGTAGCCATGCCTGACGGCAACACAAATGATTTCGGAAGCGAACTCATCAACGACATCATGCCCACGGTCGAGAAGGAGTTCCGCGTAGCTGCCGATGCCGACCACCGCGCCCTCGCCGGCCTCTCAATGGGGGGCATCCAGACGCTCAACACCACCATCACCCATCCCGAACTGTTCCGCTATGTGGGCGTGTTCAGCTCCGGATGGTTCGCCTCTGTCCAGGAAGGCTTCAAGATGCCTGCAGAGTATTTCTCCGAGCAGTACTATAAGCTTCTGGAGGAGCGACCAGACTGGTACAACAGCCAGTTCAAGGTGTTCTACCTTACCATGGGCGGTGAAGAGGATATAGCATACAACAATTGCAAGGTGATGCGCGCCCGTTTCGACGAGATAGGCATCCGCTACGAGTACTTCGAGACCCCTGGCGGCCACACATGGCCTGTATGGCGAGAGAGCCTTTACAATTTTGCACCCCAACTTTTCAAATAATTATGAAAAAGATTCTTACACTTGCAGCCGGTCTGCTCCTTGGCCTGTCAGCCGCAGTGGCGCAGGACCCGGATTTCCATATTTACCTCTGTTTTGGCCAGTCCAACATGGAGGGCAATGCCCGTCCTGAACAGCAGGACTTCGAGGGGGTCAGCCCCCGCTTCCGGATGATGGCTGCCGTGGACAACCCGTCTGCCGGCCGCGTGAAGGGTGAGTGGTACACCGCCACGCCGCCCCTCTGTCGCGAGCACACCGGACTCACTCCCGCCGACTGGTTTGGACGTACCATGGTGGACAACCTGCCTGAGAACGTCCGCGTGGGCGTCATCAACGTTGCCATCGGCGGCTGCAGCATCGAGGCATTCCTGCCCGACAGCATTGCCAACTATGCCGCCAACAAGGCTCCCGATTGGATGAAGGGCATGCTTGCGGCCTACGACAACGACCCCTATGGCAGAATGGTTGAAATGGCCAGACTGGCCCAGAAGGACGGCGTGATCAAGGGTATCCTGATGCATCAGGGCGAGACCAACACCGGCGATCCCCGCTGGCCCGGTCAGGTGAAGAGGGTGTATGACAATCTGCTGCGTGACCTGGGCCTCCAGGGTCAGGTGGTGCCTCTGCTTGTGGGTGAAGTCGTCAACGGCGATCGCGGGGGCGTGTGTGCTTCCCACAATGAGGTGATTGCCCGCGTGCCCGAACTGATTCCCTCGGCATATGTGATCAGCTCCAGCGGCTGCACCAACGCATGGGACAACCTCCACTTCGATGCCGCCGGTTACCGTGAACTGGGCCGCCGCTACGCTTCGAAGATGCTGCAGCTCCTTGGCTATGCGCGCCCCGCCGAGCAGGTTTTCTGGCAGACCGACTTCGACTCCCACATAGTGCACGTGAACGGCAAGGTGACGTTCAACTACCGCGCCCCCGAGGCCCACAGCGTGATGCTGTCCGGCCAGTTTCAAGAGAAGGACATCCCTATGACCAGGAACTCCGTCGGCATCTGGAGCGCCACAGTGAAGCCCGAAAAGGCCGACATCTATCCTTACAACTTCATCGTGGACGGCGTGGCCGTGCAGGACCAGAACAACCCCCAGGTGTTCCCCAACGAATTCTTCAAGGCCAGCCTGCTGGAAGTGCCAGACTCTGCGGCGCTCTACACCGTGCACGACGTGCCCCACGGCAAGGTGAGCTATTGCATCTACCATTCTACCATATTAGATGAAACAAGGCAAATGCTTGTCTATACCCCCGCAGGCTACGAGAAGGGGGGCAAATACCCAGTGCTGTATCTTGTGAGCGGCACCACCGATACCGAGGAGACCTGGTTCAAGGTGGGCAAGGTCAACGTGATACTGGACAATCTGATCGCGCAGAAGAAGGCAGTGCCCATGATCGTCGTGATGCCTTACGGCTACATGAAGGGCGGCACTCCGATGCCCTCCAGTATGGCGACGCTGGAAATGAGCGGAAAGTTCGCCCGCGAGATGACAGAATGCGTGATTCCCTTTGTCGAAAAGAACTTCAAAGTGAAGACCGGCCGTTACAACCGTGCTATGGCAGGCTTCTCCCGCGGTGGCGGACAATCCCTTTTCACCGTGTTCAGCAACCCCGACAAATTCGCCTATTTGGCATCGTACAGTGCATATCTCACCTCGGAGATGTACGATAAATGCTTCCCGGACATAGCAGACCGCGTGGCGAAGCTCAAGCTGATGTGGTTCGGAGTGGGCACCGACGACTTCTTCTATCGGGAAGTGCTTGACAATCAGGCATATTTCGACGCCGCCGGCATCTCCTACGAAAAGATGTTCACTGATGGAGGCCACACCTGGATGAATGCCCGCGCATATCTGGCCGAGACCCTTCAGAAATTCTTCAAATAATGAATTTAAAGTCGATTATTAACGCCGTTTCCGCATGTATGATGTTGTTGGCAGGCGCGGTAGTCAGACTCGAAGCCCAGAGCGTCAAGGTTACATATTATTCACCTGAGATAGTCCGCATCGAAAAGTCCGTGGACAGGCTCGGACGCACATCCAAGAGCGTCAGCGTCATTGCGGAGCCCCCCTCTGGTGTCAAGGCCCCCAAGGTCAAGGTAAAGGTTTCACCCGATGGCGTAGTGACTTTCTCGGATGCCCGCGGGCGCAAACTTCTCTCCGAAGGCAAGTCTTCCATTGTGAAGATAGCCTCCGGCGTGGACGAGGGACGATATGTTGCGTCGCAGGCCTGGGTGCTCGGTCCTGACAAGCCAATCTACGGTGTGGGCATGATGCAGAGCGGCAAGATGAACATGCGCGGAGAGAACCGCACCATGATTCAGACCAATCTCGAGGACTTCGCCAACGTGTTCCAGTCTATAGACGGCTGGGGAATCTTCTGGGACAACTATTCTCCCACAGACATCGCTGACGACGGCAATGTGCTGAGCCTCACCTCTTCGGTGGCGGAGGAGATAGACTATTATTTCATCTACGGAGGTGATGCTGACGGAGTGGTGGCGGGGCTCAGACACCTGACAGGCCATGTCCCGATGGTGCCTCTCTGGACCTATGGCTTCCATCAGAGCCGAGAGCGCTACAAGAGCCAGAAGGAGCTTTTAGATGTGGTGAAAGGCTACAGGGCTGCGGGGGTGCCTCTTGACGGCATAATCCAGGACTGGCAGTACTGGGGGGACAACTACCTCTGGAATGCCATGGAATTCCTTAACGAACAGTTCCCCGATCCGCAGGCAATGGTGGACGAGGTCCATTCGATGGGGGCGCACATGTCCATCTCCGTCTGGCAGTCGTTCGGACCCCAGACCAAACCTTTCCGCACACTGAAGGAAAAGGACCTGCTTTTCGATTTCCTGACCTGGCCGACCAGCGGCCTGTCCTCATGGCCTCCAAGAATGGACTATCCTTCGGGAGTGCGCTGCTATGACGTATACAGCGCCGAGGCCCGCGACATCTACTGGGACAATCTGCGCCGGCTGTACGACATGGACATAGATGCGTGGTGGATGGACTCGACCGATCCGGACCACGATTATGTGGAAGGAGACTTCGACCAGAAATGCGCAATGGGCTCATTCAGGAGCGTTCGCAACATATTCCCTCTGATGACAGTCGAGGGAGTGTATGACCATCAGAGAGCTGTCAGTGGCGACAAGCGAGTCTTCATCCTCACACGCTCGTACTTCTCCGGACAGCAAAGGACAGGCGCCAACACATGGAGCGGTGACGTCCAATCCACCTGGGAGTCGTTCCGTGCCCAGATTCCTCTTTGTCTCAACTATACTATGACCGGCGCTCCCAGCTGCAATACCGACATCGGCGGATTCTTCCCCGGGAGCTACAACAAGCCCGGTGAGACACAGAGCTGTTCGCGCAATCCGCTCTTCCAGGAGCTATATGTCCGCTGGCTGCAGTTCGGCCTCTTCAACCCCATGATGCGCAGCCATGGAGAGTCATCCAGAAGGGAGATATGGGAATTCGGCAGCAAGGGTGAACCCGTCTACGACGCCATTGCCAAGGCAATTAATGCCCGCTACAGCTATTTGCCGTATATCTACGCCACGGCCTGGCAGGTAAGCAGTGCAGACGACAGTTTCATGCGTCCGCTGGTGATGGATTTCTCCCGCGATTCCAGGGTGTGGGATCTCAGTGACGAGTTCATGTTCGGACGCTCGCTGCTCGTGTCCCCTGTCACTCATGCGCTCTACACGCAGGACGAGACAAGGCACTGGAGCGAGACTGCGCCTGACTGGACGTTGGCCAAGTCGATGGATGTGTATCTTCCTTCAGGTTGCCGATGGTACGACGTCCGCGACAACAAGCTTTACAAAGGCGGCGCGGTGGTGAATGTCGACGCTTCGCTCGACACCTGCCCGATATTTGCGCGCGAGGGATCCATAATCCCCATGGCGGACCCTGTGCAGTATGCTGGCCAGAAGCCATGGGACGAACTTACGATAATGGTATATGCCGGACCTTCGGGCAACTTCACCCTCTATGAAGACGAAGGAGACGGTTATAACTACGAGAAAGGCGCATACAGCACGATTGATTTCACCCTCAGGGGCTCCCGGTTGACCATCGGTGAAAGGAAGGGGGCATTCGAAGGGATGATTGGTGAGCGCACATTCAAGATAGTATACATAAAGGACGGCCGCACCGCTGAAAAGACGGTGCATTACGACGGTTCCTCAAAAATAGTCAGCCTATGATCAGAAAAATAGCAACGGCCATTGCCGCAGCGGCTTGGTGTCTTCCGGCTCTGGCCGGGAATCCCATAATCAACACGGTGTACACTCCAGACCCCGCGCCGTTCGTCCATGAAGACAAGGTGTATCTCTTCGTCGATCATGACGAGGATGATGCGACGTATTTCAAGATGAAGGACTGGATGCTCTTCAGCACTGAGGACATGGTCAACTGGACCTACCTTGGAACTCCGGTCTCCACTGCCACCTTCGCCTGGGCGGCGCAGGGAGACCGCGCCTGGGCAGCGCAGGCTGTCGAGAAGGACGGCAAGTGGTACTGGTACTTATGCTGCAACACGGCCGACGGAGGTGACGCGCTGGCAGTTGCTGTGGCGGACAATCCCCAGGGTCCGTGGAAGGATGCTATAGGCGGACCTCTGGCCATAGGCTGGGGCTTCATAGATCCTACCGTGTTCATCGACGATGACGGCACACCCTGGCTTTTCTGGGGCAACAAGGGGCTCTGGTACGGCGAGCTCAACCCTGACATGGTGTCTTTCAAGGACGGCTATAGGGAGGTCCCCGGCTATCGTGATCCGGCCGCCTTCGGCGATATCCAGATGAAGATGAACTGGCAGGTCGGCCATGATGAACCTATGACTCAGTATGAGGAGGGCCCATGGGTCACCAGAAGGGACGGCCAATACTATATGGTTTATCCCGCCGGCGGCGTGCCCGAATACATGGCATACAGCACCGCTCCAACCATCAATGGCCCTTGGACCTTCCGCGGCCGCATCATGGACGAGGCTCCTAACAGCTTCACCATCCACGGCGGCAACATCAACTTCAAGGGGCACGACTACATGTTCTATCACAATGGTCTGCTGCCCAACGGCGGCGGCTTCCGCAGGAGCACAGCCGTCGAGGAATTCACCTTCAATGCGGACGGCAGCATCCCTTTCATTCCCTTCACAGAAGAGGGCGTGAAGCCTGTGGGCACGCTGAGCCCCTACGAGACTGTCCAGGCCGAGACAATGGCCGACAGCTGGGGCGTGAAGCTCGACAGGCTGGACGGCTCGAGGCACTATGTCACGTCCATACACAATGGCGACTGGATTAAGGTCAGAGAGGTGGATTTCGGTGCGGAAGAACCAATCATGGTGTCGATGGAGATGCTGAATTTCAAGCACGAAGGAGTCATTGAATTCTATCTTGACGAACTCGGCGGGAGTCCGATAGCCTCTATAGAGGTCATCGACGACAACATGATGAAGACAGCTCCCGTCAGGCCCGGAGTCACAGGCAAGCATGACCTGTATATTCTCTTCCGCGGCGGTGATGGCGAACTCTTCGACCTCGACTGGTGGAAGTTCAACTCCCACGTGAACCTGCCTCTGATCCAGACGAAATACACTGCCGACCCGGCCCCCATGGTGTATGACGGCACGGTCTATCTCTATACCACCCATGACGAGGACTATGCCGACAACTTCGTGATGAAGGACTGGCTCTGCTACACCTCTACAGACATGGTCAACTGGCAGGACCATGGCGCTGTGGCGTCCCTGAAGGACTTCGAATGGTTCGACGGCGACAACGGAGCATGGGCACTGCAGGTGGTTGAGCGGGGCGGCAAGTTCTATATGTACTGCCCGATTCATGGCCATGGCATAGGTGTCCTGGTGTCCGATTCTCCTTTCGGCCCTTTTAAGGATCCCCTCGGCAAGCCCCTTGTGTGGCAGGGGGACTGGTTCGACATAGATCCTACTGTGTTCATTGACGATGACGGCCAGGCATACATGTACTGGGGTAACCCCAGAACCTGGTGGGTGAAACTCGGCGAGGACATGATATCCACCGTTGGTGAGATACACGAAATCCCCCACATCGAGCATTATCAGGAGGGCCCCTGGCTCTACAAGCGCGAAGGACACTGGTACCTTGCCTTTGCCTCCACATGCTGCCCCGAGGGTATAGGCTATGCGATGGCAGACAGTCCGGAAGGCCCTTGGGAGGCCATGGGGCATATCATGGACCGCACCTGGCGTACTCGCGGCAACCATCCAGGCATCATCGACTACAAGGGCAAGTCATACGTCTTCGGCCTCAACTACGAGTTGATGCATCTTGAGACCTTCTACCATCACGAGCGCCGCAGCGTGTCGGTAGCCGAGATGCACTACAACCCCGACGGCTCCATCCAGAAAGTGCCCTATTGGCAGGACAACGTGCTGGAGCAGATTGAGCCGTTCAATCCTTTCCGTAAGGTCGAGGCCGAGACCATGGCCTGGGGCTATGGCCTTAAGACGGCAAAGGGGGGCTCCGGGATTGTGGTCAACAACATTTCCGAGGGCAGATATATCCAGCTCAAGGGCGTGGACTTCGGCAGGGGAGCCAGAACATTCCGTGCCAATCTGTCGTCTTCTGAAGACCTGCTCTTTGAGATAAGGCTCGACAGCCCCGACGGTCCGCTTTGCGGCACCCTGAAATCCGGCGCCACGAAAGGCTTCAAGACTGTTTCCTGCGGTCTGAAGGGCATTTCCGGCATCCATGACGTGTATATCGTTTTCCGTACCGGAAGTTTCGACTTCGACTGGTGGGAGATTAAATAATAATGCTATGAAGAAAATCATCATTTCCATTGCCGCTGCGCTTGCCGCTCTTGCCGTGCAGGCCCAGACTCCGGCTTCCACCAATGTCCCCATGTCCGAGTATCCCAAGGTTGACGACCAGCACAGGGGCTATTTTCAGATAAAGGCTCCCGATGCCCGCGAGGTGCTCGTGGACATATGCAGCGTGAAGTACCCCATGACGAAAGATGCCGACGGCCTATGGTCGGTGGTGACCGATCCTCTGGTGGTCGGCCCGCATTACTATGCTCTGGTGGTGGACGGCGTCCGGGTGAACGACCCCGCTTCCGCAGCCGTCTACGGCTGTGGCTACTATGCCAGTATCATCGAAATTCCGGAGGGCCCGGAAGGCGATTACTACCGTTTCAACAAGGATGTGCCCCATGGTCAGGTGCGCGAGTGCCAGTACTGGTCTTCCTTTGAAGGGAAGTCCCGCAGGTGCTATGTCTACACCCCCGCAGACTATGAAAAGGACAACGCAGAATACCCCGTCCTCTATCTCCAGCACGGCATGGCCGAGAATGAGACCGGATGGCACCAGCAAGGCCGTATGGCCAACATTCTGGACAATGCGATTGCTTCCGGCGAGGCTGCCCCGATGATTGTGGTGATGGACAACGGCAACTGCGACTACGGTTTTGGCGCAAAGAAGGGCGAGTCCATGATGGAGTTCGGCGCAAGCTTCGAGAATGTCCTTCTCGAAGATATAATTCCCTGGGTGGAAAACACCTTCCGCGTGAAGGCAGACCGCGAGCACAGGGCCATGGCCGGACTTTCCTGGGGCGGTAAGGAGACTTTCGACATCACCCTTGCCCACACCGACCGTTTCGCCTGGATCGGAGCATTCAGCGGCGCTATATTCGTCATGCCCGACATGAAGCTCGGCGACCTCTATGGCGGAGTTTTCAACGACGCCGAGAAGTTCAACAGGGAAGTGCACCTTCTCTTCATGTCCAACGGCACCGAAGAGGGCCTGGGCGGCATGGCTATGGACAAGTTGCTGGAAGATGGCGGCATCAACCATGTCAGATACGTCTCTCCCGGCACGGCCCACGAGTGGCTGACCTGGCGCCGCAGTCTCAATGAATTCGTAAAGAAAATATTCAAATGAAACTGAAGTCCGCACTGCTTGTTACCGTAACCTTGCTGGCCTGCGCTTGCCAAAGGGACGGCCTTCGTTCGCCTGACGGCAGGATAACCGTCAGTCTCGACAGCACCACCTTTACCATTAGTTATTGCGGAAGCCCCGTCCAGACGGTGGAAACAATCTGTCCGCTGGAGCCCGGCGTCAATGTCGAGTTCAAGATTCGCAACGACGGTGTGGCCTTCCGTTACCTTGAAGGGGAGATCCAGACCGCATACCTTGTCCCCGACGGGACTCCACGCTGGCTCGGACGCTACAGTTACACGGGATATGAAACTCTTTTCCCGAAGTCAACTTCCGCCGAGTCCGGCACCTGGATCTATCCGGCTCTGCTGGAATATTCCGACGGAGTTTTCGGCTTCATAGCAGAAGCCGGCATCGAGAGGGGGCACAGCTGCTCGCACCTGCTCTGCAACGGCTCGGACCGTTATTTTATAGAGACTACAGACTCCCTGACACACTATGATGTGACTCCCTGGCGCTTCGTCGGGGTGGGCTCCCTTTCAGATGTCGTGGCTTCCACTATGATTGAAGATCTGTCTCCGGAGTGCGCCCTTGAGGACGTGTCGTGGGTAAAGCCCGGAGTCTCTTCCTGGATATACTGGGCCTACAACCACGGTTCCAAGGATTACGGCACAATCTGCGACTATATCGACCTTGCGGCCGAAATGGGCTGGCCGTATTGCCTGGTGGACTGGGAATGGCCGGACATGGAAGGTGGCAAGACCATCGAGGATGTAATGGCCTATGCTGGCGAAAAGCGAGTGCGCATCAATCTGTGGTATAATTCAGGCACCAGCTGGACAGGCCCCGGATCTCCTCAGCCCGAGGACAGGCTCCGCACGGCCGAAAGCCGGGAAAAGGAATTTTCCTGGCTCGAAAGTCTGGGAGTGGCCGGGATAAAGGTGGATTTCTTTGCCGAGGACGGAGCGGAGATGGTGGATTACTACATCGACATTCTCGAAGATGCGGCAAGGCATCACCTTCTGGTGGATTTCCATGGCAGCACAACCCCCAGAGGGTGGCAGAAGACTTATCCCAACCTGATGTCGATGGAGGCGGTGTATGGAGCGGAATGGTACAACAATGTACCTTTTTTCACGCCTCTGGCTGCGTCGCACAACGCCACGCTTCCTTTCACCAGAGGCCTGATGGGACCGATGGACTACACGCCCTGCACCTTCAGCGACTCCCAGCACCCCCATATCACCACTTACGCCCACGAGCTTGCGCTTCCGGTACTTTTCCAGTCTAGCCTGCAGCACATGGCGGACCGTCCGGAGGCTTACAGAAGTCAGCCGCTCGAAGTGAAAGACGCCTTGAGGAAACTCCCGGCCGTCTGGGATGAAACCCGCCTGCTCGGAGGCTATCCGGGCGAATTTGTCGTGATGGCCCGGCGCTCCGGACAGGTCTGGTGGATAGCCGGAATCAACGGTACAGACAGCCTCAGGACAATTTCTTTCGAAGAGTTCTCGGGAGAAATCACCCTTTATGCCGACGGCTTGCAGGACCGCGAGTTCGCCATCTCGCACACGGGAGCGCTGTCTTCCGTGGAGTGCCGTCCAAGAGGCGGATTCCTTGCCATAGTGAATCCCATGCCACAGATTGTCCCGCTTTCGGACAATGCCGTGCGGGTGATAACCGGAGAGCCAAAGGAGGAGGAATTGTTCTATACTCAGAAGATCCGGCGGCCGAAAAGCCGTGTCGAGCAGACCGACAGCACTTATACCGTGAAGCAGAAAGGCATCACGACAGTGTATGACAAGCGCAGTGGAGGACTGAAGTTCTTCGACCGAGCGGGCCGTCAGCTTGTGGCAGCCACCGGAGGCAGCTTTAGGGGGCCGTCAGACGAGCATCTCTTCGGACTCGGCCAGTTTCAGGACGGATACTCTGACGTGAAGGGCCTGTCTCGCAGGCTTACCCAGGTGAATACTCAGATAGCGATTCCTTTCGTCCTTTCAAACGAAGGTTACGCCCTCATGTGGAACAGCTACGGACTGACGGAGTTCAACCGTCCGACTGCCACAGTTAACCTCGAGCCGCTCTCCTCTGCCGGGGAGGCGACGGTCAACACCACCAGCACCCTTGGCAACCTTAGGGAGCGAAGGTTTTTCGAAGAGTTTGCGGGCGAGATTGACGTGCCTGAGGACGGTGAGTACTCGCTGTTGCTCGATGTTGGTCAGAAGATGGCCCGCAAGCACTATCTTGCCGTGGACGGAGAGCTGCTGATTGACTGCAACAACCTCTGGCTTCCGCCCACAACTTCAGTAAAACTGTATCTGGCAGCGGGAAAGCATCAGGTCAGGGTACGAGGGGTCAAGGATGACCGCCCTTCGGTGGGCTGGAGGCTCGACGACGGCACGACGGAGTTCAATTCTCCATTCGACAAAGGGACAGACTATACCGTTTTTGCAGGCACTGCCGACGAGGTGGTGGGGTCTTACCGCACCCTGACCGGACCCGCGCCCAGGATGCCGTCATGGATGCTCGGATACGTGCACTGCCGCGAGCGTTATGATACCCAGGCGGAACTGCTTGAAAATGCAAGTCTGTTCCGCGACAAGGATATCCCCTGCGATGTCATCGTGCAGGATTGGCAGTGGTGGGGCAAGTATGGCTGGAACTCTATGCAGTTCGACGAGGACAAATATCCCGACCCTGCGGCGATGGTGGACTCTCTCCATGCCATGGACATGCGGCTTATGCTGTCGGTATGGTCGAAGGTGGACAGGAATTCCCCTTTGGGAAAGACACTTTCCGACAGGGGATATTATATAGAAGATACCGACTGGGTCGATTATTTCAACCCCGAGGCTGCCGGTTTCTATTGGCGGGCCTTCAGGGATTCGCTCGTCAGATACGGCATCGACTCATGGTGGTTTGATGCCACAGAGCCGGAAAACGATGACCTTGCCGGACGCAACGAGGCATACCGCAATGTCTATCCTCTCAAGGTGGTTCAGACGATTTATGACGGTCTTTCCGGAATGGGGAAGGAGCCTGTGATCTTCACACGCTCCATGGCCCCGGGCATACAACGCTACGGAGCACTGTGCTGGAGCGGAGACGTCGGCAACGACTGGGAGACGCTTCGGCGCCAGATTGTCGGAGGACTCGGGCTTCAAGCATGCGGCCTGCCATGGTGGACATACGACGCCGGGGGCTTTTTCAGGCCTTCGGACCAGTACACGGATCCGGCCTACCAGCAGAGGATGTTGCGTTGGATACAGACCGCGGTATACATGCCTGTGATGCGAGTCCACGGCTATATGAGCATGACCGAGCCTTGGCGCTATCCGGCCGGGACAGAAGAACTGTTCGTGTCTGCAATACGCCGGCGGGAGGCGCTGAGGCCATATCTTGAGGAATGCGCCCGACGTGTGGCCGAGGAGGGCTACACCATGATGCGTCCTCTCGTATTCGACTTCCCCGACGATGAGCAGGCCCTTATTCAGGACACCGAATACATGTTCGGCCCAGACTACCTGGTGTGTCCTGTGCTGGCCCCCGACCTGGACAGCATGACCGTCTATCTGCCTGTCAATCCTTCAGGCTGGACGTATGTTCGAGACGGCTCGGTCTACAAGGGCGGGCAGTCTGTCTGCGTCGCTCTGGACATGAATGATATTCCCGTGTTCAAAAAGAATCAAAATAAATGAAAAGCTCAGTTTCAGCGTGTTGCTCTGCCTGCTTTCGGTAGTGGCACTTGCCTGAAATGATTAAGACCCTTCCGTGCTGCTGAACGCTGCGGGAGGGTTTCTTGTGTGGCGCTTCAGAGAGTCAAGACGGTTCTTGACAAGATTGCCGAGTTCGGCCCCATAGAGGGCAAGCCCGGAGACATGCAGTTCGATGCCGAAAGCGCTTGAAACGTACGGCCTTCGTGACGAGCATGAGAAGTACTTCAGCCAGATGAAGTCTCAGGTGGACGAGATGCACTCAATCCGCTGCATCGAGCATAACGGCAAGGTGAAATTCATCACTACGTTCGTTGGAGCGCAGAAAGACATCTGCGAAGCATTTGGCTTCTAGATTCCGGGGGGATGCGGCACAGATTACAAATCCAGAAAAGCCACGCCTAGGCACCGTAGTCGCCCGGCAAAAACCAAGAAAATCGAGTTGAAGAGTTAATTGTACATAAGTTTGTTAAACTCACGTTAGACAAACAAACTTCAAATTTGAAAGGAATAACACAATTTAAACAAACCACACCATTCCTCACCCTATAAAAACACCGGCGCGACGAACAAATTATAATTGTCTGTCGCGCCGGTATTCGGTTATTTAATCTATATGCAGATTATTAATACTCCTCCTCATTGAAGAAAAAGTCGTCTTTAGTTGGGTAGTCGGGCCAGATGTCCTCGATGGATTCGTAGACTTCGCCATCCTCTTCAAGTTCTTCAAGATTCTCGATGACTTCCTCAGGCGCACCGGAGCGGTTCGCGTAGTCAATCAATTCCTCTTTGCTCGCAGGCCATGGAGCATCGTCCAAACTGCTTGCCAGTTCAAGTGTCCAATACATATCTCATTATTTTAGCGCGAAGTTATAAAATTATTTGAGATGCAGTCAAGTTTGCTTTAAAAAATTGTAGTATTTTTGCGGTCGAAAAAGCTGGTTAGAAAATGAACGAAACAGACAAACTAGCGTTGGCATACCACGCCGCGTTTCCTGCGGGCAAATTGAGTGTTCTGCCCACTAAAAAACTTGAGACACAAAGCGACCTGACACTTGCTTATACTCCAGGTGTCGCCGCTCCATGCCGTGAGATTCAGACCAATCCCACCGCGGCATACGACTACACTTCGAAGGGCAACCTCGTGGCTGTTGTGACCAACGGCACCGCAGTCCTCGGCCTCGGCAACATAGGCGCCCTCGCCGGCAAGCCGGTGATGGAAGGCAAGTCGGTGCTTTTCAAGAAACTCTCCGGAGTGGATTCGATAGACATTGAAGTCAACGCTACCGATGTGGATGAATTCTGCAGGACGGTAAAGAACATAGCCCCGACATTCGGAGGAATCAACCTCGAGGACATCAAGGCTCCCGAGTGCTTCGAAATCGAGAAGCGTCTAAAGGAAGAACTCGACATCCCAGTGATGCACGATGACCAGCACGGCACCGCCATTATCAGCGCGGCAGCCCTGATCAATGCGCTGGAACTTACCGGGAAGAAGTTCGAGGATGTCAGGATGGTCGTCAGCGGTGCAGGTGCTGCGGCGATTGCATGCACCAAGATGTATCTCAGTCTCGGCCTCAAGGTGGAGAATGTAGTGATGTGCGACAGCAAGGGGGTCGTCCGCGAAGACAGGACAGACCTCAACCCATACAAGCGCGAGTTCGCGACATCCCGAGACCTGCATACTCTTGCAGATGCGATGAAGGACGCGGATGTCTTCGTGGGATTCTCGAAAGGCGGCGCTGTCACACAGGAGATGGTGAAGTCGATGGCGGAGAAGCCTGTCATCATCGCTATGGCAAACCCTGTCCCAGAAATAGGCTACAACGAGGCGAAGGCAGCACGTCCCGACGCGATTATGGCGACAGGACGCTCCGACTATCCGAACCAGGTGAACAATGTCTCCGGCTTCCCGTATATCTTCCGAGGGGCGCTCGACACCCGCGCCAAGGCTATAAACGAAGAGATGAAGCTCGCAGCGGTCAAGGCCATAGCCGGTCTTGCCAAAGAGCCTGTGACGGCGGAGGTCCTCAAGGAGGACGCGGTGGACCATCTGACCTTCGGTCCTGAGTATATCATCCCAATTGCCCTCGATTCCAGACTACTGGAGAGGGTGTCAGTGGCTGTGGCGCGTGCTGCCATCGAGTCCGGCGTGGCCGGGAAAGTCATAACTGACTGGGACGAGTACCGCGCAAGCCTTCACGAGAGGGTGGGGCGGTAGTCTCTCTGCCGCATCGGGCTGCTACTCGCGCTTTTTCTGCGTTGGCAGCTTGATGCGCTCCCAAATGCAGCCGGGAATGAGCTGCCAGAAAAAGCATAGAATCCGGTATCGCCAGTCGATGATCCGGGTTCTTTTTTTGCGTCGTACCGCCTTCAGAATCTGCCTGACGACGTACTCCGGCTTCATTTCCATCGGGTACTTGTAGTGGATGAAGTCTGTGGCGACGAACCCCGGCCTGAGTTCGGTGAATCGGATGCCGAGCTTCTCCGA
Organism: uncultured Muribaculaceae bacterium; assembly: GCA_964385795.1. GTDB lineage: Bacteria > Bacteroidota > Bacteroidia > Bacteroidales > UBA932 > Cryptobacteroides. The sequence goes on from CAYLPY010000014.1 coordinate 34,167, forward strand.
GCGGGAAAGCTGGGAGAGCGCCTGCAGGTAGGTCCACTGGAAGCGCTTGGTTGCCGAATAAGCCGCTGCGCTGGACATGCCCTTGAATCCCGCGATGCTGGAGATTGCAGCTATCTGCCCTGGTTTACCATTGGCTTTGAACCAGTTGAATGCAGTGTCAATCATTCTGGAGAATCCGTAGACATTTGTCATCATCATCTTCTCCTCCACTTTGACGTCAAGCTCCCTGTTCTGGTTGCCGATGCCGGTGCTGTGGAAATAGAGATCCATCCCGCCGAGCTTGTCGACAAGCTTCAGCAGGCCATCCGGGGCATCCGGAGCAGTCACGTCAACCACTTCAGTGACGACTGCGCCGGGGTGTGCTGCCTCGAGCTCGGCGAGCAATGCGGCCCGTCTGCCGGCTATTCCAACTTTCCATCCCTCCTTCAGGAGTCCTTCGGCAACCAGTCTTCCCATCCCGGAAGTGCCGCCCATCACAATAGCTTTCTTTTCCATCTTTTGTCTGTTTTCTGCGCCGTCTTGACTGGCCTCGATGCCCCGTCCCCGCCGCAGGGACAAATATACTAAGAAGAAGCAAAACCTTGCCCGACAAGAAAGAAAAAGCTGGGGAAGAACGAGTGCCCATCCCCAGCCGATTGTTGAAGTGTAATTAGTGAACTGCTACTTTATGAAGTTCCACTTGGAGTTGTCGCTGCTGAAGTCGAACTTGCCGAGCGACGGTGTGCTGTCGGCCGCGGAGATGAGGACGAGAGGCTCGCAGCATCCTGGGACAGCCTTAGGCATGATGCGGTAGGTGCCGTCTACGAGTTGCTCGATTCTCCAGAGCTGGGAGTCTGCTCCGGTGTACTCTGAAGCGATGACTTCCTTGTCCTTGGTGGCCGTCAGAGCTCTGCTTGTGCCGTCGATGACAATCTTGTAGTAGCGTCCGCCGAGGTATCCGCCACCATCGGGAACTACGCTTATGTTCCAGTTCTGGTGCGGCCGGCCCATGAAGTCGCCGATGCGCACTGCAACGTCGCCCTTAGGCCATCCGCCTTCGACATCGGAGAGCTTCTGCTCCTCGAAGACCTTGAGCGGTTCGTTGTCATCGGCGCCCCAGCCCCCGCGTGTGCGAGGAATCTCGTGTCTCACGAAGTCGACTGCAAGCTCGAGAGCATAACCCCTGCGCTCCGAAGAAATCTGGTATACGCCCTCGTTGAAGAGTTCGCCTGCATATGGCCAGTCGTTCTTCCAGAGGAGCGGGCGTACGGCAAGCACACTGCGTGCGGAGCGGTCATAGTCGGCCTCGAAGTGGCAGGACATCTTCTCGACACCCTCTTCCTCTATGTAGCGGCCGAAGTGGCCGGCGCCGCTGAGCCGCCTTCCGCCGGCAAGTACCATCCTTCCGCCACCTTCAATCATGTTGCGTCCGACATTGTCGATGTACGGGCCTGTAGCGTTGCGTGAACGGCCCACTATTATATTGTAGGTAGAATTTACGCCGTCGCAGCATGTTCCATGGGTTCCGAGAAGGTAGTACCAGCCGTTGCGGTAGATGAGAGCAGAAGCCTCGCAGTCGATGGCGACGTTGACAGGCTTGCTGCCCTTCATCCTGCGGCCGGTCTGAGGGTCAAGCTCGACCACTCTTATGAAGCCGAAGTATGTTCCGTATGAGAGCCAGAGTCTTCCGTATGGGTCGAGGAGAAGAGACGGGTCAATCGCGTCGCAGTCCTCATCCACCTCAGAGCGGGCAACCTCTACAGGGGCGGTATAGCCGAAGTCCGGAGAATTCGGGTCCAGGGTCTTGTTCCACATAGTGTAGATGCAGCCGCTGTGTCCGCCGCCGAGTCCGCCGCCGGTCGCGCCGTAGACGATGAGGTACCTGTCGCCAATCTTCATCGCGTCCGGAGCAGCTCCGCCGCCGGGACGGACAGCCCCACCGTACCAGTTCCAGCCGTCTTCGGAGATGAGTCCGCCGCCGCCGGTGCCGAAGGTGTAGTATTTGCCGTCACACTCTACTATTGTAGAAGGGTCGTGGATCCACGGTTTACCTTCCTGCGCAAAGGAGGCCATAGGCAGCATGACCGCCATCGCGCCGAGAATCATTTTTATCTTGTTGTTCATGATGATTATCTGTTGGTGATTGTGTATCCAGAAGTTACAGGGACTCCATTCTCATCCGTGAAGCGTACGCAGAAGTCGCTCATGCCAGGGCCGTTGATGACGGTGCCGCGAAGCACGTGCTTGCCCTTGGAGAGGTTGAGCCTTGCGGATGCGCAGTCGTCAGCAACCATGCGGCGGTCACCGGAGAGGATAACTGCCTCCTCCCCGTCAATGGTCCACATTGAAGCGGAGTTCGAGCCGACCGAGAGTCTCACGTTGTTGAGGTCTTCTTCGCAGTTGATGACGGTGACCACGCGGTAGATGACTCCGTAGACCGGTTTCTTGAGGCCTGAAGAGAATCTGAACAGCTTGATGTTGAACAACTTGCTGTCGAGGGAATGCCACTGGAGCTTGGTGTTGATTAGCCTCTCCTTCTCTTGTGGAGGGGTGCCGCCCATCATTCTGTAGCCTCCGACAATCTCCTTGACGGTAAACTTCACCTTCACCTTGTCGCCGTCTGCCGGGATGACCTCGTCCTGTCCCTTGAAGTATACGGTCGAGAAAGCGTCCCTTAAGTAGCTGTCGGTGAAGACGGTGTTGCTGCGGTTAGGCTTCTCGATAGGTTCGAGGATGGTCCATCTCCTGATGAAGCCCTTTGCGTCCGGAGACATCGGGACATCGTTGCTCGGAGTGAAGTAGTCCTCGAGGGTGAGAGGCTTGAAGCGGTTCACTATAGGCCTTCCGTCGCGTGCGTCGTTGAAGAACTCGACCATCTTTGCGAGGTTCTCCGCGCTATACATGTCGATGCCGTGTCCACCCTTCTTCACGAGCTCGAGTCGAGCATCGACTCCAGCGTTGTCGAGAGCCTCGAAGAACTCAGGAGCCTGACAGGCAGGGACGACCTTGTCCTTCACTCCGTGGAAAATCATCACAGGAGGGTCGGCTGGGTCGATGTAGGAGATTGGGTTGATGGCGTCGTACTTCTCCTTGTTGCCCTCGACAGGAACGCCGATGAGAAGTTCCTCTGGAGAAGGATTCCAGTTCTGCGGGCCGGCGCAGTCCATGTTGAGAAGGTCGATAGGACCGGACCACTCGCAGGCTGCATCCACGCTGCTGCTGTACTTGAGGTTGCCGCCTACGTTTCCCTCGAGCGCGGCCACATTGCCTGAAGTCGCGAGGAGTGAGGCGAGATGTGCTCCGGAAGAGAAGCCTGAAGCTCCGATGAAGGAGGTGTCGAGAGAGTACTTCTCGGCGTTGGCTTTCAGGAAACGAACCACCGCCTTGATGTCGTTGATCTGGGCAGGGAAGTGCGCGTCACTGCTGGAGCGGTGATTAGGTGTGACAACCGCGTATCCTGCGTCGAGAAGGGATTTCACTATCGTCCCCAGATCGGCCATGTTCTTGGAGTTGTTACTCATCCAGGCACTGCCGTAGATGTGGATGATGACAGGGTAGCTGTCCTTCTTCTCGGCCGGAAGATAGATGTCGAGGAGGTGATAGACTTCTCCGTCTCCGGCGTAGTCGATGTCCTTGAATATCTGTGAACAGTCGAGCTTCGGGGCTTCAACCTGATGGCCTCCGAAATTCTGCGCGGCCGCGTTGCCCGCCGAAAGCAGGGCCAGCATCGCCGCAGCAATCAGGATTGTGCGTTTGTTCATGACTATTTGCAATAAAGGCTGACGATGGTCTCGTAGAGTTCCTGCTTGCCGCTGG
>CAYLPY010000015.1:0-35126 GCA_964385795.1 uncultured Muribaculaceae bacterium
CCCAGCCTATGCTGGCGACCCCGAGGTCAAGACCCAAAACTTTTTTCATAATATGCAATCTATTTACAATCTTTACTTATCTTTGCTGAACGAAATGAAGCCATTCACAACAAGGATTATTTTCCGTTGTGAAAACACTCAGGGCGGGGCGCAAGTCTCGCCTTTCTCATAGCATTTCACTCACAAGACTTAGGTATAACTGCGGCTCTTCAGTCTTAATCACCAATCCAAAATGGCAATTATACCACATTCACATCAAACGCCAAATATACGCTACAGATTTGACAACTTCCGTCAAGCTCGGAAAGTCCTAAACGTCTGATTGTACAGAAGGCAATATCAAACAACTTCCAAACCTACTGAAACTTCCCGTGTGAAAAGATCCGGCTTTGGACTTCGTAAATATAGGAAAAAAACTCTGCCGGCAATGAGCTGTCGCAGGCTTGTTTATCTGGCCGCGCGCCAGAGAGAATGGCCGCCTACGAGGAAGCACATTGGGAACACACCCATGTTTCTGGAAAAGCCTACGGATTTGTCGTGACCGAACATGAAAGGATAGCCGAATCCAGAATCATCAAACAGGAGGAGGCCAAGTTCTCGAAGGAACTCTCGATGTGCATGGCTCTTGCGGACAACGGCCATGATGTTGAATTCCTTCATGGAGTAGGTAGACCAGAGGGACAGACATTCGACATCAGGATTGATGGAATCCCGGCAGATTTGAAATTCATTGAGGAGGGTGGAGGTGGAATTCCGAAATACACAAAGCATGCTTTCCGTGACCAAGGGGCGAAAATTGTCGTGTTCAGGCTTCCGGCCCATGAAAAAGCCATTAATGACAGGTTGACTGAAGCATATAGAAAATATGGCTCGGAAGACAAGATCTACTTCTATTTCACCGATGACACCAGACTAAGGGAAATAAAAAAGATGAGACCGATTATTCATCGGTCTCAAAGTGAGGCCAGTGATAACCGACCTCGGGGCGTGCTTAACCTGAAGGCCAAGCCACGGTGCAAATATAGCAATCATTTCGATAATCCGTCACATTATTCCGATGTGACGGATTTATTTCTTTTTAAGCTGAATTCAACTTAGAATACCCACTTCGCGCCGAGGCAAGGCCGAGCCTTGAAGCCCTTGCGGGTGCCGAAGTCGTAGCTGAGTTCCACTTCTCCGCCGAGGTTGAGATTGTCGACACCGAAGAATTTGCCGACATTGTACCAAAGTTGGGGCTCGGAGATAAACACGAACTGGCTGTCTTCAGCATTGAGGATAACATCTTCGCCGTCCACTACGTGGAAGACCGTATGATCCTCTCCCCAGAAATCCGCGAAACCACTGAAGTTCAGGCCATCTGCACCGAAAATGTCTTTCATTCCCCAGACAACCGTGAACTGCAAGGGGATTGAGGAACTGCGCTTGTTTCCATCGAGCCTGACAGCGCCATTATAATTGATACATTTGTACATTGCAGAGAGAGTCAAGGTATTCTTGAAGTCTGCGCTGTGCAGGAAGTAGTCTAGACCGAAGAGGAATGCGTTGTTGATGGTATAGCCGTTGTACACGCCTCCATTGTACTCGAGGTGAAGGCTGAGAGGCGCAAGTGCCGTTCCCTTCCAGAAATTAAGGGCACGGTTTACCTCCACATATGTTCCGCTCGGAGCATAGACCTTGTCGTCGGAATCTTTGGAGTTGAAATCGTGGTCGACAAAGAAGAAGGTGCTGCCCCAGTTGTCGGAGTAGAAACCCTCGATGGTGGTGGTCACATGATTACGGTCGCTGCCGAAATCATAGAAAACCTGAATGTTGGTCTGCGCACTCAAAGTCTGTGAGGCACACATGGCGAGGACGAAGCCCGCTGCTACTATTGTTTTGTAAGACATAAGTTTGCACATACTAAAGTGTTTCTTTCGTTAAAGACAAGGCAGCCTTTCTTTTCAGAAAGTCCGTCGTATGAGCATCTCCTTTTTTCGGATAGCGTAGTAGTTTACGCCAAAGTTAATGTTTTTATAAACTATAACTCTGTCCTATTTTAAGGGATGTCTACATTATTACCTCTGCTATATCGTTTATCCATCTCACTCGATTTCTCTTTTGGTCTGCAAACAATATCCGTGAGAAATAAACTAACTTTGCAGTAATGCACAAAAAAACGCAACGATAATGACTGATTTTGCAGCGATAGATTTCGAGACGGCCAACGAACAGCCGTCCAGCGTGTGCTCCGTAGGTGTGGTGATAGTGCGTGACGGAGAGGTCGCGGATTCATTTTACAGCCTCATTCACCCGGAGCCGGAGTATTATCAGCGGTTCTGTCAGCGCGTGCACGGCCTTGGTCCGGAGGACACTGATTACGCTCCTGTATTCCCTAATGTATGGGAGCATATCGAGCCGCTCATCGAGGGGCTACCGCTAGTGGCGCACAATTCCAGATTTGACGAGGGCTGCCTCAAGGCTGCATTCCGGGTCTATCAGATGGACTACCCGGATTATGAGTTTCATGATACCCTCGCCGCCTCGCGCAAGCATTTCGGATGCTGCCTGCCCAATCACCAGTTGCAGACGGTAGCGGCCGCTTGCGGCTACGACCTCACAGACCACCACAATGCCCTCGCAGACGCAGAGGCCTGCGCCGCCATTGCGAGGGAAATTCTCTAAGACAGCTGCTAAATCATCAGCCGGATAACCCCTTCGGCCTTGGCGAATGTCTCCGGATGGGACATTATCACGGCATAGACCATCTTCCCGTCCACCGGCTTGCGGTCCCGACGGACAAACAGGCCTTTCTCATTGATTATACGGGCAATCTGCTCCGTACGCATCCCATGGTTGGAGGATGCCAGGACATACACTATCGCTTCTTCTATCTTCATGGCGTTGTGCGGCAGGCATAAAGGACCGGGGCTGACAGCCTGCAGTGCAAGCGGCCAGCCCCGGGCTATATCACCGACTTTGCAAATCAAAAAATGTCATTGAGCACGGCCGCCAGACGCAGTCCGGCGCGGAGGAGTTGCATCTCGGCCACGGTACTCCATTCACTGACATAGTCATAAGAGAGTTTTGAACCGATAGGAGTGGCGTCATACACCGTCTTGCAGACCTCGTAGGTCTCTTCGCCCCATGTCGCAGGCGTGCCGGCTGCTATTCTCTTATTTTCCTCTTTGCCCATAATATCAATCTGCTCAACCCACTCTGTATAAGTCCATTTGTGGGCACTCTCCACAAGGCCTGAGTCCCAGACAGAGTGAATATTGCTTCCCTTGCCAAAATACTGGACCTGCCATCTGTTGCCTCCCAGGTCAGATTTGTGCCCCATGTGCATAGGGCAATGCAGGTCGCCCATAAGGTGAACGAGAAACTTCAGAGAGAGGGCCTGCTCTTCCCTGTTCAGTTCTCCGCTCTTGAGAGCCTCTATCTGCTCGTTGATGGCGCGGACCACATCCCCTTTCTCATTGAGAGGAGCCTGAGCGTATGTCTCGTCTGCATCGATATTCTTGTAATGCCAGGTCGTGGTGTAACCGTATTCCGGAGTGTGGCTGGCATTGTCCATCCAATTGGCCCAATAGACGATAGACTTGCCTTCCAGAATATCTGAAATCTGTTTCCTGGCCTTGCGGTTGAGATGTCTCTCGGCGATTGCGCAAGTGACATCATGTCCCTTCTGCCCCCAGGAATATCCGTCCACAACGGACGTAAGCAGACCTGCCGACAAGCAGACCAGCTTCAAGATTGCATTAAAACTCTTCATCAGGAAATTCATTTGTCGTACAAATATAGGCTTTTTGCGCAAAATCCGCCACCGGCAAACCACATTCCCCTACGCAACAAATTCACCTCCGCATTACCAAAACTGCGCTACGGAATATGAACTTTTTTTGAACAATACTGGATAAAGATGTACTTTCGCAATCCGTTAAATCAAGAAGTATGAAGACCTACAGGATTATTCTCGTGACAGCGACAGTCATATTGTTTGCGGCAGCATGCCGGCAGGGAGGATGGTCAACGGACGAAAAGTCCATCATCCGCGACAGCGGAGGGACGATGAGGGTCTTGAGAGTCACGGACCGGAACGATTCCCTGGTGCTCAGGACAGGGTGCAGAAATATCCCTCGGGAAGAATTGAAGCGCGAGGAATATCTCCTCCTCGCGCAGAAAATGATAGCGACTGTAACATCCCCTGAAGAGGATGGCGTCGGCATTGCAGGGCCGCAGGTAGGCATATCCCGGCGCGTTGTCGCAGTGCAGAGATTCGACAAGGAGGGCTTTCCGTTCGAGGTCTACCCCAACATCAGGATAAGCGCGCTGCGCGGCGAAAAAGAACTCGGTTCGGAGGGCTGTCTCAGCATTCCTGACAGGAAAGGCAACGTCGCCCGTTACCGGGACATCGACATCAGCTACACTTCGCCTCTGACATTACAGGACACCTCCGAGAGCATAAACGGATTTACGGCGGTCATCTTCCAGCACGAATGCGACCATCTGGACGGCATCCTCTATACGGACTACCTCGACGGCGCGAATTAGACCGCTTACACGCCTGGCAACCGCCAAATCACCGTCATTCCCTCCGGGAAATGCTCTACAAGAGTTGTCCGGGCATAATCAGTTTCTTCTTGAGAGGGAATGCCTTGTCAAAGGCCTCGCATTCTTCCTCATCGACAAAGAATCCTGACGGCGTCGCATACTCTCCGGTGATACTGTCCAAGAAGCCGGGGTTCAGTTCTTTACACAAGAAGAACGATGCACCCTCGCCTTCGTGCAAACCATGATAGCGAATTCCGAAAGCCGATGCCGGGACATAATGCTCCAGACAGCCAGGACGATAGATATTCCTAAAAGCCTCGCGGACAAGGTTTTCAATCTGGGGGTATTCTGATTTTACGCTCTTTGCGTATGATTACGCATCCAAAGTTATTACATCACAAAGGCAAAGAATTTCCCTCAAAAACCACCACTACAAACTGTGCAGGATAAGCATAGCCGCGGAGAAATCGCGCATACGTAGTTCGTCCTTCGGAATCATGAAATTGATATTGCCACAGTCGAAGAAACGCAAGTGCCAGCGTTCCTCTTCGTCAAGTTCGAGCAACGATACCAGTCCCTCGTTTTCCTTCTCGTAACCTTCTGTCATATAAGGTCTTGACAATCCTCCGCACACAGCACTCTGTACCGCCCTCTCTCCCATCCACCGATTCCTGCGCATGGAGCATCCAGATTCCCGAGGAAATAGTCGATGTCCGCAAAGAACCACAGGATACCCTTGTGCGGCAACTGCCCTTCCGCATCAATGGGAGCGATGTCTTCAAGCCGAATCTGACAGATAAAAGTCAGCAGTCCCTCCTCATCATTAGCCCCGTCATCAATACGACGGCACGGCCACGCCACGCCTGTTGTCTCCAAGCACTCCATAGTCCAGCGAAAAATGCTTGCTCGTCTAGAGGATAAATCCCTTATAGACTTTCTCACCGTTTACTTCAAAATAATTCTTTTTTGTAGAACCGTCATTCATTATCTGGTCTCTCTTGTCCGCCATTACGGAGACATAGTGTATATAAGGTTGACCTATATCGATGAGGTCAATCTCCCGAGGACAATCCGGCCGTGAATGCACAAAGAGGTCCTTTTCCACCGGCTCTCCCCGATAGGCCACAATATCGGCTACGCCGAATGCCGCGACATCGAGTTTTCCACTGCCCTTATTTGCGAATTTAAGTACCCGGCACTTCTTGACGGGGGACTACATAACTGCGTTTGGGACAGGTGGAAACCAATGGCGCGGAGAATACAAGTTCATCATCGGCAAATACCATCAGTTCATCGTTATTCATATTCCAGCTCTTGCCAACATAACCGGCAGTGAAACTGATGTAGTCAAATTCGTTGCCCAGATCAAACGCAGCACAAGACGATAGGTAATCATCGAGCAAAGACGCCGTCTAACACAATATGATACCTTCCGAATACTTTGTCCCTCCCATGGAAAATGTCCAATGTCACCTGCCTGGCAATCTGTCCCTCTTTGACCTCAATCTCCTCAATTATCTTGTCATCTGCCTTGACCGTTATCCATCCGCTTTTCCAAAGAACCGCATCCGCCACTGCTACATCCATAGCACCGGCCACAATGGCGAAAGTCAGTTTTCTGACTCCCTTCACATTGACACTGTAGTTATGCGGGACATCATACCCCTTGACTTTCTCGTCCAGAAGTTTTCTGCCGTCAGCCTTGAATGTGACTACTCCTGTTCCGTCATAACATTTTTTATAATGTCCCATGACAAAGGTAAGAGTCTCATACTGCCCATCAAGGTCAAATGTCACATGTGCGCCCTCGCCCCAAAAAGCAAACCCGCCATATCCGGTCTCCCGTCCTGCCATTGTCATTTTTGGAGAAGACGTGCCATTACCTTGTAACGTTGGTCGGAATCCGTAACCGCACATTTGTTCACAAGACATGTATGCTGCGCAGACAAGTTGTACGGCGGCCAGCAACAGGACGGAAAGAAAAAACGAAAAGTTATTTCATGCCGTGGCTATTAAAAAATTATCAGAACCTTATATGCTGTCGAAAATCAGCGGAAGGATGTCATCCACGCGGTCAAACTTCCAGATGCGGGATGTGGAGACCATCAGGACCGACATCGGACGGCCAGACTTGGCCTGATACTGCGCCATCACCTGGCGGCAGGCCCCGCAAGGAGTAGCAGGTTTCTCCCCCAGCCTGCCGAGCACGCCGCCGGCAATAGCTATCGAGAGCATGTCCTTGTCTGGATAGGAAGCCCCGGCGGCAAACATCGCCGTCCTCTCGGCGCAAAGCCCGGAAGGGAAGGCGGCGTTCTCCTGATTGGCACCGCGCACGACCACCCCGTTGGAAAGCCTCACGGCCGCGCCCACGTTGAAATGCGAATACGGAGCATACGAACCGCTCATCGCGGCAATTGCCTCGTCAATCAGATTTCGGTCCTCGGCAGAAAGCTCGTCCACCGAAGAGTACTCCCTATAGGTGATTTCAATCTTCTTTTCTTCCATCTTCACGATTTGTAAACTCTCCAAATATAAGAAATCCGCCGGATTTTGCATATATTTGCGCCCTTGAAACTTAGGGAGGGGTGATCTGCCGCTCATAACGAGAGGAAAGTCCGGACAGGAAAGGGCATCCCGCTGCGGAAAGCGCAGGTAGAGGCAACTTTACACCAAACCGTAACAGAAAACAACAGCCGCAAGGCAACGGTGAAAACGCGAGGCAAGAGCTCACGATGCACGGCAGCGATGCCGCGCAGGTACGGAGTCGGGACCTGCAAAACCAAATATACCGGCAAATGAGGACGGCCCGTCCGATGCCGGGGGGTAGGTTGCGAAGATAAATGGCAGAATAAAACAGAAACCGGCTTACGGCTCCTCCCTTTTTTATAGGATTCCCCGCAAGCACGGTCCAGTCTCAAGGCAGAAGCAGCCTCATGCTTCAGCTATATCATCTCGGCTTCAAGATCATATTCCTCGCAAGCGGTGGCTTTCACGCGGATGAAGTCGCCTGGCGTCGCAGAACACCCCGGAGACGGTCTCACGATGATCTCACCGTCTACGTCCGGACTCTCGAACTCGCTCCTGCAGACAAGCGTGCCGTCCGGCATCACCTCATCCACGAGAACCCTGAATTCCGTACCCACGCGCGAAAAGTTGTAGGCGTAGGAAATCTCGCTCTGCACCCTCATCAGCACGTCCAGACGACGTTGCTTCTCCTCCGGCGGGATGTCGTCCGCGAAATGCTCCGCGCCGTAGGTACCCTCCTCCTCTGAATAGGTAAATGCGCCGAGCCGCTCGAACTTCGCCTCCTTGACGAACTCGACCAGCTGCTCGAAATCCTCCTCCGTCTCGCCAGGATGCCCCACAATCATGGTGGTGCGGAGCACCACGCCCGGGACACGTTCCCGCAGACGCGCAATCAGAGCTCTGGTCCACGCCCCGTCCACGTTGCGGTGCATCTTGTCGAGCACCGAATCCGAAATATGCTGGAGAGGTATGTCAAGGTACCTGCACACCTTCGGGTTCTCCGCCATCTGCGTGAGCACGTCATCTGGGAATGCTGCCGGATAGGAGTAGTGGATGCGCAGCCACTCTATCCCATCCACCTCCGAAAGCCGCTGAAGCAACTCCGCAAGCGCACGCCTGCGGTAGAGGTCAAGCCCGTAGTAGGTAGTATCCTGGGCGATGAGTATCAACTCCTTGACCCCGCTCTTTGACAGCGCCTCCGCCTCCTCCACGAGGCTTTCCATCGGCACCGACTTGTGGGCACCGCGGATAAAGGGAATCGCGCAGTAGGAGCAGCGCCTGTCGCACCCCTCCGAAATCTTGAGGTAAGCGTAGGACCTTCCGTCCTTCGGCTTGCGCCTGAAGGAAGACCCCGGATCAACCCCGAGGTGTCTGAGCACCGGGGCAAGGTCACGGGCGCCGTACCATGCGTCCACTTCAGGTATTTCCTGAGGAAGCTCGGCGGAGTAACGCTGCGACAGGCAGCCGAACACGACGACCTCCCCTGCCTCGCCCCTGGACTTGCAATTCACTGCCTCCAGTACCGCCTGTATGGACTCCTCCTTGGCATCTCCGATGAAGCCGCAGGTATTTACAAGAAGACAGTCGACGGGACCTCCGTCCTCGCCGACTATCTCATACTCGTCATCGGGCAACCTCGACAGCAGATGTTCCGTGTCTACCGTGTTCTTCGAGCACCCCAGCGTGACTACCCTAATCCTCTTTCTGCTCAGGGGCATCCTGCTGCTGTCCATCATCTTCCTTAACGAAATCGAGGGATGCGTATTTAACTATCTGGTCATACCAGTCCAGCACCTTGCGCATGTGCGAGAGGTAGAAGCGCTCCTCGTCGTAGTTAGGCAGAGCCTTGCTGAAAAGAGCCTTCACTTCGGCCTCCGGAGCCTTCGAGGTGGGCACGGGAGCGTCGCCGAGAGCCTCCTTTATGGCAAGGAAGACATCCGCGAGCTTCACCTCGCCGTCTTCAGTGTAGATAGCGATATCGGCGAGAGTCGTAATCCTCGACGAGGCGCTGAAAGTCGTGCGCCGCTTGTCGGAGAGGGCCTCGGCTATGGCTCCGTTGCGAGCCTGAGCCACATACTGGTAAAGTCCGTGCTGTCCGGACACTGACAATATTCTGCTCAAATCAGTCTGCATAGCAAATCATCAATCTTTAAATGTAAAACTTCTATACTCGAATCGTTGTCGATTCTGAAATCAATCCTGTCTCGGTCGAACTCCTGCAGGGAGTCGCGGTCACGCACCTTGGGATTCCTCCCCTCCCTCACGGTCAGAGGCGCGGTCACCATCAGGACAAGGTCGTAGAGGCCGTCCAACTCAGGCTTCTGCAAGGCGATTGCTGACTCGATGAAGGCAAGATCCCTGTCAAGGGACGCTTTCCATGCATTGATATCCCCAATAAGCAGAGGATACACCATCTTCTCCAGCGTCTCGCGCCTGGCTGAATCAGTAAAGATGACGCCTATCTCGCTCCACCTGATACCGAGGGATTTCTCAATGCGCTCTTTAAGTCCCGGCACCGTCTCATAGAGGGCCTTGGTCCTCGAATCGCAGTCATATACAGGATAACCCTCGGAAGCAAGATACCTGCACACTTCCGACTTCCCGCTGCCTATCGGCCCTGTGACAAGCACCGTCCTCACCGCTCCGAACGCACCATTATGCAGTCGAACACGTCGGGCGTAATCGAGTAGTCAATCACCCCGGAAGGCAGATTCTCGTCGTGTGCTACGCAGCGGCCGGTAATCGATCCGGAGAAGTCGTTGAAGTCCACATAGAACTTGGTCCTCGAAGCCGGATTCGTCCCTATCGGGAAAGAGCAGCGGAAAACGACCCTCGCAGTGGACGGTAGCACCATCAGCTCCGTTCCATGAGGGACGTTCCGGGTCTCTATCTCTACGTCTGCGGAGACTTCCACATAGCGGGTCACGTCAAGCGAATAGGACACCTCGCTTTCAGAAAGCCGCACCCCGGAGGGAGTCTCGAGCTTCACTGTCCCGTGTACGCTGCGGTTCAGTTCCCAGAGGTCAATCGGTCTCGTCGGCACATATTCGATGCTCTCGATCCGAGACGGCTCGCCATAGACGAGCACGGAATCCGGAGAGACTTCCATCTGACGCCGCGCCATATACTGCGGCTCGAAACTCAGGTCGAGGACCTTGCGGACCGGGACCTTGCGGAAAGACTCCTGCTGAAAGACGAACTTGGGCGCTCCAGAGACGAAAGACTCCACAGACACACCGTCACCGAAAAGCTGGGAGGTGTATTTGTAGAGATTGGCGGTCTGGACGGAATAGAGATTACCATCCTCGTGCCGGAAATCCTCAGCGTCAAAGCGGATAGTGACCGGCCGTTTATGCTTCCGCCGAAGGCTTGCCTGTCTGTACCCTGTGGTCCTGACCTGCGCCGTGACTGTAGCATCCGTCGAAGACACTCCCGCCCTACCCTCTATGTTGCTTTCCGCGACCACGGGCACACTGACAAGATTCACATAAGTCCTTGACATATTGTGAATAAGCCAAACGCTCGCCGACAGTAGAAGGCAAAGCAGGAACTGAATCCAACGGTTTCTCACCTGGAGTCTTTACTCGCTCTTGGTCTTGTCTGAAGACTTGGCCGCAGAAGCCGCATCAGTCATATCCTTCTGGATGGAGGTCTTGTCCACGCGGATTTTCACCTCGCCATCCACCTTGACGAGCACGGTGCGCTCGTCAACGTCTGCAACGACTCCGTAGATACCACCTGCAGTGATGACCTTGTCACCCTTCTTGAGGGCACGCCTCATCTCTTCGAGGGCCTTCTGCTGCTTACGCTGAGGGCGAATCATGAAGAGCCACATCACGAGGAATATGAGGATAAGCATTATCCACATTGACCATGCGCTGCCACCAGTCTGGGCAGCCGCAGTGCTTTGCAATAAAAAGAAAGTAAGCATATTAATCTATCTGTTAATGTTTATTGATCAGTTTGTCCAGAAGGCCGTTGACGAATCCGCTGCTCTCCGGCGTGCTGTAGTATTTGGAGATCTCCACATACTCATTGATGATAATCTTCACCGGAGTCTGCGGGAAGGCCTCGGCCTCCGCCATGCCGCAGGCAATCAGCACGAGGTCTGTCGTGCAGAGACGGTCGCGGTTCCACTTTGGAGTAAGTTCCGAGACGGCGGAAGAATAACGCTCGATGCCATTGTATGCCCTGCGCAGCAGGGTGACGACAAACTCCCGGTCATCAGAAAAATTTTCCTTCCCCGCGAGGGAGCTCTGATAAAGAGGCGGAAGTTGCCAGTTTTCTCCGTCACCGAGAGCTCGCATGGTGCGGCAGCACCAGCTCAAGGCATAGCCAAGGTCGTCGGTCCAGTAGATAGAGCGCTCTTCAAGAATGTCCGCGAGGGCGCCGTTGTCCTCGAATTCGTTCTCGAATATGCTGACCCATAGCCTTGCATCCTCCTTGAGGCTCCTCTCATCGGAAGCAAGATACTTCTTGAAGTAGTCCTTCTCCCGGACGCTCTCGTACAGGCGCCTGAGAAGCACGTCGTACTGTTCCCATGAGAACTTCTTCCTACTTATAATCTTGGTGAAATCCGGATCATCCGAAAGCCTCGGAGCTATCATGTTCTCTACGAACTTCATGTTCGGATTGCGCTCTTCTTCGGTCGGATTGAACTTGGCTCTCGCAGCCTCAATACGCGAAGCAGCCTCAGCAGTCAGCGGGCCAACTATCGAGAGCATAAAGAGATACAGGTCTCTGGTCGACTCGCAGGACAAATCGAGGAACGCCTCGGCCTCCTTGAGGGTCATACCGGGATTTTCCACGTAGCTGTAGACGGCCTTGAAAGCCTTGATACGGAGAATTCTGCGGTTGAGCATACTTTCAAACAAAAAATTAACGCGCAAAGATAGTAAGTAATCGATAAATTATTCTAATTTTGCAAAGCTAAAACAAGAAAATTCTATGTATCGCAACGATTATGATCAGCCCGCTTTCGACAGCCGCGACGGCGAGGACTTGTTCTCAATACCTGTCAGGGCAGGAAAGCGCACATATTTCTTCGATGTAAAATCCACCCGGGGCAATAAGGACTATTATCTGACCATAACGGAGAGCAAGCGCCGCAACATCTCTGACGGAAGCTTTACTTTCGACAAGCACAAGATATTCCTCTACAAGGAGGATTTCGAGAAGTTTGCTGAAGGTCTTGGCGAGGCTGTGGCATACATCCGCGACAACTGCTTCGCAGGCAGCATTCCACAGCGCGAGGAGAGCGAGGCTTCAAACGACGGGTACGAAGATCGCTGATGGGAGCCATTCTTCTAAAGGACATCACGGTAGAAGGCGCACAGAAAGATATACTGATAGAGAAAGGTCTGATATCCAAGATTGAGCCTGCCGGTTCGTGTGCTTTTTGGAATCCGGCCGGAGACATCGAGACGATGGACTGCTCCGGCAAAGTCGCGATTCCAGGCTTCGTCAACATGCATACGCACTCCCCTATGTCGCTGATGAGGGGTGTCGGAGAGGATATGAAGTTCCACAGCTGGCTCGCCAGAATCTGGGATCTTGAAGACCGATGGCTTAGTCCGGAATATGTTGAGATGGCCACCAAGGTTGCCTGTCTCGAGATGATTCGCACCGGGACCACCACCTTCAACGATCAGTACTGGTACTTCGAGTCATCCATCAAGGCCGCGAGACAGATGGGTCTGCGCATAGCCACGGGCTACGACGTGATGGACAAGAGCAATCCCGAAGAAGCCGCAAGGCAGCGCGAGCAGTGCGTCTCCAAGAGCGAGCCTTACCTCGAAAGCAGGGAGGAAGGCCTCGTCTTTGAAGTGGCGTTCCACTCCATCTATTCCGTCAGCGAGGAGATGATGCTCTGGACTGCCGGCTTTGCCGAGAAGCACGGCCTCAATCTCCACATCCACCTCTGCGAGACGCGCAAAGAAGTGGAGGACTGCAAGGCAGCGCACGCGGGGATGACTCCAGTGGAATATCTGGACTCGCTCGGGATTCTCTCGCCGAGAGTCATTGCGGCGCACACCCTATGGGTAACACCGCACGACATCGAGATTCTCTCAGAACGCGGTGTCCACTGTGTGCACAACATCAATTCAAACACAAAGTTGGCCTCCGGCTACCGCTTCCTGTACAACGAGATGCGCGATGCAGGGGTCAACATCTGCATCGGCACTGACGGCTGCGCGTCTTCCAACAATCTGGACATCCTCGAAGCGATGAAATCCAGCGCCATCTATCAGAAGGCATGGCGAGATGACCCTTCGGCGCTGCCTCTCGGGGAACTCCTCGACATGGCCACGCTCAACGGATCAAGGGCGCTCGGAATCGACAGCGGCAAGATAGAGGAAGGCCGCATCGCCGACATCAACATCGTTGACACCGACAACACCTTCTTCCTCTCACCAGCGCCGTTCCTCGCGAACCTTGTCTACTCGGCACATTCGGACTGCATAGACTCGGTCATCTGCAACGGCAGGTTTCTTATGAGACATCGGGAGATCTCAGGCGAGAAAGAGATTCTCGCATCCGCAAGGGAGATGCTCTCGTCACTTGATAAAAGCTGAATTATGGACCAAAGACTTGACAGAATTCGGAAAGCCGCAGACTTTGTGAGCAATGCCATAGGCGGCAAGACTCCGCTTGTCGGAATAGTGCTCGGCAGCGGGCTTGGAAAGTTGGCAGATAAGATAGAAGACAAAGTCACCGTTCCCTACAAGGACATACCAGGATTCCCGGTCTCCACGGCAGTGGGACACAAAGGCAACTTCATCTTCGGGCACCTCGGAGGCAAGCCGGTCATTGCGATGCAGGGCCGCTTCCACTACTACGAGGGATACTCGATGGACACGGTCACGATAGGCATACGGACCATGAAGCTGCTCGGAGTCAAGCACCTTTTTGTCTCAAATGCAGCAGGCGCGTGCAATCCCGACTTCAAGGTCGGTGACCTCATCATCATCCGGGACCACATCAGCATGATGCCCAATCCGCTCATCGGCCCCAACCTCGACGAGTTCGGACCGCGCTTTCCAGACATGACCTGTGCCTACGACCTCAAGATGCAGTCGCTCGCGGAGGGTCTCTGCGCCGAGATGGACATCCCTGTCAAGAAAGGCGTATACTTCGGCAGCACCGGCCCGACCTACGAAACCCCGGCTGAAGTCCGCTTCTACCACTCCGTAGGAGCCGATTTAGTCGGCATGTCGACAATCCCGGAGGTCATCGTGGCAAGGCACTGCGGCATCAAGGTGTTCGGAATGTCAGTTGTCACAAACGTCTCCAATTTCCACAACGTCGAGAAAAACTTCAACGACGGGGACGACGTAGTGAAACAGGCAGACCTCGCTGCCGACAAGATGAGCGAACTGTTTACAAGAATGATTGCGTCCCTTTAGGAGGACGCAATCATTCTCTTGAAGATTATTTCCGTTCGACTCTTATTCCGACAAGAAATCTATGTACCCGTCTATGTCGAGATTGTAGGCTCGTGGGCCTTTCAGAATCTTGCCATCGCTGTCCAGTATGAAATAGTTCGGCTGGGAATTCACTCCGAAGCGCGAGAGAGCGATGTAGGAGTTGACCCGCCCGACATCCTTGAGAAACTTCCCGCTGTCATTCTTTATCCATTGTGACTCGGGAAGTTTCGTCTTGTCATCCACATAGAGGGCCACTATCTCGAAATCCTCCCCGAGACGGCTGAGCACTTCCGGATCAGACCATACGCGTGACTCCATCTCACGGCAGTTGACGCAGCCATGTCCAGTAATATCCACGAAGACTCGCTTCCCTGACTTCTTGGCGGCAGCCACCGCGGCATCCACGTTGTCGAACGCCTTGAGTCCATGCGCTATGGTCAGCGGGGCATCTTCGTTGCCGAGGGAAATAGCCCTCTCTGTCGCAGTGCCGCCTGACAGGCGGCTCTCACCGCCAAGCACGAAATCCTGCGTCTCCATCGGAGGCATATATCCCGAGAGTGCCTTGAGCGGAGCACCCCACATGCCGGGGATAAGATAGACCACGAAAGCAAAATCGATTATCGCGAGAAGAAGCCTCTTCACCGAGACATACTCTACTGGCGAGTCGTTGCGGAAACGGATTTTACCGAGAAGATACAGTCCGAGAAAGGTAAAGACAACTATCCAAATGGCAAGGTACACCTCCCTGTCAAGGATGTGCCAATGATAGGTCTGGTCCGCAGTGCTCAGGAACTTGAGTCCGAGCGCAATCTCTATGAAACCCAGCACGACCTTAACAGAATTGAGCCATCCGCCGCTCTTCGGAAGCTTCTTGAGCAGCGACGGGAAAAGCGCCAACAAGGTGAACGGAAGTGCGAAAGCCACGCTGAACGCGAGCATGGCCAGCATAGGGGCCCAGAACTCACCCTGTGTGCTCTTGATCAGTACTGTCCCGACAATTGGCCCTGTGCAGCTGAAGCTGACAAGCACGAGAGTCAGAGCCAGAAAAAAGATTCCGGCAAGCCCTTTCTTGTCACTCTTCTTGTCCGCACCGTTGGTCCACTTGGACGGCAAAGTAATCTCGAAAGCTCCGAAGAAGCTCGCCGCAAAGACCATGAAGACGAGGAAGAAGATAATGTTCGGCAGCCAGTGTGTCGACAGCCAGTTGAAGATGTCGGCCGTGACGCCGCTGCCGCCGACAATCCAAGTGATGCCGATGATGGCTGAAATCGGCACCGTATAGAGGAGGACGATGAACAGACCGTACAGAAACGCCTTCACACGCCCGCGTGCCGGAGTCTCGCTGCCCTTCATGAAGAACGACACCGTCATCGGCACCATAGGGAACACGCAAGGCGTGAGCAGCATCGCGAATCCCCAGAGGATGGCCTCGAGAACGAGCGGCCAGAGAGGCGTGGACTCACCTTTCTGCCCTGCTGAATCACTGCTCTGCGGAGCGGCGGCAAGCACATAGGATGAAGGAGCCACAGTTGAAGCAGAAGCCCCAGTGGGAGCGGAAGACACAGTTGCATCCGCAGAGGTCGGAAGGCCCGTTCCGAAGGCAGAGAAGCCACTTTTCTCAATGAAATGGTCGAACTCGAACTCCTCCGGAGAGAAGCAGTTCACACCCTCGCAGGAGGAAACATCCACCGTGCCGTAGACATGGTCCACTCCGGGACGTATGTCTCCTGTGAGAACTATCTGGTTACCTTTATCCGACTGCTTGAGTTCGGACTTCCAGTTGATATTGGGATTGGCCTGCAGGGCCAGCAATGCGATTAAGATACTGCTTAACATATCACAAGACAATCTCGACTTTACTTACTTTGCAATGGCTACGGACCTTGTCTCGCGGATGACCGTAATCTTGACCTGACCAGGGTAGGTCATCTCGTCCTGGATGCGCTGTGCGATATCTACGGACAGACGTGCCGCCTGCTCGTCGGAAACTTCCTCTGCGCCCACGATGACTCTCAACTCACGGCCTGCCTGAATGGCGTATGACTTGGTAACTCCCGGATAGGAAGCCGCAAGATTCTCCATGCCCTTGAGACGCTTTATATATGACTCGATGACTTCCCTTCTCGCTCCAGGACGGGCACCCGAAATGGCGTCGGCCACAAGCACGAGCGGCGAGTAGATGGACGTCATCTCCATTTCCTCGTGATGGGCACCGATGGCGTTGCAGATCTCCGGACGCTCCTTGTACTGCTCCGCGATTTTCGCGCCGAGGATGGCATGCGGATACTCCGGCTCGTTCTCGCTGACCTTTCCGATATCGTGCAGAAGTCCAGCGCGGCGAGCAATCTTAGGGTTAAGTCCAAGTTCCGACGCCATAGTGGCAGAGATGTTCGCAACTTCGCGTGAGTGCTGCAGGAGGTTCTGTCCATAAGAGGAACGGTACTTCATGCGTCCGATGAGTTTAACAAGCTCTATGTTGAGACCGTGGATACCCAAGTCGATGCAAGTCCTCTTTCCGGTCTCGAGGATTTCGTCCTCAAGCTGCTTGCTCACCTTGGCGACCACACCCTCGATACGAGCAGGATGGATTCGTCCGTCGGTCACGAGCTGATGCAGGGCAAGGCGGGCGACTTCCCTGCGGACAGGATCGAACGCGGATAGAAGAATGGCATCCGGAGTGTCGTCAACCACAATCTCGACTCCTGTCGCGGCCTCCAGAGCCCGGATGTTACGACCCTCGCGCCCAATAATGCGTCCCTTGACCTCATCGTTCTCAATCGGGAAGGTGGTCACGGCATTTTCTATGGCAGTCTCAGTCGCCGTACGTTGTATGGTGTTGATGACAATGCGCTTGGCTTCCTTGGAGGCATTCAGGCGGGCCTCGTCTATGGTGTCGTTGATATAGGCCTGAGCCTCAGTGCGTGCCTCGGCCTTCATATTCTCCACAAGAGCCTTCTTGGCTTCCTCCGCAGTCATGCCGGCGACATTCTCAAGCTCCTTGTTGACTTGAGCGAGGCGCTTCTCGCACTCTTCAGTCTTCTGGTCAAGCTTCTGCTTCTGGGCGTTGAGCTGCCCCTTCTGGGACTCGAGTTCACGCATCTTCCGGTCCAGTTCCCCTGCCTGCTGCTTGAGCTGGCCCTCGCGGGAACGGATATTGTTTTCGCGGTCGCGAAGTTCACCGTTTCGGGAGTTGACCTCCTTATCATATTCGCTCTTGAGCTGAAGGAACTTCTCCTTTGCCTGCAATATCTTCTGCTGCTTTATATTTTCGGCATCCGCCTTGGCTTTTTCAAGAATGGCATCCGCCTTCCCCTTAGACATTGTGCGCGACACAACTACGCAGACCACGACGCCAATTGCAGCTCCGACCACAGCGACCAAAATGTAGAATAAAATCATAACAAACTATATATTAATGTACAATAATCACAAAAAGCAGCATCCGCAAATACATGCAGACACTGCTAAACAAAAGCCGTCAGCCGAACTTTCAGAAAAAGCCTCTGAATAAGATTTGGGCTCCGTTCTGTCTCAAGTTTCCCGTCAAAGCGGGCATACCATCCTCAGCGCGAGTAGACCCGGTCCCGAAGAACTTGTTGTTTTCAGAAGATGGGCCTGACGGCTATTTTTTTATAGTCCCTTCCAGGTAGGAATCAATCTCCGACGAAAGAGTCTTCGCCTCTTCCCCCACCATCGTGAGCTGTGACTTGAAGTAAAACTTCCCGACCGCTTCCTGTAGCGCAGTGAACGCGAACTTGTCTGTCAAGTCGGTCTGAGGGAAGCGGCTGTCGTAGCCGGCCAGCATCTCGTTCACGTCCTTCGCCGCGAGCCGCATCATCCTCTCCATTTCAGGCGAACTTGCGTTCAGAGAATACTCCTTCCCGGCAATCTTCAGCGTTATCCTCTGATCCATATCAAGCCTCCAAAAGTTTTATACATCTGTCAATCTCACGTATAAGGCTGCCGATTCTGGACTTTGCCTGAGCATTGTCCCCTCCAGCAAGGAAGGCGCTCGTCAACCTGAGATTATCTATCTGAAGGTTTAACTCAGTAATCTGCTCTTTGTACTCCATAACTTCGTCCTCCTTGAGAGCAAGCTTCTCCGCAAGGACATCCGCCCTCTGCCTTTCAGCTTCATACAGAGACACAAGCCTTGTAATCTGTTCCCTTATGTTCTCAAGCATATCGAACGAAATTGAATATACCAAGTATACAAATATAGAGAGTTTTTCCCAATAAAAAAGAAGTTCGCAGGCAAAACCCGCGAACTTCCCTCTGTATTGTTGTCCGTTTAAGAATTACTTCATCTTTATGATGACGGTACGAGAAAGGACGTCGTTGTTGAAGAAGAGAGCGTCAACTCCACCAAGAGCCTGCTTCTCGAGTCTGCTCGGGTCAACTCCCTCTTCTACGAGGAGGTCGTAGACAGTCTGAGCACGCTTCTCTGAAAGCTTCTGGTTGCCCTTGACACTTCCGGTCTTCTTGTCGGCGTATCCGGTAACAACGTATACGCTGTTGTCATTGGTGTTGTTGATAGACTCAGCATAGAGCTTTATACGAGCCTTATCCTTGCTGGTGAGAACTGCTTTGCCAATCTGGAAGAAGATTGCGGTAGATGCTGGAACTTCGTTGTTGACGAGTTTCTCGACCTGCTTTACAACTTCCTTCTCGACAATCTTCTCGACAATCTTAGGATTCTTTGCAACAGCCTCGTCTGCAAGAGCCTGAGCAGCCTCCTTTGAAATGTAGCCTGCGGCAGCGGCAGCGGCAGCAGCACGAGCGACCTTGCCGTTCTTTCCACCGATGGTCCATACTCCGTTGAGAGCAAGACGAGCAGTTCCAGAGTTCTTGCGGTACTGGTCAGCATCTCCGAAGATTGAAGGGGTCACACCCAAGCGAGCCTCAAGTCCGAGGGAGAAAGTCCTGGAGAAATCGTATGCAAGACCGAGACCTGCAGTGGCGCCGAAGCGAACCTTGAAGTCGTCATTCTCCTCAATCTTTGAGATACCAGTGGTAGGGTCGAAGCCCTCGTCAGAGAACTTGGTTCCTACTGAAGAGAAGTTCATGGTAGGACCTGCAAAGAGGTATACGTTGAACTTTGCGAGGTCATCAGCAAAAATATTGGTGATATTGAAGAGTCCGTCAACATTGAGTTCGCCGAACAACTTGTTGCTCTTGGACCACACTGAACCGTCCCTGAGAGTTGCGTTTCCATCGACTGCGTCGAGTGTCTGGAAAGGACCGCCGATTACACCGCGCACGCCCCAAACCGGAGTGATGTACTTGCCGACCTGAAGGTTACCGTAGAATGCAGGGGTGTTGACACCCGGAGTGAGAGTTGAGACAACTCCTGCACCAACACCTACGAAGATATCGTTGCCAATCTTCTCGGTCTGGGCACCGGCCGATACAGAAACAGCCGCGAATGCCAAAGACAATGCAATAACTTTGAATTTCATATCTTAAATCCTCTTATTCGTTAAGTTAAACAAAGGTGCCGATTAGTCAGGAAGAACGATTCCGCCGCCGGCGTTTCCACCTGCACCGTGACCATGTGAGTGGCCGTGGCCGTAGATATAGTGACCGTGTCCCTCAGGATTTGCGATTTCCTTGTACTCAGCCTGCATGCTCTGGTAAGACGCTACTTTGAATTCACCGATTGACACATCCCTGGTGTTGTCAGCGTCTGCAACGTTGTGCTTATAAACGGTATAGTCGGTGGTCACTTTTGTAGAAGTCTGCCAAGCGGTGTAGTAGCTGTATGCCGATACCACGATGTCAAGACTGGCAGGTTTCTCTGTGACGCCCGTGTTGAACGCGTTCACGTATGACATGAAGACATCTTCGAACTCGGCTGCACCTGCACCTGCTGTATTGAATTGATGTTCAGTGACCTTGTTTCCAAGCTTCACATTGTAGGTTACAGTACCCTGGAGAAGGTATTCTGAAAGATTCTTAGCCCACTGCTCGCCGGCATGGTCAACGAGAGCGTGCCCGTCTGCAGGAGTGAAATATGTAGTAGAGACATTTCTTTGAATATCATCAACTACGACGCGGAACGAGTAGCCCTGGACAGGGTCAGGCTCACCAACAACAATATTGACAGAATACTCGGCCTTGCCGCCTGCGCGAAGCGCAGCCACCTTAACCTCAGCGCTGTAATCTGCTTGTTCTGACATATAGTCTGCCTTGTATTGTGCAGTTACCCTGACGGTCTGTGCAGGAACTGACGGCTCACCCTTGATAGAGATGACCTTTCCTGAGACATCCCCACTAACACAGATGATGGTTGCATCGACTGCCTTCCCAGTGCGCACGTCAATGGTATTGACATCGATAGTCACCAGAGCGTCGCCAACCTCAAAAGCGGTCTTGAGCTCTTCCGGCTGGCAGGCAACGAAGATGCCGGCCAACGCGATAAGCGAAAGAAGTTTTTTCATCTTTGAAGATTTTTTATAAAACGTTAAACATAAATATCTTTCCCGTAGGGCAGTGGCCGACTCTCAATCAGACCACAATACCCTATGAAACGCAAATATAGTCCAATTCCAATAAAAAGCAAAAAAAACTCGATATTCTTGAATTATTTAGAATTGAGCATAGCATTCACATAGAGAGGGTTGAAAGCATTCTTCTGCATGATGTTGTCCGAAGTCTCGGTCCTGAATTCCTTGTAGAAATACAGTTCGTTGTTGGCATTGTAGGACATCCCCATCTGGGGCGAGGTCATGACCCGCGGGATATACCCGCACCGCTTCTGATGGAACGGCGGTAGCGCCACCTGAAAGCGGAATCCAACATTTAGTTGGGCACCGAAGGCCTTCTCGGCATAAAGCCCTATGCTACAGCGCCTGAAATGACGTATCATCTCATATTTCAGTCCGACATCGGTGTAGAGGAACTTCTGTGCCCGGAGAGTGAATTGGGTCCCGAGAGGCTGACACCAGTAGTTGGCAGCGACATTCCACATAAAGTCGAACTCCTTGAGATACTGAAACTTGAATCCGCTCCAATTGTAATACGACACCATCCCCAGTTGCGTGTCCACAGAGAACCTCTCGTTCGGGAAGACATACACCATCTCCAGAGCTGCACCATAGCGGCTGTTGGAAAAGGCCCCGACTGTCAGTTTGCCGCAGACATTGAGATGCCACGGGTCTCTGAAGCGCTGGGAGAGAGTAACCATCCCCGGATGTATCCTGCCGTTGTCGGCCGCATAGCCGTCGTTGTAGATTGGGAAGACCATCTGGTAGGAGAATTTCATCCCAGGCCAGAGGGAGACCTCCAGAGCCGGGGACAACTGCCAGAGAGACTGATATACCTGATTGATTATCAGGTTCATGAATGCAATCTGCGGATATATAACGATGTTAACCTTGCCGAAAGTGTCATTGAGTTTCTTCTCCCTGCGGACGAGGTCCCAACTGTCATCAAGCCTGGTCGTAGTGCTCCAGCGCCTCGAGGACGGCTCAAAGGTCATGGTCAGCCGCGGCACGTCATATTCTGTAGCTATAATCTTGATTCCCTTGCCTTCCGGAACGCCACCGAGGACAATCGAGACAGCTTCAGCGAAGCCCTCGGCCTGAAGTTTCCAAGCATCGTTCTCGACAGTGTATATGGCATAGTCATCGGTCTCGGCATACCTGACCTTCGCATAGCCGGCATCCACCAGGCGGGCTGCGGTGCTGTCCTTGCCAGAGACCATCTCCTGAGCACCGGCGAGGCTGCAGAAGAGAAGCGCCGGAAACGCGGCGAGAGACAGAAGATTCTTCAAGATCAGAAAATCTTGTAGATAAGTCTGAGGGAAACAGCAGGCAGGAACGACAGGTAGTTCAGAGGCAGTTCCTCAACCGCAACATACGCCGACGGGTCATACGCGACCTCGTTCGGGGATTCTATCGCGACGCTGCTGTTGTAGACTGCGCCAAGGTCAAACTGCACGGCAAAATGCCCATCCGGCATGCTGCGTCCGAAGCCGAAGCCTACGTAGGGACGGAACTTCGGAAATGCCAGAGTCGCAGAGACGGCACCCTTTCCGTCCTGCTCCTGCACTGCATAGGTGCGTCCACCTGCGCTGAATGCGATGTCATCCACGGTCGACTCCACATAGCCCGGAGTGTCCTTATAGTTCTCGTTCAGAGCATCTACTTTGTCCCGGATATCCTTATAGTTGGCCCAGAAGGCTTCATCCACACTAACACTGGCAGAGAGCAGGTCACCCATGGAATAGAAGGCTCCTGCCGTGATATGGAAGGAACTCTTTCTGAAAGGATACAGCTCGAACATAAACTTGAGCGCGCTAAAATTGACAGTCGGGCGCAGTTCTATGTCCGAATCGCTAAAATGGTCAAACCGGGTAGGATCCCCGATTGCCTGAAGGTTGCTGTTGATTTCGTCTATCTCGGAGTTGATGCCATCCATGCCAACGCTTTTGTGGAACGACATGGTCAGAGAAGGCGCATTAAAGCCGGCTTTAAACACGAGATAGTCCGTCACCACCGGCAGCGCAAGTTCGATACCGACGCCGGATGTCCCCGCCTCGATGCCGACCGAAAGGCTCTGAAATGCTTTCTGAGCGAATGTTGGAATCGTTGAGAGCACAAGAAGCGCCAAAGGCAAGATACACTTTTTCATAATAGGCAAAAGTTAAAACTCCTAAGTTCGTGCGAAGGTAATACAAATAATCAGAATTTATTTCCTATTTTTGAAAGAAACTAAAACTTTCAATTATGAGAAAGAACCTTGGAGCCAAACCGTTGTGTCATCCACAGCCGGTCTTTGTAGTTGCAGCCTACGGGGACAACAACCTCCCGTGCGCCATGGTGGCCGCGTGGGGCGGAATCACCGCCAGAAAAGAAGTCACGTTGTGCCTCGACAGAGGACACCTTACGGTTGATGCATTGCGCAAGACAAACTTCTTCACAATAAGCATGGCGACGGCCAGATATGAGAAGCAGTGCGATTACCTTGGCCTCGTCTCCGGACACAAGGTTCCGGACAAGGTTGCGAAGGCCGGATTCCACGTCAGGAAGGCGGAATTCATAAACGCCCCTGTTATAGAAGAACTGCCTCTCGCCCTCGAGTGCCGTCTCATCGCCTACGATGAAGAGAGGGAACTCGTCAGGGCAGAAATAGTCAACGTCTCCGCCGACGAGAGCATCCTCACGGAGGACGGGAAAGTCAGCGCAGAGCTCCTGAAGCCGCTCTGTTTCGACCCGTTTAACGACACATACCGCATCGTCGGCAGCGTCGCAGGCAAAGCTTTCAAAGACGGCGAGGTCTTCAAGGAGCAGGACATCTTCATTTGCGGATAACAGACAATCCACATCTCAACAACGATGAAACAAATAATCGAATGTGTCCCGAACTTCAGCGAAGGACGCAACCAGGCCGTAATCGACAAGATCGTCGCGGCCATATCTTCTGCGGGCTCCGCAGACGGAGGGGTCAAGGTCATCAACGTGGACCCCGGCGAAGCTACCAACAGGACGGTCGTAACTTTCGTGGGCTCTCCTGAAGCAGTCTGCGAAGCTGCCTTTCAGGGAGTCAGAAAGGCATCCGAACAGATAGACATGCGCGTGCACCACGGGGCACATCCGCGCTCCGGCGCGACCGACGTCCTCCCGCTGGTGCCTGTCGCCGGCATCTCCCTCAAAGAGTGTGCAACCCTCGCCAGAGAGTTGGCGAAGCGCATATTCCAGGAACTGGGAATCCCGTGCTACTGCTACGAGGCTGCCTGCTTCAAGCCGGAAAGGAAGAACCTCGCCGTCTGCCGGTCAGGCGAATACGAGGCCCTCAAGGACAAGATTGCGGACCCATCTCGGCGTCCGGACTTCTCCCCAGCCGAGTGGAACGAGACCGTGGCGGCAAGCGGCGCCAGCAACGTCGGTGCGAGGGACTTCCTCATAGCCGTCAACTTCAACCTCAACACCACATCCACCCGCCGCGCGATGGCAGTCGCTTTCGACGTGAGAGAGAAAGGGCGCAAGGCACGCGAAGGAGGCTCGCTCACGGGCAAGGTCCTCAAAGATACCGACGGCAATGACATCTGGATACCCGGAACGCTCAAGGGATGCAAGGCGATCGGCTGGTACATAGACGAATATGGCATAGCACAGGTATCGATGAACATCACCGACGTAAACGCGACTCCACTCCACAAGGCATTCGAGGAAGTCAGCCACGCCGCCGCAGCCAGAGGCCTCAGGGTGACGGGCACGGAAATAGTCGGGCTTGTCCCGAAGAAGGCGCTCATCGATGCCGGGAAGTATTTCCTCGAGAAGCAGCAGCGCTCCACCGGAATATCGGAGGAGGAGATACTCAAGATAGCGGTCAAGTCCATGGGTCTCGACGACCTGAAGCCGTTCGACCCTAAGGAGAAAGTCATAGAATACCTCATGGAGGACGAGAAGGAAGCCGCTCTGAAGGAGAGGCTCGTAAGGATGCCGCTCAAGGATTTCGCTTCCCTCACCGCGTCCGAATCGCCGGCCCCGGGAGGCGGCTCTGTCGCAGCCTATATGGGAGCGCTCGGTGCAGCTCTCGGGACGATGGTGGCCAACCTTTCCGCGCACAAAAGGGGCTGGGACGAGAGATGGAAGGAGTTCTCCGACGTGGCCTGCCGCGGACAGGAACTGCTCGGGGAGTTGCTCGATGCGGTCGACGAGGACACAGCCTCGTTTGACGCCATCATGGCGGCCCTCAAGATGCCTAAGGCGACGGAAAGCGAGAAAGCCGAGAGGAGCAGGGCAATAGAAGAAGCGACGGCCTGCGCCGCGAAGGTTCCACTGCGGACCATGGAGCTTTCGCTCAAGGTACTGCCGATAGCGAAGGAGATGGCCCTGAAGGGCAATCCGGCATCCGCGTCTGACGCTGGCGTAGCCGCTCTCGCGGCAAACGCGGCCGTGGGCGGAGCCAGGCTCAACGTACGCATCAACTCCGCAGGTCTGGCCAACAGGGAACTTGCCTCAGAACTGAACAGTCGGGCCAACGAAATAGCCCGCGAGGCAGCCGTCATGCAGAAGGAAGTCCTCGACATAGTTGAAAAAATCATAGACGGACAGAAGCAGTAGAAAGAAGACATGGACAGATTCAAAGAACAGATTCTGGAGGGTATCCCGTCGGAACTCCCTCCGCGCAAGGAATACGACCCCAGCATCAACCACGCGCCGAAGCGCAAGGACATCCTGAGCGAAGCCGAGAAGTCGCTCGCGCTGAAGAACGCGCTGCGCTACTTTCCGGAGAAGATGCATCCGGTTCTCGCGAAAGAGTTTGCGGAGGAGCTGCGCGACTACGGGCGCATCTACATGTACCGATTCCGCCCCGACTACGAGATGTACGCGAGGCCGCTTGAGGAATACCCGGCAAAGTGCCGGCAGGCGGCGGCCATCATGGCGATGATACAGAACAACCTCGATCCGAGAGTGGCCCAGCATCCCCACGAACTGGTTGTCTACGGAGGCAACGGCGCGGCGTTCCAGAACTGGGCGCAGTACCGGCTCACGATGAAGTATCTCGCTGAGATGGACGAGGCTCAGACGCTCTCCATGTACTCAGGGCACCCGATGGGGCTGTTCCCAAGCCACAGGGACGCGCCGAGGGTGGTCGTCACCAACGGCATGATGATTCCGAACTATTCGTCGCAGGACGAATACGAGAAGTACAACGCGATGGGAGTCACCCAGTACGGCCAGATGACAGCCGGGTCATATATGTACATCGGTCCGCAGGGCATCGTACACGGGACGACCATAACCGTAATGAACGCCGCCCGCAAGAACGGAGGCAAGCTCTTCGTCACTTCCGGACTTGGAGGAATGTCCGGTGCGCAGCCGAAGGCCGGCAACATAGCCGGAGTCGTGAGCGTCACGGCGGAGATCAACCCACTCGCCGCCCACAAGCGCTTCTCGCAGGGATGGGTGGACGAGCTTCACGATGACCTCGACGAACTCATCCCAAGGATACGCCGCGCCGTGGAAGGAAATGAAGTGGTTTCGCTCGCCTACGTGGGCAACGCCGTGGACCTCTGGGAAAGGCTCGTGCAGGACGGGGTCAAGGTGGACCTCGGATCCGACCAGACCTCTCTACACAACCCTTGGGCCGGAGGCTACTACCCTGCCGGACTGAGTTTCGAGGAGTCGCAGAAGATGATGGCCGAGCGTCCCGAGGAGTTCAAGGAGGCTGTCCGGGCGTCTCTCCGCAGACAGGTCGCTGCAATCAACATCCTCGCCCAGCGCGGGATGTATTTCTTTGACTACGGCAACGCCTTCCTTCTCGAGAGCTCGAGAGCGGGCGCGGACGTACTCAAGGAGGACGGGAGCTTCCGCTATCCTTCCTACGTTGAAGACATCATGGGACCGCTCTACTTCGACTACGGATTCGGGCCTTTCCGCTGGGTGTGCCTCTCCGAAAAGAGCGAAGACCTCGAAAAGAGCGACTGGCTCGCCGCGGCGGTGCTCCGGGAGGAAGCCTCGACTGCTCCTGCGGAGATACGCCACCAGCTTGAAGACAACATACGCTGGATAGAGGAGGCGGGAAGGAACCACCTTGTAGTGGGTTCGCAGGCCCGAATCCTCTATGCCGACTGCATAGGACGCACCAAGATAGCACTCGCGTTCAACGAAGCCATCCGCAAAGGAAAAATCTCCGCCCCTATAGTCCTCGGACGCGACCACCACGATGTCTCAGGCACGGACTCCCCGTTCAGGGAGACGGCCAACATCTATGACGGCTCACGCTTCACGGCCGACATGGCAGTCCAGAACGTCATCGGAGATTCGTTTCGCGGGGCTACATGGGTCAGCATCCACAACGGAGGCGGCGTAGGCTGGGGAGAAGTCATCAACGGAGGGTTCGGCATGATGATTGATGGCTCCGCCGACTCGGACAGGCACATCCGGGAGATGCTCTTCTGGGATGTGAACAACGGAATCGCACGTCGCTCCTGGGCACGCAACCGTGGAGCGGTCGAGGCTATCCGCCGGCAGATGGAAGCCTGTCCGCAACTCAAGGTCACCCTCGCGGTGGAGGCGGACGACGAAGTAGTTGACAATGCTTTGAAATCGTTATGACACATCTGATATCACCAGCGCATCTCAGCCTCGGCAGGGTCAAGGAAATCCTCGACGGGCACGAGAAGATAGAACTTTCACAGGAATCCGTCCAGACCATCCGGAAATGCCGGGAATACCTCGATACCAAGATGGACGACATCGGACGCCCGATTTACGGTGTAACGACCGGATTCGGCTCATTGTGCAACGTCAGCATTGCCAAGGACAAGTTGTCCCGGCTCCAGCATAACCTCGTAGTCTCGCACGCCTGCGGCAGCGGAGAGACCGTGCGTCCGGAAATCGTGAAGACAATGCTTCTCCTGAAGGTGCAGTCTCTCGCGTACGGGCATTCCGGAGCACAGGTCGAGACCGTCCAGAGGCTCATCGACATGTTCAACAACGATGTCCTTCCGGTAGTGTACCAGCATGGTTCTCTCGGTGCTTCCGGAGACCTCGCTCCCCTCGCCCATCTCAGCCTCCCGCTTCTCGGCCTCGGGGAAGTCACCTATAAAGGCAGAAGGCTGAAAAGCAAAGATGTCTGCGAAAAGTTCGGTTGGAAGCCCATCACACTCCAGTCCAAGGAGGGGCTCGCCCTGCTGAACGGGACCCAGTTCATGAGCGCCAACGCCGTATGGGCCCTGCTTAAGGCCAGACGCCTCTCGAGATGGGCCGACTACATCGGTGCGATGTCGCTTGAGGCGTTCGACGGAAGGGTCGAACCCTTCCTGCCTCTAACGCACAGACTCCGCCCCCATCAGGGGCAGATAGAGACTGGGGAGAGATTTCTCAAGATTCTCGAGGGTAGCGCTCTCATCCGGAGACCGAAGACGCACGTCCAGGACCCGTACTCATTCCGCTGTATCCCGCAGGTGCACGGTGCGGTGAAGGACACGATAAGGTATGTCGAATCAGTGGTCGAGACAGAAATCAACAGCACGACCGACAACCCGAACGTCTTCCCGGAAGAGGACATGATAATCTCCGCAGGCAACTTCCACGGAGAGCCGATAGCGCTCCCTATGGACTTCCTCGCGGTGGCGCTCTCGGAACTCGGGAGCATCTCGGAGAGGAGAGTCTACAAGTTGATTTCCGGGCAGAGGGGACTTCCGTCCTTCCTCGTGAGCGAGTCCGGGCTCAACAGCGGCTTCATGATTCCGCAATACACGGCGGCATCCATAGTGAGTCAGAACAAGGGGCTCTGCTGGCCGGCATCCTGCGACTCCATCCCGTCATCACAGGGGCAGGAGGACCATGTGAGCATGGGAGCGAACTCCGCCACCAAACTCGTCAGGGTCATCGACAACGTGGAGGAAATTCTCGGCATCGAACTTCTCAACGCAGTCCAGGCAATCGAGTTCCGCAGACCGGAGAAAACTTCCCCTGTCCTTGAGCGGATCATCGAAGAATACCGTACCCACGTGCCTTTCGTGGACAACGACAGGTACATGCACCCGCTCATCGCAGAATCCGTGGAATTCCTTAACAATGAAGACCTTATTCAGCAATATTAGTATCCTTGCAGGCACCGCCGGACCGGAAGAGACGATAAAGAAGGGCAGGAGGATGTCCGATGCGGGTATACTCGAGGATGCCTGGCTGCTCGTGAAGGACGAACTTATCGAAGACTTCGGACAGATGGATTCCTGCCCGGAGATAAATCCCGACAGAGTCCTCGACTGCATGGGGAGCATGATACTGCCGTCGTTCTGCGACTCCCACACCCATGTCGTCTATGCAGGAAGCCGTGAAAGGGAGTTCATAGACAAGATCGAGGGACTGTCATACGAGGAAATTGCAGCAAGAGGCGGCGGCATACTGAACTCCGCGGACCTGCTGCACGAGACTTCTGAGGAGGAACTGTACCGGCAGAGTCTCGCGAGAGTCCAAGGGATGATGTCCAAAGGCAGCGGGGCCATCGAGATTAAGAGCGGCTACGGCCTCGACACGGAAGACGAGCTCAAAATGCTCAGGGTCATCCGGAGGATACGCGAGAGCGTCCCTGCAGTCATCCGCGCCACCTTTCTCGGCGCTCACGCCGTCGGAAGAGGGCTTGGCAAGGAAGAATATGTCCGGAAGATCTGCACCGAGATGCTCCCGAAGGTCATGGAGGAAGGTCTCGCAGATTTTGTTGATGTCTTCTGTGACAGGGGATTCTTCTCTCCGGAGGACATGGATGCCATCCTTGTCGAGGCAGGCAAGTTCGGACTTCGCGCCAAGGTGCACGTGGACGAGATTGCCACAGTCGGCGGGATGGATGTGGCAGTGAAGCACGGGGCATTGTCCGTGGACCATCTGGAACAGACAGGCGAAGCAGGCATTTCCCTCCTCAAGGAAAGCGGCCGGACCATCCCGACGATGCTTCCGGGAAGTTCGTTCTTCCTCAACCTGCCATACGGAAAGGCTCGGGACTTCGTGGACGCCGGTCTGCCGCTGGCGCTCGCAAGCGACTTCAATCCTGGGTCTTCCCCGTCCGGGGACATGCGTTTCACAATGGCGCAGGGCTGCATCAGGATGAGACTCAGGCCGGAGGAGGCATTCAACGCCTGCACCATCAACGGTGCCGCCGCGATGGGAGCCGAAAAAGTCTGCGGTTCCATAAGCCGCGGCAAACTTGCCAACTTCATACTCACAGAACCGCAGACCTCGCTGGGCAGCATCCCATATCACTACACCGCTCCTTTCATCAGAAAGCATTTCCTTCGCGGAAAGGAAGTCAGCGGGCTCTGACGGCTATACGGCGCAGGACCTTCCAAAGTTCGATTATGACCGCCGGAGCCACGGTGAAAGCCGCAATCCAGCACCACTGAACGCCGCTAAGAGGAACCACGTGGAAGATATCCCTCACTCCTGGTATCAGCAGAACACCGAGCATCAGTGCGAGTACGAACAACACGGCTGCCCAGAGATGCTTGTTGGTAAAGATGTTGTGGAATATCGCATTGTGTCCGGCACGGATGCAGAAGAGGACGCTGAGCTGCGAGAGTGCGACCACGGCAAACGCCATGGTCATGGCGCACTCGTGCGATGTCCTAAAGCCGATACCGTAGCCGACGAGCGAGAGACATGCAATCAGAAGTCCACGGAAGACTGCGCCTCCGGCGAAGGACGGAGTCATTATACCCGCCTTCGGGTCGAGCGGACGGCGCTTCATTATCCCCTCCTCCGCCATGTCGAAGCCGAGAGCCAGCGCCGGGAGACTGTCCGTCACGAGATTTATCCACAGGATATGTATCGGGAGCAGAGGTGTCGGAATATTGAGCATCACGGCTACGAAAAGCAGCATAAGTTCCCCGAAGTTGGTGGAGAGCATGAAACTGATTGTCTTGACGACATTGTCGTAGATGCGACGTCCTTCCTCCACGGCGGAGACTATCGTCGCGAAATTGTCGTCGGCGAGGACGACGTCGGCAGCTTCCTTGGCCACATCTGTGCCGCCCACTCCCATGGCCACCCCTATGTCGGCGAGTTTGAGGGCAGGAGCATCGTTGACTCCGTCGCCGGTCATGGCCACGACATTGCCGCAGTCCTTGAAAGCCTTCACGATACGAACTTTGTGCTCCGGAGTAACGCGAGCGAAGACGCTGGCGCACTTGACCGCGCCGGCAAGGGTCTTGTTGTCCATAGCCTCGACTTCAGCTCCCGTATAGGCCGAATCCCCGTCTTTGTAGATGCCGAGGCTTCTGGCAATGGCGACGGCTGTAATCTTGTGGTCTCCGGTAATCATCACCGGCCGTATACCTGCCTCCCCACAGCGGCGGACGGCATCCTTCACCTCCTCGCGCGGAGGGTCTATCATGCCGAACATCCCGACGAAGACGAGGTTTTTCTCGACATCGTCTCCGCTGTGGTACTCATTTATGCGGGAATAGGCCGCGCAGAGGACACGAAGAGCATCTGCAGCCATCCCCGAACTGCGATCCGAAAGGAAAGCCCTGTCGGCATCAGTGAGAGGACGTTCCGTGCCGCTGTCCAGAATCTTGTCGCAGCGAGAGAGGAGTTCGTCGAAGCCTCCCTTGACAGCCACGATGAAGCCGCCGTGCAGCTCAGGGTGGACGGTGCTCATAAGCTTCCGATCCGAGTCGAACGGCATCTCGCCCACGCGCGGATACTCCGCGTCGAGTCGGGCCTTCGGAAGCGAATGCTCCTGCGCAAAACTGAGCAGAGCGGTCTCCGTCGGGTCGCCTATCGGGGCACCGTCCTCCCCTATGGAGGCATCGTTACACAGGGAGCCTATCTTCATCAAGGTCTCAGACTTTTCCGGCCAAGAGGAGACCACCGTCATCTTGTTCTGCGTGAGGGTGCCTGTCTTGTCGGAGCAGATTACCATGGTGCTGCCCAAAGTCTCGACAGACGGCATGTTGCGCACTATGGCGCTGCGCTTGGCGAGCCTCTGGACCCCGACGGCGAGGACTATCGTGGAGACGGCCGGCAATCCTTCGGGAATCGCGGCGGCAGCCATGCTCACCGCCGTCATAAACATCGTGAGGAGTTCGTGTCCGTAGATGAGCCCCACCAGAAAGATGAGCACACAGGCCCCGAGTGAAGCCCATGCGAGGGTTTTCCCGAGTTTGTCCAGTCGAATCTGCAGCGGGGTCTTAAGCTGAGGCACGGCCTCGAGCATGGATGCAATCTTACCGACTTCAGTATCCTTGCCACACGCCACGACTATTCCCTGTCCCCTTCCGTAGACCACCGGGCAGGACTGGAATGCCATGTTGGCACGGTCGGCAATAGGAGTACCTTCAGGCAGCGAAGAGACCGTCTTCTCCACGGGGAGCGACTCTCCCGTGAGGGCAGCCTCCTGAATCTTTAGGTTTACCGCCTCCGTGAGCCTGAGGTCCGCCGGCACGGAATCGCCGGTCTCAAGCTCTACCAGATCGCCCGAGACAAGTTCCCGGGACTCTATGACTTGCAGTTTCCCGTCTCTTATGACCTTGCAGTGCGGGGCCGACATTTTCTTGAGCGCATCGAGGGACTTCTCCGCTCTGGACTCCTGCGAGACACCTATGATTGCATTGAGCACCACGATGGCGAGGATGATGACTGCATCGGTGAAACCTTCTCCGTTGAGATATCCCACCACGCCCGACACCACGCCGGCAATGATGAGCACGATGATCATGAAGCTTTTGAACTGGTTCAGGAACTTCACGAGAATGCTGTTGTGCTTTGCCGCCGCGATTTCGTTGTAACCGTCTCTTTCCAGACGGCGGCGGACTTCCGGCCCGGAAAGGCCTTGAGTTGACGATGTCTTCAGTTCTGCCTCCGTCTCCGCGACCGAGGACTTGAAGTAATCAGTTTTCATGTAATTCTAAAATATTTTGCAAAAATCGCTGATTGAGCAGGAAATCCATTACATTTATACGCCGTTTTATTTATCAAAAGTCTGATGAGCAAAAATAACGCGACACATATCCTGCATTTAGGAGCGGAGAGGTTCAACGAAGGCGGTGACCCTTTCTTCATGAGCAACAGTCTCGGGATGGTGGACGAGAATGGGAACGCCATCCCGTTCACCCTCGCCGGCATCCTCATCGCACTCTGCCGCGGAGGCTCCGGAACAATCGAGATTGACGGACAGCGCCACGCACTCAGCCGTGGAAGCGTGGTAATCCTGCCCGAGAACCACATTCTGCGCTATGCGGACATCTCTCCTGAGATGGACAGCCTGCTGCTCTTCGTGTCGACGGATTATATCCTCGACATGCCGTCCCCGATAGACACCAACATCTTCCTGTATTCGATGTTCTCCCCAGTCATCCAGGTCGGCGACGAGCGCCTGCGGGACTACGAGAGCTACTACCGCTTCATAGACAAGGAGAGGGCCGAGAACGGCAAGAACCGGGCTCACATAATAAAGGCGCTGATATACGCGCTGATGCTTGAGCTCTCGGCGGAGTACGAGGAGCACTGCCACCTTGGATGCGATACTCCAATCCACGACGAAAGCGTCTCGGACAGGTTCTTCAGGCAGCTTGCGGCGGACTTCCGCGAACAGCGGAGCGTAAGCTACTATGCCGGAAGGCTCCACCTCACGCCAAAGTACCTCTCGGAGGTTGTCCGCAGAAACACCGGACGGACAGCCCTCGACTGGATACACGAGACCGTGATGATAGAGGCGAGGATGCTTCTGAAAGCGACGGACCTCACCGTGCAGGAGATTTCTGACAGGCTGAACTTCTCGAGCGCATCTGCTTTCGTGCAGTTCTTCCGCAAGCACGGCAACGCCACACCAGGCTCGCTGCGCAGAGAGCAGATTCAGTGATTTTTGCTATCTTCGCAGCGTTTTCCGGCCACTTCCTGATGCCGGGAGAGTGTCAGTTGGCAGTGATATTATGAATAAAGGATTATTTGCCCTTGCTGGAGGGACTTTCGCGCTCGGGATGTCGGAATACTCCATGATGTGCATCCTCCCCAAGGTGGCGGAAGACCTCTCCGTCAGCATCCCGCAGGCGGGGCATCTCATCTCCGCATACGCGATAGGCGTGTGCGCCGGGGCGTTCTCGCTCGTGTTCATGCACAAGCTTAAGCCCAAGACCATCCTGACGATTCTTGTCTCGGTCATCATCGCCGGAGCACTTCTGGCGCTGACCTCAGTCAATTACGCCATGCTACTCGCCGCACGCTTCATAGAGGGCCTTCCGCACGGGGCGTACTTCGGAGCGGCATCGATTGTCGCCGTGAAACTCGCTGACGAGCATCACAAGACCTCGGCGGTAGCCACGATGTGCGCCGGAATGACGGTCGCCAACCTGATGGGCAATCCGGTGTGCACCATCCTCAGCGAGAACGTCTCCTGGAGGCTCACCTTCGCCATAGTGCTCCT
Source organism: uncultured Muribaculaceae bacterium (assembly GCA_964385795.1). Lineage (GTDB taxonomy): Bacteria > Bacteroidota > Bacteroidia > Bacteroidales > UBA932 > Cryptobacteroides. The sequence continues at coordinate 34,359 of CAYLPY010000015.1, forward strand.
CGCCGGAGTCGTCGTCATGGGGCTTATACACAAGTATGTCCCAGATATCGAGGCTCTTCCAGACCATGGAATCAGAAGCCAGTTCCACTTCCTGCGCAAGGGTGCGCCTTGGCTTATCATCTTCGCGACGATGCTCGGCAACGGAGGTGTCTTCTGTTGGTACAGCTATATCTCCCCTCTCCTCCAGACGGAAAGCGGATTCAGTCCTGCGGTCATCCCTTGTCTGATGGCCGTTGCCGGACTCGCGATGTTCATCGGCAACCTGCTCGGAGGGAAACTCTCGGACAGATTCTCTCCACCAAAGGTCGCCGGATACCTGCAGCTTACAGCAGCGGCTGCGCTCCTGATGATTTTCTTCTTTTCAGGCAGTGGGGTGCTCTCCGTGATGCTGATGTTCGTCTGCTGCGCCTGCCTGTTCGGCGTGAGCTCTCCGCAGCAGTTCCTCATCCTCAAGCACGCTGAAGGAGGCGAGCTGCTCGGAGGATGCTGCATCCAGGTGGCGTTCAACCTTGGCAACGCCATAGGGGCCTTCCTTGGAGGGCTTCCGGTGGATGCCGGGATGGGCTACAACTTCTGCGCTCTCACGGGTGCCCCTATGGCTCTCGTCGGGATGTGCTGCCTATTTACGCTGAGCCGAGCCAAATATGCCCGGGCATAGCGTCACTTTTACCGGAAATAATTGTATTTTTGTACTATATAATTCTAATTAGAAAATGTCAAAGCAATATTTCCCTCAGATCGGTAAGATTCCGTTCGAAGGCAGCGAGA
>CAYLPY010000016.1:0-31733 GCA_964385795.1 uncultured Muribaculaceae bacterium
TATCACAAGGCTTTCGGCTGAGTTTTCTCAGGTCCGGCCTGTGCTTGTCTTTCATTATTAATATAGGCTCGTAGCTCAGTTGGTTAGAGCGCCACACTGATAATGTGGAGGTCCGCGGTTCAACTCCGCGCGGGCCTACGTTATGGGGGTATAGCTCAGTTGGTAGAGCACCTGCTTTGCAAGCAGGGGGTCAAGAGTTCGAATCTCTTTATCTCCACCTTCATCAAGAGGATGATCAAATCAATTTTGGTCATCCTTTTTTTGTGCAACAGATATGAACTGGCTGGTACAGACATTTACGGAACAAACCTACATCCAGGCAATCCTCGTCCTCTGCCTCATCTGCGCAGCAGGACTGCTGCTGTCGAAAATCAAGTTCAAGGGAGTTTCGCTCGGCGTCACTTTCGTATTCTTTGCGGGGATTCTCGCAGGCCACTTCGGCCTCGGGATAAATCCGCAGATGCTTGCTCTCGCTCAGAATTTCGGACTTGTGCTGTTTGTCTACACTCTTGGACTTCAGGTCGGTCCGAGCTTTTTCCCATCCCTCAAGAAGGGAGGGCTCAAACTCAACGCCTTGTCGTTCGCCGTGATAGTCCTCGGGACCCTGATGGCACTCGGCATCAGCGCGGTGAGCAAGATCTCTCTGCCGGTATCCGTAGGTCTCCTCACGGGAGCAGTCACCAATACCCCAATGCTCGGAGCAGCGCAGCAGGCTATGCTGCAGACCAGTCCGGAGGCGGTGGACACATCCAACGAGATGGCCATGGCCTGCGCCGTGGGCTACCCTTTCGGCGTGATAGGCGTGATAGCATGCGTGGTGGTACTGAAAGCCGCCTTCGCGAAGAAAGACTCCGGAGTCAGCGACAGCCACGACAAGCAGACCTTCGTCAAAGAATTCAAGGTCAGCAACCCGGCCATCTTCGGCAAGAGTATAAAGGAAATCATGGCCGATGTCAGCGTGCACCTCGTCGTGTCGCGGGTCTGGAAGCAGAAGGAGGCTATCATTCCGAACGGGGACACTATCCTGGAGGATGGAGAGCACGTCCTCGTGCTCTGCAAGGAGAAGGAGGTGAGCACGGTTGAGAAACTCTTCGGAGAAGCGGTCCAGACCGACTGGAACAAGGCCGGTATCGACTGGAATCACCTCGACGGCACTCTGGTATCGAGACACATACTCGTCACCAAGTCGCATGTGAACGGTTCGAAGCTCGGCGACCTCCACCTGCGCAACTCCTACAGCATCAACATCACGAGAGTCAACCGAGCAGGAATCGACATCCTGCCGACAAGCACCCTGCGGCTCCAGCTGGGAGACAAGCTCACTGTAGTGGGCAGGGAGAAGGCCATCGACAGAGTCGCGGAAGTGCTCGGCAACCAGGAGAAAGAACTTCGCAACCCGAAACTCTTCGCGATTTTCGTGGGCATCGTACTCGGTCTGCTGCTTGGGAGTATCCCGTTCATGATTCCAGGAATGAGCGCACCGATAAAGCTCGGCATCGCCGGAGGCCCAATCATCGTCGGGATTCTCATAGGAGCGTTCGGACCGGCCATGCACATGACGACCTACACCACCTACAGCGCGAACCTGATGCTTCGCCAGTTGGGACTCACCGTCTACCTTGCCGGCCTGGGACTGAGCGCCGGTCCCGGCTTCTTCGAGACAGTCTTCCGCCCGGAAGGGTTGCTCTGGATTGCCATGAGCATCGCCATGGCCGTCATCCCTGTGCTCATCGTAGGATTCGTGGCTTCAATATTCTGCAAGACAGATTATGCCACGAACGTCGGCATGCTCTGCGGCTCGATGGCAAACCCCATCGCCCTCAACTATGCGCTCAGCACAGTCGAGGACGACGAGCCTTCCGTTGCTTACGCGACTGTCTATCCTGTCGGAATCTTCCTGCGGGTGATTTCCGCTCAGCTGATAATCCTGCTGACCATATAGATACCGGCCGGCCTTCTCCTATAGTGTCGCCTTGTTGGTACGGTGCTTCAACACCTCGGCATCAATGTAGTAGACCGTCTGCTCCGCGAGGTTATTGATGTGATCCCCTGCCCTTTCGAGCTTTCGGAAAAGAGCCGAAATCTCCAGACACAGACGGACGCTTTCCGGATGTGCGGTGGCGTAGTCAGTCAGACGGTCAAGCGAGGAGTGGTTGAGAGCGTCTATCTCGTCGTCCTTGCCGAGCACTGACTTCGCCGCATCTATATCCCGGTCCCTGAGCGCCTTGTAGACGCACTCGTACATCCCCTTGACAAGCTCGTACATCTGCGGCAGACGCATTTCGCAGATGATGGCGCGCGTCTTCTCGTCCACATCGCTGCGCAGGACAAACCGCGCTATACCCTCGGCATAATCGCCGAGACGTTCGAGATTGTTGCAGATGTTGAGCATGGCTAGAGAAAAACGAAGGTCTATCGCCACAGGATTGTAGAGGGCGATAAAATCTTCGATGTCGCTGTCTATCTTGAGTTCATAGGCGTTCACGCGCTTCTCCCTGCCGACCACTACGCCCGCAAGTTTCTTGTCGCCGGCCATCAGTGAGGCGTAGGCGTGGTCAAACTGCCTAAGGACAAGTTCCCACATCTCAGAGACCGACTGCTTTATGGTCTGAAGTTCTGTTTCAACAAATTTCACCATAGCATAACTATTTGTCGTTCAAGCTATAAAACACATTGCACACTCAAGCGCAGCATCCGCCCCTCACCATCACGTACAGCGGCTAACCGAAACGTCCGGTGATGTAGTTCTGCGTGGCTTCCTTCTCGGGATTGGTGAAGATTTTCTTGGTCGGGCCATACTCGACCAGTTCTCCGAGGTAGAAGAAGGCTGTCATACTGCTCACGCGGGCAGCCTGCTGCATGCTGTGGGTCACGATGACAATCGTGGTCTTCTCGCTGAGTTCACAGATGAGCTCCTCGATTTTCGAGGTGGAGATCGGGTCGAGCGCCGACGCAGGCTCGTCCATCAGGAGCACGGATGGCTCAACCGCCAAAGCCCTCGCGATGCAGAGACGCTGCTGCTGTCCGCCGGAAAGGTCGTAGGCAGAGCGTTTCAGCCTGTCGCCGACCTCGCTCCAGAGCGCCGCTCCCTTGAGCGCGGAGACCACCCTCTCCTCGATGAACTCCTTGTCCTTGACACCGTTCACCCGCAGGCCGTAGGCCACATTCTCGTAGATGCTCTTCGGGAAAGGATTCGGCCTCTGGAAGACCATGCCGACATTGCGCCGGAGCGCATCAACATCCACGGACTTGGCGTAGATGTCCTTGTCATCAATCAGAATCTGCCCTTCGAGCCTGGTCTGGGGAATCAGGTCGTTCATCCTGTTGAAAAGCCTCAAGAATGTCGACTTTCCGCAGCCGGAAGGCCCGATAAAGGCCACCACCTCCCCTCGGGAAATTTCGATGGAGATGTTTTTGAGGGCCTGGGAACTTCCATAGTAGAAGTTAACGTCCCTCGCTGTTATCTTACTTTCCATATTTCTCGAAACGTTTGCGGACCGCACCGGCGATGAGGTTCATCAGAAGCACAATCACAATCAGCACGAAAGCCGTGCCGTAGGCTATAGGAGTCTGGGCGTCGATATCCGTACCGCTCGTGGCGACCACGTAGAGGTGGTACGGAAGAGCCATGCACTGGTCGAAGATGCTGTGCGGAAGCCGCGGAAGGAAGTAGGCCGCGCAGGTGAAGAGGATAGGGGCCGTCTCTCCGGAGACTCGCCCGAGCGAAAGGATGAGTCCGGTCATCACGCGCGGCATCGCCATCGGCAGAAGGACTCTGAAAATCGTCTGGACCTTGGTGGCCCCGAGGGCGAGCGACCCTTCGCGGCAAGAGTCGGGGATGCTCTTGAAAGCTTCTTCGGTGGTGCGGATGACCACGGGCAGCGCAAGCAGCCCGAGAGTCAGCGAACCAGCCAGGATGCTGTCACCGAAGCCGAGCTTGTTGACGAAGAACGCCATGCCGAAGAGTCCGAAGACTATCGAAGGGATGCCAGAAAGGTTGTTGGTCATCATGCGGATGAAGTTGACCACTGCGCCCTTGGGAGCATATTCATTCATGTAGATGCCGCTGAGCACTCCCACCGGGAAGGCGAATAGGGCGCTCCCCAGCATCAGACAGAGCGTACCCACGATGGCTGGGAAGATACCTCCGCTCGTCATCCCGTCGAGCGGGGCCTTGGTGAGGAAATCCCAGCTAATGACCCGCGCCCCCTTAACGAGGATGAATCCAAGGATAAAGAAGAGTATCAGCACTACGAGCAGCGTAAGGACTCTGAAGAGCCCGAGTATCACGGACTGGCTTCGATGCTTGCGGTGGGCGAAGGATCTGGCGAATTTGAGTTCCATGTCAGTGTCCCCTGTTTTTGTTGCGTATGGAGACCAGCTCCACGCAGGAGTTGATTGCCAGAGTTATTAAGAATAGTATCACACCAAGCAGGAACAGAGCCTGATAGTGCGCGCCTCCAACAGGAGCCTCGCCAAGCTCAGCGGCGATGGTCGCGGGGATTGTCCGGAGAGGGTCCAGGATACTCGTCGGAATCACTGCCGCGTTACCTGTCACCATCAGCACCGCCATCGTCTCCCCTATCACGCGTCCTATGCCAAGGACGACACCGGAAATGATACCGGAGGCGGAATAAGGTATCACGACCTTGTATATCGTCTGCCACTTGGTCGCCCCAAGCGCAAGGCTTGCCTCACGCATGGCACGCGGGCAGCTGCGTAGAGCATCCTCCGAAACCGTGATTATGGTGGGCAGGGCCATGATGGCGAGGACCACGGCGCCGGCGATGCCGGACTCGCCCACCGGAAGGTGGAAGAGCCTCTGCAGCAACGGCACTATCACCGTGAGGCCGAAGAAGCCATAGACCACGGACGGGATACCGTTGAGAAGTTCAATCACAGGCTTGAGAACCCGTCTTGTCTTCTCCCCCGCACACTCCGCAAGGTGTATGGAGACCGCCAGCCCGAAAGGCAGGGCGATGAGCATTGCAAAAAGGCTCACGAGAAGGGTTCCAGCGATGAGCGGCAGGATTCCGAAAATCGGCGCAGGCGCTGCGGTAGGATACCATTCATTGCCACCGAAGACATCCCTTGCGGAGATTCTGCGGTTTTCCATGTATTTCACGCCATCGAGACCTTCCACGAGAGACGAAGGCAGAAATGCAATCATGCCGGGGTTGGAAGCAAGCTGTTCGGCTATCTTGTCGCCTGCATGCTCATACTGCTTGCCAAGTTCTTCCATTGAGTAGAGCTTGTCGAGATCATCGAGGCGGAAAATCTTGACAGGGAGGTCCTTCCCGCCTACTTCCTTCCAGTTGACGATGTCCTCGTCGAAGATGGCCTTCAGCTGCTCCGCATCCAACGCTCCGACCTCGTTGGAAGGATTTAGGACAATATCGTAGTCCTCCTCCACGACAGAATTGCGGAACAGCCCCAGAGACTCTCCGAAGAGAAAGACCACAATCAGCAGGATTATCCCGCTCGTCGCGAATCCGCTGACCGTAAAGACTCCTTTGGATATCCTGTCTATAAGTCTTCTCATATCTTGGGTATGAAACCGAGCTTCAGCATCTTTTTACGGCCTTCTTCGGAAGCGAGGTACTCGAGGAAAGGACGCACCTGCTCAGCAGAACGGCTGTAGTAGTAGAACAACGGCCTCACCACGGGGTACTCCCCCGCGAGTGCCATCTCCACGGACGGAAGGACATAGCCGGCCCCGTCTTCATAGGAGACCGCAAGTGCCTTGACGTAGCGGTTGAGGTAAGCCAGACCGACATAGCCTATGGCACCTCGCGTCTGGCGCACGGACTGTATCACAGCCCCAGTCGCCGGCATAGAAAGTACTCCGGCCATATAGTTCTTGTTGTGCAGAACGCTTTCCTTGAAGAATTCGTATGTTCCGGAAGATGTCTCTCGGGAGTAGACCACTATCTTGACATCATCTCCCCCGACTTCCTTCCAGTTCTTGATTTTCCCCCGGAAGATGCCTTCGAGCTGCCCCCGGGTAAGCTGTTCGACCGGATTTGCCGGATTCACAATCACTGCTAAGGCATCGTAGGCCACCACCGTCTCCTGAACATCGATACCGGCCTTGGACATCTTCATCTTCTCTGTGAACTTCATGCGCCGTGAAGACATCGCGATGTCCGTGGCGCCTTCAAGCAGCGCGGAGATTCCCACACCGCTCCCGCCGCCTGTCACGGTGATGACAGCAGACGGATTCTCGTCCATATAGGACTCCGACAACGACTGAGAGAGCGGCAGAAGCGTGTCGCTCCCCTTTATCCTCTGAGCCGAGAGACTCTGCTGACACAGGACCGCAGCCGCAAGGCAGAGGCAGGTGAGCAGTGTTTTCCTTCGCGTAAGCAATTTTTATTCTTTTAAACCGCTGCAAAGGTATTCCGGTATTATTACGAGGGTGTTTCGGGAATGTTAAGTTTTTGTAAAAAGAACAAGGGGCAGCCCGCAGAACGCAGGCCACCCCTTTTTCATAACCACATAACCACGATGCAAAGGAAAGGATAATTCCGATGACAATGTTTCCATTTTCGCTCATTCTCTTTCGATACAGACCAAAAAGAGCATTGAGGGACGGAACAGTCTGGCCTCGTGAACGAGTAGAGCAAGGTTGAACTAAAAATGCAAGTTTTTGAAACAAATCGTCAACCATTCCTCTATGGCTTTGGTGATATTTGTGTATACCACGATACCATATAGTTGTATGCACAGACCGATTTTGGCCCAGATTCTGGGCGCTTCACTGCTCCTGATGAGCTGCCTTCCATGCCGCGCCTGGACGGAAGAGAAAGAGAGGATAGTGTTCGACTCGGAATACTTCGACTTCGGCGACGTCGACAGAACGGACGGTCCCGTCTGCCACATCTTCAGGTTTCTTTGCACTGACGACAAACCCGTCACCGTCGGATACGTGGATTCGGGCTGCTACTGCATCTCTGCAAAATGGCCCAAGACTCCGATTACCCCTGGGGAAGTCGGAGAAATCGTGATATCCCTCGACATCTCCGGCTCGCTCGGAGAGGTATTCCGGGGCGCGGCAGTCTATCTTGACGACGGCAGCTGCCCCGCAAACCTCGCCGTCAGAGCTAAAATCTCAGACAAAGCCTCTTCAGGAAAGAAAACTACAACTAAAACTACTCAAAATGAATAAATCCGTTCACCAGCTTCTGATTGCAGCCGCAATGCTTGCGGCTGTGTCGGCCTGCTCTCCGAAAAAGACCTACGACTACCCGTTCCGCGACCCGTCCCGCCCGACGGAGGAACGCGTAGAGAACCTCTTATCGCTCCTCACTCCAGAGGAAAAAGTAGGCCTGATGATGAACAAGTCCGTCTCCGTAGACCGCCTCGGGATTCCTTCATACAACTGGTGGAGTGAAGCCTGCCACGGAGTGCGCCAGGACGGCTACACTGTCTACCCACAGGCGATAGGACTCGCCGCTACCTTCAATCCGGAGCTCGTAAAGGAAGTCTTCTCGACAGTCTCCGATGAGGCCCGCGCCAACTGGAACCGCTCCGACAACGACATTTTCGGAGTGGGCATGGGAGAGATCTACTATCCGGGCAACCCGGGACTCAGTTTCTGGTGCCCTAACATCAACATATTCCGCGACCCGCGCTGGGGACGCGGTCAGGAGACCAGCGGAGAAGACCCTTATCTGAACAGCGTAATGGGCGTGATGACTGTTAAGGGAATGCAGGGCGACGACAAGCGCTACTACAAGACGCACGCATGCGCCAAGCACTACGCGGTCCATAGCGGTCCGGAGAGGCTGCGCCACAGCATGGATGTCAGCGTGTCCAACCGCGACCTTTGGGAGACGTACCTCCCTGCATTCAAGGCACTTGTAAAGGAAGCTGACGTACGGGAAGTGATGTGCGCATACCAGAGGTTCGAAGGTGAGCCATGCTGCATGAACGGCCGTCTTCTTCAGGACATCCTCCGTGATAAATGGGGATACACCTCGCTCGTGGTAACAGACTGCGATGCCATCAACAACTTCTTCACCAAAGGCCAGCACGAGACACATCCCGATGCAGTAAGCGCCGGAGTCGACGCTGTCCTCAACGGCACCGACCTCGAATGCGGCAAGACGATGATCTCGCTGCTCGAAGCCCTCGACAATGGGCTCATCAAAGAATCCGACCTCGACATCCACCTCAGACGTACGCTCCGCGGGCGCTTCGAACTCGGAATGTTCGACCCGCACGAGATGCTCCCGTGGGCGAAGCTCGGAGAAGATGTCATCAGCTGCGAGAAGCACGCCAGACTCGCGGAAAAGTCGGCCGAGGAATCCTTCGTACTGCTCAAGAACGAATCCGCGCTGCCTCTATCGAAAAGCATAAGCCGTCTGGCTGTAGTGGGACCCAACGCCGATGACGTAGAACTTCTCAACGGCAACTACGGCGGCACTCCTACCGAAGAGCACAAACTCTCAATCCTCGAGGGCATCAGGCAGGCTCTTCCGGGGACTGAAATCATCTACGACAAAGCCTGCGAAATCGCAGACGACTACAACACCACCCCATATGGAGATAAGTTCAACGACGGCAAGGGCCTCAAGGTCGAGTTCTACAACAACCTCAATCTCTCCGGAGACAAGGCAGCCGAAGGCTACTATATCGAACCGCGCTTCAGCACTTTCGGAGCATACGGCTTCGCGGACGGGGTGAGCACCGAGTCCATTTCTCTCAAAGCGCAGGGCAGTTTCACCGCCGACTTCACCGGAGCGCTCAGCTACCGCATCAGCAGCGACAACGGCTACCGCCTCAAAGTCAATGGCAAACTCATCGACTCCAGCACGGCTGCCGACAGGGGATTCTTCCGTCCGGGCGCAAACCTCAAATACAAGAGTTTCGATGTGAAGGAAGGCGAGACATACGAGGTAGAAATCACATACAGAAGAGGCAAGGGCAACTTCGCATCGTTCAACGCCAACTTCTGCCGGAGAGACTACGCCGACTTCATAGACACAACTGAGAAGGCTGCGGCCGCCGATGCCATTGTGGTGGTCGGAGGCATCTCCGCCAACTTTGAGGGCGAGGGAGGAGACAAGGCCGACATCGAGCTTCCTGCCGTGCAGCAGAGACTGCTGAAGGCCATGCACGACACAGGGAAGAAGGTCATCTTCCTCAACTGCTCCGGCTCTGCCATCGGATTCGAGAGCGTGGAGCCATACTGCGACGCCATACTCCAGCTGTGGTACGCAGGTCAGGGAGGCGGCAAGGCTGCCGCACGCACCATCCTCGGCGAGAGCAATCCTTCCGGCAAACTTCCTGTCACCTTCTACGCCTCCACGGCACAGCTGCCGGACTTCCTCGACTACAGCATGGAAGGCCGCACCTACCGCTACTTCCGCGGAGAACCTCTCTATCCTTTCGGCTTCGGTCTGAGCTACACGAGCTTTAGCTACGGCAAGCCTCAGCTCGACAAGACAACCCTCAACATAGGCGAGACCCTCTGCGTGAGTGTCCCGGTCTGCAACACCGGCAAGATGGACGGCGACGAGACCGTGCAGGTCTACGTCAAGAGCCTCGACGACCCGGACGCTCCAATCAAGTCTCTCAAGGGATTCAAGAAAGTCAGCATCCCTGCCGGCAAGTCGAAGACTGTCAAGATTACCCTCGACAGCAAAGCTTTCGAGTTTTACGACGCGAACATCGACGAACTTGCTCCTCGCGCAGGCAAGTACCGCATCCTCTGTGGAAGTTCTTCAGCCGATGCCGACCTTCAGGGAATGGACATAACGCTAAACTAAAATCATGAAAAGAACTATTCTCATTGCAGCTGCCGCGGCGCTCCTCATCTCCGGAGCTGCCGCAGCGCAGCCTGCCGGAGAAGGAAGACTGTACCTGTTCTCCGGCCAGTCCAACATGGAGCTTCCTGTGAACCGCTGTCTTGATGTCGTCGGGAACGATGTCAAGGACTACTCCAACCCGGCAGTCCACTACATGAAACTGCCTCTCCGCTATGAGTTCGACGGACCGGTTGAAAACCTCGTCCCGGGGCGCTGGAGCGATCTCACCCCGGAGAATGCCGGATTGTGGGGCGCACTGTGCTACTTCGTCGGAAAAGGACTCAACGAGGCTCTCGGGGAAGACATCTGGATGGTCAATACGGCAATCGGCGGGACCCCTATCGAGGCGTGGATGAGGGCGGACTCCCTCCCGTCGTTCTGCCTGCCGCAGCTTGAGCAGTGCCGCGACCCGCAGTGGGTGCAGGATGCATCTGTCCGCAGCCGCGAAATCTACGTCAAATGGCAGGAAGCCCTCAACCAGAAAGGCATTGACCCTAATGCCAAGTGGAGCAAGGTCGATATGTTCTCTGAGGAATGGGCCACCGACGAGAGCGGCGCTCCAATCTACGGATTGCACTTCCTGAAGACGGACATCCGCCTGAACTCAGCTCAGGCCGGCAGCGACGCCACGCTTCACCTCGGAGCAATCGTCGATGCGGACTCCGTCTTCGTCAACGGCCACTTCGTCGGGACGACCTCTTACCGCTACCCTCCGCGGAACTATCCTGTCCCGGCATCCGCACTCAAGAAAGGGAAGAACACCATAGAAGTGCACCTCCGCAGCCATCGCGGGGAATGCGCAAAGTTCATACGAGACAAGGAATACTCGCTCGAGACCCCAGCAGGCACGGTGCAGCTCCCGCGCAAGTGGAATCACTGCGTGGCGGCGCGCATGCCGGAAAGGGACGCAGAAATCTTCCTCCAGTATATGCCTACAGGTCTATACAACGCGATGACAGCCCCGCTCAAGCCGAGCATAAGCGACGGAAGCATCTACGGCGCTGAGGCTTCAGGCAAGCCAAGGAAACTCTCCGGTGTGGTATGGTATCAGGGCGAATCCAACATCGAACGGCCGGAAATCTATGCCGACGAGTTGAGGACGATGATCCGCGAATGGAGAGAACTCTTCGAGGATGACAATCTTCCTTTCTACATCGTCGAACTTGCCGCCTACATGCACTCGGAACTGCTTTCTCCGGAAAGCGAAGGCTGGAGGGCGATACAGGATGCGCAGCGGCGCGTGGCGGAGGAGATGGACGGAGTCTATCTCGTGCCAGGAAGAGATCTTGGAGAGTGGAACGACATCCACCCACAGGACAAGAAGACTCTTGGAGAGAGGGTCGTGAAAGCGATTCTTGAAAATGAAAACAAGACACACAAATCAATAAATCGATGAAAAAAATATTACCAGTTTTCATGTCGTTGGCCGCTCTCGCCTGCCTCGGTTGCTCGCAGAAAGCCGACAATCCCGTCCTCAGCATCGAAGGCGGCAAAGTTCAGGGCATAGCCACCGAGACTCCAGGTGTTCTTGCCTACAAGGGCATCCCCTACGCGGCTGCTCCAATCGGAGACCTCCGTTGGAAGGCTCCGCAGAGCGTCACTCCCTGGGAAGGCATCAAGGTGGCCGACAGTTTCGGACATCCAGGCTATCAGGCCGTGCACTATCCGGGAGGCTACGCCACCGAATGGAGCTACGGGGACGAGTCTCCTTACAGTGAAGACTGCCTCTACCTCAACGTGTGGACCAAAGCTTCCGCACAGGCGGACCGCAAACTTCCTGTGGCTCTTTGGATCCATGGCGGCGGATACCGCGAAGGCTGGGGTTCGGAACCAGAGTTCGACGGACAGGAATGGGCGAACAAGGACGTGGTACTTGTCTCCATCAACTACCGCCTCGGAGTATTCGGATTCCTGACGCACCCGGAACTCTCGGCCGAAAGCCCGGACGGGGTTTCCGGAAACTACGGCATCCTTGACCAAATCGCGGCCCTCAAGTGGATTAAAAACAACATCGCGCAGTTCGGCGGCGACCCAGACAATGTGACCATCTTCGGACAGAGCGCCGGCGGCGGTTCGGTAAGGACCCTATGCGCCTCCCCTCTGACCAGAGGGCTCTTCAACAAGGCAGTTATCATGAGCGCCAACGGCATCAGTAGGGCCAGCGTCAGCGGACCTTTCGGCAAGACCGTGCTGAAGGACCGTGAGCAGGCCGATAAGAAGATTCTCGACTGGGCAGGGCTGGATGACCTCAAGAAGATGAGGGCAGCCTCCACCGAGACCCTCTATGCTCTCAGCACCATCTACTCCGCCGTCAACAAGACCTACGGTTCCCTGACATCCTTCCCTGTCATAGACGGCTACGTATCCGAGGAGACTTTCGACGAGGCTGCCTACAACAACAATCTGCCGCACATCCCGTATATGATCGGCTACACCCTCAACGACCTCGGCGACATGGGCGACGGCATCATCGAGTTCTGCCTCAACCGCGAGGAGAACGGCGACACCGCCTTTGCCTACCAGTTCGCACGTCCGCTTCCTGACGACGGGTCACATCCGGAAGTGAGCGCGCGCCTCAAGGGTGCGTTCCACTCTTCCGACCTTTGGTACGTATTCAAGTCCCTCAAGCATTGCTGGAGGCCTTGGACCAAGGGCGATTGGGACCTTTCGGAGCAGATGCTCAGAGGATGGAGCAATTTCGTAAAGACTGGCAATCCTAACGGCGAAGGCATCCCTGCATGGACTCCTTGCACCAAGGACAACAAGGACCTGATGCTCTTCAAACTCGACGACAACGACGCCGAGAACTCCGAGATGGGTACTCCGCTGAAATAGCGCGGCTCGTCCGGCTGCATTCAAGACACTCTCGACATCGCGTCCCGGGGACTTTTCCCCGGGGCGCTTTGTTTTCGCACGCAAGCAGAGCCCGCATCTGCGGAAATGGAATACATCAAATCCAATCTTTCCCCGGTTTTTCATCATTTTGAAACGAACATCCGCTAACTTTGCGAGATATGGAAAAACCTTCTTTATGGAACCTTTTCTGCGTGTTCGCCAAGATGGGCGCATTCACAATCGGCGGCGGATATGCGATGCTCCCCCTTATCGAGAAGGAGCTGACCTCACGCAAGTGGATCACCGAAGAGGACATGCAGGACATCATCGTGCTCGCCCAGAGTGCACCCGGAGTGCTCGCGGTCAACATGGCCATCTACACTGGGCATAAGCTTGCCGGTATCAAAGGCAGCATCACTGCGGCAGTCGGCGCCGTCCTTCCCTCCTTCGTCATTATCCTGCTCATCGCGATGGTGTTCACCAATTTCAAGGACAACCCTGTCATCGCCCGGATATTCCAGGGCGTCAGGCCGGTAGCCGTGGCAATGATACTCGTCCCGGCAGTTAACATGGCCCGCAACGGCTGCCGCAACTGGTGGACATGGCTGATAGCCATAGCGACGCTGCTGGGCATAGTGTTCCTCAAGATTTCCCCTGTCTGGTTCATCCTCGTCACGATAGCGGGGGCGGCGGGCATATCCTCAATTAAAAACAGGAGAGCACAGCGATGATGGAGATTCTCTGGCAGCTTTTCTCGACGTTCTTCATCATAGGACTGTTCAACTTCGGAGGAGGAGGCGCGATGCTCTCTCTCATCCAGACGCAGGTCGTAGGCGAGCACGCGTGGCTTACAGAAGCCGCCTTCACGGACATAGTGGCCATCTCCCAGTCCACCCCGGGTCCCATAGGCATCAATTGCGCCACCTACGTAGGCTATCAGGTCCTCCATGATGCCGGCTACAGCAACGCGTTGGCCGTCTTCGGCTCGGCAGCCACCACCCTTGCCATCATCCTGCCGTCGTTCTTGGTATTCTTCGTAATCATCAAGATTTTCTACAAGTTCCACGAGACCCCGATGTTCTCCGCAGTGATGGGAGCGCTCAGACCTTCCGTGGCAGGAATGATAGCCGCTGCATCGCTGGTCCTCATCTTCAGCATCAGCTTCGGCGAAGACGGTCTGGACATCCACATCCTCAGCGAGAACTTTCCGGACTGGAAAGCGTGGGCGCTGTTCTCCGTAGCATTCATTTTAAGCTATACCAAGAAAGTCGGCCCCATCACCATGCTGGTGACAGCGGGCGTGATAGGCTTTTTTATATATTAATAATCGCTTTATAGGCGATTTTTGATAAATTTGCGAATTATACTAATCACATCAACACACAATGGCAAACGTAGTAATCATGCCCAAGCAGGGCCAGTCAGTAGAGAGTTGCATCGTTACTGAATTCAAGAAGAAACCAGGAGACAAAGTGGCCGTTGGAGACGTACTCTTCAGCTATGAGACCGACAAGGCCTCTTTCGAAGAGGAGTCCAAGTTTGAGGGCACTGTACTCGCGTGCTTCTTCAAGGACAACGACGAGATACCCGTTCTCACCAACGTAATGGTAATCGGGAACGAGGGTGAAAGCTTTGCGGAATTCGCACCTGACGGAGCAGCCCCGGCAGTTGAAGCGCCTGCAGCGGCAGAGACCAAGGCCGAGGCGAAAGTTGAGGTCAAGGCGGAAGCGGTACCGGCCGCACCGGTGGTGGACGGAGCACCAGTCTCACCTCGCGCACGCAAGGCAGCCGCACAACGCGGAGTCGACACCGCACAGATTGCGGGAAGCGGCCCTCACGGACGCATAATCGAAAGAGACGTCCTCGCAGCGGCACCGGCAGCCAAGAGCGGGCTCGCGAAGGCCATCTGCACCGAAGGCGGATTCGCGGCACCGGAGCACGGCAGCGGACTTGCAGGTATGGTGAAGGCGTCCGACCTCAAGACATGGAAGCCTAATCACAGCGACATCGCGGGCGAAGGCGAAGAATTCAGAGTCGAGAAGCTCTCCAACATGCGCAAGCTCATCGCCAAGTCGATGTACAATTCTCTCCAGAACTCGGCCCAGCTCACGCACATGCTCGGAGCCGATGCGCGCAGAATTCAGGCGCTCCGCAAGAAAGCGAAGAAGGCCCTCGAGGAAGGCAGAATCGACGCCAACATCACCATCAACGACTTCGTCTGCTACGCTGTCATCAATGCACTCAAGAAATTCCCTTCACTCAACTCGCACTGCCTCGGCGATGAGATGAGATACTTCAACACCGTCAACCTCGGACTCGCCGTGGACACCGAGCGCGGACTCATGGTTCCTGCAGTCAAGGGTGCGGAGAACCTCAACATAGCTGGGCTCAGCAAGGCTCTCAAGAAAGTCGCGGACGACTGCAAGAAGGGCAGCATCAATCCTGACCTGCTCGCCAGCGAAGCAGCTTCCTTCACCGTGTCCAACCTCGGAGGATACGGAGTCGAGTGGTTCACTCCTATCATCAACGTGCCGCAGAGCGCGATTCTGGGAGTCGGCACCATCGTGGCGCGTCCTAAGGACCTCGGAGGTGGAGTCTACGGCTTCGTCCCTTACATGGGCCTGTCCCTCACCTACGACCACCGCGCCATCGACGGCGGCGAGGCGACACGCTTCCTCAAGCAGGTAGCCGTCGAAATCGAGAACCTTGAAGTTGAATTCTAGAAACTTAAGACTGATATGTACGATTTAGCAATCATCGGAGGCGGCCCCGGCGGATACGTGGCTGCAGAGAGAGCCGGCGCCGCCGGTCTCAAGACCATTCTTTTCGAAAGGAAGTCGCTCGGCGGCGTGTGCCTCAACGAGGGATGCATCCCGACCAAGACGCTCCTCTACAGCGCGAAGGTCTACAACTACGCGCTCACCGGAGACCACTATGGCGTATACTCTTCTGATCCGAAGTTCAACTACGCCGAGATTATAGCCCGCAAGGACAAGGTCGTCAGGAAACTGGTCGCAGGTGTCAAGGCCGCGATGAAAGCCGGCAAGGTTGAAGTCATCGCCGAGGATGCGCACATCGAGAGCCGAGGCGCGGACGGCATCACGCTGAGTGCCGGAGGCAACATCTACACCGCGCGCAATCTCCTGATCTGCACCGGTTCAGAAGCTTCAGTCCCACCGATTCCGGGACTCAAGGAAGCCGGCGACGTCATCGTCACCAACCGTGAGATTCTCTCCCTCAAGGAGCAGCCTAAGGAGCTCGTTGTAATCGGCGGCGGAGTCATCGGCATGGAATTCGCGGCGTTCTTCAGCACCCTCGGCACCAAAGTTACCGTGGTCGAGATGCTTCCGAAGATTCTTGGACCGCTCGACGACGAAATCAGCGCCACCCTGCAGAAGATTTACGCAAAGCGCGGCATCAACTTCTGCCTCAAGTGCAAGGTCACCGGCATCGAGGGCAACACCGTCGTATACGAAGACCCTGAAGGCAAGACCTGCCGCGTGAGCGGAGACAAAATCCTCGTCTCCGTGGGCCGCAGAGCCAACGTGAAGGGCATCGGCCTCGAGAACATCGGAGTGGCCTTCGAGCGCGGGATTAAGGTCGACGACAAGATGCGCACCAATGTCCCTAACGTCTACGCCGCAGGTGACGTGACAGGGTTCTCGATGCTCGCACACACCGCAAGCCGTGAGGGCGAAGTCGCCGTCAACAACATCCTCGGCAAGGAGGACCACATGCGCTACGACGCCATCCCAGGAGTCGTCTACACCAACCCTGAAGTGGCCGGCGTGGGCCTCACCGAGGAGCAGGCAAAGGCCGCCGGCAAGGACTTCACCGTCGTAAAGCTCCCTATGGCCTATTCCGGACGCTTCGTCGCAGAGAATGAAGGCGGCGAAGGGCTCTGCAAGATCATCGTCGGCAGCAAGCACCACGAGGTCATCGGCGTGCACATGCTCGGCAACCCTTGCTCGGAAATCATCCATAGCGCCTGCATCGCCATCGAGATGGAGATGACCCTCGAGCAGCTCAAGGAAGTCGTGTTCCCTCACCCCACCGTGTCTGAAATCATCAAGGAGACGGCGTTCACAATATAATAGCAATAATCACATTTTCACAACATAACTATGCCAAAGTCAATCCACATTGATCCAAACGAGACTCTTCGTCCGAAGGAGCACGAGATTGTGTTCCCGAAGATTCCTGTGATGCAGTACAGCAAGACCGTCAAGGAAGAGCTCGACGAGAAGAATTTCACCAAGGAGGACCTCCTCCGCATCTACCACGACATGTTCGTGATCCGCGAGTTCGAGACGATGCTCAACCTCGTCAAGACCACAGGCGGGTACAACGGCGTGGCATACAACAACCCTGGACCTGCCCACCTTTCTGCAGGTCAGGAAGCAGCCGCAGTCGGCATGGCATACGCTCTCGACACCGACGACTTCATCTTCGGCTCACACCGTTCACACGGCGAAATCCTCGCCAAGGGTCTCCGTTCCATCCAGA
Source organism: uncultured Muribaculaceae bacterium (assembly GCA_964385795.1). GTDB lineage: Bacteria > Bacteroidota > Bacteroidia > Bacteroidales > UBA932 > Cryptobacteroides. Next base: position 17,154 of record CAYLPY010000016.1, read on the forward strand.
TTCTTCCGGACGCAGAGCTTGAGAAGATCATGAACGAGTTCTGGGGAGGCGCAACCCTCGCAGTCGCAAAGAAAGGCTTCAAGGGCGGCAGTACCAAGGACCTCGGAATCAGATTCCTCATCTACGGAGCCATCGCCGAGATTTTCGCCCGCACCACCGGATTCAACAAGGGTCTCGGCGGCTCCATGCACACCTTCTTCACTCCGTTCGGAATCTATCCTAACAACGCCATCGTGGGCGGCTCAGGCTCCATCGCAGTGGGCGCAGCCCTCTACAAGAAGGTCAACAGAAAGAAGGGCATCGTAGTGGCCAACCTCGGAGATGGCGCCATGGCCCGCGGACCTGTGCTCGAAGGTATGACATTCGCTTCCATGGACCAGTTCAACACCCTCTGGGAGGGCGACATGAAAGGCGGACTCCCTGTCCTCTTCAACGTGATGGACAACCAGTATGCGATGGGTGGCCAGACCAAGGGCGAGACCATGGGCTACACCTTCCCTGCAAGGCTCGGCGCAGGCTTCAAGCCTGACGCAATGCACGCCGAAAGAGTCGACGGATACAACCCTCTCGCCGTCATCGACGCATTCCGCCGCAAGAAGGCTCTCCTCGAGGAGAAGCTCGGACCTTGCCTTCTGGACGTCGTGACCTACCGCTACAGCGGGCACTCTCCAAGCGACCAGTCATCTTACCGCACGAAAGAGGAGATTGAGGCATGGGAGAGAGAAGACTGCATCGCAGCTTTCGGCAAGAAACTCATCGAGGCCGGCATCGCCGACGAGAAGGCACTCGAAGGCATCCGCTCTGAAGTCAAGGATGTCATCTTCGACTGCTACAATCTCGCCATCGACCCTGAGATTTCCCCTCGCATGGACCTAGTGAAAGACAGCGAACTTCTCGGCGACATGATGTTCTCCAACCAGAGCATCGACTCCCTCAGCGACGCCAAGCCGGATGTGCTGATGCCGCTCGAGGACAACCCGAGAGTCAAGCAGATTGCCGGCAAGGAGAGGTTCTACCTTGACAAGGACGGCAAGCCTGTCAGCAAGATGAAGACCTACAACATCCGCGACGGTATCTTTGAAGCTGTCGTCGACCGCTTCTACAAAGATGCCTCTCTCGTCGCATACGGCGAGGAGAACCGCGAATGGGGCGGCGCGTTCGCAGTCTACCGCGGACTCACCGAGGCACTTCCTTACCACCGTCTCTTCAACTCTCCTATCGCGGAGGCCGCCATCGTCGGCACTGCCATCGGATATGCAATGTGCGGCGGAAGAGTGATTCCGGAAATCATGTACTGCGACTTCCTCGGATGCTGCGGAGACGAAGTCTTCAACCAGCTCCCGAAATGGCAGGCGATGTCCGGCAACATCCTCAAGATGCCTGTGGTGCTTAGAGTTTCCGTAGGTTCAAAATATGGCGCACAGCACTCCCAGGACTGGACCTCCCTCTGCACCCATATCCCGGGCCTGAAGGTTGTATTCCCTGTGACTCCGTACGATGCGAAGGGCCTCATGAACGCTGCCCTCCAGGGCACCGACCCGGTCATCTTCTTCGAGAGCCAGAGAATCTACGACATGGGCGAGAAGTTCCACGAAGGCGGAGTTCCAGAGGGGTACTACGAGATTCCTATCGGAGAGCCTGACATCAAGAGAACGGGCAAGGATGTGACGTTCCTCACAATCGGAGCCACCCTCTACCGCGCCCTCGAGGCAGCCGACATCCTCAAGGATAAATATGGCATGGAAGCCGAGGTCATCGATGCCCGCTCCCTCGTGCCGTTCAACTACGAGAAAGTTCTCGAGAGCGTCAAGAAGACCGGACGCATCATCATCGCAGGCGATGCTTCCGCACGCGGCTCGTTCCTCAACGACCTCGCGGCCAACATCTCCGAGATGGCGTTCGACTACCTCGACGCAGCTCCTGTAGTACTCGGCTCACGCAACTGGATTACCCCTTGCCACGAGCTTGAAGAATCATTCTTCCCTCAGCCATCCTGGTTCCTCGACGCCATCAACGAGAAGATTGTCCCTCTCAAGGACTACTCTCCGGTGAGCAACATGACCGTCGCGGAGCAGATCATCAGGGCAAAGAAAGGAGTATAGCGATGGGAATCCTTGACGTAAACGCCCACCTGCACACCCCTTATTCGTTCAGCGCATTCGATAGCATTCCTCAAGCTCTCGACATGGCTGCTGCGGAAGGTGTGAAAGTGGTGGGGATTAACGATTTCTATTCCCTCGACGGATATGGAGAATGGAGTGAAGAGTGTGGCAGACGCCACCTCTTCCCTCTTTTCAACATAGAGTTCATCTCCCTCAACGTGGAGGATCAGGCCGCCGGAATCAGGGTCAACGATCCCAACAATCCAGGCAGGACCTACCTCAGCGGCAAGGGCCTCGCCTACCCGGTAGTCCTCAGCGGAGCAGAGGCGCGCATGCTGGCCGAAGTCAAGGCCGAGTCCAACGCGCAGGTGGAAAAGATGTGCGGAAAACTCAACGGGCAGCTCGATGCTGTCAAGTCCGGCTTCAACCTCTCTTTCGCCAAAATCCGTGAGGAACTCACCAGAGGCTCGATTCGCGAGAGACACCTCGCAAAGGCTCTCCGCCTTGCGGTAGACGAGCATTTCTCCGGCGAAGCCGAGAAACTCGCTTTCTACGAGCGCCTCTTTTCAGGCAAGGCTCTCAAGAGTCCGCTCGACGACAATGCCGCAGTGGAGAACGAAATCCGCAGCAAACTGCTCAAGGCTGGCGGCGCGGCTTTCGTGCCGGAAGACCCTAAGGCTTTCCTCCCTATGGAGACTGTCCAGAGGATCATCGAAGCCGCCGGAGGCATACCTACCTACCCGTTTCTGGCCGATGACGCGAAAGGCAGCTTCACTGACTTCGAGGAAGACCTCCAGAAGTGCGCGGACATCCTAAAGAAACGCGGCATCCGTTCGTGTGAATTCATCACCACCCGCAACACTACGGCGGTGCTCGAGCAGTACGCGTCATACCTCAGGGACGAGGGCTTTGTCATAAGCTTCGGTTCAGAGCACAACTCTCCGGCGCTCGAGCCGATAAAACTACGCACCAGAGATGCCGACTGCCTCTCCGAGAAACTGCGTGGCGTCAATTATGAAAGCGCATGCGCGATTGCAGCCCACCAGGCCGGGAAAGACACCCGCGAGACAGAGGAGGGAGACAAGATAATCACTAAAGCTACCACTACTATCCAATGACAGAACTCGAATCACTTATAGCCATCTCCAGAAAGTACGGTGCGGACTCACGCTTCGTTATCGCAGGAGGCGGCAACACATCCTGGAAAGACGATTCCCGCCTGTATGTCAAGGCGAGCGGCCACGCTCTCGCGACGATAGGCGAAGAAGGATTCGCCATCCTCGACAGGAGCCTCCTCAACAGGATGGGAGGCAAGCAATACAGCGCCGACGCAGCCGAGAGGGAGGAGCAGGTCAAGAATGACCTCGCCATCGCCTGCATCACCAAGGACCGCAGGCCTTCCGTGGAAACGTCGCTGCACAACTGCATGGAGCACGCCTTCGTGGTGCACCTACATCCTACCATCGTCAACGGGCTGATGTGCTCCGTGAATGCGGAGAGCAAGTGCGCGGAGTTGTTCCCGGACGCTCTGTACATCGCCTACACAGACCCAGGCTACACCCTCTTCAAGAAGGTCTACGACAAGATCAAAGCCTTCCGCAAGGAGAAAGGTTTCGAGCCTAAGGTCATCTTCCTCCAGAACCACGGCATCTTTGTGGGAGCCGATACGACCGAGGAGATCGAGAGCCTTTATGACGGCATCCTCAACACCCTCGAAGCCCAGGTCGGACCTCTCCCGGAAGGAGATGCATCTGTGTGCAACTGCGTCAGCGAGACCATCCCGGCCATCCGCTCCATCCTCAGCCGCCGCGGACGCGGGCTCAAGACCCTCAAGACGACCAACAGCGCTCTGATCGAGCATTTCCTCGAAAGCGCCGACGCAGTGAAGCCGCTGCTCACGCCATACTCTCCTGACGGAATCGTTTACTGCAAGTCAGAGTACATATACCTCACGCCGGCCTCTCCGGAAGAGCTGGTCAAAGAAGCTGAAAAACGCATAGAGAGGTACGTAGAGCGCCGCGGACACACCCCGAAAGCACTGCTCATCAAGGGAATCGGACTTGTGGCAGTCGGCGACAGCGCCAAGAACGCAGAGGTGATTACGGATGTCTTCACGGATGTCTGCAAAGTCGCGTGGTATGCCGCGAAGTTCGGCGGGGAGCACCCGATGAACAGACGTCAGATAAGTTTCATCGACAACTGGGAAGTTGAGAACTATCGCCGCAAGGTCAGCGCATCTTCTTCCAAGGGACGCGCCGAAGGCAAAACCATCATCGTCACAGGTGCGGCCCAGGGCTTCGGCGAGGGAATCGCGCGCAACCTCATCAACGAGGGCGCGAATGTCGTCGTTGCCGACCTCAACGAGGCGGTGGGAGAAAAGACGGCCGATAACTTCAACGCCATCGCCGGCAGCAACCGAGCCATCTTCGTCAAGACTAACGTCGCCGACATGGACAGTCTGAACAACCTCATCAGGCAGACCGTCCTCAACTTCGGCTGTCTCGACGCATTCATCTCCAACGCCGGTGTCCTTAGAGCAGGCGGACTGGAGGCGATGACTCCAGAGAACTTCGAATTCGTCACCAACATCAATTACAAGGCCTACTTCTTCTGCGCAAAGGTCGCAAGCCATCTGATGAAAATCGAGACAGCGCACGACCCTGAATATTACGCAGACATCGTGCAGGTGAACTCAAAGTCCGGTCTCCGTGGTTCAAAGGCCAACTTCGCATACGCAGGCGGCAAGTTCGGAGGAATAGGTCTCACCCAGAGCTTCGCGCTCGAGCTCGCTCCTTTCCGCATCAAGGTCAACTCCATCTGCCCGGGCAACTTCTACGACGGTCCGCTCTGGAGCAATCCGGAGAACGGTCTCTTCGTGCAGTATCTCGCAGCAGGCAAGGTCCCCGGAGCCAGGACCGTGAAAGATGTCAAGGACTACTACCTCAACCAGGTGCCGATGCGCAAGGGCTGCAACCCTGAAGATGTCACCAGGGCTATTCTATACGCCATGGAGCAGACCGGCGAGACCGGGCAGGCGATTCCTGTCACGGGCGGTCAGGTGATGCTCGCATAGCCCTCATCGGAAATGGACGGCTGGCCGCAACAAACGGTCAGCCGTTTTTTATTACATTTAACCGCTACAGGTTGTTACTGCTTTGTTTCGATGCACCTTTGCCGTTGCAAACTAATGTAAACACCGCTATCTATGATATATAGACGGCGAGACGATACCTGCTGACCATATACAGACGGGCTGTAAAGCTGCTTGGCTGAGAAGATACGCCTTGTCCCCAGGAGAGAAGTATTTCATCGGATAGTTTTATTAAATTTGTGGGACATAAATTCCGGTCATGATGAAGAACAGATTTTTGCTGGCTGCAGCGCTAATATTGGTTTTGTCGGCCAGTGCATCCGCCACGCCCGAAGAGGCAAGGCTGCTCCGTTTCCCTGCAGTGGGAGGAGACAAGGTCGTTTTCTGCTACGCAGGCAACCTCTACAGCGTCGGCATCGACGGGGGCACGGCAGTCAAGCTGACATCCGATGTTGGCTACGAGTGCTTCCCTAAAATCTCCCCTGACGGCAAGACCATAGCTTTCACCGGACAGTACGACGGCAATACTGAGGTCTACACCATCCCCATCGAGGGAGGCGAGCCTCGGCGCATCACCTATTCCGCCCTCGTCTCGAGAGATCAGGTCGGCGAGAGGATGGGGCCCAACAACATAGTGATGGGCTGGACTCCTGACGGCAAAAAAATCATCTACCGCAGCAAACAACACTGCTTCAGCGGTCTCCGCGGCCAGCTCTGCCTGGTTGATGCGGAAGGCGGCACCCCGGAATTCATACCTACGAGCGAGGGAGGCTTCTGCTCCTTCTCTCCGGACGGAAGCAAGCTTGCGATGAACAGGATGTTCCGCGAATTCCGCACCTGGAAATACTACCGCGGAGGACAGGCCGACGACATCTGGATCAACACCGTCGGTACCACCAGGCTCGAGAAGATCACAGACAACGACGCCCAGGACATCTTTCCGATGTGGATAGGCGACAAGATATACTACCTCTCCGACAGGGACAGGACAATGAACCTTTTCGTCTATGACACCAGCAGAAAACAGACGGACAAGGTCACGGACTTCACAGAATACGACTGCAAATTCCCTTCAAATTCGGACCGCTACATAGTTTTCGAAAACGGCGGATACATCTACAAGTATGACGCTCTCAAAGGCGGAAAGGCCGAGAAGCTCACCATCCGTCTCGCCGACGACGGCATCTACAGCCGCTCCGAGTACCGCAAGGTCGGAGGCAGACTCACCAGCTTCAGCCTTTCTCCTGACGGCAAGAGAGTACTCGTCGTGGCGAGAGGCGACATCTTCTCCGTCCCAGCGGAAAACGGCCCGGTCCGCAACATCTCCCGTTCACCTCAGTCGCATGAGAGAGAGGCGGTATGGAGCCCGGATGGCAAGAGCATCGCATGGATTTCGGACGCAAACGGCGAGTACCAGATCTATACGGCACCGGCCGACAAGTTAACCGAGGCAAGATGCCTCACAAGGTTCGAGAACGGCTATCCGTCCCAGCTCATGTGGAGCCCGGACAGCAGGAAACTCTACTTCGGCACCGAAAAGCGTGACATCTACGAGCTTGACGCGGCAAGCGGAAAGGCCGAAAGGATTCTCGTCAGTGAGACAAGCGGTTTCCGCTCGTTCACACTCTCTGCGGACGGCACATGGGCAGCCTACACCACAGCCCTGCCAAACAACGTCAGTGCAATCTTCCTATACGACGTCAAGGCGCGCAGGAGCTATCAGGTGACCGACAGGTGGTACGACGCATCGTCCCCGCTCTTTTCGCTCGACGGCAAGTACCTGTTCTTCACTTCTTCACGCAACTTTACCGCACAGTACTCCAGCGTAGAGTGGAACGCAGGATACAACGTATCCGACTACATCTTCATCCTTCCGCTCGCCAAGGACACCGCCAATCCTCTGACGCTTACCTCCGATGAGTGTGAGACCACGTCCGGAGAAGCAGAGTCGAAGCCAGCGGAGAAAGCCAAAGGAGGAAAGGCCACAAAGAAGAAGGAAGAGCCGAAGCCTACGATGAAAGTCGACACCGACGAGCTCGGCAGGCGCATCACCGCACTTCCGCTCGGTTCAGGCCGATTCAAACTTGTCTTCGCAGACGAGGACAAGTTCTACTACAACTCGTTCAGCGGCAGCGACAGAGGACTCAAAATCCTGGACCTCAAGACATTGACCACGAGCAACGGCCCGAAGGAGGCCATCATCGACATCACGGCGGACGGCAAGAAGGCTCTCGTCCGCGACGGTAGAGAATACAAAGTCACCAGATTCGGCAGCCCGGCTGGCAAGAGCGGCTCAGTGCCTGTGGACCAGCTCGACATGATTGTCGACCATAAGGCCGAATGGAAGCAAATCTTCGACGAGAGCTGGAGAATCACCCGCGACAACTTCTATGTCGAAAACATGCACGGAGTGGACTGGAAGCACATCCACGGCAAATATGCGGAGCTGCTCCCTTACGTCAACCACCGCGACGACCTGACCTATCTCATCGGCGAGATGATTGGCGAACTCAACGTGGGACACGCCTACATCACCTCCGGCGAGAGTCCGGTCATCCCGCGCATCGCCACCGGTCTCCTCGGAGCAAAATACTCAAGGGATAAGTCCAGAGCCTTCAGAATCGAGAAGATTTTCCGCGGAGCATCATGGGATGAATCCCTGCGCAGCCCGCTCACTGAACCTGGCGTAGGCGCCAAGGTCGGCGAATACATAGTCGAGGTCAACGGCATCCCTGCAGGCGAACTCCAAGACATCGGACAGGCGCTCATCGGCAAAGTGGGAGTCAGCGTGTCCTTGAAGATAGCCTCCCGCAGCGACGGCAGAGATGCCCGCACGGTCTATGTGAAGCCGGTCGGCGACGAGTCAAACCTGGCCTACTATGAATGGGTTCAGGGCAATATAGAGAAGGTCGACAAACTGTCCGACGGGCAGATTGGATACATCCACATCCCGGACATGAGCTCTGAAGGTCTGGATATGTTCACCAAGCTCTTCTACACCCAGCTCGACAAGAAGGCGCTCATCATTGATGACCGCATGAACGGAGGCGGAAACGTGTCCCCTATGATTCTCGAAAGACTCCAGAGGGAAGTCTACCGCATCAGCATGTACCGCAACGGCAGTAACGAGCCGGTGCCGAACCAGGCGTTCTACGGTCCGAAGGTCTGCCTGATAGACAAGTATTCATCCTCCGACGGAGACCTCTTCCCATACGGTTTCCGCAAGCTCGGCCTCGGCAAGCTGATTGGCAAGCGCTCATGGGGAGGAATCGTAGGCATCTCCGGCACAAGGAAGTTCGTGGACGGACAAGACATGAGGACACCATTCTTCACATCCTACTCCACCGACGGAGAATGGATTATCGAAGGCCACGGAGTGGACCCGGACATCGAGGTCGACATCAATCCGTTCGAGGACTACCTCGGCAAGGATGCGCAGTTGGAGAAGGCCGTGGAGGTGCTCAAGGAAGAAATGAAGAACTACCCGGCCCTTCCGGGCACTCCTGCAGCTCCGGTAAAGAACTGATTAATCACACAAACATACCACAAGATGAAAACCAAAGCAGTAAGACTTTACGGGAAGGATGACCTCAGGCTTGAGGAATTCGAGCTCCCACAGATCAAGGAAGACGAAATCCTCGCAAAAGTAGTCAGCGACAGCATCTGCATGTCGTCCTACAAGGCAGCACACCAGGGACCGGAGCACAAGAGAGTCCCGGATGACGTGGCCGTCAATCCGACGATAATCGGACACGAATTTGCGGGAGAAATCATAGAGGTCGGAAAGAAGTGGCAGAGCGAGTTCAAGGCAGGGGACAAGTTCTCAATCCAGCCGGCCCTCACGTACGAGGGCGGTCCTGTCGGAGTGCTCTCCGCACCGGGGTATTCCTACAAGTATATCGGCGGTGACGCAACCTATGTCATCATCCCCGCAGAAGTGATGGAACAGGGCTGCCTGCTTCCATACAAGGGAGACGGCTTCTATCCGGCTTCGCTCAGCGAGCCCCTCTCCTGCGTCATCGGCGCGATGCACGCCTGCTATCACACTACGCCTGGCTCGTACGTCCACGCCATGGAGATCAAGGACGGCGGCAAGATGGCCCTCCTCGCAGGTGTAGGCCCTATGGGACTTGCCTGCATCAACTACGTGCTGCACCGCGAAGATAGGCATCCATCCCTCTTCGTTGTGACAGACATCGACCAGGCCCGCCTCGACAGAGCGGCATCCCTCTACACCAAGGAGTTTGCCAAGAGCCGCGGCATCGACCTCAGATATGTCAACACCGGAAGCATCTCCAACCCTGTCGAGGCTCTGCGCGAGATCACGGGAGGCGAGGGTTACGATGAAGTGGTGGTGATGGCACCTGTGGCCGCAGTCGTGGAGCAGGCCGACGCAATCCTCGGATTCGACGGCTGCCTCAACTTCTTCTCAGGCCCAGGCAAGGCAGATTTCAAGGCTCCTCTCAACTTCTACAACGTCCACTATGCCTCTACCCACGTGGTTGGAACCAGCGGAGGCAACACCGACGACATGAAGGAAGCTCTCCACCTGATGGGCAAGGGCATGGACCCTGCCGGACTCGTGACCCACATCGGAGGGCTCGGTTCAGTCATCGACACCACCCTCAACCTGCCTTCAGTCCCTGGAGGGAAGAAGCTGATATACACCCATATAGACATGCCTCTCACGGCCATCGCGGATTTCGGCAAGAAGGGCGATAGCAATCCAGTCTACGCCGAACTCGACAAGATCTGCAAGGCACACATGGGGCTCTGGAGCGTTGAGGCGGAGAACTACCTGCTCGCCAACGCGGACAAGCTGAATTGAAATTCATTGAGCAATATTCAACTTCAATAACCGATGAAAACAAATCAAGACTACAAGAATGCGGCACTCGCGCAGCTCAAGGAGAACTGGTCTCAGGCTGTTCTGGCGTCAGTGATACTTATGTTGGTAGCCATACTGTTCAACTTCGGAGTTGGCGGACTGGCAAGCATTCCTTCGGGAACCGCAACCTTCCTCTCCAGCGGAGTAATCGTTTCGTGCTTTCTCATCGGGCCCCTCAACATCGGCTTCGCCTATGCGATGACTCCATATATCCTCGCGGAGAACCCTGAGCTTTCGGCTTGGGACGCGAGCACGAGAAGCCGCGAGATGATGAAAGGCCACAAGTTCGACCTCTTCTACCTCTACCTCTCGTTCATCGGCTGGGGCATTCTTGCAGTTCTGACTCTCGGCATCGGTTTCATCTGGCTTGTCCCTTACGTCCAGACCACAACCGCAGCTTTCTACAACGATCTCAAGAGCGAGATCGGCTACCAGACCATTGTTCAGTAGAAGCGGATGAGCGGGCAGGGAACAGAACTGTCTGAAAACAGCAGGAGAATCGCAAGAAACACTCTCCTGCTGTATTTTCGTATGCTCCTGCTCATCCTGATCGGGCTTTTCACATCGCGCACGGTACTCGGGGCTCTTGGCATCGACGACTACGGAATCTACAACGCAGTAGGGGGCGCGGTCACTGTGTTCACGTTCATCACCACGGCGATTTCCTCCGCGATAAGCCGTTTCCTCGCCTTCGAGATAGGCAGCGGGGACAGCGCGAAGCTGAGACGGATATTCTGCAGCGGGATGGTAATCCAGATTGCCCTGTCGGTGCTCATAGTCCTGCTCGTGGAGAGCGTCGGAGTGTGGTTTCTTCGGGAGAAGATGAACATCCCGCCGGGACGTGAGACGGCCGCGTTCGTCACACTGCAGTGCAGTCTCGGAGTGCTTGTGGTAAACCTTCTCGCCGTCCCTTACAACGCTGTCATCGTGGCACGCGAGAAGATGTCGGCCTTCGCGCTCATCAGCATCCTCGAAGCCGTCCTGAAACTCCTCACGGCGCTGCTGCTGTATGTCTCAGTCTTCGACAAACTAGAGACCTATGCTGTCCTCATGCTCGCGATTGCCGTCGTCATCCGCTCCTGCTACTCTCTCTACTGCCGGAGTCACTTCGAGGAAAGCCGCGGACGGATGGTATTCGACAGGGAGAGTCTGCGCGAGATAGCTTCGTTCTCCGGATGGAGCTTTCTCGGGACCAGCGCATACGTGTTCAACACCCAGGGTGTCAATCTGGTGGTCAACCTCTTCTTCGGCGTGGCAGTCAACGCCGCACGTGGGGTGGTGGCCCAGGTTGAGAACATCGTCCGGCAGTTCGTGTCCAATTTTCTGACTGCGCTCAACCCACAGATCACCAAGACATGGGCTTCCGGAGACAGGCGTTTCTGCTTCGAACTCGTGCGCAAGGGGACAAAGTTCTCCTTCCTCACCATACTCGCCTTCATGGTACCGGTGCTTTTCGAGGCGGAGGGAATCCTCGGCATCTGGCTGATGGAAGTCCCGCCTTCCGCCGGACTTTTCCTGCGACTTGCTCTCATAGGGCTTCTTGTGGACCTGAGCGGCAATCCTCCTCTCACCCTTATGCTCGCGACCGGCAAGGTCAAGGGCTACTACCTCGTGACCGGGCTGACTTCCTACCTGTGCCTTCCTATCGTCTACGTGGCTTTCCGGCTCGGAGCGGACGCGATGTGGGCCTACATTGTGTTCATCATCATCTACCTTCTCGTCTTCGCCATCAAGATGCTGATGGTCCGCCGCGCCACGGACTTTCCACTGAGGGAATTCTTCATAGGTCTCGGGCTACCTCTCGTTGCCGTAAGCGCAGTGTCCATAGCTTTCGGCTGGGCTGTGCACGCCATCCTCGCTCCAGGACTGCCGAGGATATTCCTCGTCTGCCTTGCCGCCTGGGGTTCCATGGCCGCCGCGACCTTCCTGCTTGCCCTGACTCCAGGAGAGCGGGCATACGTCACCCGAAAGGTCGGAAGACGCTTCTTCCCGTCACGGATTGCGTTGGAGGACGCCTATTTCTCCGCTTTCAGAAGACGGCCGGATCTTGACAGTCCTCAGCGTTACACCGAGTGCCTTCAGTGGCAGAAGCTACATGACCACAACCCTCTCTACCACACTCTGGCAGACAAAGTCGCGGTCAAAAGCTACGTTGCCGAGGCTGTGGGGGAAGAGCACGTCATCCCGACGATTGCCGTCTATGACAAGGTCGTAGACATAGACTGGGAGACCCTGCCGGAACAGTTCGTCATCAAATGTGCGCACGACAGCGGCAGCACCATCGTCTGCCGAGACAAGTCCACGTTCGACCGGACAGCAGCGGCTGAAGCGCTTTCCAGAGCGCAGCGCCGGAAATACTGGCTTCGCGACCGCGAGTGGGCATACAGGGGCATACGTCCGAGGATAATCGCAGAGAAATACATAGGAGAAAACATGAAGGACTACAAGTTCTTCTGTTTCAACGGAGTACCTGAGATTCTATTCGTAGCATCGGACAGAGGTCTCGCGGGCGAGGAGACGAAGTTCGACTTCTTCGACATGGATTGGCGGCACCTTGACATACGCAACGGACATCCGAACTGCACAACACCTCCATCGAAGCCAACGGCCTTCGAGGAGATGAAGGCTCTCGCAGCCAGACTTTCCAAAGGAATCCCGCAGGTGCGGGTAGATTTCTACGAGGCCGGCGGGAAGGTGCTTTTCGGCGAGTTCACCTTCTACCACTGGAGCGGACTGGTGCCGTTCGACCCGGACGAGGTCGACTTCCGGCTCGGCGAGTTGTTCAACCACAAAGGAGCACGTCAATGAGAGGAGCTATATACACCTGCATCACAGGAGGTTACGACTCTCTCCTGCCACCTGCGCCCTCGCCGCTTCTCGACAACTTCGATTTCATCTGTTTCACCGGGGACGCAAGCGCGAAGTCCGACAACCCGGGCGAGAGAGCGGCAGATGGACATCCTTCGGAAGACTGCCGCCCCGCAAAGTTGGAAGTCTCAGGCCCATGGCAGCTCCGGACACTCGGTCCGGAAGGACTGCCCGAAGAGGCGATGCGCAGCAATTCCCTGCTTTCACGCTATCCGAAGCTTCAGCCGCACAGAGTGCTCGACGGCTACGACTTCTCCCTGTGGATCGACGGCAACATAGAGATTCGCAACGACTCCCTGCTCAAGGCAGCGCTGGAGTGCGCCGAGAACGGCGTGCAATACGCAGGAGTGCCGCATCCTAGCCGCATCGATGTCTTTCAGGAAGCCCTCATGTGTTACAAGATGAAGTATATAGATCTCCGCACTCTGATAAAGGTTGACATCCGCTGCTACATGGGAGGCATACGCAGAGGCTCCGGTCTCTTTGAGAACAACATCATCTTCCGCCGCCACAACTCCCCAGACATCATCGCACTCGACAATCTCTGGTGGAACAGCGTCCTGCACATCGCACCCCGCGACCAGCTCTCGCTGATGCTCTGCCTCAAGCGCTGCGGAGTCCGGACGGAACTTCTGCTCGGCGACGGGATGAACAGTCGTAATCATCCCGGCCTCAGATATTTGCGTCATAAATAATTTTTTCCTACCTTTGCCCCTCGCATCCCTCGAGAAGGGATAATTATAGGTTTAATTATTTAAAGACAGATTCACAATGGCTGTTAAAATTCGTTTACAGCGCCACGGTAAGAAGAATTTCGCATTCTTCCACATTGTTGTGGCAGACTCCCGCTCACCTCGTGACGGTCGTTACATCGAGCAGCTCGGCTCCTACAATCCGAACACCAACCCTGCAACCATCACTCTGAACTCAGAGCGTGCTCTTGCATGGCTCAAGCTCGGCGCAGAGCCAACACTTACCGCTCGCCGCATCCTCTCCTACGAAGGAGTGCTTCTTCGCCATCACCTCGACGGCGGCGTAGCCAAGGGAGCTTTCTCTCAGGAAGTTGCTGACAAGAAGTGGAACGATTGGAAGGCTCAGCATGACGCCAAGCTCGAGTCAAAGAAGAGCAACATCAAGAACAGCGCCATCGAAGCTGCCAAGGCCGCCAAGGCCGAGGAGGCCAAGGTGAACGAGGCTCGCGCAGAGGCCATCAGAAAGAAGGCTGAAGAGCTTGCCGCAAAGCAGGCCGAGGAAGCTGCAGCTGCCGCACAGGCAGAGGCTCCTGCCGAGGAGGCTGCCGAAACTCCGGCCGAGGCATAATGCTTCGCATAGCGAAGGTTCTTAAATCCAACGGCACCGATGGAGGAATCCTTTTAGGACTTTTCGACATCGAGCTGGAAGAAATAGACCTCAAGGAACCCGTGTTCATCTACTTCGATGAACTCGCGGTTCCTTTTTTCGTGCTTGACGCCAAGGAGAAAGGCAGAGGCAAGGCCATCGTCCACCTCAACGACATCACCTCCCTCACGGACGCCGAAGAGATGGTCGGAAGAGAAGTCTTCATCGAAGGTGAAGACGGAGAGGAGGAGGAGTTCGACCTCAGCGGCTGGACTCTCCTCGACAAAGGTCGC
>CAYLPY010000017.1:0-15754 GCA_964385795.1 uncultured Muribaculaceae bacterium
TCTCGCTGCCTTCGAACGGAATCTTACCGATCTGAGGGAAATATTGCTTTGACATAAGCGATAAATATTTGTATTGAAAGACGTTTTGTATGTTATTCTATAATGCGGTAGTTGCCGCTGAGATGCATGAACGCGAACAGTCTCAGCAGACCGTCATAGTAGGCGTCGAAGTAGCCGTCACAATAAGGCTTGTTCTCGGAGTTCCAGAGCGCGTCCACGAACTCCTTGCTCTTGGAGTGCGAGCACATCACTGAAGCAGCCGCTACCGTGGCGACAAGCCCGGTGGAGTGACGCAGTGTCCTGTAACCACCTGCCTGAAGTATTTCCATGGCTGACGGAAGGCTGCCGTCCACGCGGTACTGGTCGTGGAAGATGTCGACACCCTGCGAGTAGAAGAAGTTCTGGATTCTCTCGCCGTAGCCCCTTTGCCACTGGGCATCGGCGCAGCTCCACTCGTAGTCGAGAGCTATGTTCATCGGCACTCTCCATGAGTCGAAGCGGAAATTCCTAGGTCCTGCCATCCACGGGCCTCTGCCCTCCATGAGGGTGCCGTCGTAGTTGGAGTAATCCGGATTCAGTCCGGTCTGCGGGTCGGTCGCCTTGTGGAGGTATTCTCGCGCAGCTTTGGCGCACGCTCTCCAATATTTGGCTCTGCCGTCTCCGGCGTAGCGTGCCCATACCTCGTAGAATGCCGGGATATGGTAGGACGGGTCGGTGAACCTTCCTCCACCCAGGTCCGGAGTGAAGGTGATGAGCTTGTGCTCGTCGTTGATGAGAGGCATCACACGTCCTTCGCCGTTCTTTGCGAACGAGCAGTCGAGAATGTGCCGTGCTTCGGCCTTGTAGTTGAATTCTCCGTTGTCGCCCCATCTGTTTGATGCGAAGAGCAGGGAAGTCACATAGTACAGTTCCCCGTCAGAAGCAGGACCTTCAGCGTTGCGGGTCCCGTCAGTCTTGCAGCTCCATGCGAAGTAACCCTTCAGGGGGCCGTCCTGATGCTGCATGTATTTCTTGCACCATCTCCAGAGTCTGTCGAAGATGTCCTTGCGGCCGAACTGGACCGCAATCATCATTCCGTATGACATGCCTTCGGTGCGCACGTCGTGGTTCTTGATGTCGGAGATGTAGGCCAGAGAATCGCCCACCTCGAAGTAGACCTTGTCAGGCCCGTAGAAAACTTCGTCGAATACTTGGGCGAGTTTCGCGTCCACGGCTTCCGGGGCGTATCCCATCTCGACGAACACGTTGCGGTACTGCCCGGTCTTGAACGCTCCTTTCTTCCATGGGGTGTAGACGGCAGGGTCATTCTCCGATAGGGGCCTTGCGTCATGCTGGAAGGATACCCAGTCGATGTCGACGTTCTCGCCGTTCTGGAGAGTTAGACGGAGACTGCCCACGCCGGTCGCTCCTTCCTTGATGAGCGGAAGAGGTGCCTTGACTTCGGTCCACTCGCCGCCGGCAGGGACGCAGACCACAGTCAGCGGGGTTTCCTCAGCGCTGGAGACCAGAAGGCTGCCGCCTTTCTCGGAACGCATCCTTACGGTGACGGATGTCGGCGCTGTCTGCCCGTAGTCTACGTTGTCGTAGCGGAGCCATGTGCCGGCCCTCCTGAGGGAGACGAACCATCCGTCGAAAGGCTTGGCAGGGTCCAGATAGTCTATTCCGGTACCCACTCCGCAGATGGCGCTGTAGCGGTCCACCTGTATCTTGCTGTCGGAAGGGGTGATTCCCACTCCGCGGAGTGTAGGGGTTACAGGGAGGATGTCTCCGTACTGGTTGAATGAAAGTTTGTCAATCCTGACGGAGCGGTTCTTGTCAAATGAAGCGGAGTAGTCGTTGTGGTGGTAGAAGAGGTACCACTGTCCATTGTACTCGACGATGGAATGGTGGTTGGTCCAGCACTCCGAAGGGGACTGCTCCATGATGATGCCCTTGAACTTGTATGGTCCCAGCGGCTTGTCTGAAGTCGCGTATGCAAGGGTCTCGGTGCGGTCGCGCACCCACGGATATGTCAGATAGTAGATGCCGTTCCTTTCGAAGATGAACGGTCCTTCCTTGAAGCCTTCCGGAAGTTCCGCATCCAGACGAACCGACTCTCCCTCGATGGAGAGCATGTCGTCCGAGAGTCTGCAGCCGCGCAGTCCCATTCCGGACCAGTAGATATAGGAACTGCCGTCCTTGTCCACGAGGACGCAAGGATCAATGCCCATCACCCCTTTGATGGGTTCTGCCTGAGGGGTGAACGGCCCTTCAGGAGAATCTGCCGTCGCTACACCTATGGCGAAACCTCTGCCGCTCTTCGGAGCGTTGGGGTAGTAGAAATAGTATCTTCCGTTTTTCTGCACGCAGTCCGGTGCCCACATTGAGTAGCCTTCAGGATTGCCCCAAGGGACATTCTCCTGTGAGAGGATGACACCGTGATCGGTCCAGTCGGTCAGGTTCTCGGAAGAGTACACGTGGTAGTCGGCCATGCAGAACCATCTGCGTTCAGGCTCCACCGGGCTGATGATGTCGTGTGACGGGTAGAGGTAGACCTTCCCGTCGAATACCCTTGCTGTCGGGTCGGCGGAATAGAGGCCGCCGATTACCGGATTCTGGGCATGCAGGGCGAGCCCTCCTGCGAGAAGCAGCGACAAGGCTGTACCTATGTTTCGGATGCGGTTTTTTTCGAGCATTTCGGAATTTTTGTATAGAACAAGCCTGGTCCGGAGTGTATGGGTTGGCCATACCACCAAACCAGGCTTGACAACATTAACCAAATTTAACCAATCAGATCATTATTATTTCCAAATATCTCTCTGGGTGAGATTCGGATTCTTAGAGGTTACGGAGAATGGGAACGGGAAGTACTCGTGCTTGCCTGCCTTGAAGCCTACGGTAGCGCCTTGGTCTAATGCTGCATGAGTGCTTACAGTGTAGAAGCGGCTGTCAGAGTCGAACCACTTGACGTTCCTGTCGGTGCTCTTAGGCTCGCGGGTGAACTTGTCGTAGAGGACGGTCACGTCCTGACCAGCCTTCTCGACACCCTCGGTGTCACCCCAGCGGACGAGGTCCGGCCAGCGGCATCCCTCAAGCCAGAGCTCGAGCTTCTTTTCCTTCTTGATGACGTCCATGTCAACGGAAGTGCTGATGGTTCTGGAGCCTGCTCTTCTCTGGATCTTCTGAATTACAGGGAGGGCACTGGCGGCGTCACCGGTCTGTACGCAGGCCTCCGCATACATGAGGAGAACCTCGGCGTAGCGCATCAGGACATAGTTGTTGAGTCTGATGTTCTGTCCTCTTCCCTTGAGGTCGGCGATACGTGCCACCGGCTTGAGAGGGAGGTAGAATGACTGTCCGTAGAGACCTCTAGCGTCGAGGCCGACCTTGTCGCTGGTGGCCTTCTGCTCCGGAGTCATCGCGTCGACGTCAGCAAGGTTGTATACTGAATTGTAGACAACGTCCTCGATTGAAATTATGGTTGCGTTCAGGCGGTATGAGTCAAGTCCGTCGTTCTCAATGAACTCGTCCACGAATGACTGTGGAACTCCGCATCCGCCCCAACCGTCGATTGAAGAGTAGCTGGTGCTTGGGTTGGCTACGAAGTGGTCTGAACGCCAGTTCCAAATGTTGGCTTCCATCCAGGTCGAACGGTTCACCACGTCCCAGAAGTCGAGAGAGGTGTTGTCCTCGAGGTTGGCCTCGAAAATCTTCTCTTCGTTGCAGTCTCCCTCGATGTGGAAGTTCTCAGCGTACCTTTCGCCAGGAACCAGATCGTACTTACCTGATTCGATGACCTTCTTGAGGTCGGTCTTTGCGCCTGCATAGTCACCGGCGAAAAGGCGGGCCTTTCCTGCCACTGCCCATGCGAATCCCTTGGTGACCTTCACTGCACCGTCCTTGTCGGTAGTACTATCGCGCTCGTCGAGGTTGTCGATGACATCCTCGCACTCCTTTGCGCACCAGAGAAGAAGCTCATTGTGGCTCATAGGATTTGAAGGGTCGGTGTCGCAATTGTAAGGAAGCTCGGCGGCATCAATAAGATGGTCGATTACAGGCGGGTTGCCCCAGCCGATGGCGAGCATCATGTGCATGTAGGCACGGAGAACCTTAGCTTCCGCCACGACCCTCTTCATCACAGGAGTCGCATCGTCCCTGGTGAACTTCTCAATTACGATGTTCGAGTAGTACATCGCGTAGTAGATGTTGCTGTAGGCGTTGCGTATAACGTCGCTTGAACTGTCATATCTGAACTCGTTCATCGCAGCCATGAAGTCGTTGTCGCCGTAGAATTCGCCAGCAGCGTACATGTCGTCGCCGCAGAGGTTGAACACGGCACGCATAGGAGCGTAGATGTTGCCTCCCTCCTTGGTGCATATGTTCCAGAGGAATCCCTGATATGCGGCGACCATGGCTTCCTCCGCATCCTGGTCGGTCTTGTAGAAGCTCTGCATAGTGTCGACACCCTTCTGTGGGATGTTGAGCAGGTTCTCGTTACATCCTGTCGTGAGAGCGGCAGCCAGAACAACTATAGGTAAAAATATCTTTTTCATTATTGCTGTTGCTTGAAGTTAGAATGAAAGGTTTACACCGAGGATGACCTTGCGGGTGGTAGGATATGAACCTGCGTCGTATCCCATTCCGTTTGCGCTGCTGGTCGTCGCGGTCTCAGGATCGCATCCTGGGTAGGATGAGATGGTGAAGAAGTCGTCGAGAGACACGTAGAAGCGGAGGTTGCTTACGAGAGCCTTCTTGGTGAGGCTTTCAGGCAGGGTGTAACCGAGCTGAATCTGCTTGAACTTGAAGTATGCTCCGTTGAAGAGGGATGCGCTTGAACTCCAGAACTTCCAGTCCGTTGCAACGGTGGATGACTTAGGGAACATGGCGTTGTGGTTGTCCTCCTTCCAGGAGTTTCTCCAGTAGTATGAAAGGGTGTTGGTCCTTGAACGGTCTGCGGAGTAGAGGAGGGAGAAGATGTCGTTGCCTATGGTTCCTGTTCCGAAGACGCTGAAGTCGAATCCCTTGTATGCGAGATTGATTGTGATTCCGTAGGTAGCGTCAGGGATGGCCTTTCCGATGTACTGGAGGTCTCCGTCTTCGACGTTCTCGGTAATCTCACCGTTCTTGTCGTAGTACAGAGGTGAACCGGTCTCTTCGTTAACTCCGGCGTACTTGTAGCCGCGGAAGTACCAGATAGGGTAGCCTACCTCGAATGCGGTGCGGATGCGGTTGTTGAGACCTGATACGCCGCCCTGCGTTCCTTCGATGCGGTCGATGGTGGAGTGGAGGGCGAGAACTTCATTCTTGAGGGTCGCGAAGTTTGCGTTGATTCCGTAAGAGAAGTCGCCGATAGTCTCCTTCCAGCCTGCCTCGAATTCGAAACCGGTGTTGAGAACGTTACCTGCGTTGGTGTATGCACCCTTTACGCCGACTTCAGGCACAGGGGTGATTCTGACGAGGAGGTCCTTGGTGAGTTTCCTATACCAGTCCATACCGATGGTGAGCCTGTTGTTGAACAGACGGGCATCGAGACCAAGGTCAATCTGCTCTGAAACTTCCCACTGGAGCTTGTCGTTTGCCATCTCGGTAGGGCCTGAGCCGTAGGTGAGGGAGCCGTCTCCGAGAGAAGGGTTGTACTGATACCACTGGCCAGCGATGGCGATGGTGGCGTCGTAAGGGTATCCGTTGAGGATGTTGACGTTACCGTTCTGTCCCCATGAAGCGCGGAACTTGAGGAATGAGAGGAGGTTTCTGTCGACGTTGTCCTTGATGAACTTTTCGTTGCTGATGGTCCATCCTGCTGAAACTGAAGGGAAGTATCCCCATCTGTTGCTTGCAGGAAGCTTTGAGGAGTCGAACGCGTCTGCGCGGAAATTGGCCTGAATCATGTACCTGTCGTCGTATGTGTATGACAGACGGCCGAAGTAGGAGATGTTGGCGCTTCTTCCAGGGGCGTTGCCGATGGTCTTGGTAGCGTCAGTCTTGAGGTAGTCGATGTAGCGGTAGTTAGGCTTCGTGTTCTGGAGGATATCCTCGCCTCTGGCGGACATTGACGCGTTGTCCCAGTTGTTCTCGGTATAGGAGATACCGGCCATCGCGCTTACGGCGTGCTTGCCGAACGTGCGGTTGTAGTTGGCGAAGTTCTCCCACTGGTAGTAGTAGCTGGTGTTGATGTTGGCAGAGATGTTGTACTCAGTGCTGTTTGCCATTGAGGTTGCCCAGAAAGGTGCGCTGTAGCTGTGGCTTCCTGAATTACCGATACGGTAGCCGAAGCGTGAGGTGAACACGAATCCCTTGAAAGGAGTAATGTTTGCGAAGATGGTTCCGCGGACGTTGATTCCGTCACTGTATGCCTGAGTGCGGTCTCTCTGGATGAGAGGGTTGCCGGTTGCTTCCTCAACCCACTTTGAAGTTGCGTAGAAGTCGTTGTTGTGGTTCGGGTCGCGGAGGATAGGATCTCCGAGAGCATAGTGCTGCTGCATGCCTGTGGTACAATCCTCGATGTTGCTATAATAAGGAGGAGTGAGCGGGTCAAGAGACATCACTGAGTTGAGCATTGAACCGTAGGACATCTGTGACACGGAAGTCCTGCTGTACTTCTCGAGTGAGGTGTTGGTGCCGACGGTGAACCAGTCAAAAATCTTGTAGTCGGCGTTGAGCTGTGCTGAAAGCCTGGAGTATACGTCCTTGTCTCCGATTACGATACCGTCGTTCTTGAGGTAGTTGATGGATGTGAAGAAGTGTCCCTTGTTGTTGCCGGCGGATACGGTGACGGCGTGCTGTTGTGACCAGCTTGGTGCGAACACTGCATCGAACCAGTTGTGGTTCTGGCCGTCCCAATTGTTAATCTCAAGGAGTTCGTCGGTCATGTTGCCGATAGCCTTCTGGTAAGCGATGTACTCGTCCGCCTCGAAGAGTTCAGCCTTCTTGCCGAGTCTCTGGTTGGTGAACTTTGCATCGTAGCTCACGTATGCCTTGCCGTTGTCGGCGGCGCCGGACTTGGTGGTGATGAGAACCACGCCGTTACCGGCCTCAGCACCGTAGATGGCTGCAGAAGCGGCATCCTTGAGAACCTCGATGGACTCAATCATTGAAGGGTCAAGGTAGGAGATGTTGGTCACCTTGAGTCCGTCGACGATGAGGAGAGGTCCGATGTTGCCTGAGTTGGAAGAGAAACCGCGGACGCGGATGCTTGCGCTCTCGCCAGGTGCTCCGGAGTAGTTGAGAATCTGTACGCCGGCCGCTTTTCCCTGAAGGGCGCTGGCTGCGTCTGACGTCGAGCGGTTGCGGAGGTCAGTCGATTTGACGGAAGCCACGGATCCGGTGAGGTCGCTCTTCTTCTGAACGCCGTATCCGACTACTACCGTCTCTTCGAGCATCATGTTGTCTTCCGCAAGGACGACGTTGATTTCGGTCCGTCCGCCAACTGCCACGTCCTGGGTCAAATACCCGATGCAGGATACCTGCAAGGTGGCGTTGCTTGGAACCTTGAGAGTCAACGTACCGTCAGCCTGTGTCTGACCGGCCATTGTGGCGTTGCCGTTCGCAACGACAGTAGCCCCGATGACGGGAACTCCCGATTCATCCGAGACCTTGACCTTGACATCTCGATTCTGTGCGGAAAGAGTCCCGCCCAGAATGCTGGTCACCATCAGAAGGAGGGTGGCAGCAAGAGTTTTAGTGTGTCTGAACATAATTTGGTTAGTTAATAGATAGTTTGTGTTTTGCGCATAGCGCTGTTTTTTTAGTTGAGGCAAAGAAATGGATTAAAGCCAAGAAAAGGTTGAATGTTTTGCGCATAAGATTTCGTGAATCATTCATTTGAAGCGAAAAAATGGCCAAATGGGCTTTTTTTAAAAACCAATGACTGATTTTTAAAGAAAACCCTATGTACCTTTGCGCATATGAAAAAAAGCATGTTGACGAGCGCCCTGCTCTTCGTGCTGGTCTGCTTCGGCGCTTCTGCTCAGATTCAGACGACGGGGCACTACTTCAGAAAATATCTAAGTTCGGACGGTCTTCCGAACAACGCTGTCTACGATATCGCCCGTGATCCGCACGGTATTGTCTGGCTCGGCACGCAGGAAGGGCTGGTCCGCTTCGATGGAAGTAATTTCGATCTTGTCCGAGATGAGAATTCCCAAATTGGGCTGGTTGGGCATGTCCATGCTGTGGCGGCTGACTCCCATGGAAGGGTTTGGTTTTGCCAACCTGACAGGCTCTGCTACATTGATCCAGATAGCTTCGTGGTTCGGACCTCATACACCGGGTCTTTCCCGATGTGCGATAAGATAGTCGCCGATGATGCTGGCGGTGTGTGGATGTGCTGCGCGGGGCAGGTCTATCGCTTCGACACTTCCGATGGAACGATGAGGTCTTTCCCTGATGAGGACATCTTTGCCACCGATGCCACACTCAACGATTCGGGCGAGGTGTGGTTCGCTACCGTAGACGGCGTGAGTCGTTTCGATGACAAACTCGGCCGCTTCGAGCGTTTCAAGGTCCTGGACGATTCGGAGCAGAAGAGGGGAGTCATCACTAGTCACTTGGCGGCAGACGGTGACGGCACGCTGGTGCTTTCAACTTCAGAGAGCGTGATTCTCCGGGTGAATACCTCCGACTGGAAGAGGGAGACTCTCTTCGCTGCGGAAGACAATGAAAGGCCGCTTCTTGTCAGGTCTATTGCGGTCAAGAAGCATGGTGACTACTGGGTGGGGACAGAGGCCGGAATCTTTATCTGGTCTAACGGCATCCTGTCCCGGGAGCGAAACGACAAGACGGACCCGAACGCCCTGTCAGGGCAGGATATCTGCAGCCTTGAGGCCGATGCTGAAGGGAACGTTTGGGTGGGCATGTTCTACAACGGCCTCAATGTCTGCGTCAATACCAACGATTCCTACAGCGTACTTTATGAGAACAACCGCCCTGGCTCGCTCAAGGGGGAGCTCGTAAGAGCGATAGCACCAGCCTCCGAAAGCGAGGTGTTCATGGCGACCGAGGACGGTGAAATCAATCTCTACGATACCGTGGACGGTTCTGTCCGTCAGCTTCGCATAAAGGGGGGGCCGGCAAAGCATTACAATTTCCAACATATACTCGTAGACAATGATGTCCTCTGGGTCTCCACCTTCGGCAACGGGCTTCTCAAGCTCCGCAAGTCAGACCTTGCCTATCTTGATAGTTATGTCCCCATAAGGCAGGTAGTCTGCTCGGTGAAGGATGATGACGGAGTGATTTATTTCGGAGGTTCCAACGGTCTGTTTATGGTTTACCCAAACGGGCGTCTGGACGTGTGCCAGGAACTCTCTGACTGCTTCGTTCACGCCATGGTCAAAGACCCCAACGGTACAATCTGGGTCGGAACATACGGCCAAGGCCTGTGGTATATCGACAAGCGCCGCGGTCCGGCGAAGAAGTACAGCAGGACTACGGTGGCAGGTGTGGATTTGTCGTACAGTTCGATTACTTCTTTCTACGACGACAGCGGACGCCGCCTCTACGTCACGACCGAGGGCAACGGACTGCTCTACGGAGAACTGGCAGGCAAGCATCCTTCCGAGATTGAGTTCCATTCGCTAATGAGAGAGGACGGCCTGCCGTCCAATATCACTTCTTCCGTGCTGATGTCCCGCGACGGCTGGCTGTGGGTCGGCACGTCCAAGGGGCTTGCCGCAGTTTCGCCTGTGGATTTCAGCATCCGTGAGGTCGACCTGCAGACTGACTGTGTCATAGGCGGTCAGTTCTCCTACAACGGGGCGTGGATGTCGCATGACGGAGTTGCTTATATGGGTTTGACAAAGGGATGTCTGGTGTTCTTCCCGTCGCGGATTACGGTCCGTATCGGGGTAGACGGGGCGCCGCATATCACGGACGTGGTTGCTTCCGGCAACCATGGCGATAGGAGACTGGGCATCGACAGGGAGCACGGCGGCGAAATCCGCGTAAAGGCTCCGGATGTCTCGTTGTTGACTTTCCGCTGTTCTTCACCTTCGTTCTTCCCGCCGTTCAGGTGCCAGTATGAGTATACGCTGCGTCGTGGCAGTAATGTGTCTAAGGTTGTGAGTACGCAGCCGGAGATAACTTTCGCCGGGATGCAGCCAGGGAAGTATGTCTTCACGGTCAGCCTGAAAGATTCGCGCAGCCCGGAATCTGTGGTGTCCTTGCCGGTGAGGGTGATGCCACCCTTGTACTTGTCGGCTCCTGCACTTGTTCTGTATGTATTTGTCTTCCTGATGTTTATCGTGCTTATGCTCAGGGCTGTTCTCAAGCGCAAGACCATGGAGAATGACCTTGCGGTGGAGAAGATGGAGAAGCAAGCCCAGAAGGAACTTTACCAGTCCAAGATCAATTTCTTCACCAACATCACGCACGATATACGCACTCCTCTGACTCTCATCAAGATGCCTTTGGAGAAGATAATCAGCAACCGTTCCTACAAGCCTGAGGCGGAGAAGGACATCTTCACCATCCAGGCCAATGCAAATCGCCTGCTGAACCTTGTCAACCAACTTCTTGACTTGCGCAGGATAGAGAACAAGTCGTCGCAGCCTGAGTTTACTTCCAACGACATCTCCGCCATAGTCCGCAACACCTGCGGGTGCTTCGAGTCCGTGGCCGCGGACCAGCGCATAAACTTTGTCGTAGATGTAAGTGATACTCCGCTTATGGTGGACTGCTCGCCGGACATCGTACAGAAGATATTGAGCAATCTCCTTTCCAATGCCGTCAAGTATTGCAGGGACTTTGTGAAAGTGTCTCTCGAGACCGTCGGGGACAATGTCCGGATAAGGGTGGACAGCAATGGGCCAATCCTTACCGAGAGGGAGCGCAAGAAGGCGTTCGAACTTTTCTGGCAGTCTTCGACCAGCCTCAATGCAGGGACGGGACTTGGACTTCCGTACGCGAGGTCTCTTGCTGAGTCGCACAACGGCCGCTTGTTCGTGGATGTAGATGTGGTGGATTGCAACTCGTTTGTGCTCGAGATACCTGTCCATCAGGATAAGATTGTGACGTCGGAAGACGGTGGCGCTTCCGGAGAGGCGTCTGCTGCCTCGGACATGAAGCCGCATGAGACGGATATTCTTGCTCTGGAGTCCGGCGACAACCGGCACAGCATCCTCATAGTCGATGACGACGAGGGGATGCGCGGCTATATAGCGAAGGAACTTTCGGATGAATATACGGTGCTCGTCGCGTCGAACGGCGAAGTGGCGGTGTCCGTCATCAGAGAGTCCAAGGTCGATCTCGTCATCAGCGACATCATGATGCCAAAGATGGACGGCTTCCAGCTCTGCAACTACATCAAGTCAACCGTGGAGTTTAGCCATATACCGGTGATTCTCTTCACTGCGGCGGTCGGAATGGATACGCGCATCTCTACCTTGAAGGAGGGAGCGGACGGCTACATCGAGAAGCCATTCTCGATAGACCTTCTGCGTGCTAATGTTGCCAATTTGTTCAAGAACAAGGATATCGCGTTCCGTCAGTTTGCCAATGCCCCGTTGTCGCATTTCAGCGGCACGGTGGTTAACAAGACGGACCGCGAATTCATGGACAAATTGCACAACATCGTTACCGCCGGGCTTTCCGAGGAGAACATGAACGCGGAGAGTCTTGCCGACATGATGGGGACGAGCAAGTCGACCCTCTTCCGCAAGATCAAGGCTAACACTGGCCTCGGGCCTAACGAGTACATCAGGCTCTGCCGTCTCAAGAAGGCTGCCGAACTGTTGTCGAGCGGCAATTACCGTGTCAGCGAGGTCGCCTATCTGGTCGGATTCTCATCGCCTTCGTATTTTGCGACCTGCTTCACGAAGCAGTTCAATATCTCCCCGTCGGCGTTTTTGGCTAATCTGACGAATAAGTAGAGGTTTTTGGGGGAATCTTTAAAGCGCATCGTTGCCGGAATGGATAATTTTGGGCAAACAATGCTTTATGAACAACACTAAAACCAATGACTCCAACGGCTTCTACAAGCTGAGTTGGATGCAGCGCATCGGCTTCGGGTCAGGGGATTTGGCGCAGAACCTGATCTACCAGACCATAAGCATGTATCTGCTGTTCTTTTACACCAATGTCTTCGGAATCAAGCCCGCGGCTGCGGCTGTCATGTTTCTGGTAGTCAGGCTCGTGGATGTGATATGGGACCCGATAGTCGGGGCCTGGGTGGATAAGCACAACCCGCGTTTAGGGAAATATCGTTCCTACCTTGTTCTTGGAGGCATACCTCTGACTGTATTGGCTATCTTGTGCTTCTGGAACGGAGCAAGCGGCTCGCTTATCTATGCTTATGTCACATACGTGGGGATGTCACTCTGCTATACCCTCGTCAATGTGCCTTACGGTGCTCTGAACTCTTCTCTTACCCGAGATACCAATGAGATTACGGTTCTGACATCCACTAGAATGTTTATGGCCAATCTCGGCGGACTTGCTGTCTCTATGGGTATTCCTGCGCTTGTGGCGCTTCTCTCTAAGGGTGAGAGCACCGGAGCGCAGGGGTTATCTTCCGACCCTGCGGCCTGGTTCATCTCTATGACAATCTATGCCGTGGCTGGTCTGCTTCTGCTCGTGTTCTGCTTCTCGCAGACTAAGGAAAGGGTGGTGATGGACAAGGCGGAGGCTGCCAATGTGAAGGTCTCCGACCTGTGGATGGAGTTCGCCCGCAACCGTCCTCTCCGCGTGCTTGCGTTCTTTTTCATCACTGCGTTCGCGATGATGTCCGTCGGTAATGCTGCCGGTTCGTACTATATGACCTACAATATTGCTGGTACGACTGCTCAACTCTCTGTCTTTATGGGGCTCGGGTCTATCCCAGCGTTCATATTCATGCCTCTGGTACCTGCAATCAAGCGCAAGGTGGGCAAGCGTGGGATGTTCTACATCTTCCTCGGGACTGCTATCGTTGGCATGGTGATGCTCTATCTTGTCTCCGTGATTCCAGCTCTGCGTTCGCAGATGTGGCTCGTGTTCCTCGCCCAGTTTATCAAGAGCACCGGCGTCATTGTGGCTACCGGTTACATGTGGGCTCTTGTCCCTGAAGTGGTCGCATACGGCGAGTACAAGACGGGGCGCCGCATCGCCGGCATCGTCAACGCTCTCACCGGCATCTTCTTCAAGGCCGGCATGGCTCTCGGAGGCGTGATTCCGGGGCTTGTCCTGTCCTTTGTCAAGTTCGATGCTTCGGCTCCTGTCCAGACTCCTTTGGCGGAGCAGGGCATTCTGTGGCTCATCTGCGTGATTCCGTCCCTGCTCCTGCTGCTCGCGATGTTCATCATAAGCCGCTATGAGCTGACCGATGAGTATATGGATGAAATTAACAAGAAAATAGAAGAAAGAAATGCGTAAGACACTTTTCCTCGCGGCCGC
The DNA here is from genome assembly GCA_964385795.1 of uncultured Muribaculaceae bacterium. GTDB lineage: Bacteria > Bacteroidota > Bacteroidia > Bacteroidales > UBA932 > Cryptobacteroides. Next base: position 13,348 of record CAYLPY010000017.1, read on the forward strand.
TTTGGTCGCTTTGGCTTCCTGTGCCCAGCAGGCTCCTAAAGGGCTCAAGGATGCCTACAAATCCAAGTTCTACATAGGCACCGCCTTGAACGAGCAGGATATCCTGCGTCAGAATTCGAAGACAGACTCTCTGATCAGGCTTCACTTCAACGCCATCGTCGCCGAGAACTGCATGAAGCACTCGGAAATCCACCCGGAGGAGGATGTCTGGAACTTTGACCTCGCCGACAAGTTCGTCGAATACGGCGAGAAAGAGGGCATGTGGATTACTGGTCACTGTCTCGTATGGCATTCGCAGTGTGCACAGTGGATGTTTGAGGACGAGAATGGCGGAGAGGTCTCTCCGGAGGTGCTCAAACAGAGGATGCGGAACCATATCCTCACCGTTGTGGGACGCTATAAAGGGCGTGTCAAGGGCTGGGATGTTGTGAATGAGTGCATAGAGGAGGACGGTTCATTCCGAAACAGCCGCTACTACAGGATTCTCGGCGAGGAGTTTATCCCATGGGCGTTCGAGTGTGCACACGAGGCCGACCCGGACTGTGAGTTGTATCTCAACGACTACGGTATGCACAACAAAGGCCGCCGCGATGCATATGTGGCTCTGATTAAGAAGCTTCAGGCACGTGGCCTCCGCATAGACGCTATCGGTATGCAGGGGCATATGGGAATGGACTATCCGGACTATGACGAGTTCCGTGCTTCTATCGACGCTTTCCTCTCCACTGGCGTGAAGGTTATGATCACCGAGTGGGATATGAGCGCCAATCCGAGCGAGACCCAGTCAGCCGATGTGGCCGAGACTGCGCGTCTGCGCCGCTCTCTGTGGACTGCTGCCCCTGAGGAGAGGGAGGCGATACTCGCGAAACTTCGTGCCGAACTCTGTCCTTATACTGACGGTCTGCCAGACAGCGTCTCTGCCGTATGGAACTCGAGGATGGAGAAGTTTATGGACCTCTTTGAAGAGTATGCCGGAGACATAACCCGCGTTACGGCATGGGGCGTCACCGATGATACTTCGTGGAAGAACGGCTTCGTGGTCCCTGGCGGCACGGACTATCCGCTGCTTTTTGACCGCTCGTACAATGCGAAGCCTTTTGTTGTCAGGGAAATTGAAAAACATTGCAAATAATCGATATGGCAAAGAAAGTTGAAAAAAGATATCTGGTCCCGGGCGACTACATGGCCGACCCTGCGGTCCATCTGTTTGACGGAAAACTATATCTGTACCCTTCTCACGACTATTATTCCGGGATACCGGAGGACGACTGGGGCATCCACTTCGACATGAAGGATTATCACGTCTTCTCCATAGACGGCAATCCTATGACGGGCAAGGTGACGGACTGCGGGGTGGTGCTTGACGTGGCTCAGGTCCCGTGGGCATGGAAGCAGCTTTGGGACTGCGACGTGTGCGAGAAGGACGGGACGTACTACATGTATTTCCCGGCTAAGGACAAGACTGGAATCTTCCGCATCGGAGTGGCTGTGAGCGACTCTCCATCAGGACCTTTCGTGCCTCAGTCTGACCCGATTCGGGGTAGCTACAGCATAGATCCGGCAGTCTTCAAGGATGATGACGGAAGTGTCTATATGTACTTCGGAGGCTTGTGGGGCGGTCAATTGCAACGCTATCGCGACAACGAGGCTACCAATGAAATTCGTTTTGCCGAGGGCGGCGAGCCTGCTCTGCCGTCTCGCGTGGCGAAGATGACGGGTGACATGCTTCAGTTCGCCGAGTCGCCAAGGCCTGTTCTGGTCGTGGATGAAGACGGCAATCCGCTTCGTGCCGATGACCCTCACCGTTTCTTCGAGGCGAGCTGGATGCACAAGTATCAGGGACGCTATTACTTTACCTATTCTACCGGAGATACTCATATGCTCTGCCATGCAGTAGGTGACAATCCTTACGGACCGTTCACCTTCAAGGGGGTCATCCTGACTCCGGTGCTCGGCTGGACGACTCACCATTCCATCGTGGAGTATGGCGGCAAGTGGTGGCTTTTCCATCATGACTGCGGTCCTTCCAAGGGCTACACACCGCTGCGTAGCGTGAAGGTGTGCGAGCTGACCTACGACAAGGACGGTGTGATAGAGACCATCGAAGGGCAGGACTGAGTTTCTCCTCTTTTTAAGGTGTAATAGATGATAGGATGACGGCGACTGGGTTTCCGGTCGCCGTCTGCTGTGTTTTGCCGTGGTATTTTGCCGTTGCTTCCAGCCTTCTCTGCACAAAACTACGGAATCAATAGATTGCAAGGGCGGCCGTCCAAATGGTGCCGGGGTTTGGAGTGGAATCCAGTATAAGCAAAAGACCTTCCGGCGTTGCCGAAAGGTCTTTTGAGTGCTCCCTTAGGGACTCGAACCCTAGACACCCTGATTAAGAGTCAGGTGCTCTACCAACTGA
>CAYLPY010000018.1:0-8146 GCA_964385795.1 uncultured Muribaculaceae bacterium
CTTGCAATGCCTTCCATAATTCATCTTTCAATTTGTCAAGACCTTTTCCTGTCAGCGAGGAGATAAACACGTGCGGCACGCCTTCCGGCAGCGTCTGTTCTATCTGAGCCTCTATCTCATCATCTATCATGTCCCACTTGGTGAGTGCAAGGACCCTCTGTTTGGTGAGCAGTTCAGGGTTATACATCTTGAGTTCGTTCACAAGAGTCCGGTATGCCTGGGCGATGTCGTCCTCCTCCACGCTCACCATGAAGAGCAGTACGGAGTTGCGCTCTATATGACGCAGGAAACGGATTCCGATGCCCTTACCCTCGTGAGCCCCCTCGATGATGCCTGGGATGTCCGCCATCACGAAAGAGCGGCCGTCTCGGTAGCGGACTATGCCGAGATTCGGCTCGAGGGTGGTGAAAGCATAGGATGCAATCTTTGGCTTCGCCGCCGTGACGCAGCTGAGGAGCGTGGACTTGCCTGCATTCGGAAATCCTACCAGTCCCACGTCAGCAAGGAGTTTCAGTTCAAGGATATAGACTCCCTCCTCGCCGTCTTCACCCGGCTGGGCAAAACGTGGTGTCTGAAGTGTCGCGGACTTGAAGTTGCTGTTGCCAAGTCCTCCCCTGCCGCCTTTGCAAAGAATCCGCTCTTCACCTGCCTCCATGAGTTCGAAGAGCACTTCCCCAGTCTCTGCATCCTTCGCCACGGTACCGACAGGAACATCGAGACAGATGTCTTCGCCGTTTTTGCCGCTGCGGTTACCGCTACCGCCCTTTTCTCCGTCATCCGCCTTTATGTGCTTGCGGTACTTGAGATGGATAAGAGTCCAGAACTGGGGATTTGCCCGCAAGATGATGTGGCCACCCCTTCCGCCGTCGCCGCCATCAGGTCCGCCCTTCGGGACGTACTTGGCGCGCAGCAGGTGGACCGATCCCGCGCCTCCGTGGCCAGAGGCACAGTATATTTTCACGTAGTCTATGAAATTGCTGTCTGGCATAAGTATAGTAGAATCAAATTATTAAGCCTCAAAATCCGACCATTTTCGCTTTCAAGGCACAAATATAGTGAAAGTTATGGAATGGGCAGACGCAGATGGCCACATATTCATAGCTGCCGTCGCAGCATTATCCGGAGATATTTCTTGACTGACTACTGCCTTCTGGCGTCGGCTATCGAGTTGGCGGCAGCGAGTGCAGGGACGATATGGTCGTATATGTTGTCTCTCCCGAGTTCAGCATCGATACCGAATTTCTCAAGCGTGTGCATCACACGCGGCTGCACCCCCGAAAGGATGACCCTCACTCCCCTCTTCCGGGCCATCTCGCAGATGTGCCTGAGGTTTTTGACGCCAGTCGAGTCGATGAACGGCACTTTCCTCATACGGATGATGCGCACGCTGGTCTCCGCGTTCTTCCGCTTCTCAAAATCCTCCGACTGGACTGCGAGACCAAAGAAATACGGCCCGTTGATTTCGTATACCTCGACTCCTTTGTGGACATCAAGATATTCGGTGTCCTCAAAGTTTGCCATCTCGTCATCCTCAGTCGCCACAAGTTTCGCCTGGTCAAGGACTTCGATGCTTGAAGTCTGCATCATGCGGCGCACGAAAAGCACGATGGCGAGCAGAACTCCGACCTCTATGGCGACGGTGAGGTCCACGACAACAGTCAGCAGAAACGTGATCAGCAGCACCGCCACGTCAGGTGCTTCGCCCTTGAGGAGATAGCGGAACGTGCGCCACTCACTCATGTTATATGCCACGACCACAAGTATTGAGGCAAGGCAACCGAGAGGTACGTAGACTGCATACGGCATCAGGAACAGATAAATAAGCAGGAGCACCACCGCGTGGACGATGCCGGACACCGAAGTCTTAGCTCCGTTGTTGATACTGGCCATGGTGCGGGCAAGTGCCCCCGTAGCCGGAATGCCTCCGAAAAGCGGAGTCACGATGTTGGCGATACCCTGACCGATGAGTTCGGTGTTGGAGTCGTGCTGCTTACCCGTCACGCCGTCGGCGACCAATGCAGCGAGCAGAGACTCTATGGCACAAAGGATTGCTATGGTAAAAGCCGGCGACACGAGATTCTTCACATCGCCGAAGCTCAGGTCTGGCATCGTAGGTCTCGGGAAAGGAATCCCGCCCGCGAGTTCCGGAAACTTGGAACCGATGGTTGCGAATCCTACCCCGCAGCACCTGTCGAGAAGCACGGAAACGGCGGTCCCGAGGAGTAGCGCTATCAGCGCACCGGGAACCCTTCTGCTGCCGAAGCGATTCCAGAGGACGATGACGAAGAGGCAGCCCGCGCTCAAAGCCGCCTCAAGCCAGTTGATGTTGCCGATATTCTGGAAATAGCAGATCCATTCGGGGATGAAGCCAGCCGGTACCGAGACATCGGTGAGTCCGAAGAAGTCCTTCATCTGCGTGGAGAAAATCGTGAGCGCAATGCCGCTGGTGAATCCGACGACTATCGGATACGGGATGAAGTGGAACACCGTCCCGAGCCTACAGAATCCCATGGCGACAAGCATAACTCCGGCCATTATCGTGGCGATGGTGAGGCCTGCCATGCCGTACTGGGCGACAATTCCGGAAACTATGACAATGAACGCACCCGTTGGTCCGCCAATCAGGAAGCGCGAGCCTCCGAAGACGGAGACGAGGAAGCCGGCAACGATTGCCGTGATGAGTCCCTGCTGCGGAGTCACCCCGCTGGCGATTCCGAAGGCTATGGCGAGCGGGAGGGCTATGATGCCGGTGATGACTCCCGCGATAAGGTCGGAGACAAATCTGTCTTTGCTGTACCGCCCCTTCTGGAATAGATGGAAGAACTTGGGACGGAAAACTTTTTCATACTTCATAATACACTACTGTAGATTTTGGGGTCGCAAAGGTAATGTTTATTTGTATATTTGTGAGGATGACCATAATTAAACACCATAAACTATTATCACAGATGAAAAAACTAAGTATCTTCCTCCTTGCGGCGGCAGTAGCTTTCGCTTCCTGCAGCAGGAGCGGCACATCCCAAAGTCTCAAGTTGAACGACCTGGAGTATTTCGAGCGACCAGGCGTGAATGTGCTGGTCTACAGCAACCTCTTCTCCGGGGGCTTCAATGACGAGAAAAACTCCGGAATCGAAATCATCCATCACGGGGTGCGCACCGTCCAGGGCGGCGCCGTCAGGCTCTCGAATACTCCGGAGCAGTGGGATCTCGTGCCTTCGGCTCCGGAACGGAAGGTGGACTTCGCCGGCAACTCGATTGAAGTCTCCCTGCGCTACGAGGACTATGACTTCGATTCCCGCGTGGTCGTCACGGGTGACGGCAAGGCGTTCCGCATCGATGTATATCTTGACAAGCCTGTTCCGGCAGAACTTGCCGGCGATGCCGGGTTCAACCTCGAGTTCCTCCCGTCCCAATACTGGAACAAGGCCTACATTGTCGACGGCCGGCCGGAAAGGTTTCCGCGCTATACCGCCAGCGGGACAGTCTCAAGGCCCAACAGCGAGAAGCACAGGCAGTTCAAAGGCTACCGGACCTATGACGACAGGGGCACGGGCAAGTTCGTCGATCCGCTTCCGATGTCAGTCGGGCACGAGATGCTTTTCGCACCGGACGACCCCGAGCGCATGATCAGGATTTCCTCCTCCGACGCCGAACTCATGCTTTATGACGGCAGGATGATTGCTCAGAACGGCTGGTTTGTGCTGCGCAGCGTCCTCCCTGCCGGAAAGACCGGCAAGGTCATCAGCTGGCTCGTGGAACCCAACGCCATCGACGGCTGGATAAGGACGCCAAACGTCGGCTTCTCGCAGGTGGGCTACCTCCCGACCCAGCCGAAAGTCGCCGTCATCGAGCTCGACAAGAACGACAAGGCTCTTTCCAAGGCTTCCATATTCAGAGTGAAAGAAGACGGCTCGGATGCCGAAGCGTATGAGGGGAAGGTACGAATGTGGGGCCCATATTACAAGTACAACTATGCCAAGTTCGATTTCTCCGAGGTAAGTGCTCCGGGAGTGTACTATATCAAGTATGGTGATGTCAAGACCGACAACTTCATCATCTCAGATTCCGTCTATGACAAGATAACGGACGCCACCACCGATGTCTGGGTTCCTATCCACATGAACCACATGTTCGTGCGGGACGCATATAGGGTATGGCACGGCGAACCGTTCAAGGAAGGCTACCTCCAGGCACCTCCAAGCACCGACCACTTCGACCTGCACTGGCAGGGCCCGACCACCGACACCAGATATAAGGCACTCGAACTGATTCCGGGATTGAATGTAGGAGGCTTTTTCGATGCCGGGGACTTCGACATCGAGACCTCATCCAACATCAACGTGGTGCAGAACTTCGTTGCCACATGGGAGATTTTCAGACCCGAGCGGGACATGACATTCGTTGATCAGAAGCAGCGCTACGTCAACCTGCACCGGCCAGACGGGGTTCCGGACATCCTCCAGTACATCGAGCACGGCACCTTGAACCTGCTTGCGCAGGCGGAGCAGATAGGCCACATGGCACAGTGTCTGTCCAACTCCGTCCTCTACAACTATCACCACCTCGGCGATGCGGCCTCACTTACAGACGGATACCATTACGACCCATCCCTCAAGCCGTATCAGGTGTCCGCCGATGGCAAACGCAGCGGCACGCCTGACGACATGTGGGCATTCACAAGCCGCAATCCTCAGCTCGACTTCAAGGCGGCCACCATGTTCGCTGCAGCGAGCCGCGCCCTTAGGGGCTACAACGACAACCTCGCCGCAAGAGCGCTGAAGCAGTCGAAGCGCCTGCTCAAGGAAGCAGATGCACTCTTGGCGGGAAGCAACACTTCAGAATCGGGAGGCGACGTGGCGGCAAACCTCCAGCTATACGTCGCCACCGGCGAAAAACAGTATCTCGAGGCATTCGAATCGAAGATATGGTCCATTCTTGACCGCAACGTGAATGCAGGGCTTTCCACAGCTCTTGATGCAATCCCACACTTGGATGAAGCCTATAAGGAGAAACTTCGCCCATACGTCTTTAAGTACAGGGACTACATCGAGAGTCTGGAGCAGGACAACCCTTACGGAGTCCCTGTCGGACTCGGCAACTGGGCCGGCAGCGGCAATGTCGTGTCTTTCGGAACCACCGTGTGCTTTGCAAGCAAGTATTTCCCCGAAATAATCTCGGCAGACCATGCGTTCAAGGCAACGAACTACCTTTTCGGCTGTCACCCTTACCACAACTATTCACTCGTGGCAACAGTAGGTGCGACACGACCGAAGCAAGTGTTCTACGGCAACAACAGAGCTGACTTCTCGTTTATCCCTGGCAATGTTGCCCCAGGCTTGCTCTTCAGACATCCGGACCATTTCGAGAACTACGACGACTGGCCGTTCCTCTGGGGGCAGAACGAAGGGACTATCGCGGGCAACACCAACTATATCATTTTCGGTTCCGCATTCAAGGACCTTGTAGCGAAATAGCTGCCCATCTGACGCGAACCCCGAAAGTCAATTGTTTGACTTTCGGGGTTCATGTCATTCTGAGCCCGGCTTTTTCATTTTGCAGGTTCACAGGATGCTTTCGATGAGTATCTGGAAAGTGCCAGCAGGCGCAGCGACATCCACGACATCTCCGGCCTTCTTTCCCATCAGGGCCGCCCCGATTGGCGACTTGAAGGAAATCTTGCCTTCCTGCAAGTTCATCTCATGCGGGCTGACGATGGTATAAGTAGACCGCTCTCCGGTGGAAAGCCTGGTAAACTCCACCTTGCTGAGCAGGGAGACCTGCCCTTTCGGCAAGGCGCTCTCGTCTATGACCCGCGAGAACTGCAGCACTTTCTGCAGGAAACGTATCCGGCTGATGGCTTTCGCCTGAGCACGCCGTGCAGAGCGGTACTCCGCATTGTCGCTCAAGTCACCCTGCGCACGCGCCTCGGTGAGTTCGTCCTTGATTCGCGGATACTCGACGTCCGTCAGATGCTTGAGTTCGGCGACAAGTTCCGCGTGCCTCTCTTTCGACAAATATTCCATAATCGATTCCCTCCTACCAAACTTCCTACTCCCGTTCGTAATGCGGAAGTTGCGCGGGGATGACCATTGGGATTTCGCATAGTCTCGCGACCTCCCCCTCCTTCACTATGACGCAGACGGTTATGTTGCGGCCGAGTTCTTTGGCCCAATCAGGTATCATCATCGCACAATCGTTTTATGCTGCAATGTACGAAATCCGCAGGAATTAGGACGTTATCCCCAATAGTATTTTATTTTAGATTTTAGTCGGTTAGACTTAACCGATTGAGGAATAAACTTTTAGCGAATTATTTGAAAAGTGGCGGTAACGAGTTAGCAACCGTGCGAATTTCATAGTTTTGCGTTGCTATGCTGTCAAATAACTCTTTCATCTGCAAATATAGGTTTTTTTCAAAAGTACGAACTATCGGCGGCAGTTTTATAAAATCGACTGGCAAAAAACAAATAGAATTTTCCAAAATAGCTTGGGATAACCATTAACGAAATACTTTCTTTTAAGAGCACAGTGGTTTACCCAATAAAATTATATAACTTTGTGACAAGTTAAAGAAGATGTCGCAATGAATCGGATAAAAGAAGCATTGATTGAGGCGGGGATTAGTCAAACTGAATTGGCTAAACGGCTTGGCAAAGGTTTTAATATGGTCAATCTATACGCCACGAATAAAGTGCAACCGCCTATACCCGTACTATACAGGATAGCGGAAATACTGAATGTGGACGTGCGTACACTTCTTGTACCTAACGAAAAAAATAGACATATGGCAAATACTAATCTAAAAGAAGCTAAGGCGGCTAAGAATGATGAGTTCTATACGCAATTTCATGACATAGAGATTGAAATGAATGCCTATCTTGAATATGATCCGGACGTGTTTAGAGGAAAGACTGTATTGCTTCCTTGTGATGACCCCGAATGGAGCAACTTTACCCGATACTTTGCTGCCAAGTTTGATGAGTTAGGCTTGAAAAAACTGATTTCTACGAGTTATGCACCGGATAGCAAAAAATACAAAACACCTTATCAGCCCTCTTTGTTTGAGCAAGAAGCGCCTCAATTCGACCCGTCCAAGGCACAGGTGAAAGGTAAAATATTCATCTTGGAACGAGACAAAAGCGGGGACGGACGTATCAATATTGATGACCTCGAATGGAAGTATATGGATGGTGACGGGGATTTCCGAAGCAAAGAAGTTACCGAACTTCGTAATGAAGCGGATTTTATCATCACCAATCCTCCGTTCTCCCTCTTTCGTGAGTTCTTGGCTTGGATTGTGGAAGGAAAGAAACAATTTGCAGTCATAGGCAATAAAAACTGCATTACTTATAAGGAGGTATTTCCTTTGATAAAAAACAACAAGATGTGGCTTGGAAAGACACCTATGAGTGTTGATTTGTTATTTGAAGTCCCAGATACAGACCAACTTACGAATGGTAAGAAATTAGGCTCAGGATATAGAATAATAGATGGAAAGATTTTAGCTCGTTCGCAGTCTGTATGGCTAACCAATATTGACCACGGTCGTCGGCATCAGCCACTTGCACTGATGAGCATGGCAGATAACCTACGCTTTTCCAAGCATAAGGAACTGAAAGGCAAAACCGCCTATGACCGTTATGACAATTATGATGCCATTGAAGTGCCTTTTACGGATGCTATTCCGTCAGATTATGACGGTGTGATGGGCGTTCCTATTTCCTTTTTGGATAAGTATTGTCCGGAGCAATTTGAAATCTTAGGGATTAGTTTGGAACTTGGTATCAAGAAGCCCGATAATCTTCCGAAAGAGAAACAAGGTGGTCCCGCTTTTTACATTAAGATGGGAACCGACTACAATCGAATGTATTGCAGATTAGCTATTAGGCGCAAACTTACGGTTGATAATTAGAATGCGTTGATAGACTTTTTCTTGAATACCGTTTCTTATGATTACTCCACTGGCATTTAAGTCGTATGTACCAACCTTTCCAAACTTTTTCAAATAGGCGGTTTTACATTCGTATGTGGTATAAACACGGGTTTTCATTGTGTATAAGTCCTCATTCTCGCACATCCCTAAGATTTCAACTCATTAGTGTCCGGTAAAAAATCATAAAAGTTCTTTGAAAATATTGAGAGTTAG
>CAYLPY010000019.1:0-6004 GCA_964385795.1 uncultured Muribaculaceae bacterium
ATGACTATGTCAAACCCGGATTTTCCGTTGCAATCTGACGGTCGATTGAATACATCAGAGAACCATGTATGCCAGAGGAAGAAGTCTTGATTTGCTGACACATCGACATTCTCAAACCCGTCACCCGCTCCCCCTGTCTCAATAATCAGCTGGTGAACAAGGTCGTTGATTTCTTTCTGAAGTTTTTTCTTCTCCTCGTGCTCTGTGCAGGAGTAATAGGTTTCCAGCTTCTTGTTCAGAGCCTCACGGGTGGCATCACCGAAATTAAGCGTGCCATCTTGCCCATCAAGAAGGTGGCTCAAATCCAATCCCCTGTAACTTTCCAGAAGAGAGTTACCCTGCATAATCTTGTAATCGAGATTCGGAAGAGGTGATGCCACATCTTCGTCCACAACAAGTGACAGCCAGAAACGGAGACGTGCTATGTCAACCGCACCTTTCTCGATATCAACTCCGTAGATGTTATTCTTGATGATCTCTCTCTTGAGATATGCCCTCCCATTATTCTCCTCCTTTCCAAGAACCAGAGCTTCTTCGCAGCGGACAAGTTCATTTAGCAATCCCATCGGGAACGCTCCAGAGCCGATGGCGGGGTCACATATCTTCACTGCTACAAGAGCATCATACAATGTGTTTGTATCGGCATCATTAAGTACCTCAGCCGTGTCATACGGTCGAATGACAAAGTCACGCACGAGTTTCTCATCAATTGATGTCTTGCCAGCGAGGTATGTGATAAGTGACTCTTGGCACATGTACCGCACGATTTCCTTCGGGGTATAGAATGCTCCCTTGTCCTTGTTGTCTTCAAGGAGATTCTCGAAAATCTTCCCCAACATTTCAGGGTCAACGCCCACCTCTGCATCGTCCGGGTCATTCTCATCAACAGTGAAGTTATATTCAGAATAGAACTCAAACAATTCTGCAAAGTATTCTTTCGGGAATACAACGGACAAAAAATCGTCATCATCCGCCTCGAAGAGTCCTCCATTGAGGTATGGGATAGATTCCCACTCCTTAAGCAGGTCAAGGCTCCATCTCTGCCGTCTAAACAATGTATTTCTGCTCTCCGGCTTGGTATTCAAAATACCAAAGAATAGAGGTTCCAGAACGGCATCCAAATAATTATCCTTCTGGTCAGACTTCTGAAATAGGTGGAGCATATAATTGTAATCACCATTCATCCAACCCTTTCTCTGAAGGAAGTGAAGGAATGTGATACGCCCCATCATCTTTTTTATATAGTCACGAACATTCTTGTCATCTCTGTCGAAAGATTTATAAATTGCGTCATTCGGCTCTCCTGTCTGTCTCTCCACCCATTTGCTACCATCCTTGACAAACTCTTTTCCGGTGATATATCTAACGAACTTCGCATATTGCTTTCTGTATGTCTCGAAGAATTCATCTGACAGAGCCTCCACAGAGAATGCATCCAGCAAGGCCTTGTTGTCTTTTGTACTTTTTGCGAGGTCAATGAATCGGTCTATAGCAGTCCTGCAATGCAGATTGCTACCGAATAGAAAGGTGTACCGTTTCGCCTCGGTAGAGGAAGAATTCTTATCCTGCTTGTATGCATACGAGAAACGCCAATTACGTCCTACGGGATTCTCGTAATGGAAAAGCATGAAAGCGTGGGTATAGTTGAAGATGGCACTTCGAATGATTCTCTGTATGCCCACTCTGGAGCGGGATATTATGGTGTTATTCTCCAATGTAACATCAAAGACCTCTATGGGGTCAGTCCCATTATGGTCAATTGTTGCTATATGGTACAAGGTCTTGATGCTCGCCTTCTTAAGCTTGTCATCGACATTAAGCTCTTCTTTGACGGGCAAAACTTCCAAATCGTCACCGAAGATGGGTTTAAGAACCTTGTCGAGGAAAACTTGATATCCTTGGTAATCATTGTCGAAAACACTCTTAAGTACCTCTCTCATGGTTGTGTTGGGCTTTAGTGTATTATCTCTGTTCGCAGATGGCGATTACAGGCTCGCCATACTTGACTTTTGCTTTTTCCGCTATAGTCGAGAATGCGGAGGTCATCCACATATTGATGTCGAAATTGACACCAAAAAGTGAGTCTCCCTGCCGCTCACGCTCTTCTTTGAATTGTAGTAGTTTCCGGGCTACGGTGGTATTGTTGTTCCTTAGTGCCCTGTTAGCAGCTGTCCATGCTTTCTTCGCATCTTCATTCAGCTCGCCCTGAATCTGGTGGAGGAATATGTTTGCAGCCTTGATTGTCCCGGAAGCGTCCTTCGCCGTAGCCATATGTGTTACATGTTGCTGATAGCATTGGATGATAGCGTTTTTATCATCTTCGCTGATTGACGATATGTCGGAGCCGTATTTCGCATCCTCATCGCATTTTAGCAAGGCCATACATTCAAGCGGAGATATAATCCTATCCTCTTTGCTCGTATGCAGAATATTGGTAAGTCCACGGTTTGTGGCAGTAATGACCGCTACCGTATTGCCGCTTGTCTCGTTGTCGATAATTCCACCAAGTGATTCCAGAGGAGTTGCTGCAATGGTCTCATACCTTTCGGAATGAGCTTTTTGATATGCCTTCAGTTCTGAAATGTATTTTCCGAAAGGTGACTCCTCATCGTCCACCAATTTATTGAAATCGGCTTCGGACAATTCCTCACGCTCACTGAATATCTTGTTGTCCTCTCCGAACATTGTATGGAAAGCCTGTAGCTTCGCATAGGCTATCTCAACAAGGCGGATTTGCTCATTGCTCTGGGTGGTAGGATAGAAATTGAACACATGCACGAATTCCTCTTTGGAGCCTATGCGGTTGACACGGCCAATGCGCTGCATAAGTCTTGTTGCATTCCAAGGCGTGTCATAATTAAGGATGACATTGGAGCGGTGCAGGTTGACACCTTCGGCCAGAACATCGGTCGTAACAAGCACATCGTAATCGTCCTTCTGAACCTTAGAATTGGCATCGAAGTTTTCTACGATTGCCTGATGCATCTCATCCCTATTCTTTGCTGAAATACTCAACGGCCTATGTCCGGCATTCTTGATGTAGCGCACAAGGGAATCCAACGTGTCGATTGCCTCGGTAAAAATCACGAGCCGCGGCTGGTCAAAATGGTGGGGATTATTGATGTTTGGGTCGAAGAGGTCTGTCGCCAAATGCTTCTTGAATGCATCCATCTTCGGGTCATACTCATTTCTGTCCCACCGTTTACAGAGCTGGTCAATAAGGACTTTATCCTGTTGGAGCAGTTCCAGATACTCATCCGTGAAATCGTTCGCTTTGAATTTTTTGTTGTTCCCTCCTTTCTTCTTAATGTGAGTATCCAAGACAGGAATTGCCTTCTTGAGACTTCCTGCCTTCTCTATCACATGATTCACATCAATATCCGGGCAGACATAAACGGTGTCATTCTCCAGCATGTCAATCATATTCTGAGTATACTGCTGAAGGTTGTGCAGAGATATTTTAAATGCCGTGAAGCTGCTTTCAAGTCGCTTGACAAGGAGAATACGCATGATATTGGAGAGCTGTTTGGAGACCCTCTCCACACTGATATTTCTACCCTCATAGAGCTTCTTGTTCTCTGGAGACTTGAAATATGCAATAGCTGTATATCGATAGAATCCCAGATTCTTTTCAGGGTCAAACGGCTGATAATCCTCCTTGACGATTGCTGAAATTGTATCGAAGAATAGTTTGCACAGCTCCTCGTCAAGGGTATACTCAAGTTTATGAGGTCCTTTAACCGTGGGGAATTTGAGATTGGCACTGTCTTCCTCATAGTGTTTTTTGATGTCAGTTCTCGTACGTCTGACGACCAAATCGTTGAGGACCTTTTCCCGAATCTCGCTTGCAACATACTGAAGCATCCGCTTACCCTCGGAAGAGCTGTCTTTTCGCGCTTTAGAGAAATCCTTAATCATACGACTCATGAAGGAATCCAGCTTACCTCCTGGGATGTTAGGCAGAGAACTTTTATTGGGTTCTCTCTGAAAGAGGTAAATCTGATTTCTAATATCTTCCGGCGAGTTATTCTGCGGGGTAGCGGACAGAAGTCCGACAAATGGAGCCTTCCCCGTCCGCAGCAAAATATCCCCGATTAGGGTATCCAAATCTTTATACTTTTGCGTTTGGTTGTTTCTGAAATTATGGCTCTCGTCAATTATTATCAAGCCATAATTGTCATAACCAAGGTCTCCGTCAAAAGTCTCGCTTCCTTCAGATTCTGCTTCTGCGACTTCATCCGCTTCATCAATTAGTTTTCCAAGGCTCCCGGTTGTGATAAAGCGAATGCAATCTCCGACCTTGTCTATAGCATCCTTATCGAAATCCGCAATAGTATTCTCCCACGCCTTTTTGATTGCAGGAGGTGTTACGATGAGGACTTTCCGCTCTCTTTGAAGAGTCGCAGCCTCGGCAAGGAACTTCTTTATTATGAGCATTCCCACAACGGTTTTCCCAAGTCCGACCACATCACCAAGAATGAATCCGCCATGATTCTTCATGATGAAGAAGCACTGCTGTACAGCATCCAACTGGTATGCGAGAGCGGAATACTCCTTTGGAAGATACTCTTTAAGAACTGCGTTGGCATTTGGGTCGGCAATATCACCCAGTTGTTCCTGAAGATATTTGATGTAGACTTCATACGGAGACAGAGAGATGCGATTTTCCTTATCAATTGTCTCTTTCACTTTCTTGCCGATAGGTGAGGGTGTAAGAATCTCCTTGATGAATTTACCTGTCCACGGAACGCTTTGCTCCCACATCTCTGTGAACCATGCGATGTGCGATTTTCCATATTCAGTGGTCAAGCCATCTACAATACGAGGATTCGTCTCCAGATAATTGAGTTCAGCATTTCCACAGAGTCCTTTCTCTGTAAAGTTCGAACTTCCTATGATTCCATGAGCGACACCATATCCGGTAAAAATGTAGCATTTTGCATGAAGGAACCGTTTTTCTTCACCATCCTGCCCATAGATGCGTATGCGAACTTGCGACTGTAAATCATCATCCGGATTCGTGTATTTGAGCAGCATCTTGACTATCGGCTGATAATCGTCTGACAGCTTTTCAATGTCTCGTTGGATATAGAAATCCGGGAACCTCTCCTCTTTCGACAAGTCAGGATGCATCTGATAGGAGCGCAACTGTGGTTCCTGCCCTATCAAGAGGTCGAGAATTCCTCCCCTCTCAAAGTAAGACTGAAGTTCATTCTGAAGGACTTTCATTCCAGCCAAATCCCAGAAACCTGTAGCAATACGGAGCCTGCTGTACTCTTCCTTGCCAAGCATTTCTCTCAAATACTCAGACAGCATAAACTGCTCTGAATTATCAATCAGCGTGTTCTGAATAAACATCGTCTTTGTCCGTTATTCTTGCTTTCATTCCGTTAATTCCGCAGAGGCGCATTTTTCTCGCTCTCGTCTGACCACCGACCAGAATGTTCGACTTTGCTAATCTCTGCTGAATTACCTCAAACAACAAAGATAGGAAAAATCACCGTTTGAGCAATGCAGATAGGTACTTAAATCGTGTTAAATCAAAGATATACAGCGTGAAAAATCTAAAAATAGGTAATCCTTCGTACCTTTGCAGTCTGAAACGGTGCGCAAGTCCCGGCAGAACACGGCAATAATAACCATTCAATTTTAATCATATGGGAACATTACTTGAATGCCGTTTCTTGAGAACGGCCTTGTCTGGCGATTCAGTCATCGACCAGACAGCACTGATGGCGGATTTCGATGAGTTCTACGTCGCCGCCACGAATCTCCTCGTGGGGGATTGGCAGACAGCCGGACGGGAATACACGAAGGCTCTGTTCCTTCTGAAGGCCAGTCGGAACGGGGAAAAAATCGAAGAATCCGCCGCTTGACCTTGCCATCCGTACGCTCGAAAAGCTGGACAGGAAAAACAGCGAGCGTCCCATTGAGGGCGACCTCTTCTGCGAGCCCGTTCCGGGCTACCGCCCTCGCATCAATTCCAACCCGAAAATACAGTCTC
>CAYLPY010000020.1:0-2384 GCA_964385795.1 uncultured Muribaculaceae bacterium
ATGACTATGTCAAACCCGGATTTTCCGTTGCAATCTGACGGTCGCTATTCTGAATCCTCTTCCAGCTGTTTGAGGTATCTGTACAGGGTGCATCGGTGAACTTTCAGTTTCTTTGCAATTTGGGATTTCTTCATGCCCTTGGCCAGCATCTTACGAATCTTCTCCTCGCACCCATCCAACTTATGCTGGCAATTCTTGCTGCCCTCGACCCTCCCAAGTTTAACACCTTCAGCTTTCTTCCGAGCAAGAGCCTCCTTGGTGCGCTGGCTGATGAGGTTTCTTTCTATTTCGGCAGAAAGGCCAAAAGCAAAGGCCAGTACCTTGCTCTGAATATCCTCACCCAGACGATAGTTGTCTTTGATAGTCCAGACCTTGCATTCCTTGGTCATGCATAGATTGAGAATCTCCATAATCATGAACAAGTTTCTTCCTAGCCTGGAAAGCTCTGCGCAGATGATAAGGTCATCCTTCTGGACTCGCTTGAGGAGTTTGCCAAGTTCACGCTTGTTATAGTTCTTTGTACCGCTGATGGTTTCTTCAATCCATCCATCAATGTGCAGACCATTTTTCTCGCAGAAATTGTTGATTTCAAACCTCTGGTTCTCGACCGTCTGCTTGTCGCTGCTTACTCTGATATATCCGTAAATCATATACTGCTTGTTTTGAACAAGTGGATAGTTAAGTATTACGTGCCGTAGAACACTTGACGCTCTCAAAACCTAATGCCACCGTGCAGCAAAAGTTGAAACTTGTGAATCTGGTATTCTCGGGTTTGAAATAGCGTTCTCGTCCAAGAGACGATTGATATATAAAGCTTCCTATCTTCATCTGCGAACAGAGAGGGTATCAAAGGAAGTGTGCCTCAAACCTGAAACGGAGGAGGCTAAAGAGTCTGTATCTGCTTTTTGAAGACATGTTATTTCCAAAGAACGGACACCATCGCCTCGACCCCCAAATCTTGTACCCCTACTCCAAGGAATCTGGAGAGAGTAGTAGTTATCGAGAATGTTCTAATCAGACATTCTGTATGTTGGCTCAATAAAAATCCGTAACTTTACACGATTAAACTTTTAGGAACCAATTATGGCAGACAATGAGATAATAATACAATTTCAAAGCAGCAACGACCTTCTGAGCGATGTCCGGTCTATCATTGACGGGGCAAGGAAAGCTGCGTATACTGCCATCAATATTGCGCTTGTTCAGCGGAACTGGCTTTTGGGGAAACGGATAGCAGAAGAATCTCTAAAAGGAAACGACCGAGCGGCTTATGGACTTGAAACTATCAAGAATCTATCCAAGTCACTTACAAAGGAATTCGCTAAAGGGTTCTCCAGCACGGATTTATATTGGTATGTGAGATTCTATAACGCATTCCCGGAGATTTTTGCATCACCGAGTAAAAAATCTGCCCCACTGCTTTCTTGGACGCACTACAGGATATTGCTTCAAGTTGAAGATTCGGTGGCCAGAGAATGGTATATGAACGAGGCCGTTAAAGAAACTTGGAGTGTCAGGACACTTCAGCGCAACATATCCTCGCAATACTACCATAGGCTCCTACAGTCACAGCATAAGGACTTGGTAGAAAAGGAGATGCTTAAAGTTACCGAGCCGCTCCAAAAAACGGACAAACTGGAATTCATCAAGAATCCTGTTGTAGCCGAGTTCCTCGGTCTTGCGTCTCGTCCGGACTTTACGGAAACCGAACTCGAAACAGCTATTATCAATAATCTTCAGAAGTTTTTGATGGAGCTTGGGAAGGGGTTTGCTTTCGTTGCTCGTCAGCAGCATATACACACCGAGAAGGAGGATTACTTCATAGACCTCGTCTTTTATAACTACATCCTTAAATGCTTCTGCCTGTTTGATTTGAAGACGACAAAGATTAGTCATCAGGATGTGGGGCAAATGGATATGTATGTCCGAATGTATGACAAGCTGAAGAGGAATGAGGGAGACAATCCCACGATGGGTATCATACTCTGTGCCGATACAGATGAGGATATCGCCCGGTACTCAATCCTGCACGGAAATGAGCAACTATTCGCTTCCAAATATAAATTATATCTCCCCACTGAAGAGGAACTGAAGAGGGAAATCGAGACTCAAAAGCAACTATTCTATCTTCAGCAGGAAGAGGAGAAGAAAAACGAAAAAGATAACGAGGCTAATTCGTGAGCAGGACTCACAAGTTGCCAAGAGTTCTTTGACATAGGAATTACTTCCGCAAGTGTTTAGGAGGGAGGGTGAAGTCGTAACCAGACAGTTCGCCAATCATACGGTCGAGGTCGGACATGTAGCCTTTTTTCCTGTACGGACGGGGCATGGAGATGTTCTTGGCCTCGCAGCGCATCTGGGCGTAGGCGATGATATCGCCCATC
>CAYLPY010000021.1:0-2379 GCA_964385795.1 uncultured Muribaculaceae bacterium
ATTGTACAGAACCTTTCTACCTGCTCTGCTTCAGTCATATTAATTTGATTTTTGCTGTCAACTGCCGAATACCCATTTTCTCCAAACCGATTTACAATGCTGCGAATCATTTCCAGATCGGCGGTTTTATTTTCTTCTGCTGCCTTTTCATATAATTCCAGACAACATTTAATTATCTTTTCGTTTTCTTTTTCATCCATTTGTTCCGGTAACCGCACCTCACTTATCGTCTCAACAACCGCTGGTTTCTCCTGAGGTGTATCACTACACCCCGAAACACTTACTATCAACATGAAACTAATTGCGGCTAAACCACTCTTCCAGAACCATGCTGTCTTTTTTAACAACATATCCGCTGCCTCCTCTTCCTTTTACATCTTCCACCATACTGATAATCAATATAGGACGTTCCACTGTTTCTTCTGCTGTAAAAACTGCAAACCAACCTAATTCAGTACCGGAAGTATCATCTTTTGATGCCTTGATTTCTGCTGTACCCGTTTTCCCTGCCAGAACTATGTCATCCCGATGGGCTGCGTACCCTGTTCCATGAGAATCGTTTACAACCCTTTTCGTTCCCTCCAATACCCGACTTGCGTTTTCACTGGAAAACGCTCCTGATATCCAATACTCTGCAGATACCTCGTTCTGATAGACCAGATAAGGTTTTATGATGTTCCCCTCATTACAGAAAGCAGAATAGATACATGCCAAATGTAATGGATTCACTAAAACCTGTCCCTGACCGTAACCGCTGTCTGCCAACTGTATTTCTGTTTCAATACTTTCTGAATTGGAATACTGCGACTTTGCCATTTTAATCTCAAATGGCAGCTCCGCATTAAAGCCAAGCTGTGTCAGGGAACTTTCCATTTCCTCATAACCAATTTTTAATGCTGCCTTTGCAAAATAAATATTATCGGAATAAATCAAAGCGTTCTCTAAAATAACTGGTTCATAGGCATGAAGGGTAGTTACATAATAAGACCCCCACGATGCATCTTTTTGCCAGCTTAATCCTACATTTCCATAATCTTCATTTGGATCGATTGCTCCTGATTCCAAACCGACCGCAGCCGTAACTGGCTTGAATGTCGAACCGGGACACCAGACTTGCCGGAACCGATTATACATAGGCTTATCCTCGTCATCATTCAATGCTGTCCACTGCTCACTGGACAATCCCATGATAAAATCATTATTGTCATAAGATGGTGTACTGACCAAAGCCAGTACTTCTCCGGTATATGGATTCATGGCTACAGAGCAGCTCTTGTCTTCCTTAAACTGCTCATATAAGGCAATCTGCAAACTGGCATCTATCGTCAGCTTAATGTCCTGACCGTGCTGCACTAAAATACAAGCAAGTTCTTCTTTCTCCTTTCCTTCCGAATTCACAATATATATCCTGCAGCCGTTTTGCCCTTTCAGTTCCTTTTCAAACAGACCTTCCATTCCGCTTCTGCCAATCACACTGTTAGCTGTATATCCCTCTCCTGCATGTTCTTCTAAATCCTCTGCAGTAACGCTTTGTACATACCCTACCAAATGTGCAGCCGCTTCACCTAAAGGATACTCACGAACTTCAACGTCAGATATCATTACTCCGGGAATTGCCAGCAAACTTTCGTGCCTTTCTTTCTCCTTCAATACCTCTTCGTCCGGTTCTACTTTCAGCAGTTCGATTTCTTCCACTCTCGGAATCGTTTTTATAGGAACAAAAGAATCATCTTTTACCCACTGTGCTGACAATTTCTTCTCTATCACTTCCGGCGTGGTTTCCAGTAATTCTGCAATCTTGGCGATTGCTTCCTCCCTGTTCTCCAATTTTCCCGGAACGATTCCAACCGAAGATGCAGTTCCTTTTCCAGCAAGCACTCGTCCATTCCTATCCAGAATTTCTCCCCGGTTTGCCTGTGTCGTTGAAACTCTTACCTTATCAGTGGAAGCTAAATTCGGAAAGATCAGTGAATCATCCCAAACCAACTTATACCCGTCTTCGCCCTTCAGAAAAAATGCTTCATTCTCAAAGCTGATTTCTCCTGCAACCGTATCAAAAGATGTCTGATAAGTTACGGTCAGTTGCTCTTCGTCATATGCGATAATCTCGACCGCCATATTCTGGATTTCAATACCTTCGTAAATAGCTGAATTGCGTTTTATGAAATCCTCCTGACTGACATTGCCAGATGCCTCAATATGGAGCATCGCATACATTTGCTCATACTCCTGTGCCGGGATGTGATTCATGTATTCAACCAGAAGTTCTTCTGGTGTTTTCCACACATCCTCCTTTTTGAACACTCCTGCCACACATACCGCAACAGTAATCGCAGCCATTCCTATAACAGCAATCGCAATCCATAGGAGCCTGCTTTT
>CAYLPY010000022.1:0-1925 GCA_964385795.1 uncultured Muribaculaceae bacterium
ATTTTCACTGCACTCTCGTTTCCGATTTTACTGTATTTTCTGATTCCGGTTACACCATACCGACCGATACAGAATCGATGTCTTCAAATTTTTGTCATATACTTAGTCAAAAAATATAAGATTATCTGGAAGGAGACATATCTCTCCAAGCAACACGAAGAATACGCACGGTTATCGTCATACTTTGCAAAGCCAATGATATATCTACGCCGAGTAGATTCTTGCTTAGAAGCATCCTACAGCAATGAAGGATATGCTTTTAACAAGAACCTCTATGGAATATCGATGAAGAGAGAATCTCCAGTCTCGATTGAATATATTTTGGCGATTCTCAATTCTAATGCAGCCGACTATTATTATAAGAATCGCTTCACACTAAAGAAAGAAGAGGCTTTCCCTGAAATACAAACGTATTTGTATGAACAACTCCCTATTCCTGTCCCTGAGACACAAGTGCAGAATAGGATTGAAACATTTGTCCACGAAATCAAGTCGGAGGCAGGGAACAGCAGGTGCGAATCTCTTAATCGACAGATTAATAGACAGATATATAACGTGTATGGGCTATCCGATGAAGAAATAGCTTATATTGAAGACGGTCGCTAACTCTCTACTAATGTTACTTCACTCTGACTAATCTCATATATTTGATATACCATGGAGTCTATTTTAGACTCTAGAGCAGACACATCCGCTTCGTGGTTATTCTCTTTTTTTCTAAGGATCTCATCGACTAACTTAGAGATGGTTGTGACGATGGTGTCATCCGCAATTTTGAATGGTAATGAGGATATTGTTGCAGCTTTTAAGGTATATGCTCCACCTGCGGTCATCACGCCTATAAAACCGAAATAGTACTTCATTAACCTGCTATTGAGCAGTCCAAGTATATACCTGAGAGGAATCTTCTTAGACGTAAGTATATAAGCGTTACTCGGAAGATAATGCTGCTTGTCGTCAATTGTATACGCCCACTTATCTGCGGTTAGGCCCCAAATGATTTTCTCCCCAGCTTCAAACTCTTTGAAGTATGCTGTATTATCAAGGATTTCGTACCATTTATAGTTTCCTGGTTTTCTTCCTTCTTCGTTGTCATCTTCAGTCTTAGGCTTTAGCTTGTTGTAATACCGAAACAAATGATTCTGAATAGCAGGAAATCTTTCAATATCAATCCCTCTCCGAGTAAAAATCAGATTCTCATCGCTTTCATTATAATACCACTTCCGTATGTTCCTTCCCTGTAACAAACCATGTATGATGGTTCTCGAATTATCATCTGCACTGATGAGCGAATCTCGCTCTTGGTTGGATATTATAAACGCAGGGTTATAGCCTGTGGTGACGCCACGGTAAATACTTATCCCCTCGATATTTCCTAGGCAAATACTTTGTTTCTCAATTTTTTCCTTCAATAGCTGATGTGTTCTGTCGGAAAATGACCACTCCTTATCACCAAGAGCATCTTGGGAATAAGTACCAAGATGATTTAGGCTCTTTAGAAAAGCGTGTTTGAAATCGTGGGCGTTTAGTTGATAGAACTTTTCATATACAAATTCATTGCCGGGGACTCTTTCTGTATTAGATACATTTAAGATAACACTTGAAACCAGAATGTCCTTGAACACTTCAACCTGCTCAAAATTGAGTAATATTTTGATTCTTTTTGCAGAAAGTTGTTCTCGTAACTTCTGTCCATAGCCAGTATTGAAAAATTTATTTGTTGTTATAAAGGAAAGAACGCCCGTTCTGGACAAAAGATTGAATCCCAATTCATTAAAGTAGATACTTAAATCAGCTGTACCAGAGTAAACTGTATATTGTCCTTTCAGAGTACTTGCTATGTATTTGAGCTTTTTAGCTTCCACATAAGGCGGATTTCCAATGACTATGTCAAACCCGGATTTTCCGTTGCAATCTGACGGTCG
>CAYLPY010000023.1:0-1749 GCA_964385795.1 uncultured Muribaculaceae bacterium
AAGACACTGCACTCGTGGTTGCCGAAATTACTGCACTTCTGACTTCCGTTAACATATGGTTCAAGAGACACTGCAGGATGTAGTCCAGCCCGTATTTGAACAGGCTGACAGCCCTCCGACCATGTGCCAAAGTCCTTATGGGACGGATGTTTTCGTGGATGAAGATGCCGACAAGATAGCACCAGACATATGCGATCATGCTCATAGCTTTGATTCTGGCGAGGTTCATATATTTTCCGAAATGGGAGAGGAGAATAGGAGACAAATCACTACTTTTGTAGTGACCTTGGGGTTTGTAACTCATTGTTATAAGCATTGCATTTACTTATAAAGTTACAAAATTCCAGGGTCTTTTGCAATAGTATTTACTTGATAGTCAATAGATTACGCGACATTTTGATAAAAATTGTCATATACTAAGTTCTGAAATAGAAACGCAAATAGATGAGCTCGTGTTTCAGATATACAACATATCTCCAGAAATGAAAACGGTTATATGTCGCTAATAGACTACTTTGTCCTGCTCTTATTCATTCTGCCTACCACTCTCGAAATTAATGAATTAACGATGTAGTCCGTACTGCTTTTAAGTCCAAGAGCGGTAAGGACTATATCATCAATGGCTTGGTGTTGAGGGTTGGATAGGGTTTCTGATAAACTTGTACTCAAATTTTTACCTTTTACGGTAGAGTATATATTTGAGACCTTCGCTGGGTCAAAGTCAAAACAAAGAGGAATACCCCTTAGGTCTGTCGCCTCTGCCTTCAGCATTCCGCCTCCGAGGTTTGTCCTTCCAGTAACCTCACGGAGAAGCCATAACAATGAGGAATTGCAGAATAGCCAAATCTTTAAAGTCTCCTCAAATGTTATATCGCCATAGATTTCCACATAGCTTGATGAGAAACCGTTGCAATTATTGATTGAGCAAAAGTGAGTCCCAAGGCCTCTCGGCAATATTAGTTTTGGCCGTTGTCTATTTTCAGAAGCTATATCCGACCGAACAAATGCATCTGACGATTCCCATGAATATGTAGCCCCCAGCTCTGACGTATAATAAGGGACGGTACGTTCACTTGTCTCGCGTAAAATGTTGTTTTTCGTAATATTGAGTCCTTGCCCTATAGATATTCTTTCTGCAAGTTGATAATCCTGCTTGTCATAGAGTGTTTTTAAGATGGTAAGGATGGACTCTTCAGCCCCAGAAACAATACTCCACTTATTTGCGGTAAGAATCGGGTCATCTGAAGTGAATGATTTGAGAAGGACATTGTCTTCATTATTGTCAGAGAAAGTATTACACGGGTACTTTTCTAAACTTCCGAGACAATGAAAGAAACGGATATTTGTTGTCTTGCTCTCATCCTCTTTATTGCGAAAGAATGTAATTACCGTATTTATATCGGCAGTCTCAAAGTATTTATAATCAGAATCTATAACGGCATGAACAATGCCTTTTCGTTGCAGAAAACTCTGGAATGCCTTTCCATAGTCTGTTGAAAGCCATGCATTTTCAGTGATAAAAACATTATAGCCGGTTGAATTGATGAGGCGAAGAGACAGCTCATAAAAGAAAATAAGCAAATCTGCACCCCTTTGAAATGATTTTACATCATTAGGGCGTCTCCGGAGAATCTCGGCTTGGATGGATTCTTTAAGAGTGTTTGAAAACTCTGGACTCCTTGACTCCAGATATGGCGGATTTCCGATGACTATGTCAAACCCGGATTTTCCGTTGCAATCTGACGGTCG
>CAYLPY010000024.1:0-1545 GCA_964385795.1 uncultured Muribaculaceae bacterium
AAAGACTAACTATTAAAAGTCAAGTCTAAAAATTCAAAAAATGTTGTGAATTGTATGACGGCAAAAAAGGCATAACGAAACAGACGTCAAAGACGCCGGATTTCAAATAATTAAGGAAATTAGTTTTAGGCTATGTAAGGTTGTCCGGATTTTTGTAAAGCAAAAATCAGACGAACTAATTTCTTGGCAGCGTGAGAGATGGCAACATTGTAATGTTTACCTTCGGAACGTTTTTTTGCAAGATAATCTGCAAATAAAGGATTCCAGTTACAAACTAACTTGGTAGCGTTAAAAAGAGCATATCGTAAATAACGAGAACCACGCTTTTCCATATGAGAATAGCAATTATTAAGTTGACCAGATTGGTATGTAGACGGAGAAAGACCTGCAAAGGCCAAAATTTTGTCTGGCGAATCAAAGTTGTTAAAATCTCCAATCTCAGCAATAATCATTGCACCCATACGGAGACTAATTCCCGGAATTGTTGTGATAGGAGAGTCTATCTTGTCCATTATGGATTGGATAGCAGATTCAATTTCTGCAATCTCGCTATTAAATTCTTTTATGAGCTTAATAGTATGCTTTAGTTCCAATGCTTTGGCATGCATATAAGTGCCGATAGAGTTTCTTGCAGTTTCACGAATTTGAATAGCTTTATCTCGGTCATAGCGACCTTTAGAAGCCGTATGAAGCAAATTTGTAAGGTGTGTAAGATGAACCTCGGCAATATGCTTGGCACTTGGTAACTCGCTTAAAAGAGCATAAGAAGAAGCTGTATGAACAGTTGGGAACAAATTTTCAAGTTCAGGAAAAAGGATGTTTACCAATCTTGAAACAGAGGTTTTAAGTTTAGCTCTTTCAGAAACTTTGTTAAATCTGTATCTAGTTAGTGACTTTAGTTCGGAATTATGGTATGCTATGTTTGTGTAGGGCTTGAGGCTCACATCAGACATTAGCATAGAAGCAATTGTTCTTGCATCTACCTTATCCGTTTTGGTCTTTCTAAGGCTTAGACTTTTTCTGTAAAGATTTGTATGAAGCGGATTGATAACAAAGGTCGGCAAACCGTTATCTAGGAGAAAGCCAAGAAGATTGTAACTGTAATGTCCCGTGGCCTCAAGCCCTACCTTTATTTCCCCGCCGCCAATACCTGTACAGGTATTGATTGTTTGAAGAAGATGTTCAAAGCCTTCTTTACTGTTAGCAATTGTAAAGACATCGGCAAGAACCTCACCTTCGGAACTTATGATGAAGCAATCGTGCTTGTCTTTTGCAACATCAATTCCAACAAGGATCATTTTTGTACCTCCGATAGATTTATTTTGATGCTGTTATCCACAGGGTACTTTGCTCTTGTAACCTCGTTCCAAATAAACCGTCGAGCGGTATCTAACTGATTAACAATACTGCAAAGGTCTGTGGTTGTAGCCTTTTTAAAACCGTCGGGCGGTAGGAGAAAAGTAACAATCCACAGCACCATTTACAGTGTAGCATATTGTCCTTGCAGAGGGACACTAAAAACTACTACTTTATTATACGAGGAGA
>CAYLPY010000025.1:0-1495 GCA_964385795.1 uncultured Muribaculaceae bacterium
TCAATAATTCACCGAAAAGCACGAACGGAAAAGCTAAAATAATCAATACTATCAATTATTTTCACCTCCAAACCTTGCACCGAAAAAGAAATATATAGCACGTTTGGAGACCTCCACAGCTTCAACCGCAACCGCTGGAATTTGTAGCCGCTCCTTTTCTTTACTGGTGTATAATTCATTTGCTACTAAAATAGAACCGTCACGGCGGCGTTTGTTGTCGTATTCCGGTTTTACTCTGTAATATAACATACTTGCACCCCCCTTATATAACTATAAAGCGTTTATAACTTGTTTCCCGGCTGTATTCCGTGAATAATTCCGGATATTCTTTTTTGAATCCGCTTGAATCAAAACGGGAAGAAACAACGGTTTTATTTGTAGCTTTTGCCGCTCCTTCAACGTGCGTTTCATCGTTTCCCATGATTGCGATAATATCCGCTTTTATACTGTCATTCATTGCGGTTAATTCTTCAATCAATCTTTTATTTTCTCTGTATTCATTACATAACTTTTCAAATGTTCCCATATTTATACCCCCATTCTAATACATTCGTTTAATGGTATTTTGTACCCATGCAAGCGAACAAAACCGCCGTTATCGTTGTAATATATCTTTAATTTGTGATATGCTTTACCGCCACCCCACGCCCCGGAAACACAATATAAATAATCTTCTATACCGTATTCTATACCGTGAATCTCAAGCCCATTTAAACCGCTATAATATGCGATAGCCGGATTTTTTAAACAATATTCTTTTTTACTCATTGTTTATAACCTCCTTTATAAATTCGTTTATAAGCTGGTGTAGCTTTTCCTTTTGTTCTTCCCACGATAGCGAATAATCATATCTAACTTTTTCCGCCTTATTTTCATACTTTTTACAAATATCATAATCCGGGCGAATGTTACCAAAAGGAGCGTACCCGGTTATAATAGCCGTGTTTCCAAAATCGTATATATCAGCCGCCCAACCTTCACGGCGTGCCGTATATGCAACGGGGTTTTCATACCCTAATAAATATTGAAGATTACAATAGCCCACGCAAATTTTATTTATATATCCCTCTTTAATTGCTTTTTGTGTTGTTCTGTATTTCATTTTCTTTACCTCCTTATTTTTTACATTTCAACGGGTTGAGCGTTCCACCGGCTTTTACCGCCGCCCGGAACGCTGAAAAGCTCAAGAAAAGCGTTTATATGTCTCATTGTGGTAACACTGTAGCCGCTCCACGTTCTAACAAATTCGCCGCCGCTGGTGATTTTACAAACCTCTGTATTATAGGATTGTAAAACTTTTTCGCCGTTTTCCTTTTCAATAACTTTTGCTTTACCGTAAAAACTTTTTACGTTGTCATAACGCCCCGGAATCAATTCATACATTTTCATAACTGAAAACCTCCTAAAAATAATCTTGTTTGTGTTGTTTCTTGTCTTACCGTGATTATATGATAACACTAACAAGATTGTTTGTCAATACTTTTTAGATAAATTT
>CAYLPY010000026.1:0-1337 GCA_964385795.1 uncultured Muribaculaceae bacterium
ACAAGAATACCGGAAACAATGCCGATAATTGCGGAACCAAGTGCATCGACTGCATCGCATCCTGCCGTAACACCGACAAGGCCTGCGAGCGAGCCGTTCAAGCACATAGAAACATCGGGCTTGCCGTTCTTAAACCATGTATACAGCATTGTTGTACAGGTTGCTACTGCAGGAGCGATTGTAGTTGTTACAAAAATGGATGCAAGTGAATTACCGTCCCAAGCGGCAGCACCGTTAAAACCGTACCATCCGAACCAAAGGATGAAGCAACCAAGAGCACCGAGTGTAATCGAATGGCCGGGGATCGCGTTTACTTTCTTAACCTTACCGGCTTTGTCTTTTACATACTTGCCAAGTCGGGGACCAACCATAATCGCACCAATCAGTGCAGTGATACCACCAACAGAGTGAATTGCTGCAGAGCCTGCAAAGTCGTGGAAACCGAGCTGCGCAAGCCATCCCTGAGAATTCCATACCCAACCTGCTTCAATCGGATACACAAACAGCGAGATTACGCCGGAATAAATACAATAGGAAACAAACTTTGTTCTTTCTGCCATAGAGCCGGAAACGATGGTTGCGGCAGTTGCACAGAATACAAGGTTAAATACAAAGGACGGAGCGTTACCGCCTTTTAGAAAAGCACCAAAATCTGTCAGTATCTCAAGATTCGGTACACCGAAAATTCCGAGGACGTAATCTTCTGCCATCATCAGGCTGAAGCCAAGCAAAACGAATACAACCGTTCCGATGCAGAAGTCCATCAGATTTTTCATAATAATGTTGCCGGCGTTCTTTGCTCTGGTAAATCCGGTTTCTACCATCGCAAAACCGGCCTGCATGAAGAATACCAGTGCAGCACCAATCAGGAACCATACACCGAAAACTTCACTTGTAACATATTCCTCCACCAATTTTGTGATTTCTTCTATTGCCATAATTGATCATCTTCTTTCTTTATTTCACGCCAAACAGTAAATCAGCGTAGGTCGGCATTGGCCAGTAAGTCTTTGCCGTAAGAGTTTCCGCTTCGTCGCAGGCGACTCTCAGTTCGCCCATCAGACCAAGTACCGTATCACGAATGATAACGGATTCGGCTCCGATATCTTCTGAATTATCCAGAGAAATAATCGCCGTCTCCAATTCTTCCACCTTGGAAGCAATCCGGTCGGTCAGAGCAGAAAGCTTTCTTACAACACCAGTCTCATAGCTGCAGGCAAGTGCAGAGTCGAGAGCCTTCTTTGCAGCAGCCGACTTTGCAACATCGGCAGCATAGGATTCAATTGCCGGAGCAATCTGAGTCTTTGCCATATCCACCATCGTGTTTGCTTCAATCA
>CAYLPY010000027.1:0-1319 GCA_964385795.1 uncultured Muribaculaceae bacterium
GACTATTTGCAATAAAGGCTGACGATGGTCTCGTAGAGTTCCTGCTTGCCGCTGGTGAGTTTAGGCTCACCGTTTTTCTTGGCGTAATCGACGAGCTGTTCGAGCGAGAGCTTGCCCTCGTCGAAGAGCTTGCCTTCACCCTGCGCGAAGGATGCGTAGCGTTCCTTGAGCATCTGCGGAATCTGAGAGTTCTCCACTATGTCGGCTGCGTTGAGCAGTGCCCTTGCCATGGCGTCCATACCGCTGATGTGAGCGATGAAGATGTCCTCCGGGTCGGTGGAGTTGCGGCGTAGCTTGGCGTCGAAGTTGGAGCCACCGTTGCCGAGACCGCCGTTGCGAATGATCTGGAGCATGGCCTGTGTGAGCTCGAAGTTGTCGATAGGGAACTGGTCGGTGTCCCATCCGTTCTGAGCGTCGCCCCTGTTGGCGTCGATGGATCCGAGCATGCCGTTGTCGACGGCTACCGCGAGCTCATGCTCGAAGGTGTGGCCTGCGAGAGTTGCGTGGTTGACCTCGATGTTGACCTTGAAGTCCTTGTCGAGTCCGTGGGTCTTGAGGAAGCCGACCACGGTCTCAGTGTCGACGTCGTACTGGTGCTTGGTAGGCTCCATCGGCTTCGGCTCGATGAGGAAGGTGCCCTTGAAACCCTTGGCGCGAGCGTAGTCGCGTGCGGCGGTGAGGAAGTTGGCGAGGTGCTCCTTCTCCATCTTCATGTCGGTGTTGAGGAGGCTGCTGTATCCTTCCCTACCACCCCAGAAGACGTAGTTGGAACCTCCGAGCTTGATGGTGGTGTCGATGGCGTTCTTGACCTGCACGGCGGCTCTGGCAACAACGTCGAAGTCAGGGTTGGTGGCGGCGCCGTTCATGTATCTCTTGTTTCCGAAGACGTTGGCGGTGCCCCAGAGGAGTTTGATTGGCGTGTCCTTCATCTTCTCGAGCGCGTAGTCGGAGATAGCCTTCATCCTGTCTTCGTACTCCTCGATTGTCGGAGCCTCGTCGACGAGGTCCAGGTCATGGAAGCAGAAGTACTCGATGCCGAGCTTGTCCATGATTTCGAATCCTGCGTCCATCTTGTCCTTGGCCCTCTGGAGAGGGTCTGAGGCATTGTCCCAAGGGTATTCGCGAGTCTGTCCTCCGAACTGGTCGCCGCTGGCCTGGCCGAGCGTGTGCCACCATGCGAGTGCGAACTTGAGCCAGTCCTTCATCTTCTTTCCGAGGACGACCCTTTCCGGTTCATAGTAGTGGAATGCGAGAGGGTTCTTGCTCTCGCTGCCTTCGAACGGAATCTTACCGATCTGAGGGAAATATTGCTTTGACAT
>CAYLPY010000028.1:0-1239 GCA_964385795.1 uncultured Muribaculaceae bacterium
TCTTATTCTTTTGCAGGTAAGGTTTTGTATTGCCTGCTCTAGATCGAAAGATCTTTAAAATAAATTTACTTAATTGCTGGGAACTCCTTAAGTCATAAAAACTACAACGTAGTTGAAAACAACAGACGTGAATGTTTAAAAATTTTATGAATTGGACAATCAGCAGCGAAATCTTTTGTCTTAGACGAGAGAAACGTTCAACGACTAGTAAGTCCTAGAAATAGGCATAAATTAGAAATAATTGAAATAGTAAACAACTTATGAATAATTGAATTTTTTATATAACCGTAAATAAAATAAACGGAAAGTTTTATTATGGTGTTCATTACACAAACCCAAAAGTAAACGATTCGTATATTGGACTTGGTATATATAATGATTCTACTGCAAAACAATTAAAAAGATCTGGAAAAAATTATCCTTTTGTAAATGCAGTAGTTAAGTATGGATATAAGAATTTTGAAAGAACTATTATAAAAATATTTCCAGATTCTGAAGAAGGAAAAAAAGACGCATTTGATCTGGAAAAAATAATTGTAAATGAAACATTGTTAAGAAGTAAAACTTGTTATAATTGTGCACTTGGAGGAAAAGGCGGGATTTCGCCTGATTTTTATAAAAGGATATTTCAATTTGATTTAAATGGAAATTTTTTAAGAAGTTATAAAAATGCAAGAGAGGCTGCACAAAATGTCATGAAAGACAATGAGAATTCAGCAAGAGCTGCCATTAAAAATTGTTGTCTTCATAAAACGAATTCCGCATATGGTTTTTTTTGAAGTTATACGAAATCCTTTTTAAAAGAAAATTCTAAAAAACTAAGAGAAATAGCTCAATATACAATTACAGGAAAATTTATAAGAAAGTTTTCTAGTATAATAGAAGCAGAAGAAATGTTACGATTAAATTCAATTCAACAAGCAATTTCAAAAAGATGATTATGCGGAGGATTTCAATGAAGATATTATGAAAATGAAAATGATATAGAAAGTTATACAAGTGTTTTTACTAAAAATACAAATAAAAAAATAGACATGTTTGATAAAACTGGAAAGTTTTTAAAAACATACAACTCTGTAAAAGACTGTGCAATACAAGAACAGTTATCAATAAGTCAGATAAACAAAGTTCTAAAAAATATAATCCATACTCATAAAGGTTATATATTTAAATATTCGCAAGTTGAAGATATAGTCTAATTTAACAGGAAACTGTTAATTTTTTGAATACAATTACCTT
>CAYLPY010000029.1:0-1203 GCA_964385795.1 uncultured Muribaculaceae bacterium
TAAAAGCGATTGCAAAAGCCTGCGGCTGTAGTAGTGCGAGCCTGTATCAGTATTTTGACAATCTCGACGACCTTATCATTCAGTCCACCGAATACTGTATGAGCAAGGTAGAGGATGACTTTATGGCGAAAGCTCCCACAGATGTAGAGGACTTGTGGCGGTTCATTGACGAGATCCCCTATTGGACGGCGAAAGAGCACGGCAAGAAATATAGGCTTATGTATCAGGTCTATACCCACCCGAAATACAGAGAATACGGTAAGAAATTCTTTGAGGGCGTAGATAAGCGGTATACGGAATACGCAAAGAGCTTGGAGCCAAAGCTGGGGATTCCCTATGATAAGCTGACGCCGCTGATTTTCATCCTGATAAGAGCGTGTGTGCACTTTGCATTGTTTGAGGATGAATTCTATCTGAAATCCCAGATAGAAGTGCTCAAAGAAGCCCTTGAACTATTCATAATGAAATATAACCCTCATATGATCTATTAAGGAGGCAGATTCCGTGAAAAAAAGATTTATATCCGTAATACTTGCGATATGTATGATGTTTATGTTTCTGCCTATCACCGCAAACGCTATGAGTATCTATGTGGCATTGGATGTAAGCAGTGGGGACACATTGACGCTTGAGGTAGAAAGCGGCGACAGCATTGATAATGTTAAGGAAAAAATCAAAGATAAAACCGGCTATCCCAAAGCGGCTCAGATTTTAATGTATGACGGGGAAGTTTTGGAAGACGGGAGAACATTGGCTGATTATAATATTCAGAAAGAATGTACTATTGTGTTTTACCTTACAGATTTGGTATATGACGGTTTTAAGTATAGTATTTCTCAAATCGGCGAGGCAACAATCATAGAGTATGTCGGCACCGATACTGCGGTTGAAATCCCGAAGAAAATTGATGAAAATACCGTTACCGCGATTGGAATGGCGGCTTTTTACGGATGTACAGACATTACAAGCATAACGATTCCTGACAGCGTTATCTCTGTCGGAGAGCGTGCCTTTGATGAATGCACAAGCCTTACAAGCGTAAAGATTCCCTTTGGCGTTACTCTAATTGAAGAGTATGCTTTTTATGGATGCACAAGTCTTGAAAAAATCTTTCTGCCCGATAAAGATAATCTGGTAATTGAAAGATATGCATTTCCTGATACAACGATACGGATAAAATACAGCATTGAAGATACAGAGGGC
>CAYLPY010000030.1:0-1179 GCA_964385795.1 uncultured Muribaculaceae bacterium
CATCCAGAGTTGTGAAGATGGCTGGGATTATACCCTCTATCACAGCGACTTTTCCGTAATGGATGGCGGGCAGCTTGACGAGCCGGAGCTGACGATTCAGGAAGTGCGCGAGGAAATTTTGACCGCACACCACATGGAAAAGGGGCGGCGTGTGCTGAAGGACTATGACCTCATCATGGACAAGGTTGCCGAAGCCGAAGAACGGGGACTGTCTAACCGCCCCTCAACGCTGGAAAAACTGGCAGAACTGGCTGGCGCAAAAGAAAAGTGTGATGCCCCGGAATGCAACCCTTTTGGATGTAAGAAAGCGAGGGATGCCCATGAACTTTGACCATGAAGAACTGATGCTGATGATGCTCTACAACACTGGCTCACGGATAGGGCTGATGCAGGAACTGCGGCTCATGCAGTGCTACCTGATGCCGGACGAAACCGCCCTGCGGGAACTGTCCGAGGGTGTCATCGAAAAGCTGAAACTTATGACCGATGCGCAGTTTGCCGAGGTAGAATTCCCTCCGAACTGAATTTTGCCGCCTGCGGGCGGCGTACATCGAAAAAATATTTTCAAGCTCTTAAAAGTGCGGACTTGATAGCACCGTTGGATTCATGCTATACTAAGGCTACTTTATCGTTTCAGATTCAAAAACAGAAAGCGAGGAAAGCCAATGGATAACGAAAGTCTATCTCCCATCGACCGCCTGCTTTTTGCCACCTTTTTGAAAGGTCGTATATCTTCTCGTGACCTCTGGGATAAAAAAGGTGAGAGGTCACCTGAAGATAACCAGAGGATTGTGAACGAGACCAACGAAATCATCAATGATGATTCTACCTACCCGTTTATCAGCTATCTGACCGGTCTTCTTGCAAAATCCAAGCCTTCCGATGTTGCTGTCAAAAAGCTGCATGACCTCATTGACCAGATTGCCGCAGCGACCGGGCATGACAGCACCGATATCTTCCGTGTGCTTTTGGCAAAGCTGATTGAAAAGCCCGAAGAACAGCAGACCTTTGATGATTTGCTGGAAATGGCTGAAAAAACAGCCGCAATGCACTGAACTAACTTTATATGGAATCCTAAGCAAGTGACCAAAACGGTCGCTTGCTTTTTTCTTTGCTCTGAGATTGAAAGGAGGCTCACATGAACCCAAAGATCGACGAATATCTCCGCCTTGCCGCACA